>NZ_OANU01000052.1 GCF_900089835.1 Vibrio thalassae | reverse complement strand
ATCGTCGGTCTCGACGACAGTAAACGTCAACAGTTTGAGTGGATTCATCGACCTTAATCGACTGGATTGCCTGCCCCTGAATATGTAAAAGCTGAGAAAGTAACTGGGTCAAAATAGGATTCATCCATACTGACTAAAAAAGGGTTATTAGTCAGTATGGTAGAAGTCATAAGTATTGCGTTATGACTCAACAAAGCGGAGAAGAGCCACCATCTTCGATGGGGAGCAATAACCAAATTCCTCATATGAATTTGCTGCGTAAAACCCAATGCCATTCAGGTTGGGATTGGGGCATTTGCTTACTGGTTTCCGGAATCTATGATGATGTTTTCATCAGCGTGGTTAACCAGGCTAGCTTAGAACGAGTATCAACGGAGCAAATCTGGAAACAGGACGGTTCAGTTGACGTTGTGGTGCAGATATACCACCAAGCGGTTTCTGGCGTAGAGATATCGATTGGATTTGATGAAGTGGAAAAGCGAATTACAAGCACAGACGGTGAGGTGACGTCAGTGAGTTTTACCGTTGAGACTCCCAAACTTTGGTGGCCAGCGGGATATGGTGAGCAGCCGCTGTATGATTTAAACGTCACAATGGACGGTCAAACAATAAACAAACGCCTTGGTTTGCGTAAGCTAGAGCTTAACAATGCAGAGGATGACATTGGCTCTGCAATGGAGTTTCGTATTAACGATTTTCCTATCACAGCGCGCGGTGCGAACTGGATTCCTATGGATGCCATGCCTGCGCGAGAAAGCAAAACTCGTTATGAGTCCTTATTGGGTGATGCGGTCGCCGCTAACATGAATATGATTCGAGTTTGGGGTGGCGGCCAGTATGAAGCCGATATCTTCTATCAAACATGTGATGAGTTAGGTTTGCTAGTCTGGCAAGACCTCATGTTTGCCTGTTCGCTTTATCCATCCACTCAGACATTCATTGACGATGTAGAACCCGAAGTACGCTACCAAGTTCAGCGTTTAAAAGATTACGCCTGTATTGCCCTGTGGTGTGGTGATAATGAAGTAATAGGTGCATTATATTGGTATGAAGAATCGAGAAACAGCAGAGATCGCTATGTCGTAAATTATGACCGATTAAACCGTAAGCTTGCGGATTTTGTCACTCAAGAAGACCCATCACGAAAGTTTTGGTCTTCGTCTCCTTGTAACGGCGAACTCGATTATGGCGACTCATGGCACGATGACGCTCGAGGTGATATGCACTTTTGGGAAGCATGGCATTCTGGTGCATCGTTTAATGCTTACCACAGTATTAAGCCCCGGTTTTGTTCGGAGTTTGGCTTCCAGTCCTGGCCTTCATTATCAGAAGTAAAAACCTTTGTACCGCAAGAAGATTGGAACGTAACCTCACCTACATTTGAAGGACACCAAAAGAATGCCTCTGGTAATAGCATTATTACCGAGATGTTTACCAGATATTTTCGCTTTCCAGCTAGCTTTGAGCAGATGCTATATTTAAGCCAAGTACAGCAATCTATTGCGATTAAAACCGGTTGTGAGTACTGGCGCTCTATATCACCGATTTGCCGAGGCATGTTGTACTGGCAGTTAAATGATAACTGGCCAGTAAGCTCTTGGTCGAGTATTGAATACAGCGGTCGTTGGAAACAACTTCATTATCATGCTAGACGTGTATTTGCTCCTACCTATGTGCCATTTGTCGAGACTGATGATGCCTTGACATTGAGGCTGGTTAACAACCGAAGAACTCAAGAGAAGGTCACTGGTGAAGTGGTGTGGATGAGTTGGAATGGTGAATCACTTGGCAACTGGAATTTGAACCTTGATATCGCACCGGATGAAAACCAAGAAGTTTGGTCGTTGAATAAATCGCAGTGGCAGACGAGAGCTGACCAGGGTTTCTTCTTTGTCCGCTTCGAATCTCAAGGTGAGTGGAGTCAGAATATTTGGTTTGCTAAACCGGAGGTGAAACAGTTGGCCATTAGCAAAGCGAAAATTCAAGTGGATATCGACGGAAGTGCGATAATACTAACCGCTGATAAACCAGCGTTTTTCGTTCATTTGGAGCACGACGGTTCTGGGCGATTTAGTGATTCCAGTTTTACTTTGTTGCCCAATGAGCCTTATCAGGTTAACTATATTGGTGAGGAGTTAGAGACACTGCTATCGACGCTACGTGTCTATGACTTAAGCAATAGCTACTAATTAACGTTGACTTTGCTTCGCCCTTAGAGCCAGTGATACTTTTGATGCTGGCTCTTTGTTAAGTGCGTTACAGATTGTCCAACCAGCTCGGGCGACAGACTCAAGGTCTACACCTGTAGCGATTCCCAACTCATGGCAGAGATAGAGCACATCCTCAGTTGCCACATTTCCAGACGCTCCATCGGCGTAGGGGCACCCACCAAGTCCGGCGACGCTGCTGTCTATGGTTTGAATACCCATTAGTAACGCTTGATAAAGATTGGCAAGTGACTGCCCGTACGTGTCGTGAAAATGAACCGCCAATTTCGATGTGGGGACATTATCCAAGACAGCTTCTAACACCCTAGCTATTCTTAGTGGGGTTGCTGTACCGATTGTGTCGCCTAGTGACAGCTGATAACAGCCTAACTCAATTAGGGTATCACTGATCGCGGACACTTGTTCAGGCTTGGTTTTACCTTCATAGGGGCAATCTACGATGCACGAGAGGTAGCCACGAACTCTTATGTTGTGTTGATGAGCAGCTTCAATGATGGGAATGAACCGTTGAATGCTTTCTTCAATTGAGCAATGGATGTTTCGCTGAGTAAAAGACTCAGAGCAGGAAGTAAATACGGCCACTTCGTCAGCACCTGCCGAGAGAGCCGCCTCGAAGCCTTGTAAATTAGGCGTTAGGGCAGAGTAGATGACGTTTTCCTTCTTGGTTATTTGTTGAAAAACGCTGGTTGAGTCCGCCATTTGAGGGATACGTTTTGCCGCCACAAACGCCCCTGATTCAATATGTGTTAGCCCAGCGGCAGTAAGTTGATTGATTAGGTTTACTTTATGTGACGTATTTACGCTCTTTTCATTCTGTAATCCATCTCGCGGACCCACTTCAACAATATTAACGTGACTAGGAAGGAAAGGAGCCGGAAGAGTAGCCATTAGAATTTACTCCTCTTCTTTCCAAATAGGCGGCACTTTGTCGAAGAAGGCTTGCAGACCTTTCTGACCTTGAGAAGAGGTACGAGCATCGGCAATAACTTGGCTTGTGAAATCGATCAATAGAGGATTGATCGGATGGTTGTGGCAGTACTGAATCAAAGCCTTTGTGTTTGCTATTGCGTTTGGGCTATTGGCAACGAATTTATCGACCAGTGTATCCACGAAGGGGTCAATCTTACTACCTAGCAGTACCTCGTGGACAATTCCAAGCTCCAGAGCTTGAGGGGCACCCATGACTTCAGCACTCAACATATAACGTCGAGCATAACGGGCACCTATGGTACGAATAACGTAAGGCCCAATAGTCGCAGGAACAAGTCCAAGTTTCACTTCGCTAAGACAGAATCGACAGTCGGCATGAGCAACCACAACATCGCAGCAGCACAGCAGCCCTAAAGCCCCGCCAAATGCCGAACCTTGAACGACGGCTACGGTTGGGATCGTTAGCGTGTCTAGGCGCGTCATTAGTTCGGCAAGTTTTTGGGCATCTTGCAAGTTTTCGTTTTGACTTTTGTTTGCCATCGATTTCATCCAGGCTAAATCAGCCCCAGCGGAGAAATGTTTTCCGTTACCACGTAATACTAAGCAGCGGATATTCTTGTCGTTGCCAACGCGATGCAGTGCATTGAGCAGATCGGCAATCATCGCATCATCAAAGGCATTGCTTTTGTGTTGACGATCTAACGTCAGATGAGCGACTCCTTTGGTGTCGACAGTAAATTGAATAGTATTAAGTTCAGTCATAGCCGCCGCCCGTTACATTCGAAAGATGCCAAACTCACTATCGGGGATAGGAGCGTTATCAGTAGCACGCAGCGCAAGCGTCAAAATACGGCGTGTGTCTTTGGGATCGATAATGCCATCGTCCCAAAGTCTAGCACTGGCGTAATAGGGATGGCCTTCATTGTTATAGCGGTCGACGATATTTTGTTTGTAGCTTTGCTCTTCCTGTTCAGGCCATTGTTGATTCTGACGTTTATTCACCTCACGTTTTACTTGGGTAAGCACGTTGGCCGCTTGTAATCCACCCATCACTGAGATGCGTGCATTTGGCCACATCCACATCATGGTCGGGTCGTAGGCTCGACCACACATACCGTAATTGCCTGCGCCATATGAACCCCCAATGATGATAGTGAACTTGGGCACATCGGCACATGAGACCGCCATGACCAGTTTCGCACCATGTTTTGCTATACCGCCCTCCTCATATTGCTTACCGACCATAAAACCGGTGATATTTTGCAAAAACAGCAGCGGGATTTTACGTTTGGCGCACAGTTCAACAAAATGCGCGCCTTTTTGGGCTGACTCGGAAAATAAGATGCCGTTGTTGGCAACAATGCCAATGAGGCGTCCATCAATTCGAGCAAAACCACTGACTAAGGTTGCACCATAAAGTGCTTTGAACTCGTCAAACTCAGAATCATCGACGATTCGAGCTATCACTTCACGAACATCGAAAGACAGTCTTAAGTCACTGTTTACAATCCCGTATATCTCAGTTGGGTCATAACTAGGTGACCCGGTCTTTGTCGCGGTGTGATATGCTGGCAACGTATTGTTTGTGTTAGTGCTTGAAATGGCTTGTCGTGCTAACTCCAAAGCATGTTGTTCGTTGTGGGCATAATAGTCAGCGACACCGGACTTTTTACAGTGTACATCCGCGCTGCCGAGTTCTTCATCGGTCACTTCTTCTCCGGTCGCTGCTTTGACGAGAGGGGGCCCTGCGAGAAAAATCGTACTTTGATTTTTGACCATAATGGAGACGTCAGCCATAGCGGGAACATACGCGCCGCCAGCGGTACATAGGCCGAGAACCACCGCGATTTGCGGTATGCCGTTCGCTGACATTCGAGCTTGATTAAAGAAAATACGCCCGAAATGATCCTTGTCGGGAAATACATCAGCTTGGTGAGGCAAATTTGCTCCACCAGAATCAACAAGATAGAGACAGGGAAGGTGGCAGCGTGCCGCTATTTCTTGGGCTCGAAGGTGCTTTTTGACGGTCAGCGGGTAGTAGGTTCCACCTTTAACGGCGGGATCGTTAGCAATGATCATACATTGAGTGTTGCAAACCGTACCAATTCCAGCGACGACTCCTGCACAAGGTACTTTGTCCTCGTATACCTCCCATGCGGCAAATTGACCAACTTCAAGGAAATCAGAATGCTGATCGAGCAGGTTATCAATACGTTCGCGAACCGGAAGCTTTCCTTTTGCGCGTTGACGTTGAATGGCTTTTTCACCGCCGCCTTTCGCTATGGTTGAAAGATCGGTCTCAAGCTTCGCCACAAGCGCATTCATCGCTTTTTGGTTTTTTAGATAAAGCTCTGAGTTGGGTTTCACTTTACTGACAATTTTAGTCATAAATCCCTCCGCTATTGCGACTCTTGGAACAGCTCTCGGCCGATAAGCATGCGGCGGATTTCTGATGTGCCGGCACCGATTTCATATAGCTTAGCGTCACGCAACAAACGTCCTGCTGCATATTCATTGATATAGCCATTCCCGCCTAACAATTGGATTGCATCTAATGCCATTTGTGTTGCAAGTTCCGCATTGTAAAGAATGACACCAGCAGAATCTTTTCGAGTAATTTCGCCTCTATCGCAAGCGCTGGCGACCGCATACAAATAGGCACGTGCTGCATTGCAGCGAGTATACATATCAGCGAGTTTTGCTTGGACTAGTTGAAATTCACCAATAGAACGCCCGAACTGCTGGCGTTCATGCACGTAAGGGACAACCAAATCAAGGCAGGCCTGCATGATGCCTAGCGGACCCGCTGCTAGCACGACACGCTCGTAGTCGAGCCCGCTCATCAGTACTTCAACACCGTGATTGACTTCCCCTAGAACATTTTCTAAAGGTACTTTGCAGTTTTGAAACACAAGTTCGCAGGTGTTGGAGCCTCTCATGCCAAGTTTGTCGAGTTTTTGTGCGTGGCTGAATCCATCAAATTGCTTTTCAATAATGAAAGCAGTAATGCCGTGTTGAGCCGCCGAAGGATCAGTCTTGGCGTAAACCACTACCACATCCGCATCTGGACCATTGGTAATCCACATCTTGCAGCCATTAAGCACAAAGTGGTCACCGTGTCTTTCTGCGCGAAGCTGCATGCTTATGACATCTGAGCCTGCATTTGCTTCACTCATCGCTAATGCACCAATGTGAGTACCATCAACGAGTTTTGGAAGGTATTTTGCCCGCTGAGCATCATTACCATTTCGAAAGATTTGATTAACGCAAAGGTTGGAGTGAGCGCCATAGCTGAGGGCAATGGAAGCAGAAGCGCGGCTGATTTCTTCTAGAGCGGTGACATGAGCAAGATACCCCATGGCAGCGCCACCATATTCTTCGCCGACGGTTACGCCAAGTAAACCCAACTCACCAAGCTCTGGCCAAAGGTGGTTTGGAAATGCGTTATCCGCATCCACTTGCGCAGCGATAGGGGCGATGCGCTCACGAGCAAAACCATTGACATGCTCGCGCAGTAAATTGATGGATTCATCAAGCCCAAAATTCAGTGGGCTGTACTGACTAATCATAGAACCTCCCTTTATCTGGAAGAGACTCTACATCCTATTACTTTGGCAATGAATCACAGCGTCAGAAGCAATTAGCTTGTTTTCTGCTTTCCTAAGGCTTCGATACAACGTTTCTTTGCCACAGATAAGTCTTCCAGTAGTGCATTAATGTCTTCAAGTTGGCGTTTTAAAACCGCTTCTTTTTCATCAATTATGTTGAGCATTTGCGTGAGCTGATGCTCTCCCTGATGAGTGTCATAAAGCTCAAATAACTCTCGTATCTCAGCAAGAGAGAATCCAAGCCTTTTTCCGCGCAGGATTAACTTCAAGCGAATCTTGTCTCTGCGTTGATAAATTCGCATCGTGCCTTTACGGTCAGGTTGTATTAATCCTTCGTCTTCGTAAAAACGAATGCTGCGAGTTGTTACATCAAATTCTTTTGCGAGCTCGCTGATCTTATAAGTTTCCATCGGTTACTGCTCTCCGAACTAGGGTTTGGCCGGGCTTCGCGACCACTGCATCAAGTACTAAAACTCATTACCCAATCTTATGAAGATGTCATTGCTGACATTGGCGTAATCAAAAAATGACACGTTATTAGGTTGTTTATTTACGTTTACGTAAATGTTAGTGCTATGCTTACTCATACGTCAAGGAAATAGTCGAGAATGCGGTTGAAATGCCCACGTCGTCGCTAGAGAGTCAGGAGGTAACAATGCACCAACGAGAAGTCTGGATTGTCGCTGCAAAACGAACGCCGTTGGGGCGATTTCAAGGCGAGCTGTCGTCGTTCACTGCTCCACAGTTGGGAAGTGCCGCGATAAAGGCGGTGATGAATGATGTTGCGTTAGACAGATCCTCCGTTGATGAAGTTTTTATGGGATGTGTGTTGCCTGCTGGATGTGGTCAAGCGCCAGCCAGACAGGCTGCTCTAGGCGCGGGAATAGCGGAGTCGGTTCCTTGTACCACGATTAATAAGGTATGCGGCTCTGGTATGAAAACGGTCATGCTTGCCCAGTCAATGATTCAATTTGGTGAGGCAAACTGCGTAATCGCTGGTGGTATGGAAAGCATGACCAACGCGCCTTACTTGTTGCCCAATGCAAGACAAGGGATGCGAATCGGGCACAAGTCTGCCTGTGACCACATGTTTACCGATGGTTTAGAGGATGCCTATGAAGGCAAGCTAATGGGCGTGTACGGTCAAGCCGTCGCGGATGAGCTTGGTTTCTCTCGCGAGCAAATGGACCGTTGGGCGAGCATGTCTGCAGAGCGTGCGCTCAATGCCCAGCAGCAAGGTTTATTTAGCAACGAAATAGCGCCACTCGATAGCAAGCGATATGGGCCCATTAATGATGACGAACTGCCTAAAACCATCAAACTCGACAACATTCCAAAGCTGAAACCCGCCTTTAGTCAACATGGCACCATTACCGCAGCAAATTCAAGCGCTATCTCTGATGGAGCGGCTGCGCTTCTACTGATGGAAAAAGAGCAGGCTATGGCTCAGCAACTCAAACCTTTAGCCATTATTAAAGGACATACATCGTTTTCCACAAAGCCTAGTGAATTCACCCTGGCCCCCGTTGGAGCTATCAAACAGTTACTGACTAGACTCGAATGGCGCGTGGATGACGTCGATGGATGGGAGATCAATGAGGCGTTTGCTGTCGTCACGCAAATAGCGGTGAATCATTTTAAATTGGATAGCGACAAAGTGAATGTGAATGGAGGAGCCTGTGCGTTAGGTCATCCTCTTGGTGCAAGTGGCGCACGAATACTGGTTACTCTAATTCATAGTTTGAAAGCAAAACTAGCGGATTCAGAGAGCGAGAAAAGCTCGCTTAAAGGTGTAGCTGCATTGTGTATTGGTGGTGGGGAAGCGACCGCAATCGCTGTCGAAATACCGCGGTGATTCAAAAGAGGGAGGTAATGCTATGGACTTCGAACTGAATGAAGACCAACGAGCGTTTTCGGAAACGGCTTTTCAGTTTGCCAATGAGCACTTAATGCCTAATGCAGCACTATGGGACGAAGAATGTATCTTCCCTAAAGACGTGTTAAAGCAAGCAGGTGAATTGGGCTTTTTGGCACTGTATACACCAGAGCAAGAAGGTGGCTTAGGATTAAGCCGCCTTGACTCGTCTATTGTGTTTGAAAAGCTAAGTATGGGTTGTACCTCCACCACGGCTTTTATGACCATTCACAATATGGTGACATGGATGATAGCCAGTTTTGCTACCGACGAGGCTAAGCGGGCGTTTTGTCCCAGTTTAATTAGTGGAGATTGGCTGGGGTCTTACTGCCTAACGGAGGCGACGGCGGGCTCAGACGCCGCTTCTCTGCTGACAACAGCTGAGAGACAGGATGACAGTTACATCATTAACGGTTCAAAAGCCTTTATCTCAGGAGGTGGAGAGACCGATGTACTAGTGGTAATGGCAAGAACGGGGGAATCCGGTGCTAAAGGTATTTCGGCATTTGTTGTACCTGCAGATTGTGATGGGATCAGTTATGGACGCAAAGAGCCTAAGATGGGCTGGAATAGCCAACCAACGCGAGCCATCACATTCGATAACGTTGTTGTTCCTGCTACATATCGCTTAGGTGAAGAGGGACAAGGTTTTACCTTTGCCATGAAAGGGCTGGATGGTGGGCGAATCAATATCGCGACTTGTTCCGTAGGAACGGCACAACATGCGTTAAACCAAGCTGCTCAGTATCTCCATGAACGAAAACAGTTTGGAAGTAGTTTGAGTCAGTTTCAAGCCTTACAGTTTAAGTTAGCAGACTTAGCAACGGAGCTGGTTGCGGCGAGACAGATGATACGTTTGGCGGCATTTAAACTCGATAGCCAACATCCAGATGCGACAACCTACTGCGCGATGGCGAAACGATTTGCTACCGACGTTGGATTTAACGTGTGCGATGGTGTGTTGCAACTTTTTGGCGGTTACGGATACATCAAAGAATATTCGCTTGAGCGTCATTTCAGAGACGTCAGAGTGCATCAAATCTTAGAAGGGACCAACGAGATCATGCGTATGATCATCGCAAGACGAGTCCTAAGCAACGCATTCGCTATTGAGTAACGTATTCAACACGGAGAAGACAAAATGTCAGAGGTCAGTTCGATTCCTTATACCATTGATAATCACGTGGCTGTGTTAACCATGCACAATCCACCTGCCAATACATGGACGTGTGAAAGCTTAGTTCGTCTTAAACAGCTGATATTTGACTTAAACGATAACAAAGATGTTTATGCGCTGGTTATCACAGGCAACGGAGACAAATTCTTTTCGGCCGGTGCTGATTTGAAGGTGTTTGCTCAAGGGGATAAAGAAAGTGCTTGCACCATGTCAAGAGTGTTCGGAGAAGCGTTTGAGGCGTTGTCCGGTTTTCGCGGCGTATCAATTGCCGCAATTAACGGCTACGCGATGGGAGGCGGTTTAGAGGTAGCGCTCGCTTGTGATATTCGAATTGCAGAGCAACAGGCCGTTTTAGCACTTCCGGAAGCAAAAGTGGGTTTACTACCTTGTGCGGGGGGAACGCAAAATCTTACGGCTATGGTAGGTGAAGGTTGGGCAAAACGAATCATTTTGTGTGGAGAGCAAGTGTCGGCACAAAAAGCACTGGATATACGATTGGTTGAAGAGGTTGTCCAAAGGGGTAAGGCGCTGCCTGTTGCGGTAGCCTTGGCAGAGCAAGTTGCTCATCAATCACCGAGCTCGGTAACGGCATGCAAGACATTGATTCAGTCAAATCGGCACGATTTTATTTCTCATGGTTTAGTCAAAGAACGAGAGCTGTTCATCCGGTTGTTTGATACTGAGGATCAGCGAGAAGGTGTGAATGCTTTTCTAGAAAAAAGACCACCCGAATGGAAGAACAGCTAGGAGAGCAAAATGTCAGATACGGTTAACTTTCAAGAAATTCCTTGTGGTGAAGGTGATTATGTTATCGCCATTGCTACGCTAGACAATAACGCGTCATTGAATGCACTCACTCACAACATGATTGTGTTACTGAAACAACAACTTGAACAATGGCATCAGGATGAGCGAGTTGTATGCGTCGTATTGGATGGCGCGGGAGAAAAGGCATTTTGCGCTGGTGGCGATGTCAGAGCCATGCACACTATGATGAAAACACAACCAGCGGATGCGGCCAAAGCGTATTGCGAGCAGTTTTTTGGCGTAGAATATGAATGCGACTACCTTATTCATAGCTACTGCAAGCCCATCATTGGTTGGGGGGATGGCATTGTGATGGGCGGAGGAATGGGGCTTTTCATGGGAACCAGCCATAAGGTGGTCACGCCTACATCACGCTTAGCCATGCCAGAAATTAGCATCGGTCTGTTCCCCGATGTAGGTGCTACCTACTTTCTTAATCAACTTGCAGACCGCGTAGGCCTGTTTTTAGGACTGACTGGCGTGATGTTGAATGCCACCGATGCGATGGACATTCATATGGCAGATCACTTAGTTACCCAAGATGCAAAAGAGAAACTGATTAATCAATTGCAGGAAACCGATTGGAGCTGCGTTGACGACAGTTACGAATTTCTCTCTGAGTGCTTGGAGAAATTGGCCGAAAAAGATGACTCTAGTTTGCCAGCATCACAGTTGAAACCGCGTTTGGATGAAATCTGTGCAGCGTGTAACGCCGCTGACATCGAACATGTGTTTACCAATATTATGGCGTTACCGGGTAACGAAAAATGGTTGGTGGCAGCAAAACATAACCTGTCACAAGGTAGCCCTATCACAGCTCACATTTGTTTTCGTCAAATCAACGACTATAGTCATTTAACACTCGCGGATTGCTTTCGGCTCGAACTTATTCTTGGTGTTAGGAGTGCCACACTAGGAGAATTTGAAGAAGGGGTGCGTTCACGTCTCGTTGATAAAGATGGCGCGCCGCATTGGAAGTATCCAAACATTAACTCAGTCGATAACGCCGTTATTGACGAGTTGTTTACTTCATTATGGCGAGAGCAAGAGCATCCTCTCGCTCAGCTTGGTCGCGTTTAAGGAGAAGCGCTATGAATCAATCAGAATGTCACACCATTGCATTCGTTGGGCTTGGAAATATGGGCGGTCCTATGGTGGAAAATCTGCTAAAAGCAGGTTTTTCCGTCAATGTCTTTGACCTTGTCCCTGAGCTTGCTAAGCAGCTTGAGTCTGTGGGGGCGAAGGCATTTAGCACTTTGGAAGCTGCGGTTGCTGATGTTGATGCTGTGATGACCATGCTTCCCGCTGGGGAGCACGTGCGCACGGTGTATTTAGGTGATGATCATGGCGCGAAAGGGCTGCTGAATCTGGTGCAACCGGGCACGTTTCTTATCGATTCGTCAACCATCGAACCTGATTCCGCAAAGTTAGTCGCGAAAGAAGCGGCCGCAAAAGGATTAAGTTTTGTCGATGCACCTGTTTCTGGGGGGGTTGCGGGTGCTAAGGCCGGAACGCTGACATTTATTGTGGGTGGAACGGATCAAGCGTTTGAAACTTCGAAACAAATCTTGGCTCATATGGGGAAGAACATCTTTCATGCAGGGCAAGCTGGCGATGGTCAAATGGCCAAAATTTGTAATAACTTGTTATTGGGTATCATCATGTCCGGGACCTGCGAAGCCTTGAGCCTTGGTATCGATAACGGCCTCAACCCTGAGGTACTGTCAAATATTATGCAGCAAAGCTCTGGAAGAAACTGGGTTTTAGAACTATATAACCCTTGTCCGGGAGTAATGGAATCTGCTCCAGCGAGCAATCATTACGCTCCGGGCTTTATGAGTAAGTTGATGTCAAAAGACTTGGGGCTAGGGATGCAGGCAGCGGCTAATAGCCAATCGACTGTTCCTATGGGCGCATTAGCGCGCAATCTCTATGCATTTCATAACAACAATGGCAATGCAGAGTTAGATTTCTCCAGTCTGTTTGAGTATTTTCGTAGCGAAAGGGAGAGGTAGATGGAACTGAAGCAGAGCGTTATCGCCATTACTGGTGCTGGCCAAGGATTAGGTCAAACAATGGCGACAAGTCTTGCACAACAAGGAGCACATCTCGCATTAATGGATGTGAACCTTGAAGCATTGGCACAGACCAAACAATTGTGTGAGGATTTAGGGGTTAAAGCACAAATCTATCAAGTTGATGTGACCAATGAAGAGCAGGTAGAAACTGTATTTAGTGACATCGTCACAGATTTTGGTGCGTTGAATGGTTTGATTAACAACGCGGGTATTCTTCGCGATGGTATGTTAGTTAAAGCGAGAGGTGGCGAGATATCTAAGATGTCTTTAGACCAGTTCAACTCGGTCATCAACGTTAATCTAACTGGTACGTTTTTATGTGGCCGTGAAGCTGCAGTAAAAATGATCGAAACGGACTCAAGAGGTGTAATTATCAACATCTCTAGTGTGTCGAGGGCGGGCAACATGGGGCAAACCAACTACGCCGCTTCTAAAGCGGCAGTGGCGACCATGGCTTCTGTTTGGGGGAAAGAACTTGCTCGCTATGGCATTCGCGCAGCTGCCATTGCGCCGGGAGTCGTTGAGACATCGATGACCGCGCAAATGAAGCCAGAAGCTCGTGAAAGACTCGAGCATATGGTGCCAGTAAAACGAATGGCTGACCCATCTGAGATCGCTCACACGATGCGTTTTATACTGGAAAATGAATACGTAAATGGACGCGTCATCGAAGTGGATGGCGGCTTAGTGATTTAATCCCCTTTGTTCTCGATAACGATTACATAGCTTGATAATTTGGACCGCCACCGCCTTCTGGTGGGGTCCAGTTTATATTGGCTGATGGGTCTTTAATATCGCAAGTCTTGCAGTGCAGACAGTTAGTAGCGTTGATTTGCAGCTGCTTGCGACCTTCCACCTCAATAATCTCGTACACACCCGCAGGACAATAGCGCTGACTGGGCTCATCAAACTGGGGAATATGGCTATCGATGACCACATTGATATCGAGAAGTTGTAAATGACACGGTTGATTTTCTTCATGCTGGGTACCCGACAAATAGACCGAAGAGGGTTTGTCAAAACTCAATACGCCATCGGGTTTAGGGTAGCTAATGCTAGAAACGCTGGCTTTATTCGCTAACTGTGAATGATCGTCATTGGTATCAGTGACTGTCCAAGGAATCGGGCGTTTGAATAAACGGGTCCACACATTTTGTTCGAGTACATTGAGCATACCTCCTAGAGGTTCGCCAAAACGATGCAAGTTAGCGCCAAAGTTTTGTGTGTCGCTGAGTTCTTGATGGAGCCAAGACGCTTCAAATAAGGTTTGATAATCCGCTTCATTGTGGGCGTATCCCTTCGCGAGTTGCTGATACACCGCCTCGGCAGATAACATGCCGGACTTCATTGCTGTGTGAGTGCCTTTTATTTTGCCCATGTTCAGTGTGCCAGCATCACAACCAATGAGCAGCCCTCCAGGGAATTGCTGTTTGGGGAGCGAACGAAGACCACCTTTAGCGATGGCTCTTGCACCAAACGAGATACGTTCTCCATCATGAAGGTATTTCGCAATGGCTGGGTGGTGTTTGAAGCGTTGAAATTCGTCAAAGGGACTTAGGCGATGGTTGGCGTAATTAAGGTCGACAATAAGACCTACCGCGATCTGATGATTGTCCAAGTGGTAGACGAAGCTGCCTCCGGTGGCTTTAGAATCGTGCAAGGGCCAACCGACGCCATGAATGACTTTACCTTTGGCGTAGTGGGGCTGCTCATCGGGTAGTTGCCAAACTTCTTTGAACCCTAGTGCGTAATGCTGTGGCTGCTTGCCCTGATCGAGCTTAAATCTCTGAATAAGCTCCTTACCTAAATGGCCACGCGCTCCTTCAGCGAAAATGGTGTACTTACCTTTTAATTCTATTCCTGCTTCAAACGTGCTTTTTTGTTCTCCTTGCTTATCTAATCCCATATCAGAAGTACAAACACCAACCACTGCGCCTGTATCAGAATAAATAACGTGCTGCGCTGCAAAGCCAGGAAAGATTTCAACGCCAAGGCGCTCTGCCTGCTCTGCAAGCCATTGACACAACGAGCCAAGACTAATGATGTGATTCTCTTCGTTGTTGTGTAGGGAGGCTGGCGTCAGAAATGACGGTATGTTTAGATGATTGTACTGGGTAGTTAGATAGAGGAAGTCATCTTGCAGCACAGGATTGTTCACCGGTGCGTTTAGCGATTGCCAGTCAGGAATAAGCTCATCAAGCGATCTGGTTTCAAACACAGCACCAGAGAGAATATGAGCCCCAACTTCGGCACCTTTCTCAATAACACACACTGATAATTCAGCGTCGTTTTGCGAGGCAAGCTGTGTAAGATGAATGGCACAAGTAAGGCCCGCGGGGCCAGCACCAACAATAACCACGTCAAATTCCATGCATTCTCTTTCCATGTTCACCACCTAATTTTACCAAATGGGCCCATTTCGGAACTCTACGTATAACTATAGTACAGTTGACGTAAACGTAAACTTTACTAAGCTCAAATAATAACCATTAGGCTTGTTCGTTCTATTCAAGGAGTCGGTATGAAGGTGTTAGTTGCTGTAAAGCGTGTCGTTGATCCCTATGTGAAAGTTCGTGTCCTTAAAGATGGTAGTGGCGTTGAAACCGCTAACGTCAAAATGTCGATGAACCCTTTCTGTGAGATTGCCGTGGAAGAAGCTATAAGACTCAAAGAATCAGGTTCTGTAAACGAAGTGATTGTGGTGAGTATTGGTGATAAGGCAGTGCAAGAAACGTTGCGCAATGCCCTTGCTTTAGGAGCTGACAGAGCGTTCCACATAGAAGCGGCAGCATCACCTGAGCCTCTAGCAGTAGCAAAAATCTTGAAAGCGATGGTTGAGCAAGAACAGCCAAAACTGGTTCTACTAGGCAAACAATCGATCGATACGGACAACAATCAAGTTGCGCAAATGCTAGCGGCTCTGACGAGTAGACCTCAAGGAACGTTTGCCTCGCAAGTCAAACTGTCGGGTGAGCATGTTGAAGTCACGAGAGAGATAAACGGGGGATTAGAGACCTTGAAGCTGACGTTACCAGCCATAATCAGTACCGACTTGAGGTTGAACGAGCCTCGTTATGCGTCCTTACCTAACATCATGAAGGCCAAGCGCAAGCCACTTGATGTTCTCGATGTTGACTCATTGGGCGTGAACTTGAGCCCGAAACATCAGGTTTTGGAAGTCTTAGCTCCCAAAGCGCGTCCAGCAGGCGTGAAAGTCGCAACTGTGGATGAGCTGATCGATAAGTTAACGAATGAAGCAAAAGTACTTTAAGCCGGTGAGTATCAAGGAGAAAGGATTATGGATACGCAAATTCTTGTTATTGCAGAGCACGATAACCACAGCGTAGCGCTTGATACCTTTAAAACGCTATCCGCAGCAGCGCAAATAGGTGAAGACATTTCGGTGCTTGTCATGGGGTATCAATGTCAGGAGGTAATAGAGTGTATTGGCCAATGCGATATCGTCAAGCAGGTGATCGTCGCAGACAATGAACAATTTAGTCATTTACTTGCTGAGAACGGAGCACCAATTGCGGTGCAGCTTGCCAAAGATTTTACACATATTTTGGCTCCAGCGACGACATTTGGGAAAAATTTGCTACCACGTATTGCTGCGCTACTCGACGTAGGCCAGCTATCTGATGTCGTGGAAATTGTGACGGCAGATACCGTTATTCGTCCAATCTATGCCGGTAACGCGCTCGCGAAAGTGAAGTCGACAGAGGAAAAAATACTCATGACGATTCGTGGTTCGGCGTTTGAAGCAGTGGGGCATAAACCCGCGAATCAAGCGACAGTGATAGCGGTCGGCGGTCATGATGTTGGGAATAGCTTTTCGGCATTTGTCTCTCAGCAACATAATGAAAGCGAGCGCCCTGAATTGGCGGCTGCTCGTGTTGTTATTTCAGGTGGGCGTGGCGTAGGCAGTAAAGACAACTTTACTTTGGTGGAACAGCTCGCTGATAAACTCGGAGGTGCCATTGGTGCGTCCCGAGCCGCGGTTGATGCGGGATTTGTTTCTAACGACCTGCAAGTAGGCCAGACGGGTAAAATAGTCGCGCCAGATTTGTACATTGCTATCGGTATTTCAGGAGCAATCCAACATATGGCAGGGATGAAAGACTCTAAAGTGATCGTCGCGATAAACAGTGATCCTGAAGCGCCCATTTTCCAAGTTGCGGACTACGGTTTGGTAGGGGATTTGTTTGAGATTGTACCGGAGCTTATCGACAAAGTATCTTGTATTTGAGCGTCACTTTTATCTGTACCAGTTAAGGGGACGTTGCAGTTTCATTGCACCACAGTTATCGACTCCTTTTCGATGCGTACTGAGCGGATTATTAGTCTTGTGGACAGGCAGCAGTGGCTCAATGTTTGTCAAAGGGCATCAGAGATTAAGTATTGTGTTGAAATGGTTTACAGTATTTAAATAGGTGTTGATTTATTTCAGACAACACCTATTGAGATAGGTGCCTAGTCTTACCTACGATCTATCGATGAATAAATGCAGAGTTAGCAGTGATTCTTTGGCAAAAACAAGACGTACGAACTATCATTATATTAAAAAATAATCATTCGATATCCAAAGTGTATAAACGGTGTAATTGAACAGAATAGAGTGCTGTTTGAGACCTTAAAGGTTTTTATTATGAAACAATGGATTAGAGTTTTAAAAGGAGCATTGATTTTAACGTTACCCATACATCTAATTGCTTGCAAGGGATCTAACAATGATAGCTCAAGTGGTGGACAATCCCCTTATGTGAGATTATTGCATCCCGATGTTGCAGAAGAGAAAAGCATAGTCGAGGTAACTGTTGATACTAACGTTGATTTAGACAAGCTGGAATGGTTTTTTTCTGACTCAGACATAAAAATAGTAGATGGTGATAAGCTTAATACAAGACTATTGACAATGCCGAGTACTGGAATTGAAGGAGACAAGCTAACGATTGATGTCAAAGGCTATCATGAAGATGATTTAATTGAAAGAAGTTCACAGATTGTTATTAAACCTATCGTTGAAGAATATAAACTAGATGGATTAATTACCGACTCCCCAATCATTAACGCGGATATTACTTTTAATATAGTTGGCTCTAATAGGAAAGTGAATGCTGTTTCAGATGATGCTGGGTATTATCAGGTTGAAATTGAATTAGATGACGATGAACCATCCCTGGTATATGTAGAAGCTCAAGGTAAGGGCCAACAAGCTAATGCGAAACTTGTTAGAATGATTGGCGATTTCAGAGAAAAGCAATCAACTAATTCAGAGGGAGTTAGTAGTTATAATGTGACAAACCTTACTACAGCGGAATATACTCTAGCGAAGGAAGAGAACTCTGGATTACCGTTTCCTTCGTTTGAGCACTATAATGAGAAGGTTAAGGTTATTGATGAAAACACACTTCTCAACTTGGCAACCATTGTAAAGGTAGTAATTGATGGTCCAGGTTACTCGTCTCAAGAGAAAAAATTACCTGACAATATAGAAAACACTTTAGATCTTATTAGCGTCAAGAAAGCACGAGATGAATTTCTCTATAATGCTATCAATACAGTCGAGTTTAATGAGGCAAAGAATAAAATGCTCTCGGATAAGAGGGTAATGTCAGGAAAGTTAGAACTAGAGTCGGGAAGTTACGTTTTATTCCCAATAAATTCGTCTTTTGGGATGGTTATAGATATCGTTGGTAGTAAAGCTAATATTTCATCTGTTTCAGGGTTTGTTGGTAGCTTTGATTTTTCAATCGAATCCGGGAAGTTAATAATAACACCATCAAAAGATGATTTTATTAATATTGGTTTTTTGTTGGATATAAATTCTGGTGGTGATGAATATCAAGAAATTAAATATTGCCAGAGGATTGAGTTGGAAGGCATATCTTCATTTGGTGGTAAGAAATTAGTTAATTTTAACGTTGAATGTTTAGATGAATCAGATTCGGAGTTAACATATTCGAACCAATATAGATTATATTCTGATAAAAAAATATCATACAATTCAACAAACAAAGAGTTAATTACTGTAAGAGAAAGTTACAAAATGATAATGCCAAATGGCATTTGCCAAGCTAACTTAATTGATTGTAAAGAATACTTGGAATTGTATATAAGTAATAGTGATAAAAGACTAACTTTCGAAGGTAAACCACTAGAGTGGGACGAAGAAAGTAAGAAATTCTCTGTTAATGACAATGTGCACTTTTATTTTGTGAGATTTTATCGTGATTACTTTGACGTAATACTAGAGAGTGGTGGAATCAAGTATCCAGTAGTTGGAAAGATATTAGAAGGCATTAAACCGGATTCAGCAATTACAATTTCTGGTGATTACGTATTATCTAATAAAGAACAGCACAACCGAAGTGAATTTCTAACTCTAGAATCAGACGGAGACGGTATAATCTGGGTTATCGATCCAGATAGTTCAGTAAGCAGAGTGGAAAAACACATCTTACAATGGGTGCAAAGAAACAATACTATCGAGCTACGAGTTAACGAAATTCAAAAAATTTACGAAAACGAACTCATAAGCGTCAATATTGATGAATGTAATAATGAGAATAACTGTGAACTTTTCTATCAGGTAGAGTGGAAAATCGTCGGTGAATCTAACAATAAAATACATGTAATACAAACGTCTCGCAGTGTCTATGATCTCTCTTTGCAAGAGAACATATCAGAAGTCGTATTGTCACAACTAGAAGACTCAAGCACGATTGATGCAGTAAACAGTTTTCGTTCTTGGCAAGGACCAGTAGGTCAAACTCCTTGGCAGAGTTTAGTGAGTGCGGTAAGGGACAAAAACACAGAAAAAATAAAAAGTATTTTGCCCTCTTTACCCTTCATTAAAGATATTGATGAAAACTACATTGAGCAATACGCTGCTCACCTCACTAATGAAAACGTGGTTATTCAATCTATGGATGATCTTCAATCGATAGTAGATATTGTTAATGTAAAAATAATCCAATTAGAGGCGTTGTTGAAAATCGATAACGCAGCGTCCACTAAAGATGTACAAGCGCTGGAAATAGAAATATTTTTAAATGTGTCAGAATTAAGATTCAAGGTGGAGAATTTCGAAGAGTATCTGAAAGCTATCATGGAGTTTGACTCTATTCCTAATATTCATGAGCTTCAAAAAATAATATATAATGTTGATTATAAGGTCGAGGCATATCAATCAGCTTGGGATGAATTACAGTCTTATTTTTATTCAAAAGATTTTTCTAATTTGAGTTATGAAACTTTATTGGATTTAAATTTGGATGGGGTGGTAGATCAGGGCGAGATCTCACATAGTTTGTAGGGTTTAATTGATTAAATGCCAAACAACACGGTCAATTTGCGTTCACCTGCATCAAGGAATTAAATGTTCTTTATTTTCGATTGAACTAATCCTGATTTTGTTGATCAGATCATTATCTATGTACTACTCAACCTACAAAATGACACTTTTTGAACGCCTTAATCGCATACCCGATCCACGT
>NZ_OANU01000030.1 GCF_900089835.1 Vibrio thalassae | reverse complement strand
ACACCATATGACCCTCAACACCAAGAATACTTGGCTAAGAGAAAGTCAAAAAGGCAAGCTCGCAACTCTTGGAAGGAGCCTATTCTCGCTGCTTTATAAGTTGCTGGGTATCAAACGATGCCTTCGTGAAGGCTTGAGCCTAGTGCAGTGAAAGTTGCACGCTGGGTTCTTAGGGGGACGGCACTTGGTAACAAGTGTCGTCTACCCGACTTAGTGTGTGCATCACTGGACTGCTTTATGGACGTTATATTATTAGTTGGCTTGATTGGACTTAATGGCTTGTTTGCCATGTCAGAAATCGCATTGGTCGCTGCAAAGAGTGGTCGACTGCGAAAAATGGCAGAACGACAGAAATCGGCACAACTCGCCTTACAACTCAAAAACAACCCCACGTTATTCCTTTCTACTATTCAAATTGGCATCACTGCAATCGGTATTCTCAGCGGTATTTTTGGTGAAGCTATTTTATCGGCTCCTCTCTCTTCATGGCTTAGTGAACAAGGCGTGGATGTTGAGATAGCGAGCGCATTGGCAACCGCCTCAGTGGTCATCACCATCACTTATTTTGCTATTGTGATCGGAGAATTGGTCCCTAAGCGATTAGCTCAAAATAATGCTGAGAAAATCGCCATGGTAGTCGCTTACCCAATACACTGGCTGTCACTCGTTACTAGCCCCTTTGTTAAGCTGCTATCGGTGTCGACCGATGCAATGCTGCGCTTACTCGGTCAGAAAGAAGGACACCATGACTGTGTGACTGAAGAAGATATTATCGCCTTGGTTAGAGAGGGATCGGAATCGGGCGCGATTGAGCAACAAGAGCTGATGATGATCCGTAACTTGTTGCATCTTAACGATAGAGCCGTTACGTCATTGATGACGCCTCGTAGCGATATTCATCATCTTGATATTGATAAGCCCGTTGAACAAGCGTTAAGGGAGTTAAGGCAAACCAAGCACTCGGTATGGCCCGTATGCCGAGGTGGGCTGGACAATATTATAGGCACCATCTCTTCTAAAAATTTGCTTGATGAATATGAGGTGCTTTCAACGGGTCGGTTGGCGAAGATGCTTCGTAAACCAAGGTTTGTACCTGAATCAATGAAAGGGTTGGCCCTACTGAATCACATGCAACAAACGAGCTCTGAAATGGCCTTCTTAGTGGATGAGTACGGTGATGTTCAAGGGTTAGTAACACACCATGATTTACTTAAATCAATTGCGGGGCAACTTGGTATGGCTCCTCAACAGGTTTGGGCTAAGTCACTGAGCGATGGTAGTTGGATAATTGATGGTTTGATTCCGACCAACGAATTGAAACACAAATTAGATATTCAGGAGTTGGAGGGAGAACTTGATGAGGGCTTCCAAACGTTAAATGGTTTCATCTCTTGGCGTGTAGGAAGTGTGCCAACATCCGGAACCCATATACGTTATCAACAATGGGATTTTGAAGTACTTAAGGTGAAAAATAATCGAATTATGCAAGTTAGAGCGAGAAGAACGGAGGACGCTCACGATTAGCCGATTTTTCACATAGGCCGAAAAGCGGTGTATGGTGAATAAAAGCCCACTTGGCACCTTAATCAAGGCCAGCCAAGCGGGCTTTTTGCTGTCGAGTTACAGTGTTTGATTCAATTCAAAGTAACGACCTTGTTGGCGAAGAAGGTCCTGATGGTGGCCATACTCTAGGACTTCACCGTCCTCAAGCAAACAAATGGCATCAAAACGTTCTAGGTGCACTAAACGGTGAGTAATGAAGATCACTGTTTTTCCCTTAAAGTGCTGTTCGAACAATTGCATGATTTGCTGTTCCGTCTTTTTGTCTAACCCTTCTGTAGGTTCATCGAGTAATAAAATCGGTGCATTGTGCAATAGCGCTCGTGCGATACCAATACGGCGTTTTTCACCACCAGAAAGTTGACGGCCGCCATCCCCTAACCAAGCGTCTAAACCAATATCGTCGGTCAAATGTGCAAGGTCTACTTTGTCGAGCGCTTCAATAAGCTCTGCATCAGAAGCAGAAGGTTTTGCCATCGACAAGTTATCGCGTAACGTACCATTCAAGATATCGACTTTTTGGCTCACAATACTGGTTGCTTCACGAAGTTGACCTTCGCTCCAGTCTTGAATTTGAGCACCGGCGAGGGCAACCTTGCCTTGGTCGACGTCCCAATATCGTGAAATGAGCTGCAGCAACGTTGATTTGCCCGATCCAGTTTGACCTACAATCGCTAAACGATGTCCAGCCGCCACAGAGAGCGTTACATCGCGAAGTGCTTTTTCATTGGCATCGGGATAGCTAAAGCAAACGTGCTCAAGCTCGATAGAGTACTCGTTCGAATGCGCAAAAGGCTCACTAGGGAAGGTGACTTCAGGCGTCGCTAGAATCACTTCATTGAGTCTTTTTGCCGAGGTTAGCGTTTGCCCTAGATATTGGAACGCACCAGCAATCGGCATAAGCAACTCAAAACTTGCCATGGTCGCAAAGGCCATTAGTGCGATTAATGGATCAGGCTGGTTTCCGCCAACACCATCTGCCGCAAGCCAAAGCATCAGTATTAATAGCCAGCCGTTCGCAAGAATCAGTAGACCCTGAGCCATTCCTGAGATTTTTGCGTTAACCAGTTGGTTGGCAATGAGTTTGTCTTGTGCTGTGACAATAGCCTTACGGTAACGAGATTCGGCACCAAACAGGGTCAGTTCACTATACCCTTGTAACCAATCTAAAGTACGAATGCGCAATTCCGCTTTGTTGAGAGTCAGTGCCTCACCATTCTTACTTCCCAAACGATAGAAAACGACGGGCCAGATGATAAGCAGCAACATTAAAATTGCGCCAAGTGTGAGGCCAAGGGTCATGTCGAACCAACAAAGAATGGCGGTCAGACATAGGATGCCAAATACGCCAACGATAATAGGGCTAACAAGACGCAAATAGACGTGGTCCATTGCATCAACGTCTGCCACAAGACGGTTGAGCATATCCGCATCACGAATGTTGACGGCTTTACCGGGAATAAGCGGCGCTAACTTGGTAAAGAAGAAGATTCGAAGATCGGTGAGTAATTTGAAGGTCGCATTGTGGCTGACTACGCGCTCACCCCAGCGTCCGGCGGTACGCGCCATCGCAGCGCCACGCACGCCAGCGCCTGGCAACATATAGTTAAAGGTTTCGCGAGCAATGGTTAAACCGGCAACCGCAGCAGCAGAAATAAACCAGCCTGACAGGGTAAGTAGGCCAATGGAGGCAAACAGCGTCGCGAAGGCGAGTAGCATGCCCAAAGATAGACCAAACCAATGCTTTTTATACAGTTTTAAGTAAGGGAGTAAATCACGCATCTAAATTCCCCTTATCTTGAGCAACGGACGACTGATGTGCAGATAGCATGCTATTAAATAAGCCATCTGAGTTTGACAGTGAATCATAACTGCCTTGCTGTTCTAAACGGCCTTGATTCATCACTAAAATGGTATCAACATTCTTTAATTGAGAGAGCTGGTGGGTGACTATCAAAGTCGTTTTACCCGCGGTACTGGTGTGGATACCTTGATTCACAAGACGCTCACTTTTTGCATCGAGACTTGCAGTAGGCTCATCTAGCAACCAGAAATTTCCGTTTTGAACCATTGCTCTTGCTAGCGCGATACGCTGAGCTTGACCGACGGAAAGACCACCAGAACGGTCAGTTACTTGATAATCTAAACCGTGTTTTTCGACAAACTCGGCGGAGTACGACGCCAGAAGAGCATTGTTTACTTGCTCTTGGTTCACATCAGTATTGCCTAGGGTGATATTGTCGAGAATGCTTCCGTGAAGGAGCAGTGGATTTTGACCAACCCAACTGATGTTTTTACGCCAGTCAGCTTGATCAAGCTCTTTAAGTTCAATACCCGCAACTTTTAAAGAGCCTTGATACGGCATAAATCCTAAAATGGTGTTGACAAAACTGGTTTTGCCAGCTCCGCTTGGACCCACTAGTGCCGCCGTTTCGTTGGCGTTGATTTTGAAGCTGATGGGACCGACAAGACGAGTCCCCTCAGGACTGAATACTTCTAAATCCTTTGCTTCGATAGAGATACTGTGAGGGTGGGAGATGGTTTGATTACCTTGTGGCAATTCGGACACTTCGGTATCTAAAAACTCGACGATACTCTCAGCAGCGCCAACGGCCTGTGCTTTGGCATGATAGAACGTACCCAAGTCGCGCAATGGCTGATAAAACTCGGGTGCTAGAATCAAAATGAATAAACCCGCGAATAACGTCACACCGACGCCATAATGCCCAAAGTTAAGCTCACCAATATAGCTGAAACCAAAATAGACAGCAGTGATGGCAATAGAGATCGATGTGAAGAACTCCAAAACCGCAGATGATAGGAAGGCCAGTCTTAACACATCCATCGTACGTTTACGAAATACTTCGGACGCACCGCGTAAGACTTCGGTCTCTGTCTCTGTGCGATTAAACAAACGAATGGTTGTCATCGATTGCAATCGGTCATAAAAGTGACCAGAAAGGCGCTGAAGAGCTTTAAAGTTTTTACGGTTAGCGTCGGCTGCCTTCATCCCAACGAATGCCATAAACAAGGGAACGAGTGGTGCTGTCACAAGGAAAATTAAACCTGCAGCCCAGTTAATAGGGAATACAACAATAAGGATGATGATAGGAACAGCTACAGCGAGGGACATTTGAGGTAAGTATTTAGCGAAGAAATCCTGCATCTCTTCCACCTGTTCAAGCGCAAGTGTTGCCCACGTACCAGCAGGTTTACCTTTTATATAAGCAGGTCCAAGTTCTCGCAATTTATCAAGAATGAGCTGCCTGATGTAACAACGGATCTGTTCGCCACATTTAAAGCCAGCGATTTCGCGTCCCCAAGCACACCCAGCACGACCTGCCACCGCGACCAGTAGACCTAGGAAGTGAGGAACGAGTTCATATTTGTCGACATGCTCAATAATGAGTTGGTGTAATATTGTGGCGATAAGCGCAGCTTGCGCTAATAAAAACAGGCTTGAAAGAACGCCAAGGCCAATCGCAATGGCTAGCCAGCGTTTAGCGAGCTTGCTCTGCGTTTTGAGCCAATTATTCAAGCTCCGCTGTTTTTTCTTATCCATGTAGAAGGCTTAATGAGTATTATTATTAGAAGTAGCAGTGATTATACAAAAAGAAACCCACAGGGCATACCTATGGGTTTCTTGTTTTCAAAAATAATGAGACAAAATGTTAAATTTAAGATTGCGCGTCAAGGAAACGTTCGGCATCTAAAGCGGCCATACATCCAGTACCTGCTGAGGTAATCGCTTGACGGTAGTTATGGTCCATTACGTCTCCCGCGGCGTATATGCCAGGAATACTGGTTTGCGTGGCGTTGCCATCAAGGCCAGATTTCACAACGATATAGCCATTATTCATTTCAAGCTGGCCCGCAAATAGGTCGGTATTCGGTTGGTGACCGATAGCAATAAACGCACCCATCACATCAATTTGCTCAACTAACTCTGATTGCGTGTCTTTAATTCGAACACCAGTCACGCCCATATCATCGCCAACAACTTCTTCTAAGGTGCGATCAGTATGAAGGATGATATTGCCAGACTCTACTTTGTCCATTAAACGCTTAACGAGAATTTTTTCGGCGCGGAATGAGTCACGACGGTGGATTAGGTGCACCTCTGAAGCGATGTTTGATAGGTAAAGTGCTTCTTCAACCGCGGTATTGCCGCCACCAACAACGGCGACTTTTTGATTGCGATAGAAGAACCCATCACAGGTGGCACAAGCTGAAACACCACGTCCCTTAAAAGCTTCTTCAGATTCTAGACCTAGGTATTTGGCAGAGGCACCGGTCGAAATGATAACGGCATCTGCCGTATAACACTGAGAATCACCAAATAGTTTAAACGGGCGAGTGCTGAAATCGACTTTATTGATGTGATCGAAGATCATTTCAGTTTCAAACTTCTCAGCATGCTCTTTCATGCGATCCATTAGTGCAGGACCAGTTAAGCCCTCGGCGTCGCCCGGCCAGTTTTCTACCTCTGTAGTCGTGGTAAGCTGTCCACCTTGTTGCATCCCTGTAACAAGAACCGGTTCAAGGTTGGCACGTGCGGCATAAACAGCCGCGGTATAACCCGCAGGGCCAGAGCCTAAGATGAGCAATTTACAGTGTTTTGTGTCAGCCATTTTGTCGTCTCACTTCAGTCATTCTTATTGCACCTTCCGTCGGCGCATCTTAATTACCTAATATATTGGGGTTGCGGTGAATTAATCAATACTAGATTTGTGATAACTGATGTCATTTTGAGCAGTTAGTTGTTAATTGAACGTTTCAAATACACCTTAATTCGTTATAGATCGTCGTTAGTGATAAACACCATATTTTCTAAAATTAACAGTGACTGGCACTTTGAAAGGTGAACTTAATAAGGGCAGGGTATTTTGGGTCATGTAATCTATAAGCCATTGTTACTTAGAGACAATTAAATCACAGTAGTCAACAATGCTAGGATTTGCAGAGGTTTAATTTGTTATAAAGTGTTTAATATGGCATTTTAAATTAATTATGGATTTTTGTTTCATAATGCTTGATTTGATGGATTAAAAGGCTGTAAAAAGTTGATCTTGCAGAATTGTTGATATTTAATGGTTTGTAAATAAAATGTGAAACACATTGTTTTGGCATAATATTGAAAGGAGTTAATGATGCTGCATAGTGCTGAAAGTACATTACATCTTACTAGTCTGAGCGGTCGAGCGACGGAGCAGTTGGCACCATCGTTTTCAATGCTACCTAATACTGAACATGCTGATGGCAAATATCGCTTACGTCGTTATTCGGTGGTGCGTTTTGAGGATGGTCAGATTACAGACAAAGGTGATAATTGCTTTGTGCAATCTGAGCATTTTAACCACTTCCAAGGCGATGTAATCAGACAGTTTGAACCGGTCTTAGAATCGACGATGCAAAGCTCGGCGATGTTGGAGTTGGTGACTCTATTTGTAAATACCAATGCGTTACCCAATGGACAGGAAATCGAAATCCATCAAATGAGGATCGCAGCGGTCTTCGATGAAACTGAAGTGGCGCCTGAAGGTGTTCACCAGGATGGCTTTGACCATATCGCGTTGGTCGGTATCGGTAGAGAAAATATCGTCGGTGGTGAAATTATGCTCTACAACGATAATAGGGAAGCCCCATTTTTCAGAAAAGTGTTGGAGAATGGAGAAGTGGCTATCCTTGATGACTCTAAACTTTGGCATAATGCTCAGCCAATCCGCTGTATCGATAACCGAAACGCAGGCTACATGGATCTGTTTGTGTTGACCGCTAAGGATACGCGCAATGCACTTCACTCCTAGTTCAGCACGAGAGCACTTTTCTGCTCTGAATCAATCGTATAACGATCAATCAGTGTTATTTCTTGATGGCCCTGGAGGGTCTCAAGTACCGGGTTCTGTGCTTAAAGCCATGACGGATTATCTTGGTCGTTATAATTCCAATTTAGGTGGTCACTACTTTTCTAGTAAACAAACCGTAGAACTCGTTGCCCGAGCGCGTCATCATGGGAAAGCCTTACTTAATGCAGAACAAGCAGACAACATCGTGTTTGGTGCTAACATGACTTCGTTAACCTTCCAGTTGAGTAGGGCGATAGCAAGAGATTGGCAGCGCAATGATGAAATCATTGTCACGGCGCTTGACCATTACTCGAACGTATCGAGCTGGCAGCAAGCTGCTGAAGACAGAGGGGCGGTGGTCAAACAGGTTAAGGTTGATGAAAGTGACTGCACTTTGGATATAGATCATTTAGAGAGCCTGATTTGTGACAAAACCCGACTGATCGCGGTGACTTATGCATCAAATATCACTGGGTCTATTACAGACATTAAGCGCGTTGTAGAGTTAGCCCAAAAAGTGGGGGCGCTAGTTTATGTGGACGCGGTTCATTACGCGCCCCATGCACTGATTGATGTGCAAGATCTAAAGTGTGATTTTTTGGTCTGCTCGGCCTATAAGTTCTTTGGTCCTCATCTCGGTTTAGCGTATATCTCTCCAATGTGGTTGCAGTCATTGAAACCCTATAAAGTCCAGCCTGCAACAGATGTTGGGCCTGGGCGTTTTGAAACAGGCACACAAAACTTCGAAGCAATGGCCGGTTTTGTTGAGGCAGTCCGTTACCTAGCCCATTGGGGAAAAGGACAAAGCTTGCGACAACAGTTGGAATCTGCCTTTATGGACATGAGTCATCATGA
This sequence comes from Vibrio thalassae, assembly GCF_900089835.1. GTDB lineage: Bacteria > Pseudomonadota > Gammaproteobacteria > Enterobacterales > Vibrionaceae > Vibrio > Vibrio thalassae. The sequence goes on along the minus strand of NZ_OANU01000030.1, from coordinate 44,496 downwards.
AGAGCAAATTAGTCGTTATTTTCTAGAACGGCTTTCACGATGTGAGTCGCTGAGCCTTTATGGTATTGCTGACCCCTCTCATAAAAGGCGTACTCCAACCTTTGCGCTTCGTTCAAGCAAGCATTCACCAGAGATGATGGCGAAATTCCTTGGCGAACAAAATATCTGTGTATGGAATGGCCATTTTTATGCCCTAGGCTTGGTAAAGCAACTCGGACTCGAAGATAAGGGGGGCGTTTTACGGGTTGGTTTTATGCATTACAACACACTGGAAGAAGTCGACCGGTTTTTCGATGCGATAGAGCACATTTTATAAGAGAGAAGCCCGCTTTTGCGGGCTTCTGTTTGAGCGTTACTTTAGGCCGAAACCTCAACCTCATAAGACGTGAACTTACGAATGTTGATAACACCAGTATCAAAGATTAAGTATTGGCCTTTGATACCCTGTAACGTTCCAGTGACCACAGGCTCTTTATCAAAGTTATGCGACTTAATCTTGGTTGGGTAAACCTCGACAGGGTAGTGGATTGGTGTGATAACTTCACTTAGCACTTCTACCGCATCATCTCCATACTGAGCTTTTATCTCAGCAATCTTGTCAGCGACAAGCGGCAAGAGCTCTTGTGCCTTCTCCACTAATTCCATTGGGTCACCGTCTTGTTTTAGTAAGGTTCTCCAATTTGTTTTATCGGCAATATGCTTGGCAAGTTCAACTTCAATCAGGCCCGATATTTGGCGTGTTTTAACTTTTAAAATCGGTAAACCTTGTGTTGCCCCTTGGTCTATCCAACGCGTTGGAATTTGCGTATGACGGGTAATACCCACTTTCAGGCTTGAGGTATTGGACAGGTAGACGAAATGGTCAACCATACAATTGGCTTCGCCCCACTCCGGCTCACGGCATGTGCCTTGGTCGTAGTGACAGGTCTCAGGTTTCATAATGCACATATCGCAGCTAGCGAGCTTTTTCATGCAAACAAAACAGTGACCTTGTGAATAGCTCTTCTTCGTCTTTTTCCCACACGCGCTACAGAAAATGTTGCCAGTGTGAGTGAGCGTGAGTGTTTTTCCAATATAAGAAGTGATTTCTACCTCTTGCTCACCGACGGGTAAACGGTACTTTACTTGTGAATCTAAAGAGGCACGCATTTTTGAAAGCGTGCCTGAGGCTAATAGTGACATGACATTACTCTTTTCGTTATTTGCGCACAGTGTAGCAAAACTTGGCAAAGGAGTGGCGAGTAATTGAGTTAAACGGTTAGTAAATCATTTAAACGTATAGTGTCAAAGGGTTACTACTGAATGGAGACCGTTAACGAACGTTGTCCTCAGAAGTTGCGGCAGACCCTGGTTCTTCAGTTGTGCTCACCGACACAATGGGCTCTTTAGGTCCCAAAAACTTCGGTTGCGTGTTCATAATATACAGATCCAAAAACGCTTTAGTTCGCGCGAAGACCTCTCTTAATCTCACGGAAAACCCAGATTTAGAGGTTGGCCCTGATACCGCTAAACAGGTCGCATTAATATCGTACGAATGTGCGATAAACAAAGCACGCTCACAATGAAATTTCTGAGTGATGATTAAGAAGTCATCAGTATCAAAGATCTTCTTGGCGCGCACAATTGAGTCTAGAGTTCTAAATCCTGCATAGTCTAAATGAATGGCTGGCTCTGGGATTTCTGCTCTCAATAAGTCTCGTTTCATCGTCCATGGTTCATTGTATGAACGATGAGCATTATCACCACTGAGTAAGAAGTGGGACACTTTGCCTTCGTTATAAAGGTCGATCGCCGCTTCGATACGATGGGAGTAATATTCGTTAAGCGTTCTCCCCAAATATTTACTTGTTCCTAGAACAACCGCGACCTGGACGTTGTCGATGTCATCTATCGAGGTCAAGATGCGATCCTCGGCTTGCCAACTCACCCAACGGTCGATGGCAGTCACGAAAATGACGAATAAGACGACGGTATAACAAGCAATACGAAGCGCTCTCTTGAGAAAAGAAAGCACAGTGCTGGATGACAACGTTTCCTTGTTAAATCTAAAGGTCACTAAATCTGACGATTCCTTTGAGCCCAAATACCTATACTCACAAAGCTTAGAACCACGATGGCGAACATCAAGCCCGGTTCTGTATTAACTAAGATGTTCTTTAACAATGGGGTGGCTTTAATAATGATTAACCCATAGCCAAATGCATTGAGTAGTATAAAGCAGACCGTTCGAATTACGAAATTTGTATCGCGTAGTGCGTTTCTCATCAGGCGGTTGATATCCGCACCTAATACGACAAGAGAACAAGCGATTAGTGCCGTAGACACTTCAAAAAGATACGGCGCAATGAAGCGTCCTCCCGGAGCGAAAATATCGAGCATGTTATAGTCCCTATTGCAGTATGGCGTGACAAATGAGCTGACTATTAAACAAAAAAAAGGCCCTTGTAAACAAGAGCCTAAGTGTGATTTCGCTTCAGGTTAGAACGCTGAACGTTTGTATTTGCGATAAACAGGTTGCCAGAAGTTATCGTCGATATCTTGGCGCAGGGTTTTGTCTGAACGTTCTTTCGCCATACCTTGTTCAATCGCTTTTTTCGCAACGGCGTAGGCAATGCGTTTTGACACTAAATGAATTTCTTCAAGTGGCGGTAACAGTTGACCTGAACCTTTCTGGGCCAGTGGAGAACACTCCGCCAGCGCACGACTCGATTCCATCAGCATTTCATCTGTTACGCGTGATGCTTGCGCAGCAAGGACACCTAAACCGATACCAGGGAAGATGTAGCTGTTGTTACATTGCGCAATAGGGTAGGTTGTGCCCTCAACCACAACCGGATCAAATGGGCTGCCTGTTGCAACCAGGGCTTGACCACTTGTCCAACGCAAGATGTCGTTTGGTGTTGCTTCAACACGGCTAGTTGGGTTCGATAGTGGGAAAACGATTGGACGTTCGCAGTGTTGATGCATCTCTTGGATGATCTCTTTGCTAAATAAACCAGGTGCACCTGACACGCCGATAAGAACAGTAGGTTTACCATTGCGAATAACGTCATGCAGTGAGAAACCAGAATTCTCAGAAGTCCACTCTTTGGTTTGCTCGTGCTTTTGAACCAGACGTTGTTGAAAGTCGAGCAGATTAGGCATGCCTTCTTGTAGAAGACCCCATCGATCCACCATGAATACTTGCGAGCGCGCTTGTGCGTCGCTAATGCCTTCCGATACCATTTGTGCAATGATCGCTTCCGCAATACCGCAACCTGCGGAACCCGCACCTAAGAACGTGACGCGCTGTTCTGAAAGTTTGTTACCGGCTGCTTTACACGCCGCAAGTAGCGAACCTACAGTGACGGCTGCCGTACCTTGAATGTCATCGTTGAAACAACAGATACGATCTTTATAACGCTCTAGAAGAGGCATTGCGTTTTTCTGTGCAAAGTCTTCAAATTGTACGAGTGCGTCTGGCCAGCGACGTTGAACGGCTTGCATAAAGTCCTCGACAAAAGCACGGTACTCATCACCAGTGATACGCGGGTGACGCCAGCCCATGTACATTGGGTCAGCAAGACGTTGTGGGTTATTGGTACCAACATCAAGGACAATAGGCAGCGTATAAGCTGGGCTGATACCGCCACATGCTGTATACAATGCCAGTTTACCGATAGGAATACCCATACCACCAATCCCTTGGTCGCCAAGTCCTAGAATACGTTCACCATCGGTAACTACGATGACTTTGACGTTGTGGTTACGCGCGTTATTTAAAAGGTCGTCGATACGATCTCGGTTTGGATAAGAAATGAACAGACCACGACCACGGCGATAGATGTTAGAGAAGTTCTCACACGCCGCACCAACCGTAGGGGTATAGATGATCGGCATCATCTCAGAAATATGATTTTGAACTAAGCGGTAAAATAGAGTTTCATTAGTATCTTGGATATTGCGCAGATAAATATGTTTATCCATATCATTTTCAAAACTCGTGTACTGCTTGTAGGCGCGGTCTACCTGCTCTTGGATAGTTTCTGTCGTTTCAGGTAGCAGGCCTTCAAGGTTAAAGGACATTCTTTCTTCAGCAGTAAATGCACTGCCTTTGTTCAAAAGTGGGGTACTAAGAAGTGCAGGGCCCGCGTACGGGATATAGAGCGGTCTTTTATTGTTGTTCATTAGTTTACCTGTCTAGAAACAGTCATTTGGGATTGGGAACAATTTTCGGAATAATTTAACACAATTACACACTCTAGGCGATGACCAAATGTTAACTATTTGTATTCTATCCTTACCGAAAAGCAAAGTGAGTCGAATGTTAGTCTGCCTATCGGTATACTCGTTACTATCTCCTTCGATTAACTGACTAACATGATCGCCTTACCTATTGATTCTATTGAACAAGATTTCAAACAAGCCCTTGAACATACCCATCTTATCGTTGAAGCTGAAACCGGCTCAGGAAAGTCGACGCGCTTACCTCTCTGGGCGATGGAGCAAGGTCGGGTATTGGTGGTAGAGCCGAGGAGAATTGCTTGTACATCATTAGCCAATTTTGTTGCGCACCAGCTTGATGAGCAGGTTGGAAAAAGCATTGGCTACGCCATAAAACTTGAGAACTGTTATACCGAAGAATCAAACCTTGTGTTTGTCACGCCCGGCGTGGCGTTGAGATGGTATGCAGAGGATCGTTTGCAACGTTTCGATGTCGTGGTAGTGGATGAATTTCATGAACGAAGATGGGATACCGATTTACTCGTTGCAATGTTAAAGCGAAATCAAACCCATAAAACGGTGATTACCTCAGCGACTATTGAAGGTCAAAAACTGGCTAGTTATTTCCGGGCAGAGCGTTTGGTTGCTAAAGGAAGAATGTTTGATGTGGCGATTCAACACCATCGAAACGACAGTCGACAATTGCCAGATGCAAGGCACTTAGACACCCGGATAAAAAGCGCACTGGAACCATTACTCGATGACCTTGCCGCAGATGTCTTGATATTTCTACCGGGGCGTAAGGAAATCCAGCAGCTCATGTCGACGTTAAAGCCGTTGGCGGAGGAGTATGATCTCATTTTAGCGCCGCTACATGCTTCTGTGACCGAACAGCAACGGGCGGTTGCCATGTCGGTGCAAGATAAACGCAAAATAGTGATAGCGACAAACGTTGCAGAAACCTCGCTGACGATTCCGAATGTTGCTGTTGTTGTCGATTCGGGTCTGGAGAGAAGAAATGTGCAGCGCAACGGTCAAACCACCTTGATGTTGTCTCATATTTCTAAGGCGAGCGCAGCTCAGCGCGCAGGGCGGGTAATGGCAGGAACATGCATCCGTCTTTATGGTGAACATGCTGCACTTGACCCAGTCACTCCACCCGAACTGCAACGTGAATCCATCGTTGAACCTATGTTAGCGGCCGCCACCTGTGGGTTAGAACTTAAGACGCTTGAATTTATTGATGTAATACCTGAGAAATCAATGGATGCAGCTAGGGAACAGCTACAGCAGCTTGGTGCCATCGATGATAAAGGGATTACTGAACATGGTAAAAAGCTCTATCCGCTACCCATTGATACGGTTTATGCGGATTTAGTCACTAAGATGCCCTCACGTGCGCTAAAAGAAGCCATGATTGATCTTACCGCTGCGTTATGCGCCACTGGCAAGCTGTTTCAAATGACCAGCAATGAAGAGTTACTCGATAAATTGGATCTTGAGGAGCCGTTGGGCTGCGATGCGACCATGCTGATTGGCCTCGTAAGAGGTAAACAATATTCTGGTATTACTGTTGACCATGACTGTTTGCGCGAAGCGAAAGGGTTGTCCGAACAGATGCGCAGTGTATTTGAATTGCCGAGTTTGGAGGTGGCTTCTCGCTATCAACGCGATGAACTGATAAAGCAAATTATCCAAGCGAACAACGCCTTGTTGTATGTGAGACGGGAACGTCGACGTGAGGCTTTTAGCAACGGCTTTGTTGAAGTGCTGCTTGGGAGACAACATAGAATCAAACCAAAAACAGAAGCGGGGCTGGTATTAGCGACCCATAGCTTACCGGGACGAGGCATTAAACAGACAATGACATTGGCAACATTAATGTTGCCAGTGGACATCACGCAGCTTAAAGAACTCAATATCGGGGAATGGGTGAGTGGAGAAACGGTTGACACCGACGAAGGTCTGCAGCACTGCGAATATCTGATGTATGCCGGTCGCAAACTTGCTGAGCGAATAGTAGCCCCTGAGGGCGATGTTGCTTTGCAAGCCATTGCTAAGTCGATCATCGATGGATCGCTCTTCCCTGCTTTAGCAGATCAGCTTACCGAGCGTATGTTGCATTGGAAGTTGTATGTCGAACTTGGTTTAGCTAACCAAACGGAGCCACTTGAGGACACGTCGCTAGAGTCTTGGCTCATCGAACAGCTGTCATTACTTGGTGTCGCTTGCTTTGATGATCTTGAGCTTATTGATGAGCAAGATTTTGTATTCAACGGTGTTCCGGAGTGGGAATATTCAGATTTTGCAGCTAAGTACCCTTTGGTCGTCCATTTAAGTAGTATGCGTCTAAACGTTGAGTATTTTGGTCGAGGTAAGCTCATACACGTCCATTTTCATTCTGGATCTCGAAAAGATGACCCTAAACGCAAAGAGCTGCCGGCTTGGTCTGGATGGAAAGTAAAGTATAAGAAGGCGAGTCGTGTGCTGGATCTTCGTTGAATCCGTCATGTGTGATTCAATGCAACACCGTTAACAAGATCCCCCAAAGCTCTTGCTTCACTAATTCTGGAAGTCGACTTCTTAGTGTAAGTCGGTTGCCAAGCATATATTGTTTTTGTTCTCGGTATCCGAGCTCAATTTCCCAGCGGTACCCATAAAGACCAACTATGTCTGATTTTGGGTAAAGCATTGGGTCGGTCATTGAGGTAAGAACATCATATGACTTGCCATTCTTGACCCTCGTGATTAGACGGACAACAACTTCCCGCTCTAGCGTTGGCCATTTCTTGCGAGCTTGCGGATTACTCTTCAGTTTTATGAGTTTATCTTGTCGACCAAGGGTCTGGACGACTTCATAATTTAATCCCTTTTTCATTGGGATGAGCCAATGTCGATTTACGCCTTTAGCACTCCATTCTTGAAGTAACCCAAGAGAGTAAAAACCTTTATCGAAAAGGGTTAGACTGTTGTCGGGAGTCGTTTCTATGAGTTGCTCGGCCAGCGTCATTTCATTCACGGTATAACAGTCGAAAGCGCTGCCTGTGATTAGATGGCTGCTTAGTTCCATCTGACACACCATACGTAGCTGAGGGTACTGTGTTTCTTTACCATCACGATTGGTAGGCTTTGCAAAAGCCTCGGCGTTATCATTAGTATCCTCTGTTCGCCACAAAACCCCATCAACACTAAGCAGTGTGAGTCTGTTCCAATTGGGTAACTTTGCATGCTCAAACCAATGCCTTTGTGTACATTTAAAAAGAGCTTTAGCCGCTGATTCACCGAGATTTTTTCTACGCTGTGTTAATGCACTCGGTGCAACGAACGGTTTACCTGAACGGTCGACAATATCGAGCATATTGACGATATCAGCCATAGATTTGTCGTTATAAATAGCCATTCCGGCCAGCAGCCATGCCATCGATTCCAATGTCAGTTTTCGCTTTCTAAGAGTGACAGTATCTGTCAGCTCATAGGCATCTTTGATTAGCTCCATTGGCAGGAGGTCTGCGAGAGTTTCGACTTGATTTGGTTTGTAGTTATTTATGATATCGAGGGCTTGAGAAACGTGCATAAAAAATCCGATAAACAGGGTCTATCGGATTTTCACACACTGGTGGGATCATGCAATTGATCTGCCGATTAATGCTTAACTGATCGGCATTAGAGCATAACGCTCCCTTTTTTTTAATGGGTGACGTAACAGGAGCGCTAGTCTACGATTAGGTCGTAATGGGCGCGAAGAATATCAATAATTTCTTGTTTTGGATTACTACTTAATTCAATAGTACGTCCGGTGATCTTCTCGGCAATTCCAATATAGGTGTTGGATACGTCCATAAGTGCAGAAAGAGGAAGTTCGTTGTCAGCAGCGAGTGCCTCACGTTCTGGCATACGCTCTTTATTCAAAAGGATATCAGGGTCAGGGAAGTGGTTTAGCAAGAACTGGCGGAAGCCTTCTTTTGAGTTCTCAACAATCTTGCCTTCTTGATACGCTTTAGTATCCCAAATACGTGAAGAATCTGGCGTACCGACCTCGTCCATATAGATGAGCTTTTCTTGGCCTTTTGAATCGGTGACGTAGCCGAATTCAAACTTGGTATCCACAAACGTTTGGTCGATGGCTTCTAGAGCGTCACTGATAACAGAGAATCCATCTTTAAGAAGTTTTTCATAGCCGTCGATGTCTGCTGCGTTTGAGAAATTAAATGCTGCGAAGTTGTCACTAATATTGTCACGAGTGATGTTGACATCGTCCGCCTCGGGGACGCCAGGGATACCACGTAGGATACCTTTTGTTGAAGGGGTAATCAGCATCTCATCCAGTTTGGAATCTTTCTTTAAGCCTTCAGGTAAAGTGATACCGCAAAACTCACGCTCGCCTTTCTCATAAGCTCGCCACATAGAACCAGTAATATATTGGCGACAAATAGCTTCAATCATTACTGGTTTTGCTTTTTGAACGATCCAAACAAATGGGTGAGGGATGTCCAGAATATGACTATCCGCTAAACAATTATCTTTAAACAGTTGGAACCAGTGGTTAGAAATCGCATTAAGCGCTGCGCCTTTGCCCGGAACCCCTCTTAAGTTACCTTCACCTCGCCAAATACAATCGAAAGCAGAAATTCGATCACTGATGACCATAATGGCTAACGGTGCATCTTCCGCAACATCATAGCCTTTTTCCTTGATTAGGCGGCGGCTATCTTCTTCGGTCAACCAATAAACCGAACGAACCTTGCCGCTATGAACAGGCTTATCAGTGCGGATTGGTAGATCATCGTTTACAGCTAGAACTTGATCAGCGAGACTCATGGAGACATTCCTATCTAATGTTGTGTCGTACAAAGTGCGACGATTATGGGAGAGTGGTAATACTCATTACTGCACGCATCATACCAGAACTATTTTATGCTGCCAGAAAAATAGCAAACGTTTGCGCAATTTTTACCGGCGTTGCTTACAGACAGGGTAAAAAAACGGTAAGCACTATGGAACAAGTACTTACCGTCACTAAAAAGGGGATTACATGATTTACTTAGCGAGTGGTCGTATTGGGGTTAATGTAAATAACTGTCTTTGCCAAGAAAGATGACTTCGCATTGATAAGCCGCGGCTAATTGCTGAAGTTGATTTTGCTCTGATGTTGAGAATTCGCCATTGGCAATAACTGCACAGGCATTGCCTGAACGAATCGCTTTCTTGACGACTTGATATTGAGACAAGTGTAACGACGCTTTCATCTGAACCATGTGGTTACCCAGTTTATGAAAGTGCATGACCTGTCCTACTGATGGGCGAGGGCATTCTGCCGTCAACAAAATCCACTGTGGTTTAGAAGCCAACTGAGAGACTTTTTCAAGTACATCATCCTGAATTCGACGAAGCTGTTGTGACGTTCCTTGTTCATCAATAGCTCGGTATTGGTTTGGAAGATTGTATTGTGAGTGAATTGTATTATTGAGCAACATAACCCTGTTCCTTTATACATGCTGTATGTCTATACAGTAGTTTTTGAGGGTAAAAAGATCAAGCACTTTTTGCATAAAAAAAACGACGAAAAAATATAAGCATATGATTTGTATAAGTTAAATTATTGATATGGGAAATGAGTTTGTCTCATACTTTTCGTCTTTTTTAACGGTAGAGGAAAACTACTGTATAAGAATACTGTATAGGGTCATGCTTCTTGATTGGTGTTGATCGTCTGAAGGTGATGAGAAGGGGGGGATACAAAAACGCCTCTCAATGAGAGGCGCGGTTCCTTTAGGATTGAGCTGACGATCGGTTTCTATATTCGATTTCTGCTTGATTGAACTGCTTAACGTCCATAATGGCGAAACTCAGACACTTTTCACATGAGTGATGACATACTCCGTCTATATACTCATGTTTGGTCACAAAACTTGGCGTTTGGCACCAATCACAAAAACCTTCGATAGTGAATGTATGCATTTTTACTCCCCACCCTTATTTGTTCGGGTGTTATTATCGGGACGTATTATTACATAAAATTGCATGCAATGTTAAATAAATGTTTCTTAAATTGTTTCAAATATTTTTCAGTATCACCATTTTCTGAGAAATTAGGATATCAATGGATTTTTTGTGTGGCTTTGAGGTGTTCTATGATGGATTTGAAAGCGAGATTTAATTGCCTCATCTCTTCATCACTACCTTGGGCATCCGGGTGATAAACGCGACACAATTGCTTATAACGTGCCTTCACTTGTTTCGGTGTTAAGTTGTTAATTTGCCCTGCAGTAAAGCCAAATCGGAGGTAGGCGTCGTTAAGCACCGTAGGTGTTGGTTTTGATGTTGTTGAGGCCGCTTTCTTCTGAAAACTCGCTGCGCTCTTAAGTTGTATTTTGAACTTAGTGATCTGGTCTTGTTGTTGAGCCAGCCTGATTTTCATCTCTTTCATCGAGGAATCCGCTAGTCGATTCGCGCTGCTAAACCTCTTGAACAAGAACAAGGCAGTCAAGATACTGCACAACAGCAAAGCAAGATAGATGCCGTGTAATGACCAATTAGTCGCTGTTCTAACGGGTAGTGAGCTAGGTGTTTTTGCCGGTGTTGGTGCGCTTGTTACTGACTGCTCTTGCTGTTTTAGTGCTTCGATCTGCTTTAGTTGGTGAGCATCAAACTGTTTTTTCAAAGCCAGCGCGTATTCGGCGTCAAACTCGGCAGATTGCGTTCTTGCGAGGTCATACCAAAGCACTGCTTGATCTTCGTTGGCAATGTCGATTTTAAAATCACGATAAAGACGTGCGATTTTTCCATAGGTTGAGGGATCACCTTCCACTGCGAGCTTGGTATAAAGTAAGACGGCTTTTGCGTGATTGGATTTTATGCCGCGGCCATACTCTAGAGCTTGTGCATAATTATAGGTCGCTGCGCGATGTCCGTTCTCACTTGCTTGTTGATACCAATAGGCGGCAAGGCTGAGGTCTCTGCGCACGCCTTCGCCAGTCTCAAAGGCCAATCCTAGACGATACTGAGCTTCTGCGTTATTTAGCTGTGCTTGCTGTTCAAGTTGTGCAATTGAGGCGAGGGAAGAAAATGAGAGTAATAGAGCGATAAAAACAAACAGTAACTTGGAGCATGCCGTTGCCAAGTTGATCTTCATAAATATCGCTCTCCTAGTAGTGTGGTTTTATTATTTCAGCATTTTAGGTGCTTGAGCGCCGTCTATTGGTCGATTTACCGAGACCTTTCGACCTTTTTTCAACCCAACTTCGTAATCCGCGGTGATATTCTTCATCGCTTCTTTTAGCTGCTGCTTAAACGTCTCTCTATCGATGTTTTTGAACTCTTTATCGATATAGTTGTTAATTTTGTTGGCAGACTCATCATCTGGGGTGATGACAGGCAGTTTTTCAAGTGCGCCTTCAATCCATCCAGAGACGAACGAGTTAACGCGCCTAGTCACTTCTGTATTTGACGTACCAGAACCCGCGAAGCTATTTCTAAACTGACCTGTTTGCTCATTCATTTCACGATAAATAATATCAAACGCAAAGGCTGCAAAAATGGCGCGGTCAGCTTCCCCAATAAACTCTACACGTTTTAGACCTTTATGGTTTAGCAAAACTGCTTCAACACCAAACTTGGTATTAATACCTCGAATAACGCGCAGCAATGTAGAACTAATCGTGGTAGGCAGTAAATGCGTGGATTGTGTTTTGCCCATCTTAATAAACTCAATGTCGTCCTTATCTAGACCGTATTTGAGCATGAGGCGATGCGCCATTTTGATGGCATTGGCTGCTTCATTGACGTTCGCCGAGTTACCTAATTCTAAGCACTTGGCAATCTTTTTGAGGGCTTTCTGTTTATCCATCGACAATCTGAGTTCTCTGTACCGCGAAAGAAAAAGGGCACTATTTTAACGATTTTCCACTAAAAGTGAAAGTGTATAAGAAGAAGGGCAGGACCCTTAGCAGTAATAAGATTCCATAAACAATTTGCCGAATAGCGCTTAAATGCCTAGCTCATCAAGCAAGTCTTGATTGTTGTTCTCTGTTTTGTTGTCGCTGCGTTGTTTTGTCGAGGCGGTGGCTTGTTCGATGATTGCGTCAGGGGACTCATCAGGTTGCACTTCAAATTCTTCCATTTGAATGAACTCGGTTTTATCCATTGCAAACTCAAGGTAGAAAATGTTGTTTTTGGCCGTTGAGAAGGTTACTCGACGCGCTTGAGGACGCTCTAAGTTGGTGTCCACTGAAAGGACAACTTGTTTGTTGATCGCCAACATTTTAGGTTGATTTTGAGTAATGTTGGTTTGCAGCTCTTTGCGTACTTTGTTAGTGAAGTCACCCACAAGTTGATTCATGAGCTCACCAAGGACATCACCAACTTCGTCCGCGTTGTGATGGATAGCAAGATCTTCTTCTGGCATCCCCATACTGCGCATGTAATTACCATACACTTCTAACGCGGCTTGGGACGTAAAATTGATAACGACTAGCCCCGAAAACCCACCATCAAAGAGCACAAAGCAACCAAAGTCAGGCTTTAGCGTTGTTTTGGTGATTTTTTGCACCATCGCAGAATAGGTCACGTTCGATTGAGTGGCTGAGGTCAGGACGGTGGAAACCGATTGGCAAAGCTTAAGTAAGATATCTTCAGTCGTGATTACTTTGGTTTTTTTCATTGAATGTTACTTTGTTCGATCATTTCTTCCATGGTTTAACGAGTGTGTCACGAAGCAAACCTCTTGAAAAGGCATAAACCATGCTCAATCGCTATGACTTTACGATTTGATCACATTTTTAGTTGTTGTAGAGTGTCCAGTGCATATAAAATCTATTCGGATTCAGCTACGTACAATAATAAAACACGTTTATTTTATGACGATACTACTAAGTAGATGAACTTTCTCTTTTACATACACTCCTTTGCCGAGCGGATCGGCGTAATTAGGAGGCAGGAAGCTAAATGTTACCAAGATTACACTCTCAAACCGATATTAATCCCGCCGTATTGCTTTATTTAAAACAGCTTGAGGTTGAAGGTTTTACTGGGGATATAGAAACACAATATTCAAGTCGCCTTGCCGTGGCAACCGACAACAGTGTTTATCAAAAATTGCCGCAAGCGGTAGTTCATCCCAAAACAACGGCAGATGTTCAGCTTATCGGAAAGCTGGCCAATCAAGAAAAATTTGCGTCGATTGCCTTTTCTCCACGAGGAGGTGGTACTGGGACGAACGGTCAGTCTTTGACGTCGGGTATCGTTGTTGATTTATCTCGACATATGAATCAGGTTGTTGAGATTAATGAGCAAGAAGGGTGGGTAAGAGTTCAAACCGGTATCGTCAAGGACGCGTTGAATGACGCAGTGCGTCCGTTTGGCTTTTTCTTTTCTCCAGATCTTTCTACCAGTAACCGTGCGACTCTAGGGGGCATGGTCAACACTGACGCGTCTGGACAAGGGTCGTTAAAATACGGTAAGACATCGGATCATGTGTTGTCGCTTCAAGCTGTGTTTGCTGACGGTTCTTTATTAGAAAGTGATGGTTCATTGGGTGAACCAGAAGCAGACAGTTTCGCCAGTCATGCTTTGCAAGTTACAGAGCAAGTATGTAAGCAAAATAGAGCGTTGATTGATGAAAAATTTCCACCTCTGAATCGGTTCCTGACGGGATACGATTTGAACAATGCTTATGATCCTGCAACAGACCAGTTCGATGTCACGCGAATTCTTTGTGGCGCAGAGGGTTCCTTGGCATTTATCACAGAAGTTACGCTGAACCTGACGCCAATCCCCAAAGCTCGGACTCTCATCAATGTTAAATACAATAGTTTTGATGCGGCATTGAGAAACGCTCCTTTTATGGTAGGAGCGAACGCATTGTCTGTGGAGACGGTAGATTCACGTGTCTTGAATTTAGCGAAGCAAGATATTGTTTGGCATACCGTAAGCGATCTGATTAGTGATGTTCCCGGCAAAGAAATGCAGGGCATCAATATGGTGGAGTACGCTGGACAAGATGAAGACGATGTTACTCAAGCGGTAGCCGCACTCATTAAGAGTTTGGATGAAAAACTGAACACAGAGCAAGACGGTATTATTGGTTATCAGGTAACCAGCGATGTTGCGAGTCTTGGGCGCATTTACAATATGCGTAAGAAAGCGGTGGGCTTATTAGGCGCTGTCAAAGGGAGTGCAAAACCTATCGCCTTTGCAGAGGACACTTGTGTACCACCAGAGAACTTGGCGGACTTTATCGCCGAGTTTCGTGATTTGCTCGATGGCCACGGATTGAATTATGGCATGTTTGGGCATGTGGACGCAGGTGTATTACATGTGAGGCCCGCTCTGGATATGTGTGACCCTGAGCAAGAGTCATTGATGCATCAGATCTCCGATGAAGTCGTGAAACTGGTGGCTAAATATGGTGGCCTGATGTGGGGCGAACACGGCAAGGGCTTTCGCTCTGAATATGGGCCAGACTTCTTTGGTGAACAGCTGTTTAATGAACTCAGACGTATTAAAGCTGCGTGCGATCCATTGAATAAAATGAACCCAGGTAAAATCTGTACTCCGCTAGAGAGTACGGACGAACTGGTCAAAGTCTCGGATGCCAAGCGAGGAACGTTCGACCGACAGATACCGATTGAAGTTCGCGATAGTTTTGCTCAAGCAATGGAATGTAATGGTAACGGTCTTTGCTTCAATTACGACACCGCTTCTCCAATGTGTCCGTCAATGAAAGTGACTGCAGACAGACGCCATTCACCAAAAGGTAGAGCTGGCCTAGTACGTGAATGGTTAAGACAGTTATCAGAGCAGGGCTTTGATGTTCTAGAATTAGAAAGCAACATCAATCACTCAAATAGCGCAAAAGGACTGATTGAAAAATGGCGCAATACGTTTAACAAACGTCATGAATATGATTTTTCTCATGAAGTCTACGATGCCATGAATGGCTGCCTTGCTTGTAAAGCTTGTGCTAGCCAATGTCCAATTAAGGTGGATGTGCCAAGCTTCAGAGCTCGATTCCTGAACCTTTATTACTCAAGATATCAAAGGCCAGCAAAAGATTATTTAGTGGCGAATATCGAGACATTATTGCCGTATATGGCGACTTTCCCAAAAGTGGTCAATTTCGGGTTAAATCAACGACTGGTGCAAACGCTAACTGAAAAAACCGTTGGTTATATTGATGCTCCGCTTCTTTCAGTGCCAACGCTCAAACAGCGGTTGAAGTCTCAACCTGTTTCTCAATTTAACCTAGAGCAGTTACAAGCGATTCCAGCGGAGCAGCGCAGCGACTATGTGTGCATTGTTCAAGACCCCTTTACCAGCTTCTATGATGCCGAAGTGGTCGAAGACTTTGCTAAGCTTATCCTCAAATTGGGTAAGAAACCGGTATTACTGCCGTTTAAGCCCAACGGCAAAGCTGCTCACATAAAAGGATTTTTGCGTCAGTTTGCGAAAGGTGCGAAATCAACAGCAGATTTCTTAGCTCAAGTAGCACAACTTAATATGCCATTAGTCGGCGTCGACCCCGCTCTAGTATTGTGCTATCGCGATGAATATGTCGAGATTCTAGGACAGGAGCGTGGCGTCTTTGATGTATTGACGGCCCACGAATGGATCATGCCCTTGGTGCAGGATAAAGGCGATCTTGAGACCGTGGATGAAGCACAGTGGTATTTGTTCGCGCATTGTACAGAGAAAACCAAAATGCCTAATGCTGAAAAAGAGTGGGGTACTATTTTTCAACATTTTGGCGGGCGGTTGACGACAGTGCCTGTTGGTTGCTGTGGAATGGCTGGGACGTTTGGGCACGAATCAGACAAGTTGCAAATGTCGAAAGACATCTATGGATTAAGCTGGCAGCCTAATTTGGACCAATTGCCTAAAGAGCGCTGCTTAGTGACGGGGTATTCTTGCCGAAGTCAGGTGAAGCGCTTTGAAAATGTGAAAGTGAAACATCCAGTACAAGCTCTATTGCAGCTGCTCAACTAACACGATAATGCGCTCCTCACTGGAGCGCTTTTATTATTGATAAAGGAACAATTAATGAAGGCCCTTGAGCTAAAAATCCCACCAGTCGTGCTGTTTATTCTCTTTGCTGTTGCTATGTATGCGTTAGCGTCAGTGGATAATGGCTGGGTCTATATGCATATTCCACTCAAGATTATATGGGTAGCGATACTATTTGTCTTTAGTGGGTATGTTGGAGTCTCTGGTGTTATTGAGTTTAAGAAAGCCAAAACGACGGTGGATCCCACTAAGCCAAATAAAGCATCGACTGTGGTGAACTCGGGTATTTTTTCCAAAACAAGAAATCCAATGTATGTGGCGCTATTTACACTACTGTTGTGTTGGGGTTTTTGGCTGGAAAATGGTCTGAGTTTGATGCTATCGATCTTTTTTATCCCCTATATGACTCGCTTTCAAATTAAGCCCGAGGAGCGGGCATTGGAGAGAATCTTTGGGGACGACTACCTCACGTATAAAGCAAAAGTGAGACGTTGGATTTAGAGTTACAAATAACATTTATTTGCAATTGATTTCTATTTGCATTTAAATGGTTTCAGTGGTCGTCTACTGGAACAAAATAGTTATGAATATTGAAGCGTGTTGGAATCGGTTTTTAAAAGCAGAACAATTGGTAGAACAGGGTCATTGGCCCGAGGCCTACCATCTTTTTGATGAAGTTCTACAACACCTTCCTCATCATTTTCTGCTGCTATCGACGATAACCAAGTAAAACCTTGTCAGTTTGCGTGCATGTTGACTGGTTACTATGACGCCGCGGTGTCACAGTCGGCACTTTTTAACCAGTTGGGAAAACAGCACCAAGCCTTTGAAGTATTACAACGCTTATGCGACGTTTCAATTTCTGTCGATTGAGCAAACAAACTTAATACATAGCGTGAGAGACGTTTTGGACAAACAAAGTAATGCTTTACTAGATAAAATAGGTAAGTTTTGTTCATGCCAAAGGAAGGCCAATTGGATGCTCGAATTAGAGCATGTGCAAAAAGCGCATTTTTATTTCGATAATTTAAAGCGATATCATGACAATCAGTCTACCGCAACGCTGCTAAACTGATCGCCCAGCAAACAGAAAGCCTCGATATAACATCGAGGCTTTTTGTTTTTGGCAATGATTAAGCAGCACTATTGAACTGGTCAAGAAAATAGGTTTTTCTCTCATTGAAGCGTGATACAAGATCGTCAACGGCAGCGTTGTCGTATGGCTTCAAGCCGCTTGCGACCATACGCTTGATTCCCTTGCCGACGACCACACCGTCTTCTTTAAATGCGAAGTTCAACGTTACCACACCACGTTTGCCGTCTACGTCAAAGGTCGCTCCAGTAAACTCAACCTCAGGATGGGTTAGATTGAGGTGTTCAAATTCCACTTCCATGCTTTCGTAGATAACCAAAGGACGCTGGCAATTTATCATCATTTGTTGCTTTTGCATGAGGGGCACCATGATGTGAGGAAAGTTCATCCCAGAGAACTGTACATAGTTAGTTACGACGTGTTCGATAAACTCTTGGTTATGACTGGTCTCACCATCGTGAGTCATCTGAAGGTATTCTTTGCCTGATTGGTCGACAACCGTGCTTTCGGTTTCGCCCTTTTCTACAACACTGAGAACGACGCCATCGCTGACCATTCCAGAGAAGTCAAAGCGCATTTTCTGACTGATACCTTGTTTTTGCAGTAATGCCGCAAAAAGCAGATCCCCAGGAACACAAAATCGTTTGTTGTCTTCGTCATGTATAGGGTTAAAGTCACCGGCTACCTTTTTTGCAAAGTGGCTTGCCTGTTGACGTGTGAACTCGAATTGCTCGTTGTTAGAAGAAACGTAAGGAGTTAGAAACATAATACTCTTAGATTAAACTCAATTGTCACGAATTATATATGAGTAATTGGCTTTAATGGTCCATCCAGTATGTGATATGAGACGAATTTTGCTTTTCTTTCTGAAACGCCGTCAAAGTGTGAGTAATAATATCTCTGATAACTGGCTCGACAGTGTGAAAAAAACGTTAACATATTGCCTGCTTGGTACTGGGTAATATCTAAACTGTGGTAAGGATGTGCACGGTGAGTCGCACAGTAGCAGATGGCAAGCGCATACCAATCCAACAACGGCTCTGCGTTACCAAGCGCATTGATTTGCTGTGGAGGAGAGTAGGACGGCGAGTAGTGACGAAAAGGCAATGACTTCAGTGAAGAGCCAATCCTAATTGCCATCGAAAGATCAATAAGGGTAGCGTGCCAACGGTCCAATATATTGCCGCGGTCGTGTCTGCGAAATAAAGAATCAAAAGAGCAATAAAATGAATAAACAGAGCCATTCGCTGTAACAGGCGATGGTAACAATAACGGTCAGCGATGCCTCCAATCAAAGGGGCCAGTAAGCCAGCGCCTCCAATAAGCGCCATCACCTGTCCTAATAGTGCGCCACTCGATGTTCTTTCAATGATGATAGGGTTGAGAAGAACTGCAATGCCAACCCATTGGACAATACCAAGGGAAGCTTGTGCGAAATGCCACAGTCGAATGCTATTCATGAGTAGGAACCTCTATTAATAATTTACTCATGAATTTTCAAGGAATTGGGGTGATAAACAAGTAACATACTCCCCTTTACCTTCTCACTATCGAATATTATCGAGCTAGGCTTTGACGGCGTAATAATGATGAAAGAGCATCAGAGTGCTCTTTCATCATTGAAAAATATGTTTTTAGCTTTTACCTAACATACGAGATAAAGTGCCATCCTTATCGACGAATTGATGCTTAATAGCGGCGACAACATGCAAAACGAGAATAGCAATAACGATGTTTACTGAAGAGAAGTGAACCGTGGAGCTCACTTGTTGTAGCCATTCGATTTTGTCGCGTGCTGAAATAACAACAAGGCCAAAGAGTTCGACGGAACGCCCTCCACCAATACTCATAGTGATGCCAGAAAGAGGCATCATGATTGTCGCTACTAATAAGAACCAGTGCACAAAATGCGCCGAGTTCGCTTGCCAAGCCGGCAGTGAGTTAACGGCGTTGATCATCCCTTCTTTTAGCCGCCATACTAATCGGATTGATGCGGCAATCATCACTAAAACGCCGAGGGATTTATGCAGATTCCTCAACTCATTCTTGTCAGGACTGTTTGCCATATCACTGAGATAGAGCCCAATAATGAGAGTGACAATAAAGAAGATGGCAGTTAACCAATGAAATAGAACCGTGGGTTTACTAAGATTGTTGCTGAGCATGTTATTCCATATTTTTGTTGTGGTTTTGTTGCTCAATTATTCCTCAAGTCTTTGTTTTACGCCAGATGTGCATATGTAAAATTAAGTAAAGATAAGTTTAATTGAAACTTGGTAAACCACCGCCTCTGGCGGTGTGACTCGAAAAGGCTCTGCCGTAACAGCGTGCATCGATGGGAAAATGACCTCCTTTATAGAACCGGCAAGTTCAAAGGAGGTCATATGAGAGACTGGCAGAGCCAAGCTCACGTTAAACATTATTGCAAATATCACGTTGTGATTGTTCCAAAATATCGAAAGAAAGCGATTTATGGTTCATTGCGTAGAGATATCGGAAAAATCTTAAGAGAGTTATGTAGACAGCAAGGGGTAGTATTGGTTGAGGGTTATGCGATGAAAGATCACATCCATATGCTCTTGATGATTCCACCAAAGTATAGCGTGGCCAATACTGTTGGCTTTTTGAAAGGAAAATCAGCAATAAGAATTTTCCGCGACTATATGCAGGTAAAACGTAACTTTACTGGGAGAAAATTCTGGGCAAGAGGTTACTGTGTTAGCACAGTAGGACTCGATGAACAGATGATTCGTGAATACATACGTAATCAGGAGTCGGAAGAAAAACGCCAAGAGCAGTTGCGACTCTCGGGCTTATAAAACATAGCCCCTTCTAGGGGCTTTCATCATACTACCGGTTTCACCGGTAGTTTTGATTATCATGATGGTAGTGGTCGCAGATGATTATCATCGGCAATGCTATGTGGCGGTCGTCACCATCACGGTTTTTGTGTATAGCACAATGACATGGGATGCATTGGTGATCTTAGTTTCATTAACATGGGAACTTGCTTTAGTCGCCAGAGCAACGCGCTGTTTTGCTCCGTCAGCAATACTCATACTGATGCTTCTATTTGACGAATACTTATCAAGGATACGCAAACTCAAAATAGTTAAAAAACCTTAGGCAATTAATACAGTTTCAAATATTCGTTGAAAATACTGGAACTAAGTTTACCAATACGATGTGCGGGAAAGGTTGAAGTTTGACTAGATTAATCTAACTTTATCTAAAGTAAGTAATGAGGAAAGAACATGAAAAAGAATAGTTTAAAATACTTTGCTGGGCTTGTTGCCGTTTCGACTATGGCGCTAGCTGGGTGTTCAAACACTCAAAAGACAGAAGAGCAGCAACCTATTGGTATGGCGAATCCTGCCGCTGTTTATTGTGAACAGCACGGTGCGTATGATCTTCAGACCGGTATGTGCTTACTGAAATCGGGCGAGTCGGTAAATGCGTGGGACTACTACAGAGAGAATCACAAAGCGATGCCAAATGAAGCGGCAAGATTTTGTGAAACGTCAGGCGGCGTTTATATGAAAGATGCGAACGAATGTGCGCTTCCAGATGGCAAGGTGATGGACGCAGAAAGTTATTTTAGAGACCACCAATCATCGAGCAACTAATCTAAGCTCATATATTTGCCAATCACAAGGACGGTGCAGTGCGATATCACAAAGTAATAAGCGTTATTGTGTTCATTGTTGCACTCGTAATGGGTGGTTGCAGTAATCAAATTATCCAAGAAGAGCCCGAAATGTATACCAGTTCGGGTTCTATAGCGCCTTATACTCAATCCAGTTTTGATCAATATATTGCTGAAACTCGTGCGTGGTTAGATGACACGCGAGTGTTTCATGGTGCAGGTTATCAAGTTGAAATGGATGTGGTTAGTCCTTATAGAATCGTACCTGACCAGCCAAATGGCGAGGGCATTCTTTTTGTTCACGGTTTGGGAGACTCCCCTTATTCCTTCGTGGACATCGCGCCGTATTTAGCCAAACACGGCTATTTAGTGCACGTCATGTTGTTGCCTGGTCACGGCTCAAGGCCAGCAGATTTGATGAATCCCACTAATGAAGATTGGCGCTTGGCAGTGGAACACCAAGTAAACTTACTACGAGATGATGTTGATAAAATTTGGCTTGGCGGATTTTCGACTGGGACCAATTTAGTGACGGAATATGCTTTGGCGCATCCGAAAGCGATTCAGGGACTCGTTTTGTTTTCACCTGCATTTGCGCCAAAAGATCCCTTGGTGTCAATGGCCAGCATTGCGAGTCATTTTGTCGACTGGGTGAACGTAGAAAAGGAACAGAATTTCACTCGCTATGATTCTCTTGCCATGCATGGCGCGGCATTGTACCACCAAACCGCAGTTGATGTTCAAAATGCCCTCAAGGATAAACCTTTACAGCTTCCGGTATTGTTGTTAGTAACGGAGACTGATGAGTTGATAGACGCTAATGTCATTTACAACTTGTTCAACACAAGATTTCTTAACGAGGATAGCGCCCTTGTATGGTTTGGCGAGCAAAATTACTCCGACCCACGTTTTGTACGCTTCACTATGAAACTGCCAGACGCTAACATTCAAAGTGGTTCACATATTTCAGTTTTATTTCGAGACGACAATCTATTGTATGGTCGAAAAGGGTGGTCGAAAAGGGTGGATGAGACAGTGTGGAGGTTCTCAGGAAGGAGAGGTCTACATGGTTGATTGTGCAAAGATGCCAACGTTGTCTTATACCGCATGGGGGGTGTTCCCTGAAGATACCATCAGCGCAAGATTAAGTTGGAACCCTTACTTTGAACCAATGATGGTGAGAGTTATCGAATTTATGGAAAAACCATAACTGCTTTTATAGCGCTATTATGTTTTTCTTAATCGTAGTGTCTTTATTTACTAGTACGCTGTGTTGATCGCCGTCAAAAATAATCTTTATTAAACAGACGTCATCCCTGAATAATCAACTTTTTTGTTAGCGACTTCTCAAATTATATTCTATATTGATGACAGATACAGTTAATAATAGATAATTAACTTAGTTAATTTGGAATATACCTTACGCAGCAAGGTATTGAACATCTAAAGTAGGTAAACAAATGGAAAAGTTCAACATCACCAGTATCTGGATTACTCTAGATTACAAAATCGCTTTCTTCTTTCCTTCGAGATAACCCTGTCTCTCGCACTGTCCAGTGCGCATGGCTACGTACTATAAGAACCAGTCGCAGAACCTAAGACGAGGTCGATGCGAACTAGGTTTGTATAAGTACATGGTTTAAATATAGAAACAAAATTAAATCGTATCTGGATATATATTCTGGATAGGGTTCTCTTTAATTATATTTCTTATCTTGATTTTCATTAATTAAATATTTAGATAAGAATTAAATATATTAGGTAAAATAAAATGGAAAACTTCAAACATCTACCAGAACCGTTCCGTATTCGCGTTGTTGAGCCAGTAAAACGTACCACTCGTGAATACCGTGAAGAAGCAATTATTAAAGCGGGTATGAACCCATTCCTACTTGACAGTGAAGATGTATTTATTGATTTGCTTACTGACAGTGGCACTGGCTCTATCACTCAAGACATGCAAGCAGCAATGCTACGTGGTGACGAAGCATACAGCGGTAGCCGCAGCTACTACGCATTAGCGAATGCGGTTAAAGATATCTTCGGTTATGAGTTAACGATCCCAACTCACCAAGGTCGTGGTGCAGAGCAGATTTACATCCCAGTACTAATTAAAAAGCGTGAAAAAGAAAAAGGCTTAGATCGTACTAAGATGGTCGCGCTGTCTAACTATTTCTTCGATACAACTCAAGGTCACACTCAAGTTAACTGCTGTGTTGCTAAAAACGTTTATACAAAAGATGCGTTTGACACTGCGGTTAATGCAGACTTTAAAGGTAACTTTGATCTAGAAAAATTAGAAGAAGCCATCATTGAAGCAGGCCCAGTAAACGTTCCTTACATCGTGAGTACGATTACGTGTAACTCTGCAGGTGGTCAGCCAGTTTCTATCGCTAACTTGAAAGCGGTGTATGAGATTGCTCAGAAGTATGACATTCCAGTTATCATGGACTCAGCACGTTATGCGGAAAACGCCTACTTTATTCAACAACGTGAACCTGGATACCAAGATTGGACGATTGAAGAGATTACTCGCGAATCGTACAAGTATGCTGACGGCCTAGCGATGTCAGCGAAGAAAGACGCGATGGTTCAAATGGGTGGTTTATTGTGCTTCAAAGATGAATCTTTCATGGATGTGTACACTGACTGTCGTACTCTTTGCGTTGTTCAAGAAGGCTTCCCAACTTATGGTGGTCTAGAAGGCGGCGCAATGGAACGTCTAGCAGTAGGTCTATATGACGGTATGCGTCAAGACTGGTTAGAGTACCGTATTAACCAAATTCAATACTTAGTTGATGGTCTAGAAGCTATTGGTGTGGTTTGTCAGCAAGCTGGTGGTCACGCAGCGTTTGTTGATGCAGGTAAACTGCTTCCACATATTCCAGCAGACCAGTTCCCAGCACACGCACTAGCTTGTGAGCTATATAAAGTTGCAGGTATTCGTGCGGTAGAAATCGGTTCTCTACTATTGGGTCGCGATCCTGCTACCGGTAAACAGCATCCATGTCCTGCTGAGCTGCTACGTTTAACGATTCCACGTGCAACGTATACTCAAACGCATATGGATTATGTCATTGAAGCATTTGAGAAAGTGAAAGAGAACGCTCACAAAGTTAAAGGATTAGACTTTACTTATGAGCCTGAGGTTCTACGTCACTTCACAGCTCGACTAAAAGAAGTTGAGCCAGCAATAAATCAACCAGAAGCGAAAGTGCTCGAAGAAGCATAATCACTTCAGAGCGCAGTCATTTGGCTGCGCTCTTTTTCTCTAGCAATACAAAAAATAAAAGCAGAGAAATAGGGGAGTCTCCCTAATCCAATAACGTGAATTTTACGAGAACAGAATGATGAAAAAGAATCAGTCCCTAATAGGTGGTGCCTGTATTATTGCCAGTGTTTGCGTAGGTGCAGGTATGTTAGGCCTACCAAGCGCGGGTGCAGGAGCATGGACAGTCTGGTCGATGTTAGCAATCGCAATTACGATGGTCGTCATGACAATTTCTGGCTGGATGCTATTAGAAGCATTTAAGCACTACGACTTAAAAGTGTCTTTTGATACCGTAACTAAGGATCTACTTGGCGATAAGATAAATTTTATCAATAACATCACCGTTTATTTCGTAGGTGGTATTTTACTATACGCTTACATTACCTCTTCAGGACTTATATTACAGGATGTACTTGGTCTTAATGCCAAAATCGCATCCGTCCTTTTTGTACTAATATTTTCTGCGTTTGTTTGGCATTCAACACGTGCAGTAGACCGTATTTCCGTTGTACTCATTGCATTTATGATTCTGAGCTTTGTATTTGGTGTGTCAGGTTTAGCCGTTAAAGTTAATATGGCGGTGCTGTTCGACACCATCAGTAAAGAAAATGCGTATGCGCCTTATGCGATGGCGATGCTACCTGTTGCTCTTACGTCGTTTGGCTACCATCACTCCGTTTCTTCAATGCGAGCCTATTACGGCGAAGAAACGAAAGCAAAATACGCAATCTTAGGCGGCACAGTGATTGCACTTAGCCTGTACTTCCTTTGGTTGTTCAGTATTTTTGGCAACCTTCCAAGATCAGACTTTGGTCCAGTTATAGCACAGGGCGGTAATGTTGATGCATTACTTAAAGCTCTAGGCTCAGTCATTGAGTCTGACAAAGTAGCGAGTGCGATCAACACCTTTTCGATGGCGGCTATCTTGTCTTCCTTTATCGGCGTAGGGCTTGGTGTATTTGACTTCCTAGCAGACTTCTTCAAGTTTGAAGACACCAAACAAGGACGCACAAAAACATGGTTGGTGACGTTTTTACCACCATTAGTGATGTCTTTACTGTTCCCATTTGGCTTCGTTATTGCCATTGGTTATGCAGGTGCGGCAGCAACGGTATGGGCGTGTATTATTCCAGCCTTATTAGCCAAGAGAACTCGTGAAGTACATGCTGGCTGCGAAGGGTTTAAAGTGCCAGGTGGTAAAATGATGATCAGTTTAGTGATCACCTTTGGTGTCCTAACCGCGGTATTCCACATTCTTTCTATGATGGGCATGCTACCGACATTTGTTGGCTAACATAAAAAACCAGCATTTATTTGTTAGCTTGTGGCGTCTATCGCAAGCTAACCTTAACCCACAAAGTCAACAGGAGAACACGATGACAGCGATAGCAACGACGAATGCCCCAGCGGCCATTGGCCCTTATGTTCAAGGTGTGAGTTTTGGCGATATAGTGATTACATCGGGTCAGTTACCCATTGATCCTAAAACCAAAGCCATGGTTGAAGATGTCGCACAACAAGCGACACAATCACTCACAAATGCGCTGGCGATCGTCAGAGAAGCGGGTTTAGAAGCGAACAATATTGTCAAAACGACAGTGTTTGTTAAAGATTTGAACGATTTTGCTTTGGTTAATGCCGCATACGAAGCGTTTTTTAACGCACACAATGCGCCGTTTCCTGCCAGATCGTGTGTAGAAGTGGCGCGCCTTCCTATGGACGCAAAAGTAGAAATTGAAGTTATAGCGGTAAAACGCTAAATAAATCACGCTAGTCTGGGGGCACCGATATACATTGGCGCCTCAATATGAGCATGTCAGCTCAGTCCCAAGTTTTGATTGTATTAATCATGCAATGTTAAAAACGTAATGTTATTTAGCTTGCCAAGTTTTACTGATCCAACCCCCTATATTCTCATCAAAATAGTTTCCACTGAATTCTTGTTTATATTCAACGACATTATCCGATTTAGGCCCTTCATCTAATAGATGATTGATGTACACCGCCATGGGATCATCGAATTGATCTCGACGCTTTTTTTCAGCGACTTGTCTGATGATTTGCATACGATATGCTTTGCTCATTTTCTTCATGTTTTACCTCCTATGCCGTGAGCGGCTTATCAAACATAGGTGCAAATTTGAAGCTGGTCAAATAACGAGCAGTAATTATGGAATTAAATATGAAATGATGTTAATGCGAGATCAGTAGATTATTGTTAAGCAGAATTTTGGCGATAAAGCGAGCAACGAAACGTAAAGCAGTGAAAATAAGAGATAACAATTGCATTGGTTGTGATAGACTTAAATGAAAACAATAATCATTAAGAGCAAGATCATGAACAAGCCAAGTCCGAAGACGCTCAAAGTCACTCATGTGAATCAACTTTCGCCGAATATGCTTCGTATCTCTTTCAATTCTAAAGATCTTAAAACCTTCCCAGCAGATAGTGTTGGTGGATACATAAAGTTGTTGTTCAATGAGCATGGTGGCACTGATATAACCGGTCTCTCAGCAGAGAATCGCCCTAAGATGCGGACTTATACTATCCGCAATCTTGACATTCAGTTAGGGCAAATGGACGTCGACTTTGTCACTCATATTACCGAAGACAAGTTGTGTGGGTTTGGTGCGCGCTGGGCCAGTTCGGCCACAGTGGGAGACATGATCTCCATCATGGGACCTGGAACTGTTCAAGAAGTTGATCCCACGAAAGATTGGTTTTTCTTCAATGCAGATATGACCTCATTACCTGCGTTAGCGGTTAAGCTGAAACTGCTACCACGCGATGCAAAAGGGTATGCAGTAATACAGATCGAAGATAATGCTGATGAACAAACGTTGGAAGCTCCAAAGGGAATTAGGGTGATTTGGACCACTGAGTCACTATCTAAAACCTCCGAGGACTTAGAGTGGCTTGCTGGTGTCCCTTTTGTTTGGTGTGCTTGTGAATTTGATGAAATGAGAGCGCTGCGTCGTTATTTCCGTAATGATAAAGAGATCCCGAGGCAAGATATCTATATTAGTAGCTATTGGAAACGAGGTGTTGCTGAAGATGGTCATAAAGTGATCAAAAAGCAAGACCACGAAGAGTTCGAAGCTAACTAGTACAAGACGCCCGCTCTTGTTATCCATCAATGGTGATGAGTTGGTTATGTCATATCTTGATTGAATGCAAAAAATAAGCTTGCCCTTAGTCGCGTTAATATGCGGCTAAGGTCGATATCAAACCGCATAAATTCTACCGAAGTCACACTTTTCCTTATATGTTCTGCCAATTATTTTTCCTAGCAGATTAAGTCTCTGTTTGTTACACTTCCGCGCACAAAATATAACAACACAATTACATCCCCAAAACAGCTCTTTATCTCTTGTACCCTACATCCAGGAGTAACGAGCCTTTAACTTATAGAGGTCCCCCAGTTACTATGAGTAATAGCAACATCTCGCAAACTGAAATTCATCAGAATCAGTGGCAACTAAACCAAACACTCGCTGAGTCTATGCTGCCTATTTTAGGTCGCTTGTATAGAGAGAAGGGCGTTGAAATACTTTTGTTCGGCAAAACCCTGATTAACGCAACGACCATCGATATCATTAAAACCCACCGCGTTTCACGCCACTATTCTCCAAAAGCCATCGACATTGTTCAAACTGCTCCTCTCATTGAAAAACTGTCTCAACTGAACCTGTCACCATGCTGTATTGATATTGGCCAACTTGCTCAGCAATATTGGACGAATAACGAGAATGAACACAATATCGATGATTTCTTGATGACAGCACTCGTAGAGAGCATTGAAAGTGATGCTGCCCTTGAATCTCGTGATGTCGTTTTGTACGGATTTGGTCGTATTGGCCGTCTTTTAACTCGTATTCTTGTTGAGAAAAGTGGCCCCGGTTATCCATTAGCCTTGAGAGCGATCGTTGTTCGCGGTGGTCGGGACGGTGATTTGCAAAAACGTGCTAGCTTGTTGCGTCGTGATTCCGTGCATGGTCAGTTTAATGGCAGCATAGTGGTTGACGAAGAAAATAAAGCACTTATTGTTAACGGCAATTATATTCAAATCATCTATGCTAATAGTCCGGCAGATGTGGATTATACCAACTACGGTATCAACAATGCATTGGTTGTGGATAATACGGGTGTTTGGCGTGATGCGGAAGGTTTAGGCCAGCACGTCGCATGTAAAGGCGCAAATAAAGTGCTACTGACTGCCCCAGGTAAAGGCGATATTAAAAACATCGTGTTTGGGGTGAATCATGAATCGATTCTTGATGACGATACTATTGTATCTGCGGCAAGTTGTACGACTAATGCCATTACCCCGACTTTAAAAGCGGTGAATGATAAATACGGCATTATATCGGGTCATATTGAGACGGTTCATTCGTATACGAATGATCAAAACCTCATTGATAACTACCACAAAGGCGATCGTCGTGGACGCTCTGCATCTTTGAATATGGTTTTAACATCAACGGGTGCCGCTAAAGCAGTTGCTAAGGCATTACCGGAGTTGGCAGGAAAACTAAGTGGCAACGCTATTCGTGTTCCAACACCTAATGTTTCGATGGCGGTGGCGAACCTAAACCTTGAAAAGGAAACGACAAAAGATGAGCTTAACGCGTATCTGCGCCAAGTATCTCTTACGTCAGCACTGTCGGCACAAATTGATTACACCGATTCAACGGAGATCGTTTCTACCGATTTAGTCGGGGCCCGTCATCCTGGAATTGTCGATGGTCAAGCGACGATTGCTCAAGACAATCGTTGTGTGTTGTATATTTGGTACGACAACGAGTTTGGCTATAGTTGTCAGGTCGTGCATTGCATGGAGCAAATGATGGGTGTGAAATATAAAACGTACCCAGTGATCGGTTAAGCCTTTTATGCCTCTCAATGTAAAGCCATCACCTAAAGGTGATGGCTTTTTTACACCTGTCAAAAGCAGCACGAGTTAGTGCAGTGATTAGTGCACTAGTCATGTCGACATTGCCAACTAGCCTGTCGAGCCAAGCAGAAGAGGGGATTAACGTATATTTCGACAATAGCGTTAATGAGTACCAGCATAGTGTCACTGTCGACAAGGTTATTGGCATTGCTCAGCACCGACAAGGATATTTGCAAGTCGAACAAAAATCAGACACTGAAGATTTGAAAAATGCGCTAGCCAGGGATTCAAACCTTGGTCTAAACGCCTCGGAATGTGTGACATGGATTGGCAGCAAAAATAATAATATTAACACAGAGAACTTGCTTGCGCGGCTTCATTTTGGTTTCGACCAATCAACACTGAGCCCGATGGGTAATCGAGCACTCAATGACCTTGCGACAAAGCTGAGAGATAAACAGAACATCATTGTGGTCGAAGGGCATACCGATAGCACAGGGCCCGCTGGGTACAACCAAGCACTTGGATTGCAAAGAGCACTAACCACGTCCAACGGTTTGATTTCAAAAGGGGTGAACCAGAACCATATTGTGGTGCGATCTTATGGAGAAACCAAACCGATTGCGAGTAACTCAACGGCAGAAGGACGAGCTCAAAACAGACGCTCTGAAATATGGCTTTCTCCCAATAAGTCTGAAAAGCTAGAGAGTAACTAGTCTAACAACAAAGTTATCTTGATATTCTCTCCCTTAGATAAAAGTATGTACTAAAAGCGGAGCTCCTTCAGTGCGTCGAAGAGCTAATTTCCCTCACATTTTCAGTAATCTACACGTTTTAGAAGATCTTCGTTTTCACGAAGATGACGGCCTAATTGAGGTGGTAAGGTGGACATGGTCTGGTAGATGGGGATGCATCGAAGTCTTCACAACTAGTACTTCGGAACTAAGAAGTGGCTCTTCTCGGGTTATAAACTGCCTTAAGAATCGCTGTCATCCCCTTGAAAAAGGGGATCTCATTCAGCGCGTCGCAAAGCTGATTTACGTGACTTAGTCCAATGTTTTCAGTCATCTACACGCTGTGGGAGATTCTCACTAAAGTGAGAATGACGATTAAAATAGGGTGTTGCAAAAATGAAGGGGTGTAGGGCTTTGTCGCGTTAGAACCACTTCAACTTGTTGTGTAGCTGGGTTACGCTGCCAACGACAATCAAAGCAGGACTTTCAGCGTCAGCTGCCATTGCCGGTAGTGTGTTCAGTGGGCCCTGGAAGACGCGCTGTTCTTTGCGGGTACCATTTTCGATAATGGCACACGGTGTATTTTCGTCCAATCCATGCGTAATCAGTTTATCGGTAATTCGACCACTCTGCTTCAGGCCCATGTAGAACACCAACGTGTTGTTCGATTGTGCCAAGGATGCCCACTCAATTTCGCCGCCGCCCTTTTGAACATGTCCAGTAATGAACTGTACGCTTTGAGCGTGGTCACGGTGGGTTAGGGGAATGCCGGCGTAGGCTGTCGCCCCCGCTGCTGCAGTGATCCCTGGAACCACTTCAAAGCGGATGCCATGTTCTGCAAGTGTTTCAAGCTCTTCACCACCGCGACCAAAGATGAATGAGTCACCGCCTTTGAGTCGAACCACTTTACGTCCTAATTGTGCTTGCTCAACAAGGATTTGGTTGATTTGATCTTGAGGGACACAGTGATAATCCACTTTTTTACCCACGTAAATCATCTCAGCATCTGGTTTGGCAAGTGCAAGGATTTCTTTAGAGACTAAACGGTCGAAAACGACAACATCAGCCGATTGAATCACGCGATATCCCTTCACTGTCAACAGATCAGGGTCTCCCGGCCCTGCACCGACTAGAGAAACGAAGCTAGCGTTTAAAGATGTTTGATGAGTGGTCATAGTTATGCCTATCGATGTCAAATTTTGGATATAAAAAGTAAAACTCAGATAATGGCAAAGTTAATACTGTTTATAGCCAAATCAGCGATTAATAAGGCCTCGCAGATGCTGCGAGGCCAATAAAACTTATTTGCTTAGCGCTGGTTCAGCGTTTAGTGACACTTCCGCGTCTGCTTGTGCATCTAGAGATGGTGCAGTTTTAGCGTGCGTTAGGTAAAGCGGGATACACGTCATGATAAGACCGCCAACAATGTTACCAAGAATGGTAGGGATTAGGTTGAAGTTTAACCAAGTCGCGATACCAAAATCAGCACCAAGAATCATACCTAGTGGGAATAGGAACATGTTGACCACAGTATGCTCGAATACTAGTGCGAAGAAGATGAAAATAGGGAACCACATCATCGCGACACGGCCCGACACAGAACGTGCTGTCATGTTGCCGATAACGCCAAGGCATACCATAAGGTTACAGAAGATAGCGCGCACGAAGCAGGTGATCCATCCGTCCATGCCCATGTTTTCAAAGCCAAGGCTGCGAGCTGTTGATACCGCGATAAACTTCTTAGCAACCGCATTAAGTTCAAGAGAGAAGTTACCCGTTAGCGACACTGCTACAAGATAAGCAACGATTAGAGAACCAATTAGGTTGCCTAAACCGACGAGTCCCCAACAACGGAAAATACGGTTCCAAGTAATACCTGGACGGTTAGCAAATTTAGCCAATGGCGCAAGACCGAAGACACCCGTTACCAGGTCATAGCCCATCACACTTAGAATAACGAAACCAACAGGGAATACGAGAGCACCTACGATGCCGATACCTGTCTGAACCATAGTAGTAATGGCAACCACAACGGCTAGAGAAAGAATGATACCCGCCATTGTGCCACGAAGAAGCAGATCGCGAGTGCTTGTTTTTGTTTTCGCTTCGCCAACATCGATCATGGTTTGCACAAATTGCGCAGGTTTAAAATCAGCAGACATAGAATTGTACCTATTAAATAAAAGTGAAACATAAAAGTTGAAATTGAATAGTGATAGGGGCTAGGGTACTAACCCCTATAGGCTATTCAGTCTTTAGGCTTATGCTGATACTTCTACTGCACCTTGGGTGATGCGAGTTTTGTATGCTTTTACGCTAAAGTGCTCATCTTCCATGCAAGCACCTGTAGCCAAGTTGAAGCGCTGTTTCTTGAGTGGACTTGCTACCCAAAGCTCACCTTGATGCTCAACGATTAATCCACGTGATAACACGTTAGAGCGATAGAACGGATCCATGTTGCTGATTGCTAGGACTTCTTCCGCAGTCGTTGGACGGAAGATCGCAACTTGTTGGCCATCCACCAATGCACACACGCCAGTTCCAGGGATGATGTCTTGGATATCACATACTTTTTGAAATGCCATGATTACTTCTCCAACTCAACGTGTAGGATGTCACCCTTAGCTTCTGGGTGTTTCTCTGTAAATGTTGCTGGACGATGTTGCTCGCGCTCTTGAACGAAAACTACATTGTCATCACGAAGGTGGCTATTGATGAAATGAGAGAAGCGTTTAAGTTGAGACTCATCTTCAATCGTGTTCTTCCATTCACAGCTATAATCACCCACTAGACGTTGAAGGTCGGCTTCTAACTGTTCGTTGATGCCAAGTTTGTTCTCAACGATCACTTCACGCAGGTAGTCGACCCCGCCTTCCATATTTTCCATCCAAACTGAAGTACGTTGGAGTGGTGCTGCTGTACGGATGTAGAACATCATGAAACGGTCGATGTATTGAATAAGCGTTGCTTCATCTAGGTCAGAGGCCAATAGATCAGCGTGACGCGGTTTCATACCGCCGTTACCACACACATACATGTTCCAGCCTGCGTCGGTTGCGATAATACCTAGGTCTTTACCTTGAGCTTCAGCACACTCACGAGTACAGCCAGATACACCAAACTTCATCTTATGAGGAGTACGGATGCCTTTGTAACGGTTCTCGATGCGAGAGCCCAGACCAACAGAGTCTTGAACGCCGTAACGACACCAAGTTGAACCCACACACGTTTTCGCCATACGCAGTGCTTTCGCATACGCTTGACCAGTCTCGTAACCCGCTTCAATCAGTTTCTTCCAGATAGCTGGAAGGTCGTCTTTTTGCGCGCCGAACAGACCGATACGTTGTGCACCAGTCACCTTAGTGTAAAGGTTGTACTCTGCTGCCACTTCAGCTAGCACTTTCAGTGCTTCAGGAGTCACTTCGCCACCAGCCATGCGCGGGATAACTGAGTAAGTACCGTCTTTCTGGATGTTACCTAGGAAGTTATCGTTGGTATCGTGCAACTTCACTAGCTCAGGCTTAAGGATGTGGTCACCCCAGCAAGACGCTAAAATAGAGCCTGCAAGTGGTTTACACACTTCACAGCCGTATCCTTTACCGTGTTTCTCAAGCAGCTTTTCGAACGTCTTGATCTCTTCGATACGTACTAAGTGGAACAGTTCTTGGCGAGAATAAGCAAAGTGTTCACACACGTCGTTTTTAACTTCGATGCCTGATTTTGCTAATTCAGCATTAAGGACAGAGGTAACAAGAGGGATACAACCGCCACAGCCAGTACCTGCGCCAGTTACCGCTTTGATATCGCCAATCGTGTGATGACCATCAGCAACAGCTTGTGCAATCTTGCCCTTAGTGACATCAAAGCAAGAACAAATAACGGCTGACTCAGGGAGAGAATCTGCACCTAATGTTGGTTTTTCAGAACCAGCATGCGCAGGCAGAATCAAAGTATCAGGGTGTTCTGGAAGTTCGATTTCGTTGAGTTTAAGCTGAAGCAGATCACCGTAATCAGAAGTATCACCAACCATGACCGCGCCAAGTAACTTCTTACCGTCTTCAGACACAATAAGACGCTTATACACTTCTTGCTCGTCGTTTTGGTAAACGTAGCTCTTACATCCAGGAGTACGACCATTGGCATCGCCAATTGAGCCCACCTTGACGCCAAGTAGCTTTAACTTAGCGCTCATATCCGCGCCTTCAAACTGACTGTCGTTACCAACTAAGTGATCAACCGCCACTGTCGCCATCTTATAACCAGGAGCAACGAGACCATAGAACGTACGGTTCCATGAGGCGCACTCACCAATGGCATAAATATCTTGGTCAGTAGTTTGAGCGAAGTTGTTGATTTCGATACCGCCACGAGGTGCAACACCCAAGCCCATTTGACGAGCAAGTTTGTCCTGTGGACGAATACCCGCGGAAAATACGATAAAATCCACTTCAAGGTCAGTACCGTCGGCAAACACCATAGTGTTTCGCGCTTCTTTACCTTCAGGTTTGATTTCAAGTGTATTTTTGCTTGTATGAACTTGAACGCCCATACGTTCAATTTTGTTGCGAAGTTGCAGACCGCCATGAAGGTCTAATTGTTCCGCCATTAATACTGGAGCGAACTCGACAACGTGTGTCTCGATCCCCAGTGCTTTTAGAGCGCCTGCTGCTTCTAAGCCAAGTAGGCCGCCACCAACCACAACGCCGCGTTTACTTTTCTTCGCCGTTGCTTCAATAGCTTTAAGGTCTTCAATAGTGCGGTAGACAAAACAGTCTTTACTCTCGTTACCTTTAATAGGTGGAACAAATGGGTAGGAACCTGTAGCGAGTATAAGCTTGTCGTATTTAATTTCACGACCCGTGCTGGAATAAACGATTTTGTTTTCACGGTTAATGTTGATCGCGCGCTCGCCAATCAGAACATTGATGCCATGCTTCTCATAGAAACCTTCTTTTACTAGGGAAAGTTCGTCTGCTGTGTGGTGTGAAAAGTAAGAGGATAGGTGGACACGGTCATAAGCGACGCGTGGTTCTTCACAGAAAACGGTGACGTCATAGTTAGCCATATCGGTTTTCTCGACTAAATCCTCGAGATAACGATGACCGACCATGCCGTTTCCTATCACGACAAGCTTCATCTTGCTCATATTAATACCTAAGTGTTAGTTCTTCGAATCTCCGCGCATTGTTAAATGTGAAAGAAAATTAAAACATGATGTAAATCAATTACACTTTTGAACTACCCTAAAGGGGTAGGCTGGGCGATTAACTAATCAACAAGTTGATAGTAGAAGGGGGGATTTATAGGATCTAAGCATAGCAATCGGTTTACCACGCGAGCGAATGCAGAACAGTATAAGTATTTTTGTCATACAATAATGCTGTTTTTACATATGTTGTAATTTACGTACATAGACCATGCAAATTGCGTAGCATATAAGCAAATGAAATATCTATATAGGATCTTGTTCTATTAGCTTATGTTCACCCTATACTAGGGTGTTTATAACCGTTGTTAATAATGAGGTTCGCTGGCGCGAATTACGAGGTTAGCTGGTGAGAATTACGTTCGTAAGTTAAATTACAAGGAGGAGATATGAAAGAAGTTAATATCCAAGCGGTAATCGCTACCTTTGTCCTAGGACTACTCTTCGGTTGCAATGGAAGTGAGGGAGACTCCAGTTTAGGCAATCAGACACAAACTCAGACCATTCCGACATCTCAGCTTTCGCTGCCTGAACAATTGGAGGTAGTGACCAATGAAAACGACTAAGTTAATGCCCTTAACATTGGTTATGGCCTCTTTGTCCATACAGGCTGAATACAACGACGCTGGTACAGATTATACGCTCGCCGAGCAACAATCACATGTCTGGAATAAAGCATTAGAACCTATTGAACTTGTCAACAGCATCCTGTGTTTTACGGCTCAGTTTAACAGCGTTGAGTTTGCTAACCAGGGACCTTATTTGGTGCTAGCTGATGAGTCGGTGTGCTTTGATGAAGATGAATCTGCTGATAGCGGACAATCGTCAGGAGCGAGTAATCAAACCCAGTTGATGAAAGCGGTTAGTTCGGTGGTTCGTGAGTCCGATTCAGATCCGCTACTCGTTAGTGTATGGCTTCCAGATATGGGACAAAGTGACGAGCGAGAACAAGCGATTAAGTTCAAAGCGGAAATCCACAATGGCGCTACTGACGCTAATCCCTTTGGTGATTTCACCTTTAATTTCGACTTTTTTGATAATTTTGACCAAAACACTCAAACAGGAGGAGGAGAAGTCAAAACGATCTCCGGTCTTGACGGACAAATTGGCTTCACGCTTTATGAGCAAGGTAGTCACAGTGCTAACGAAACCTACAAACAATTTGCCAGTGTTGTCATGTCTGAAGATAGAACCACAGGCGTTGCGTTAACGGGAATGGAATACTCTGGTCAATACGGTAGTGGAGGACAGACATTTGCACTAGCATTCAATGAGAATCGTGTATTAGTTCAGAGTACCAATGGCGGTTTTGATGATTTGCCCTACAAGTCAGGAGACTTTGCAACTGGCTCTCAATGTTTGAGTCGGACAGAATTTTCATCACACGTGCATCGATATGATTTATTTGATGCATCGACAGGGGCTGCGGTCGGACTCAATAGTGGTTTTCCTATTCGCTATGATACTGCGGGTAATGGCAATAACGATAGCTACGGTTTTGTCGATTACTGGGGACTTTGGACCGAAAGCGGTCATCAGTTCAGTAATGGTGATACCGTAGTGAAAGATAGCGACGGACAGCAGGAAACTCTGACAGTCGTGACAGCACCGGGTCGTCTAATAAAGAACACAGTGAACTTGTTAGCGCTCACTGAATTAGCAGGGATCGACTTTAACTATTGGGATGATGATGTCTATCAAGACAGTTCTTTCGATCAATGGGTCGTGAACTACAGCAATCAACAGTTCGTTAAAGTGGGTAAGCTGTCTTGGACGGATAATGGTCCGAGTGTGACGCAGCTAGAAACACCCATCGTAATATCGCTTGGTGATTACGACACTTTATACATGTATTCTGAGCAGCTCGGCGGAGAAGTGAAGTATCTCAATGGAGAGGATAGCATAACTTATTATGTCCAAACCTTTATTGATGGGTCACAACAAGGTGGTGCTGCACTTCCTAACAACGGTACCATCACACTAACTTGTTACGATAATTGCCCTAAAGGCACTATTGATGACCAACAGATCGCCCAATATTGGGGAGAGAATAGTCCATTTGAAACTGAGCAGGGGACTGCTTATCAGTTTACGTTCTCGATTGATGGTGTTAATGCACTTACGCTCGTTAGCGTAACCAGCGGCGAAGCGGTTCATTTTGATTCGTCTATCACCTCATCAGACCTTGAATCTACGCCACACCATTGGGGGGTGAGAACAGGGCCAATGGTTCTATCGTCACAATCTATTTCAAATTCTTGGGAGATCTACGATCCTAACGTTGTGCAAGAGTTTTATGTGTGGGAAACAGGGGTCAATAATTGGAATCGATTGACTACAGTGCGCAATGAATCTGGGGATATCGTTAGTTTCGACCGCCCAATTCAGTTCAGTTATGTTCATACCAACACCAATGACCGAAATGGTGATGCTGGTGACTATGAAAACCAAACCTTTATGCTCAACTATGGAGGAAATGGTAATCTATGGGGTATTCCAAATATAAAAAATGACGAAGATGATCACTACCGTGCTGCCTTTTCAATCGACGATGGTGTCGTTATGGGAGGGAGCAATCAATACGTTATAAAGGCTCGTGAAATTGAAGAGTTGATGAAACCTTTGGCAACGTCTGAGTGCAACGAATTAAGCTTGCAAGACCCTGCTGTTGCGGTCCCAACTTCCGTCACAGGCAGTGCCGATATCGGCAGTATGCCCGAGGTGACAGGAGAGCCAGCGGTGATTGCAGGTGTGACACAATAAAATCAATGGGCTCCATATCGGAGCCCAATTTTTATCCCAGAAATAACCAAACTCCAACGCCACACATGAGTGCACCCGCAATACGGTTCATGGTTCGTACGTTGTTTGCATTGCCTAATGTTCGTTTCAACCCTTTTCCTCCGGTCGCGTAGATCGTCATACAAACAAACTCACTGAACAGAATAATACCGAGCATGATAGATACTTGCCCAAGCATCGGTTTTGATTGATCGATAAATGGTGGCAGCAGCGATATCATAAAAGCCCAACCTTTTGGGTTGGCGATGGCAGTAACAAAACCTTGAACGACCAGATCCCAGTCGTTATGTATGGTTTGTTGTTCGACATCTGATGTAATAGCCAATTTGCCTCTTGAACGCCACATTTGAATACCGAGATAAAACAAGTAGGTTGCCCCGACCGCTTTAAACATGGTGAAGATCTCTGGGTATTTCAACATAACGGCGGCGATACCAAGAATAGCGGCAAGAGAAACCGCAGCAACACCAAGCAGTTCGCCGATCATCATCCATAAGGTGCGTCGATACCCAATACTCATACCCATGGTCAATGCGAGCGTCATGCACATACCGGGGGTAATGGAAACGAAGAAGAAAGTAGGGATAAATATTGACAGTGTTGCCCAATCCATAATGATACGTTTTAGAATATTTAACAATTTGGCTATTAATAACAGAGATTTCGTGACAGAACTATCAATTTATTAAACAGAATGGAATATTTTTCGTTCGTTAAAGGCTAGCGTTAAATAGAGTGGTTAAGTCCTTAAAATGATAAAATAGGGCTAATTGGTCAAATATTAGACGCATCGTTCTGTTAAATAGAGTAAGCCTCAATGGTAACACTTTGACATACATAATGTTTACATTCATTGTTGTTGAGCTATCTAACAACGTATATAGGAAACTAAGAAATGGAATTCAAAAAACCATTCGTCGAATGAGTACTATTGTGATTGCGTCTCTCTCTGCTGTGGCGACCTTTCAAGTGCATGCTGACTATAAAGTATACCGTCTAAAATTGGCCGAAACGTGGGGACAAACACGCCGATTTTAGGTGATGCGAGTAAGAACATGGCCAAATTGGCCAAGGAAATGTCAAATGGTCGCTTGATTATCCGAGTTGACTCTGCCAACAAGCACAAAGCGCCTCTTGGGGTGTTCGATATGGTGAAGTCCGGTCAATATGACCTAGGACATTCAAGTTCGTATTACTGGAAAGGTAAGGTTCCGAATACGTTGTACTTTTCATCCATGCCGTTTGGAATGACGACCATGGAACAGTACTCTTGGTTCTATCATGGCGGTGGCTTGGAACTCATGCAGCAAGTCTATGCACCACATAACTTGTTGTCCTTCCCTGGTGGTAATTCCGATATTCAAATGGGCGGCTGGTTTAAAAAAGAGATTAAGACCGTTGATGACCTAAAAGGCTTAAAGATGCGTATCCCTGGGTTCGCGGGTGAGGTGTTGGCAAAAGTGGGCGCTAAACCGACCAATATTGCACCGGGTGAGCTTTATACTTCGTTGGAGCGAGGCACCATTGACGCGTTAGAGTGGGTCGGACCGGCCTTTGATCTGCGTATGGGCTTTCAAAAAATCGCGCCTTACTATTACACGGCGTGGCATGAGCCAGGTTCGGAGACTCAGTTCCTAGTGAATAAAAAAGTGTGGGAATCTTTGCCAGCTGATCTGCAAATCATCTTAGAGACTTCCTTCCGTGTAGCGGCGTTTGATATGTACACACAAGCCCTACATGAAAACGCAAATAGTTGGTCTAAGATGAGTTCAGAGTATCCAAATATTAAGATTCGTTCTTTCCCACCGGAAGTGATCAATGCACTGAAAACAGCCAATGCAGAGTCACTTCAACAGCAAGCGGCCAACGACGCGTTGGCGAAAGAGATACTCGATTCACAAGCGAGCTATTTAGTAAAAATGCGTGAATGGACAAATATCTCCCTTCAAGCTTATCTGAATGACCAGGCTGACTAACGTGACATGCTCGGTTGCAACCAAGCGCCCCGCCTTGTGCGGGGCGATTGGTTATTGGGGTGCTCGACTGGTAAACGAGATGTCTTTTCCGTGTCCAGAGCCAATCATTACCGCCTCAAAGATAGGGGCGGAAGCCTGATTTGGATTTGACCATTGAATTAGAAAGTTGGCTCCCGCACCGCCACTGACTTCGCGCTTTTCAACTAAGTATTCAGAACTCGACATGGCGTCAAGTTTGTAACCTTGAGAGACAAATTCTCGTACCAATTGTCCATTGGTGTCGTAGTAATTGATGCTGTGAATATTGATATTGGCGCTAGGGTCGGTGTTTCGCACCACCAGCGTACTTTCTAATAATACCGCCTTACCGCCATCGGTGTAGATATGTGAATAAACAGGGACATAAGAGTGATAGGTATCGTCTGTGCTTCCATTTGTCGATTTAAGAGAGGTTCTTTCTATTTGCTGCGCTTGATGGCTGAGTTTTTCTTCAATGGTATCTACAGATTTCACCAAGCTACCTAGGTAGATGGCCAGTCCAATGACAAGTATGGTTGAGAGAATGGACACGAACTGGCTAGCATTATGTTTTGCTGTCATAAAGTCTCCTATTACTGTTGATTTTGCTCTAGCCATTATATTCGACCTAGCGTGAAAAGTGTTCCAATCAACGCAAAATCATAGTGTTAAAGACGAGGTTTTCTGTTAGCAATTGTGATATTCAAATCACGGGAATCAAAGTTCTGGAGTAGGTTGATACGAACGTTTAGATGGCTCATGAATAGCAATCAGGTCGGTAAGTTTATTGTCATCAATAATGATACTTCGAACGCTATCATTACGTTTGGCCTCATACATGGCGAAATCGGTATAGATCAGCAGTTGTTTTATACGGAGCGCGCTAGTGTTAGGTGGGAAAACACCGAGAGACGCGTGCAGTGTTAACGTTACGCCGCTGCCTCTTACGATAAATGGATAGCTTTCTAATTGTTTAAGTATGCTGTCTAATTCATCGGTCGAACACTCGGTAATAGCGACAAACTCGTCACCACCAATTCGATAAATTTCTCCATCAATAGTTTCTCTCAAGCGTTTCGCATAGCAGCGCAATACTTGGTCGCCAACCGTACGGCCGTAGGTGTCGTTGATATGTTTAAAGCGATTGAGATCGATATATATTAGCCCGTTATCCTTATCAAGGAATTGTTTACTAATTCGGTTTAACGCGTGGCGATTTTTAAGTTTGGTTAACGCATCATGATTGGCACGATGGTTAGTAATGTAACCAAACAGGAACGTCACTAATACCAACAATGCTAATAGGGCATTGATGATATTCAAGCGACGTTTATCACTTTCTTTTTCGTTTAGCTCACGCCATTTTGCTGGTGGTTGGTGGTGACGATTAATGGCATCGGCGTCTATAAAATCTAAGGTTCGATTAAACAGTTGAGCGAGCGTTTGTCCGCGTTCAGTTTTAGGGAAGCCGAAGCTTAAATCGGATTGATAGAAAGGACGAAAATGACGGTCTTCAGTGACATTGGTAATAGTGTTTTCATACAGTAAGGTATCCAAGGTTACCTTACTGGTAACGGCGTAATCGACTTCGCCTGTAATAAGGCCTTTGATGAGTCGCTCGGTATTGCAATAGTAGGTTAAGGTTTTATTTGGTAATGAACGTCGAGTGACAGAAGAAAAGACATCGTTTTCCACAACGCCAACTTTTTCTGCAAACAGCTCTGATATATGCCGATAGACTTCTTCTTTGTAACCAATACGTTTAGCGATGACGCCGTTGATGGTGGCGTATGGCCGACTAAACCAGAGTAAATGTTGGCGGTGTGCAAAGTCGGTGATGGGGGGGGTGACATCCCGTTCACCGAGTGTGAGCTTTTGTAAAGACGCCGACCATGTTTCAGTCGGATCGTAAACCATGTTGCATTTGAGTTGGTTCAGCGTACATATTTTCTTGGCAAACTCGACTGATATACCAGTAGGTTGATCGCTGGAACTAGAAAAAACATAGGGTGGGCGAGGATTGAGATAGATCTCAACGGTAGCATCCAAATCTAAACCGCTCGATTTAACCTTTTTCCGTAATTGTTTGATCGCTATTTCAGTAATGTAATCATCGATAAATTGACGAATCTCTTTTTCGACCTCATCTTGAGCAATAATGTCACTAAATAAGGTGAGTAGGGGTTGGTTTTGTGGTTTGTTCGTGACAATGGAAACCGGAGGGATAGAAAGCCGATCATTGATAGAAGCGGCTTTGAATCCAGCTGATAGAAAGTTCTCTAGTTGCAAAAAGGTGCCTATGTAACCATCAATGTCACCTGCCAGTAAGCTTTCGTGTGCAACATCATAGTCATTGAAACTCAAAACGCGTTTGTTGGGATAATAACGCTGGATAATGTCATTGAATGCCGTTCCGATGGTTGTTCCAATCACATGCATGTCATCAAAGGGTTTGCCTTCGATATTGAATAAGTAAGTTGGCTCAATATTAATAGGCTGAGAAAAGATGAAGCGTGATGAGCGGTTTTTTGTAAAAGTCACATTAGCGGCAAAATCAACATAACCACTTTCAACAGCTTCGAGTCGATCACTAAAATCAGGATAATTTACGTATTGAAATGCAATGTTGGATTGCTTCTCTATGGTTGAAAAAATAAATCGAGCGATAAAATCTCGTTCGTGTGCCGCGACAACAAATGTCTTTTGAAGAGCCGTTTGCGCGAAAGATGCGGGCGATACTCCGATCAGTACGATCAGCACAACCATGCGAAAGAGCATGGTTGTTATAGTGAGCACGCGATTCGGGTTCAACTCTAATAACTCCTTGCTTGGGATGAATCAGAGATATTACGCCAGTTTAATTATAAAGATGCAGATTACAAGGCTAAGTAGCTGAATTAACATTAAAATAGGTTTTATTTTCGAAAACTGAGATAGGAGTATTATTCACGGAATGAATATCACAGTAAGGGGGAAGAGCATGTTTAAGGCGAGTTTTGGGAGAGGGGCACATGCTGCGCGCGATAAAGAGCGTCAAAGGCTACCGTCAACAAGGTAGCCTTTGTGACTAAAGTGTCATTAAACCATAACTGCGCCGTCGGCATTATTAGGTCCATTGTCACGCTTGGCGATATGAAGTCCCCACATAGCCAGTAATGCCATCACCATCATAATCACGCCTAATGGTAGTTGACTAGTTGCTGGAATTACCGAGGCACCTAACGTTGCTAAGCCTGCACCGAGGTTTTGCATGCCACCTAACACGGCTCCGCCAGTCCCAGCATGGTTTGGAAACGGCGTTAACGCTCCAGTTGTCGCAGCTGGAAATAAAACACCGGCGCCAAGGAAGTATACTGTTGAGCCAATAGTCAGTGTCCAAGCATCGGTAGAGCCTTGTAAACCGGGAATAAGAACGATCGCAGCGCCCAACATTATGGAGACGAGACCAAACTTAAATGCCGCTTTGTTTCCGTAGCGCTTTGCAATGATTGATGACAGCCCAGCGCCCAACAAATAGCCAGGAATGGGCAGGACAAACAAAATACTAACCGTTAACGCTGAGAGTTTTAACACCCCACCAAACAATACGCCAGCTGCTGCTTCAAATACCGCCACTCCGGCAAAGGTTGCGACCAAGCAAATAACATAGCCCTGGAAACGTTTGTCAGAGAGCACAAATCGGTAGTTATCCATTGCTGAACGGTGACTGCGTCGCTCTACAGGCAGGGTTTCAACAAGTTTAGAGGCCATAACGATGACCACTGCAACCGCAAACAGTGTTAAAAATAGGTAGCTAGATCGCCAGCCCATTGTTTCAGTCAACAAGCCACCAAGTACGGGAGCAAGCAGTGGTGAAAAGATCACGCACATGCTAATAATGCTATTTGCTCGGTGAAGTTCTTCGCCTGAGAAACAGTCTCTAGACAGAGTACGAGACATGGCACCACCACTACCAATGCCAGCACCTTGAACGAAGCTACCTAGTAGAAATAATTCAAAAGAGTGAGCGAACAAACTGATCAGGGCACCAATAAGATAGATCCCAAGACCCACAATAAT
Source organism: Vibrio thalassae (assembly GCF_900089835.1). Classification (GTDB taxonomy): domain Bacteria; phylum Pseudomonadota; class Gammaproteobacteria; order Enterobacterales; family Vibrionaceae; genus Vibrio; species Vibrio thalassae. The sequence continues at coordinate 593 of NZ_OANU01000030.1, read as the reverse complement.
AATTGGCTTACGTCCTAATCTATCTGATAACGGACCGTAGACAAACTGAGACAGGCCGTAAGGAATTAAGTAACACGCCATGACCGCCTGTAGCATTGCTGGGTTAACGCGAAATTCCTGAGCCATTTGACCAATTGACGGTACGTACATAGTCTGAGTCAGTTGACCAACAGCGGTCAAAATTGCGATCAAAAAGGTCAGCTTTGCTAATGGGTATTTGGATGCCATTTTGTTTTTGTCTCGTATCTACAGGAGTTAGTGTATTTTTCTTAGCATTCGACAGAGTCGGTGATAGGGCGCAGATATTAGAGAAAGACACAGATTCAAGCAATAAAAAATTGTGAGGTTAATCAAGATAAATATTTAGAAAATGGATAAGTAAAAATGGCTCTTCTCCGCTTAGATGAGCTTGACAGAAGGGTATAATATTGAACTTACCTCAGGTACTGAAAGCTGTTTAATCTTCAGTTTGAAGTATTCGGTATCTCTTATCCCGCGAGCTCTTCTACGCAACAATCCTATTGATACATTGCCAGCCTCGATTATAGAGCTGGTTAGTCGGTCATACTTTGCAAAGTTACAGATGCCTTCTT
>NZ_OANU01000163.1 GCF_900089835.1 Vibrio thalassae | reverse complement strand
TTAGTGCGTCTTCTGACAACGAACCGTGGTTTCTTACTCATTAAGTGGCCATTGGGACAGTTTTAAAGCTTTGTGTGTGTATCGCAAAGGTAATTGTTACTGGGTGCTTAACGGTGCCTTTGTGGAGGCTTGAGCCGTATGCAGTGAAAGTTGCACGTACGGTTCTGAGGAGGGAGGCACCTGGTAACAGGTGCCGCCTATCCGACAGTTGAGTGAGTTCATAACCCACACGCTTGCTACATGGTCCAGAAGAGAAATTAGGATTTTGCGGTTTAAGTTGAGGTTTCATAAGCCTCCCTGCTTGTGAATATTGAATAACTATTCATCACATTGTCGTAAAATGGCTGGTAAGGCAAGAGGTTATGTTGAACGATGAAAATTATTTATATTTCCTATATTAGATGAGCCGTTTTTTACACACAGTAAATAGGAGAAATATCGAAACGTTTGACACACAAAACTAAAAAAGCAGTGCTGCTACGCACTGCCTCGAATTAGGTGCTGTCGGTGAATTATCCCATCACCCCGACAGCGGCTTGCATCATGAGGCCGCATATATATGCCCCATAAGTACCTAATGCATAGCCAAGTACAGCCATCAAAATGCCTACCGGTGCTAATGATGGATGGAAAGCTGCCGCCACAACAGGCGCGGACGCTGCACCACCAACGTTGGCTTGGCTGCCCACTGCCATAAAGAACAGTGGCGCACGAATGAGTTTAGCGACAAATATCATCAGCAATGCGTGAATTGTTAGCCACGTGATGCCGATAAAGAAGTAACCCGGATTATCTAAAATCGCCGTCACATCCATTTGCATACCGATCGTTGCCACCAGAATATAAATGAATGCCGAACCAATTTTTGATGCGCCAGCATGTTCTAGTGTGCGTGCCGGTTTGAACGTAGATGCGATCAATGCAAACGTCGTTACGAGAACGATAAGCCAGAAAAAGCCAGAGGTCAGACTGTATTTTTCCAACTCTGGTGCATTAGTAGCAATCCAAGGGGCAATCAGATCAGAACCAAAATGGGCAAGACCTGTTAGACCAAAGGCGATAGCGACCACTTTCATCATGTCTGTTGTTGTGATTGGGCGAGCATTCTCTTCTTCGTATTTCGCGACCGTCCTTTTTAACTCGTCAATAGAAGAAGTATCTGCCTTAAGCCAAGCATCCATTTTCTTTTGACGTCCTGCCATGATCAGCAGTATAGCCATCCAAATATTGGCACAGATAACGTCGACGGTGATCATTGCAGAGAACAGCTTATCACTAACACCAAACACCTCTTTCATAGCCGCCTGATTTGCGCCGCCACCGATCCATGAGCCGGCTACTGTTGTTAGGCCACGCCATACATCACCAGATACGAGATCTGGATTAATAAAGTCTAGAATTACGATAGCCGCAGGCCCACCAATAATAATGCCCACCGTCCCTGTCAAGAACATGATTACCGCTTTCGAGCCTAGCCCAAAAATCTTCTTTAAATCTGCTGAGATGATCAGCAGAACTAATGCACCAGGTAAAAGGTATCGGCTAGCAACAAAATAGAGCTTTGATTCAGAGCCATCAATAATGCCCGTCGTGTTGAGTAAAGATGGGAGGAAATAGCACAGCAACAGACCTGGGACAAAAGAGTAGAACTTTCTCCAATAGGGATTGTTGCTGCTCTCGGTGATAAATACCCCACCAAGAATAGCAGCAAGTAAGCCCATAATGACGGCGTCATTCGTGATCATTCTTATAAGTCTCCTTAACTTGCATCCATTGAAACATTTGGACACATTTGGTCAGTGGCCAGAGACTATACATACATCTCTTTCTTGTCACAAACTTTAACATTTTTCATGCATTTGAAATGAATAAATAGAAAATCATCTCTGTCAAAAATCAATTCAATGGCGTGGTTTGTATCCCAAAATAGCAGGTAGCCATTCATTAGATTCGAGTAAACACTTATTTTTATCAGTAAGTTGTAATACGTATTTTATGGTATTCAGCAAAATTAATATCAACAATTCCTTTACTTACCACTATTACCATAGCAATGCGACTGGACTCATATAAAATGTTAAATCGTATGAATTTCGAACAACGCCCGATTGATCGTTATTTGATGTAAATCACATTTGAGTACAGAAAAGTGTCGACTTTTAACGGTAATTTTCATGAAACTTAACATCATGTACTGCGTTTTCGACGTCATTCGCTACGATTAGGTTTAAAAACACGCTTCTTTTTCGTTTAGACCCGTCGAAAGAATTGAGTATAGGAGATTTCATCCTTGTCCTAGTTGTGAGCATTCGGGCACACTCAATGGCATTAGCCGGTTTTACATTTGCCTAATTATTGAAGCCTCTTTTTGAAGTCTGTTACCTAATGTTCAGCACACGCAAAGCGCTACGCATTTAGCCAATTTGAAGCCCTCAGCTAATCGTTATAGTTAGCTAAAAACAAAGTACTGGATATTCACACAGCATTAGCTATACTGGTTGTACATACAGCAATTCATGAGGTGTAGTTATGTTGCAAGATAAACTAGAACGCATCAATGAGCTTCGCAAACAAGCGATGGCCGACCCTGAATTCATGAAGTCTGCGCAAGCACACGCTGATGCGATTAAACACGAGTATCACCCTACTCCAAGTACTCAACGTAGCAAGAAACCTAAAACACTGTCCGATATCTATAAAGGCTACGATTTTGGCATTTAATTCATAAACACACACAAATTAAGAGAGCTCACGCTCTAACGCTGAGCAATTGAGACTGTAACCGATAGATCAATGGCATGTTCATGCCACTTTATAAAAACTCGATAGACACTATATCGAGTTTTTATATGCGCTTCACTTAATCCCTGAGAACACGAACGATTACAACTCATTCAAGTTACAACACTTACAAACCTTTTGCTTATTGAATGAATAGGTTGCTTGCTAGGGTTGATCATACAAGCTGCTATTCGATAAATGAAAATTTGCTAATAGGAATAGAGAGAGAAACGATGCCGTCCACCTAAGTGAACGGCATTACTGCACAATACTGGTTGTTTAATCGATTTCAGAACAATACTGCAATAACTGTTGCTTGCGAGGGTCTTGAATCAACTTCCAGTGTATTCCTTCAACGGCACCTGCGAACTTCCACAACAATTTGATATCCACATCGTTGCCATACGTTCTTTTTACTTTATTGAAAACATGTGGCGCGCCCAACTCCAAGAAGGTTTTCACATCTTCAATACCGGATTTCTTCACCATACGCTCAAGTGTCAACTGCATATTAGGCAAATCCCTTAGCCTTCTATTTTCGACGGATTTCTTGTTTGAATGGTATTCAACCGAATTAGCGATAGATCGTTGAACTAGCTCAGCCAGAATCGACGCGTTTTGCTGAAACAACCTTGTAATGTCGTAATAGTTAACGGTTGCCGTAGACTGTTTTTTAACGTGTCTAAACTTCTCACAATTTAGATTTTGTAGTGTTTCGTCAAGCGAACAGCCACCACGAATAAAAACCCTATCATTACTGATAAGTGCATACATGGCGCTGTCTTTAAACAGCCCTGTGCCACCGAACATCGAGCGTTTTTGAGAGATACCAAATTGAGTTGTGTAGTCGTAAAAAGATTGCTCTATCATTTCCTTTGATCCTTAATCTTTTACCCCGATTAATACGATCACCAGAAATAGCAGCGGATAAATGCGAAAAATAATAGTTAGAGTCTGTCAATATAAACAGCGACAGCTCCGTTTGTTATATATGTAATTATAATAGTTCACAATGCAAAATAAGTCTGGCTCAACATCACAATTGTGCTATTTAAACAAAGAGGCTTTGCGAGTCACTTCACACCAATGACGTTATACAATCAGTTACACTTATGTTTTCTAATTGAATGGTGTTTCAAACGTCAAACAATTGACCTAAGACTACATTTTGGCACTTAGGTTATTGTCAATTATAAAGAGTGACGGGTAAACTGACCTTCTATCTTCTGCTGTCGAAATCTTATGAACCACTTATCATTTTACTGGTTACCAGACAACCAACAATTATTTATAGAAAGCTTGGAAACTGAATTTGCTGAGCTTGTTGAACAATCCATCAACACCGGAAAAATCTCTCTTCCTCCGATCTCTGAAGTTGTTTTAAAAATTCAAAAACTGTGCCCATTAGACTCCACTGGGATTTCAGACATTGCGAACTGCTTATTGGAAGATCCAGGACTGGCAGCCATCGTTTTAAAAGTGGCCAATTCTGTCATCTTTAATCGAGGTAATATCACCTGTAAGGATCTCAATACCGCCGTTTCTCGTTTAGGCATCCTCCGTGTCCGTGATATTGTTACCGCTCAATCAATTGAGCTTCTTAAGCATTCCGTAAATCTAACCGATGAATGCAAAGATGTTTTAGTGCAAAGTGCTGCTGTTTCTAGAGAGCTTGCCGCCACTATGGTTTTAGTGACTCAATCTTTTCAAGATCACGCACCAACCAGTTATCAATATCTAGAACAAGAAAAAGCGCTATTGGTTGGTTTCCTCGCCGACATTGGACTGTTCTGCTTGGTGAATGAATACCACCTTTACTTAGAGAGAGGAAACTACCTCGACTCTAACCTAGCGATGCAGATTTTCCACTCACGCTGCCCAATTACTAGTGAACAGGTGTTGAGAACTTGGGGTTTTGATAACGACTTTATCGAGGTTGCCTCTAATCAACCAAAAACTCTCGAACGTCCAGAAGTGTCTTACTTAGACATTGCAAGGATTGCCAATCATGTTTTGCTGTATAGAAAACAAGATCATGAAGCGCTAGAAGAGCACGAAGTAGAGATCAACGTCGACGGAGCTGAAGTGCTTTATAAACTAACGACGATGTCTGATCAGGAATTCAAAGCGAAAACGTCAGAAATCATCCGTTCGGCAGGTATGTAGGAGAGCAATCTCCTATCTCGCTCTTGTTTTTGTGAAGTAAACCTCTCACAATACCGCATACGCTAATTATTACGAAGGATCGTCGCGTCAATGTTCTCAGGGATGCTGTATATTTTTACGCCGCTAGTCATCGGCTATTTCTTTTCAATTAACAACAAATCGTTGCTCGATACCTTGAATAAAGCAACGTCATGGTTGATTTATATCATTCTATTTTTGATGGGACTCAGCCTTGCCGCTTTAGATGACTTTGGCAGTAATTTAAAAACCATTGTCTCAATGACATTGGTGTTCTTTGTCTCCATAGGCACATGCAACCTTATCTCTTTGCCATTCGTTGACCGAGTTTTACCACTTAGGACGGAAAGTCTGACAAGTCACCTCCCATTATCTGTAATGGCGCTGGAATCACTGAAGCTTATTTTAGTGGTTGGCTCAGGGTTAGTGGTCGGCTTATTGTTGCCAATAGGCCTAGGTTGGGTAGAAACCGCAAGCGAGTGGATACTTTTAATTCTCTTGTTTTTTATCGGTATTCAGCTGAGAAACAGCGGCTTGACACTAAGGCAAATATTAGTCAACAAACAAGGTATGGCCATCGCCCTCATTATCATTTCCAGCTCTTTGATTGGTGGCGCCATCGCTGCGGCGATTCTAGACATTTCTGTTTATAAAGGACTCGCTATGGCATCCGGCTTCGGGTGGTATTCACTTGCCGGCATTCTAATGGGCGATGCGTTTGGTCCAGTCTACGGTGGCGCCTCGTTTATGATAGAGCTGTTACGAGAGCTGGTAGCGCTCGTCATTATTCCACTTTTGATTACTAAAAAGCCGTGTACCGCTATCGGTTATGCTGGTGCAACAGCGATGGACTTCACGCTACCAGTCATCCAAAGCACTGGGGGCGTACGCTGTGTACCCGTTGCCATTGTTAGTGGCTTTATTCTGAGCTTGCTGGTACCCGTAATGATGTTATTTTTTGTATCACTTGCAGGTTAGATCGCAGGAAAGTAGCCGTTTTTCAGCTATGCTTCCGCTCTCAAAACAACAATAAAGACTTAAATAACAGAGTTAGCCCAATTCAAAGGACCAAATAATGAAAAAATGGCTTATCGCAGCAATGCTCGTCGGAACCTCTTTTTCCTCATTTTCAGCTGACACGCAATGCCTAGAGAAAAAATACGATGCCTACATCGATGCCTCTATCCAATGGTATGATGACCTCGTGACTCTTACCACTCAACAGTACCCAGAGCTGGAAGGTGTTGGACAATGGTTCCTGGAAGGTAGAAAAAACCACTTTGAACTCAACCGTGAAGCTGTTCACTACTACTTAGCGAATGAACCCACAAAAGTAGCGACAGAACGCTCAATTGAAAGTTGGTTGCAACTTGAACAACAAGATGTAAAAGCACTCGCACAACGTAATGACATGTTAGGTCAAGCTGCCGCTAAGAGCTTTGCCGACCGTCAAGCAAAACCTCACGAAAAAAACTACGATTTACGTAGTGCATTTGCGGACTTGTTGAGTCATCCAAAGAAAATCGATACTGCCTTGAACAAATACAATACCTCTATTCAGCAAGTAGAAATGATTGAATGTAAGTAGCGGTTTAACTGATAACCAAAAGCTGGCCATCGGCCAGCTTTTTGCGTTTTAATTAACCACACAGACAATTTCATGTTTGCAACGCGATGAAAATTAGGTTTCCATCCCAATTTTTGCGAGACAATCACCGCCAATTGGTTTAGATTGTGCCGCTTGCAGTAACGGAATAATAGTAGATAACGGTATGGTATCTGAGCAGAAAATTGCTGATGTCAGCTTCGAAAGCCTTCTTCGAATCTTCACTATCCCTGAAGGACCAGATTCAACTCTGACCCAAATAGAAGAAGGATTGTCCAAAAACTTAAACCAGTTTTTGCGTGAGCACATAGTGGCAGAAGAAAAGCCTTTACATGAAATTGAAAAGGACTTTTCTAGTGCCGTTATTCCTGAACAGCCCGCGTTTGTTTCGGATCACACTGAATACCTTCTTGATACTTTGGTCTCTCACTCGGTACACACCTCTTCACCAAGCTTCATTGGTCATATGACGTCGGCATTACCTTATTTCTTGATGCCATTGTCGAAAATTATGATCGCTTTAAATCAAAACTTAGTGAAGATTGAGACCTCAAAAGCCTTCACGCCATTAGAGCGTCAGGTCCTCGGAATGCTTCATAAACTGATTTATGGCAAGACCGAGACTTTCTATAACCAATGGATGCACAGCGCCAACCATTCTCTTGGTGCGTTTTGCTCCGGTGGTACGATTGCCAATATCACAGCGTTATGGGTTGCTAGAAACAATGCTTTGAAAGCACAAGGTCAGTTCCTTGGTGTGGGAAAAGAAGGATTGTTTAGAGCGATGAAGCACTATGGGTACGAGGGACTCGCTGTTCTGGTCTCTGAACGTGGCCATTATTCGCTGAAAAAAGCTGCTGATGTACTGGGTATTGGTCAACAGGGTCTGGTTGCTGTTAAAACCGATAGCCACAACCGCATCTGCCCTGATGATCTGCGAGCTAAATTCGCTCAGCTCAAACAAGATAACATCAAGCCATTTGCTGTTATTGGTGTCGCTGGTACCACTGAAACTGGCAATGTTGACCCTTTAAGAGAAATTGCGCAAATCTGCCAACAAGAGTCCTGCCACTTTCACGTTGACGCGGCTTGGGGCGGAGCAACTTTAATGTCAGCTAAATATCGCTCGTTGCTGGACGGTATTGAACTCGCTGACTCTGTAACCATTGATGCACATAAACAGCTCTATATTCCTATGGGCGCTGGCATGGTGCTCTTTAAAAATCCAGACGCAATGAAAAGTATTGAGCATCATGCCCAATATATCTTGCGTAAAGGTTCAAAAGATTTAGGCAGTCACACTTTGGAAGGTTCACGCTCAGGCATGGCAATGTTGGTGTATGCTGCGATGCATATAATCAGTCGTCCTGGTTACGAATTATTGATCAATCAAAGCATCGAAAAAGCGCGTTATTTTGCCGATCTAATTAAGCAACAAGACGACTTTGAGCTCGTCAGCGAGCCGGAGCTATGCCTACTCACCTATCGCTATGTGCCAAAATACGTCCGCGATGCACTAGTGTGTGCATCACACGAGCAGACGACAGAACTTCATAAGCTATTGAACGAGTTGACCAAAGTCATTCAAAAGAAACAACGTGAAACTGGGCTCTCTTTTGTCTCCCGTACGCAACTTAACCCAATCCAGTGGAGCATACATGACACAATTGTATTTAGAGTCGTGTTAGCCAATCCACTGACCACAAAAGACGTGTTGAGCTCAGTACTTGAAGAACAGAGAGAGATCGCGAAAACTGCACCTAACCTGATGGCGCGGCTTGAACAGCTATCGCTCGACATTACCCAAGGCTAACAACAGGAAGTAAAATCAATTTTCATTCTCGAATTCATGAAAATTTCTTTCTGTTTTGTGGGAGTAATACGGCAAAAACGAGCTAGAAACTGGCTATTTCTGGCTGTTTTTTCTCCAATTGTTTTTTTCTTCCATTTTTTTGTTTGATGCCTGTCATATTCTAAAGATTTCATGCGAGCTTTTGTTACAGCTCGTATGCCGCTTCGTTTATACTGAGAATATGGAGTTGGCGTATTTCTAACGTACTATAAGAACTCAATATTAGATTGAGGTTGGCGAAATTACCTTTCGCTATTCACTAATAGAATACGCCAACAAGTTGTTCTCTTTACCCTGTGAACACTATGAATACACTAGAGAAAGTCCAAAAGAACTTAGAGAACTTCAGCAAATCAGAACGTAAGGTTGCTGAAGTTATTATGGCGTCCCCCCAGACTGCCATACACTCAAGCATTGCGACACTTGCTAAAATGGCAGACGTTAGTGAACCGACCGTTAACCGTTTTTGTCGTCGTTTAGATACCAAAGGCTTCCCAGACTTTAAACTGCACCTAGCACAAAGTTTGGCAAACGGTACCCCTTATGTGAACCGTAATGTCGAAGAAGACGATGGTCCAGATGCTTATACCCATAAAATTTTCGAATCAACAATGGCCTGCTTGGACGTGGCAAAAAATAGCCTAGACCCAATGCAGATAAATCGTGCCGTTGACTTGTTAACGCAAGCCAAGCGAATTTCGTTCTTCGGGTTAGGTGCCTCGTCCTCGGTTGCTCGTGATGCCCAAAACAAATTTATTCGTTTTAATATCCCAATTTCTTGTTACGAAGACGTCGTCATGCAACGTATGAGCTGCATCAACTGTTCTGACAACGACGTCATTGTACTGATTTCCCACACGGGTCGTACAAAGAGCCAGGTTGAAATTGCTCATCTTGCGAGAGAAAACGGAGCAACAGTCATCGCTGTGACTGCGAAAGACTCACCGCTAGATAAAGCGAGTTCATTATCTATCACCGTTGATGTCCCTGAAGACACTGATGTCTATATGCCTATGGCAAGTCGCGTCGTGCAGATGACTATCATCGATGTATTAGCAACAGGCTTCACTTTACGTCGAGGTTCTGGTTTTAGAGACAATCTAAAGCGTGTGAAAGAAGCACTAAAAGATTCTCGATACAATAAAATGCCGAATTATTAGCTAAAATCGTTATAGCAATAAAGCGAGAGGCTAAGCGGATTAATTTAAGGGGACCTGAGTCAGGTCCCTTTTTTCACTCATGTAGGCTGAAAGTAGATTCGTGTTACATTTCCTGCATCAGCTGAATGTAGTTACCACACGTATCATCGAGGACAGCAATCATCACTGTGCCCGCCTCTCTCGGAGCAATGGAGAACTCAACGCCAAGAGCTGACAGTCTTTGGTATTCTTCAGCAATATTATCAACGGCAAATGAGGTCCAAGGGATACCTGCCTCTTTCAGAGATTGTTGATACAACTTAGCTGGCTCAAATGCCATAGGTTCCAGTAATAACTCAACACCCGATTGTTCTTGTGGAGACACTACTGTTAACCATTTGTGCTAAAGCTGACTTATGTAGTGGTCAACTAAAATTGGCCACAGTTTTAGAGTTTTTCCAATACAGTCGTTCAGACTCATTGGGTGTCAGCCCGCCGTTATACTGATGGGGTCTGAGTTGGCTGTAATAACCAGTAATGTAACGAGTTATATGCTCCCTTGCTTCGCTAAAGCTCCGATAACCCGACACTGGTATCCATTCTGTCTTTAGGCTTCTGAAGAACCGC
>NZ_OANU01000016.1 GCF_900089835.1 Vibrio thalassae | reverse complement strand
GCCAGAGATTGCGCGCCGAGATAGCGTGACCGTGTCACCATTGACGGATATTGCGGCAAAAGTCGCGGCAACGGATCTGAGCGTAACAGGCATTAACAGCGCCAATGCACTGATTGCCAGTACTTTCTTAGATTCTGCTAATGCCGATGATGTGTTTGCGATTGCGCCAGCGGCGATGAACGCCACCGGCTCAGGCATTGAACAGCAATACCGCAGTGCCTTGATTGGTTTGTCAGTACTTGGCGGTGGTGAAGCCCTTGCCAATGTGGTAAGCGATCTGGCGACAGATTTGGCTGACAACACCCTTGATGTGAATACTGCCAAAGCCTTGTATCTCAATACCCAAACCTGGCTACGTCGTCATGGCATGACAGATCTGGCGCTCAATGTGCCAACGTATGGCTTAGATAGCGCAGCGCAACAAGCAGTCGATACTACACTTGCCAATGACACCACTTTGGCGTACTTCCCTGAAATACTACAGACCAGCACCGGAACGCTTGATCTGACCGCTTTACTCTCAGGTTATCTGCCAGCAGGCAGCAGTGTCAGCGTGAGTGTTCTTGACGGTGGCAACTTAACGGATGTGACAGGTACATTTGATACCAGCTTATATACTAGCGGTGCGCAAATACAAATCAGCGTGGACGTAGACGGTATTGCCCGTCTAGAAACCATCACACTGCAACCGAGCGCGACACCTGTCTCTGTTACCTCAACACTTAGCGACATCAATAACGGTTCACACACGTTCACCGTGACCGCTTCTGATAGCCAAAGTGTCACCATCGAAAGCTTTACTCCAGAAGTTGCAACTATCGCTAACAATCAAATTAGCGTAAACCAAGATGGCACCGCCCGTTTTGCTGTGACGGCAAATGATGGCTCATGGCAAGAGGTCGTAAGTCTTGATGTATTGTCACCACGCACCGCGCCAAGCATCAATTGGTCACTCAATACCAGCGGTGATTTGCAAGTCGCTAGCATTAATGGCGACGCCACCAATGTCAGTGTGAATTACCAAGGCAGTGATTCGAGCTTGACCATGATGACGGTCTTGCCAGTCGATAGAAATGCAAGCGATAGCATTAGTTGGATGGTGGAAAAAGACGGCGTACGTTACTCAGCGGTCGAAAGTGTTGAGGTGGCGGATGTGGTCAATCCGCTTGCTATCAATAACCTAACGGCGCGAGTGGCAGATACGTCCATCAGTGATGCGGATTTATTAGCCGAGTTCATGGGCTTGCTAGATGTTGCGACCGATGCTACCACCCTTGGTTTATATCGCATTGAACTTGCCAGTAATCCAGTGAGTAGCATTAGCGTACTGCAAGCGCTTATTACCGAGCAAAATGCTGCCGCCATAGCGCTAATTGATTTGCAAAATACCGCAAGTAGCAACATTACCATTACCCAACTACAAACTTTGTTGCCAAATCAACATCTTTTGACGAATTTACTTGGCGATTATCAAACCGCATTAGAGAACGGCACATGGAATACGCCTGACGAGGTTCAAGCACTGATTGTGGGCGTTAATGCCTACGTTATTGACAGTGATGGTGATGGCATTCTTGATGCGAATGATCCTGAGCCTTACGTTTGGAACGACCTTGCTACCGGTGAGCGTTTTGGCGAGACGCAAGTATCCAGCACCCATACGCAAACAGAATACACCACCCCAGTGCTTCGCATCATGACGCAAGCGCACACGCGCAGTGAAGACATGTATGTGCCTTTAGAAGATTACCCTGACAGCTTAAAACGTTGGGATTCTAACTATATGCCGAGGGTCGCTTTCTCCGCCGTGAGTAATGGCACCAAAGATGGCGCGGTTTGGCAAGACCAAACGAATATGGCGGTGTACTACAGCGAATTTAACCCTGATGGTACGCATAACCGCACGCTGAGTTTGCCTAATGATGACAATGAGCGGTTGCTCTCTGCGACCAGTAACGGCAGCGGCGCGATTGTCTACGGTCTTTCAAAGTCGCGTGAAGAATATGAGACCGCACTCACCATGCCAGTGCGTCTCATCCGTTACGATCTCAATAATGAAACCATTACTATCAGTAAATTGCTCGATAGTTCGACGCCTACCGGTGCGTTACCCGATGGGCTTGATGTGTCTAACGTTGGTAGCACGCCATCTAAGTTAGCTTGGTCTGGAGACCGCATTGGTTTAAATCTCCTCCGCTCCAGAACCGATGGGCACCAATCTGGGGTGGCTGTGGTGTATGATGCCAACACCCTTGATTTAGTTAAAAACCATCTACAAATATCGGGGCATCAATTTGGCGGCACCATGATGGTGGACAGCCAAGGTAATTTTAATACCTTGGTGCTCGGTGATAACTTCCCGCGCGGTATCGATTTGATCCAATGGAATGACACCAATCGCTTCACTCAAGATTTACTGCGAGTCAAAACTGAGCATGCCACGACCCAAGGGGTGGGTGAGGTCTATACTGCCATCTCCACACCAAGCCAAACCTACTACACCTGGTCAAACGATAATCGCACCTATTCAGAGCTCGGCGGTGTGGTGGAAATGGATGATCGCCTCCTAAGCTTCGTGACGAGTGAGCGCGGTCTAAATAACGCGGAAGTCGGCAGTGGGCATAATAAGGCATGGAACATTGCCGTGGTGGCGACCGCGAAAGATACCGCGGAAGATAAATACCTTACCTTCGGTGAGTACGAAAGTACCGAGTACTACAATTTCATCGGTAATCGTCACATCCTCGAAAACCGTCACGTCATTTGGATCACGGATTTTACCGACATCAACGACAGCGTGTCGCGTTTGAAACCGTTGAAACTGGCCGATAACGTCATCTTGTTATTGATGGAAATGCATACCTACGATGGCTATGACTACAGTGCCTACATGATGGTCAACAAAGACTTGCAAGTTCTTGTCCCACTCACCCGTATGCATCAAGACATCATC
>NZ_OANU01000061.1 GCF_900089835.1 Vibrio thalassae | reverse complement strand
AATCGTCGGTCTCGACGACAGTAAACGTCAACAGTTTGAGTGGATTCATCGACCTTAATCGACTGGATTGCCTGCCCCTGAATATGTAAAAGCTGAGAAAGTAACTGGGTCAAAATAGGATTCATCCATACTGACTAAAAAAGGGTTATTAGTCAGTATGGTAGAAGTCATAAGTATTGCGTTATGACTCAACAAAGCGGAGAAGAGCCATGTCCCTTAAGTACCCTTTTGGCAGGGTGATGGTTTCACGCAGTGATGCCATCGCCTTGCTAAGCCTTCAGGGATAAAAAAGCGTACACATCAACAAGAAGCATTATCAGCAAAGAGTTGTCACTCACTCACACGCGAATAGACATGTTTACTATATACTCTTATCAGGCGGTGAGTAGTCACTAAAGGAAACGAAGTCTTTGGTTGTGTAATGATCCACTCTCACGACAGGAGATACTAGAGACCCTTGACGTCAAGATTTCCCCAAAGACACTTCAGCGCCGACTTGTGATCTTGATAGAGAGTCAGGTTATCGCGGTGTGATAGATTTTTGGACTAAGAACGTTCTTTGTTTTTGCTGAAAAATCGACAAAATTCTCGTTGAAAATGGTGCAAAAATGCATCATTCGAACTCAGGTTTTTGAGTGTTATACGTCACGATTGGTTATTTTTAAAGCGGGTGTTTTATCTGTTAACGTGGACGTCTAGATGGCTTTTTTGAGTATATTCCCAATAAGTCTCACCGATTGGGGCGTGATCCTTGTGATCCTTTTTTCTTCCTTAATACAGTAGCCTACAAAAAAACTGTCTCAGGGCTGAGCCGTTTTGGAGACAGTTTTTGTGCCGGATATTATCCCCAATAGGTGAGGAAACTTGGCCTATTGGGTAAGGGAGACAGCCTAGCCTTTGTCTTCATGGCCATTTTTGTTTCCGCGCTTCAAGAATACGCTTTGATTTTTAATCAGCTCTCGATATGGTAGGCTGCACCATCAAGCACAATATGCACGGTTTGCTCTAGTGGATAATGCTCTTTCTTGAGTTTCCAAAAGAAGCGAACAATGCTCTCGCTATCTATCGTTTCATAAGTATCTGTGATCGTTACGCTGATGTTTTTCAATGACAGAGCACCGATTAGATTCACTCGAGTGCGGCTACCTGTCGTTTCAATTAGCTTATCCTGTCCCTTGCGGATCCAGCCACAGCTAAGTTTTGTTGATTGAGTTGGATGAACGGCGTCCATGAAAAGTACAGGCGCATCCTTGGGTTTAAGTACCTCGTTGTAATACTCCCGAGTTTCCGCAGCCAATTTAGGAATAAACTGCTTCGTAAAGCTCACCAAGTAACCTGAGTAATCGGGTTTGATGCTCCTGAATGCCCGTTATAAAGCTTTGTTCACCGAGTTCGAGTGTGTCGATGCCTTCAAATTTAAGGAATACCCACCGTGCTGTCGGTTTCGATGTTGTCTTGTTTTTCACCATGCTTGGAAAGAACTCTTCTGTCTGGGTGAGCTGCTCCCGGATCTTGTGCTCTAAACTTGCGTAAACAAGAAGGCTTAGCGTCATGATCATTAGCAGTGCCTCAATACGTTGTGGCTTCTTCAAAAAGATTGATGATGTCAAGAATTCAGGGCTCTTTAAGAAGCGAAAGCCGCGCTCTACTTTTTGTTGAGATTTGTAATTCTCAAGCAATGCAGCCATTGTCAGGTCAGTGCTATCAGTATCGTTGGTCGCAAGAATAAACATGCCAACCTTAAGCCTCGCCAATTTCACTTTTTCTAGGTCGGTGTAAGGCGTTGCATCAATAAGATAGTGATAACCCGTGGGCTTAGCACCTTTTTTAGGTCGACCACGACCCGCATAGATTGGCTCTTTGATGATGGCTGTTTGTGAAAAGCCCAGTAAGTGACACTGGTGAGCAAAGTCATTCATGGCCTGCTCTGCATCCACTTCGCAAGCAAACTGTTTTTTCATTAGTTGGCCCAGTGCTTTCAGTTCTTTGGTGAGATTTTTGTCTAAGTTTTTGTAGAACGTAATCTCTTCTCGCTTGGTGGCTTGTTCGCTGTGAACCAACAGCCACTTCTGATTGACCGAGCCATAGTCTGCGTCAATCCAGCAACCTGAATAGCCATTGCCAATACGGCACAGTTGTTGTGGCTCAACAGCCAATAGCGCTTCTTTGGCGGACTTAATCGTCAGTGGCACACGAGTAATGAACTTCTGTTGATGTTCATCCAGAGAACGAATGCTATCTTCGGTATAGAGCGCCGCATCGGCGATGAAATAGCGACTATTTTGAGCCGCCTTTAAACACTGAATGTGCTTCTTAGTGACCTCAGAAAACGCTTTGGCATCATTGGTGTTGCCACTGAGCGCCTGCATGTAAACCGGTAAGCCAGCTTGGTTTTCACAAATCAGCTCAAGGACCACCTGGTTGAGTTCTGGACGCTGGTCTCTGCTGTAACCTTTTACCAATTTAATGACGTTGGTATCTTCCTCTTGAGCGTATTCACCATCGACATGAAAGCTCGTGATATCAAGATGGACAGAGTCTGTTTTTAGCTCAAGCTTATCAACAACGTGCTCTGCGATCGCTTGATAAAGTGCGGACACATCCGCTTCATATAAAGCATCAAGTGTGCGGCCAAGCACATCATCGGTGAGATGATGCGCTTCAATGTCTTTCACAAGCAGTTTGGCAATGGGCTTTGTCTCGAAAAAGTCAGAGAACATGTGCAGCGTTCTACTGTGAAAGCCCAGTCCATTTAAGATCATGGCTAAGACGGCATCGCCATGTGAGACATTGTGCTCGGAGTGTTTAGGAATGATGCGGTCGATAATGCCCGGTAAGCCGACATCGTGACAGAAAGCAGCGATTAGCCCCAAGTGATCTAAACGTTTAATGACAGGTTGAGGAGCAGACATATTTAGCGACCGTTAAATAACAGTAATAGATCAAAACTGGGGATCGCGGTCAAGAGGCTTGCGGCACTAGTCTCTGTAAATGATCACTGGATCACACTATTTTAAATCCTGAATTAGGTGCGGAATGAGGGATACTCGATAAATGCTTGCTGCTCTTCAGGCTTTAGTTTATGTGGTACACCTTTGGGCTTTTTGTATGCAAACCGTGGTGATGTAACCACTTATTCATCCCAGAAACGGTGTAGCTCACACCGAATTCAGCTTTGACGTAAGTAATGATTTGACGTGTATGAAAATAGGTTTTCTCAGTCAAATGCTCGATGAGCTGCATCGTCTGAGTATCAGAAAGTAGACTCTGGCTCCCGCCATTCTCAGGTTTAAGTTTTTCAGATAGAGCATAATCACTAAGATGACGAGCAACTGTAGATTCATGGATACGAAGGGCTTGAGAGATCATAGTCGGGCTCCAACCTTCGGAAGCTAGCAAGACAGCTTTTATACGGTCGCATACTCGACGATCACGCTCAGTATTGTGCATCTGTTCGAGTTGTTGCTTTTGCTCAGGAGTTAGTACCATTTTCATGGTGAATAGCAAGAACCAAATTTCATTGAAAATCAAGCATCTTCAATGATAAGGGGTATAAGCTGCATTTTAGCAGCTTAACTTTTTGCAGCCTGAGGTTGATTCTTGAAAGTGCCTATTTGTCAGTTGCTTCTGTATTTTTAAAGTTTGCTCACTGGTGGTCATGATGACTCAAGCTCGCTTAACTCAAATCTCTCTTCAAGAAACGGCGTACTATCACTGCATTTCATGGTGTGTACGCCGTGCTTTTTTATGTAGCGACGATGCCTACTTGGGTCAAAGCTTTGAGCATCGCCGAGTATGGTTTTTTGAGCGTATGCGATTGCTTAGCCAGGTGTTTGCCATTGATGTATGTGCATACGCTATTATGTCCAATCACTACCATTGAGTGCTGCATGTTGATACCACTGCCGCGGAGTCTTGGAGTGATGAAGAGGTGGTTCAGCGTTGGACTACGTTATACAAAGCACCGCTGCTAGTCACTCGTTGGCTCGGTGGTGAGTTAAAATCTAAAGCTGAAATCAATAAAACGCTTGAGGTTATTGATGAATGGCGTGGGCTCTTCTCCGCTTTGTTGAGTCATAACGCAATACTTATGACTTCTACCATACTGACTAATAACCCTTTTTTAGTCAGTATGGATGAATCCTATTTTGACCCAGTTACTTTCTCAGCTTTTACATATTCAGGGGCAGGCAATCCAGTCGATTAAGGTCGATGAATCCACTCAAACTGTTGACGTTTACTGTCGTCGAGACCGACGAT
>NZ_OANU01000007.1 GCF_900089835.1 Vibrio thalassae | reverse complement strand
GGTAAAACGTAACTTTACTGGGAGAAAATTCTGGGCAAGAGGTTACTGTGTTAGCACAGTAGGACTCGATGAACAGATGATTCGTGAATACATACGTAATCAGGAGTCGGAAGAAAAACGCCAAGAGCAGTTGCGACTCTCGGGCTTATAAAACATAGCCCCTTCTAGGGGCTTTCATCATACTACCGGTTTCACCGGTAGTTTTGATTTGGGTAAGCCACTGTATTCTACCGCACTTAATCTGAGCAAAGCGACATTAGGTACTTTGCCATTTGTGTACTTAGGCTCATTATGGTTTGGTGCGTTGGGCGTCTTGTATGGACAAGCGGTGGGTAATATCGTGTTTGGGGTGTTAGGTTACATTGTTCTTAAATTCCATATCTCTGAACTGCGTAAGACTGGCGAATGTCAAAGTACAGAAGAGGACCCAAGTTTGGTTTGTGTTAACTCTCAACCATTCAGTACAACAGACCCGGTTATGATTAATGATGTGTCGAAAGTTGAGGAGCAGTTAGAGTCGCCAACACTATCAGGGTAAAATTCTTCTTGACCTTGGAGCTAGCTCCAAGGTTTACACTTGGGATGTAGGATAAGCAAAGGAGAATCCCATGTGTACAAAACATAAAGCGTGCAGCTCACAATCTATCAACGCAATTCGTCCCGCGGGTGATGCGTGCAACGCGCCAAAAATCGCACAAGTAACGGCCATTTCTAGCGAGCAATCTGCTGATTGTTGCGAATCAGAAAGTAGTTGTTGTGCGTCGGAGCCAGATGAACCTGCCGCTTCCTGCGGGAAAACTGAATCTGATTCTGGACTATTAAAATCTTGGAAAGTTGTTGGGATGGACTGCCCTGCATGCGCCAGAAAAGTGGAGTCAGCAACCAATAAATTAGCTGGGGTGGTGAGCTCTAAAGTTCTGTTTGCCACTGAAAAGCTGGTGGTTCGAGTCAACGATGCTGCGTTATTTACTCAAGTTGAAGCAGCCGTTATTGATGCTGGCTTTACTCTGAACGCTCTAGATGGCAGCACCAATAATGCAGCACCGCAAGACCAACTAACAGGCTGGAAAAAAACCTTAAAAGACAACTTTCATATCCTTGCTATCTCTACAGGTATGGCGATCGCTGCTGCGTTTAAAGGCAGCTTGCCGCAGTTAAGCGAATGGCTATTCACGCTTACATGTATTCTTGGTCTTATCCCTATTGCCTCAAAGGCATTGAAACTTGCCAAATCTGGTACTCCTTTTGCCATTGAAACACTAATGAGTGTGGCGGCGATTGGTGCTCTGTATCTCGGTGAAACGGTAGAAGCAGCAATGGTTCTGTTACTGTTTCTTATCGGTGAGCGATTGGAAGCGTTTGCTGCTTCGAGAGCGCGCAGTGGTGTCCAAGCGCTAATGTCCCTGGTTCCAGAAGAAGCTACAGTGATTGTAGATGGTGTGCGTCAAACCAAGAGTGCATCGGCACTTGTGCCCGGTGACATTATCGAAGTTGCACCTGGTGATCGTATGCCAGCCGACGGTTCGTTATTGGATGCTAACGCCAGTTTTGATGAAAGTGCATTGACAGGCGAATCGCTCCCTGTCGAACGCCATGTCGGTGAGACTGTTATGGCTGGCGCGGTACTGGCGGACAAAGTAGTACGACTCACGGTTACGTCCAAACAGGGTGAAAACGCTATTGACCGCATTCTTCACCTCATAGAAGAAGCGGAATCGAGAAAAGCGCCAATCGAGCGATTCTTAGACAAATTCAGTCGTTGGTACACACCATTAATGATGTTGGTTTCGCTACTAGTAATTATCACGCCGCCTCTTATGTTTGCACAGCCATGGGAAACCTGGGTGTATCGTGGTTTAGCGTTACTGCTAATCGCTTGTCCTTGTGCGCTTGTGATTTCAACACCAGCAGCGATTACGTCAGGCCTAGCCGCGGCAACAAGACGTGGTGCACTGATTAAAGGCGGCGCAGCGTTAGAGCAGTTAGGCAACGTTCAAGCCATTGCATTTGATAAAACGGGTACACTGACGTTAGGTAAACCTCATGTCACTGACGTAGTAGTGACAGCAGATTTGGATACTGAGCAAGTGTTGGCGCTATCTGGCGCGATTGAACAAGGTTCAAATCACCCTTTAGCAACTTCATTGATTAAGTACGTAGAGCAGCGTGGCATTACTATTCCAGAAGCCCAAGAGAAAAAAGCACTGGTTGGTGTTGGTATCGAAGGTATTGTTGATGGTAGTAATTGGATATTAAGCGCACCATCTAAAGTCACTTTTGACATCGCTGACGAGGTGATGGATAAAGTAGTTGAGCTGGAAAATGGCGGCAAAACGGTGGTGGTACTGGCAACAGAAAACACGGTGAAAGGCATCATCGCATGGCAAGATGAAGTTAGAGCGGATACCGCAGAAGCGGTGGAAAAACTCGCTAAGCTCGGTATCGATACCATCATGTTGACGGGTGATAATGAGCGAAGTGCACATGCGATAGCAACGCCGTTGGGTATGGATTATAAAGCAAGTTTGTTGCCCGCAGATAAAGTCACCTTTGTTAACGAGCTAGCTCAAGGTCGTCGCGTCGCTATGGTTGGCGATGGCATCAACGATGCACCTGCGATGAAAGCGGCCAATATTGGTATTGCTATGGGTGGGGGGACAGATGTTGCGTTGGAAACGGCTGATGCAGCTCTGACTCATAACCGCTTGAGTGAGCTTCCTGTGATGATCGAGCTCTCAAGAGCAACACTCAGTAACATTAAGCAAAATGTTACGTTAGCATTAGGTTTAAAAGGCATATTCTTAGTCACTAGTCTTTTAGGTATTACAGGGTTATGGGTTGCCGTCTTGGCAGATAGTGGCGCTACTGCCATCGTGACCCTCAACGCACTGAGATTACTGCGTCATAAATCTAAATTTGATTGAATGTAGTACTCAGCTTCGCTGTATTTATAAATAATCCAATCAATAAACCGCCCCTCTGTAGGGCGGTTTATTTGTGAACAGTAAAGCGTTATTCGTGTAATTTATAGACCGATACGACAATAAAGTGTGATGCAAACCGTTTTTATTTGAAATACTGATGCTGTTACATTGGTAAAGTGTGATCTGTGTACGTTTATGTTGGGCGTGATCTTATAAGCTTTACCACATATCCAAGAGACAAAAGGAGTCCCCCATGTCCCAAGCTGTTTTCCATCTCGGAGTAAATACAGAAGATCTACAAGGCGCTACGCTAGCGATTATTCCAGGTGACCCAGCTCGAGTTCAAAAGATCGCTGAGTTAATGGATGAGCCGGAGTTTTTGGCTAGCCAACGTGAATACACAGTATACCGTGCAAAACTAGACGGTAAGACGGTTGTGGTGTGTTCTACAGGTATTGGTGGTCCATCAACGTCTATCGCTGTTGAAGAACTGGCTCAACTGGGCGTTCGCACTTTCTTGCGTGTTGGTACTACTGGTGCGATCCAATCTGATGTTAACGTTGGCGATATGATTGTCACGACGGCTTCTGTTCGCCTCGATGGTGCAAGCTTGCACTTTGCTCCTATGGAATTCCCTGCGGTAGCCGATTTCGATGTCGCAACGGCAATGAAAGAAGCGGCAATTGAAGCGGGTTCTACAGTGCATACTGGTGTAACGGCATCAAGTGACACTTTCTACCCTGGTCAAGAGCGTTACGATACCTTCTCAGGCCGTGTTGTTCGTCGTTTCCAAGGTTCTATGGAAGAGTGGCAACAAATGGGCGTACTGAACTTCGAAATGGAGTCGGCAACGCTACTGACTATGTGTGCAAGTTCTGGTCTTAAAGCTGGCTGTGTTGCCGGTGTTATCATCAACCGTACTCAGAAAGAAACGCCTGATCATGATACGTTGAAGCAAGCGGAAACTCGCTCTATCAAAGTGGTCGTAGAGGCTGCTCGCAAGCTTCTTTAAGCATTGATTCAAATAGAAAAGCCTCCTGTTATGGAGGCTTTTTTTTAGTCAAAAATCGCCGAATTTTCTAAGCATGTTTTGTCGAGGCTTGGTGTTTTGCTGCTTTGTTGTCACGAGTGACGGCCCAAATACATACAAAAGCAACTGTTGTTAGTACACCAATGGCGACGGGTAATGCGCTCCAGCTAAACGATTCGACAGTAAAGCCGCTTATCGCGCTACCAGTTGCAAAACCGATGGAAATGAAGAACATCATTAGCCCTTGCGTATAACCAGCGCCAACTCTTGTTAAGCGGGAAGCGACGGCTGGAGAACACATGTCTGTTACTGTTATGCCTTGTAAATAAATTATGACTAACGCAACTGGGAAAATAATGGTCGGTATGAGTTGGAACTCTGCAATAAAGTAAAGTGCTGCAACAACCACAATGGACGCTACTGTACACAGCCTAAATAGTGCTGCTGGACCAAATTTAGCTGAGAAGCGCTCGGCCATAACGACGACGATTAACCCTAGTACTGCAGATATTGATAGGCTGGTGGCGGATACTGCTTCAGATACCGAGAACGCATTTTTCATTAAGTTTGGGAATTGAGCTTGAAACGCGCCTTGACCTGCGCATAGCGCCGCGACAGCAAAAAGGAATAGACCGAATTTAGAAAGCAGCACACTCAACAGATTCACTTTTTGTTGCGACTCAGCTTTCGTAGCTTCTTCGCGAGCTTTTGCGGTATCAAGCACTCGCTGACCAGCCTGTTTATTGGTCATAAAGGTGATCACAGCTAAAACAGTGACGGTGCCCATCATAGTGTAAAAGCTTGTTTCATAGCCAAAACCACCATCTGTTAACGCTGCTAACACGCCACCGCCAATCAAAGTGCTGATAATAGCGGCTTGTGCCATTCGACCCAGCTTGAGAGCTTCAGTTTTATTGTCATAACCGGCGAAAGCGATAAAGACGGGGTTTAACATTAATAATGTTGCAGAACCTAGACCAAAGAAAATAGAGCCAATCGGTGCGCTTTATATTTGTCTGCGAGTAAGCCAATAATAGGAGCTGCAAGACCAGCTACACCGAAGAAGCCCATTGCTAAGCCTGCATTGGCAAAACTGCCGGTTCGCTCTGCGACAAACGCAGGCATTACGATCAGGATAAATACAAGTTGGACAAAGCCATAAGCAAGGTGAGCGGAGAACCAAAGCTCAATCCCCAGTTTATTACATAGTTTTTTTAGCATAATCAATCTGCGTTTCCCATTTAGCTTCCCCCGTTAAGTCGAAAGAAAATAAAATTTCAAACCGCATCCTTCTAATTCATATTTCAGCCATCGTGGCTGCATTCACACTGATAAGTTTTCAAAAAGTGAAGCATTAAAATTGATAAGATGATTCTGTTAAAAATATTATTAACAAAAAATAACTTATTGGGTTGATAGTCATTCACTTGATAACTGTTACTTAAGTTAGCTAAAGATACTCCTTTTGGATATACCTTAAATAGGTACAAAGTAGCGTTATATATTGCGCTATGTCTCAATGTTATTTTCCTAAAATAGTGTCGATAATTAATTGCAAATAGCCTTCTTTATTTGTTAGTGATAATGTTTTTGAAATGTTAATTTGTATAAGTTGTTTTCAATTCTAGGCATTGGCTTTATCTATATAATATTTAGTTGGATTAAAGTAAGTTCTATTAAATTGGCAGATGGGAGAGTGGGTTGATTTTAATTGATGGAAAAATTTAACCTAATAGAGAAGTATATCTAGGCATTAATTAATTATTTGAAGGAAGTATAGGTAATAAAAAGGCTTAGCAACAAGCTAAGCCTTTAAATATAAAACCTCATATGATAATTAAGAGGCTTCTGTTCCCGATATGTTAAAGCTTATGCTTTCGCGGTTCTCTTTTTAGTGATTTCTGCTTTGGCCTTCTTAAAACGTTCTGGAAGGATTTGAGTAGCGAATACATCCTCAACCGTTTCTGCACGCTTAATGAGTTCAGCTTGACCGTCTTTAACAAGTACGGTTGCTGGACGTGGCAGTGAGTTAAACTGACTCGCTTGAGATTCAGCGTAGTGACCCACATCCATAATTGCTAGCACGTCTTTTGGCTCTAGTGCAGGCATCGTTGCACCGCTTTCCCAGATTGATGGGATACAGATAGGGCCAGCGATTTCAGTTGTTTTCTTAACAAGAGGTTGTGTCATCTTGTTTGCTGGTAGCACAGGGTTTTTCGACTCTTGTGACTCCACTAGCGTTGCTAGGTAAGTCGACGCATCAACCATGGTGTAAGTGTAATCCATCTCTTGGTCGTCTTTTACGACGTATACAGATGTCAGTAGAGTACCAATGTTACCTGCAATGTAACGGCCAGGTTCTAGCCATAATTGTGGAACTTCGAAGCCTTCTTTAGTGAACTCTTCTAGCATACCTTCACAGACGATTTTTGCGTAGTCTTCGATAGTGTTGGAGTTCATCATATGTTCTTTGCTACGACACTCTGGCTCACGTTCACGAGGCCAACCACCACCTAGGTCCACTTGGAAAGGTTGTACACCACATTCACGAGAGATCTCGATTACGTTACGTGCATACTCACGGTATAGCGCATCCCAACCTTCAGGCTGCTTAGAGAAGCGACCTAGGTGAGTATGGAAGCCGTAGAATTCGAAGATATCGATTTCTTTAACGCGGTTGATGATTTTCTTCGCTTCTTCTTTAAGTAGACCGAATTTAATCCACTTCATCGCACCGATAAAGTTAGGGAACGGGTAGGCGTCTGGTTCAAAGTCGTTGAAGAAATCTTCAGGGATGACTTTTAGGCGAACAGCGATACGTACTTTTTCAGCAGGTTTTACTTCGCGAGCGATACGCTCAACGATCTCGATCTCTTCGTAAGAATCTAGGTGGATAGCGTAGCCGTATTCAATGGCTTTGCGGATGGCAAGCTCAGGTTTCACTGTACCGTTTAGTGCGATAGTTTTTGGATCAGCGCCCGCAATGTGAGTCGCTTCAACTTCACCGGGACCGAAACAGTCGCCACCAACACCTTCCTCATTACAGATAGCGCGAACCGCAAAGTTTGTGTTCGATTTGATAGCAAACATAACGTTTACAGGTTTTGGCCAGTAGTTCCCGAAGGCGTTTTTCACACGGCGTAAGTTACCACGCAGTGTGTCTTCGCTTAGAACGAATAGCGGGCTGCCGTATTGCTCAATAAGGTCAGTCGCTTTACAACCACCAATCAATAGATCGTCGCCCTGTGTGGTTAACTCGTCAGTTGGAGTCAATAGGTTGTTTAGACGCTCAGCGTAGTTTTGGTTCGCTTTGTGCTCTGCAAGTAGTTGTTTTTGTTCTTCAAGAACAACGCTAAGGTTGTTTACACTTTCTTCTAAGCGGTTTTGAATTGTCATCTTCGACCCTTACTATTTAGTCAATGATTATCATGAAGTTACATTCGATTTATTGACTGAGTTTTGGACTCTACAAAGGCTCGAATGCGGTATTGATTTGTTGCTGTTGAGTATATTCTTGGACGTTATCCCCAAGCACATCACTCAGCGTCAAAAAAACTTACGCTAGCGAAAAATAACAACTTGCATCAGGAAGCAAAATCATTCCTCTGGTGAATGACTGTGGCTTTCTGACTTTGGTGTTGAAGTGGTTATTAGAGCGTGACAATCCATAAATGCCACTAATAAAGGCAATAACCAGTAATTGTTACCTATTCGTTCTAAAGTAAATTACTCGGTTACTTTGTCCTGTTACCTAAGGCTAGGACAGTAAAAAGTCTATTTTTCTACGCGAAAATATAAGTTGTTTTTGTGATGAAGATCGCCAGTTATAGCCCTGGTTGATACTTCATTGTTTTAATTATTCATCGTCAAATCATTGTTACCGTAAAACGGTCAAAAAACCTGACTCTGAGTGAAGTTTATTTCGACGATACCTGAGATAGATTAATTCCATCCTTTGAAAGGGTTAAAAATAGTCTCAATTTATTGCTCCATAATAATTGATTACTCCCTTTGATGAATATTTATCGAAGATAAAAAGAAGGTTGTTTCCTTCTTCTTAATTAAAAGGTATCGCCCCTATGTACAATAAAGATTTCTTTATTCAGCAAGCTAAAAAGTTCGGCAAGAAACAACGTATGGTTGTTGCGGCAGCGCACGATGATGCAACGCTTGATGCAGCAAATAATGCATTCCAAGAAGGCATGGCAGACGTCATTCTTGTTGGTGAGCGCGCGTTAATTAACGAAGCAGCGGCGAAAGCAAATGTTGACCTAGCCAACTTTGAGATCATCGAAACCGACGGTCTTGAAGCAATTGCAACCGCATCAGTTGCAGCTATTGCAGAAGGTAAAGGCGACCTACTAATGAAGGGTCTTATTGACACTTCTGTTCTACTTAAAGAAGTCCTAAAGAAAGAGCACGGCCTTCGTACTGGTAATGTACTTAGCCATGCTGGCGTTCTATTCAAAGAAGGTGGCGACAGCTTCCACGTATTTACTGACGCAGCGATGAACATCATGCCTACGCTTGAGCAAAAAGCGGGCATCATCAAAAACGCTGTAAGCCTAGCGCACTCTGTAGGTATCGAAGAGCCTAAAGTCGCTAATCTATGTGCGAAAGAGAAGCCATACGACAAGATGCCAGCGACGATGGACGCGGCAGCGCTTCAAAAAATGAACCAAAACGGTGAAATCGAAGGTTGTATCGTTTCTGGTCCTATCTCTCTAGATATCGCGGTATCTCAGTACGCTGCAAACTTAAAAGGTTATGAGTCTCCAGTAGCGGGCAACGCCGATATCCTAATGGTTCCAAACATCGAAGTAGGCAACGTGTTTGCGAAAGCACTTCAGTATATGGCTGGCTTTAGCATGGCGGGTGTTCTACTTGGTGCTCGTATTCCTGTTGTTCTTGTGTCTCGCGCTGACGGCGAAGCAGAGAAGACCGTCTCTATCGCGCTTGCTTGTTCTGTTGCTGCAATGAGCCAACAGAAAACCGCCGCAGAAGTGTCTGCTTAATTATAAATAGCAATAACTAAATTAGGTTTATAAGTGATGAAAATTCTAGCGATCAACCCTGGATCTACCTCTACAAAAATCGGTGTTTTCGAAGGCACTACTGAGCTGTTCGAGAAAACACTACGTCACAGTGCTGAAGAGTTGGCACCGTTTGGTGCGGTTGTTGCTCACCAGAAAGCATTCCGTAAAGAAGCGATCCTAGCGGCACTAAAAGAAGCTGGTGTTAAAGCGTCTGAACTCGGTGCTATTGCATGTCGCGGCGGTGTTCTTAAGCCAATCGCTGGTGGTACTTACAAGGTTGACGATAATGTCATTGCTGACCTTCTTGAAGCACAAATTCAACACCCAGCAAGTCTCGCAGGCATCATCGGTAAAGAGATTGCAGACGAGAACGGTATTGAAGCGTTCTTCACTGACGCGCCAGTGACTTATGAGTTATCTGAGCTAGCGGCTTTCTCTGGTCACAAAGCCATTAAACGCAAAGGTCGTTTCCATGCGCTTAACCAGAAAGCAATCGCTCGTCAGTTTGCTGAGCAGCAAGGTAAGAAATACCAAGACGTGAACGTTATCGTGTGTCACATGGGTGGCGGTATCACTGTTGGTGCTCACATGGGCGGTCGTACTGTTGACGTAAACGACGCGGTTTCTGAAGGCCCTTTCACGCCTGAGCGCTCTGGTGAACTGCCAACTCGTGAGCTAATCGACATCTGCTTCAGCGGTGAGTACACGCATGCCGAGATGAAAGCATTTATCCAAGGTAAAGGTGGTGCTTTTAGCTACACAGGTAGCATTGATATGCGTGAAATCGAAGAGAAAGCGGAAGCAGGCGACGCTGAGTTCAAACTCGTCACTGATGCAATGGCCTACCAAGTGTCTAAGCAAATCGCGGCAATGGGCGCGGTATTCGGTGGTGAGAAAGTTGATGGAATCCTGCTAACAGGTGGTATCGCCTACAGCAAATACATCACGGCTGAAATCACTAAGCGCGTAGAGTTCATTGCTCCGGTAACTAAGTTCCCAGGTGAAGTTGAACTAGAAGCATTAGTACTAGGCACACTGCGTGTGGCTAACGGCGAAGAAGCGGCGAAAACATACGCTTAATGAATTAAAGATTAGGGCAGGTCATGAACCTGCTCTGTAGAAGTGGCTCGCCACTGAATACTTTACAGAAGGTAATTAAAATGTCATTCGATATCAATAACGCACAAGGTGTATTCGAAACTGTTGAAGCAGCAATCGAAGCAACTCACAAAGCTCAAGTTGAATTCTACGCTAACTCTACCAAAGAAGGCCGTGAAGCTATCCTTACTGCTATCCGTGGTGCGGTTCTAGCTAAAGCTGAAGACTTCGCGAAAATGGTTCGTGAAGAAACGAAACTAGGTCGTGTTGAAGACAAGATCGCTAAGCACCAGCTAACTGCTGCTAAGACTCCGGGCACTGAAGTTCTAGAAACTAAAGTATGGTCTGGTGACAACGGTATCTCTCTAGAAGAGCGTGCACCATACGGTGTTATCGGTGCGGTTACTCCTGTAACTAACCCAACTGAAACTATCGTTAACAACGCTATCTCTATGCTAGCGTCTGGTAACGCGGTAACGTTCAACGTTCACCCATCTTCAAAAGTTGTTTCTGCGGTAATGATCGACATGATCAATAAGACTATCGTTGCAGCAGGCGGCCCAGCTAACCTAGTTACTATGGTAAAAGAGCCTACGCTAGAAACTCTTAACGAAATCGCTAAGTCTCCACTAGTAAACATGCTAGTAGGTACTGGTGGCCCAGGTCTAGTGAAAGCAATCCTACAATCTGGTAAGAAAGGTGTAGGCGCTGGTGCTGGTAACCCACCTGTAATCGTAGACGCTTCTGCTAACCTAGACCTAGCTGCGGCAGGCGTTTACGGCGGTGCATCTTTCGATAACAACCTACTATGTATCGGTGAGAAAGAAGTATTCGTAGAAGATTCAGTAGCTGACGAGTTCCTAGCTAAGCTAGAAGCAACTGGTGCTTACGTTCTTTCTGCAGAAGAAGCTGAGAAGCTAACTGCACAAATCCTAACTATGGATGAAATCGACGGTGCTAAGCCATGTACTGCGCAAGAAATTGCTCGCGTATGGCACCCAGTTAAGCAACACGTTGGTCAAGATGCTGGTGAGATCCTTAAGTCTATCGGCGTTGAGTCTGAGACTCGTCTAGCGGTTATGGTTGTTGAGAACGATCACCCACTAGTACACGTTGAGCAAATGATGCCAGTACTTCCAGTTGTTCGTTGTGCGAACATCGACGAAGCTATCGAGCGCGCTGTTGCAGCTGAGCGTGGTAATAAGCACTCTGCATGTATCTACTCTGGCAACATCGAGAACGTAACTAAGTTCGGTCGTGCTATTAACACAACTATCTTCGCACACAACGGTCCAACACTATCTGGTGTAGGTTACAACGCTGAAGGTACTTCAACGTTCACAATCGCTGGTCCAACTGGTGAAGGTATTACAAACGCGTACTCGTTCACTCGTGCACGTCGTTTCGCAATCGCTCAAGGCGGTCTGCGCATCGTTTAATCGATTTACTCCAATCGAGAAACGAAAAAGCCGAAGCATTTGCTTCGGCTTTTCTCGTTTATGAAAGTGGATAGTTAAAACAAGTCGTAGATACCTTCTTCGATGCCATCGATCAGTGCTTGTCTTGTTTCTACCGCATGATCGTTCGGACGTGACATCTCGCCAAAGCTCTCAAAATACATGCCGTTCGGATGCTTCACGACCACTAAATGTTCTTGGCGTAACTCTTGTTTTACTAGTGTCTCAGGAATGATCGCCCAACCTAAATTATCGATAACCGCATCCAATACTTCTTGGTAATTAGAAAAGCTCATTGTACTACTCGAAATGGGGCGAAAGTCTTGATGGATCTCTTCAAATAGGTGAGACAGCACGATTTGCCGATGGGCACTAATGTCGGTACTGGTGACGTTGGTGAGTTTAGCCAATTCATGCTTAGGGGAACATACCGCCATCATTCGAATACGATGCAGAGCACGAACCTTAACTTGTGGGTCATCCCCAGAGCTAAAGACCAAACCATAGCCAAGATCTACGTGATTTTCACGAACGAGTGTCGGGATATCGGCACTGGAGGCTTTGATGACGGTCAGGGAGACATGTGGAAATTCATCAGACAAAGCAACAAGTTGTTTGCGCCAGAATGAAGACGCTAGTGTGTCGTCATAGGCGATGCGTATTTTGTCACTGTCGCCTTGTCGAAACTGCTCGGCTTTTGAGTACAGACTCTCGGCCATATTGAGGATGTTTCGACAATCGGGCAGTAGAGCGCTTCCCGCATCATTCAATACCAGACGATTACGAGTCCGTTCAAACAGTTCTACACCAAGTTCATCTTCTAAACTGGATAGCGCCATGCTTAGTGAGGTGCGCGTTTTACCCATAATATTGGCAACTTTGGTTAATGAACCATGCTCTGCAGTTAACGCAAACACTCTCAGTTTGGTGAGATTCATAAGGCAAACTCCTACCTTAATAATTAGCGGCAAAGTATATACCCAACACAACTGGGTAGATGACAACTATTCTTTCCTTAAGACTGTTTAGAGTATAACAAAATTGACGCTGAGAGAAGTTAAGGCTTAACACTGGCGATGTTGGGCTATTACGACTTTGTGGGTAGGCTGATATTATCAACACTATAAATAAGCCCATAATTTTTATGGTTAACAACGGGTCAAACAGAGTGTTTACTCGGTTGATAATTTACCTAGATTTGGCGTGGGCTAGCTATTCGCTCAGTAGAAAACGGATCTTTTTGCTGTGGTTTAATTTGTTACCCACAACACTAAGGGTAATGATCTATTGAGGTCTGTGATCATGTTGAAAAAACTTGGCTTAGAGGGCTGGTTTGCCGCGCACTTTGCTTATGGCATTGTGCAAATCGTGTTTATTCCTATGTTAATGCCTTCTTTTATTCTTGCTCGCACTGGTAGTGCAACTCAAGCTGGTCTAGCAATGGCTGTGTTTGGTATGGCGGGTCTTGCTGCTCCAATTATCGGAGTTCTAGCTGACAAGTACAAAGCGCATCGACATGCACAGCTATTCGGTATGATCTGTTATCTGCTTGCTGGGGCAAGTTTCGTCGTCGCGGGCGAGAGTTTTCCATTGATGTTAGTGGGTGCTGCATGCTTCGGTGTCGGCTCAGCTATTCTTCTTATGCTCAATCCAGTTTTTATTACGTTTGCGGGCTACGATACAAAAACTGAGGCGATGAAGCTTGGTCGTATGGCGCAAACGCTTATCATTGGTGCTTTACTATCTGGTGTAGCCTTGGCATATATCACGGATTTAGGTTGGTCCTACGAACAACGCTTTGGCGTTATGATGGCGATAGTTGTTGTGCTGTTCGTTATAACCATGTTTACCAATAAAGCAGCAGCTCAACGAGTACTGGCTAACGCTGAGGCGAGTGCAGAAGCGGATGTCGATGGTAAAGAAGACGTTGGTCTAGTCAAATCATTGTTCTCAAACTTCGGTTTGTTCTTACTTGCCGTTGGTTTGCTATGTGCTGGACAAGGGGCATTTCAGGCTCAATATCCGAACCTATTAGAAAACGCTTACGGTGTCGCGCAATCTCTATCTGCTGCGAATCTCTCGGTGGCGTCAGTTGTAGGTCTGTTTATCTTAATCGCGGCTGAGCGCTTTGTGGCACGCTACGGCAACCTTAGCTTGTTCAAAGTGTCTGCGATTGCTTCCATCATCGTGATTGGTTTGCTTTATGTCATAGCTGAAGCGGGAATGAGTGTGCACTACATTATTACCCTAGGCTTGTTCCTAATCTATCTGCAAGGTATCACTATTACCGATATGATTTCACCAGCGATTGCTGCTCGCTTGACCGTAGTAGGTGGCGGTCTGACTCAAGGCTTAATGATGTTCTTCATCTCATTAGGTTTTGCTGCTGGTAGCGTTATCAGTGGTGTTGCTGTAGATGGGTTTGGTTGGGCAGCGTTACCATTTGCTATTTTAGCCCTGACGATTGCGGCATATGTATGTATTGTAATTGTTGGCGCGAAATACAAAGCGTCGGTAAAGCATAAGCAGCGACAAGCTGCAGCGTAAACGCAAAATCAAAGTAAAAAGCTTGGCGAGAGCCAAGCTTTTTCTGTTTCTATCTGCTTAAGAAAGGTGAGCTTTCTCATCGATACCGCCTGCACCTTTGAACCATTTAGTTAGATGCAGTTTCAGATCCTTCAACTCATCCGGTCCAATGAGGGCTAATCCAAGATCTTCTGCACGGGTAATATCATTGTGACGCAGCGGTCTAAAACTTACCAGCATAGCACGTGCTTGAAGGCCACCTAACAAGTCACGCAGCGATTCCAGTTTGTATAGGGTATCGTCACCATCGTCGCGCATACCTTTGGTCTTACACTCAATAATGTGCAATTTATTGTTTACTACGGATGCGACATCCAGCTCGTTGCGAACTTCTCGCTCACCAAGCTGACGATAGACTTGAACATTTAACGAACGATCTTGAATGGTTGGTAAATCATCCTGAATCTGTTTCACCGTGCTGTGGACGAGGTTCTCTAACCATTCACCGTTAGAGAACCGGCGTGCGTCTTCACTAATAAAGGTCAAAATGCCATTGTCATAAGTTGCAATTTCGGACTCTACCAAGTCACTTAGGAGCATATTGAGTTCGCGATAGCCTTGTTGCTTCTCTGAAAGCTCAACATCCAGTCTTTGTTCTTTTCGGCATGTCGTTGCTAGGTAGTTCAATGTGGCGAGTCCTGGGCCTAATTCCAATGCATGGCTCGCCCATTTTTCGCCCAGTTCATAGAGTTTTTTATCGAGTTGCGGTGGTAGATCGTAATCAGTAAATTCACCACGGGCACCAAAAATCGTTAGGTAGTCACCAATGGTAATGTGGTCTTGGACTTGAGCGTCGGTAGCGCCTTCGGGATACAACCAGCACATTTTGTCACTATTGGGCTCGACAACAAAGATAGGCCAATGGAAGGTTCTGAAGACTTCATACACGGAAAGCAGTCGATGGCGCAGACCGCAACTGGCATTCAATTTGACTTCTAGGTTCTTTTCTTTGAGTTGCTTAGCCAGACCAAGAATTGACTGTTTGATGACCGACGTATTGACGATATTGGGGATTTTGTAAAATTCTGACGTAATGTCTCGCTCTGCCAATACTGAGCTTAAACGCTCATACATTTCAAACTGAGAGTCGTCACCAATAAAGATAATATGACGACTGATGGTTCGGTCATCCAGTAATGGGGTTACCAGACGAATAGGGTCTTGATCAATTATGCCTACATGAACGGCCATTATAGCTTCCTTCAACTACTGGCTTGCTGAAGAAAATGAGAGCATGACATTGGGCGCTGATACTAAAACTTGGGCTTTCAGAATCAAAGGTCATGAAAAGTGAAGCAAGCCATGTCTCAGATATAATGCCGTTGGTTACAAAAAACAAGAGCAGGTCTCAATGAAACCTGCTCTTGGGGGAGAATTTACGCGTTTCTAACATGAAAGTTAGAGTTTGAAGCGATGGACCAGTTCACTTTGTTGGTTTGCTAGGCTAGTTAAGTTTTCACTCGTTGCCGCGATTTGCGACATGGCTTGATAGCTTTCATCAGCGATATGATTAATTTCTTCGATATTCTTAGCAATATCCACCGTGGTTTCACTTTGCTCACCAGCAGCCTGAGAAATATGCGTACTCATTTGGCTGATTTCGATGATCAATGCTTGTATCTCTTCCATGGCTCCGTTCGCGGTAGACGCTTGCTCAACCGACAGTTCCATATCCCTCATACAGTTCTCGATGACTTTACTTGCACTCTCAGAGCTGGCTTGTAAGTTACTGATCATGGTTTCGATTTCAGTGGTAGATTCGGTGGTCTTCTGAGCTAGAACGCGAACCTCATCCGCGACCACAGCAAACCCACGCCCTTGCTCCCCAGCACGCGCTGCTTCAATAGCGGCATTGAGAGCAAGTAGGTTAGTTTGCTCTGCAATGTTGCGTATGACATCTAAAATGCTGCCAATTTGGCTACTCATTTTTTGCAGCTCACCAACCGCTTGAACCGATTCGTTTAGACGAAGTTCTAACTGATTGATGGTGCTGATATTGGTACTCATTATTTGACGACCAGACTCAGAGGCCGATTCGACTTGATGCACCTTCTCCAAAGAGCTTTGCGCACTGTTTGCCACTTCCTGTACTGAATGAGACATTTCGGTCATTGCTGTTGCGACATTCGCGGTTTGCTCACGCTGTGCACTTAATTGGTTTTGTGCACTTAGCGAGGTACGTTGATTGTTGCTTGCAGTATCAGTTAGGTTGTCCGACGCGTCGTTCAATTTGACTAAGACGTTGTGCAGGCTATCTGCCAATGTATTAATGTGATTGCCTAAGCGGCGGAACTCGTTGTTGTATTTCACCTCAATGCGCTGTGTCATATCACCTTCAGTCAAGCTTTCCAGTGTTTTTAACGTACTCTTCAATGGTTGGCGTACGCTTTGTGCAATGTGATAACCAATACCGACGGCTATCAGAATGACCACTAACCCAATCGCAATAGCTTTAACCACACCTTCATCATAAACCGTCCCTGCTTGTTCTAGTGATAGGTTAAGGTTAGCCGTCGCTGTCTCGGTAAAGCCATTGAGGGTTGCCATCGCGCCATCGACTTCGAGTGCAAGATTCTCAATGTTTTGGTAAAGCGCCGCTCGTGCTATTAAATAATTATTATGCTGATCGAGAACACCGCCTTTTTGGCCGACATCTTTTGTAAATTGCTCAACAGAACTTTCGAATGCTTTCTTCAGTTCAGGCATTTGTGTGACCAAGCCTCGATAGGCGTAGTTAAGATGAGTTACGGCTTTGCGGTTTTTATTGACGGCATCTTGAACAAAGGCAGTATCATTACTCGCCAGTGCATCTGAGGTGATAGTCTCGGCATCTTTCAGTTTGATAAAATAGCTTTTCGCCATCACTTTGACTGAAACGCTTGAGGTATCATCCACGTACTCTTTCATACCAACAGATAGATCAGAATGGAGCTTTTGGAATCGGCGGGTAGAGAGTTGTACTTGCTCTTGCGCAGCCAACATGGATTGGTAGTTATCCATTGCCTCTTGAGCTTCCGAGCGGTAGCGCTGTTGAACCTCTCTCAGTTGATTAATTCGATTCTCTAATTCTGGGAAGCCCTTACTGGCGCTGGCCAATTTCTCTAAGTCATGACCAAATTGTTCCATAGAGGCAGAAAACTCATCACGACGCACGGTCATTCTTTCTTCGTTTTGGGTGGTAAGAAAGTCTTTGAAAGATTTGTCAGCTGACAATAACTGAACGCTGGTTTGGTTCGAGAGTGAGACCAAGGGGAGGGAAGAGTTAGAAACAGACCCAAAATACTGATGAATTTGATTCATGCCACTGAGCATAATCATGATGGTAATAACAAAAAGAATCACGATGAGTGTAAACCCAGCGTACATCCTCCGTATAACGGAACCCTGCATATATTTCTCTCCCTAGTAGCGTTGTAGCTATACAAAAATCATACAAAATTTAACTGGACGCTTTACACTAAACCTTGCACTATCCGCTAACACTTGCGTCAGGTCAGTATTGAAGTTTGGCGCTTTTGTCTCTTTATCGTTACAAATAACAAAAACTGAAATATATATGACTTGCAGCGCTACGTTTTATGACGCACTCGGCAAAAATGTAATAAAACCAAAGGTTTTAAAGGGATTTGTTGTCTCAAAAAAAGACTTCTTGCGAAAATAGGTTGAGAATTGAACAAGAGCGAAAACAATGAGCTATGTTGGCTTTGCTTTAAATTGTGATTCTATAGACCTTAGTGCATACTTCTAAAGTAAGTATGTGCTGACGATTTGGTGTCAGTATAATTGGTTTGGTAATTGGAGAACTTCATGGCTGAAGAAACCATTTTTAGCAAAATTATTCGTAAAGAAATCCCCGCCGATGTGTTGTACCAAGATGATCTTGTCACAGCGTTTCGCGACATCAATCCACGTGCTCCGAGTCACGTGCTGATCATTCCAAACAAACTAATTCCAACCGTTAACGAAGTCGAAGCAGACGATGAAGCGATGATGGGCCGTATGTTCACTGTTGCGAGAAAAATTGCGCACGATGAAGGTATTGCAGAAGACGGCTATCGCCTGATCGTTAACTGCAACTCACATGGTGGTCAAGAGGTGTACCATATTCACATGCACCTAGTTGGTGGTCGTCCTTTAGGCCCATTATTGATGAGCTAATTTTAAGTGGCTTTGGCAACTTAGTGTCTTTAAGACTGTCAAGGCCTCACCTTTGGTACCCATTCTCTTCAAAAAACTATGTTAATACGTAGCGTTAAACACGCCTTTATCGTCATACTTACCGCTTCACTTACTGCTTGCGCAGGGTTAAGTGCAGGGAACCTGTTCAGTCATTATACCCAGCAAAATACGGTGGTGTATCAAGCGGTGAAAGCAGGTCAATATGAAAAAGCGCAAGCTGCACTTCCTTCACCTGAGACTATCGTCGCAGGTGACATCCTTGATAATTTTGAGCGTGGTCGAGTTGAATTCCTGAACCAAGCCTACCCACAAAGTAAGTCAGCATTCGAATTGAGTGATAAAGCGGTGAGAGTGCAGCAAGACAAAGCGCTGATATCTATTACGGATACGGCGACGAGTGTCGGTGCGTTAGCCGTCAATGACAATATTACTGCGTATGTGCCACCGGATTACGAACTGGGTTATTTACACCTTTACTTGGGGCTCAACTACATTCAAAAAAACGATTTGGAAGGTGCTCTGGTTGAGGTGCGACGCGCAAACCAAGTTCAGCAGCGAGCGCGCGAGGCTAGAGAGAAAGACCTGCGCTCTGCGGAAGCGGAGATGAAACAGAAGGGACTATCTCCCAATTTAGGCTCAGTATTGTCTCGTTATCCTGATGCTGGCAACAAACTTAAAGCGATTCAAAACGGCTATTTGCTATTTTTGTCAGGTCTAATGTATGAAGCATCAAACGATTTGAACGGTGCGTACATAGATTACACACGAGCATTGGCTGTTGCCCCTGATAACGACGCCGTTGTTGATGCGGTGATTCGAGTGGCTAAACGCTCCAGTCGAAATCAAGACCTTGCTAAACTGAAAAAGCAGTATGGGGATAGGCCGAATGTCAAAGCGGGCGAGGGCCGTATTATCGTGCTTGAGGAGCAAGGGGTTGTAAATGCGATGCAGTCCTGGAACCTAACTTTGCCTGTTTATGACAGTCAGGGCAACACTGCGCTATACACTGTCGCGTTGCCGTATTATGTACCAGCGGTGGCACCGAAGTTTTCTCGTATGGTGTTAGATGGAAAAGCATTTAAGTCGAGTGAATTAGTCGATACCAATTTGATGGCGCAGCAACAATTGACTGAAAATATGCCGACTATTCTATTGCGCCAAGCGCTGAGAGTGTATGCGAAAGACCAAATTCGGAAGAGTACGGCGAAAGATGACGATGTGGGTAACCTTATCTTTAACGTTTGGAATACATTGACCGAACAGCCAGATACTAGAAGTTGGCAAACGCTACCGGGTGTGGTTAACGGAGCGAGTCAGATCGTTAAAGCAGGTAGTCACACGCTAACATTGGATGGACAAGACTATACTTTTGATGTGAGAGACAGACAAACCACCTTGGTTTGGGTATCGCGTCAAGGTGGAAATGCCACTATTTGGCATAAACAATTAGGAAGAATGTAATGAAAAGATGGGTAGTGAGTATTGGCGTGTTGTTGGCGCTATTCGGCTGTGCTTCCAATAAAACGTCAGGAATTAAGATTGAAGGCCAAACTCAGGCAGTGCTCTATGGTGATGCACAAATGGGTAAGAAGTTCTCTATTGATGACATTTCAACTATTGATACCAATGGTCACGCAAGAGCGGTAGTTCGCTTGTCGAATACCACATCGACTGATCAAATTATTCAATACCGTTTCTATTGGTATGATGCGCAAGGACTTGAAGTAAATACCAAACAGGCCCCTTGGAAAAGAGCCATCTTACGCGGTGATGAAACTGTTACCCTGTCTGAGGTGTCTGTAAACCCGAATGGTAAAGAATTCCGTGTGCAATTGCGCGGAGCGGATGAGTAATTTCCACCCGTTGGAAAGTAAGTAACACTAAGGAAACAAAATGAAAAAAAGTATTATTGCTTTGTTGGGTTTGGCTGTCATTCTCGGTGGCTGTTCAAATAAAGTAAGTTACGGCGACGCGCAAGCTACTGAAACGACAACTATCGATTTCGGTTCGACTGACCTACAGAAGATCGCTGGTGATATGGTTGATAGCATGCTGATGTCAGGCTCAGTTGCGGCAATCACGCGCGACAGCCGCCCAATTGTATTTGTTGAACGTATCAAGAACAAAACAACGGAGCACATTGATACCGAGTCCATCACGGACAGCATCAGTACTAAAATGCTGAACTCTGGCAAGTTCCGTTTCGTAGATATGGATCGTGTTGAGTCTGTACGCGAACAGCTTAACTTCCAAAACAATGATGAGCTAGTGAACCAAAGCACAGCTATCCAATTCGGTAAAATGGTTGGTGCGCAATACATGCTTTACGGTAACCTAAGTAGTATCGTTAAAGAAGCGGGCAG
This sequence comes from Vibrio thalassae, assembly GCF_900089835.1. Classification (GTDB taxonomy): domain Bacteria; phylum Pseudomonadota; class Gammaproteobacteria; order Enterobacterales; family Vibrionaceae; genus Vibrio; species Vibrio thalassae. The sequence continues at coordinate 37,976 of NZ_OANU01000007.1, read as the reverse complement.
CGATAAAGACGTATACTACAAAATGACTATGCGTCTTATGGATCTAGAAACGGGTCTGATTGAGTGGGCTGACGAAACTGAAATTCGTAAGCAAGAGTCTCGTTCAGTACTAGGTCTATAACAAGCGCTCAATGCTTAATTGGATTGATGCGGTCCAGCAATCACCGGATTTAGCTGGACTATCTTCCTTGGTAAACGAAGTGCCCTTAGGGGCACTTCCGTTATCTGGCGGCCTGACAAATCGCGCATGGCGTGTATTGACCTCATCTTATGGATGGGTGATTTGGCGCGCGAATTCATCGCTATGTCAGTCATTTGATATTAGTCGTGACAATGAAGCTGAAGTTTTGAACTCGGTTGCCGGACACCTCCCTACTAACAAAGTCATTGCTCGCGGCCCACTAGGCATCGTGCTCAGTTGGTGCAGTGGTGTTCCTGTTAGTCATATAGACGACCATTCAAAGGTCATCGCCCTTCTTGCGAACATTCATACCATTCAACCTATCGGTCAGGTGCGACGTTTTGATTACCAAGCCAAAGTGGATCATTACTGGTCTCAGCTTGACGATTCTGTTCTAAAGCGGCGCTTTCGTCTAATCTACGAAAGCCTTCGAACGCTACCAAAATTAAGCTGTGCGCAACAAGCGCTTTGTCATTTTGATTTTGGCCTTCATAACTTAGTGCAGAATGAAACGGGCCTTGCGGTAATTGATTGGGAATATGCTGCTATTGCAAGTCCAGTGCTGGACTTAACAATGACCTTAGATATGCTGCAATTGGATGTTGTCACAGGGATTGAACTCTACAAACAGCATCAGCCTAAGATAGATAGTAAATCTTGGCAACAGGATGTAAAAATCTGGCAGCGGCAATCGCAGATGATGGCTATGCTCTGGTATTTACTTGCAGCACAGGTGTGGCAGGACGATGGTTTTTTAGCCGAAGCTGAGACGATTTATCTGCGATTATGTTGAGGGGATCACTGTTTAACGTTATCTTTTCTGAAAAATCATCTTACCCCCTATGAAACTAGGGCTTTCGTGGTAGATTTAACGAAAGCGTACCAATAAGGACGGATTGAGAGGTACTATGATTATTTATCTTCACGGCTTCGATTCAACAAGCCCAGGCAACCATGAAAAAGTGCTTCAGTTGCAATTCATTGACGAAGATGTTCGTTTCGTCAACTACAGCACACTTCACCCTAAGCATGATATGCAGCACCTTCTTAAAGAAGTGAACAAGCTGGTTCAAGAGTCGAAGGACGAAGCGCCGATCATTTGTGGTGTTGGTCTGGGAGGCTACTGGTCAGAGCGCATCGGCTTTTTGTGTGGCATTAAGCAAGTTATCTTCAACCCTAATTTACATCCTGAAGTAAACATGCAAGGTCGTATTGATCGCCCAGAAGAATATGAAGACATTGCCACTAAGTGTGTTGAAAAGTTCCGTAGTAAAAATGCGGGTCGTTGTATGGTCATTTTGTCCAAAGAAGACGAAATTCATGACAATCAAAAAACGGCGGACGCCCTCAAAGATTATTACGATGTAGTGTGGGATGAAACTCAAACTCATAAATTCAAGAAGATCTCTCAGCACCTTCAAACAATGAAGGCGTTTAAAGAATCGTAATGTAAGAAACGTCCGAGTGGCGTGTGCTAATTTTTACAAAAGCAGCGTAATTTGCTGCTTTTTTTTGTCCATTGCTGTAACAACTGTCACATATGATTAAGATTTTATATGTTACACCTAATTAAATTAGGTTGGTTACTTATACAAGGTCAATTTCACATACTTCAGTAGCCTGCCTTACGCTCGTATTAGACGAAAACGGAGGAAGCAGTGGTTTCTACTCATAAAGTACTCAGTTTAGCGATAGTTCTATCGCTCAGCTTTAACGCCCTCGCCGATGAAACGTTGGCTGACAGTGACGCTTTTTCATCACATTGGTACCTAGGAGGAAAACTAGGTGCAATGAAATACCAAAATGCCTGTGAAGATTGGGCGGTAGATTGTGATGGAACTGATGTTGCGTTTGGGGGATTTGTTGGCTATCAGGTTTGGCAGCACTGGGGACTGGAATTAGGCTATCTCGATTTCGGTGAAGCGAAGGCTATGTATCCAGAAAGTGGTAAAGTCAACCAATATACGGGCTCTATGTCTGGTATAGAAATGTCAGTGGTAGGTCGCATCCTGGTGACCAATAATTTGGACGCGTTTGCAAAAGCGGGCATGCTCTACTGGCAAGGTAAGAATAGCGGACCAACCAGAACTCTAACAGATGACGGTTGGGCTCCAACAGCTGGCGTCGGCTTGGAATACCACTTCTCAAATCATTGGGCGGGCAGAGTAGAGTACCAATATGTCGATGCGCTTGGCAGCGACAAACTTGGCGGCAGTAACGGGCATCTGGCTACTTTAGGTATTGTGTATCGATTTAGCTCGGCAGAAGATTCCAATCCAGAGACTCAAACCGATCCCAAACCAGTTACTCCAATAATAACAACGCGCTTGCCAGAGCTGCATTCTTCGGTTCTCTTCGCATTTGACTCCGAGAAAATTGAGAATGTTGAGGCGCTTAACCCTATTGTCTATCGATTAACTCGCTATCCTGAAACTCGTGCAACCGTATATGGTTACACCGATTCTACTGGACCGAATGAGTACAACCAAAGCTTGTCCGAGCGTCGAGCAAATGCGGTTTATGAGTACCTAAAACATGCGGGTGTAAGTACGGAGCAGCTAAAGGTTGCTGGCTATGGAGAAGACTCTCCTCTCGTTCCTAATGACACGACGGAACATCGTCATATGAATCGAAGAGTGACCGTTCATATGGAAGAAATGACGATCCCGTCCAGCGCTAATCAAAACTAAAGAGTGACTCATGCAGATGACAAAAACATTTTATCGCTTATGTGTGTTATGGATGACATTCTTTTTGGCGGCATGTAATGGAGATAATAGTGGCTTTCCAACCAGTGAATGCGGCGGGCCAGATAATCCGTGTGCACCTTATATTACCAGTATCGCTGTTGTGCCACCGGTCAAGGCGATAGCGAATGGGACACAGTATCAGTTTCAAGCAATAGCGAATTATTCTGATGGCAGCGTTCAAGATATTTCAGCGTTGTCACAGTGGAGTATTATCGATTCCTCTATTGCGACGATTGTCGCTGATGGCACACAAGGTGGACTTGTTGGCGGAAAGCAAATCGGAATTACGACGGTCAACGCTCAGTATCAAACCTACCAAGCTTCATCGGAACTAACGGTTACTGCTGCTGTTTTGGATTCGTTGTCTATCTCTCCTGTTAACAAGACGGTTCCAGCAGGTATCGCTGTTCAGTATCAAGCCATAGCGCTCTTCTCTGATGCAAGCCAACAAGACGTTACTAAATTCGGTAACTGGCAAAGTGGCACGACTAATGTCGCAACGATAGGTTCGCAAAGCGGTAATGCCGCCACATTATCTCAAGGCACGACTCAGATCAGTTTTAGCTATCAAGGTAAGTCGGTACAAACGGATTTGACCGTTACTAATGCGGTTATATCGAGTTTACAGGTCACCCCAAAAAATCTGGCGAAGCCTGTGGGTACAACAGGTAAATACACTGCGACCGCGTATTATTCAGACGGTCATAGTGAAGACGTAACGCAATTAGCTACATGGAATTCGTCAAATGGTAGAGCAGTTTCAATTGTAGCGAATGGCACAGATGGCGGCTTGGCGACGGCGAACGAGATCGGCACAACCCAAATCACCGCAAGCTATCAAGGCATCGCATCATTCTCAAAAATGAGTAATACCATTTCCGATAGTACAGCAGCGACCGTGACTCAGCTCTCCGTTACCGATTTGGTGGTGACACCAGCAAAATCCAGCGTAGCTGCGGGTAATATTCAGCAGTATCAGGCTTTCGCTTTATTTAGTGATGGGACAAGTCGAGAGGTAACTGAGCTAGCAAGTTGGCAATCATCCAACAACAGTGTGGCGTCTATTAATCAAAAAGGACTGGCAGATAGTTACCAAAGTGGTGATGTCACAGTGACAGCTACTTATGCCAGCCAACAAGCAGGTGCTTTATTGAATGTGACTCAAGCTCAGCTAACAGAGCTGGTGGTCTCTCCAAACAAGGTGACTATACCAGCAGGGCATCAAACTACGCTTCAAGCTGTTGCAGTGTATAGTGATGGGTCATCGAATGATGTGACTCTGCAATCGGTTTGGACATCAATGGACCAGAGTTTAGTACAAGTTGAAACCGGTAATATAAGCGCCGGAACGGTACATGGTTTAGTTCAGGGCCAAGCGGATGTCACGGCAAAATTTGGCGGTATGGAACAGAGCAGCATGATCACGGTAAGTAGCGCAACGCTAACGTCGGTATCCATATCACCTGCTAATGCAACGATTCCAAAAGGAACAACACAAAGTTATGTTCTTACCGCTCAGTATTCAGATGGAAGCAAACGAGATGTCAGCATTTTGAGTAGTTGGCAATCCAACAATACTGATATTGCGACTATTAACGCCTTTGGCGTGGCATATGGAGAGCAGCAAGGAGCTAGCCAGATCAGCGGATGCTATTTGGGGGAGTGTGATACCGCGAACCTTTCTGTCACTCAAGCGGTAGTAACAGGCCTGCAAGTGACGCCCGCTAGCGCCACTATTGCCGATGGTCAGAGTCAGTACTATCAAGCGACTGCGTTATACTCGGATGGGACAAGTAAAGTGGTGACTGAGATCGCAACCTGGACTTCTTCGGATATCAATATTGCTACTATTTCTTCTACAGGAACAACAGGGGGAAAAGCGACGGGGGTTGATCCGGGAAGTGTTGTTATTTCGGCGCGTTATGCGGGTCAGCAAAGTCAGGCAACGTTAACTGTAACAGCCGCAACGGCAGTTAAGTTGATTGTGTCCCCGGCCATTACTAAAGTTCCTCTTGGATTAAACTTACCGTATCATGCGGATGCGCTCTACACAGATGGAACCTTGCAAGATGTCACCTTGCTGTCAGTTTGGCAAAGCTCGGATAACGATGTTGCTTCTATAGATGCTTCGGCGAATGCGACGACGTTTGTTGCAGGTCAAACGACAATCAGCGCTCAGTATTTGGGCCTTAATGGTGAAGCAAGTTTAACGGTTACTGCAGCGGTGCTTGATCACCTAGAAGTAACGCCAAATACCGTTACAGTACCAACAGGCACAAATGGGCAGTTTGAAGCAACGGCTGTCTATAGTGATGGAAGCAGTGTTGATGTCACATCCAGCGCTAATTGGAGCAGCTCCGATTCAATCGTAGTCAATGTTGATAACAGCTTGGCTAACGCGGGGGTAGGTAGTGCCTTGAGTGTTGGTAATGCAGTGATCACTGCTACCTACTCTGGCATGAGTGATACTTCTAGTGTCACCGTTGTTGCCCCAAGCTTGGTTGAACTTACCATTAGCCCTCAAAATGAGACCGTACCGCTGGGTTTAGAGGTACAATATGAGGCCCACGCTCGCTATTCAGATGGTACTAGTAAGACCGTAACTTCAGAGTCGAGTTGGCAAAGCAGTATGACGACGGTGGCGACAATTAGTGCCAATGGTTTGGCTTCAACCGTTTATACGGGGGAGACTCAAATCAGCGTGACTTTTGAGTCAATTACTGCGTCGACATCGTTGATAGTTACAGAGCCAATTTTAATTGAGTTACAGGTTACGCCCGCCACCGCTACTATTAACATTCAAGATCTACAGCAATATAAAGCAACAGCGGTATTTTCAGACAAAACCGTGACGGATGTGACGACAGGGGCTACTTGGACGATTGCTGATGATGTGGTTGCCCATGTGGATAACGCTCGTTTTAGAGAAGGATTAGTCACAGGTTTAAGCTCTGGACAAACGTCGGTTATTGCAAATTATTATGGTAAAACGGCAAACGCAGAAGTGGTGGTCGGCAGTCTGACCTATCTGGGTGTGGACGTTGAACCTGCTGATTCCATGGTCAAAGTAGGAGACACTAAGCAACTTACTGCCTATGCGGTGTATAAAGACGTCAATACTAATAAAATCTCTTACAAAGATGTAACTACGCTTAGTGATTGGCGAGTTCAAAACAGAGACAAGCTTGCTGTCAACACAACAGGTTTGATTGAGGGCAAGTCTGCTGGTGGGAGTTTGGTGTACGCAATTTATCAAAATATTGAAGGTGCTGGACAGGTCACCGTTGTTGATACATACGTGAGGCAGTTGGTTGTTACACCGGATAATGAGACAGTACCAGAAGGGACTGTAGGACGATATAAGGCGATTGCTAAATATCATCAAGGCTTGCCTGATGAAGATGTAACTTCAAAAGCGACGTGGTCTTCTAGTGACCCTACTGTGATTCAAGTGGTCACCACAGGGGAGTTAGGAGGTAGTGGTGAAGCGTTATCCGCAGGCAGCGCGCAGATCAAAGCTGAGTTTGATGGGGTTGAGGATGAGGTAACTACCACGGTTGCTCCTCTAGTTCTAGCACAAGTCGCAATAGAACCAAGACAGGATATCCTCTATTCGGGAACACCATTCCAATACCATGCTATTGCATACTATCAAGGTGGGTCGAGTAAAGATGTTACCTTAGATGCTGAATGGTCGAGCAGCGATACCACTGCCGCGACGATTGAATCCGGAAATGCCAAGGCGGGCTTGGCGCAAGGTGTCTATGAAGGAGAGCGCGCGAGGATTACGATGTCATACCAAGGCATGACAGATTTTGTTGAAACGCAAACCTACGCTGCCACAACAACAAAGGTAGAAATTGTGCCACAAAATATCACGGTTGCTACTGGTGATACTGTTGAGGTAACTGTTAATGTCACTTTCTCTGATGGTCGTGTTGAGAACTACGCCAAATATGTCTCTTGGAGCAGCTCAGACATGAATGTTGCATACCCTTTCAAGCAATATGTAAGTGGTATTTCGGCAGGTACCGCTACCATCACTGCATCATTTGAAAATGTCACAGGTGATGCGTTAGTTACGGTAACGCCCTAGTTATTGACCTTGATATTATGAAGTTAAATACGGCTCCCTTGAGGAGCCGTTTTTAGTGATGGAACTATCGATTAACAAATGGCCATTTAATTCACTTAACAAAAATAATTCCATTGAATAGTTGCGGTCATTTATTTGCTCTATATAATAAAACGGTTCCACATTATTTGATAAATATCAAAAAAAGTTGAGAGCAAGAAGAGAACTTGCCCTAAGATGTTCAAACAAAAGCGATTTTGAACGAGTTTTAAAGTGAAACTGGATCGTACCGCGCAGAGACAGTCAATGGTTGGCCGACCTGCGTTTACTGACCGAATTTTTAGCATTTTGATCTTGGTCAGAATGCACCCCCGTTTTATCACTTTCAAATTTCACTTTTGAGGAGAGCCATTGTGACGAATATTGTCGTTGTTGGTGGTGGCGCAGGCGGACTTGAGCTTGCGACCAAATTAGGCCGAACGCTCGGACGTAAAGGGCGCGCCAATATTACGCTTGTGGATCGTAAAGCAAGCCACCTATGGAAGCCGCTTTTACACGAAGTAGCGACAGGCTCATTGGATGAAGGCGTGGATGCGCTGAGTTATCGTGCGCATGCGAAAAATCATCATTTTGACTTCCAAATGGGCAGTCTTAAGGAGATTAATCGTGAGAACAAGACCATTACGCTTGGTGAGCTACGAGACGAACATAATGAGCTACTGATGCCGAGTCGTGATATTGCTTACGATATCCTTGTGCTTGCGATTGGCTCTACGTCTAATGACTTCAACACCCCAGGTGTACGTGAAAACTGTATTTTCCTAGATAGTCCAGAACAGGCTCACCGTTTCCGCACGGAAATGAACAACGAGTTTTTGAAGTTACACGCGAAAAATGGTCACGGTACAGTGGACATCGCTATCGTTGGTGCTGGTGCAACAGGCGTAGAATTGTCTGCCGAGTTACACAATGCCGTTAAAGAGCTTCGCACTTATGGTTTTGGTGATCTTGATTCGAGTAAGCTTAACGTGAACTTGATTGAAGCAGGCGAGCGAATTCTACCGGCACTACCACCGAGAATTTCAAGTGCAGCGCACTCTGAGTTGACTAAACTAGGTGTCACAGTTCGTACCTCTACTATGGTGACTCAAGCCGAAAAAGACGGTTTAACGACCAAAGATGGCGAAAAGATTCCTGCGCAAATTATGGTTTGGGCTGCAGGCATCAAAGCACCAGATTTTATGAAAGATATTGCCGGACTGGAAACGAACCGCATTAACCAATTAGTGGTGAAAGACACCCTGCAAACCACACGTGATGACGATATTTTTGTTATCGGTGATCTTGCTCAGTGCACACAGGCAGATGGTCAGTTTGTTCCGCCACGTGCTCAAGCTGCACACCAAATGGCGAGCCGTGCCTTTAGCAATATTGTCGCCAAGTTAACAGACCGCGAGCTCAAACCATACGTGTATAACGATCATGGTTCGTTAGTATCATTGAGTCGTTTCTCAACGGTGGGAAGCTTAATGGGTAACTTAACTAAAGGCTCGATGATGGTGGAAGGGCGAATTGCTCGCGTCGTTTATATCTCCCTGTATCGAATGCACCAAGTGGCGCTTCACGGTATGGTGAAGACTGGATTGATGATGTTGGTAGGTCGTATTAACCGCGTATTAAGACCAAATCTAAAATTGCATTGATACCCCAACAAGAGGCGCTGGAAAGCGCCTCTTTTTTATTCTCGGTCTGCTATGACGGTCGAGGGGGCACCAGAGAATACACCCATCCCGCCTTTGGTTTACCCTCAAAAACAAAGCGATTTTGTGCCACACATTCATAGGTTGCACCAACTCGCTGCGCAAGTTGGTGGCTTGGGATATTATCCGGATCACAAACTATCTCCAACCGAGTGAGCAGTAAGTGGGTAAAGCTAAACTCGATCAAGGCATCTAGCGCTTCATGTGCGTACCCCTGTTGCTGCGCACTGTCTTTTAGCCAATATCCAATACTTCCCATATTGAAGGTGTGATAGAACTCGTTTAACGCCACCATCCCCAGAAACTGGTCATCCTGGCGGTCAAAGAGGGCAAAACCAAAAGCGATGGCTTTCACCCAGTTAACTCGTGTCGCGCTGATAAATTCCATTGCTTCATTATGAGTAAAGTCTTTGTGGCACCAATCGACCCATTGATGCAGTGAAGGAGAGGTTTGAATGGTCGTAGCGAGTTGCTCAGCGTCATTGAGTTCAAGTAATCGAAGGCATAATCTTTTGGTATAGATGGTGTAATGCGTATTCATAATGCCTTGGAAGGGAGGTTAAATTGAAAAAGGGCCATATTTTAGGCCCTTGTTATATTAGTTTGGTACTCTTCGTACTTGGATGATCATTCCCATTAACGGATGATCAAGGTAGTGAGTCTCGCTACTTCTCATACGACGTTTCTGGTCAAAGCGATAATCCTTAAGAAACGTTTGTACCTCGCGTTGTGGTTCGATGGACTGCAAGTTACCTGCGATCACGTTACTGTCATCGGTTGTTACTTCAGTCGTTATGTCCTCAGTCGTTGATATCGGCGCTTGTGTCGTGACCGAGTCAGCGACAATCACTTCTTTTGTACTTGGTGAGCGCAAATCAAGCTGAGCTTCTGCATACAGATAATGTTGAACATATATTTGTAATTTGCCGACTAATTCGTACAAAGGCTTATCGATAGCGATTTCGGTGACACCATCAACGGGGCTCGTCACATTACTAGTGCTGCCTTTTTCGGTACCATCGGCATTGAAGCTACCAGAGTAATCTTTACCTGCGCGAATATAGAAAATTGGCGCAGAACCTCTACCGTTATCACCTTGACGCCAAGCCTTATGAAGCAAAACCGTATAGCCAGCGTGATTCTTTAGCTTAGCGGCTTCATCATTTAATTGGTATGAAGAGTATGGCAGCATTTGAACGCCTTTCGACGCACGATAACTGGCATCGTTCATTGAACCTGCGCGACTAAAGTCTATTTGTGGCATGCTGTTTGGCCAAGACTCGTTTACCTTTTCAGGGTTTACCGCACGTTTGAAAACGATCACTTCTATATCAAATTGTCTTTGTGCCAGACTTGGCATAGAGACCAATAGGAGTAGCAGTGGGATCAGTTTTTTCATTGTTTCTCCATTGATTGCCACTATCATTGAGTGCAATCCCATTATATCAAGTAATACAGGACGTTGCTGAAACATTTCATTGTGAAAAATCGTTACAGCTTTCAGCGCCTATGAGTTCGGAAGTCGATTGGCTTCAAACTCGTCAAGCATGTTATTGAGGTAACTTAGACGTTGACGCCTATCAGTTAAAGCCTCCATAAACTTGAATTTCGTTGGCCCTTCCATTGCAAACTTAGTTGGCTGTGCTTGAAGTAGTTTAACCAAGAAGGCTGGGTTAATGTCAGCATCCGGATAAAATTCAATATAGCCACCTTTGTCATGAGCTTCTACTTTTTTGACCTTGAGTGCTCTGCCACGAAGTTTCATCTGAGAGACAGCAAGCAGGTGCTTGGCTGCATCAGGCAACAAGCCAAATCTATCTATCAGTTCCACTTTAAGCTCATCGAGTTCTTCATTATCTGCGACGCTCGCGATTCGCTTGTACATGGATAGGCGAGTATTGATGTCCGGAATATAGTCATCTGGAAGCAAAGCAGGGATGCGCAATTCGACCTCGGTTTGTTCTCGTAGCAGATCATCCAAAGAAGGCTCCTTACCTTCTTTGAGTGCTTCCACCGCTTGCTCTAACATTTCCATATATAGAGAGAAACCAACGGATTGGATTTGACCACTTTGCTCGTCGCCCAAAAGCTCACCGGCACCACGAATTTCTAGATCATGAGTTGCCAGGGTAAAGCCCGCGCCAAGATCTTCTAATGAAGCGATAGCATCGAGTCTTTTCACTGCATCTTTGGTCATCGCTTTAGGATGCGGTGTTAACAGATAAGCGTAGGCTTGATGGTGTGAACGACCTACTCGTCCACGTAGTTGGTGAAGCTGCGCTAAACCAAGGTTATCGGCGCGATCCATGATGATGGTGTTGGCCGTTGGAACGTCAATACCGGTTTCAATGATGGTCGTACAGACCAGTAAATTAAAACGCTGATGGTAGAAATCATTCATAACGCGCTCAAGCTCACGCTCACGCATCTGACCATGTGCAACGGTCACGCGCGCTTCGGGTGCCAGCTTTTCTAAATCTGCTGCTACCTTCTCAATAGTTTCCACTTGATTGTGAAGGAAATAGACTTGCCCACCACGCATGATTTCACGCAGTATCGCTTCTCGTATGACACTGTCTTCGCTCTGGCGGACAAAGGTCTTAATAGCAAGGCGTCTTGCTGGTGGTGTCGCAATGATGGAAAGATCACGCATGCCACTCATGGCCATGTTGAGCGTTCGTGGAATAGGTGTGGCCGTCAATGTCAGAATATCGACATCGGCGCGCATTGCTTTCACTTTCTCTTTCTGCCTCACCCCAAATCGATGCTCTTCATCAACAATGAGCAAGCCAAGATCTTTAAACCGAATGTCACTAGAGAGCAATTTGTGCGTACCGACGACGATATCGACTTTACCCTCTGCGACATCTTGTAAGATGATTTTTTGTTCTTTCGCTGATTTAAATCGTGATAAAACTTCAACACGGATCGGCAAGTTGGCAAATCGATCACGGAAGTTCTCAAAGTGTTGCTGTGCAAGTAGCGTAGTTGGTACCAATACCGCGACTTGTTTACCGTTATCAGTTGCTACGAAAGCGGCGCGCATTGCCACTTCGGTTTTACCAAAACCCACATCACCACAGACTAGACGATCCATGGCTTTTGGCTGGCACATATCAGACATGACAGCGTTGATAGCTTGGGCTTGATCGTCCGTTTCCTCAAATGGGAAACCGGCTTTAAACGTAGCGTATTGGTCACGATCTAAACTGAACTTAAATCCTGGTTTTAGTTCGCGTTTCGCGTACACATCGAGTAGTTCAGCTGCGACATCACGCACTTTTTCTGCCGCTTTTCTACGTGCTTTCGCCCAGGATTCACTACCTAATTTATTGAGTGGTGCTGACTCGTCTGCACCTCCGGAATAACGCCCAATTAAATTCAAAGAAGCAACAGGAACATACAACTTAGCGTCGTTTTGGTACTCGAGTGTGACGTATTCTGTCATCATGCCGCCAGCTTCTAGCGTCTGCAAGCCAACGTAGCGTCCAATACCGTGGTCGATATGTACGACGGGTTGTCCCGGCTTAAGTTCTGCAAGGTTGCGTATGACGGTGTCACTATTGATTGAGCGTTTCTCTTTCTTGCGCCTTTGGATGACGCGATCGCCCAGCATGTCGCTCTCGCAGATCAAAGCAAATTGTTGTTGATAGGCGAAACCGTGTTCACATTGGCCAATGACTAAAGTGAACTTTTCGTCACTTTTCAGTGCATCAATGAAGTGTTCTTTTTCTTGAGGTCTTAGTTTTATGCGATGCAGTAATTCAAGTAAGGCTTCCCTGCGACCCTCCGACTCCACGGAAAAAATCACCTTGCCGGGAAATTGCTCGGTGAACTGGCGAATTTGTGCCATCGGTTCTTTTAGCTGATGTTGCACCGCTAAATCAGGCAGCGCTTCTACAGGGACATTAACCCGGCCTGCTTTTTCATCAATAGTGTCAATGGAGCAATGCAGCTGAGGGTAGGCTTTTAATTGAGAGAAGAACTCATCCTTTTGTAACCACAGCGCGTTGGGTTCAAGCAATGGACGTAAAGGATCCACTCGTCGTTGTTCGTAGCGAGTATCAACATCCGATAAGAAGGTATCAACAGCGGACTCTATATCACCGACAGCAATAATTTGTGAATCTGGGCTGATATAATCAAAAAGTGTTTCAGTGTGCTCAAAAAATAAAGGCTGCCAATATTCAATACCTGCAGGCCAAGTCCCTTTTGTGACTTGCATATACACGGATTCAGGTTCGCGACGTGCCTCAAATTGCTGTCTCCAGCGGACACGAAACTCTTCGATTGCTTCTTTTGTCGTCGGAAATTCGTGAGCAGGAAGCAGCCGAATTTCACTTATGTCTTCGATGGAACGTTGGTTCTCTGGATCAAAGGTGCGAATAGTGTCGATTTCGTCATCGAAAAAGTCGATGCGATAGGGGGCTGAGCTCCCCATTGGATAAAGATCGAGGATAGATCCCCGACTTGCGTATTCTCCGGGACCAAAAACTTGATCCACGTGACGATAACCGGAGTTTTCTAGCTGCAAACGAAGCTTATCTAACGAAAACAGATCGCCAGTTTTCACCATCAAGGTATGTTGCATCAAAAAGTCGCGGGGGCTCTGCCTTTGCAATAACGTGCTGACAGGAACGATAGTGATGCCTTTGGACTGTTGAGGTAACGCGTACAGTCTGGCGATGCGATCCGAGATGATATCCTGATGCGGCGAAAAGTTATCATATGGCAGTGTTTCCCAATCGGGAAACAAAGCAATGTCTCCAGGGAAAAACTGTTCAAGCTCACCTTGAAGTTTAAGAGCCAGTTGCGGATCAGGCACTACCAATAAGGTATGGTCACTGTGGGCGTTAGCGTGCTCACTGATGGCGAGCGCTAACGCTCCTCCAATTAGGTTACCGAGAAATTTTCTATCTCCCGCACCACTTGGAGTATTAAGAGGAAGTAGTTGACAATTACTCATAATATTTATTGTTTGCCTCTGTTTAGCGAGCGCTGTCTAAGCAGTTTCTGTTGTTGGTATAAAGCCGCTTTAATCAGCAAATCTTGGTGTTCTTCCAAAATACGTACAAAGTTCATTGTAACCAATTGGCCGGCATCAGTGGTTTGGAGATTGGTTACCTCCGCGTAACAAAAAATACCGGCAGGAGGATGGTCTAGGAAGAGCTTTACTTTAGCAAATTGACCAATCTGAAGTGCTTCAGATGTTAGATAGGATAGCTGTCCTGCACCAAAACTTTGCGTGATATGGCGCTGTGCAGGGTCATCTTGTTGAGAAATAATGTAGTTCAGCAGCAAATTGAGTTTGCCGTTTTGCTGTTCAATTAATTCTGCAACATGCTTGAGATTGTGTTGATTCAATTCGTGTTTGGCAGCGTCGTTTTGTTGGTCGAGTAAACTAAACTCACTTGAAGCAATAAACGGCGCTGGAATCTCGGCAATGTACTGATCTAGGTCGGGCAAAGTACTACCAAGCCTTAAGGGAGCGATATTGACTTTCAAAGGTCCAGTGACGGTAAAGAATTCGTTCTGCTGCATACATTTTTCCTAATCAACTTGAATTAATTATCTCCATGTATGTCTGAGTTATCAAGAAAATGACAGAATGAATGGTCAAAAGTACGTAATTTAAAAGGAATTTTACAATCGGGGCTACAACCCAGAGGGTTTTCTGGTTACATTACTCATAGATTTCGTCCCATGGCCATTATTATGTTTCACCCTTTGCCCGTTTTAATTGGATTACGCTACCTAAGAGGTCGCTCTGGCGATCGCTTTAGTCGATTTGTATCCTATATTTCGACCGCAGGAATTACTATCGGTGTGTTATCTCTGGTTACCGTGCTCTCGGTAATGAATGGATTTGAGGCGCAGCTGAAAGGTCGTATTCTTGGCGTTTTGCCGCAAGCGGTTATTTCACACGAATCAGGTCGAGTTAACTTAAACGATAAGCCAACGGCGCTGCTCAATAGTTTTCCGACCAGTCAGCCTGCCGTTCCAATCGTACGCAGCGAAGCCGTGGTGCAAAGCCATCAAGGCTTATCTGCGGCGATGATGATTGGTATTGAACCTGATACAGACGACCCTATTCGTTACCGTCTAGTGAGTGGCAGCCTTGATAAACTACAACCGGGTAAATATCAGATATTGCTTGGTCACACTCTTGCTCGTGAGTTGGATGTACGTGTGGGGGATAAAGTGCGACTCATGGTCACCAGTGCCAGTCAGTATACTCCTCTTGGTCGAATTCCAAGCCAAAGAATGTTTACCGTTGCGGGTCTTTATAGTACTGGCTCAGATGTTGATGGCCAATTGGTAGTGACTCACCTTAAAGACGCTGCCAAATTGATGCGTTTTAACGCAGATGAAGCCAGTGGTTGGCGACTGTTTTTCAACGATCCCTTTGTAGTATCCAGTTTGAGTGAGCAACCTTTGCCAGATGGCTGGTTGTGGAGCGACTGGCGTGACCAACGTGGTGAACTATTCCAAGCGGTTAAAATGGAAAAGAATATGATGGGGTTAATGTTGGGACTTATTATAGGTGTCGCGGCGTTCAATATTATTTCTGCTCTGATCATGGTGGTGATGGAAAAACAATCAGAAGTGGCCATTCTTAAAACCCAAGGTATGACCGACCGCCAAGTGCTCGCTATTTTTATGGTTCAAGGGGCGAGCAGCGGTGCTGTGGGCGCCTTAGTCGGTGGTGTTCTTGGAGTGTTATTAGCCAACAATCTGAATGCGATTCTTGAGATGATGGGTGTCGCTTTATTTAGCTTTGGTGGCCAATTACCGATCGTCGTTAATCCTAGTCAAATTGTCGTTGTTGTTATTTGCGCTGTATTGTTAAGTCTTGCAGCTACCTTGTTTCCTTCTTTCCGCGCGTCATCCGTTAAACCAGCAGAGGCTTTAAGATATGAGTAGTCCATTGATCGCCTGTCAAAACATCCGAAAAACTTATCACGACGGGGCGGTGGATACCGAGGTTCTCAAAGGCGTTAGCTTTGAGATCGCCAAAGGCGAACTGGTGTCTATTATCGGTTCCTCTGGTTCTGGGAAATCGACGCTGTTGCATGTTTTAGGGGCACTCGATGAGGCCACAGAAGGGGAGGTCACCTTCCTTGGTAAACCTTTGTTAACGCTTAGCAGTAATCAACAAGCTAAGCTTCGCAACGAGCATTTAGGGTTTGTTTATCAGTTTCATCATCTACTCAGTGACTTTACCGCGGTAGAAAACGTCGCGATGCCGCTGTTAATTGGCGGGATGGGTACGAAACAAGCCAAGGCAGAAGCCAGTGCGTTATTGGAACGAGTGGGATTAAAACACCGTTTAGAGCATCGCCCTTCCGAGCTATCGGGTGGTGAACGTCAACGCGTCGCAATCGCGAGAGCCTTGGTCAATAAACCGGCCCTAGTACTTGCTGATGAACCGACGGGTAACCTTGATCACACAACGGCCTTGTCAATTTATGACTTGATGCGAACACTCAATACTGAGTATGGAACTGCTTTTCTAGTGGTCACTCACGATAATGAGTTAGCTGCGAAAATGGATAGGCAGATGCATATGCAAGATGGTTTGCTACTTGATGCTCAAACCGCCTAGTTCAAGGAGTTAACGTGTCACTTTCGTTTTTTATTGGTAAACGTTTTAGTAAAGCCAAACAACGCAACAAAATGGTGTCGTTTATTTCTATTTCGTCCATCGTAGGGATTGCCGTTGGGGTGGCTGTGATTGTCATTGGCTTGTCGGCGATGAATGGTTTTGAGCGTGAGCTGAAGAATCGAGTGTTATCTGTGATTGCCCACGGTGAATTTGAAGGCGTCAACGCCCCGATCAAAAATTGGCAAAATGTCATGGATTCCGCGCTTGAGCACTCACAGGTAGAAGCGGCGGCACCTTATGTTCGATTGACCGCTTTAGTAGAAAAAGGCAGTCAACTGAAAGCCGTGGAAGTTCGTGGTGTCGATCCGCAACTTGAACCTAAGGTGTCGACGTTACCGAGCTTTGTCAAAGGAGCGGCATGGCAAACATTTCAGTCAGGTCAGCAGCAAGTCATTTTGGGGAAGGGAGTTGCTGATCAAGTAGGAGCCAAAGTGGGCGATTATGTGACGTTGATGATACCGACGTCGGGCAATAGTACTAAAGTACAAGCCCCAAGGAGAGTACGAGTTCAAGTGACAGGTCTGTTAGAGCTAAATGGGCAGATAGATCATAGCCTGGCCATAGTCCCACTTGCTGATGCCCAGCAATACGCTAGGTTGGGTGATAAGGTAACGGGTGTGTCTATCAAAGTCGATGACGTGTTCAACGCGCCTTTGATTGTTCGAGAAGTCGGGAATACCTTAACGGAATATGTTTATTTACACAGTTGGAAGCAAAAATACGGGTTCTTATATCGAGACATTCAACTCGTTCGGACCATTATGTATCTGGTCATGGTGTTGGTGATCGGTGTGGCCTGTTTCAATATCGTCTCAACCTTAATGATGGCAGTGAAAGACCGCGCCTCTGAGATTGCTATATTGAGAACGATGGGGGCCACCGATGGTTTAATAAAACGAATATTTACCTGGCAGGGTGTATTCTCAGGAGTCGTAGGAAGCATAGTGGGTGGTGTGTTAGGCAGTGTCATCGCGCTGAACCTCACTCCTTTGATTTCAGGTCTGGAGTCGCTAATTGGGCATAAGTTTTTATCCGGTGATATTTACTTCGTTGATTTTCTCCCATCTCAGCTCGTTTGGAGTGATGTTGCCTTAGTCGCTGGAACAGCAACGGTATTAAGCCTTATTGCAACCTGGTACCCAGCCACGAAAGCAAGTCAGCTGAATCCTGCCACTGTTCTCAGTTCTAAATAATGTCACTCAAAGGAAAAGCCCACCATGCTTATGCATGGTGGGCTTTTTCATATTCAGTCGACAACGTTGTTGCTTCAAACTGTCTGTAGGCTCGTAGTTTTTCTTAAGCCTACTTTGGCACCTTCAATAATCGCGTTACCTTGTAGCGCGTTTTTGCCAGCTGCGCACAACAGAATAGCGCCAAAGACCACGAATTCCAAAATATCCAGCAACAGAAGAAACGATAGCGCATATCGCACATCCTAAAAGGAAAGGAGGCCCAATCGTGCTCATTTGGTCTGATAAATATTGCCAAGACAGTTCAAAATGGAACGGCTGCGGCGGTGTATTTAGGCAAAAGGCTCCGAGCTTGTAGGCGAAGTAGAAAAGTACCGGCATGGTCACGGGATTACTGATCCAAACAAGTGCAACGGACAGCGGTAAGTTCACGCCAAACATAATGGCAAGTCCAGCAGCCATGATCATTTGGCTTGGCAGAGGGACGAAAGCCATAAATAAACCAACGGCGAAAGCACCTGCCGCTGAGCGTCGGTTTAAACACCATAGGTTTGGGTTATAGAGGACATTGCCGAACACTTTCAATGCCTTTTGTCGTTTGATCATCTCGTGATCGGGCATGAAACGTTTAATTAACTTTCTTGGCATAGGGAAACATGACTCTCTTAACAGGCATTGTTGCACCATTGGGTTACACCTTAACACTGATCAGTGTGATTTGGTGGCCAATGATGCCTCATTACTACTGGTTGATTCCTACATCCTTAATTAGCATAGCCCTACTTATAAACCGCTGCTTAGTATTCGCATGGGTATTTATTGCAATGTCCGTGGCTTTGATACAAGGGAATCTATATAAGCACCAGTCTGAGGTGCTTTACCGATTTGGCACAGATATTACCATAAAAGGACGAGTTGACAGCTATTTTAAAAAAATAACTCGTGGATATGAGGTTGAGTTGACGATTTTATCTATTAACGGAGAAAAATTGTCATTCTTTGAGCAGCCTAGCGTCAAATTATATACACCAGTCGAATTATCAATGGGCGATGAGCTACACGCATTGGTTCACTTAGCTCCAGTTATTGGTGTGCGTAATCAGGTTGGTTTCGACAAAGAGCAATACTATTTTTCCCATCGCATTTCGGCAGAGAGTATTTTGGCGAATGGCAGCCACTTTATCGTTCGCAGTGTGGACAATTGGCAAGCGACATTGCATCAAGTGGTTGTGTCAGCGACCGAAAATAGTCCCTATCAAGGTTATTATTTGGCGTTAATTTTCGGCGATAGAAGCAAACTAGAGGCGAAAGATTGGTTGCGCTTAAAACAAAGCGGACTGTCTCATCTTGTGGCTATTTCAGGCTTGCACGTAGGAATAATATTTACCGTAGGCTACCTTATCGGACGCGCTAGCTTGCTTGTCATGACGCTGTGCTTGCCAGTCGCATATCGTCATAAAACGGTGCGTTTTGGTTTGATATTAAGCCTGCTGTTGGGGCTCTTGTTAGCATACTTTTATGCTGCATTAGGAGGCTTTGCTACATCAACGGTTCGAGCTTTAATCATGCTTGCTGTTGTTAATGTACTCTACATTACTCACACCCGAATAATGAGTGTGGTGACGTTATTGGTGACAGCGTCACTGATACTGACTTTGATACCATTTTCTGCCGCAAGTGCCAGTTTTTGGCTTTCTTTCCTTGCTGTTGCTGTACTTATCGTTACTCACTCTGTTGTGTGCCATCAATTTGGTCTTCGTACTGTATTGTACACTCACGTGCTGCTCTGCTTACTATTCATTCCTATTGTTGTCGGTTTATTTCAAGGCATCGCCATGGCGTCGCCGTTTTATAACTTGGTTTTTGTTCCTTGGTTTAGTTTTCTCGTCGTCCCGACATTGCTGTTGGTCACTGTAGTGACAGTGCTTGTGGAAAAAGCGCGCTTTGTATGGGAGTGGGTCGATGGGCTTATGATGCCGTTTGACTACGCTTTGAATTTATCCAGTTGGTTTTGGTTTAATGCTCCAGCGTATTTTGCTTTCTATGCAATACCTTTGATTTTGGTCTTGGTGTTGAGACAAGGCATTTCATTGAAGTGGTTCGCGTTATTATTAATAGCTTTTGCCGTGACGTTGCCACTAAAACAAAGTGGTCAAAAAGTCAGTGTTCATTTCTTCGATGTGGCTCATGGCCTCGCTGTTGCCATTAAACAAGGCGATGAAGCCGTGCTTTATGACACAGGAAGGGCGACCCCGACGTTCTCGATGGCAAGGGCTGTAGTTACTCCCAATCTATTGGCTCTAGGCGTTAAAAAGCTCCATGGAATCATTATCAGCCACGCCGATAATGATCACGCAGGAGGGGAAAATGCACTTGTTGCTAGTTGGCAGCCAGAATGGATAAAAAAGCCAGACGGTACAAAGGATGAGCAGCTTTGTGTCCAGGGTAAGACGTGGCAATGGAAAGCAATTCGATTTGAAGCACTGTGGCCACCGAACAAAGTAGAGAGAGCGTACAACCCACACTCTTGCGTTGTACTAGTGAGTGTTGTTCAAGGCCAGACAACGATAAAACGAATACTGCTTACCGGTGATATTGAGAAAGTCAGTGAAATTTTGATCGCAAGAACAATTTCTGACCTCAATGTCGATGTGATGGGTGTCCCCCATCATGGCAGCAATACTTCCTCTTCAACATTTCTGACCCGATTAATTCGCGCCGACCATGTTGTCGCGTCAACCAAGTTCCAGTCTCGTTGGCAGCTTCCGAGTGAATCGGTTAAACAACGATATATTGAACAAGGTGCTCAATGGTACGAAACTGGTGAACAAGGACAGATTAATTTTGTCTTTTTTGATGGAGAATTAACCGTTTCAACGCTTCGCAACCAGAACCTCGACCCTTGGTATAGGCAGATGTTGCGAAGCAGAGTAGAATAAATAAATAGATAGAAGAAAACGAACAATAATTATGTCGCTAAATCAAGATGAAACGACGCTGCAGACCTTTAAGCGTCTTTGGACTTATATTCGAGAGTACAAAGCGGGTCTCGTCGTTGCGGTGATCGCACTGGTGATCAATGCTGCTGCAGATACCTATATGCTTTCACTACTCAAGCCTCTACTTGATGAGGGCTTCGGTGATGTCGAGTCAAATTTCCTAAAAGTCCTTCCTCTAATTATTCTTGGAATGATGTTCGTACGTGGTACCAGTGGATTTGTTTCCACTTACTGTTTGAGCTGGGTATCCGGCAAAGTGGTGATGGAGCTACGTCGAAAAATTTTCAGTCATTTTATGCACATGCCAGTCTCATTCTTTGACAAAGAATCTACCGGTGGTCTGCTTTCTCGTATTACTTATGATTCAGAGCAAGTCGCGGGTGCGACAAGCCGCTCGTTAGTCAGTATTGTCCGAGAAGGCGCAAGTATCATTGGTTTATTGGTTCTGATGTTCTGGAGCAGTTGGCAGCTTTCTTTGGTTCTTTTTGCAGTGGCTCCAGTCGTGGCCTGGGCAATCAGTTTTGTTTCCAAACGATTCAGAAAGATCTCTCGTAACATGCAAACCTCCATGGGTCATATGACAACGTCAGCGGAACAAATGCTGAAAGGTCATAAAGTGGTTCTGAGTTACGGTGGACAACGAGTAGAAAAAGAACGATTCGACCAAATGAGTAACCAAATGAGGCAGCAAAGCATGAAGATGGTTGCGGCTTCAGCGGTAGCAAACCCGGTGATTCAAATGATCGCTTCCCTTGCGTTAGTGGCTGTGCTTTATCTTGCGAGTTTTGATGAGATTCGGGATCAATTAACAGCAGGTACGTTTACGGTTATTTTCTCTGCGATGTTCTCATTAATGCGTCCATTAAAAGCGCTGACCGGCGTAACAGCAGAGTTTCAACGCGGCATGGCGGCAAGTCAGACGTTATTTGCGTTGATGGATTTAGATACTGAGCGTGACAATGGCACCGTAGAGCTTGAAAAAGTGAAAGGGGACATTAAAGTCAATGACATCACCTTCACCTATCAGGGTAACGAGAAGCCAGCGCTGCGACATGTTAGTTTTAACCTTCCTGCTGGAAAAACCATTGCCTTGGTTGGTCGCTCAGGTTCTGGTAAGAGTACGATTGCGAACTTATTTACACGTTTCTATGACGTGGATAACGGAAGCATTGAACTCGATGGTCACAAAATCGATGATATTAAGCTCACCAACTTGCGTAAGCACTTTGGGTTGGTGTCTCAAAATGTGCATTTATTTAACGATACCATTGCTAACAACATTGCCTATGCAACGGATGGTGAATATACCCGTGAACAGATAGAACATGCAGCGACACTCGCTCATGCGATGGAGTTTATCAATGGGCTAGATAACGGCCTTGATACTGTGATTGGTGAAAATGGTGCGAGCTTGTCGGGTGGTCAGAGACAGCGCATCGCAATTGCACGAGCTTTGTTGCGTGATGCGCCGGTGCTGATTTTGGATGAGGCTACTTCGGCTTTGGACACGGAATCAGAGCGCGCCATTCAATCGGCATTGGACGAACTGCAGAAAGACAAAACGGTGTTAGTGATTGCTCACCGCCTATCAACGATCGAAGAAGCGGATGAAATTCTTGTAGTTGATGATGGTGAAGTGATCGAGAGAGGCGATCACAAAACGCTGCTTGCTCACAAAGGCGCTTACGCACAGCTGCATAAAATTCAGTTTGGTGAAAGTGAGTGATTGAGAAACTGTGGTTCGGTCGTAATCCATTCAACTACTTGTGGTGGCCATTACTTTGGCCTTTGAGTAAGTTATACCAAGCGATCGCTAAGCAACGCAGGTTGGCCTTCAGTAATGGTTCAAAAGCGCATTACACGTCATCCTTGCCTGTGATTGTGGTTGGCAACATTACTGCAGGTGGCAATGGAAAAACGCCAATAGTGATTTGGTTGATAGAGAATTTGCAGCGACAAGGCTTAAAGCCTGGCGTTGTTTCTCGTGGCTATGGCGGCAAATCTGATCACTATCCGTTACAAGTAACCACTGAGACCAGTACGAAAGCGTGTGGTGATGAACCAAAGCTTATATATGAAAGAACTAAAGTTCCCGTTGTTGTGGATCCTATAAGATCGAATGCGGTTAAGGCGCTGGAGCATCTTGGTGTTGATGTCATTGTTACTGATGATGGGCTCCAACACTATGCTCTCGATAGAGCGATGGAAATAGTGGTGGTCGATGGTGTTCGACGGTTTGGGAATGAGCAATCTATTCCATTGGGACCGTTACGTGAAACGCTGTCTCGTTTGGATGAAGTGGATCTCATCGTCACCAACGGTGGCGAAGGTGGCTTAGAGCAAGAAAAGCGTTTTGATTTACAGCCTGAACTTGCCATCAACTTGGTAACCAATGAGCGTAAATCGGTCACTGAGCTAGGCAGACTTGCTGCCTTTGCTGGTATTGGTCACCCGCCACGTTTTTTTAAGACGCTGAACGCTTTGGATGCCGACTTGGTGTGCTGCCAAGGCTTCGCCGATCATCAAGATTTTCAACCACAACAATTAATGGCCCTCAGTAAGGGGGCTGATAACGTCATTATGACGGAAAAAGATGCCGTAAAATGTCGTTCATTTGCACAAGATAATTGGTGGTATTTGCCCGTTTCTGCGCAGTTCACTGAGCAAGACAATAGCGAAATACTCAATAAAATAAACAAGGTAATAGAAAGTTATGGATCACAGACTTCTTGAAATCGTGGCATGCCCAGTATGCAAAGGAAAACTCACTTTTGACAAAGACAAGCAAGAGCTTATTTGTAAGCTTGATAGACTTGCTTACCCAATCAAAGATGGGATTCCAGTACTACTAGAACCTGAAGCAAGACAAATGAGTATGGATGAGGGACGCTAATGTCTTTTACGGTCATAATTCCAGCAAGGTATGAATCTACTCGTCTGCCTGGCAAGCCGCTGGCGGACATCGGCGGTAAACCGATGATTCAGCACGTTTATGAGAAATCCCTCCAATCGGGCGCAGAGCGTGTAGTTATTGCAACGGATGATGAGCGTGTTGAGTTAGCGGCGAAGCAGTTTGGTGCCGAAGTTTGCATGACCTCTCCGACACATGAATCAGGTACAGAGCGTTTAGCTGAGGTGGTAGAGTCGATGAATATCGCCCCTGATCATATAGTGGTGAATGTTCAAGGCGACGAGCCGCTAATTCCGCCAAGTATCATTAAACAAGTAGCAAGCAACCTAGAAACAAGCATTGCTCCAATGGCAACGCTTGGCGTCACTATTGACAATGACGCGGAAGTGTTTAACCCGAATGCGGTAAAAGTGGTCACTGACGCGCAGGGCTATGCGCTCTATTTCAGTCGAGCTACGATACCTTGGGATCGCGATGCCTATGCCTCAGAGCCAAAGCAACGCGCGGCGAGTCCTTTGCTTAGACACATTGGTATTTATGCTTATCGTGCAGGGTTTATCAAGACCTATGTTGAGTGGGCACCGAGTGCACTTGAACGCATTGAGTGTTTAGAGCAGCTGCGTGTCTTATGGTACGGTGAGAAAATCCATGTGGCTGCGGCTCAAGAAGCACCACCAGCTGGGGTGGATACTCCTGAAGATCTTGAGCACGTTCGAGCGATTGTTGCCAAACAATAAGTTGTTGACGCTTACTTCACTAACGCTGGGTGATGGGTTGGGAGCTCTACCCATTCACCTGGCTGCAAATGCCCAACCTCAAATCCAGCCATAGACGCTCGGATCAGCCGCAATGTTGGGAAACCAATATTCGCCGTCATTCGACGTACTTGTCGATTTCTTCCTTCAATAATCGTAATACTTAACCAAGTAGTCGGAATATTGGCCCGAAAGCGGACTGGTGGATTGCGTTCCCAAACTTCAGGTGTTTCCATAAGTGAAACTTTAGCAGGCAGTGTAGGACCGTCTTTGAGAACGACACCACGCCGCAGTTTTTCTAAGTCTTCATCACTTGGAACACCATCCACTTGAACCCAATAGGTTTTCTCTGATTTAGATTTTGGCTGTGTTAGCCTAGCTTGCAAAATGCCATCGTTGGTCAGAACCATCAAACCTTCGCTATCTCTATCGAGGCGTCCTGCAGCGTAGACATCTTTGATTGGGATGTAATCGGCGAGAGTTTTACGTCCGTCACCATCTGTGAATTGACTTAATGTGTCATAAGGCTTGTTGAAGAGGATTACTTTTCGATCTTCAATGGGTAGTCTCGTTCTATTGCTATCCGCTTTTCGTCTAAACGTTTGCTTGGATGAGGGCTTTTTCGTCCTACTTCTTTGATCTGATTGCTGTTTGAAACGTGTAGAAGCAGCGCGGCTTTTCGGCTTGTTACGAGGTGCCGCTGTTTTATTCGTCATGTTAACTACCTTGCAAAAATGTAAACAAACTGTGTGGTGTAGTTTTGTCTACGGTTGTTTTGAGCTATTATAAGCGCGCTCAAAAACAGGAATAACGCACAAGATAATAGACTAATTGCCCAAATTTGTTTAATTATAAGTGCTTAGGATTTCGTTTGACTGAACAAAAAAGCCTAATTGAGAGGGTTTTCATGTACAAACTTTTTGTATCCAGCCACTCCATCGCGTTCGGTCATAACGTTTACGTGTACTTGATGAAGGCACTTTGATTAATAAGGGTGCTCATACCCAATTAGAACGATAGGGAAATTTCATGCCTACAGAAAAGCCGACAATTATCTATACCATTACTGATGAAGCTCCAGCGCTAGCAACGTATTCATTGCTGCCAATCATTCAGTCATTTACTGCTTCATCTGGTATCAGTGTTGAAACAAGAGACATTTCACTAGCAGGGCGTATTATTGCTAACTTCCCTGAATATCTGAAAGAAGAACAACGCATTGGCGACGCTCTCGCCGAACTTGGTGAACTGGCGAAAACACCAGAAGCGAACATTATCAAGCTTCCAAACATCTCTGCTTCTATTCCACAGCTTCAGGCGGCAATCAAAGAACTTCAAGCGAATGGCTATGATTTGCCAAACTACCCAGAAGAACCAACCACGCCAGAACAAGAAGCGATTAAAGCTACTTACGACAAGATCAAAGGCAGTGCGGTAAACCCAGTTCTACGTGAGGGTAACTCAGACCGCCGTGCGCCGCTATCTGTTAAAAACTACGCGAAGAAAAACCCGCATTCAATGGGCGCTTGGTCGAAAGATTCTAAGTCTCATGTATCCAGCATGACAGATCACGATTTCTTCGGTAGTGAAAAATCGGTCACTGTAGCGGATGCAACGGATGTGAAAATTCAATTCACTTCCGCTAATGGCGAGACAAGTATTCTTAAAGAGAAAGTTGCCCTACAAGCGGGTGAAATTATCGACGCGTCTGTCATGAGCAAAAAGGCGTTAGTATCTTTCTTTGAAGAACAAATTGCAGAAGCGAAACAGCAAGATGTTCTGCTTTCTCTGCATATGAAAGCCACGATGATGAAGGTCTCTGACCCGGTTATCTTTGGTCATGCAGTGAAAGTGTACTACAAGGATGTATTTGCCAAACACGGTCAGCTTTTTGAAGAACTTGGTGTAGATGTAAACAACGGCATTGGCGATGTTTACGCGAAAATCGCCTCACTTCCAGCTGCTCAAAAAGCGCAGATTGAAGCCGATCTTGCCGCCGTTTACGAAACTCAACCTGCCCTTGCCATGGTTGACTCTGACCGCGGTATTACCAATCTACACGTACCAAGTGACATTATCGTTGATGCTTCTATGCCAGCGATGCTGCGTTCATCAGGTCAAATGTGGGGGCCAGATGGTAAGCAGAAAGATACTAAAGCAATGATTCCAGATCGTAGCTATGCAAGTATTTATCAAGCGGTTATCGACTTCTGTAAAGAGAATGGTGCCTTTGACCCAACGACGATGGGTAGCGTACCAAACGTAGGCCTGATGGCTCAAAAAGCAGAAGAGTACGGCTCACACGATAAGACCTTCATTCTAAAAGGTAATGGCAAAGTGGAAGTGATTGATGCAGCAGGCAATGTGCTTATTGAGCAACCTGTTGAAGAAGGCGATATCTTCCGTATGTGTCAGGTGAAAGATGCTCCAATTCAAGATTGGGTAAAACTGGCGGTAACGCGCGCCCGTGCATCAGCCACACCTGCGGTATTTTGGCTCGATGAAAACCGTGCCCATGATGCTGAGTTGATTAAGAAAGTGAATCAATATCTTCCTGAGCACGATACGTCAGGCCTAGAAATTTACGTGAAGGCACCTTTGGAAGCGACCTTGTTCTCACTTGAGCGCATCAAGAAAGGTGACGACACCATCTCGGTCACAGGTAACGTCTTACGTGATTACCTAACAGACTTATTCCCAATTCTTGAACTTGGCACATCGGCGAAGATGCTGTCTATTGTTCCATTGATGAACGGCGGTGGTCTATTTGAAACAGGCGCTGGTGGTTCTGCACCGAAGCATGTTCAACAGGTTCAAAAAGAAAATCACTTACGTTGGGACTCGTTGGGTGAGTTCCTAGCACTCGCTGCTTCTCTAGAGCATCTAGCGGTGGTTTCTGGCAAAGAAAAAGCGAACGTATTAGCGAAAGCACTCGATGAGGCCACAGGTAAGTTCCTAGATAACAACAAGTCGCCATCACGTCGTGTGGGTGAATTAGATAACCGTGGTTCTCATTACTATCTGGCTCTCTACTGGGCACAAGCACTAGCACTTCAAACTGAAGACAAAGCTGTGGCCGATGAATTTGCACCGATTGCGGAACATCTTGCGTCCAATGAGAGTGTTATTGTGTCTGAGCTAAATAATGCTCAAGGCGTAGTAGGGGACCTCGGTGGTTACTATCAGTTTGATGATGTGAAAACCGCGACGCTCATGCGTCCTAGCTCAACGCTGAACAATATTGTTGGCTAATTGCCCAATATCACGTTTTTAAAGACCTAAAAAAACCACCGAAAGGTGGTTTTTTTATCAGGTCGTGTCGTCTGAAGTGGGTGATTGTTTTGTGAAACTACTTCGCTAAGTCACCTTCGACAGGCGTAACTGAGCTAGCGTGATAGCCCTTTGGCCCTTCTTCTAGTTCGTAATTGACTTGCTGACCCGCTTTCAGAGTACGGTAGCCATCCATTTTAATGGTGGAGTAATGCGCGAAAATGTCGCCATCTTCGCCTTCTGGACAAATAAACCCAAATCCTTTGGCGTTGTTAAACCATTTTACTTTACCTGTAGCCATGCTATACATCCCTCATGCATTTTTGTTACTTAAGTCGCTTTGAAGACACTGACCAAATGTGTTTGCTTCTTCTGGGTAATGACTAACACCTAATCATCAGCGTTCAAGCGGAGATAACTTCCATCATTGCTCCAAATGGTGGATTTTTCTTGTAAGGGTATTCTTACCCTTACAAGAATACTGATGCAAAACTTGTTAAATTTTAGTCACTAACTAACCACTGTAGTCAAACATTGAGCGGAGTCAATAGTAAAGTCGTATAAATAACCACATATTCTATACATATGCGCCTTTATTTTAACAAAAATGTAAAATCTGTCTTCTGTTTGTACAAGCCTCATGTATTCTATAGATAAGGGAGGCGGATTTTTTTTCTACTTGGCTCATATGTGACACACACTAATAGCATTGTTTTGTTTGCAGCTATACAATTGGTGCATTAGTCTCTTAATAGAGATGTTTTTCGAGTGTTGGCTCACAAGTATCTAAAACGGCGTTTTAAATATTGACATGCAACACAGTGTTCTAAAATTAAAAGAAAACTCTCAACATTTGGCCATGAGTAAAAATTTTGAATGGGTGACTCCAGACTCAGACTTACTGGAGAAAGAAAAAACTAAGGTTGAGCCGCCGGCGATGTATAACGTAGTTTTAAACAACGATGATTACACTCCGATGGACTTTGTAGTAGAAATCTTGGAACGCTTTTTTTCACTCAACGAAGACAAAGCGACACAAGTGATGTTGGCAGTGCATTATGAAGGTAAAGCCGTTTGTGGCACTTACACATCTGAAGTCGCGGAAACGAAAGTTGCTCAAGTGACCATGTATTCAAGGGAAAATGAACACCCACTTTTGTGTACCATGGAAAAAGCCTAATTTTCGCATGAATGACATTTGTCATTCCTTAGGAGGTACTTATGCTAAATAAAGAATTAGAATCGAGTCTGAACGGCGCATTTGCTCGTGCACGTGATAAAAGGCATGAATTCATGACCGTAGAGCATCTCCTTTTAGCTTTGTTGGAAAATGACTCTGCTAAAGAGGCACTAGCTGCTTGTAACGCTAATCTTGAAAATTTGCGTAATGAGCTCGACATTTTCATAGACCAAACAACACCTCTTATACCAGATTCCGACGACACACGAGAAACGCAGCCTACTTTAAGTTTCCAACGTGTT
Source organism: Vibrio thalassae (assembly GCF_900089835.1). GTDB lineage: Bacteria > Pseudomonadota > Gammaproteobacteria > Enterobacterales > Vibrionaceae > Vibrio > Vibrio thalassae. The sequence goes on along the minus strand of NZ_OANU01000007.1, from coordinate 8,937 downwards.
CTTCAACGCGCTGTTTTCCATGTACAGTCTTCTGGGCGCAGTGAAGTAACTGGTGCGAACGTGTTAGTAGCGATTTTTAGTGAGCAAGAGTCACACGCCGCCTACCTTTTGAAGAAAAATGACATAAGTCGTTTGGACATCGTTAATTTCATTTCTCATGGCATTACCAAAAACATCGGCCCTGCGGGTGACGAACCGTCAAGTGGTTCGCTTGGTGGTAGTGAGAACATTGAAGAAGCCAATGGCGAAGATCGCCTTGAAAGCTTTGCAACCAACCTAAACCAAGTAGCGAAAGTGGGTAACATTGACCCTCTTATTGGTCGTGATAAAGAACTTGAACGTACGATCCAAGTACTATGCCGTCGCCGCAAGAACAACCCACTGCTGGTCGGTGAGGCTGGTGTTGGTAAGACGGCTATTGCCGAAGGCTTAGCCTGGAGAATCGTTGAAGGTCAGGTGCCTGACGTGATTCAAAACAGCGTAATTTATTCGTTAGATATCGGTTCATTATTAGCGGGTACTAAATACCGCGGTGACTTTGAGAAGCGCTTCAAAGCGATTCTTAAGCAACTTGAAAAAGAAGACGACGCGATACTATTTATCGATGAGATTCATACCATCATCGGTGCAGGGGCAGCTTCTGGTGGACAAGTTGACGCAGCAAACCTAATCAAACCGCTACTGAGTAGTGGTAAATTGCGTTGTATCGGTTCGACAACGTATCAAGAGTACAGCAATATTTTTGATAAAGAACGTGCTCTGTCTCGTCGTTTCCAAAAAATTGATGTTGTGGAACCTTCACTCGATGACACCACCAAGATTTTGATGGGATTGAAACCGAAATACGAAGAGCACCATAAGGTGCGTTACACTAACAAAGCGTTGCGTGCTGCTGTTGAGCTATCGGCGAAATACATTAATGAGCGCCATTTACCAGATAAAGCAATTGACGTGATCGACGAAGCGGGGGCTCGTTGCCGTTTAGTGCCTGTCAGTCGCCGTAAGAAAACGGTGGGTGTGGCCGATATCGAAGCTATGGTTGCTAAAATGGCGCGCATTCCAGAAAAATCCGTATCATCGTCTGACAAGGACATTCTTCAAAACCTTGATGACAAGATGAAGATGCTGGTGTTTGGTCAAGACAAAGCAATTGATGTGCTTTGTGAAGCAATCAAGATGACACGTGCTGGTTTAGGCAACGATGACAAGCCTGTCGGTTCATTCTTATTTGCAGGCCCAACCGGTGTTGGTAAGACAGAAGTGACGGTTCAATTGTCTAAGCTGCTGGGTATTGAACTGCTTCGCTTCGATATGTCGGAGTATGGCGAACGTCACTCAGTTAGCCGTTTAATCGGCGCGCCTCCGGGTTATGTTGGCTACGATCAAGGTGGTCTTTTAACAGACGCTGTTATCAAGCATCCGCACTCTGTGGTGTTGCTAGATGAGGTCGAGAAAGCACACCCAGATATTTTTAACTTGCTGTTGCAAGTCATGGATAACGGTACGCTAACGGACAACAATGGCCGCAAAGCGGATTTCCGCAATGTTATCCTTGTTATGACCAGTAACGCAGGTGTTGCTGAGACAGAGAAGAAATCAATTGGTCTGATTCAACAGGATCATAAACCGGATGCGATGGGTGCCATTAAGCGCGTGTTCACCCCTGAATTCCGTAACCGTCTTGATGGTATCATTTGGTTTAATAGCCTAGATGATAAAGTCATTCATCAAGTGGTCGATAAGTTCATTGTCGAGCTTCAAGCTCAATTGGATTCTCGAGGTGTCTCGTTGGAAGTATCTGATGAAGCACGCGATTGGTTGGCTATCAGGGGCTACGACAAGACGATGGGTGCAAGGCCGATGGGTCGTGTTATCCAAGATAAGCTTAAGAAACCGTTGGCGAATGAGTTGTTGTTTGGCTCGTTAGTGAATGGAGGAACAGTGAAAGTTTCTCTTAAAGACGATGACTTAGTGTTTGAATACGTCGGCGCGAAGGAAGAAGTAGAAGCGCATCACTAGCGCTTCTTCATCTGACTTGCTAGTCAGCAAATAACAAAAAACGGAGCGTAAGCTCCGTTTTTTTGTGTTCAGTTAAACGTTGAGATTAACGAGCACGGAAGACGATGCGGCCTTTAGTTAGGTCGTATGGAGTCATCTCTACAGTTACTTTGTCACCAGTAAGGATACGGATGTAGTTTTTACGCATCTTACCAGAGATGTGTGCTGTAACTACGTGACCGTTTTCTAGTTCAACACGGAACATTGTGTTTGGTAGAGTATCAAGGACCGTACCTTGCATCTCAATTACGTCTTCTTTAGCCATTTAATCCTCTTTCGACATGTGGCGTTTTTAACGACAGGCATTGTGCCGTTAAAATCTTAATAAGTAAAGTTGCGGTGTATTCTACCCTTGCCATCGCTGATTTACTAGCCTTTGATGACGTTGGAACCGTGTTTTGTAGTTCATAGCTGAGCAATCATCGATTTGGTAACCTAAATATAGCCATCGTTTGTTATAGCGTTGGCAGTATTCGATTTGACATAAGACAGCGTAGGTCCCCAAAGAAAGCGAGTAGTCTGGGTCGAAAAAGGTATAGAAGGCACTGGCGCTATCGGTAAGTACATCAGTAATTGCGATGCCAATCAGCGTATCGCCATCAAAAAAATGCAAGTAATGCATGGTCATCCATGAGCACTGCGCGAACTCATAAAATTCTTGTTTTCTTGGCGGGAACATACTGCCAGTCGAATGACGTTTTTCAATGTAGCGCGAATACAAGTCGAACCATCTATTATCTAGCGCTGGTCGTATTTCCCAACGAAAAGATCGCGTTTTTGCTAGTAACCGTTTTTGACTTTTGGTCAGTTGGAAGTCAGCGATTGACACTCTCAGGGCATGGCAAGCGGTACACTGTTCACATTGAGGTTTGTAGATCGCATCACCGCTTCTCCTAAAACCATTGGCAAGTAACATTTCATACTGGCTCGTTTCATGTAGCTCTTTTTCTAAAATGATAGCGACGCGTTCTTGTTGAGATGGCAAGTAACTGCAATCTTGTTTGCGACTTAAACCGATACGAATTTGTTGGACAGCCATGTTCATCCATTTGTCTCCTGTTGTGTAGGAAAGGATAGCTCTTGTTTCACAAAACAGGAATCGAGAACCGTGAGATCACGTAACTCGTGCAAGGTATTGATAAACTGTTCCCGAGTAAGTTCTTCTGCGCCCAGTGAGTCTAAATGAGGGTTCATAACTTGGCAGTCAATGAGTTTGCCTCCATGAGTCTTAAAATGATGGCAGAAGTACCAGAGTGCGATTTTAGATGCGTTGGTTTCTAAAGAAAACATGGACTCACCGCAAAACACTTGACCGATAGATAGGCCATAGAGTCCACCAATTAGGTGGTCATCTCTCCATACCTCGACGGAATGGCAGTACCCTTGTTTCGCTAGTTCGTTGTAGGCTGTGCGCATATCCTCATTTAACCACGTTTCCTCTTTTGAGCGTGTACTAGCGCAATAACCGATGACATCTGAAGTACAAGTATTGAGGGTAACTCGATAGTTCGCTTTGCGCTGAAACTTTCTCAAGCTTTTAGACGGGCGAAACAAGAGTGGATCGAATACGGCCCTTGGGGCTGGACTCCACCACAGAAGTGGTTCATTTGGGCCAAACCAGGGAAATACACCATGTTGATAGGCTGATAAAAGTCGTTGAGGGTTGAGATCTCCACCAAAGGCGAGCAGGCCGTTAGGCTCATCAAGCGCTTCAAAGGGAGAGGGAAAAGCAAAATCGTTGCTATCGAGTTCAGTCAGGTAGATCGTCATAGTGCAGTAGTATCGCGTTCCTTTTTGTTAATTATACGCAATTCCGATTCATTTATGTGCTTTCCTTAGTACTAGTTGGCTAGTATTGGTTGCGGTTATATTGAACAGTTATGGGTGTATTAGCTCTGGTGTTTACGATGTATTTTCGTTACGCTGCAACTACCAAGAATTATATAAGACGTTTCACTACAAGGACTGAAGCGTCTACAAAGGATTAGATTCAACTAATGGAAAGCTTAACACTCCAACCCATCCAAAAAGTATCCGGAACGGTTAACCTTCCAGGTTCAAAAAGTGTCTCGAATCGTGCTTTATTACTTGCCGCTTTGGCAGAAGGCACAACAACGCTTACCAACCTTCTAGATAGTGATGATATTCGCCATATGCTGAACGCACTCACAAGTTTGGGTGTCGAGTATCAATTATCCGAGGACAAAACTCAATGCATCGTTCAAGGTTTAGGCAGACCGTTTCATGTTACTGAGCCTACAGAATTGTTCCTTGGCAATGCAGGAACGGCGATGCGTCCTTTAGCTGCAGCACTGTGTCTTGGTGATGGCGAGTTTGTCCTGACGGGTGAGCCAAGAATGAAGGAAAGACCCATTGGTCACTTGGTTGATGCGCTCAAGCAAGCGGGAGCAAATGTTGAATACCTCGAAGCAGAACACTACCCGCCTCTGAAAATCATTGGCACTGGTTTGAAGGGTGGAGTGGTCAAAATTGATGGTTCTATTTCTAGTCAGTTTTTGACCGCTTTTCTGATGTCCGCTCCATTGGCCGAAGCCGATGTCACCATAGACATTGTCGGTGAATTGGTGTCTAAACCGTATATTGATATAACGCTGCACATCATGGAGCAGTTTGGTGTGAAAGTTGAAAACCGAGACTATCAGCAGTTTGTTATTCAATGTGGGCAGCAGTATCGATCGCCAGGACAGTTTTTAGTCGAGGGAGATGCGTCCTCAGCTTCCTATTTCCTTGCAGCCGCCGCTATTAAAGGCGGTGAAATCAAGGTAACGGGTATCGGGAAAAATAGCATTCAAGGCGACATTCGATTTGCTGACGCTCTGGAAAAAATGGGTGCCGATATTGAATGGGGTGATGACTACATTCTTTGTCGTAAGGGCGAGTTGGTCGGGATAGACATGGACTATAATCATATCCCTGATGCGGCGATGACTATCGCGACAACAGCGCTCTTCGCTAAAGGCACCACCGTTATTCGCAATGTTTATAACTGGCGAGTCAAAGAGACCGACCGACTATCTGCGATGGCGACGGAACTGAGAAAAGTGGGGGCGACTGTAGAGGAAGGTGAAGACTACATTATTGTCGAGCCGACAGATACGTTAAAACATGCTGCAATTGATACCTACGATGATCACCGAATGGCGATGTGCTTTTCGCTCGTTGCTTTAAGTGACACGCCAGTGACAATTAATGATCCTAAATGTACCTCGAAGACGTTCCCGAGTTACTTTGATAAGTTGGCAAGCTTAAGTCAATAGACCAAAAATAACGCCCCCGGATAGGGGCGTTATTTCATCAATTTTGAATGGTAAACTCTTTTGAAAGTTGGTGAGCGAGGTATTTAAACATGTTAAATACTGCTGTCGTTTTCTCCGTCGGTAACCCGTTATCATCGAGGAAATAGTTACCTTTGAAAACTAAGACGCCGTCTTTTTCTTCGACACTGTCTGCGCGCATTCCTTCAATGAAATCATTATGTTCTTGAATGATTTGGTTTGCGATTAGCAACAAATCAAACTCGGTAATTGCGGTTTTCTGTGACATATTGATGCCCTCTATATAAAACATTACCGCGTAGTGTATGAGTGCCTACACATTTTGCAAGGATAAATATCTCAGCTATAGTTAGCAGCAATTTGTGATAGGTAACAAATTATAGTGAATGTTGCTAGGCAACAGTCCCAAGTGGCGTTTAATATTGCGCCACTTTTCAAGCGATGAGTTCTATTTGATCGGACATTTGTCGAGCAATCGGAATCCAATTGCAAAAAAACTGGTTGATCTTCTTTTGTTCTCGCTCAATAGTAAAAAGAAGCATAAATTTCGAACATCGTGCGATTAAATGTCGCAATGTGATATAGGACGTTAGTGTCATTATGGGAAAGTCACTGGTTATAGTGGAGTCACCCGCTAAAGCTAAAACCATTAACAAATACCTTGGTAAAGACTTTATCGTAAAGTCGAGTGTAGGTCATGTGCGTGACTTACCAACTGCAGGGCAAAGTACTGGTAAAAAAGCAGCAGCTGTCTCTACAAAAGGCTTAAGTGCTGAAGAAAAAGCACGTATCAAAAAAGAAAAAGACCGCAAAGCACTAATTAAAAAGATGGGCATCAACCCATATGATGATTGGGCAGCAAATTACCAAGTTTTACCTGGTAAAGAGAAAGTGGTTGCTGAACTGCAGAAGCTAGCAAAAGACGCAGATCATGTTTATCTCGCAACCGATTTGGACCGCGAAGGGGAAGCAATCGCATGGCACCTTCGTGAGATCATCGGTGGCGATGAAGAGCGATATAAACGTGTAGTATTTAACGAAATCACCAAAAACGCTATCAAACAGGCATTCCAAGATCCTGGAGAGCTGAATATGGATGGCGTAAACGCACAGCAAGCACGACGTTTCTTAGATCGTGTTGTAGGCTTTATGGTGTCTCCGCTACTATGGAAAAAAGTGGCTCGAGGCTTATCAGCAGGTCGTGTACAGTCTGTAGCGGTTAAGCTTCTGGTAGAGCGTGAACGTGAAATTAATGCATTTATCCCTGAAGAGTTTTGGGATATTCATGCCGATACTAAGACATCGGATAAAACGGATTTTCGTTTACTTGTCGCTCAAAAAGCGGGCAAGGCGTTCAAGCCATCTAATGAAACAGAAGCTCAAGCGGCTGTCTCTGTATTAGATAAGGCGACTTACGAAGTTTGTAAACGTGAAGACCGTCCAACTCAAAGTAAGCCATCAGCACCTTACATCACTTCGACACTGCAACAGGCGGCAAGTACTCGTCTGGGTTATGGTGTTAAGAAAACAATGATGTTAGCTCAGAGACTGTATGAAGCGGGTTATATTACCTATATGCGTACCGACTCTACCAACTTAAGTGCTGAAGCTGTTGAGGCAGTTCGTGGTTACATTGATAGTGAGTTTGGAGGCGCTTACCTTCCTGAGAAACCGAATTTCTATGGCAGCAAAGAAGGGGCTCAGGAAGCACACGAAGCGATCCGTCCTTCAGATGTTAACGTGAAAGTCGATGATCTTTCAGGAATGGAAGCAGACGCTCATAAGCTTTATGCCCTTATCTGGAACCAGTTCGTTGCCTGTCAAATGACACCGGCGAAGTACGATTCGACAACAGTCAGTGTCAAAGCTGACGAGTATACGTTGAATGCAAAAGGTCGCATTCTCAAGTTTGATGGTTGGACTCGCGTACAACGTCCAATGGGTAAAAACGAAGATGCTATTCTTCCAGCGGTTCAGCTGGGCGATAAGCTAGATCTAGTCGCGCTGGATCCTAAACAGCACTTTACCAAACCGCCAGCACGATACACTGAAGCGGCGCTAGTTAAAGAGCTTGAGAAGCGTGGTATTGGTCGTCCTTCGACTTATGCATCGATCATCTCTACGATTCAAGATCGCGGTTATGTAAAAGTTGACCAGCGTCGTTTCTATGCAGAGAAGATGGGTGAGATAGTCACCGATCGTCTTGATGATAGCTTTACTGATTTGATGAACTATGACTTCACGGCTCGTATGGAGCAGAAGCTAGACCAAATCGCTGAAGGTGACGCAAACTGGAAGAACGTACTAAACGAATTCTTCGAAGAGTTCACCACAGATTTAGGTAAAGCGGAGCAAGATGAAGAGCATGGCGGTATGAAGCCAAATCATATCGTTATGACCGAGATCGAATGTCCTACTTGTTCGCGTCCTATGGGTATTCGTACCGCGTCTACAGGTGTGTTCTTGGGCTGTTCTGGTTATGCGTTACCACCTAAAGAGCGTTGTAAAACGACGATTAATTTAGGCGACGAAGAAGGCATTATTAACGTTCTAGAAGAGGACGTTGAAACGGCTGCGTTACGAGCGAAAAAACGTTGTCCAATTTGCGAAACTGCAATGGACGCTTATTTGATCGACGATAAGCGCAAGCTTCATGTTTGTGGTAATAACCCAAATTGTGAAGGCCATGTGGTAGAGCAGGGCGAGTTTAAAGTAAAAGGGTATGATGGTCCGACTGTCGAGTGCGATAAGTGTGGTTCTGAAATGGTTCTGAAAAACGGTCGTTTTGGTAAGTACATGGACTGCACTAGCGAAACGTGTAAAAACACGCGCAAGATCCTCAAAAACGGTGAGATTGCTCCACCGAAGGAAGATCCGGTTCATTTCCCAGAACTGCCTTGTGAAAACTCGGATGCTTACTTTGTGTTGCGTGATGGTGCTTCAGGTCTGTTTATGGCCGCAAGCAACTTCCCTAAATCGAGAGAAACTCGTGCACCCCTAGTCAGTGAGTTAGCGCAATACAAAGAGCGTTTGTCACCGAAATTCCACTACCTTGCGGAAGCTCCGACCGAAGATCCAGATGGTAGACCCACAGTGGTTCGTTTCAGTCGTAAGACCAAAGAGAACTATGTGCGCTCAGAAATCGATGGTAAACCATCCGGTTGGACAGGCTTATATGTTGACGGTAAGTGGGAAATTACCGATAAACGTAAAAAGTCTAAATAATAAACACGTCACCTTTTAAAAAACAGCACTCAGATGAGTGCTGTTTTTTTATCTTGCCAATAATAAGTAGTTTCATTTTGTAAATGGCTGTATGTATTTCATACACCATTGCTCATTAAATATCCGTTTAACTGGTCGTAGCAGTTTAAGTTAACCTGAACTCGGGATAAAAAAAGAAGGGAACTAAAAGCTGGTTCTGCGATCAGATCTTTCGACCAAGAGAGACTTATCACAAGGAACCAGCTATGCACAAATTAGTGGACTTATTTTGCCATGTCGATGACTTTTGTCAGGCTTTTCTACCCCAGTGGCAAAAACTTCAGCTTGAGAGCGGCGTACGGAAGCGTAATCGCAAAGG
>NZ_OANU01000178.1:564-1178 GCF_900089835.1 Vibrio thalassae | reverse complement strand
AAAGAAGGCATCTGTAACTTTGCAAAGTATGACCGACTAACCAGCTCTATAATCGAGGCTGGCAATGTATCAATAGGATTGTTGCGTAGAAGAGCTCGCGGGATAAGAGATACCGAATACTTCAAACTGAAGATTAAACAGCTTTCAGTACCTGAGGTAAGTTCAATATTATACCCTTCTGTCAAGCTCATCTAAGCGGAGAAGAGCCCCTGAGGTAAGTTCAATATTATACCCTTCTGTCAAGCTCATCTAAGCGGAGAAGAGCCCGTAAAAAGTAGGACCGTCAATTTCCCTCGGTAATTAGGCTAACGACAAAGTCGCTTGGTAATTAAGGTACGACAGAATCGCTTGGTGATCACACGTTTAAGGTTTCAAGATACTTTTTCTAATCCAAATCTCGCACGTTAGAATCTATACTCTAACGTGCTTTTGTCGAGTAGACGACACTTGTTGCCAAGTGCCGCCTGAATCTCTTCTACGAGTGTGATCTCTTCTACGAGTCTCTTCTACGAGCGTGATACCGATGGTCAAGGAAAATCATAAATGCCTAGCGAGTAGTGAGCTGTGCGAGCGTCAGGAGTGGCTTTATTATTTTACTTTACCATCATGTCCCT
>NZ_OANU01000178.1:0-554 GCF_900089835.1 Vibrio thalassae | reverse complement strand
CATACTGACTAAAAAAGGGTTATTAGTCAGTATGGTAGAAGTCATAAGTATTGCGTTATGACTCAACAAAGCGGAGAAGAGCCAATCCTATTGATACATTGCCAGCCTCGATTATAGAGCTGGTTAGTCGGTCATACTTTGCAAAGTTACAGATGCCTTCTTTGTGGTCTTGCAGCATGGATACAAAACCTTGCACGCTCATTATTCTTGGGCTCTTCTCCGCTTAGATGAGCTTGACAGAAGGGTATAATATTGAACTTACCTCAGGTACTGAAAGCTGTTTAATCTTCAGTTTGAAGTATTCGGTATCTCTTATCCCGCGAGCTCTTCTACGCAACAATCCTATGGCTCTTCTCCGCTTAGATGAGCTTGACAGAAGGGTATAATATTGAACTTACCTCAGGTACTGAAAGCTGTTTAATCTTCAGTTTGAAGTATTCGGTATCTCTTATCCCGCGAGCTCTTCTACGCAACAATCCTATTGATACATTGCCAGCCTCGATTATAGAGCTGGTTAGTCGGTCATACTTTGCAAAGTTACAGATGCCTTCTTT
>NZ_OANU01000182.1 GCF_900089835.1 Vibrio thalassae | reverse complement strand
ATTACCACTATTTAGAGTCTCAAGTTTTTGGTCTTGTTCTTTGATTTTGTTGTTAAGCTCGTTGTAATGATCAAGCTGATTGCGTAATTCGAAAATTAGTAGGGGTGGAACTTGCTGGCCTGTATCAGCTAGCCATTGAAAAAGCCGTTTCATATTTGCATGACCCCGTGGAAAGCTGAACCCAAATTCAGTAAGGATAGAGCCTATACGGTTCATGACTGCCGTACGTTCTCGAATGTAGCCTGTTCTGATTCTTCGGATTACTACTCCTAACTGCGCTTGCTCAGTTTTAGGTGAGACAAACCTCATTCTAGGTCGAGTTACAGCTTCAGCAATCGCATCAGCGTCAATGAAGTCATTTTTATGACTCTTAACATAAGGCTTAACATATTGTGGAGGGATCAGTTTTACTCGATGCCCATACTCTTGGCATTTTCTAGCAAGCCAATGCGCCCCACAACAAGCCTCCATTGCTATCAACACTGGTTCATGAACCGAGATAAATTGAAGTAGCTTAGCTCTTGAAAACTTGTGTCGATAAGGCTGTTGACCAGAGAAGTCATGACCAACAACATGGAAAGTTGATTTACCTAAATCAATACCGATAGTTTTAATAGTTGACATGATGGCACCTCCTGAAGTTCAGCGACATAGCTGAGTTTAGTTTAGGTGTGGGGCGTACCATCTAATTAATGCTCTACATCCCCTCACTTCTAACATGCCCCCTATAGCCGTCATCCTCACGAAAGTGAGGATCTCCTACCGCGTGTAGGTGACTGAAAATTGGCGACTAAGTCACGTAATTTGGCTGCGGGACGCGCTGAATGAGATCCCCTTTTTCAAGGGGATGACTGTAATTTTGGGGGATGCTGTGAACACGGAAAGGGGCA
>NZ_OANU01000001.1 GCF_900089835.1 Vibrio thalassae | reverse complement strand
ACGGCGGCATTACTGGATAGGCTTCTTCATCACTCGCACATCGTACAAATCAGCGGAGAAAGCTACCGATTAAGAGGAAAGAAAGCGGCTGGAACCATACCAACAGTTCTAGAAAATCTATCTGAAAGTACAAAATAATTACGTGGGTGGGTCAGTTTTACTTTGGCGATAACGTCGATAAGTGGATCAATTTTAAACTGGCGTTGACAGTGGTGGGTGATTGTTCAATCAATTTCTGACCAGCCATCGTTGAACGCATCATCCATACGCAGTTTCCAGAACTCGATAGAGTCGACAGTCATGCCATCTTCGAACTGATAAGTATGGCGGTCTATCCCTTCTACCTATTCATTTTCTGTAAAGCCTGTGTGCGTCACTCTCTTGTCTCTTGCAAGCGCGGCGGCGGCCTCATTCGTTTCATTTAATGAGGCCGTTTCTTCATGTTGACGAGTTATTGTCGTAGTAGCTGCACTGTATCTTCAGCAGCACTTCGAGGCATCGTAGCTAAAATTTCGCTTAATGGGGTCATAAATGATTATCCTAACCAATAGTCAGCACAATCATTGTACAGCTATCGTATCCAGCTGAAAACACATTACTTTTAGCCGTTAAAAAGACCAGAGGTGAGTTTATTTATGGTGGCTGAATGAATTGGGCCACTTAGTTGGAGTTTTAGGTATTAGATAAAGTGTAAGTTAAAGAACACGACTTGAAGTGAAGTTCACTCATGCTCTGGCTCATTCTGGACAGTTATTGGTTTCGAACTTCAATTAAATCAAGCCAGTTCGCATTAGTTTTTTGTATGAGAAAATCTATTTTGAAGACTGATAATCAATTGAGAAAAGTGTCCGGCTGGTGTTGACCAGAACACTTCATACGACTTAAGCTTGCACGGACAAAAATCAGCTAGGGATACCTGAGCTTTAATCTCGAGAAAGCGTTGTTCTTTCTCTTGTCAGACTATAATCACTTCCTGCCATACGGCCAATACTATCAAGCTTATCTGCATCGATTCGATAGTTTGAAATCGCATCATCAGCAACATGAATCGCACACACTTCTCCAATCACCAAATGTCCCGACAATGCTCCTTCTCCCAAGTCAACTATACGGTTGAGTTTACATTCATAAGCAACGACTGCATTTTTAATGCGAGGAGGCGTAACACATGAACTGGCTACTTTTTCAATCTCTGCGTATTCAAATTCATCCACATCAGCATCCACATTATGACAAGTTTTATTCATTGCTTCTAAATCATCATAGCTAACGCTGTGGATCACAAATTCTTTTTGTTCTTGAATATTTCGCAGTGTATCTTTAGGCATTTTTTCAGAATTAAACATGGGGTTAAAGCAAAGCATTGGTGGATTTGCTGACGCGACTGTGAAAAAAGAGAATGGAGCAAGGTTTACTTTTCCATCTAAAGACACGGAAGAAACCCATGCAATTGGTCTGGGTGTTATCCCACCGATTAATAATTTATACGTTTCTTCAGGGGTTAAAGCGTTTGGTGAGAGTTCCATGGTTACCTTTCTTGAAATTTAATAAAAAAGATGCGTTTATCAGTTATGATAGCTAAGTTATGTAAATTTTCACACAGTATCTTTCTAACTAAGGCTCTATCCAGGGCGAGATCTCACATAGTTTGTAGGGTTTAATTGATTAAATGCCAAACAACACGGTCAATTTGCGTTCACCTGCATCAAGGAATTAAATGTTCTTTATTTTCGATTGAACTAATCCTGATTTTGTTGATCAGATCATTATCTATGTACTACTCAACCTACAAAATGACACTTTTTGAACGCCTTAATCGCATACCCGATCCACGTA
>NZ_OANU01000014.1 GCF_900089835.1 Vibrio thalassae | reverse complement strand
AGATGAGAAAGCGATTTAACATCTCGATTAGTCACTCAACAGTAAGGAGCATCTGGCTTGAAGAAAAGCTGAATACAAGAGAGTTACGGCAAGCTCGTGCCGAGGCATCAATTATCGAATAAGAGCAGAACTGTCAAGGTTGACTACTATTAATAAGACTATGACAGAGTCCTTCGGTAATTAGACCGTCAACCTCCCTCGGTAATCACATCTTGAAACCTTAAACGTTTGTTAGCCGTTTAGTTTGAAGTGTGGTGATGGGCTACATTTTCAAGCCTTTCAGCTAACCAAACTTTAATTATCGACTGTCGAGTAACGCCAACTCGACTTGCTTCACGATCTAATGACTCTAACATCCAGGCAGGGAAATCAACATTGACTCGTTTCTGTTTTTGCATCGGACGCTTAACTTTAGATAAATCTAGATCACCTAAAATGTCATCGTCACTTTCAAACTTGGCATCAAACTCATGCGCTTTCATATAAGTTCACCTCCGCTTTACGTGAACGTCTGACTGAAATGATCCGAATATTTAATCCGCGATATGTAATGACACCAGACCAATGCTTGCCATTGAGCATACCGATAACCAAACACCTAGGCTCATCGCTTGTGTTTGCAGGGATCTCTATGAGATCAGAATCGTTCCACAAACCTTGAGCTGTATAGAAATCAATTCCATGTTTCTCAAAGTTTGACCTGCTTTTGTTTTCATCAAATTCAAATTTAACCACGAGTAAAAATTACACCCTTTTTACTCATTTGGCAAATTTTACATTGGTTGAATATTTTGGAAACGGCTAACGAATGATATGGACTCCCTCTCCTAACCACCCGCGTGCCATACTTTCCAAATACACGCTCAATATATGGAGGTTTCCATGTCTACCATCCAAACCATTGGCATCGACCTCGCCAAGAATGTATTTAGTATTCATGGCGTTGATCAATATGGCAAGTGCGTACTACGCAAAACCGTTAAGCGAAACAAGCTATTAGACACGTTCGCCAATATACCTCCCTGTTTAATCGGGATGGAAGCTTGCTCTGGTGCCCATCATTGGGCGAGACAGCTATTAAAGCTTGGGCATACTCCAAAAATCATGGCATCTAAGTTTGTTATCCCCTACCGACAAAATGAAAAAAACGATGCCAATGATGCCGAAGCAATTTGTGAAGCCGTATCCCGACCTAAAACTCGCTTTGTCACCATCAAAAGTGAAGAGCAACAAGCCGTTCTATGCTTGCATCGAATTCGTCAGGGGTTAATTAAATGATGATATAATAGCGTGCTTTATTTCACAATGTATAGAAATACAACCCTTGGACACCCTAGAAATTACAGGCACTCATTGACGCTTTACCTGATACCCAAGCCCTTTTGGTGTGTTGCGCATAACTTTCCAGTTCTTTAGCAGACCCAACAGCACAGCGAAATTTGCCCCCAAAGTTTTCTGAGAGTTTAAGCCACTCTTCGGCATTCATATTGAGCCGTTCAAGAATCGTATTATCACATGGCGGAATATAACCACGCTTGTTTGGCCGTACCATCTGGCCCAGCGTTTCTACTAGCGCTAAATAATCCAACAACGAAAACTCAATTCCACCTATTTGGGAAAAAGCCGATGGCTGCATTTGTCGCTCATTCCCTAAAAAACCAGCCAAGCCTTTAGCGGGTAAAGAGACCAACTCGCCTTTTCTTTTATCCCCTTTACAAGCCACTGAATGGACACGCTCATAAATGGAAGTAAACTCCGACTCTTCAAGTGATTGCGCCATATCGGCTCTAACGGGGTTTAAGTCCACATACGCCATGCAGCTCAGCAGCGCTTTTTCATCCAACAAGGCTTGAGACTTAAAGCGACCTTCCCAGAACCGACCTTTGCAGCCTTCTTCTTTATTGGCTTCACGGGCCACAAACTCATTGAGGTTACGCATAAACCAAGAAATGTCTTGCAGTCGTTCACGCCATTCGTCAATAAGTTCAAGCGTTTTATTGATTTCAGCTTTAGATTTTAACTCACCACCGAGCCAACGGCTCACGAGCAAAGGCGCTTTGTATAAGGCTGTCCAACGCTGAGCGACCTCTTCGTCACTCCAAGACTCTGCATTAGCCGTATTAACATGCAACACCAAATGATAGTGATTGGACATAATGGCATACGCGCACACATCAATGGCAAAGACCTGACTTAGCAAGCGCATGCGTTCTACCAACCATAGCCGGCGATGCTCAAAACTTTTTCCTGAGTAAGCATCTTCGCCACATAAAAAAGCACGGCGTACACACCGTGAAATGCAGTGATAGTACGCCGTGTCTTGAAGGGAGATTTGAGTTGAACGAGCTTGAGTCATCCTGACCACCAGTGAGCAAAATCTAAACAAGTAAAGTAAGCCTAGTTGGAGATTGCGAGGGCGTCAAATCTATGGGTGTCCGATATTATTTTTTCACGGGCGACATACTCATTGATGTTACGCATAAACCAAGAGATACCCGTCAATCGTTCGCGCCAATCATCTATGAGCTCAAGTGTTTTGCGCGTTTCAGCTTTCGACTTTAACTCGCCATTTAACCAACGAGTGACTAGCAGCGGTGCTTTGTATAACGTAGTCCAACGCTGAGCCACCTCTTCATCACTCCAAGAGTTTGCGGTAGCGGTATCGACATGCAGCACCAAATGATAGTGATTGGACATAATGGCATACGCGCACACATCAATGGCAAAGACCTGACTTAGCAAGCGCATGCGTTCTACCAACCATAGCCGTCGATGCTCAAAACTTTTTCCTGAGTAAGCATCTTCGCCACATAAAAAAGCACGGCGTACACACCGTGAAATGCAGTGATAGTACGCCGTGTCTTGAAGGGAGATTTGAGTTGAACGAGCTTGAGTCATCCTGACCACCAGTGAGCAAAATCTAAACAAGTAAAGTAAGCCTAGTTGGAGATTGCGAGGGCGTCAAATCTATGGGTGTCCTATATTATTCTGTTACATAAAGAACTTTGGTTTAGTATTTCGGCATTCCATGATCAGATTACTTATCGCCATTAAATAGGTCTCGCGTATAGACTTTGTCTTTTACGTCTAATAACTCTTCCGCCATGCGATTGGAGACGATAACATCGGAGCGAGACTTAAACTCTACCAAATTGGTCAGCACTTCTGAGTGGAAGAACTCTGACTCTTTAAGCACTGGCTCATAAACCACCACCTCAATACCTTTCGCTTTCAAGCGTTTCATGATGCCTTGAATGCTTGATGCTCGAAAGTTGTCGGAACCAGACTTCATGATAAGACGATAGATACCCACTGTTTTCGGGTTACGTTTTAGGACACTGTCTGCAATAAAGTCTTTTCGGGTAGTATTGGCATCTACGATAGCACCAATCAAATTGTTGGGAACATCGTCAAAGTTTGCACGCAGCTGTTTAGTATCCTTAGGCAAACAATAGCCTCCATATCCAAACGAAGGGTTATTATAATGACTGCCAATACGAGGGTCTAAGCCGACACCTTCAATTATCTGCTTTGAGTCCAAGTCGTGAGTCGCGGCATAAGTATCGAGCTCGTTGAAATAGGCTACACGCATAGCTAAGTAGGTGTTTGAGAATAATTTAATGCCTTCTGCTTCAGTTGAATCGGTAAAGAGCACATCAATATTCCTCTTTTCCGCGCCCTCTATTAGCAAATTTGCAAACACTTTTGCTCGCTCGGAGCGCTCACCAACTATAATTCGAGACGGGTGCAAGTTATCAAATAGAGCTGTCCCTTCACGTAAAAACTCAGGAGAAAATATGATATTCTGAGTATCAAACTTTTCACGGACACTCTTTGTGAAGCCAACTGGGACTGTTGACTTAATAACCATAGTCGCATCAGGGTTTATGTGTAAGACGTCTGCAATTACCGCTTCCACTGATTTAGTATTGAAGTAATTCGTGTCGGGATCATAATCTGTAGGTGTTGCAATGATGACAAAATCTGCTCCCCGATAAGCAAGCTCCTTATCAAGAGTGGCTGTAAAGTTTAGATCTTTTTCTCTCAAAAAGGTTTCAATTTCTGCATCCACAATTGGTGATTGCTTACTGTTAAGCAACTCAACCTTCTCAGGGATTACGTCAAGCGCAACTACTTCACTATGTTGTGAAAGTAGCATAGCATTAGACAAACCAACGTAGCCAGTTCCTGCGATTGTAATTTTCATAATAACTCTTTAAGCCTTGTAATAATCTTTGTACCAAGCAACAAAATTACTTACGCCGGTTTTTATGTCAACATTTGGCTTGTAGTCTGTTGCTTTATATAATGCTTCTGTAGATGCCCATGTTGATGGCACATCACCAGGTTGCATTGGCATGAATTTCTTTTTCGCTTCTACACCTAATGCTTCTTCGATCGCATTTATAAAATCCATCAAGCGAACCGGTGAACCGTTTCCAATATTGTAGATAGAGTATGGTGCATCGCTTACATTAGGCGTATTACGCATAGCTTCATCTTTTGTTGGTATAACATCCTGAATACGAATAATTCCTTCCACGATATCATCAATATACGTGAAGTCTCTGTACATATCACCGTGATTGTACACATCTATCGCTTTACCTTCTGCAATAGCTTTCGTAAATTTAAATGGCGCCATGTCTGGTCGCCCCCATGGACCGTATACGGTGAAGAATCGCAACCCCGTGGTCGGGATACCATAAAGGTGTGAGTATGTATGAGATAGCAGTTCATTGGCTCTCTTGGTTGCTGCATACAACGAGACTGGATGATCTACCGCATGAGACTCTCTAAAAGGCTGCTCCTTATTCATTCCGTAAACAGAACTACTCGATGCATATACCAAATGCTGAATGTTATTGTGACGACACCCTTCTAGTATATTAATATGTCCTGCTAGATTGGCATCCGAGTATGTGTGGGGGTTTTCCAAAGAAAAACGAACACCAGCTTGTGCACCAAGGTGAATTACCTTGTCAAACTGTTCGACTTGGAATAACGAGGCAACTGCCGTTTTCTCAAATAGATCGAGAGTACGGAAAGCAAAGTTCTGATGAACTCTTAAAGTTTGCAATCTTTCAAGCTTTAAGTTTACGTCGTAGTATGTGTTCAGATTGTCAATACCAATGACAGTATGCCCCATCTCACATAGCCGGTGGGAAACCGCAGCAGCTATAAAGCCAGCAGCACCTGTTACTAAATACTTCATCTTAATTTCTCTAATTAACGTGTCTCTAAATACACACTTTGCAGTAAATTTAATAAATACAATCTAGTGACGAAAAAATCATGAACACCGCTGTCAATAAAGGCTTGTCAGACCCCTCAAAAGGTACTCAGAATCCATCACACAACTCTCTTTTGTGCTTAATTTTCGCTTTCAAAGTCGTTAAACTCTTCGGCAGGCTGTTCGCTCCTTGCTAAATCCTCGGTAATCTCGTCCACCCTTTTCCGACAAGCACCTTCACGTATGAGAGAACCAGTGTAGCGACTCTATTAACCAGTGTGAATCCTTCGAACTTAACAATTCCCTAGCCTCTAAATCCATTGAGCTAACGTGACAACTCACCGTAATTTCTGACGCACTAACCATCCGCTTCGCTTTAACTATTGTCGACGTAGAAGGAATAGCATTACCAAAATCAATAAATCACTTCAAGAAGTCCAACTTACCTATATCTTAAAGGCTAATCGCTTTCCAGCCGTCTTAACCAAAAACTCGGCACAAACTGTTAGCAGAATAATGTTGGTTAACTTTTATATCAAATGTAAAAGAGACACAGATTACTCATCGTTGGCCCTACAATTTATCTACGGCGCACGGAAACCGCATGAACATCACCGTCACGTAAAGCTTACAAGAACCTTACTTAGGTAGTTTTCGTCCATTGCGCAGTTCATACGCTTGCGTTTAATACCACCTTTAAAGGTGGTTTCGCTCTTTAATAGGTTCAAACACATCTGTCTGATCATTGCAAAAGCCTCTGCGCGATCGTCTGCTCTAATGCGAGAATTGTCTTCGCAAAATGCAGTATCAAGAGACCAGTGCATCACCTCTACACCCCAGTGAGAACGTGTCGCTTCAAGTAACGTTTGAGCTTCTAAGTCTTTAGAGCATATGTAGTATCGAATACTCACATCTTGCTCTGTTGCTACAGCCGATTCTTGTCGAATTGAAGCCACGATACCCATCGTTTTTAACTCAGGCCATTCATGTTCAATATCACCCAAAACCGACAAATCACGATTCACTAAAGCCACTCTCGTTTCCATTCGTCCGTGACTTTTTTCTTGTGTGCTGTAAGAGCTGCCATCGAAGTTTTGAAGCATATCCATACGAAAATAATC
This sequence comes from Vibrio thalassae, assembly GCF_900089835.1. GTDB lineage: Bacteria > Pseudomonadota > Gammaproteobacteria > Enterobacterales > Vibrionaceae > Vibrio > Vibrio thalassae. The sequence goes on along the minus strand of NZ_OANU01000014.1, from coordinate 68,412 downwards.
ATCAAAGGCTTGTTCTAACATTCCCTGATTGCCTTTCACTGCCAACAAATAATCCGCTTCTTTATCGAGGATTTTCTGCGCTATTTTCTTTTGGCATCCCATGGCATCAATAGTAACTAAACAGCCTTTTACGCCTAATAGCTCAAGCAGCTTGGGGATCGCGGTAATCTCGTTACTCTTAGAATCAACCTTCTGTTGCCCAATGCTCATTCCATTCGCAGTCGCAAAAGCGTTCACCATGTGAATCGTTCCTTTGCCTTTCGAGCGGTCATAAGAGCCACGTAATGTTTTGCCGTCGATGGCAATGACTTCACCATCCGTCAGTGTATGGCAGTCCTTCATCCAGGCAATAAAGCTTCTTTGCAACGCTGCAGAATTAATCATACCCATCACACGAGCCAGCGTATCCGCAGAGGGAATACCAGCTTCAAAGTGACCATATCGTTTAAGGAAATCTAAGCGAGCATTGCCAAAATCAATGATGCCATCCCAACCGTCATGCCCCGACAAAACGCCACAAATTGTCAACAAAATAATGTCTGATAATTTGTGCTCTACTTTGCTTTCTTGTCGATAGTCTTTAATGATTTGGAAGTGCATAAATGGGTTGGTTAACTCGCTCATATTTAAGCTCCTATATTGTCTAGGAGCTATTACAAAACAACAGGAATGATCTACAAGACGAACTTAGATTTCATTGGGTTACATTTGAAAACTGAGAGTAATGAGGCATTGGTAACTAATTTTAAGCATCACCGCAGCCCTTATATATCAACGACCTTCATACGGTTTCCCTGATCTACGGCGTTACTAGAAAACACTGAAATTGAACACTGGATAATTGCGTGTTATATGGAAACACCAACTAGTGAAGCTCAAAGCTAGAGAATCCACTAAGCTACGCGCCCCTTTAAAATGGGCCTATTCACTTTTTCTTGTTAGATTACATAGAAAAATGCATGTATACAAGACACATTGGCAATTCAATAAATAATACCAAGCTAATTACAACACATCACATTAGAACACTAGATAACTCCTGTACTTGCTTTAAATAACAAAAGTACAGCCATTATTCATAATAAAGGATATCGTCAATATATAAATATAACTCACTTAAATTCATGATTTATCATACGCCTTAAGCCATCCTCTAAAGAATAGGGAGGAGCGAAACCAGATGACATGGCGGTACTAGAGTCTACAGTAGTATCAGAACAAAACTTGCGAATACGTACGGAGCTTATGGGATACTTCTTACCAGTAACTTTTGATAAAATATCAAATGCATATCCCCCGACTAATCCAATAGCATAGGGAATTCGAAGTTTACTTGGTCCTAAATTCATTTCGTTTCTAACTATAGACACTATTTGTGCCGAACATAAGTCATCTTTGTCGGCATAGTTATATACATAATGGCCGGCTCCAACCTCTAATTGTTTTGCTAAGAATGCAGCAACATTTCCTACATAACTCATAGATTTTAAATTATTACCGTTACCAATCATGATGAACCGTCCAGTAACGATCTGTTTAATAAGGTTATAAACGTTACCTCGATTATTCTCTCCAAACACAACTGCCGGCCTTACAGTTACTAATGAACGAGATGAATTTTCTGAGCACCAATGATTAAGTACTTTTTCTGCTCTAAACTTGCTAAAGCCATATTCATTAAATGGCTGGGGTTCAAAAGATTCATTTGGTGTACCTCTGTTCAAACCGTAAATAGCAACTGTGCTAGTGAATATTATCTTACCTACGTTATTGCTTATTGCTGCATCAACAACATTTTTAGCTCCGATAACATTTACATCATTGTACAACGACAAAGGTAGTACATTATCTGCATGTTCTGCCGCAAGATTATAAATAACATCGATGCCTGAGCAGGCTTTGGTTAAAGAATCCAAATCTCTGATATCTCCTACGATTGAAATCTTTGGATAACTAGCACTAAGCACTTTATCGTAGTTTAAAACTTCAAGATCTGGTATTTGACACAATAGATCTAATAATCGGGTTCCTATAAAACCGCTACCGCCTATAACTAAGACTTTCATTCTGTTATCCTCTTAATTTTACGCCACATATTTGAAAGTACGTAATAACTAGCCTTGTAAGCAGGCATACGCTCATATTTATAGAATAATTCGAAGTTATATCTGAGAAGTACAAATTTATTACTTGAGACAGACTTACTACGTAATCTGTATTTTGCAAGTACACCTTCACACTTATATGCTTTATTGACATCCCTCAGAATATTAAGCCACAAGCCAAAATCCTGCCTTTTTCTAATTGGTGGCATATATACTTTCCCTACTTTCTCAACATCATATACAGCAGTTAAACAGCCAATGATGTTTTCCCTAAGTAATAAATCATATGTTACATAGTTAGGCACTTGACGAATTATAGATAACTCTTTGCCATCATCATCAATGACAGAATAATCAGAATAACTAAGTGCTATATTATTAGATACCATGAACTCTATTTGTTTTTCTAACTTACCTTTCTCCCAAAGATCATCCGCATCGAGAAAAGCAATAAACCTACCTTTCGAAAATTTAATAGAATTATTACGACTTACTGCAGCACCTAAATTAACGTGATTTCTGAAAAGTGATATTCGACTATCTTTCTTTGATATTTCCTCTAACAGTTCGAACGTACCATCAGAGGAAAAATCATCAGTTATTACCCACTCCCAGTTTTTGTACTGCTGTGAGCATATCGATTTATATGTATCTTCAATGTATTTTATATCATTGAAGGTAGGTGTTATTATGGACACTAAGTAATTCATATAATAATTATCACATCCTCTCAAATGTGCTTATGTCTATCAGACGCAAATAAAGAAGAAAGGTAAACTAAGAATACCCATGGAGCACAACAATAGACGCTTAAACGAGTATTTACTGACTATTGATATTTGATAACGAACGCAAATATATAAGTTCCATTTTTTATTGAAGATGTATTTTCTCGACAGATAGCACTAATTGACTATGATGATTATTATGAGATGAATCAATTGTGAGAAATCGTTTGCATTTAGACAATCGTGGATGTAGATCTACTCTATTCACTCCACGAAACTTGATAGGACTATACAACTCCAATAAATTCTCTACGTTATTATTTTCCAAGTCAACATAGAAAACCTTTTGTCTACGTTCACGATTAGGGTAGGTATCTGTATAAAAGCCATTTTCGTTATAAGCATGGGGGTGCCCGTCAAACAACAGGTTACTATTAATTAAAGGAATGACATCTAGATTACTAATATGAAAAATATAGTAACCATCATTCTTTCCTCTAGGCTTGCAATAGGCTACGAGAGAATCGTCAGACATCCAGGACAAATGAGAGACCATTCCATCAGTATCAAGTGCTATTAAGTTATCAAGATGTAAGTCGTAAACGAAAAGTTGGGATGAGTTGAATTTTCTATTTGACGACCGTAATAGAAAATAGCAATACCGAGATGATGGCGAAAAGTCCGAATGAGAAAAATAAAAGTAGCCGTTAATGTCTAAACCGCTTGATTTTCCTAATAGATCTTTCATCGAAAACCTAGTTAACTCTAAATTATTTTGCAAGTCATATATTATAAAGTCACTTATGGCATTGCTAGATATATAATTCTTAGCATCAGCCAAAAAGTCACTGTCGTAAGTAACATCATAACCGTAGCCTTCTAAGCCCCTACCAAATCGTAAGAAGTTGATGCTAGTTAAATAACGACCACCTGGAGATATTGAATAGAAATGGAAATCCAGTTTTCTCTTTTTACCAGTAACGATATTTTGAATGAATGTCATCGGCTTTCCGTTAAAGTCATTGAAGATTACAGTAGAATCATCAACCCAAGTTGCAAGTGATGCTTGTTGTTTACTAAAGCATTCTGTCGACGTCTCCCAAACTACAACACTTGTTTCAATATTTAATATCTGAATAACACCGGAGAAGGTTCCATCTTCTAACATCTTATGACTCAATAATTCATTTATACTATTCATGGATGGTCTATCGTGAAATCCAAAAAAGCTGTGCGATATTTCCTTAACATCTAAATTTGTAACTAATCTAGCTTTTCGACGTCCAAGTATTGAAAAAATCGATTGGTAGCAGAATTTTACGAGATCCTTCAGTATTTTATTTTTCTTCAAAATATCGTAAATTAGTCGATCCAACATTCACTCACTCCCTCCAACCTAATAGATGTTTAATAAAATTTGCTTTTTTCCCATTCGGGACAACGGTAATTTTCTTTAGGATGAAAATCAAGCAGTATATATTTCCTTTCATACAACCATAGAGAGATAGGAATAGCTTTCTTCTAGTTATCGCATTTAACGACGTAAAAAAATCATCACCACTATTAATTAAAGGATGAAATGTAATTGTTTCAGGGTAAAAATAGGCTCGACCACCAGAATCTAGAATATCATTAAGAAATAGCGGCTGTTCACAAGATGGATATCTCGCACCTAAGCCAAAAGACTCGTTAAAAGTTATGTCATTATCAACAATAAACTTTCGACTCACGACATTTTCTATAGAAGATATTCTAAGAGCACTATTTTTCGAATGACGGAATGGTGTAGTTTTGTACTTTTTAAATTCGTTACCTTTGTCATCTTCAATCTTAAAAGACACAAAATCTGGGTTACCTAACTCCTCTAGTACCTGCCTAATTTTATCTTCGATATTTTTAATATAGTAGTTATCATCGTCGCTAAAGATTATATAATCTGCTGAACTTTCTCTTATCGCAACGTTTCTACTTTTACTTAGTCCTTTTTGATTTAACAACTGAATATATTTAAATTTCGTTAGCGAAGATAGACCTTGCATGTAATGAAGATAACTGGCCTCTTGTCCATCAGAAACCTGGTGGACTATGACATAAGAAAGAGTATTGTTTAACTGAACATTATATATATTCTCGTTCATTGTAGATAGTAGTATTTGAATACTTTTCATTATATTATTTTACACCTGCATCGAATTAAATGTAACTCTCTCTGGACCAAAAGAACCAACTTTGCGAGGCTCTTTCGTTTTAAAATAAAATAGTTATCATTGGTGAAGTTCTTCTTAATTATACTAGATACAGTATCGATTTGGAGTTGAGACTTCTTTGCCGAGATTGAATCAGGCACCTTATTGAGCCTATATAATGGCTCGACTATCATATGACCTTTTAAACCTATACTTGCTAAATCAACATATAAACCGAAATCTTGAGCAACCTCGTAATCGGTATTATATCGAATTTTCTTGAGAGAGGGAGATTTCACAGCAATTGTACCATGAGCAATATAATTACCGAACTTAAACGTACTTAGGTCAAAAGCATATTGAAATGCCTTTCTAGGAGTTATTTTAACTTGATTTCTTCTAAAGTCATATACCTCTGCCTGTGAGTATATAATATCACAATCATATTTTAAAGAAGCGTTTTTGATTGACATTAATCTATTAGGAAGGCTAATATCATCAACATCTTGTCTAACTATCCACTCACCTGTGCATTTTTCCAATCCAAAGTTCAATGAATCTGTTAGTCCAGAATTACTTTTATAAAAGTATTTAATTCGAGAGTCTTGATAACAACTCTTCGCTAAAACTTCAGTAAGATTATCAGTCGATCCATCATCTACTAATATCAACTCCCAATCATCAAAACCCTGGTCAATTATTGATTGTAAACATGATTCTATATAATCACACCCGTTGTAAACACAAAGCAATATTGAAAAGTAAGGACTATTAGACATTCCTCAAACCACCCCAATTTATTCTGATTATAAATGAACATAGAAAAATACTTAGCACTGAAGAAACACCACTCGAAAAAAATACTGAGTAAAGGCTATCAACTATAACTAGTGACATTATTATTTCGCAGGATAAATATGAAACTATAGCTATCATGGGAACATAGAAAATATTGAACACACACTCCAACGTAACTTCTTTAGACACTCTAAAACAAGATACATATATATATACGACCTTAATTATCGACATTAATAGAAGCATATATACACCAATAGAAAGATCTGCTACACCATACATATATTGATAAAAGGGCAATATTAATGTAAATAAAAGAGCGAGAGCACTTGAAATGCTAAAGACCATGAACTTTCGATACATGTATATCACTGGCGACAAAAGATAAGCAAACGAATTAATTATTGCGATAATCCCAACAACATTTATGAAATAATATGTATCAAGATAAGAGCCATTAAAAATATATTTAACAACCTCATTCCGATATGAAAAAACAACCACATTAGATGAGACTAATAAAACTAACGATAGCTTGATTAAGTCCTTATTAACTTGATATTTTCTATTTGCAAGTGCTTTTGAAACGAACATCGCTTCAGTTCTAGATAGCAGCGATATGGCATTAAAAAGAAAGAATCCTATATTAACCACAAAGGAGAACTGAGATAAATCCTCATAGTTGACAGATAGCATTGAGAAGTACATTATCAAAAAAGAAGGTGACTGAAAAAAACTTAATATATTGCCTAAATAAACACTTTTATACCTAAGAAAGTTAGCTTTTATTAGTTGTTTATTTACTATACCCCTTAACTTAACCTTAACTTTTTTTCTACTATAACTAACGGCAATAGTCATAACTATAAAGTCTATAATTATTGAATTATATATAAAGCTTATAACATCTTTGGATATAAATGTAATAGCTAGTAATTTAAGGATATTCGATGACACTTTTCCGTAAAATGCAACACTAACACGACCTTCGTATATCAAAATATTATCATGGATCATCAAACTAATTGCGGACACACTAAAATATAAAATTAAAGTTATAAATTCTAGATCGTACAGATAACTAAGGACAACAGCGAATACAGTTGAGACTATAAATCTTATCAATGATACTGAAATAAGCATCGTAGAGAAATAGTTGTCAACTCTAGGCATTGTATTTTGAAGTAGTGCATTTATACCCAAGCCACCAAAGACAAGGCTGAAAGACAATAAGGCCGCGTATAATGAGTACTCACCATATGCTGAGTTACCGAATTGGTTGGAGATATAAAGAGTTAGAAATGACGATATTGCTATATTTATTATATTACCAACGTAATGAATGAATATTCTCAAGTTTCATTATCCTTTATAAAATATAGAGGCAGTAGCATAACGAAAATTGGATTCATAATTGACAACTTTATTAAAGTTACAGAAAAAAAATAGGTCGCTTTACTATTTTTCAACGAAAGAAATAACATAACCATATATAATAAAATTCCCGTCATGCCAAGTTTCACCATTAAGAAGACTAAAGTCCCTACATCATTTATCGACGCGACTCTATTATAATGAGTGGCAGAGCTTATATTCCCGGAGGCCAAATCATAGAGTTGCTGTTCGATACCAAACATACTAGGGCCTAGTAACAATAGATCGATATCGCGATTTATTAAGTAATCCACCAATGCAATTCTTATCTGAGAAGAGTTTACTATCTTTTCGATATGTGGAGTTATCTCACTGAAATACATCACAGATAAAATGGAGAAAAACAACACTATAATTGCATTTGTCACAATACCTAGTTTATTAAACCTTGAGACAAAATAAATTACTAGGACAACATACGCGACACTTGAGAATGTTAATAAAAACGAAGCTATAACTGCATACTCAATGTAGCGCTTAATTTTATAGGTAGAGCACTTTAATGCCATATACAAACAAAACACTACACCAAAATAAGTCGAAGGCTCTACTAACAAACCAGTTGGACGATACATTCCTATTAGACCAACTTTGACATAGCTCAAATAACGACTATTCTGCCCACTAAAAAAGTGTACAAAGTCTATATAATAGTCAGTAAGATAGACAACAAAAAATTGTAGGAAAAATACCGTAACGTGGACGATCAGCACCAATTGAATACTTTGTAAAAATAAGCTCTTTAACCTAGGTTCTCCTAAAACCTTGAATAATACAACTATAGATATGCTCAAAGAAATAATATTAATTAGTATATTATATGTTGCAGCCAAGGACTCTACTGACATCACGTCTAATACAGTAACATGTACTGAATACAACATCACATTGTAAAAGATAAATATTATTAGAATAAGTATAGAAAAAACATTAATTCTAAACATCTTTGGTTTGTACTTTATTAAAAGTATCGATACTGTACCAAAAAGACCAATTAACTGTAGTGAAAATGAGAAATTAACCAGTGATGTTAGTAGAATTGACAGAAATAAGAAGTAGAACACTTTAGATATCACTTAAAAGTTGATAGATTTTTTGCTCGACTTTAGTTACGTTCCTTAAAGAATATATATTAGCTACTTCATTTCTCGTTTTAGAAACAAGTTCTGAATAATCTTCGTTTGAAATTTTCTTAGCATCAATAATTCCTTTTTCTATTTCAATGTGTTCTACGCCATCACAAATAGTTCCCCCAAACTTCGAGATCAGGTTAATTCCTGGTCGATTAGATGTAATGGTGTATACCTCACAGAACATTGCTTCTAATAGCGTTTTAGGTGTGCCTTCATAAAGAGAGCAAAGTATGTAGTACTTGTATTTCGATAGAATTTCTGGAACTTTACTATTATCTACCTTTCCCTTGAATCTTATTATTCTGGTATCCGAAAACCGTGTTTTAAGCTCTTCTCCTAACTCTCCTTCACCATAAACATCGATTTCAACATTAGTTCTCTCACAAGCTATTAATATATTTTCCAAGTTCTTTTGCTCGTTAAGCCTACCAATGAATACGATTCTGTCTTTTCTTTCGTTAATGTTCGATTGCGGCTTAAAATCTTTTTCATCAATAAAGTTAGGGAGCCACTTTAGCTTTTTATCGTCAACCCCCTTATTCTTCCATTCATCAAGATCTGCAATGCTTGCAGCGCTAGCTATATCACAGTACTTTAGTGCTATTCTTTCAATTAGCTCCCAAAAGTAAACCCAAGGATAACGCTTCTGATTCTTCATAAAAGTTATCAATGAGTAGCCCGTTCTTACGTACAACTTTTTCCGGTATAATAACTTCGATAGTAGTGCTGCTAAAGAACCATCTAGCTGGTTTGTTTTTAAAATGTCGATATCTTTAATTATTTTATTATTAAAGGGCAGTATAAGTTGATATATCCTTTTGCCTAACTTATTATCAAATATTTTGGGCATCTCATGTAAGTTTACATAGTCACCAATTACGCCCTCAGACATCAACTTATTTAGATATTCTTGGTCGCCAGAACCATATGTAAAAAGATGGAGTTCACTTAGTTCACCATTACTATATAATTCATTATAAATTTTAAACTCTCGAGTAGCCAAACCCTTTTTATACCAGATTTCCAAACTTATACATTTACTAAAAAATAAACCCAGTTTCATAAATTAATTCTCTTTATATCGTATTTAGCATTATTTTTATTAAAACCGATTTGAAGGATATAGTCACACACTTAGAATCGAACATAATAAAACTCAGTGTAAAAATAACAGCATTAAGGTTATGCTTAATCTAATCATATTATAGTCATTCGGAAATATAACTACTGGGTATTACAATAACCTACTCCTGACAATTTAGCATAATTAACGAAAACCTATATTTTCAAGAATATTCAAAACTCGCCTTTCATATGTATGCTCTTTTACCATACGATAAGCATTCTCAACAATAGGGGTACGATAATTTTCCATTTTGGATTTCTTTAATATATCTTCAAAATCACTCATATCAGGATTAAACATTACACAATTAACTCCGTCTATCATTAAACCATCATATTCTTCAACTCTAGGACATAATATTAATGTTTTAGATGCCATTAATTCAAAAAAACGTGTATTGAATATTCCTATGGCTGATGGTGTATTAAGAAAGCTATTAAATTTCCTAAGGAAATTTGCATATTTTTCACCACTAGGGAGTAAACTTTTACCTAATATATTCTTTGCACCAAACTCCGCCCAATAAATATCGTAATCTCTATATTTTTCCTTTATAACCCCTCGATTTATAATACCGTCTAACCCTCTATTAGACTTAACTTTTACAGACTGCTCTTTGAAAATCTCCATCTTCACTTTCGACCGATAGTCCAAATGATTTAGATGAAGACCTCCTGTAAAGCCAAAGTCGTATTTCTTTTTCTCATTATTGTAATTAAAACGCTCTAAGTTAACCGCAAAATGACTCTTGATGAACTTGATTCCAGTTTCCTTTTCCCAGTTTTTATATTCTGGATGAACTGTAACCACAACGTCTATATTTTGACGTCTTATATATTCAAACCTTAAGTCTAGCTTTTTATACTCTTTGTTTAGATAGTATACTCGCTTAATATCTTCATATTCAGATACAGATATTGATTCATGAGGATCAACTGTATCTTCTCTATCATCCTCATCCCAGCTAGTTGAAAAAACTATTAGATCAATTTCTTGTCGCTTAAAACCAGATTTTTTAATAACATCACTAATTTCATCAGAGCTATCATAATTGCTATAACCTGGACCATAAACAAAACAGTTGGTTTGACTGACCCAACTACCCACTATATCAGCATGATAGTAACCAGATTTATATTCACTATAGTTTTTCGATAGTAAAATTACGTTCATTTTAGATATCTTATTCATTAATAAAAATAATGGCAAATCAACACTGGATATGCCATTTATAGATTATTTATATTCTTATCGTACTGCGCTGCTCATTCCAGGATTAAAATCAGCATCTTTTTCAATTAGTTCCCAGTTATCACTGAACCATTGCACGTTTTCACCAAAACCTTCCTCAAAAGTTACAATAGGTTTATAGCCGATCAGACGTTCTGCCTTATCGGTACAAGCTAGCATTCTTTTCTTTGTATCCCAAGTTCTTCTAGGTTTGAATTCAATGTTATTCTCGTTGCTCGCAGCGACGTTTACTGCTTTTGCCATATCTGCAATTGAAATTTCCCTACCAGCAGATAGGTTAAAGTTCTCTCCAATCGCTTCTTCATAAAAACCTGATTTTACTAGACCTTGAACTAAATCAAGCACGTATGTAAAGTCTCTCGTTTCTGATCCATCGCCAGTAATTGGTAGTGGCTGTTTTTTCATCGCCCAATAGATAAAATTTGGGATCACATTTCGGTATTGTCCAGGGATCTCTCCTGGTCCATATGAATTAAAGAACCTACAATTTACAGTATTTAGTCCGTAGTTATGGTGATAGAAGTTGCAGTACATTTCACCCGTCATTTTATTAACTTGATAAGGGGTTGTAAGATGCATAGATATGAAATCTTCCTTAACCGGTAGTTGCGCTGAAGAGCCATAGACTGCACAACCACTCGATGCATACACAAAACGACTTACTTTTGCTAACCTTGAATACTCTAATAACCTAATTTGTCCTAAAATATCAACCTCTGCTGATATTTCTGGATAATCGACAGAGTTTTGATTCGCAAAAAATGCTGCAAGATGGAAAACAATATCGATCTCTTCTTTAAAAACTCTTTTAAGATCAATATCGCTACGAATATCACCTTCAACGAACATCACATTTGCCAACGGAGTGATATTCCAATTAGATTTATTTTTTGAAGAGCTTAAGTTGTCCAAAATTACAATCTTTCCGCTTTCACCAACCAGCTTGGATAACATGATTGTGAGATTACTACCGATAGCCCCAGCACCTCCAGTGACAAGTATGTTTTTATTTGAATAGTAATTCATCAATTTGGTGTCAAAACTCGCTCTATTAAAGTAGTCGTCTACAATTCTTAATCTTTGCTCGTATACAGGTTTCATTTATATTCTTCCATTACTTAGTTGCTAAATTGTTGCAAATTCTCTCACATGCTTTTCCATCACCATATGGGTTATGTGAAAAGCTCATCGTTTGATAGGCCGTTTTATTAGAAAGTAACTCGTTTAAGTGACTAATAATTCTACCTACATCAGTTCCTACCAGTTTCACTGTTCCGGCTTCAACCGCTTCAGGGCGTTCCGTTGTATCTCTCATTACAAGTACCGGCTTACCAAGTGATGGAGCTTCTTCTTGAATACCTCCCGAATCGGTAAGGATTATATGTGCGCGGCTCATGAGGTAGATAAATGGTAAATATTGCTGCGGCTCAATAAGGTGAATATTCTCAATACCCTTTAGAACTCTATTTACAGGACCTCGTACATTTGGGTTTAAGTGCATTGGGTACAGTATTTGAGTATCAGGATGCGCTTTGGCTGTGATGGCCAACGCTTCACAAATGCGCTCAAACCCTCCTCCAAAGCTCTCTCTGCGATGACCCGTTACCAAGATTAATTTCTTGCTGTCATCTAAGAATGGAAACTGAGCAGCTAACGTCGCATTCAAGTCGCTATCCGATTCGATTTTATCTTTCACCATGAGCAGCGCATCAATAACGGTGTTGCCTGTTACGTAAATATCATCCGGCGTAAAGTTTTCACGTAGGAGGTTTTCTTTTGACGTTTCGGTTGGGGCAAAGTGATACTTTGTTAGTACACCCGTCAAACGGCGGTTCGCTTCTTCTGGCCACGGCGAGTAGATATTTCCAGTACGAAGGCCAGCTTCCACATGACCCACTTCAATTTGTTCGTAGTAAGCGGCTAAGCTAGCGGCAAAGGTCGTCGCCGTATCTCCATGAACCAAAACGACATCTGGTTTAAATTCTTGAAGGACGGTTTTTAACTCTTGAACGATACGCGCTGTCACATCATTAAGCGTTTGACCTGCTTTCATCAGGTTCAAATCATAGTCCGGAGTAATTTCGAACAACTCTAACACTTGGTCCAGCATTTCTCTGTGCTGTGCGGTGACGCAGCATTTTGCTTCGAAGCGCTCATCAGCTGCTAATGCGTGAACAAGAGGAGCCATTTTGATGGCTTCTGGACGTGTGCCGAAAACCGTTAAGACTTTTTTCTTAGCCATTGAATTTGCCACTTTTTAACGTTGTAGGGAGCTCGCTCCCTTAAGATTTGAGTTTTTTGCAAAAGTTGGTCTCAGTGAAATTTATATACTGAGACACTTTTCATTCATTTTGAGACAGCCTATTTTCGACAGCCCCTTATAAAACCTAGATTTTGCTACCTTTTTAAAAACCGCCCCAATAGGTGCCGCTTTTTTGTTAATCACTCACTATGATATATCGTCACTTTGGTGACGCTCACGAAATGACTAAAGCTGACGAGGTTTGGAGGATGATAGTAAGAGCCTAGGTTCTAGAGTCTCAATCGCCATTGTCCTGTTCTTTTCTAAATGCGAAGCGAACTAACACAATGGCAACGCCCAACATGCCACCAAGCAAGGTCCCAAGCACGCAAATCAGCGCACGCTTCGGCCCCGCTTTCAGCTCAGGCACCACGGCAGGATCCACCACTTTAAAAATGAACTCCTCCTGAACCTCGGCAAGCATCAAACTCTTGGTCTGCTCTTCAACGATCTGGTAAAACGCACTTTGCATCTCCGCCACCGAAGTTTTATTAAGCTGCTCAGCAAGGTAATCCAAGTTCTGAGTACTCTCAGCAATCACACGCTCTCGCATCACTTTGTTGATGTCTTCCACCAACCATGTGGTCCATTGCTGCGCGAGTAATGGTGAAAAGAACTCAATGCTTACTGTGTATAAGCCACTTTCTTTATCCTGGCTTACACTAAACATGTTTTTGATAAATACCTCATACGCTTCTTGCGCTGATGGTTCAGAGCCGCGTAATCCTTTTGGTTCACGTAGCCACTCGCCTGTAGATGCGTCATACGCCTCATCATCCAAAACCAAGGTATTCGTATTCGCATCCCACTCTTTCGCTGCCATTATTGGCACCAAAAGATCATGCTTTTGAATAAAATGGTCAACAAACTGACGAGATTTCATTACTTGCACGGCTAGGTCTGTTTGACTGCTCTCACCACCACCAAGGCTTACCCCAGCAAGCGCCGCCAAGCCGCCAAGTTGCCCTGCCATTTTAGCCAGTCCACCCTGCCCCGAGCTTTCTGCTGGGGCTAATAAGGTATCGGCTTTGTAAGTGTTAGGCTGGCTTATCGCGAATAGTACCGCCCCTACAGCAAACACAAAGGTTGTCGCAACGATTATCCACTTCCCTTTCCAAAGCGCGATAAACAGCTCTTTGAGATCAATTTCATCGTCGTGGCTTTGCTGCGCAAACTGCGGTGGCAGTTGGTTCGGATAGTTGTTCTGACTCATATTTTCTACTCCGAACTGTTACTTATTAATCGCATTAACCGCTACACCAATTTGGTATAGGATTTGCGTGGCAGCTGTCCAGGTGCTAAGTGCATCACGGTAATCCGTATCAATCGGCACAACAATCGTATCACCTGGTTTTAGCTCTTCATTGCGATTACCAAACCAGTAGCCGGAGTTAGGCTTGTAGACAGAGCCATCAGCACGTACAACAAAAATGCGGTCTTCATCCGCTTGCTTTTTAATACCACCCGCTTTGTTTAGGTAGTCTTTTACTTTTAGCTTGTTATCCAACAAGTAAGTGATAGACACCTGGACTTCACCCATAATTGATACGGTATTGCGGAAGGTTGGTACAAATAAGAAGTCACCATCTTCTAGCATAAAGTCAGCAGCTTGGTTGCCTTGTGTGATTTCATCGAGTTGAACGACCATACGGCCAAGCGCTTTGCTCTTACTGGCTTCTTCTACAAACGCCAATGTTTTATCAGGGTCTGTGATAGTGGAGCCTAGATTATTATCAACACGGAAGGTCTTCTTCGCAGTTTCTTTACGAATATCAGCTGCGTATTCGTTAAGCTGCTTTTCTTCCTGTAAACGAAGTGCTTCACGAGTGAAAATTGCGCCTTGCGGATGGGCGAATTTGGTTAAGCCACCAGCACGCTCGATAAGCTCACTAATGGTTTCACCCTGCCTTACTGTGTAAGTACCCGGGAATTTCACTTCACCTTTTAATGTCACGGAGCGGTGCATATTAGCATTGGGTTGCTCAAGGACATTTAAGCGATCACGTGGACCAATGATAGCGTTTTCATTGACATCACTAAGTAATGCGTTACCCAGATTAATACGAGAAATATCCAATACCGAGCGTTGGTCTTTTTGGTCAACAACTGTGCGAGATAGTTCGGCATTCATAATATAAGCATCTGGTGTCAAGCCTCCTGCAGCCGCCACCAAGTCTTTTACAGTATTATTATTGGTAATTGGGTAATTACCTGGGTGTTTAACTTCACCACTCACTTCTGCGATCATAGGTGGATGGCCATAAACAGCTTGTTGGCGAAGCTGCATCAACACAGGTGCGAGCAAGGATCGACGAGTAGAACGCTTCACCATATCAATTTGTTCTTGGGTAATTTCTTGACCTTGATAGATGAGTTTGACTTGTTGATTGTCAAGTTGCTCAGCACCTTTCAATGCATTTTGCTGGCCTTTCAACTCTTCTTCAAAGCTCTGCAACTGAGCTTGCTCGAAAGTCTTTGCCGTAACATTTTTTTCACCTAGCTGTGAAAGTGAATCTAACTCTTCAAGATTAAATCGGTTAAACACTAGGATACGATCACGAGAGTTAAGAAGCATATTGTCTTTGCTACTTGGTGCCATAATCGCGTTGGCTAGGTCAATTTGATAAACACGAACATCACGTTGAGGGTTTATTTCACGCACAACAAGGGCATAGTGCACATCTGCGGTTGAATTAAACGCGGTATCTACACTAGAGAAAATATGCGAAATCTTAGTGCCGTTTTTCCACTGGTAGTAACCCGGATGCAATACGTCACCTTCCACTTGCACGTAGTTCTTTAACTCATCACTACGCTTGCCAACAGTTACTTGGTCACCACTTTTAGCTTTAGTATTTAAACCTGCATTAGTATTGAGTGCGAGTGTTAATACTTCACGAACACCATGTTTAGCAGAGCGCTTAACTTGAACTTGATCGGCATAGGCGTTCGCCGTCAATCCAGCAGCCATATTCAGGATATGAGCGTAACTTTCCCCAGGCTTGATTTCATAAATGGCAGGGCGATTCACCTCACCTTCTATAGAAACAGTTTGTTTTACTGGACCAATAAAGACCACATCACCCGGCATTAAGCGCACATCGTTGCGAGTATCACCTTTTAGTAGTAAGTCATACATATCCAAACGACGGATTAGCTTTCCATTGCGTTTTAGCTGAATATCACGCAGTGCACCGCTTTCGCTAAAACCACCACTATAGTAAATCGCTTGAGAAATGGTTGTCAGTCCGCTTACGGTATACGCACCTGGCTTATAGGCATCACCCATCACGAAAATCTGCATGGTACGCAGTTCACCCATAGTGACATCGCTACGTACCCCAATCATCTGTTCACGCACACGTTGTTGTAATGATTCGCGTACGTTAGAGAAGCTCATTCCGCCAACTTGAATGGGGCCCAATGTTGGGAAATTAACCACACCTTCACGGTTCACTCTCAAACGGTGAATCTGGTTTTCCTTACCGAACAGCTGAATTACTATTTCATCACCTGGGCCAACTTGATACTCCGCGGGTACTGGTACATCACTTATCGGTGCAAATGTCGAAGGCGATGACGCGAACAGGTTAATACCAAAACGTTGCAAAGGAATATTTTGCTTTTCTTTTGGGGGATTAGGGTTGGGAATAAATTGACCGTCAGCGTCTTGAATAAAGGTTTGCTCAACAAATTGACCATCGGGCCCTTTAATATAAGTTGCTTGAGGCTGTGCGGAGCTTTGTGCTCCTTGCGCACCACGCTCATTCATCAACTGCGGATTTTGGTATTGTTCAGTCGTTCCGCTACTACTTGGCAGAGTTATTCCATATTGCGCTGCTAATGCTTGCTGTTGGCTAGCTGGCAAACTTTTGAACATTTCCATCTGCTGTGGTGTTGGCGTTTGAGCGTTTACTGGCATAGTAAATGCCGCTGTCATACAGACACTGGCAACCAGCCACTGTTTTAATTTCGTTCTCATTGATTCTTTCTCTTAGCGTATTCCATAATGACTTAGGTTTGTTTTCCTCACTTTCTAGAAGCGGTACTGAAACCCAAGACTTAACCCGTTTAAGCGAGCTTTATCGCTATTTAAATTGTTGAGAAACTCAAACGTGACGGCAGTGTAACCGCTTAACGCATAGTGCATACCGAGACCAAAACTCATCCCACTGTCAGAGCCAGAACCTACATCCTGCTGGTCAATGGTTACTGATGAATAGCCTAGCAAACCATACATTGAAAGCTGGTCAGTCACTGGGACATTGCCTTTTAATAACGCAGATGCCGTATGGTCAACATTAAGACCACCAGAGCGTTGAATCGAAGTGCCATAACGGCCTTCAACCGCAAAGTAATCCGTGAAGAAGTAGCCAAGCTGCGCTTGAACTAGCAGCGGGGAGGCATCTGTTGTCGCGCTTGATGAGGTGTGTTGAAATTCAGCACCAGCATAGGTAACAGCGGCACCTGCGTATAAATCAGCCAATGCCGATTGAGAGCAGAGCGCGCTACCCAATATGGCCGTTGCGATAGTCAATTTGGTTTTCTGGATCAAAATAATGTTCCCTGAGGCGTGATTATGGTCCGTATTGTGGAGGCATAGCCTAGGACAAATGGTCGAGAGGCGTAAAAGGAAATGTCGTCTTGGGATATGATGAAGTGAGCTAGGCAAAGCCGTGTCAATTTGAGGTGTGACAATGTACACAAGATAGGTACTTCTTTCGCCGCAGCCGCGCACATTACCTAATTTTCCATTTTTCGCGTCTCTGAGACGCGTTCATCCTTCAACTGTGGCACGCTACCGCCCGTTGGTAAAGCGTAAACCACATTGCGCATTTGCTAGCTATGTCTATTCAGAGTGATTAAATTACCAACCTTTAATCCATCGAGTGTATTGCTTTGATGGTCATCTAATGATGGTCTTTCTCGTCTGCTTCTGTCGGTCAATAACAGCGACTTTATTATCCATATATCACATAAGTGAGCAAGTTGGATTCGGTGAGAGTGTGTAAGGGGTCTTAGAGATTTGCACACTTTTTCTATTTGTTATCGATAAAAAACACAGATTAATTAACGAAAAACGCCATTAGCGCCTACCGAAGCTACCTCACTCTGGTCGGTCGCTCCGATCGGCATAGACAAGAATGGCTACTCTTAGTTATTGGGTATCTAGCTGATTCGGTCTTTGTAGCCAAGGTGACCTTGAATCTGTCACACTAAACAACTCGTACTTGCGCCCAAGCATTTGACCTCCGTCTCGAGTAATTGGCTGCCAGTTGAAGTTTGCTCGATTATTGCTTGGCTTCACCGTCATAATGTCGAATGGGATAGAGACATAGAATCCTTTAGTAAAGCTGCCCTCACCGAACTCTTCAGAACTTAAGTTAGAGAAACTTGCATAAGCTCCTGCAATCACACCACTCTTAAACTGTTTAGAGAAGTCCACACGAGTACCGATATCACCCGCTAAGAACTGACCAACACCAACCTTAAGCAAAGTATTATCGATAAATGACCACTGTGGCATGTAGTACCCAGTCAAGAACCCAGTTGTGCCTTTAGTAATGACTTTGAATGGACGCCCATATTCTGGGATGTTTTGCTGCTCTTCAGTGAAAACCCCAAAAGGGCTTGAAGGGTCGCGCTGAGACACTAGGTTGATGTCAGCACCTATGGCCCAGTTCTTATTCATCGGTCGGTACAATAACTCACCACCTGCACCCGCAAACATAGTTTCTAGATAACCACCATAAAACTGACCATAAAACCCATTGCCAAATTCTTGGAACCAAGTCGCTTGCAGGTTTTTCACCCATAATGTGTTATCTGATACATAGGCGCGGAACAAAGTTCGAACCCTAGGCACATCAGTACCATCTGGCGGCACGATATAGTTAAACTTGTCATAGTTATCGACAATATTAAGATGAACCGTACCCGATAAGTTAAGGTTTCGAGTTGCCCATAGCTCTGCACCCGCATCTAGGCCAATTTCATACAGATAGAAGCTTTCTGCCGATCCTATAGATTGTGCCAGCGTCGGAGATATTGAGTAATCCCAGCGGTCAAAGTCGTCACGTACGACAGTACTGTTCACTGGCTTAGAAACACCACTCATGGCAATCGCATCTGTTTCACTTTGGTCAAGTGACTGCTCGACAGCAATGCGCTTAAAGTCGTTGGCATTTACCGTCGCAGTGGTTAACGGCAGATGCTGTTTAGTTTCTACGATTTTGTAAGTATCAATCGACTTTGGAAGGTGGTTTGCGAGCACGCCAGCTGCTCTCTGCTGCGCCTCTTGTCTGTCTCGGTATTTGGTTTGTTCACCAATGATCGTGACCGTAGCTCCCGACTGCTCAATCATGACATTGTCATAACCAGCATTCGTTTTCAGCTCACCAATCACGGTATCCCAGTCTACTTGCTGATCATTACTAGCATAGGCCGTTGGTCTTGGCTCTGGCTTAGGCTCATCTAGCCAATGCGCTTTCATCTCATTAAAGTTAGTACGCAAAGTCAGGCCTAGCGCTACTGAATTGCCTCGTTGATAGCTCACGCGGGCATCGCCCCAATTACCTAATCGGTACAAGGCACCAAAGTTCCATGGTGTGGCTGGCGTCATATCCACGCCACCTCGATAAACCGGGAAATCTCCGGAGTAATCGTTGGAATCATATTCAACTTTGAAGCGCAGTGGTTGCCATGGGGTTTGATACTCGACACCGCCAAATAACGCCGCGGGGCCTTTAAACCAACGCTCGTAATCAACCATACCGCCGCTGCCTTTTACGTCTGATGGTCGAGAACAGTAGCCATCACTAATTTTACAGAACGGATTGGCAATATTATTTCGGGTGCCTAAATACCCCCATCCCATACCTAGGGTAAAATCGACGTTTTCATAGCGCTTCGTCGCGGCAATAAATTCGCCATCAAATAAACCTGTGCCTCCAAAATCGCGCAAACCTATGGAGGTTTCTGGCAGGTATTTTCCTTCTTGCCATAAACGGAATTTGAGATCGATACCTTTGTCGGTATATTTGGTATCTCCACTAAATCCCGGGTCGTTACTATAAAGGAGGTCTTGCACCATGGTGTAACGAATCGTAGTTTCAAGCCAAGGCATCACTTGCAGGCTGATATTGTATTTATGGTATTGGTCGCTCCAGTCACCATTAATACTAAACTCACCTTCGGCAGCCATGCGGCCTGTTGGCATTTGCATCAGACCTACGCCGCCAAAATCGGATTGAGAAGGTTTTAACGTTGCTGGCTCAAACGCATCCGCCCAAACGGTAGCACTAAAACTTGAGGCAATCGCCACTGCAACAAGGGAAGGTTTCATTTTATTATTGGTCATTATTGATTACCTTGTGACGCAGCAGTTGAACGATGTCTTGGTTGAGAGTTTTCAGCTCAGAAGGCAGAGACTTAATCGGGATATAGATAATGGCACCAGGAGCAATAAAGTGAGGTTTAAAGTTCCAAGCTCCGTATTGAGCTTCCATTACTTTTCCATCAGGCTGAATGATAGTTGCTGTGCCGTCGTATGCTGCTTCGGATTTTATGTTTCCAAGCATGGCGAAGTAGTCAGCTAAGAACCACTGGGCATGTTGTTTGACTTCTTCAGCCTTTTTAACAGCACCAAGAAAGTAGATGTTGTTAATTCGTGGAGCGATATTGAGTTGGTAGCTTCCAATTAAAAGAGGATTACCTTTTCGTTGGGACTGAACAACATCGTAATCAAGAGAAGTAAATTCACGATAATGAAACTTTGATGCGTTGATTTGCTCTGAGATTGACTGTGAATCAAGTTCTGGTTTTATTTGAGCGAGGTCTGACAGTTGACTCAATACCTGTTGCTTCATTTCATCAACGATTACTTGTTTTTTAGAATCAAACAGTTGAGCTTGGACTGGTTCAAAACGAACCTGTTTTTCTTGGGCTTGTTTCTGAACATCCCGAAGTATTGTTTCAAGACGCACTGACTGTGGATAGTCTAGACGAACACCTTGATTGGGTAACAGTACCGAGAGTTCTGCAGCGATAGACAAAATAGGTGCGCACAGTAGCGTCGCTAGTAGTAATTGTTTTATGCGTCCCTGTAGCATAGGGTGTCCTTTTCTTAGGTGCTAATTCGCCATCTTGGAAGTTGAGTCCTCTTGCAGCGAGTCATGCGCTTTGAGAGATCCTCGTTTTCACGAGGATGACGACTATTTTTATTTGTGCTGGGTGTGGCCAAGTTCTCTACATCCGTCATTCCCTTGAAAAAGGGAATCTCATGCAGCGAGTCACGCGCTTTGGGAGCTCCTCGTTTTTACGAGGATGACGACTTTTCTACTCTGTGACCGTGTATGACTCGGTCTCATGATTTTCTAAATCGTTGGTTGCTTCAGCAACGTTAGCTCAATGGTGCTCATATCAGGACCTATTTGCTCTATCGACTTGATCACTTTTCCAGTCGACGTATCTTTCCAATAGGTGTTAATGAGCTCACCATCAATTGCGTCAAAAACTACAGATTCTGTATACCTTGCGGTTTGATATGAACCGACAGCGGTCGAAATCGTCTCTTTACCCGCTAGGAATTCCGTGGCCAATCCCTGATAACCGTAGCGATAATTTGGCATCCAGTCGTAGGTGACTTTCCATGAGCTGGTCGTTTGTTGCTCTCTTTGTATGCCTTGCAGGTTATCCCCAAACAACCCTATCGTTTTTACGATTCGACCATTTTCGGTAATGATCATCGCTCGATCTGATGACATCCATTTATACTGAGTCACACCAGTGTTTGGATTCGGTTGTGCAAACGCGAGGACAACGAAAATCTGCGGGCCTTCGTTTATGCGCACATAAGCGCTGGCATACGGCAGTTGCTTGATTTTTTCGGGCGTCAGTGCAATATCGTCGGCACCAAATAACGCCTCAGCCATGGTTGCATTGACATCTTGAAAACGTTGGGAGCAAGCGGATAGAAACAGTAGACAGAAGAGTGCTAAAAACGATTTGGGGTTCATTTGAGACATTCTTGGATCTTCGCTGGGATTCTGGGTTCTAGAAAATCTAGAACCAAAACAAAAAGCCCCCTTACGATACAGCATGTAAGAGGAGCTCAAGCTGACTAACTAAAAATTAGTTTGCAGCCGTTACTGTGGTTGTTGTTGCGGTAGAATCGTCAGACGAGGCAACAGCGACAACTGCTACGGCCGCTGCTGCACCCACTGCGATAGCACCTGTTGTTGCTGCACCTGCTGCTGCGCCACTTGCACTTGCGCCTGCAGCGCCCGCTTCAGTCTCTGCGAATGCTGGATTAGCCAAGCCTGCCGCAATCGCCATTACTAGTGCGATTTTTTTCATGGTTATTTCCCTTTACTAAATTATCGATAATTCAGTGCACTCAGTTGACCACACTGACTCCTAATGTTAATGGAAAAAATAAACAGATGTAAAACGATATTTTAACCTTCCCATGACAAAAGTTAGCTTTTGACCACATCATCACGCTCTGAAAAAGATCCATAACGACCTCTCAGTAAACGAGAACTGAGTTACCTCGCTTTGAAGCGAACTGGAAATCTTATATACTCAACGCAATTATCCGATTCAAATGGAACCGTTTTATGATCATTGTAACTGGCGGCGCTGGCATGATTGGCAGCAACATTATTAAAGCACTTAACGAAGCAGGCTTAAATGATATTCTGGTAGTCGACAACCTTAAAAATGGACGTAAGTTCAAAAACTTGGTTGACCTTGATATTACTGACTATATGGATCGCGATGACTTTTTAACGCAAGTTATGGCCGGCGATGATTTTGGACCTATCGAAGCGGTATTCCACGAAGGTGCATGCTCAGCGACCACAGAGTGGGATGGCAAGTATGTCATGCTAAATAACTATGAGTATTCAAAAGAGTTACTACATTACTGTTTAGACCGTGAAATTCCGTTCCTTTATGCCTCTTCTGCAGCAACATACGGTGAAACCACAGTATTCAAAGAAGAGCGCCAATACGAAGGTGCGTTGAACGTTTATGGTTACTCTAAGCAGCAGTTTGATAACTATGTTCGCCGTCTAACCGCAGATGCTGAAGCTCATGGTGAGAAACTGTCGCAAATTACTGGATTCCGTTACTTCAATGTTTATGGTCCACGTGAACAGCACAAAGGCAGTATGGCTTCTGTGGCATTCCATCTGAATAATCAAATGAACGCGGGTGAGAATCCTAAATTATTTGAAGGTAGCGCCCAGTTTAAGCGCGACTTCGTTTATGTTGGTGACGTGGCTAAAGTCAATCTGTGGTTTATGGAAAATGGCGTGTCGGGTATTTTTAATTGCGGCACCGGCAATGCAGAGACGTTTGAGGCTATTGCTGAAGCGGCGATCAAGCATCACGGTAAAGGTGAGATTGAGAATATTCCGTTCCCGGACCATTTGAAAGGCGCTTATCAAGAGTTTACAGAAGCTGATTTAACCAACCTGCGCGCTGCGGGTTGCGATGTGGAGTTTAAGACTGTAGCTGAAGGTGTTGCTGAGTATTTGGCGATTGTGAACGGTAAGTAACAGGGCTTTACGTGATTCGTGTTATTTAATAGCGTCACTTGCTGTGGGAGATCCTCGTTTTCACGAGGATGACGCAAGTGTTAACAACATAGAAGATATTTATTAATGAACATTCTGATGGCCCTTTCTCAATTAGAGGTGACTGGAGCTGAAGTTTATGCAACAACAGTCGGAAACGAGTTAACCGCTCGGGGTCATAATGTGTTTTATGTCTCTGATACGCTAACAAAGCCCCATGACGGCCCATTTTTCTCATTGCGATTTAACAAACGCAGCGTTCCGCGTCGCTTTTGGCATGTGGGTTATCTTATATACCTAATCAAAAAACATAATATCCAGCTAGTCCATGCGCACTCTCGTGCATCAAGCTGGAGTTGTCATGTCGCTTGTAAGTTGACTGGTACGCCAATGGTGACAACCGTTCATGGTCGTCAACCTGTGCATGCTTCGCGGAAAAAGTTTCATGCTATGGGCGATAAAGCACTACCAGTTTGTGAGGCGATTCGCGATCAATTACACAACGACTTAGCCGTCCCATTAGAACAAATGGAAGTAAGTCGCAATGGTATTGAAACTGACAACTTCAAATGGGTTGAAGCTCCTAATAACATCAAGCCGGTTATTACCATTGTTGGTCGCTTAACGGGTCCAAAAGGCGATCTCTGTTATCGCTTGCTTGATGAGTGCTTAGATGCTGACAAATACGATATTCGTGTGGTCACAGGCTCTAAATTTGAAACGCGATTCGATAAATTTACCTCCACGGTTAACTTTGTTGGTTATACCAATGATGTGCCGACAATGCTAAGTGAAGCAGATTTGGTCATTGGGGCTGGGCGTGTTGCTATGGAGTCGTTGCTATGCGGCCGACCTACTCTCGCGGTTGGTGAAGCAAAATGTGTTGGTATCGTTAACGAAGAAAATATTACTGAAGCAATGGCGACTAACTTTGGTGATATAGGACCAAAAGACCTCGATATCGACTTTAACTCGATTCCTGCTCTTGTTGAGCAAGGTCTTGCTTCTGCACACTGTTCATCAACCACCAGCGACACGATACGTGAACACTATACGTTGTCGACTATTGTTGATCAGATTGAGGACATTTATCAGGATGTCTATGTCACCAAACTAAGGCGTGAGATGCCAGTCATCATGTATCACCGGTTTATTAGCGATGACAGTGGAAAAGGCGTTCACGGTACCTATTTGCATATCAATATGTTTGATAAACATATGGCCTTGTTAAACAAAATGGGATTCGAAACGTTAACCTTTGAGGATCTTCAGGATGGACGTTTAATTCGCAGGCTCGAAGCAGGTAAACGTTACATTATGCTGACGGTCGACGATGGTTATGTTGATAACTTAGAGCTAATGCTTCCCGTTTTACAAAAGTACGATTTTAAAGCTGTGGTTTATGTGGTGACGGGTGAAACGTTTAATCGCTGGGATGTCGAAAACCCTAGTAACCCGGAAAAGTCAGTACCCTTGATGAACGCGGAGCAAGTCCAGCAATTAGCACAATCCGGCAACATCGAAATCGGTGGGCATACGTTAACTCACCCTAAACTTGACACTTTGACCGACGAACAACAACGTTATGAGATTGTCGAGAATAAAAAAACATTGGAGCAAATATTAGGCAAACCATTAACCTCGTTTGCTTATCCATTTGGTGAGCATAACCAAGCTTCTAAAGACATCGCCCAAGATGCCGGTTACCAATACGCGGTTGCAACGAATTCTGGTCCACTTCTGTTCCATAAAGATCCTTACCAAATACGACGTATTGCGATTTTCCCGAAAACCGATGTGTTTGGGTTATGGCGCAAGATTCGTGGTAATTATCTGTTTAGAAAAGTGAAGAACTGATCAATGAGACAACTTATTTCAAGATTGCAGCTTTTGCGGGATCAAATACGCCAAAAGTTGGGCATTGCTTTGTTCGATAAAGCTCGTTCAACAAACTCGCTTGATCCAAAATCGATACAACATGTTGTGATCTTGAGAGTCGATGCCAAGCTTGGTGACTCTTTTGTTTCCTCGTTCGTCGCTAAAGACATTAAGGCATTTAATCCTGCTATCAAAGTAACCGTTGTAACAACAAGCGCAATGCGTTCCCTATTCTTGGATTATTGGGGGGCAGATGAAGTTATCGAGCTTAAAAAAAGACCTAAGTATCGCGATATTACAAACGCTTGCCGACAAATAGGTGATTGTGACTTACTCGTCTCGCTGACCCTCAATCCTAAGATGAAAGATTTGTTCTTTTTAAGTCAGTGTCGAGCTAAACATATTGCGGGCCTTAAAGACTCTTTGAAAATCGTTGATATCAAACTTGGTGAGAAAACTCGTTCGATGCATTTCGCAGAACGCTTTGCCTATCTATTAGAAGAAATCGGTATCACAGCGCACGCTCGACGTTACGTAATTCCACAAGACCAACACTCTATTGCAACGGCAGACTCATACATAGCAGCGCACTCTGCGACACCGTTTTGTGTGCTCAACGCCTATGGTAGTGGCAATTCGAGAAAGCTTAATGGTGAATCCATCAAGCGCCTCGTCACCATGGTTAAACGTCACGACAAACATTTGAACGTCATTCTGATCTCCTCACCAGATACGGTCGCAATAACAAACGAATATATAAAGCAATATCAGTTAGATGCATTACACTATGATGTATCGCGTTCTATTCTTGATGTAGCAAGTCTCGTAGCGAGATCAGAGTTTGTCATCTCAGTGGATACTGCCATTGTGCATATGGCAACGGGTTTAAATAAACCTCAACTGGCACTTTACAATCCCGACCCCGATAACTTTAACCAATGGCACCCTAATTCTGATCGCGCTTATACAAGCGTAGCCCTTGAGACCGACATTCCAGATATCAATATGCTCGATTGGAATGATATTGAACAAAAGCTCAAGCAGATAATAGACACTATCGGCTGATTTATATGAAAATATTAGTAGTAGGCCCCTCATGGGTCGGAGACATGGTAATGTCTCAAAGTTTGTACAAAGCGATTAAAGACAAGCATCCCACGGCGACCATTGATGTCCTCGCTCCGGCTTGGTGCCGTCCAATCTTAGAGCGCATGCCTGAGATCAATCAAACGATAGAAATGCCTATCGGTCATGGCTCGTTTAACCTTAAAGGTCGCTGGCAAATCGGTCGAGAGCTTAAAGCCGCTCGTTATAGTCATGCATTTGTCCTTCCCAATTCAGCAAAGTCCGCCCTGATTCCTCTCTTCGCGCGTATCCCTAATCGCATAGGGTGGAAAGGTGAAATGCGTTACGGACTGCTTACTGACCTAAGGCCTAACAAACGTATCTTTCAATATTATGTTGAACGGTTTGTTGCACTTGCCTCCAGCAAAGAGGCAATGATGGATGAAGTGAGTCTAGAGCGCTGTCCTCGTCCATCTCTTACCGTAAACTCCGCTGCTCAATCTGCAGCACTCGATAAGTTTGCAATATCTCATCAACGCCTAGCGATAGGCTTATGCCCCGGCGCAGAGTTTGGTCCATCTAAACGTTGGCCCGAGCACTACTACGCACAGGTTGCTCAACACGCGATAGAGCAAGGCAAACAAGTATTATTGTTTGGCTCAGCGAAAGATCGTGAAGTAACAAGTCAAATCGAAGCATTGTTAACAGAAGAAGCAAGGAAGTACTGTACGAATTTAGCAGGAAATACTTCTCTCATTGAAGCGATAGACTTACTTGCCGCCTGTGATACGGTGGTGAGTAATGATTCGGGATTAATGCATGTTTCCGCTGCTGTGGGATGTAATATTATCGCTATCTACGGTTCAAGCTCTCCGGATTACACGCCACCACTGAGTAACAACGTCTCTATCGTCAATACTGATATAGAATGCCGACCATGCTTTAAAAGAGTGTGCCCACTTGGTCATATGGATTGTCTAAACCAACTGACACCAGACACGGTCATTCGATTAATAAAGTGAAGATATCAGTATGAACAATAACTCTATTTATATGCGCGCAACACAAGTGACTGTTGCTTTCACTTTTTTTACTCTATTTGTCTCCAAAGCGGGAATGAATATCGCCTTTGCTCTCATTCTGCTTACAGCTTTGGCTGGAATGATGACTAAACAAACCGTTCTATCTGACCAACCTTTTCATCGTAACATTACGATAGCGTGTATTTCTCTTTATGTTCTCGGGCTTATTACTACTTTTATTGAACCGTTAAGTACACAAGACTTCTCTTGGTTTGCTAGAAAAGGGGCGTTCTTATTGCTAGTCCCCTTTTTTATTCCAATGGTACAGCAACATCAACGCACTGCTCTAAATGCACTGCTACTCGGTGTCATCGTCGCCCTAGCTTACTGCGTGTATGTCTATGTCGTGCAGAATTCTTTTCCTCAAGGGCGACTCCGACTCCACAGTTTTTGGGATGTCGGACGCTGGAGTGAGATCCTCGCCTACTTCATCGCTTTGTGTATCGGACTCACCTACTATCGCGGTGTGGTAGCACAGAAGAGGCGAGTACTGTTGATCATACTGGCAACCTTATGCTTTGTTGCTTTACTCGCAAGCGGCTCTCGGGGACCATTGCTATTTGTCGCGATGACAGTCTTCATGTTCCTTGCATTGGAAAACAAGAAATTATTTTTACTTTCTTTACTCGCTTTAGGGGCTCTACTCTTTTTGTCTCGAGAATCCAGCACTTTTTCTGGTATTTACGACAATGTCGCCAGTATTTTCGCCAACAATAACGAATCAAATAATGCTCGATTTTTAATGTGGAATAATGGCATCGGTTTTACCTTAGATAATATTGAAAACCACCTTTCTGTGTTCTTGTTTGGGACTGGAGACCATCAGATTGAAACTCTTTACTCTCAATATTTGCAATCCATAGGCTCAATCGAAGAGATGCAGCAAAGAGTTAACAATCAAATGTCTTTGAATGATTTTCATAATCAGTACATCGATAATTTAGTCCGTATGGGTATCATCTATACCCTTTGTTACCTAGGTTTTTTAGTGACTCTATTAATTGGATTTACAAAGCAATTAATAACTGGAAGTAAGGTTGCTTGGGCGGGGATACTACTTATTCTCACCTATGCCGGCATTGGCTTGGTATACAGCAATAATCTTGAATTTCAGACTGCTATATTTTTCTTTATGCTAACTCTAATTTTGGCTTGGCCACCAAAACCGCAAACGCTGAGGAGCAATCACTAATGAGTGGAAGTATTGAGGTCATTATGGCCGCTTACAATAATGTTCGTGACATGCAACTTGTTTTCGAGGGTTACTTAAGACAGACCGACAAAAGCTTTCAACTCTGCATCGCTGATGACGGCTCGGGACCAGAAGTAAAAACATTAGTTGATCTGTATAGCGCTCTTGGTCTAAACATAAGACATATTTGGCAACCCGATAACGGTTTTAGAAAAACGAGCATTGTCAACCGAGCCATTGCTAGTTCTGACGCCGAGTATATCATCTTCACTGATAACGACTGTATTCCTTCAAAGTACTACATAGAAGATTACCGTCACTATCTTTGCAGCGACAAGATACTAATCGGTCGACGCGTTGACATGTATAATGGGGCAAGTCACCTTTTGCGCACTCACCAAGTATCACTGGATACGCTTGAAAAACCTGTTTGGTTGCTCTGGCACGCGATAAAACGTAATCTCAAACGCCCCGAAATGGGGATCCGCTTTCCAGAGTTTGTAGTCAACTTCTGGAACAAAAAGAAAAGAGGTGCTATCGGCGCCAACATGGCGATGCCGAGAAAGTCATTAATTGAAGTGAATGGCTATGATGCAGATTTTGAAGGCTACGGTATGGAAGAAACTGACTTGCTCTATCGTTTAAATGCTCAGGGTTATAAAAACCAAACGGTGCTTGGGCGATGTGCAATGTATCATCTTTACCACAAAGAAAAACAACAGGGGCCTGAAGCTTCTGAGATGTTTCAGCAAAAAAGAAAACAAAACTTAACTCGCTGCCTAAACGGCATCGACCAGATCAGAGAAAGCCAATGATTGTCACAAATCCAATAATCTCTATCGTTTGTCCTTGCTACAACGAAGAACAAGTCGTTGGGCTTTTCATGGAGCGTATTAGTGCCGTACTGAGCAGTACTAATTACGAATATGAGATCATTCTCATTAATGACGGCAGTAAAGACCGCACACTTGAGACCATTAAAAACCTCCAAACACAATATCCCGCTATTCGACTGATCAATCTATCTCGTAACTTTGGCAAAGAAGCCGCACTTACCGCTGGTATTGATGTCGCGCGCGGAGAAGTATTAATTCCTATCGATGCTGACTTACAAGACCCTCCAGAGCTTATTCATGATTTCTTGCGCGAATGGGAAAAGGGCTTTGATGTCGTCGTTGCGAAACGCGTTGATCGCAGCACAGACTCTTGGGCGAAAAAGCTAACGGCTGAGCTTTTCTATAAGTTTCACAATGCCGTCGCTCAAGTTGAGATTCCTGAAAATGTTGGAGACTTTCGACTCATTAACCGCCGAGTGGTAAAAGCCATTCAGCTCCTTCCAGAAAACCAACGTTTTATGAAAGGCATTTTCTCCTGGGTTGGCTTCAAAACTTCAGTGGTCGAGTATAAACGCGAAGCACGTGAAGCGGGAGAGACGAGCTTTAACGGTTGGAAACTTTGGAACTTTGCGCTTGATGGCATAACGAGTTTCAGTACCGCACCACTGCGCATTTGGCTCTATATTGGTTCGTTCATTTCCGCCTTGGCTTTTGTCTATGGCAGCTTTACGGTAGTGAAAACCTTAATCTACGGCATTGATGCACCGGGTTACGCGTCGTTGATCACTGTGATGCTTTTTCTCGGTGGTGTGCAGCTTATTGGGATTGGCGTGATGGGTGAATATATCGGACGCCTGTATATGGAATCCAAACGCAGACCGACTTACATCATTGAAGAAGATAGCCTCACGAGTACGAGTGAGCCAAAAGACCGAGTCGAGTAACATGGCCCAACTGCTCGATCGCTTACTACAATATCGATTGATTCGCTTTGCGTTGACTGGCGGTATTGCCACCGCCATTCATATTGCGGTCGCGTTTGTTTACTTGCACATGGTTCAGGATAACGTGTTCCTCGCCAACGTTTTTGGCTTTAGCTTGGCGTTTATCTTTTCATACTTCGCACAAACGCTATTGGTATTCAAAAAACCGGTCAATTGGAGTAACGCACTGCGATTTTTTATGGTGCAATTCGGCGCTTTGCTGGTTGCTCAAGGTATTAGCGAGATATTCTCAGACATAAACAGTTACTTGCGCGTCATTATGGTGGTGTTTATTTTACCTATTGTGACCTACATTATTCACAAGCTGTGGACCTTCTCAGATTCGCAACCTCCTCAGCACAAGTCATAGAGAAAAACACCATGCTTCGTTTGCTCTACACCCTGCTTCTTACCCTAGTTGCTCCGCTTTTTCTCTATGGTCTTTTTAAACAAAAGCCCGGCAAGCCTAGCGTTGGAAAACGTTGGAAGGAACATTTTGGAGCCACGGCTGAGATCGAACGAAATGAAGACCATCCTGTGGTATGGTTTCACGCGGTGTCGGTGGGAGAAGTTATTGCCGTTAGTCCACTGATTCGCCGTTATGCCAAAGCCAACCCTAGCCACAATATTGTTATAACGACCACTACACCTACCGGCGCTGAGCAAGCAGACAAGCTATCCGACATTGCTCAGCACCGATATATGCCGCTCGACTTTAGCTTTGCCATCAACGGTTTTCTAAATCGTGTTAAGCCTAGTCAATTCATCATAGTGGAGACAGAGCTTTGGCCGAACACTCTACGTGCGGTCAGTCGTGCTGCCATTCCAATCACTGTTATTAACGCTCGCCTGTCGGAGCGCTCTTGCCAGCGTTACGCTAAAGTAAAACCTTTCTTTTGGTTGGCCGCTCAACATATCGATAGCTTTTGCTGTCAGTTCAATGAAGACGCAGAGCGTTTTATTCGGCTCGGTGTCGACTCTGACCGAGTTTCGGTGACAGGTTCGATTAAGTTTGATATCGAAGTGCAACCTGAAAGTTTTGCACACGGTAAACAGCTTAGAGAGACACTAGGCACAACACGGCCTGTATGGATTGC
This sequence comes from Vibrio thalassae, assembly GCF_900089835.1. Lineage (GTDB taxonomy): Bacteria > Pseudomonadota > Gammaproteobacteria > Enterobacterales > Vibrionaceae > Vibrio > Vibrio thalassae. The sequence continues at coordinate 36,633 of NZ_OANU01000014.1, read as the reverse complement.
AGCCAGCACACACGAAGGCGAAGATGAGAAGGTCATCGCGGCACACAAAACCTTGCTCCAAACGGTTCCTGATGCGCTATTGCTGTTAGTTCCTAGGCACCCAGAGCGCTTTAACCAAGTCGAAAAACTATGCATAGAATCCGGTTTTTCCGTTGAGCGGAAGAGCCAAACTCAGGGGCCAATTACCCATACCACTGCTATTTTTTTGGGTGATACCATGGGTGAGATGATGGCTTACCTAGCGGCCAGTGATGTGTGTTTTATGGGCGGCAGCTTAATCGGTAAAAAAGTGGGCGGACACAATGTGCTCGAGCCCGCTGCACTTGGCATACCCTGTATAACCGGACCAAGCTATTTCAACTTCACCCAAGTTGTTGAACAGATGTGCAGCTCAAACGCCATTGAGTTGGTGCAAGACGAGTACGAACTAGCGCAGAGGGTTGAATCACTATTGCAAAGCCCAGATGCACTCGCGGCATTGGCCAACTCAGCGCAGCAAGTAGTAAAGCAGAGCCAAGGCGCGATTGACCGAACACTGAAATCAGTAAGTGACTAAGGGCAGATTTGCAAAAAATCGTCGGCATGATAATGAATGCCGGCTCGCTGTACTTCTTTCTCAAACGAGCGCTCTAACCTATCATAGTTAGCCTGCTTCCAATCATCCCCTTGCTGGGTATGACACTTATCGAAATCGATGATCCATACCTTATCGGCACTATCTATCAGTATATTATGAATATTAAGATCAGTATGGTTCACCTGTGCATCGTGCATCTTGCGTATCTCGGCACCGATCTTTTGGTACATTTCGGCAGTTAGTGGTCCATCTTTTAGGATCGCCACTAAATCACGCGCATTGGCTACCTTTTCACTTAATAGATCGGCGCGATAATACGGACCTGTTTTTACTGCTCTTGCCGCAATTGGACGAGGAACGTTTACACCCGCCTCGATAAGAGTATGAAGCAGTTGAAACTCTTGATAACAGCGAGTTTGCTCCCAGCCAGAGAACCAGTATTGATCTTTAATGAGCTTTCCAAATAACCCACCTCGGCGATAATGACGCAAAGCTGCCGAAACGGTTTCCGTTTGCACAAACCACGTCGTGCCCCTCCCTTGTGCACTACCAAGAACACGCTGCTGTGCTTGCCAATATTTCGGCTCAAACACGCTCTGCACAGGCTCTTTTAGTAGCGTTTCATCAAACCAATAAACTACGTTGTTCTCTTGAATCTCTCTCACACTCTCGCCCTAAATCTCTATTCAAGCTTTTACTAATCACTCGCTCTATCTGTTTCTGATTTTACATTCAAACCGCCCCCCTGCATAATCTTTACATCTGTCCCTTGCTTTGCGATTTTATGGCACTTTTTGATACTTCTCCTAAATCCATTTGTATTTTGCGTCTGTCTGCCATTGGTGACGTCTGTAACACCATTGCAGCAGTACAAGCCATTCAAACCTATTGGCCCGAGACTAAAATAACTTGGATTACCAGTAAACTTGAAGCTCAGTTGCTTGAGAGCATTGCTGGTATCAAGGTTGTTGTATTTGATAAAAAAGCTGGTTGGCAAGGCTACAAACAACTTTGGCAGCAATTGAAAGGACAGCAGTTTGACGCTCTGTTACACATGCAATACGCATTTCGCGCTAGTATTGCGACATTAGGCATCAAGGCAAAATATAAACTTGGTTTTGATGAAGAGCGTGCGCAAGACTTTCAAGGGCTATTTACTAATGTAAAAGTTCCTTCCCCGAGAAAAATGCACGTTCTTGATGGGCTAATGGCTTTTACCGAAACACTGGGAATACCAGCTACAGAACCTAACTGGCAACTTCAATACTCTGAGGAAGAGTATGCCTGGGCTAAGCAATATATTGCTAATAAGCGTAATTTGGTCATCGTGCCCGCAGCAAGTAAAGGCTATAAGAACTGGACCGCCGAAGGCTATGCGGATGTGATTGAACATGCGATGCAGCTAGGCTGGAATATACTACTCGCGGGGAGCCCTGCTCAGATCGAAATTGAGCTTAGTGAAAAGATTGAGAAAAGCCTCTCATCGCCGATTACCAATCTGGTGGGTAAAAGTAGCTTACTCCAAATGCTTGCCCTTCTTGATCTAGCCGATTTAGTTATTGCGCCAGACACTGGCCCTACTCATATGGCTAACGCCATGGGAACGCCAGTTATTGGCCTGTATGCTCACCATAACCCTAAGCGAACCGGGCCGTATAACTATCAGGATTATGTCGTGTCTGTCTATGAAGAGGCAATTTTAGCTGAAACGGGAAAACCAAGTGCAGAGCTGAATTGGCGGGCTCGAGTTAAGGATAAAAAAGCAATGCAGCGAATTTCGTCAGATAACGTGATTGAAATGTTCGATCGGGTTATCGAGGCGGAAAGACTCGGTTAATCCAAGGGGTAAATCCACTGTCATCCGCTTGAAAAAGGGGATCTCATGAAGCGCACTGTGGAGCTGAGTACGCTTTACTTACCATGTCGTTATTCACGTAATCACTCGCTTTGGGAGAGCCTCACTATCGTGAGGATGACGAGATAATTAGAGACGGCGAAAATTTACGAATGACATTATCCCTCGATAATAACCGGGGGTACAAACCAAGGACCATTACCGTGACCAAACCAACACTTGCTGTCGCAATGATTGTAAAAAACGAATCTAAGCACTTACGTGCTTGTCTTGAAACCGTTCAAGGTTGGGTCGATGAGATCGTTATTCTTGATTCTGGCAGTACTGACGATACCAAAGCAATCGCCGACGAGTTTAAAGCAAAATTCCACCTGAACGCTCAATGGCCAGGCTTTGGACCACAACGCCGCTTGGCACAAAGTCATGTAGAGTCTGATTTTGTATTCTGGCTTGATGCCGATGAGCGCGTTACTCCAGAGCTTAAAAAAAGTATTATCGAAGCGGTAGAAAAAAACCAACCTTCCATTATCTATCAATTTGCTCGACTAAGTTGGGTCTTTGGTCGCTTTATCAAACATTGCGGCTGGTATCCTGACAAAGTACTGCGTCTTTATCCAACCAAGCTAACTCAATACGACGACTCTTTGGTGCATGAGAAAGTTGAAACGAATAACAACATGAATATTGAGACGCTGAACGGTGATTTAATCCACTACACCTACGATGATGTCCATCACTACTTAGTAAAGTCAGCGGGTTATGCCAAAGCTTGGGCCGAACAACGAGAGAAGCGTGGTAAACATTCAAGTATCTCTCAAGGGATCATTCATGCAATAGCTTGCTTTGTAAAAATGTACATTATCAAAGCGGGATTTTTAGATGGCAAACAAGGTTTGTTACTCTCTCTATTATCTGCACATTCAACCTTTGTGAAATACGCCGACTTATGGGTGCGCACTGCAACATCACAACCTCAGCAAGACAAAAAGTAGTAATAATATGAACTATCAACAACACTTCCGACAACTCACTAGACTGGTCTGGTTTCAGGTTTTATTAACCACCACTATTTTATTATTAGGTAGAGTGGTTATGTTCACCGATTTCGTGGACTTTAGTCAGTTGGCTGGGCGTAATACAGATCTGTGGCGCATGGTTGTCACTGGCCTTCGTTATGATTTTCGTGTCACGGCGATTGCCTTTGCTCCACTTTACCTTTTCGGCTTAATCTTTGCCTGTCACCCGATGACATGGCGCGCACTTAAGGCCGCTGCGCCGCTATATTCTGCCCTAATTACTTTTTTGATAGCGGCTGTCACTATTAGTAATTACTTCTATTACCAAACCTATCACAATCATTTCGACATTTTTATGTTTGGTTTCTTCGAGGATGACACCAAAGCCGTGGTGGCGAATATGTGGCAAGACTACCCCATATTTAAATGTACAATTTTATCCGCGCTCGCGGCGTTACTAAGCGGCATGTTAGCGAAAAAAATCCTCGTTTCTGAACGCATTATGTCCCCATGGAAAACATTACCCGTAACTGTTTATGGCTTGATTTCTATTGTCATTTTTGTGATCGCTGCCCGCGGTTCCATCGGTACATTCCCACTTCGCCAAGCCAACGCACAGGTTTCTGACTTGGTGGTGCTAAACAAACTCACCCCCAATGGATTTATGGCCATCGATTGGGCTTTAAAAGCACGTAAACAAGACGCTAAATTTGAAGATGTCACACTAGAAAAAGGCCTGTCACTGATAGAAGACACGATTGCTGAAAACGAGCTTTATATCCAAACTGAGGTCAATCCTTATCTGGAGGATACCAAACCGAACGTGGTTTTAGTGGTGATGGAGAGTTTGGGCTCAAATATGTTGGCCTTCGATGACCCAAAAACGAATGATATGCTCGGTAGCCTACGTCAACACTTTGAATCGGATTATTTGTTTGAGCATTTCTTGCCTGCCGATAACGGAACTGCGCCATCACTTGCGCAAATAATGTTTAACAGTCCTATCCCATCGATCAGTCAATCATCGGCACAGAGTTTGACATTAGATGGCACCGCTTTTAAGCCTTATAAAGACGCTGGCTACAAAATCGTTTTTGTATCCCCTGGCAATATGGCGTGGCGAAACTATTCCGACTATTTGCCTATTCAAGGCGTCGACCAAGTCGTAGACCAAAACACACTGCTCAACACCTACCCCGAATCGGCTAAATACATGACTGACTGGGGCCTGCCTGACGATGTGGCGTTTAAATACACTCAAAAGCTTCTTGCCGACGAGCAGGGACCTCTATTTATCATTATACTGTCAGTCACCAATCATCCTCCCTATGTGACACCCGACTATTACGACGCCTACCCGACTCATGTCAGTGACGACTATCGAGAGCGAGCAGGACAAGGTCAAATCGCTCCAGAAGGGATTCAGTCTACGTTCCAATACTCTGCTGACAGCTTAGGTCGGTTCATTTCGGATATCAAAAACGAAAACCAGAAAGACCAATCTCGCCCTACGATTATTGCCGCGACGGGCGATCATCAAATGCGTCGTATTGCAGCGAAGATGCCACAAGAGGTTTATCTAGACAAAGGCGTGCCTTTTTATCTCTACATCCCAGAGAGATTACATCAACATATAGGCATCACCTATGAGCCTCAACGAATCGGTGCTCACAAAGATATTATGCCCACACTATTTAGTGTGAGCTTATCTAATGCTACCTACCTCAATGTCGGCGGTCGTAATTTGATGGCCGAACAAGATAACCCCAACAAGGCATTTGGAGTGAATACCAAGGTTTGGATTAATAAGGATGGAGTTGTGTCTTTAGAGGAACCCATGCGTTTCTACCCTTGGAACAAAAATAGCCTATACCTTGAACCACAAAGCGCTGCCGCCGTCCCCGATGATGTCAAACAGAAAATATCGGCCTACCATGAACTCATGAAATGGCAGTTAAATTATCGTGTCATGCAAGCCAAAGAGTAATGTAATAGACATACAAAAACAGACCTCAATTGAGGTCTGTTTTTGTTTACTATAAACCTTGATGTATCCAGCGATTAATCTCGGGAAGTAAAGCCACAACATCAATTCTAGACATATCCTCTTGTGCCCCAGTATCGGTCGCATGCGGCGGATAAAACGGCAAATGTCTTCCTTCTGAGTTGATAGGCTGCCATCTTAACGGCGTTGCAGAACGCTTAGCCGGGAAAAATCCAACTGTCGGTACATCAAGCGCTGCAGCAATATGCAGCGGGCCTGTCGAGCCTGCGATGAACAAACTCGCGCACGCCAATGAGCACGAGAAATCCACCAGCCCATCATTTTTCTCATAGACCACACTGCGGATAGTATTCTCAGCAAGCAGTTGCTGTAACTGTCTGGCTTTCTTTTCTTCACCAGGGCCCGCGGTGAGAACAATTTCTGCATTCAACTCAATACCACAGATCAGCTCACAGTACTGTTCAAGAGACAAATTGTTCGCGGAGCCTCCGCTGCCAGCATGCACATAAATCCAAGGTAGGCCTTTATTCAGGTCTAGGTCGGTAGAGAGCTTTTCTTTTTGTTTCGCCAAGGCATCGAGAGAAAACGAGAAATAAGGCGCGTGAGGCTCGATAATATCTATGTTTTGATCTCTCAAAAATGCGCGAATCAGATCAAGGTTATACTCGAACTCTGGCTTAGCACTTTGTGAACGCTTTTGTTTAATACGTTTGTTATAGAAGATTTGAGCCAGTTTAGTTGCAGGCGCCAAGCGGTAAGGGATTTTCGCTTTCCAAACCAATAGAGCATTGTACGTCGTGGAAAATAAATTAATGGAGGCGTCAAATTTTGCTCCCTTTAAGGTATTCACCAGTGTGGCTTGAGCACGCTTACTCGCTTCCTCTCCACAATCAACAATCACCTCATCAATCCACGGACAAGCTTTTGCCAAAGCCACTGTATAATTGGGCACAAGAGCCGTAATACGGCACTCCGGTAAAGAGGCTTTCAGCATCGCAAAGCTCGGCCATGCCAACATAAAATCACCGATTTTATCGTTACGAACGACTAAAATATTTTTCATGTAATACTTCTCTTTGATCTCTTATACCTAGCAACGCAAGAATAATAACAAGTCATTGGATTAATGATAACTGTTGCGAGTCTGTTTGTTCGCATCTATAAAATGCTACACTGAACAAAATTTCTTACTTAGAGCAGACATTGTGACCCAGAAGCGTTTATCTCGAGTTATCTACCCTGGTACATTTGATCCTATCACCAATGGTCATCTAGATCTTATAGAGCGAGCGGCCACTATGTTTGATGAGGTGATCATCGCCATTGCCGCCAGCCCCAGTAAGAACACTATGTTTATGCTTGATGAGCGGGTTGAGTTTGCCCAAAAGGTCACCCAGCATTTAGAGAACGTCTCTGTAAAAGGTTTCTCCGGTTTATTAGTCAATTTTGCGAAAGATGAGAGAGCGAACGTCCTTATTCGTGGCTTACGTACTACTGTCGATTTTGAATATGAATTCGGCTTAACCAATATGTACCGACGTTTGTTGCCGGGTTTAGAAAGCGTCTTTCTCACTCCAGCTGAAGAGCATGCGTTTATCTCTTCTACATTGGTTCGAGAAGTAGCCATACACGGCGGTGATGTAAGTCAATTTGTACCGCCATTAATTGAAAAAGCGCTACAAACGAAAAAAGTGGTCTAGCATAAGAGCTTCTTTTGTAAAATTACACTCCTTAACAATAGATTACTTGCCAATTTATTGACCTACACTTAAAGAGTATGTGAGACTCCGTAAGTTTTTATTTGGCAGGATGATATAGCTATCATCCTGTTTTGATTTGTAACAGAAACCCTGTTCTCTGTTTTGGCGACAAGTTGGAGCTAACAAAATGATTAATAAAGAGCGAACGCTATGGACCTTGCTAATTGGTGCGTTGCTCATCCGTCTACTCTCTCTTGGATTCTATCCACTAATGGATACTACCGAATCTCGGTATGGGGAAATGGCGCGAATGATGGTGGAAACTGGAAACTGGTTAACGCCTCTCTATGATTATGGCGTGCCTTTTTGGGGCAAACCACCACTATTTACTTGGATGAGTGCGACAAGCGTTGAGCTATTTGGCTTGTCGGAATTTACTTTACGTCTGCCACACTGGATTGCTGGTGTGATAGTAGTTGGGGCAGTAGCATGGTTTGCCAAAAAGAATGGCTACCATCCTCTTGTTGCCGCTGTTGTTCTATCAACAACGTTAGTCTTCTCTATCTCCGCAGGCGCGGTCATGACAGATATGGCGCTCACCTTCGGGCTGACATTTGCGATGATAGGTTTCTATCAATGCTGGCGTGGTGAGACACTATGGGGTTATGTAGGTTTTGTCGGCTTAGCCATCGGCTTACTCGCAAAAGGCCCTGTAAGTATAGTCTTGTTCGGATTGGCCGTATTTCCGTGGATGGTCATTCAGCATGGTATTGTTGGAGCCTTTGTCGAACTATGGCGTCGATTCCCTCTGATTAAAGGGACATTACTGATGCTCGCTATCGCCTTGCCGTGGTACCTCATGGCAGAGCGCGCAACACCAGGTTTCATTGATTATTTTATTGTCGGAGAGCACTACAAGCGTTTTGTTGAGCCAGGCTGGACCGGTGATCTGTATGGTGCTGGTCATCAAGAAGCAAAAGGCAAGATCTGGTTCTTCTGGATTCTAGCGATATTACCTTGGTCGCTTATCTTGCCGCTACTCATGATCATTAGAGCGAAATTTGGTCTAGAACAAGCTAAAAACAATCATGGCTTTACCAGTTTCGCCATCTGGTGGGCACTATGCCCTCTTATTTTGTTCACCATGTCGAGTAATATTTTAGCGACCTACGTGCTGCCTGGAGCGCCCGCGATAGCGATTCTAATGGCCATTTTCTGGAAACAAAAAGACACGCTTTGGTTGACAATTGCTGCACTTATCGTGCCTGTTGCTTTAATTGTCGCAACTTGGTTACTCAATACGGGGCAAGTTGCTGATAATAGTGATAAGTCTATTTTCCAAAAAATAGATAAATCGATTCCTGTTTACTACTTACATTCAAGACCTTATTCCGGTCAGTACTACAGCAGTGGTAAAGCGAAAGCAATTCAGAACATCGAAGAAATAAAACAAGCCGACGAGTTTTATATTATCTTCCGAAACAATAGACAAGAGCAGTGGGATAAAATGGCGCACGGGCACATCTCTTGTAGCCAGCCAGTCGCGACAAATGCTGAGCGCACCGCCTTACTTTGTCACGCTAAGTAACCAATAGCAAAAAGCCCCATCTAGAACACTCTACATGGGGCTTTTCTCTTACATATTCTTGCGTTTAAATGCCATACTCCGCACGATAGGCTTTCACCGCCTCTAACTGCTCAGCGTTATCACCTTTTTCTTCAAGGAAAGTAATAAGGTCCGTTAAGCTCACTATCGAAATAACCGCACAGCCAAAGTCGCGCTCCACTTCTTGAATCGCCGACAGTTCACCCTTACCTTTCTCTTGGCGGTCAATCGCCACAAGTACACCGGCCAAATCAGCGCCATTGGCTTTAATAATTTCCATCGACTCGCGAATAGCTGTACCTGCGGTAATCACATCATCAACCAACATAATGCGACCTTCTAGTGGACTGCCTACCAAGTTACCGCCCTCACCGTGATCTTTTGCTTCTTTACGGTTAAAACAGTATGGCGTATCCACATTGTGGTGGTCAGCTAGCGCTACAGCCGTGGTTGTAGCAATTGGGATGCCTTTGTATGCAGGGCCAAACAAAACGTCATAGTCAATGCCAGAATCTGCTAATGCTGCCGCATAAAAGCGACCTAAACGCGCAAGATCGCGGCCAGTATTGAAAAGCCCAGCGTTGAAGAAGTATGGGCTTTTACGGCCAGATTTAAGGGTAAACTCGCCAAATTTTAGAACTTCTTTCTCTAGTGCAAATTCAATAAATTCACGCTGGTATGCTTTCATTTTTTCTCTCTCTTTAATTTAATCACAATGTACATTGCGTCACCCACGCAGTGCACTCGTCATCCCCTTGAAAAAGGGGATCTCGTGCAGCAAGTCACTCACATAAGAGCGCCACACTTGCGGACAAAGATCCTCACTTTCGCGTGAGGATGACGTTTTGTAATTAGTGTTTTCTTTACTCAAAAAAATAGCCCCCTTACGGGAGCTATCAATTAATCTTCTAATGCCAGCTTCTGAGCTGCAACGATATCGGCAATGCCTTTATTTGCTGATTCCAGCAATGCCATTAACTCTTGGTGAGTGAACGGTTCACCTTCTGCAGTACCCTGAATCTCGATCATTCGACCGTCTTCAGTCATTACCACGTTCATATCGGTATCAGCTGCGGAGTCCTCTGTGTACTCAAGGTCACAAAGGATATCTTCACCTAAAATACCCACAGATACCGCAGCAACATGCCCTTTCATTGGGTTTGCTTTCAGCTTACCTTTAGCGACCAAGTGAGCGAACGCATCCGCCATGGCTACACTGGCTCCAGAAATAGACGCTGTACGCGTACCACCATCAGCTTGAATCACATCACAGTCAACCGTGATCATGATTTCACCCATTGCTTCTAAATCAACAACAGCTCGAAGACTACGCGCAATCAGGCGTTGAATCTCCATAGTACGGCCGCCTTGCTTACCATTAGCCGCCTCGCGACGCATTCTTGAATGCGTTGAGCGTGGTAGCATGCCGTATTCAGCGGTTACCCAGCCTTTACCTTGGCCTTTTAACCAACGAGGTACATTCTCCTCAACCGTTGCATTACACAACACTTTGGTATTGCCGAACTCGACCAATACAGAACCTTCTGCATACGCGGTATAGTTGCGAGTAATTTTTATTGGGCGCACTTGGTCTGCTGCGCGATCATTTGGACGCATGGACATTACCTTTGTTGGGGAAGAGGATTTGGTTGGGCGAAGATTATAGCGAAGATGGCAAGACGGGTCTAGCATCCTTAGCGTGGGCATCTAGCCAAACATACGCCAATGGATATCGCAACGTGTATTACTTAGCGAACCTCACTATGCTAACATGAAGACAGTTTGAACAATTTATCAATCCAAGGAAATCAATCCATGATCTACAGCATGACCGCATACGCGCGTAAAGAAGTCAAAGGTGACTGGGGTAGCGCAGTATGGGAAATCCGCTCAGTAAACCAACGTTACCTAGAAACTTACTTCCGTCTTCCTGAGCAGTTTCGTGGTCTAGAACCTGTACTTCGTGAGCGTTTTCGCAAACGCCTAGCACGCGGCAAAGTTGAATGTCATCTGCGCTTTGAAGCGAACCCTGCTGCAAAAGGCGAGTTAAATATCAACGAAACGCTCGCTCAACAAGTGATTGGTGCCGCGAAGCAAGTGATGGCAATGACTGGTGAAGACTCTCGCCTAAACCCATTCCAAGTGATGCAGTGGCCGGGTGTGATGGAAACGCCAGAACAAGATATGGATACCATTAACAAGGCTCTGCTTGAAGGTTTCGAGCAAGGTTTAAGTGATTTCATCGACGCTCGTGCTAGCGAAGGTGAAAACATGACAGCGCTTATTGTTCAGCGTCTTGAAGCCATTACTGCTGAAGTCGTTAAAGTCCGTGCTCGTATGCCAGAAATTCTTGACTGGCAACGTGAACGCCTGCTTGGCAAATTTGAAGAAGCAAACATTGAGCTTGATGCCTCACGTGTAGAGCAAGAACTCATTTTGTTGGCTCAAAAATCTGACGTTGCTGAAGAATTAGACCGCTTAGATTCTCACGTCAAAGAAACCACCAGCATCTTGAAGAAAGGTGGCTCTGTAGGTCGTCGTCTTGATTTTATGATGCAAGAGTTCAATCGCGAATCAAACACGCTAGCGTCGAAGTCTATCAGCACGGATATCACAGCCTCAGGTGTGGAGTTGAAAGTATTGATAGAGCAAATGCGTGAGCAGATCCAAAACATCGAATAAGGTTTTTTGAGTCTCTTTGAGCTTACTTAAGCTTACCAAGCCCCTGTAAATAGGGGCTTTTTTGTTTTCAGAAGATTTCAGGTCTTTGCCTCTATTTTCAACCAGCTGGTGAGTTTAGTGGTGAGTAGGATTGATCTAGTATGCCCTTAAATGGTGAGTAACTTTCCATGACAAGGAGAACACTATGGGCAAGCTCAATGCACGTAAAGTCGCCGCTTTAGCCAAAGATGAACCACGCAAAACCGCAGACGGTAATGGTCTGTACTTCGTTGTACCGGCTTCTGGAGAACCGTTTTGGATCTTGCGATTTTCAATCAACGGCAGTCGTCCAGAAATGACACTTGGGTCCTACCCAGAACTATCCCTTGCTGACGCACGCGATGCCGCCTTCCAGCAGCGAAAGCTCATTAAACAAGGCATAAATCCACTGGCCGAACGTCAACGCCGTCAATGGTCAGGTATAGAAACCGTCGAGCAACTGTTCGATGATTGGTATAAAAACGATCTTCAAGTAAGACTGCAACACGCCAACATCCCCAAGCGTATCTACACCAAAGAAATCCACCCAGTGATGGGCAAAATAAGAATCGATCAAGTCACTGCTCTTGATGTAAGAGAAGTAATCAAGCGCGTCGTAGATAGTGGCCGCAAAAGCATCGCAAATGACACCTTGATGTACATGAAACAGCTTTTTCGACATGCAAACAAACTCGACCTCACACAGTTCAACCCGGCAGCAGCTTTTCGTGTCAACGACGCAGGAGGTGTTGAAAAAAGTCGAGAGCGTGTTTTGACCGAAGACGAGATAGCAACTGTGTTTCGAGTGTTCAGAGAGAACAATGTAAGCTTTACACGAGAAAACTATCTAGCTTGCTGCTTATATCTAGTGCTAGGCGTCAGAAATAGCGAGCTCTGCCAAGCGCCTTGGGATGAGTTTGATTTAGATAATGGGATCTGGGAGCTCCCCAAAGAGAGAACCAAAAATGGCATACCATTAACTATCCCACTTCCTCGCCAAGCTGTGGAATGGCTGCAAGAACTCAAAATCAGAGCTCTTGATTCCGATTATGTATTTCCGAGTAGAAGGAGGAGCAAAAATCCATACATGGGCTCAGATACAATAACCACCGCTATTAAATATCTGTTTGGTCGTGACAAAGAGAGGCCAACCAAAAATAAAATGGAAGGGGTTGACTATTTTGTTGTCCATGACCTACGCCGCACCTTCAGAACTCTAGCTTCTGCCGAAGGCATTGACGGACAGGTGGCTGAGCGTTGCTTAAATCACAAACTCAAAGGCGTTGAGGGCATCTACAACCGTCACGACTTTCTGGAAGAACGGAGAGAAGCACATCAGAAGGTTGCAGATCGTATATGCCACTTACTGTGATCGACAAGGGTACGCATTCTTAAATGCATCATACAGATTTACCCTTAAACCAGGCCCTGTAAGCAATGTACTGGGCCCTGGAGTAAAATCAGGCTGTTCTCGATACAGCAGCTCAAGGGATCGATCGACATGAGATCTTACTGATTCAAACTGAATGTTTCTTGGTAAGCAAAGCTGACCATTATCTTGAGGCATACTGACCCAACGCACGATATCATTTGCTCTTTTAAGATCAGGGCGAAGTAACGCCGCATCTTCAACCCACTGAGTCCAAAAAGAAGCGGATTGCAAAAAGCCCTTGAGGAAAAAATTGCACGCTTGGTTAGGCTGGCCACACATCTGCTTCCAATCACCATATGTGAGCTCATAACTAGGCACAGCATATGCCTGGGCAGATAAACCTACCGATAAACATACACTGAGGGCTTTCAACGGTACACCACTTCTCGTTTTTCTTTTAAGTGCAAACTTACTGGGCATTTTTGCTCTCCATGACTATTCCATCAACCATAAAGCTTAGATATCCTAAGTATACAGAATCATGAAAAACTTAGAAGATCTAAGCATCTAGAGATTGTCGATGAATGTGATTTGCCAACCCCAAGCCCCTTACCAACACGCCTTAAAGAGGCAAGAACGCGAGCAGGCATCAGCCAAAAAACGCTCGGTATTCGTATTGGTATGGACCCAAGCGTGGCGAGTGGACGCATGAACCATTATGAGAAAGGCCGCCATACGCCTGATATCAACACGTTAAGAAAAATGGCAGAAGAACTAAACGTACCCATTGCGTTCTTTTTCTGTGATTCACCAAAGACAGCTGAACTTCTATGCCTTATAGAAAATCTCTCAGAAGAAGAAAAAAGCACACTAATTCAAAAGTTAGCTAGCAACCAGCCCCACACCTCAAGTAAATCCTAAGTTCACAGGGAAGTTGGGAAACGTGGGAAATCGGGAAAACTACCCCTCCTTGTTACTCTCACCCCGCTTTGCCTGATATGCGGCATACCAGTAGACACATCCAACAGCAGCTATTGTTAACATCAGCCCCGCGAGCCAATACCAAAGCAAATCCATACAGCCTCCTTAAATCGTTGAATCAAAGGGATCGCAGCTAATACCACCACAGTCAAAACCAGTATCAATGCTAGTCATGCTGTCATTCCCAAACACATTACCACCGATGTCAATGCAGGAGTTTTCCACCATGGGAAGACCGCTTGCTGGATTAATATAACCACACCAAAATGATGGGCTCGAATCAGAACTGGAATCTGCGATATCAGGCATCAATTCTGCACTCGCTGCACTGACCAATCCAGCTCGGTATACTCCTGAACTTGATAAGCCAGATAACGAACCATCTCGCATCGACATTTGTCCATGTCCAGCGAACCTTCGCCCCCTTCTTGACCTGCCATAACGTCGATGTAGCTTGTTCACGTAATAAGATGCAGTGAACAAAACAGTCAAAAATGAAATTGGGCTGGGCAAGGAAAACAACAGCACCACAAAAAGAATCCATTTCACTATTAGTTTTAGCGGCCAGAGCCAATCACGGTGAACGGTTGTCTTCGCGTCTTTTTCCGTGAAAGCATGTGGCTCAAAACCTGTGCAACCAGGGTGCTTTGCAGACACTTCATCAGAAACGGTATGCATCTTCAGAATCATGCTACCTCCTCAGCCATAGAGTGACTCAACTGGGAAAAAACAGTGACTACCAGCCAGTGAGTCTCCTGTGGCACTAGCAAGAAATATAGATCTCCCGTGGGGTGGTGCCAGATTTGACTGCCGTCGTCACCGTACTTCAGCAGTTTCTGAAATCGTGTACGATCTGAGAGTCTCGCTTGACGAAGCTCAGGGTTGCAAAGTTGACGTTGTAGGCTCAACCAGGGAGATTTCGTGTAACCGTGACGAAAGCGCTCTTGGTAACGCTGTATTGCATGGCGACTGATTGTAACAGGCCCTAATACTGGAGAATCAAACACAGGTTGAGGAAAGCGATATGGCTGGATCATTAGTATCTGGTCAGTAGAAGCGGCAACACCGACAATTTCATCAGGATTGAGTTGCACTCCATCCAGCCACGTCTTCAAATACTGACCGGCTTTCCGCAAATCATTACTTGAGCTCTGCTTCAAAGACCGAAGGGTCGCACACGACAACCCTATCGCAAGACCTTTACCGCTGCCTGGACGATGGCCGAATACCTGACGGTCCCAGAGCAAATAGCGTACTACAGTAAGCTCTGCAACTGCTATACGATGCTCAATCTGACTTACGCGTACATCAATCACACCATTTTTTGATAAACCAGAGAACCACGCTACGCTCACGTTAAACTTACTGGTGGCAATTGTTTGAATTTTCAATTTCATCATATGAAACCCCTCCTATTTACTACCAAAATATCACGTATTTTAAAAATGCAACCTCCAAGCTAAAAGCAACAAAAAAGCCTTCCCAACAAGTCTGGCAAGGCTTAATAAAATATCAACCAAGATTATGATTTAATTAACTTTGTTTCGAACAAACATTTCAATCTTATCTACAGGATATACAAGCTGTAATAGCTTCTTCTCAAATTCTGAAATAAAGTCTGCACGCACTTTCATTTCCTCTATTTGTAGGCATATGTGGTAATACATTTGCCGTTCCCAGTTAGCGACGTTACTCATCCTTTTTTGCTTTAGAATGTTACCTGTTAACATTTCTAGCTTTGCTGGTTTGTCCCTATTAAAAACTATAACTTTAAACCATTGAAAGTTAGGCAGGTTATCCTCGATATACACGGTAAAGACAAACCGAAACGGTTCCTGTCCGGAGTGCTCTTTCTTTAATTTATCCCTGTAATTGTTGAATGACTCTTCCAGAAAGAAAGCTGAGCGTTTTAAATCACGTCGCTGTACGATTAACTCATCTTTCATTTTCGAAATGTACGTAGATAACAATACAGAATCATGGATATTGGTCGTTAGGCTATTTAGATCAACTTGAATATCTTTATCAAAAATACCGACTAATGGGTCTTCTAAACTCATTTGGGCTCCTCCATCAACTCAAAATGATCTCGCAGCTTGATAAAACGACGCTGACACATTTCAACTTTTTTTCTGATGTTATCCATCTCATGCCGGATCTCTCGAAGCAGCTGAAAAGCATCTTCACAATAATCAATCTGAACCTTTTCCCAATCTTGAGCTTTAGAAAAACTGCTTGGGCGATAGCGACTACCTGGCCCCTTCGGAATATGTACTGACCTAACTTTTTGGTGTTTGTTTTTTCTGCGCTTCATGTCTTCTTCATCAAGAAAAACATTTAGATACCATGAGGCCTCAAACTTATTATCTTTAACCCTCACACGGCAGCCAAACCGTCCAGGTACTTCCGAAATGTCAGGTGAGCGATAATGTCGGTTAAAACGCCAAAAATTACTAGCGAAACAACTAGCCATAAATTCGAGTCGAAATGGCTCTTGGCGTGTAATCTTAATAATTTCGTCGAGGAGCATTTCCGACTGGCTCAGAGCCTTCTCAAAATACTCTGACTCATTAAATTCATCACGGTAATGGGCTAACTGATGCCAATTAAACGCTAATCTATCCTGCTCAATGTAGTCTTGCATAATAAGCCTCCTTCTGTATGACTGCTACGAGCTACAGTCTACCGAGACTTTCTATTTCGGTTGCACTCTGGAAATGCCCATTCTGGACAGTTTGAGAGACTTTTAGTTTCAATGCCCCAATAATAATGCTGCACATTGATAGAACCCCCTTACCGGAACCTAACCAGTCACTTTCCAATAAACTATCTAATGTGGGGCCTCGGTGATTACTTTCACCAAAAATAGTAGTAACGCTCTGGGGCTGCTAGATTTTGTTTCTAGAGCTATGTGGGACCTTGGAAATCAAAGCTGAAGCGGATGGAACATTAACTGGTATTATCCAAACTTATGTGGGGCTTTGTCTGCAAGTTTTCGATAGCACTTCTGACTTTCACATGTGAAAGTCCCATACCTATACCTAGTACTGTTTAATTCTGAAAATCACCTAAAAACGACTTCTCAATACAGGTTATCAACTCGTAAGCACAACAAGAAATCCAAAAGCTACCTAGTGGTTGCTTTTTGGTAACCACCCTGGTTGACAAAAACAAAAAAAGGCATAGAATGAGTTTACATTTCACAACTTTTGCATAATTTAACCCAGCATACGGATAGAACGAATGACCAAAAAACCTGAATTTTATGCTCCAGACCTAACGGAAGAACGCTTGCACATATTGAGTGAAAACCTACTCGATGTGCTCGATGAGGCCCATCATTACTCAGAAAGTCCCAATGCGACGGCCTGGTTTAAAGGCACTGCAAATTATGGTTTACCACAGGGAATGCTAATCCGTATGCACTCAGACAGTGCTTATCCATGGCTCACACTTGCCAACCAAACAATGGATTACACTGCTAGAGTTGGAAACACTCTTGTTCAATTTGTTGTAGATGACCCTCACTCACCTCGCAAGCAACATCGCCTTAAACGCAATGCTGTTGAAAAGCATCAAATATCTCTTGAATTAGAGGAAGACTATGTTGATACCCCATTGATTTGGCGATTTTACTTAAATCCTATATCTAATGGTGTTGATTATTCCCCATCTATTTCTTTGTTGGGTTTCAACGGCAATAGCAACGTTATATGCAGTTGGGAATACGACACAGTTGTAACTGGTCCAGTTATTACAGACAAACCAGAGTCGGTTGAAATTGATGAGCCATTATTGGTTCGTAAAAAGAAAGTACAAAAAAAGGTCTCTGATGAGTAAAAGAAATGATTTATCAAGCTGTTAATCGTTTTAACGGCGAGCAACTAAAATTGGCGCGAGTAGCTGCTGGTCTATCGCTAGCAGATGTAGGAGAAGCTTTACAGGTAACAAGACAATATGCGTCTAGGCTAGAAAACAATGCTTCTCCATCGGATGCACAAATAGAACTTCTTAGTAGTCTTCTTTCGGTCCATACAAGCTTCTTCTTTAGGCCAAGAGCAAAGACCATTGAAGCTGAACAATGCCATTTTAGAAGCTTGAGATCGTCAACTCAGACGCTCAAAAAAACAATAATGGCTCAAGTAGAAATGCTTGATAGTCATTTTGTTTCTGCTACAGAAGATGAAGTGGGCTTTCCGGAAGTAAGCATTTTTTCAGCAGAAGATCATGAGTTCAGGTCGGTGAAAGATATTGAGCTTCTCGCTGAACGCGCAAGAAAAGAGTTCGGTCTTGGCTTAGGCCCGATATCTAACATGATAAAATTGCTAGAGAAACTAGGTTGTATTGTTGTCAATCTTGCTGATGCTGATGAACGCATTGACGCATTCTCTATATATACGTCTCGTCCATTAATCGTAAGAAATACAACGAAACAGAGTCCAGGTAGGCTCCGATTTGATTTTGCACACGAGTTAGGCCATCTCATTATGCACCAAGGTATTGAGACAGGTTGTCGAACCACTGAACAACAAGCCAATAACTTTGCTAGCGCATTTTTAATGCCAAGAAGCTCTTTCGTCGCAGAGTTTCCAAGAGTAAGAGGCTCATACTTTAATTGGGATGCGCTTGTTGAAATGAAAGTTCGATGGGGCGTCAGCCTTAAGGCAATTCTATATAGAGCAAAAGCTCTCGGACTGATAACTAGTGACAAAGCTAAATCAGGTTATATCTACCTCTCAAGAAATGGCTTTGCAAAGGTTGAAAGAGGAGATGAACTGATGAATATAGAGCACCCTATGATGCTTCAAAGAGCTATAGAATTACTAGATATTCACACTCTTGAAAACCTTATCGCTAATAGTGGTTTAAGCCGACAGCTTTTGAAGGAGCGTTACAGTCTAATGTTACCCCCTCCACCTTTACGTTCCGTTTAAACTATCTTAAATGGCCAACTAGTAACCCATCTTAAGGGACACCGATTGGCCATTTAACAATCCATATAGAAAATTAGTTCAAATAATCAAAGGCCAACTCACTTTCGAAAAGCGATTTAGCATTATCTGAATCTAAAACTTGTTTTCTCACCGTTGGCTCCATGAGAGCTAACACCTTTAACTTCCCATTAAAGGCCGCAACAGACTCTATTCGACGATATTTCCCTGCATGCTTCTCTGCATATTCAGCAAGTCCCTTCAACTTAGGCAAGGCATCGCTTAAATGCAAGCTATGTGGATCGACGATATCAACTGCGATCGTTCCGTCAGGCTTTCTCGCGTATGAGACGTCAACTAACTTGTCCGGTCGGCGTCAATTAACTTGGCCAGTATTTGAGTTTACTTTCATTGCTTGTTTTTTGCGGTACCTTTCTCTTTCAATTTTATAAATATCACTGTGGTGAACAAGTCGATCTATAGCGGCAACTGTCATCATGTTATCGCCGAATATACGATCCCATTCACTAAAGGCTTGGTTTGATGTGATCAATAAACTGCCTCGTTCGTATCGGTGTGCGATCAGTTCGAACTGCACTTGGCTTTCACTATCACTCTTTTTTGACGTAGCCGATATCGTCCAGTATCAGCAATTCATCCAAGGCACCTATAGAAAAATAGCTTTTTCTAATAGTAATAACGGGACCTTTCCAATTCCTTTCCAGATAACTATCTTTTTTAGGACTCTTCGCTTCGTTCTCCATGAAAATAGCCGTTACCTCTAATGGGACAAGTGGCGATAAATTCCCTATTCTTTGGGACTACGATACGTAACCTTTAAGCGCAATGGGACTTACCGTTAAGCTAGCCAATAAGTTTTGGGGCCTTTACCTGCACTTTCACATGTGAAAGTTCCCCTCCAAGGGGAGTTTGCTAAAAACCAAACTCCGCCAACAGGTCACCATCATTAGCGACTGTTTGCTTCCATTCAATCAGTGACCAAACATCACGCAAGTATCCCTGATCTTTATTAGCTAAGAATTCATAAACTCGATACCACCAAAACCGCCACTCAGCTTTCTTAACATCCAAGGGAAACCGCTGGGTATGCCGGTTTAACTGGTTGCAAAAATCATTAAAGTCCTGTGGCATCAAGTCCGAGGCAACCCGTTCACAAAAGTGAGTTATAACATGCTCTTCAACTCGGCTATGAACTTGATAAACCTCTTTCCAAACACTGATTTTGGCAGCGATATCAGCGGGCGCGGTGGGAAACGTAACTGTAGCCGAAGCTATTGGGTCCTGCCAATCTCCACCATGCAGTTCAGCTAACCCTCTAAAACTAGGCTCTATACAAGCATACTGATGGCATGACTCTTGTGATGGTGGCAAGGGATAAAAAGCCGTTCGGCGTTGTTCTTGAGAACCGACAAGTACGTTCTTCGCCCCTTTTGCCTTACTGTTACAGATATGGCAAGTAGGGATGAAGTTTCCAGGGTGAGCCGTGTAAATCGGGTATTTATCTTTGCAAAGCACATGGTCGTAATCGGCTCGCCATTGCTCATCATCATCTAAGTTTGTTCTATCTTGCGACAGTAGTGAGGTACCACATAAAAAGCACAATTGGGAATTATTGTTTTCACGCCTAAACTCTTGAAAGTGTTGCTCTATCGAACTATCAGCCTGTTGCTTTGCTCCAGATAAATCTTTAGTCCGAGTGAATAAATGGGATGTCAGAGACTTAAACACTTCAAATAAGCTATCCTCTAACTCTGGTAGTGGAGCAGCTAAATCATCAAAATACACTGTGATATCTTGGGAGTTTTGAACAAGTTCAAATAATTCACGTCGAGTCTGTTGTTCTAAAGGCTCTAAAGCAAGCCATAGCGCTTCAAACTTTTCTTTCGTAGCCTTATTGCTCCAACAGACACTTATTGTTTGTTGACCGTCATGTTGGTACTGAGAAAACAGATCTTGATTGAAGCTGTTCGCCTGAACAGCGGCCTCTAAGAAATGCAAAAGCTCACTATTTAGTACCTCAAAAACACGGCACTGAGGGGTATTGGGATTCAATGGAAACAACATTAGCTTTGCAACTTCCTTAGCAAGTAGGCTTTTTCCATCGAGTCACCGAGATTTTCCTCAATCCACTCACGGGCAGCGGCTAGTGACTCAGGACGCTCATCCTTAGGTAGATATTCTTTTACAGCTTCGACAACTGTTTGAGAGATAAGGGAGCGCAAACCAAAGTGGTTTTTGATCAACACTTCAAAAGAAGCACCATAGGTTTGGCTGCCAACTGGCTCCATCTTGATAAGGCCTTCATCATCGCGCTCGAAGAACAGCACATCTTCTTTCTTCAGTGAGGACACCATAAATGGGGAGTGCGTTGATAAAAAGACCTGTGCTTGAGATTCGCCATTACCTGGAAGCACCATCGCCTTGCTTAGATGACTGTGGAAATACGTACGCCATGAGGGATTAAGATGGGTTTCCGGCTCATCGAATAAGAACAAGGTTCGCTCAGGACTAAAAATCCTTGTGGTGGCAAGAACTTCAATTAACTGTGCCTCACCATCTGATAAATCATCCAAGCATACAGTTCTGTCATTACCATCAGACAAAACTAACTCAGTGATCGATAACGGCAGTTTAGTCTTAAGCGGTTTTTTCACCGTTCCAAGAAAGTTGTCTTTCTGCAATTGCAATCGCGAAGCGTACTGTAAATTTTTAACGCCTAGCTGCTGCAACTTATAAAGCCGGCGAAATAACGTTATTGGGTCACCATAGTTCGATTCTCGCAGATCTGCTGCCACATTTTGATTTGTTAGGTCGAGGGTGATTTGTCCAGCAAGATACTCAAGCTCATAGGTATCGTATTGACTTGACGTAGCTTCTCTTCCGATAGGGTTAAAGCTACTTTCTCCTGCAATACGCATCAGCATCCTGATATCACGGATGGCATCCTCTTCAGCTACGCCGCCGCGAAAATCATACTGTAAAGTTATCCGAGTAGGATGCTTAAACGTCACCTCGCTCAATAAGCGCTCAACATCATCAACCGGAAGCACTGCCAAACAAGCGAGCATTAAGCCTGCGCTATCGTAGTCTAGGTAGATTGCTCGGCTAAT
Source organism: Vibrio thalassae (assembly GCF_900089835.1). Taxonomy (GTDB): domain Bacteria; phylum Pseudomonadota; class Gammaproteobacteria; order Enterobacterales; family Vibrionaceae; genus Vibrio; species Vibrio thalassae. The sequence goes on along the minus strand of NZ_OANU01000014.1, from coordinate 14,759 downwards.
CGGGGTATCTGCTTCCCGTAGAGCAAGATAGCCATCTTGATCAAATGCCTCCCCTTCTGTTGGAGAGAAAATATGCGGGTATTTATCTAGGTATTGCCGGTTAATTTCAGCATGTTGAAAGTCTTCAAGCTTGCCTGATAACTCCTTGCGGCGCCTAAGCCTAATACGTTGCACCTCAAAATACTGCACCGCATTTTTCATAAAGCTGCGTTGCAGGTTTTCATTTTGTCCTGATGAGTAACCCACAATGAACGGGAGCTCTAACTCCTCGATTCGAATTTCATTCCACGTACCTGCGAGCCAAACAAAAGCGCTAGGCTGCTTAGAAGTCTGGTCTAATATGACTTTGAACTTGGGGTTAGAAATACCTCCCGCCACCGCTAGCGGGCTACCGAACTCCATTCCAGGGCTACCTGCACTATGATCCGTGGTTCCGCCTAACTGGTACGTTAGTTCGAAGCCAAAGCCAAGTGGCGTTTTCACCTTAAAGTCGCTGCGTTGAGTACGCTCTAGAAACGCAAATGCCTCGGCGATCAACTCTAATAGCTGTGACTTACCAGAGCCGTTGAGCCCGATCAAGGCTACGATATTGCCTTGAGTACAATGAAAATCAAAGTACTGATTTTTAAGGCCCTTATATCGACCATCCAGTTTTAATGAGAGTAGCCTCACAACATCGTATCCTTTTCAGTGGCTATCTCTAGCCTCACTACAAAACACTAGATGCATCGCCCAGTGTGGTAAATATCGCTTTAATTTTTACCAAACAACCCACTATACTAAGTGCAAGTGGATTGGGAGTGCCCGGTCGGCGTTGGAACCTCGGTGAGTACATCGAGGTTTTTCGCTATCTATAGGTAGAGGTAGGTAAAATTTTCTTGCTAATCTGCCCCATTAACGGCTAAACTCCTCTTATCTCATCCACCATCCTCACGGTGTCAGCGTGGAAGGAGTTACGGCTCCGCCCGGTAACGGGCGAGGCTAGCTTCCCTAAAAAGTCTCGTGTTTATTTCTTTCCCAGCGCTTATTTAACTTCAATTTTTGATGAGTTCTTTGCACTGTATAAGCCGTCCAAGGTAAAACATAATCTTGTCGCTTATTGAGCACGACTAAATACTCTTCAGCTTCATGCCAAATATGAATCCGCTTGTCTGAACCGCGTTTTTCAACCCAAACTTTTAGTGCTGTGTCAGTGTCATTTTCAATATGAGGGCGAGGCCAAGCAATTCGCTCACAACGTCTCAGATCAGGCTCGCGCTCAGCTTCAACACTACCTTCACTTATCATGTGCCAAAAAGTAGCAGATTTTCCATCATATTCAGGATGGCGCTTTAAACCTAATCGTTGTCCTCGAAAGTACGGCTTATCATCAACAAAGTCAGCACAGAAAAGTCGATAAACTTCGTCAAAGTAGTGCTGCCAATTGCCATTGAAATCCTGCAAACAAACTAACTCAGGCAACCAATCTGGCAAGGTGCTCTGTGTCATTCTCCACCTCCATTCCAAATCAACAAGTTGAATTTGGCCTCACGCATTAAGGTATTACATGTTAGGCGATATCCACTTCTTTGCTTTATTCTTTCAATTAATTTGAGCTTCGCTGCATTTGTCGACAAATCGCGATGCAAGTAAGACAACGCACCGATCAGCAAATCTGCCACCTGCAACTGCTCGGATTCATGGGAGTGGATTTGTTGTACCCTTTCTATAACCTCACGTGAAAAGTCGTATGAGTTGTGACAGAGCACATCATGGAGTTTTTTTATTTTATCAGCTCCGATTGTATCTTTTATATCCAAATACACTCGATACTTCGCTTGCGGGTCGAAGATCACCTTAAGCATGGTGAAGTACATTTTGTAGTACCAGTCGTCATGCGTTTGCCCCCAAGCCTCATGATTTAACTGCGCTTTGTCGGGTACAATCAAACCCCGAAAATTAAAGTCATCATCATCAAAGAAGTAATCAATAATCTCCATGTAAAAGGGCAACTTTGCTTGGCTAACTTTTGTCCACTTAATTTCAAAGTCTTTACCCAAGCCATGTTTAACCTTAATTTCTCGCACTCGTTGGCTTATCTCTTGGCGCTTACTAGCAGGGCACCAAATGCCGCCCAAAACCATTGCCCGCTGCCCATCATTTTCCAAATGGCAAGATTCATCACAATATACGTTATAAATTTCGCTCATTGCTCCCCCTATTTCCGTGACTTCTTGAGTGACTTTAGCGCAGCACGCTCAGCTTTAATTTTTTCAAGCAATGCCTCGGCAGAGTTCTCGCCTGAGACCAACTCAGGATTATCTTTGCGCCATTGCTCGGTTAGTTCACCTCGAAATGCTTTAGCAAGAATTGACTGAGTGAGATTGTTGACCCGCTCTAATGCTTGGTTGACTTGTGATTCGATGGCATTAGCACTAGCAAAAAGCGTCTCGACACGGTGAGTAATTTCTTTTTGTTCTGAATATGTAGGAAAAGGGACAGGTAAACTTCGAAACTTAGCTGCTTTAATACCCTTCGCCGCAGAGCCTGTAGCATTTAGCTCCACTAACTTTTGGAAAGCACTTGTTAACATATAGTAATAATGAAATTTAGTACTCAAATTACCATACGGCTGGAGTGTCAAAGTTCTTTGAGCCAACGCAATATCTTCTCCTATTGTGTTGATTGCGGTACATCCCATAGTATGTCCTTCCGTTACAAAGAAGATATCTCCAAGCTTTGAAAAACCTCTCGTCATCCAATTCTTAAAGTCATTTTCACTCAAGTACTCTACAGGATCGTTAGATATGAATCCCATTTTGATATTCTTGGCTGTATACAGCCGTTTTCCACTATCGGATTTTTTAGGTGTTTTACCTCGATAGTCTATGAATTTATATAACTTAGAAAAAGTTGATACTTTCCATTCTTTTGGGAAACTGTCTACAACTATTTCATGGTTCGATGTCACTTCAGCTTTCTTTGGTTTATCCGTATTAAGAGATTCTTCGGTAGATAAATCTGAGCCAGAGTATTCTAAAGCACTCTCTCTCCAGGTCTCAGTCAACTTACCACTCACTGCTGCAGCCAAGACCGATTGACGGAATTGCTTGAGTGTTTCAAGCGTATTCTCTAAACGAGCTTTGGTCGCTTCAACTTGCGCTAGCAGGTTGCCCAACTTTTCGGCAATGACTTTTTGTTCAGCTATTGGGATCATCGGAGCATCAAAGCTTTCAACAAAGGCTCTTGGTACACGTCGTAGGCCAACTGCCCCAGTCATATTTGCCGCACCATCATTCGCAAATTTTTGTGTTTTGATTAGTGCAAATAAAATCTCAGGCAAGAAGTAAGGAGTATGAGGTCTTAAGACATAAAACTCCGAGCTTCCTGCACCTATACCATTGGGCAACCCATCAACAATAGCTGCTTTACCATTTTCAAAACAAGGTGTTACCTTGGCAAAGAGAACATCTCCGTTTTGAAAGTTAGTGTAAGACTTCTTGATTTCTTTCCAGTGTTTCTCTTCATAACGCAATGAATCAGAAAATGAAGCCGGAGCTAAGGCCATTGGTACAAATCCAGATATTGTATCTGGTTCTGCATCTATTTTTTTGGGATTAACTTGGGCAACATCAGAGATTGAACAAGCTACCCAGTCAGATGGAAAATTAATTTCTGACATGACTATGCTTCCTCGCCCAGTTCTGCAAGCAAGTTGTCAATCTCAGCCAAAGCATCATTCAATTGTTGCTTGGCTTCTTTTGCCAACACACTAGGCTCAGGAAGGCTTGAGGCATCGACACTGTCTTTGTCTTTTAACCAAATGATATCTAGAGAATCACCTTTATTTTGGTAAATCCAATCACGGCTAAAACAACGCCAACGGCTGTGCGCTAAATCGTTATCAACATTTTTGTTTTCTTTGCTAGCGGACTTATCGACTTCAATTTCAAACGCATCGAATGACCATTCCCCCTCTTGGCGCAGACTTTGATCATTGGCATCCTCACCATAAACCTTTTCAAAAGGTACAAGGTGACTGTCATTAAATGGATTGCGCTTACCAAAGCTAGGCATATTGGTACGAAGATCGTATACCCAAACGTTTTCTGTGCAGCCTTCTTCTTGCAACTTGTCCTTTGCGCTGCCTTTGGTGAAAAAGAGCACATTGGTTTTAACGCCTTGGGCATAGAAAATGCCGGTTGGTAGCCGCAGAATAGTGTGCAGGTTGCATTTGTTCATTAAATCGCGGCGGATATCGGTACCGACACCAGATTCAAATAGCACGTTATCAGGTAGCACCACGGCTGCACGGCCGCCTGGCTTTAGGTTGCGATAAATATGCTGCAAAAACGCTAGTTGCTTATTGCTGGTTGGATAGGTTAAATCATCACGGGTAATGGATGCTTCACCTCCCTTACTGGTACCAAAAGGAGGGTTGGCGAGGATAATATCGGCTTTCTCTAAACTCGCACCAATCTGGCCCAGCGCGTTACCTAAATGCACCACGCCTTCGTCGTCACCTTCCATGCCATGCAGTAAGCAATTCATCAGCGCTAGGCGACGAGTAGATGGCACTAACTCAACCCCAATAAACGCTTTGTTCTTTTGGAATGCCTGCTGTTTTGCATCTAAGTCAAAGTAATCATCGGTCTGATCTTTCATGTAGCGGTCAGCGGCAATCAAGAAGCCTGCGGTACCTGCTGCTGGATCTTGGATCACTTCTCCAGGCTGAGGTTGAATGCAGCGCACCATAGAATCAATCAAAGCACGTGGCGTGAAATACTGTCCTGCACCTGATTTGGTTTCATTCGCGTTCTTTTGCAGTAAGCCTTCATAAAGGTTACCTAGACCATCTTTCTCATCACTAAACCAGTCTTTGATTTGATCCAGAGATTTCACTAATTGCTCAAGGTGGCGCGGCTCACGTAAACGGGTTTGCGCATCGGCATAGATGGCGCTAATCAAAGGGTCACTGTCTTTAGACAGGTCTAACAGCATCTGCTTATAGTGGTTCAGCAGGTTCAGACCAGATTTACTGTTCAGATCAGTCCAACGACATCCCTCTGGCAAAGTATGTTTATCTAACGTTTCTGCTTCAGTGTTCTCATGCACCATCTTAATAAACAGCAGTAGTACTAGCTCGGTGACATAGTCCGAATAGTTAATGCCATCATCACGCAGAACGTCACAAAGGTTCCACAGCTTTTGTACGATATTATCGTTAGTCATCTTATACTTCCTATTTTGCCTAGTTACGCCATTACATTTGGCGAAGGCATTTATTTTGTTTCGGGTTTAGCTTGCGACCTGAGTTGGCCACATCGCTTCACTTAACTCAGCCAGTACGGTGTCTAGCTGGTTCACTAAAATTTTATCCAATTGCTTGGCTCCACCATGTTCAGCAAAGCGTTGGTTGACAAATTCACGATCGACAATGACTTCATGCACCAACTGCTTAGCTAAGCGCTCCAGCCACTTACGCTGGGCTGGCATCCATTGATGTGTGGTGTAAATACGATCCATTGCTTGAGCAACGCGCTGCTCAAATGGCACTAACGGCTCACCAAAGGCAGCACGACGAATATGACCGATAATGCTAGCTGCAATGTCTTGGCTGGTTTGATTGCGTACCGCGCTTTGCAGTTTAGCTTCAGAGTAACCAGCACCATCAAGTAACAAGCGAACCTCTTTAAGTTGCTCGCGAGTAAGATCGCGGGGCTTGTTTACAACCACAGCCAAGGCCGCCGACTGATTTAACTGCTCTTTGATGAATAGGTTAAAGCTATCGAGGTAATCTTCCGGGCGCTGGTATGCGCCATAGCTTTGAGTACGATCTCGGATTTCATCTTCATGATCTGAAATCACTGGTTTTCTTTCGCTACCGATTAGCAGTGATACCTCAGCTAATTGATTGAGTAAGCCGCTTTGTTGGATCACAAACTGTGCAGCCTGTTTAGGCCCCAGTTGGTGCAAGTGCTTATGCAGCAGCTTAGGCTCAACTCCCCACATCTCTTGCAGCTCATCCAGCTTCTTCTTAAGCTCAGGCTTAAACTCCGCCTTCTTCTCCGCTTTACGTAGAACACGCATCAGTTTCTGGCTGAGTTGACTTAGTACCACATCAGCGTGGGACTCTCCCTGCTGCTCACCCGGGCTACTTAGGGCTTGCTCCAACTTTTCAGGGTCGGTCAGCTCATCAACTAATTGCTCGATGGTGATATTGGGGTCTTTCACCAACGGCTTCATGGTGTTGACTTCACTTAGCGCAGCGTAAATATCTACCGGATCGTAGATGCGGAATACGGTTTTACCTATCTCGTCACAACGGCGGGTGGCACGGCCAACCATTTGCTCATAGAGGATGCGAGATTTTACCCGACGTAGGAAAACTAGGTTACAAATTTTTGGTACATCGATGCCGGTCGTCAGTAAGTCAACCGTAATAGCAATGTTGGGATAGCGTTCGTTTTTGTATTGACGAATTAACTGATCGACTTTGTCGCTTTGGCCCGTGATTTTAGCAACGGCAGCCTGATTGTACTCGCCGTTATAGAGTTCTTTGAAGGCATCATCCAGCAAGCGCTTAACCATATCAGCATGAAGATCGGTGGCACAGAAGATCATGGTTTTTTCATCACCAAATGGGTCAAGCTCCTGCACCAGTTGCTCGCAAATCACCCGATTGAAATTTTCATTGATGACGCGACGGTTAAACGCATCGACCTCGAACTTCAGTTCATCTTCAAGTTCCGACGATTCTACTTCACCGGTTTGGGTGTTAATGGCAGAGACTTTCGCCCCTTTTTCAAACTCTATGCCCTTTTGAGTCAACAAAGTTTCATAGCGGATCGGGGGCTCATGATCGATCAACCAGTCATCGGCGACCGCCTCACGGTAGGAGTAGGTGTAAACCGGCTTACCGAAAATCTCGCTGGTGTGCTTAGCTGGGGTTGCAGTTAGCCCGACCTTGACCGCGTCAAAGTAATCCAAAACTCGGCGATAACTAGAGAGATACTGACTTGCATCCCTTGTTGCTAATTCACCCTCGGTCATTTCTTGATCTAGGGTGTAACCACGGTGCGCTTCGTCGACAATGATGCAATCAAATTGATCTACAGGTGGTGGGTTATCCGACATAAATATGCGCTTAACCATGGCCTGAACGGTGGCAACTTGCACCCGTGTTTCAGCTTCAGCAGCCATATCTCCCAATTCTGCGACATTGTAGATCTTGGAGAGAGTCTGGTTTTGCTCAAGTGGGGCTTCGTTGAATGAGTCTATGGCTTGCTGCCCAAGAGCTGTCCGGTCAACCAAAAATAGAATGCGCTTGAAACGCTCAGCCTTCAGGAATCGATACATTAAGCCAATGATTGTTCGGGTTTTACCGGTACCAGTCGCCATGGCCAGCAGTGCACTGCGAATATTTTGCGCCAAGGTGTTTTCTACGGCAGTGATTGCCTTTTCTTGGTAACTACGCAACTTTAGGTAAGCAAAACCTTCTTGCTGTAAGACTTGCTCTGCTTCTTGTTTACTTCGTTTCAGTAGGTCTAGCAGACCATCAGGCGTATGGAACTGCTGCAAAGCACGCTTAGTGTTGCTAGGCTCACGTACATCTCGGAACCAAGTGCCTGATTGCTCAGCAAGCTGTGGGATATATGGGCGACCGTTACAGGAGTAGACGAATGGTACTTTGTAGTGGCCATCGAGCTCGTCTGGCCATGCGACCGTTTGCCCTTCAATCTCCCATGCGCCTAGCATTTGTCCTTCGAGTTTAAAACCTTTGCTGTAGCGCTCTGCCTGCGGGATTTTACCCGCCACATTGGTGTTTTCTTTCTTTGCTTCGACTACCGCAATAGGTGTCAGGCCATGAAACAGCACATAATCTGCACGGCCTCCCTTGCCATTGTGCTTTGTTGGCCACTCAGAAATGGCCTTATTGACGCCTTTCTCTGGGCGAGCGCCATTTTTAAAGGTTTGCTCTTGGCTGTCGGCAGACCAACCGGCTTCGATTAGCTGCTGATCAATAAGAATTCGGGTAAGCTCTTCACTCAGAACAATCTGCTGACTGGCGCTACGAGTGTTACTGCTTACCTGCTGCTTTTGTGCCGCAGCAGCTTTTTCACCTTGTTGCTCAAGCTGTTTTTGTAGGTCTTGTAACTTGGATTCGTACTCTTTTTGCTGCTGTGATAGCGCCTGCTCATGCGCTTTTGCTTGTTCTGACAGTTGCTTTGACTCTTCATCCATCGCCAACGCAAGTGCTTCGTATTCGGCCTTTTCCCGATTAATCAGGTCATTAAATTGCTTGCTGGAGTCCAGCTCAACATTCGCTTGAGTCAGCTCGGCTTTTAGCTTCTCTATTTCCGATTGAAGTAAACGAAGATCGCTACTTGGATCTGACGGAGGTACGAAAGGTCCAGCTTTAAAGGCGGTACCTTGCTTACCGAAAGACTGATGGAACCATATCGAAAGAGCTCGTGCCACTTTTAGCCCATCAAGGGCTTCTTTATGCTGCGTTTTAAACTGATGAGTCGCTTTGTTGCCCTCAATACGTAAGGTATGGAAAAGCTCACGTACCACTGGCTCGAATTTAACTTCACGGTTGAGACGGTATAAAAGGTCGGCTTGGGTAGTTTTCTCATCAAACTCGATTCCGACCAATACTGCAATGTGTTGAGCCAACGCTTCGCCCAGTTGTCTGAGTTTGATTAACGTTGTATTGGGGTCGCTGGAAAAAACACGCTCAGCGCCAGAGGCTAGTTCAACAAAAAGTGGGTCGTGTTCTTTCAGAAAAACAAAGTTTGATGTTGTTTGCATTTTACCTTCCGTATCCTTACTTAATTCTTGGAACTAAAGCCAAATTCAAGCTTGCTCTTGAGTATTATCCCGCTCCAGCAGCTCTCCCACATTGCAATCAAATAGAACGCACAAGCGCTCAATAGCTTCCAAGTCCACTTTTTGGGCTGTTTCTTTATATAGCAGCGTGACTGTATTGCGACTAAGGCCCGTTTCACGGACAACGTCTGCAATACGCAGCTTACGTTCTCCCATTAAGCGAGCAAGATGACATCGAATCATATTTTCTATCCATATAGATGAAGTCATAAGGAACAGGATTTTATCACAAACTCGTTGCGATGAGAAAAAATGCAATTTGAAATGAAATTATGGCAGGCAAGATGAAACTCGCGTCAACTCACCGACCTCACTGAAAAGAACTCTAACTTGCTCTATCTGTACAGTGAGTGCGGCGGAAACTGTACCGACTTGTTCAAAACGGTACAGTTGGTCGGAGTGTCTAACTTCAATGCTTCTGGCTAAAAGCCCATAAAAATAATGACTTATGAAAACAATATTCTGAGAGTTATCTGAAACTGTACCGATATAGCGGTACAGTTAGAAAACGGTACACTTGCGACAACAGCTTCTAGTGCCCGTCTTTTCAATTAATTTCAGCGCTGCGCCATGACTTTCACATGTGAAAGCGTATCACTTTATGGTTATGTAATAGCCATTTCCCCCAAATCATCCCACCTCACTCTTAAAGTCACCGCCAAATAGCCCTGTTTGGACAGTTCCAGAGTGCTAATTATTCAGCTAGCACAGATACCATAATAATCGTCGACGAAATGAACTGAAATCAGCTGAAAACTAGTGCCGCGGCCTTTCAACTAAGGACAGACTTATGAACCAAACAGTTATAGCCAAAAAAATTGGCTTAGTCTTGGAACAGAAAGATAAGACTCCAATACTAATCGCTGGGCCAACCCATGTGAAAGCCTTTACTTATGATCCAACCTTTATGAAAGACTTCGGAGTACTTTTACAATGGACATCTCGATCAGGAAATGCTCACGAGCGCGTTTTCAAAATGAAAGATATTTTGGCTGATAGCGGAAAAAACATGCTTCAGTCATTAGCCGACACTGGATTATTTATTCACCACAAAGCAAAGTACTGGCACTTTATTCTCGACTACCTGATGAGTGAGAATCCAGAGAAAACAGTTGTAACCGTTGAAAAGACGGGTTGGTACTTTAGTCAATTTGTTTCACCAAGTTGGGTCGCTGGCTTCGGTGAGCAAGAGGTGATGTACAACGGTGATTCACCTGGTCAATTAAAATCCAATGGCACCTTTTTAGAGTGGCAAGATAACGTTGCCGCTCTCTGTCAGGATAATGCTTTGATGATTTTCACTTTGTGTGCGGCATTTGCAGCCCCCTTACTCGATAAACTCGACTGGGACTCGTTTATAATCCATTTCTTGGGTTCATCCAAAAATGGCAAAACAACATTAATTCGCTTATCAGCCTCTGTTTATTCTGACTACCAATATCGAGATACGTGGAGTAGCACAGCAAACGGGCTTGCAGGTCGCGCTAAGGATAGAAACTGCATGCTGGTTTTACTCGATGAGCTTCACCAAGCAGAACCTGAAGATGTTTCCAAAGTCATCTACCAAATAGGTAATGGTGTATCTAAACTGAGAGGTAATAAGGACGGTGGTTCGAGACCTCAGGATTACTGGAGTTTGATCGGGCTATCAACAGGTGAGGTTAGCCTTGAACAAAAGCTCGCAGAAGCAAACAAAAAACCACAAGCTGGCCAGTTGATGCGTTTTTTTCAGATCCCTCTTTTTCAGACTTTTGGTGTGTTTGAAAACCTACATGGTTCAGCGTCACCAAAAGAATTTGCAGAACGTATTGCCAAAGTTACGAAACAACAATTTGGTACGGCTTTGCAACCGTTCCTAAATCAGGTTTCAGCGATGCCAGACCTAGAACAAACCATTACCGCTCAAATCAAAGAAATTTCCCAAATTTGGATTGAGAACCTGCAAATCAATCCTAGTAATCAAGTTGCATTTGCTGCCGATCGATTTTCATTTCTAGCTGCTGTTGGGGAGCTCGCTATCGACCTAGGAGCCATACCTTGGGAAAAAGGTTCAGCCCAATTTGAAATAGGGAAAGTGTTTGAAGCATGGCTAGCCAACTACAGCGAAGAATTTGATTACGAGGAACGACATATTCGCGAGCAACTGCGCAAGTTTCTTCCCAAGAGCCAGTATTCAATCAAACCACAAGGTGCGGAGACTAATGTCGGATGGTGGAAATTGAACAGTCATGAATTGAGTTGGCATGTCCGCCGTGATGCTTTTAAAACTGGCCTAAAACTCGAATTTGATCATCAAGTTATTCAAGCCGCCATGATATTAAAAAAGCAAGGCTGGCTTCAGACTAACGAACCGTCACGAGGCACATTTAAAAGTAGCATTTCAGGGAAGGCAGAAAGGCACTTCAAACTACTTCCCAACCAAATCGCTAAAGACTTAAACATCAACATTGACTTCAGCCGCTTTCAACAAGGAGGTGAGGCATGATTTCCCACTTTCCCATTTCCCAAAAGGAACGAGCGGAAGCTAAAGCGCTTCTGGCAGATATCAAGACCGCAACAGAAGAACTCCGCACCTTGATCACATCGCAAAAGCAGTTTCTTAGTGCTGAAGAGACCGCCCAATACACTGGTTTGTCAGTTAAGTACATATATAAGCTGACCCATGCCAAGCAGATTCCGCACTACAAGCCAAATCGCAAACTGTACTTCAAGCGCGATGATCTCGACGCCTGGCTGATGTCCCACCGAGTAGAGGAGAAAAAGTAAATGCCTTATACTGAACCGACGTTGACACAAAGAGCAGAGATCTTGAACGCCTATGGTGAGTCAGAGCGCTTGGTGAGAGAAGCTGAGCGCAAGCAGATCACCTCGGTCAGCAATACCACATGGTGGAGACTAAGCCGAAAAGGCCAAGTTCCGGTAGCCAAGCAAGTTGGTACAACCAAGTCTTGGTTACTCTCCGATCTGCTGCTGTGGATGCAACATCAGTAAGTTAACCAAAATTTTTTTGGTGAGTATATCGGTGAGTAACAAATATTGATTACTCACCATAATTGATTGAAAGCATTGATTTAAAGGGCATTATCAATGCTATTCTGCGAGCAGATCCAAAATATCGAGTAATATTAGCTTAACGCTGAACCCTTAAATAAACAGGCATAGATAATGAAAAATGTAGTTTACTCCACCACACGTCAGTGGAATCCAGGAGATGAGTTTATCCTAATGGGTACTCAGTACTTACTTGAAAAGGTTATTGGTAAACACAATCCAATCATTTTTAACCGTAACCCACAGATTAGACGAGCTCGAAAGTACGATTTTATCAAAAAGATCGATAACACCTTAGGCAAAGACTTTGTTGAAAAGTTTTTAGATAACTCTGTAAAAGATCGCATGCCTATGGATTATGCCGATATTGCCGTCTTTGCAGGTTCGCCAGAATGGCGCGGTTTGAGAACAAGAAAACTCTATCGTTCGATTCTAGAATATGATGTACCAACCCTTTTTATGGGGCTAGGAACAAGCAGCCCAGTACATTTTGGCGATGAGAGCTTTTCTGAAGACGAACAAAAAGTGTTCAAAAAAGCAAAACTCATTACCTGCCGTGACAATGATAGCTACAACGGACTTAAAGAGATTGGTGGTCATCAATTACCTTGTCCAGCTCTATTCTCAAGTCGAGACTATAGAAAAGTAAACAAGGTTAAGAAGATCGGCATTCTGTATGGAACTGCAAGCGCAGTTGCTTGTAATAATGTCTCCCAAACAACCTACGATTTCATGATGAAGAATTACCGAGCAATTCTTGAAAAATATGGCACGGATTATGAAATCGAGTTTGTGGCTCATTACATTGACGAGTTATCCGAGTTTAAGAAAGATTTCCCTAACGAAACGCTGAGATACTCATTTGACGCTAAAGACTATCGAGACATCTTCTCAGAATATGACTTGATTATAGGCTATCGTGTTCATGGTATTGGTATGTGTGCTTCTCAAGGCACTCCAGGAATTATGATTGCACATGATCCTAGAGCAAGCACTGTTAAAGGTTTTCTGGCGGAAATGGTTGACCTGAATACAAGCACTGATGATTTCCTTAAACTTATCGACTCTACGATAGAGAATATTGCAGACAAGAGTGAAGCATTATTGAAACATCGACATAATGTCGAAGAGCAATATATTCAACTTTTGACTAAAGCAATAGGCACAGAGGCCTAACGCTTCTAAAAGCTCCTCTTAACCAAAACGCCCTGCATCACGTTGGGTGTTTTGGTTTATTGAATTTGATTTGTTTTGACAAAGATCGAGCGAATCTCATCTACCCTGATAAACTTAGAGGGCTTAATTTGCAAACACTCTCTATGCCGACGGACCTTTCCTCTCTTGCAATATTGTCACTCAGTGACTTTTGTAGCCTATTCTCCTTTGTTTTCACAAAATTCATATGAAACAAGAAAATATAAATATCCGACTCCACCCCATACATTGGCTGATGAAAGGAACGCTCTTCAGTGCTGCCACCCGCTCCATTTTAGTAGGCATAGTATTGCTTGTTGCTGAAGCGTTAGTCAGAGCTCACTACGATATTGTTCCGATCGGTGAACCTTACAATATTCCTTTGTTTGTTCTTATATTTGGATTACTGATCAGCTACTCTCGTTCTTGGCTTGCCGCTGGTATTTTGGGTGGATTCTTATTTGTCTCTTATGCAATCCAGCTCTTTAGTATCTCTAACTATGGCTATTTCATAACACCCATCAAACTCTGGTTATTATTTGAAAAATTTCTAGAAGTGCTGATCTCCGGTAAAGACGCTGCCAAAACGATGGGCGTGACTTTCTTCGCTATATTATTGGTCTTTTCAGGAATATTTTTGTTATTTCGTGGTCGCAAAAACATTAAGCACAAGAAACACTGGGTCAGTATTATTGCTGTGGCTGTCGTTTTGTTTTATCCAATCCGACAGACCATCAACCAATCAAATACCTTGGGTAGACTCCCAGCTATGTATCACTCGACCATCAAAAGTTCATTCTATACTTGGGGATATTTCGCCGCTCGCGTAGTGCCAGAAGAAGTGTTTGGACTTTCTCGAGTCAAACCATTTCAAAGTGACGCTCCTTCTCATGCCTCAAGCGGTAATGCTCATAATATCATCGTTATCATGGGTGAAAGTCTATCGTCCGAGTACATGAGTGTTTATGGCTATTCAGAACCGACGACTCCTTGGCTCGAGGAGCAATCAAAAAAAGCCAATCGCTTCATCGCTGAAGGCTATTCTGGCGGGCTCTTTACCGACGTTAGTCTTCCTTTCTTCTTCAACGCGATTGCCAAGCCCAATGGCGTAAAACAAATTGGTAGTGGCGACACCAATATCTTCCGACTGGCGAAAGAAAACGGCTACACTACTCACTTTTATTCAACGCAAGCAAACTATGGTTTAAGCCTAGTTTCTATGTTGGGTAGAGGTTGGATCGACCATTACGATGACTCTTACAGCATTACCAACAACAGTTATAAAGGTGTGTTGGATAGCGAACTTTTGAACTGGTTAGACGGCGTAGACCTCAATCAAAAGAATCTTATTATTCTTCATCAGACTGGGTCACACATGCCTTACGCGGAGCGAACGCCTGACAGCTACAAACCTTTTGGTTCTGACAGCGACTACGGCGTTTTTCAAGGTAGTTGTCGCCTTTAATTTTTTAAGCAGCTTCTTTCTGCCTTTCAGGATTTAGCTTAACTTCACCAACTTCATCCCAGTTTCTAGATTCGTTTGACCACCGCTGTGGGTTGGCTGCTCTCGCTTGTTTATAAAGCTCTTTGCGCTTAGCTAAGATGGTACTATCCTCTCCATTATGGCGTTGAACTGGGGTCAC
>NZ_OANU01000085.1 GCF_900089835.1 Vibrio thalassae | reverse complement strand
CGGCCTTTGCGATTACGCTTCCGTACGCCGCTCTCAAGCTGAAGTTTTTGCCACTGGGGTAGAAAAGCCTGACAAAAGTCATCGACATGGCAAAATAAGTCCACTAATTTGTGCATAGCTGGTTCCTTGTGATAAGTCTCTCTTGGTCGAAAGATCTGATCGCAGAACCAGCTTTTAGTTCCCTTCTTTTTTTATCCCGAGTTCAGGTTAGTTAAACAACTTTCGGTGTCACCACAACAAGCCACGACAGGTGCTGGCGCGTTACTCTCTTTCGCTCAGACTCAATTAAGCTCGAGACAAAAGAGTGAATTGAACTCGTTAATTCCGGGGTTAAGTACGCTGACTGGCAGTGGTTTACTCAGTTCTGTTGAAAATATGGAAAGCGTTAAAAATGCGTTTGCATCTGTAGGACTGGATCCTGCACTGATTTCTCAATTCGCTCCAGTGATTTTGAATTATCTCGGTACACAAGGTGCGAGTAGCGGTTTAATGAGCTCGCTGAGCAGCTTATGGCAATAGCCTAGCCATTACTGTTTGTAGTTGCATAGATACAAAAAAGCCGAGCATAAATGCTCGGCTTTTCAGTTCTTACGAACCCACTGATTACTCAGCAGCAGCTTCTTCAGATGCTTCTGGGCGATCTACAAGCTCAATGTAAGCCATTGGAGCTTTGTCACCAGCACGGAAGCCAGCTTTTAGGATACGAGTATAACCGCCCTGACGAGCAGCAAAACGTGGACCTAGTTCGTTGAATAGTTTCGCAACTACTTCGTTATCACGAGTACGTGCAAATGCTAGACGACGGTTAGCAACACTGTCAGTCTTAGCTAGTGTAATCAAAGGCTCAACTACGCGACGTAGCTCTTTTGCTTTTGGCAATGTAGTCTTGATTACTTCATGACGTACAAGAGAGCTAGCCATATTGCTGAACATCGCTTTGCGATGGCTGCTGTTGCGGTTGAGTTGACGACCACTCTTACGATGGCGCATGACCTAATCCTTCTAACTAGTATCGATTAATCTTCAGCGATAGACGCTGGTGGCCAATTTTCTAGGCGCATGCCAAGAGAAAGACCACGTGATGCAAGTACGTCTTTAATCTCAGTAAGAGATTTTTTACCAAGGTTTGGCGTTTTAAGTAGCTCAACCTCGGTACGCTGTACAAGATCACCGATGTAGTGAATCGCTTCTGCTTTTAGACAGTTAGCAGAGCGAACTGTTAGTTCAAGATCGTCTACAGGACGCAGTAGAATCGGATCGAACTCCGGCTTCTCTTCTTTCTCCTCAGGAACACGTACATCACGAAGATCTACGAATGCATCCAATTGCTCAGCTAGGATAGTAGCTGCGCGACGGATAGCTTCCTCAGGTTCTAGAGTACCGTTCGTTTCCATATCGATAACAAGCTTGTCTAAGTCAGTACGCTGCTCAACACGTGCCGCTTCTACAGCGTAGGCAATTTTGTCTACTGGGCTGTAAGTTGCGTCAACAAGCAGACGACCGATTGGACGCTCATCTTCTTCAGTATGGATACGAGCTGAAGCTGGAACGTAACCACGACCACGTTCAACTTTGATTCGCATAGAAATCTCAGCGTTGTCATCCGTTAGGTGACAAATAACGTGTTCTGGGTTAGCGATCTCTACATCACCATCATGGGTGATGTCACCTGCAACAACAGGGCCTGAGCCTGATTTGTTCAGTGTAATAAACACTTCATCTTTGCCTTCAGCAACGCGAACAGCTAGGCCTTTCAAGTTTAGAAGTATCTCAAGGATATCCTCTTGAACACCTTCTTTAGTGCTGTACTCGTGCAGAACGCCTTCGATTTCAACTTCAGTCACTGCACAACCTGGCATAGACGAAAGTAAAATACGGCGAAGTGCATTACCTAGAGTGTGACCAAAGCCACGCTCTAATGGCTCAAGAGTTACTTTTGCGTGTGTCGTGCTGATCTGTTCGATGTCAACAAGACGTGGCTTAAGAAATTCTGTTACAGAACCCTGCATTGTGTCCTCTCTTTAGTTTAAACCTTACTTAGAGTAAAGCTCGACGATCAAGTGTTCGTTAATGTCAGCAGATAGATCTGAACGCTCAGGCATACGCTTGAATGTACCTTCCATCTTGCCAGCATCTACTTCAATCCAAGTTGGTTTTTCACGTTGTTCTGCAACTTCTAGAGCTGCTTTAATACGAGCTTGCTGTTTAGCTTTCTCGCGGATAGAAACAACGTCGTTAGCCGCAACTTTGAAAGAAGGAACGTTTACAACTTTACCGTTAACTAGGATAGCTTTGTGGCTAACTAGCTGACGTGCTTCTGCGCGAGTTGCGCCAAAGCCCATGCGGTAAACTACGTTATCTAGACGACCTTCAAGAAGCTGAAGTAGGTTTTCACCCGTGTTGCCTTTAAGGCGAGCGGCTTCTTTGTAGTAGTTACGGAATTGTTTTTCTAGAACGCCATAGATACGACGAACCTTTTGCTTCTCACGAAGCTGAACGCCATACTCAGATAGACGACCGCGACGAGCGCCGTGTACACCTGGTGCGTTATCAATTTTACACTTGGTATCGATCGCGCGTACACCAGACTTAAGGAATAAGTCAGTACCTTCGCGACGGCTAAGCTTCAGCTTAGGACCCAAATATCTTGCCATGATTCTTCTCCAATTATCCTAGAAACGTTATACGCGACGTTTCTTAGGTGGACGACAACCGTTATGAGGGATTGGTGTCGCGTCAACGATGTTCGTGATGCGGAAACCAGCAGCGTTCAGAGCGCGAACAGTAGATTCACGACCTGGACCTGGACCCTTAACCATAACTTCCAAGTTCTTAAGACCGTATTCTTTAGCCATTTCAGCACAACGCTCAGCAGCAACCTGTGCAGCGAACGGAGTAGACTTACGAGAACCGCGGAAACCTGAACCACCTGCAGTAGCCCATGCTAGAGCGTTACCTTGACGGTCAGTAATAGTTACGATTGTGTTATTGAAAGAAGCATGGATGTGCGCAACGCCATCTGCAACTTGCTTGCGTACGCGCTTACGAGCGCGAGTTGGTTGTTTAGCCATTGTACTCTACCTTCCCGATTATTTCTTGATCGGCTTACGCGGACCCTTGCGGGTGCGAGCGTTGGTTTTAGTACGCTGTCCACGTAGTGGTAGACTGCGACGATGACGAAGACCACGGTAACAGCCAAGGTCCATAAGACGCTTGATGTTCATTGATACTTCACGACGTAGATCACCTTCTACAGTGTACTTAGCTACACCATCACGCAGTTGATCGATCTGCTCTTCAGTTAGTTCACTGATCTTAACATCTTCAGCAATACCCACTTCAGCTAGGATAGCTTGAGAGCGAGTTTTACCGATGCCGTAGATCGCAGTTAGAGCGATTACAGCGTGTTTTTGATCAGGAATGTTAATGCCGGCTATACGGGCCATTATTCACTCCTAGTGTTTCTTAAAAAGAATAGCCGCAGCAAAGCCCGTTATGGATACGCTGCGGAGTGCTACTTCTTTTGCACGCAAAAGGTAGGCCGAGGAATATACTCGACCATACCTTTAATTTCAAGTAAAAATTTCTGCTTAATTAGCCTTGGCGCTGTTTGTGCTTTGGCTCACTGCAGATAACACGCACAACACCGTTGCGCTTGATAACTTTGCAGTTACGGCAGATTTTTTTAACGGAAGCACGAACTTTCATTGCTAAACTCCGTAAATGAAATCTGAGACTACCGCCGTATTAACGGCCGTACCCTTTCAGATTTGCTTTTTTCAACACAGAATCATACTGTTGTGACATCAGATGAGTCTGTACCTGTGCCATAAAGTCCATAATTACTACCACTACGATAAGTAGTGAAGTACCGCCGAAGTAGAAACGAACGTTCCACGCGACCATCATGAACTCGGGAATCAGACAGATAAAGGTAATATATAGAGCACCAGCAAGGGTAAGTCTAGTCATTACTTTATCAATATATTTAGCTGTCTGCTCACCTGGGCGGATGCCGGGTACGAACGCACCAGACTTCTTCAAGTTATCTGCTGTTTCACGCGGGTTGAATACCAACGCCGTGTAGAAGAAACAGAAGAATATAATCGCTGCAGCATAAAGCATTACATACAACGGTTGACCTGGGCTAAGAGCCAATGACACGTCAGTTAACCAACCGAACGCGCTGCTCTCACCATTTTGGCCAAACCACTGAGCCAATGTTCCTGGGAACAGGATAATACTTGATGCAAAGATTGCTGGAATAACACCTGCCATGTTGATTTTCAACGGTAGGTGTGTGCTTTGTGCAGCAAATACTTTGCGGCCTTGTTGGCGTTTTGCGTAGTTGACGACGATACGACGTTGACCACGCTCCATGAAGACCACAAAATAAATAACTGCGAAAGCTAGTACAGCAATCAACAGCAGAAGAAGTACGTGCAGTTCACCTTGACGCGCTTGCTCGATTGTTTGACCGATTGCCGAAGGCAATCCAGCAACAATACCTGCAAAAATCAGAATGGAAATACCATTACCGATTCCACGCTCTGTAATTTGTTCACCTAACCACATTAAGAACATGGTACCAGTTACTAAACTTACGGTTGCAATTAGCGTAAACATGGTTTGGTTGATAACAACCAGATTATTGACCATGTTTGGAAGGCCAGTTGCGATACCTATTGCCTGGAATGTTGCAAGTACAAGCGTACCATAACGCGTATATTGGCTGATCTTACGACGCCCTGCCTCACCCTCTTTCTTGAGTTCGGCTAACGCTGGATGAACTACAGTTAGCAACTGGACAACAATCGACGCCGAAATATACGGCATGATGCCCAGTGCTAAAATAGATGCACGCTCTAATGCACCACCGGAGAACATGTTAAACATTTCTACGATGGTACCTTTTTGCTGTTCGAACAAATCGGCAAGTACAGCCGCGTCAATACCAGGAATCGGTACAAAAGAGCCAGCGCGGAACACTAAAAGTGCACCAATTACAAATAAAAGGCGCGACTTGAGTTCGTTTAAGCCGCTCTTAGCACTACTAAAATCTTGTCCTGGTTTCTTAGCCATCTGTACCTCGTCCCTCGAGATTAATCCTCGATTTTACCGCCTGCAGCTTCGATTGCAGCTTTAGCGCCTTTAGTCACGCGTAGACCTTTAACAGTCACAGCTTTGTTGATTTCACCTGAAAGAACAACTTTTACAAATTCGATGTTCTTAGTGATAACGTTAGCTGCTTTAAGGCTGTTTAGGTCAACAACATCACCAGTTACTTTCGCTAGCTCAGCTAGACGAACTTCAGTAGACACTAGGCTCTTACGAGAAGTGAAACCGAATTTAGGTAGACGTTGTTTCAAAGGCATTTGACCGCCTTCGAAGCCTGGACGAACACTGCCGCCAGAGCGTGATTTTTGGCCTTTGTGACCACGGCCACCAGTTTTACCTAGGCCAGAACCGATACCACGACCTACGCGCTTCTTAGAAGGCTTAGAACCCGCAGCCGGTGATAGAGTATTCAAACGCATTCTGATTACTCCTCAACTTTAACCATGTAGTAAACCTTGTTGATCATGCCGCGCACGCACGGAGTATCTTCAAGTTCTACTGTGTGGTTGATTTTACGAAGGCCAAGACCTTTAAGACACGCTTTGTGCTTAGGTAGGCGACCAATTGAGCTCTTAGTTTGAGTTACTTTGATAGTTGCCATGGTGTTCTTACTCCGAAATAGCTTCAACAGTTAGACCACGTTTAGCAGCAACCATTTCTGGTGACTTCATGCTACCTAGAGCATCGATCGTTGCACGAACGATGTTGATAGGGTTCGTAGAACCGTATGCTTTAGATAGTACGTTGTGTACACCTGCAACTTCTAGTACTGCACGCATCGCACCACCTGCGATAACACCCGTACCTTCTGCTGCTGGCTGCATGTAAACTTTAGAGCCAGAGTGGCGACCTTTCACCGGGTGGTGAAGAGTGCCTTCGTTTAGCGCTACAGTAACCATGTTACGACGCGCTTTTTCCATTGCTTTTTGAATCGCAGCAGGAACTTCACGGGCTTTACCGTAACCGAAACCTACACGACCGTTACCGTCACCAACTACTGTTAGTGCAGTGAAGCTCATGATTCGACCACCTTTAACCGTCTTAGAAACACGGTTAACTGCGATTAGCTTTTCTTGCAAATCACTAGCTTGTTGTTGTTCTTTAGCCATCTTCCAACCCTACCTTAGAATTTCAGACCAGCTTCGCGAGCAGATTCTGCTAGCGCCGCTACTCGACCGTGGTATTGGAAACCAGAACGATCGAATGCAACAGCAGATACGCCTTTCTCAAGCGCGCGCTCAGCAATAGCTTTACCTACTGCTTTAGCTGCATCGATGTTACCAGTACTCTTAACTTCTTCACGAATTGCTTTTTCTACCGTAGAAGCGGCTGCGATTACTTCAGAGCCGTTCGCTGCGATTACTTGAGCGTAAACGTGACGAGGAGTACGGTGTACTACTAGGCGAGTTGCACCCAGTTCTGCAATCTTACGACGTGCACGTGTAGCACGACGGATGCGAGATGCTTTCTTATCCATAGTGTTACCTTACTTCTTCTTAGCTTCTTTAGTACGCACATTTTCATCTGCGTAACGAACACCTTTACCTTTATAAGGCTCAGGCTCACGGTAAGAACGAATGTCAGCCGCTACTTGACCAACTAGTTGCTTGTCACAACCAGTGATCACGATTTCAGTTTGGCTTGGACATTCAGCTTTAACACCCGCTGGCAACTCGTGCTCAACTGGGTGAGAGAAGCCTAGTGTTAGACCTACAGCGTTGCCTTTGATAGCAGCACGGTAACCAACACCTTTAAGAGTTAGCTTCTTAGTAAAGCCTTCAGTAACACCAACAACCATGTTGTTTACTAGTGCACGAGCAGTACCTGCTTGTGCCCATGCGTTAACAACACCATCGCGTGGACCGAAAGTAAGGTTGTTCTCTTCTTGCGCAATAACTACAGCGTTGTTTAGAACGCGAGTTAGTTCGCCTTTAGCGCCTTTAACGGTAATTTCTTGACCGTTAAGTTTCACCTCTACGCCAGCTGGAATAGCGACAGGTGCCTTAGCAACACGAGACATAATCTACTCCTATTAAGCTACGTAACAGATGATTTCACCGCCAAGACCTGCTTTACGTGCAGCGCGGTCTGACATCAGACCCTTGGAAGTAGAAACAACAGCAATACCCAAACCGCCCATCACAGTTGGTAGCGAGTCTTTGTTTTTGTAGACACGCAGACCAGGACGTGAAACACGTTTGATTTGCTCAATTACAGGTTTCGCTTGGAAGTACTTAAGAGTAACTTCTAGCTCTGGTTTTGCTTCGCCTTCAACAGCGAAGTCAACGATGTAACCTTCAGCTTTCAGTAGTGCAGCAATTGCAACTTTAAGCTTTGAAGAAGGCATTTTAACAGCAACTTTGTTTGCTGCCTGACCGTTACGAATGCGGGTCAGCATATCCGAAATCGGATCTTGCATGCTCATAAGATTTACTCCAAATGATTAAGTGGCAATTACCAGCTAGCCTTACGAAGTCCAGGAATCTCGCCTTTCATGCAAGCTTCACGAACTTTGATACGGCTTAGACCGAACTTACGTAGGTAACCGTGTGGGCGACCAGTTTGGTTGCAACGGTTGCGCTGACGTGATGCACTTGAATCACGTGGAAGAGTCTGCAGTTTAAGAACCGCGTTCCAACGATCTTCTTCAGATGCGTTTACATCGCTGATGATAGCTTTTAGAGCTGCACGCTTTTCAGCGAACTTAGCTACTAGCTTCGCGCGTTTTACTTCGCGCGCTTTCATTGATTGTTTAGCCATAACAGTAACCCTTCACCTTACTTACGGAATGGGAAGTTAAAGGCAGCCAGCAGAGCTCGGCCTTCCTCATCGTTTGCAGCAGACGTCGTAATAGTGATGTCTAGGCCGCGAACACGATCTACTTTATCGTAGTCGATTTCCGGGAAGATGATTTGCTCGCGAACGCCCATGCTGTAGTTACCGCGTCCGTCAAAAGACTTAGCGCTAACGCCACGGAAGTCACGTACACGTGGAAGTGCGATAGAGATTAAACGCTCTAAAAATTCCCACATACGTTCGCCACGCAAGGTTACTTTACAACCAATTGGGTAGCCTTCACGAATTTTGAAACCAGCAACAGATTTACGCGCTTTAGTGATAAGAGGCTTTTGACCAGAGATCGTTGCCATATCAGCTGCTGCGTTTTCTAGCAGTTTCTTATCGTTGATTGCTTCACCAACGCCCATGTTTAGGGTGATTTTCTCAATCCTAGGGACTTGCATGACGCTTGAGTAGTTGAATTGTTTGGTCAATTCAGCAACTACAGACGACTTGTAGTAATCATGCAGTTTCGCCATAGTAGAACTCCAAATTACTTTCTAATTAGTTAGAAACAGTTTCACCGTTAGACTTGAAGAAACGAACTTTCTTGCCATCTTCAATACGGAAACCGATGCGGTCAGCTTTGCCAGTAGCCGCGTTAAAGATTGCAACGTTAGAAGCATCAATAGCTGCTTCTTGTTCAACGATGCCACCTTGTTGACCTAGAGCCGGTACAGGCTTTTGGTGTTTTTTAACAAGGTTGATACCTTCAACGATAACTTTACCGGTTGCTAGAACCTTAGTTACTTTACCTTTCTTGCCTTTATCTTTACCAGCAAGAACGATTACTTCGTCGTTACGACGGATTTTAGCTGCCATGTTGACGCTCCTTACAGAACTTCAGGTGCTAGTGACACAATTTTCATGAATTTCGCGTTACGAAGTTCACGAGTCACAGGACCAAAGATACGTGTGCCGACTGGTTGCTCAGTAGTGTCGTTTAACAATACACAAGCATTACGGTCGAAGCGAATGACAGAACCGTCTGGACGACGAACGCCTTTACGGGTGCGAACAACTACCGCCTTCAGAACATCACCTTTTTTAACTTTACCGCGAGGAATTGCTTCTTTCACAGTAACTTTGATGATGTCGCCGATGTGTGCATAACGACGGTGTGAGCCACCCAGAACCTTAATACACATTACCTTGCGCGCGCCAGAGTTATCTGCTGCGTCAAGTGTACTTTGCATTTGGATCATTGTTAGTGCTCCGCTAAATATTAAAAACTAGACCCTCTCGGGTCGGGCTGCCTCTTTAAAGGGACGCGAATTGTACCACCCTTTTTTGTGATTGGGTAGACAAAAAATAAGCGGCCCCAAAAAAAATTTGGAGCCGCTTGATTTTCATAAAAAAAAACGATTAAATCTTCGCTTTTTCTACAATGCTAACCAAAGTCCAAGATTTCATCTTAGACAGTGGACGGCACTCACGAATTTCAACAGTGTCGCCAATGCCACACTCGTTGTTTTCGTCATGTGCGTGTAGTTTAGTCGTACGCTTTACGAATTTACCGTAAATTGGGTGTTTAACCATGCGTTCGATTGCAACAACAATAGACTTGTCAGCTTTGTTGCTGATTACACGACCTTGTTGGGTACGAATTTGTTCGCTCATTATGCGCCTGCCTTCTCAGTCAAAACAGTTTTCACACGTGCGATATCACGGCGTACAGCTTTAAGAGTATGAGTCTGCTGTAGTTGACCAGTAGCAGCTTGCATGCGCAAGTTGAACTGTTCGCGTAGCAAATTCAATAGCTCGGCGTTAAGCTCTTCAACGCTTTTTTCGCGTAGATCTTGTGCTTTCATCACATCACCTGCTTAATTACAAATGTAGTTTTGAATGGCAGTTTACGAGCCGCTAGGCGGAACGCTTCACGTGCCAACTCTTCAGGTACACCGTCCATTTCGTACATAACCTTACCAGGTTGGATTTGGGCTACCCAGTACTCAACGTTACCTTTACCCTTACCTTGACGAACTTCTAGTGGTTTTTCTGTGATAGGCTTGTCTGGGAATACACGAATCCAGATTTTACCTTGACGCTTAACGTGACGCGTCATTGCACGACGAGCCGCTTCGATCTGACGAGCAGTAAGACGACCACGACCAACAGCCTTAAGACCGAATGTGCCGAAGCTTACGTCTGTACCTTTAGCTAGACCACGGTTGCGACCAGTCTGAACCTTACGGAACTTAGTACGTTTAGGTTGTAGCATCTGTCGACTCCTTACTTACGGCCTTTGCGCTGCTTCTTAGGCTTATCGCCTTTTGGCTCTACAGCGTTAGCTGCTGGCATACCGCCTAGAATCTCACCTTTGAAGATCCAAACTTTAATGCCGATCACACCATATTGAGTGTGAGCCGAAGAAGTTGCGTAATCAATGTCAGCACGTAGAGTATGTAGAGGCACACGACCTTCACGATACCACTCAGAACGTGCGATTTCAGCGCCGCCTAGACGACCGCTTACTTCCACTTTGATACCTTTAGCGCCAAGACGCATAGCGTTTTGAACCGCACGCTTCATAGCGCGACGGAACATAACACGACGCTCAAGTTGAGACGCGATGCTATCAGCCACAAGTTGGCCGTCTAGCTCAGGCTTACGTACCTCAGCGATGTTAATCTGCGCTGGTACACCTGCGATTTTAGCTACAGCAGTGCGTAGCTTCTCAACGTCTTCACCTTTCTTACCGATAACAACGCCAGGACGAGCAGTGTGAATAGTCACACGAATGCTCTTAGCTGGACGCTCGATAACGATACGTGAAAGAGACGCTTTTGCTAGTTCCTTAGTAAGGAACTGACGTACCTTGAAGTCGCCGTCTAGGTTGTCAGCGAATTCTTTGGTGTTAGCAAACCATGTAGCATTCCAAGGCTTAACGATGCCAAGACGAATACCATTAGGATGTACTTTCTGACCCATTGCTTATCTCCTAGTCTTAAGCGTCTGCAACAACAACAGTGATGTGGCAAGAACGCTTCAAGATACGGTCCGCACGGCCTTTAGCACGAGGCATGATACGCTTCATGATTGGGCCTTCATCTACGAAGATTTTAGCGACTGATAGATCGTCGATATCTGCACCTTCGTTGTGTTCCGCATTCGCGATTGCTGATTCAAGAACTTTCTTAACTAGTACAGCAGCTTTTTTGTTGCTGAAAGTTAGTAGTTCAAGAGCTTGATCCACGTTTTTACCGCGGATTTGGTCTGCAACTAAGCGAGCTTTCTGTGGAGAAATACGAGCAAAGTTATGTTTAGCGATAGCTTCCATCATCTACTCCTTATTTCTTCTTAGCTTTCTTATCAGCAGCGTGGCCGCGATAAGTGCGAGTTGGTGCAAATTCACCCAGTTTGTGACCGATCATTTCTTCGGTTACGAATACTGGTACGTGCTGACGACCATTATGGACAGCGATGGTCAAACCAATCATTGATGGAATGATCATTGAACGACGGGACCAAGTCTTAACAGGCTTTTTGTCTCCGCTTTCCACCGCTTTCTCTACCTTCTTCAGCAAGTGTAGGTCAATAAAAGGACCTTTCTTGAGAGAACGTGGCATGGCGATTCCTCTTTATAGATTACTTGTTACGACGACGTACGATGTACTTGTCAGTGCGCTTGTTCTTACGAGTCTTAAAGCCTTTAGTTGGCTGACCCCAAGGAGATACTGGGTGACGGCCACCAGAAGTACGACCTTCACCACCACCGTGTGGGTGGTCTACCGGGTTCATAACCACACCGCGAACGGTTGGACGAACACCGCGCCAGCGGCTAGCACCAGCTTTACCCAGTTCACGTAGCATGTGCTCAGCATTACCTACTTCACCGATTGTTGCACGGCCTTCAGATAGTACTTTGCGCATTTCGCCTGAACGTAGGCGTAGAGTTACATATGCACCATCGCGAGCGATAAGTTGTGCGTATGCACCAGCAGAACGAGCAATTTGTGCACCTTTACCAGGTTTTAGTTCAACACAGTGAACTGTAGAACCTACTGGGATGTTGCGCATTGGCAGAGTGTTACCTGCTTTGATAGGCGCATCAACACCAGATTGGATTTGGTCACCCGCTTGGATGCCCTTTGGTGCAATGATGTAGCGACGCTCACCGTCTGCGTACAGAACTAGAGCGATGTTTGCGCTACGGTTTGGATCGTATTCTAGGCGCTCAACTTTCGCTGGGATGCCATCTTTAGTACGTTTGAAATCGATCAAACGATAGTGATGCTTGTGACCACCACCGATGTGACGTACTGTGATACGACCGTTGTTGTTACGACCACCGTTCTTAGAGTTTTTCTCTAGAAGTGGAGCGTAAGGCTTACCTTTGTGTAGGTCAGCGTTAACAACTTTAACTACGTGACGACGACCAGGGGAAGTCGGCTTACATTTAACAATAGCCATTGTTTAACTACTCCTGTTATTCCGCACCGCCAACGAAGTCAAGATCTTGACCTTCCGCCAGAGTCACATACGCCTTCTTAACGTCGCTGCGGCGACCTTGACGTAGACCTTGACGTTTAGTCTTACCCTTAAGAATAAGAGTATTTACAGACTTAACTTCAACTTCAAATAGCTTTTCTACAGCTGCCTTGATCTCTTTTTTAGTTGCATCTTTAGCTACTTTGAAAACGATAGTGTTCGCTTTCTCAGCTGCCATAGTTGCTTTCTCAGAGATATGAGGAGCACGTAGAACTTTTAGGATACGCTCTTCAGTGATCATGCTAGCATCTCCTCAACTTGCTTAACTGCTTGCGCAGTAATTACAACTTTGTCGAACGCGATTAGTGAAACTGGATCGATACCAGCAACGTCACGTGCGTCAACCTTGTATAGGTTACGAGCAGCTAGGAATAGATTCTCATCTACTTCGCTAGTCACGATTAGCGCATCTGTTAGCTCAAGCTCTTTAAGCTTAGCTACAAGCTCTTTAGTTTTTGGAGCTTCTACAGAGAAGTTATCAACAACGATTAGACGCTCTTGACGAACTAGCTCAGAAAGAATGCTCTTCATAGCACCGCGGTACATTTTCTTGTTTACTTTTTGGCTGTGATCTTGTGGTTTCGCAGCAAAAGTAACACCACCTGTACGCCAGATAGGGCTACGGATTGTACCAGCACGAGCACGGCCAGTACCTTTTTGACGCCATGGC
Organism: Vibrio thalassae; assembly: GCF_900089835.1. GTDB lineage: Bacteria > Pseudomonadota > Gammaproteobacteria > Enterobacterales > Vibrionaceae > Vibrio > Vibrio thalassae. Next base: position 2,652 of record NZ_OANU01000085.1, on the reverse strand, counting down.
TTAGCGCCACCGCCAGATACTTCAGAACGAGTCTTTTGAGCGCGAGTACCTTGACGAGCACCTGCTGCATAAGCAACAACTACTTGGTGTACAAGAGCTTCGTTGAAGTCACGTCCGAAAGTAGTCTCGGAAACAGTTAGTGCATCAGCACCTTTAACCATCAATTCCATTACTTACTCCTAGACGTTAAGCTTTAATAGCTGGTTTAACGATCACGTTGCCGCCAGTTGCGCCTGGGACTGCACCTTTAATAAGAAGCAGATTGCGCTCAGCGTCAACACGTACGATCTCTAGGTTTTGAGTCGTTACACGCTCTGCACCCATGTGACCTGCCATTTTTTTGCCTTTAAATACGCGACCTGGAGTTTGGCATTGACCAATTGAACCCGGTGCACGGTGAGACAAAGAGTTACCGTGTGTCATATCTTGAGTAGCGAAGTTCCAACGCTTAACAGCGCCTTGGAAGCCTTTACCCTTAGATGTACCAGTAACGTCTACTTTTTTAACGTCGTTGAATAGTTCTACGTTTAGCTCAGCGCCAACTTCAAACTCTTCACCGTTTTCCAAACGGAATTCCCAAAGACCGCGACCTGCTTCAACACCTGCTTTCGCAAAGTGGCCAGCTTCTGGCTTAGAAACACGGCTAGCTTTCTTAGCACCCGCAGTTACTTGGATTGCTGCATAACCGTCAGTATCAAGTGTACGTACTTGAGTTACACGGTTCGCTTCAACCTCAACAACTGTTACAGGGATAGAAACGCCTTCTTCGGTAAAAATGCGGGTCATACCCACTTTACGTCCGACTAGACCAATCATTCTTCTAATCTCCCTTAACCTAGGCTGATTTGAACATCAACGCCAGCAGCAAGATCAAGACGCATTAGAGCATCAACAGTTTTGTCTGTTGGCTCAACGATGTCGATCAAACGCTTGTGAGTACGGATTTCGTACTGGTCACGTGCATCTTTGTTGACGTGTGGAGAGATAAGAACAGTGAAACGCTCTTTACGAGTAGGTAGTGGAATTGGACCACGAACCTGTGCGCCGGTACGCTTAGCTGTTTCAACGATTTCCGCAGTAGACTGGTCGATTAGTTTATAATCGAAAGCCTTTAGGCGGATACGAATACGTTGGTTCTGCATGAGACAGAGCTCCAATAATTAATTATTACACAAACAATATCGCCACTCATACTCGCAAAGACGAGAGAATGTCGATTGATTTATGTGAAACCGTAGCACTCCAATTGAGCGCATTGTCAGCTAATTTTCGATTAGCCTACTATCATAGATAGCGGGTTAATTGTATTAACTGCGAACATAAGCTGAGTCTACGTTACTAAGTGATTTACCGAAGTGAGTCACTTACTCCTCTTTGCTCATTGGTTCACAACTGGCTTAACCAGTGCGACGCATTATACAGATCACAAAAAGGGATGCAAGCACTGAGGGAAAATTAATCAGAAATGTTTTTGATGAAGGCCCAAGCATCGCACCTAGGCCCCTTTATTGTTTATTCTTCATCAACAAATTGAGCTTGTAAATAGTTTTCAATACCGACCTTGTCGATGAGCCCTAACTGGGTTTCTAACCAATCAACATGCTCTTCTTCATCTTCTAGAATTGTTTGAAATATATCTCGTGATACAAAGTCACGAGTATCTTCTGCGTAGGCAATTGCATCTTTTAAGTCCGGGATAGCTTCCATTTCTAGCTTCAAATCGCACTCCAGCATTTCTTTGGTGTCCTCACCGATCATCAGCTTGCCCAAATCTTGCAAATTGGGCAGTCCCTCTAAAAATAAGATGCGCTCAATGAGATGATCAGCGTGGTTCATTTCATCGATGGATTCGTGATATTCCTTATCTGCTAGGTGCTTTAAGCCCCAGTCTTTATACATTCTTGCGTGCAGAAAATATTGATTGATAGCAACCAGCTCATTGCCGAGAATTTTATTGAGATGTTGAATTATGATTGGATCGCCTTTCATGACAAAAACCTCTTCTTTGGCCCACTATTAAATGTAGAACCTATTAGGGAGGTGTCAAAGTGACCTGGCGATGGTCTTGAAGTTAGCCTACTTTTGCAAGCTGAAGCGCCTGTGTCTCGGTTAAGATTTCTTTCGCTTGTTTCACACACTTGCCACATTGAGAGCCAAGAGAAGTGCATTTTCTGATGGTGCGCATATCGCTGATACCCTCTTCGATAGCAAGCTTACGCAATTTTTTATCAGAGATGCCGTGGCAAAGACAAACAAACATAATACAACCTTAAACAATTCACGGATATAAATATAAACAAGAATTGTTAGCATTACCAGTGCTATTTTGGATTAAGCTGACAGCAATCGGCTAACCCACTGAACAAGGAATACATTTAGTTGTGCAAAAAAAAGAGGAGCCTAAGCTCCTCTTTTCGCGTTTATTGCGATTATCAACTAAATATTAGTCGAAGATCTTAGCAACAACACCAGCACCTACTGTACGGCCACCTTCACGGATAGCGAAACGTAGACCTTCGTCCATTGCGATTGGAGCGATTAGCTCAACTTGCATTTGGATGTTGTCACCTGGCATTACCATTTCTACGCCTTCTGGTAGAGAGATGTCACCAGTTACGTCAGTTGTACGGAAGTAGAACTGTGGACGGTAGC
>NZ_OANU01000059.1 GCF_900089835.1 Vibrio thalassae | reverse complement strand
GACCCCAGTTCAACGCCATAATGGAGAGGATAGTACCATCTTAGCTAAGCGCAAAGAGCTTTATAAACAAGCGAGAGCAGCCAACCCACAGCGGTGGTCAAACGAATCTAGAAACTGGGATGAAGTTGGTGAAGTTAAGCTAAATCCTGAAAGGCAGAAAGAAGCTGCTTAAAAAATTAAAGGCGACAACTACCTTGAAAAACGCCGGAAGCCAAATTTGGCAAAACGGTCACCATAGAACAGCAAATTGATCCATCCCTGGTTGGTGGAGTGATGATTAAAGCGGGCGAGCAGGTGTTAGATGGAAGTATTTATTCATCGTTACATCGTCTTGCTGTCAACCTACACGCATAGTAGGGGAAAGAGATGCAATTGAATTCAAATGAAATTAGTGAACTGATCAGAGAGCGCATCGCCAATTTTGATATGGCGAGTGAGGCGAGAAATGAAGGAACTATCATTTCGGTCAGTGACGGTATTATCACCATTCACGGTCTTGCAGATGCCATGCAAGGTGAGATGATTGAGTTACCAGATAACCGTTTTGCCCTAGCGCTTAACCTAGAACGCCACTCTGTTGGTGCGGTAGTCATGGGCCCATATGCTGACCTATGTGAAGGGATGAAGGTTCGTGGTACGGGTCGTATCTTAGAAGTGCCAGTTGGCCCTGCGCTGCTTGGCCGTGTGGTGAACACCTTAGGTCAGCCTATTGATGGCAAAGGCGAAGTGAAAGCTGAACGCTTTGACCCTGTAGAAGTGATTGCGCCGGGTGTAATCGACCGTAAATCCGTTGATGAGCCAATTCAAACAGGCTACAAAGCGGTTGATGCGATGGTGCCAATCGGTCGAGGTCAGCGTGAGCTGATTATCGGTGACCGTCAAACAGGTAAGACGGCGATGGCTATCGATGCCATCATCAACCAACGTGACACTGGTGTTAAATGTATCTATGTTGCGATTGGTCAAAAAGCCTCAACGATTGCGAATGTGGTTCGTAAGCTAGAAGAACACGGTGCATTAGAAAACACCATTGTCGTTGTGGCCTCAGCATCAGAATCTGCAGCGCTACAATACCTCGCACCTTACTCAGGCTGCACTATGGGTGAATACTTCCGCGACCGCGGTGATGATGCATTGATCATCTACGATGATCTTTCTAAACAAGCGGTGGCTTATCGTCAAATTTCACTACTACTAAAACGCCCACCGGGCCGTGAAGCATTCCCTGGGGATGTTTTCTATCTTCACTCACGTCTTCTAGAGCGTGCAGCTCGAGTCAATGAGAGTTATGTAGAGCGTTTTACTAATGGTGAAGTAAAAGGTCGTACGGGCTCTTTGACTGCCCTACCGATCATTGAAACGCAAGCGGGCGACGTATCTGCGTTTGTACCGACCAACGTTATCTCGATTACCGATGGTCAAATATTCTTGCAAACTCAGTTGTTTAACTCTGGTCTACGCCCAGCGGTTGACCCTGGTATCTCAGTATCGCGTGTGGGTGGTGCTGCACAAACCAAGATCATCAAGAAACTCTCTGGGGGCATTCGTACGGCTTTGGCGCAATACCGCGAACTGGCAGCCTTTGCACAGTTTTCATCTGACTTAGATGATGCGACTCGTAAGCAGCTTGACCACGGTGAAAAAGTGACTGAACTGATGAAGCAAAAGCAGTACGCACCAATGTCTGTTGCGAACCAAGCGTTGGTCATCTTTGCCGCTGAAAAAGGCTTCTTGGAAAATGTCGCACTGAACAAACTAGCAGAGTTTGAAGATGGTTTGGTGGCTTTCGCCAAACAGACTCAAGCTGAACTGCTTGAAGAGATCAACAAATCCGGTGATTACAACAAGGAAATCGAAGGTAAGCTTTATGCGCTGCTAGAAGAGTTTTCTGCGCTGCAATACTAACCATCAACCAAGTAGGAGTCAGTAATGGCAAATACCAAAGAGATACGCACCAAGATTGCGAGTATTCAAAGTACTCAAAAAATCACTAGTGCGATGGAGATGGTGGCGGCAAGCAAAATGCGTAAGGTTCAGGACAATATGGAAGCGTCTCGACCTTATGCAGACAACATGAGAAAAGTAATCAGTCACGTGTCTGGCGGTACGTTGGAATACAGTCATCCGTATCTTCAAGAGAGAGAGGTTAAACGTGTTGCTTACATCATTATCTCATCAGATCGAGGCTTGTGTGGCGGTTTAAATACCAACTTGTTCCGCAAAGTTTTGTCTGAAATGCAAAGCTGGCAGGAGCAAGGTGTCGAAGTTGACACCACATTGATTGGTTCAAAAGCAATCAGCTTTTTTCAATCATCAGGGCGTGTCATTGCTCAAACCTCAGGTTTGGGAGACCACCCAAAGCTCGAAGAGCTACTGTCCACGCCATGATGGAGCATTACACAGAAGGGCAGATAGACCGACTATTTCTGGTTTATAGCCAATTTGTAAACACCATGACGCAACAACCTATCGTGATGCAGTTGTTACCGTTTCCTAAGCAAGAAGAAGCGGAAAAAGAGACACGTTGGGACTACATCTACGAGCAAGCACCAAGAGATATCTTGGACCATTTAATGCTGCGCTACGTTGAGTCTCTTGTGTATCAAGGTGTGGTAGAGAGCATTGCTTGTGAACAAGCAGCGCGAATGGTTGCGATGAGAGCTGCAACGGACAATGCAGGTCAGTTAATCGATGACTTGCAACTCGTGTTCAATAAAGCACGTCAGGCAGCGATCACTCAAGAGTTGAGTGAGATTACCGCCGGCGCTCAAGCGGTGTAACAGGATTCAGAGGTAAGATTATGAGTATTGGCAAAATTGTCAAAGTCATCGGTGCCATTGTCGACGTAGAGTTCGAACAAAACAGCGGTCCGCGAGTATACGACGCACTAAAAGTCGTAGGTGATGAAAACAGCTCACTGGTTTTAGAAGTGCAACAACAACTGGGTGGCGGCGTGGTTCGCTGTATTGCGATGGGCTCATCTGATGGCCTTAAACGCGGTCTACAAGTAGAAACTACGGGTAGCCCTATTACGGTTCCCGTCGGTGAGGAAACACTGGGACGTATTATGAACGTTCTTGGTCAACCTATCGATGAATGTGGTCCCATTGGTGAAAAAGCATCGTATGAAATTCACCGTCCCGCGCCTAGCTACGAAGATCAGTCAAACAGTACTGAACTGCTTGAGACTGGCGTGAAAGTTATCGACTTGATTTGTCCATTTGCTAAGGGCGGTAAGATTGGTCTGTTCGGCGGTGCTGGTGTAGGTAAGACCGTCAACATGATGGAACTTATCAATAACATTGCGAAAGCGCACTCGGGTCTTTCAGTGTTCACAGGTGTTGGTGAGCGTACTCGTGAAGGTAACGACTTCTACTACGAGATGAAAGAAGCGGGCGTTTTAGACAAAGTGGCCATGGTTTATGGTCAGATGAACGAGCCACCGGGTAACCGTCTGCGTGTTGCTTTGACAGGTCTAACCATGGCGGAGCGCTTTCGTGACGAAGGTCGTGATGTGTTGCTGTTTGTCGATAACATCTATCGTTACACCTTGGCGGGGACAGAAGTATCAGCGTTACTAGGTCGTATGCCATCAGCAGTAGGTTATCAGCCAACGTTGGCGGAAGAGATGGGTGTACTGCAAGAGCGTATCACATCGACCAAAAATGGTTCGATTACGTCGATTCAAGCGGTGTACGTACCAGCGGATGACTTAACGGATCCATCGCCAGCAACGACGTTCGCTCACTTGGACGCAACGGTTGTACTGTCACGTAACATTGCAGCACTTGGCCTTTACCCTGCGATCGACCCGCTAGACTCAACGTCTCGCCAGCTTGATCCGCAAATTATCGGTCAAGAGCACTACGACACAGCGCAAGCGGTACAAAAAACGCTGCAACGTTATAAAGAACTCAAAGACATCATTGCTATCTTGGGTATGGACGAACTGTCTGAAGAAGACAAGCAACTGGTATCTCGAGCTCGTAAGGTAGAACGTTTCTTAACGCAGCCGTATCACGTAGCCGAGGTCTTTACTGGTCAGCCAGGGGTGTTTGTACCTCTGAAAGACACTATTGCGGGCTTCCAAGGTCTGCTTAACGGTCAATATGACGATATCCCAGAACAAGCATTTATGTACTGCGGTTCTATCGACGAAGTGCTTGAGAAAGCGAAAACACTGTAAGGGGTGACGTGATGGCAATAGGTGTTTCACAAACAACCTTTCAACTCAATGTGGTGAGTGCTGAAGGGACGCTGTATTCAGGGCCAGCTCATGCAATCGCCGTTGCCGGAGCGGATGGTGAGCTCGGGATTCGTCCCGGCCACTCCCCATTAATCAGTAAGATAAAACCGGGTGTTGCAAGAATTCTCGGAGACCTCAAGCAACCAGAGCATATCTTGTATGTATCCGGTGGCTTGGTAGAAGTACAACCTGACGTGGTGACCGTACTTGCAGACACGGCATTACACGGCAAAGATATTGACAAAGCTCGAGCGGAAGCGGCTCGCCGCGCTGCTGAAGAGAACATTAACAAACATACCGACGACGTTAATTTTGCTCAGGCACAGCTCGAACTTGCAAAAGCATTGGCTCAACTACGAGCGGTAGAACTTACCGTTTCGCGAGCTAGATACTAAATTCGGAGGAAAGATCATGAGAACAGTTATTGAGTTTACACAAAGTGGTCGCTACATGGACCGAGCTTGGGAAGGTGAGATCATCGCAGAAAAAGGTGTCCAGAAAGCAGTTTCTCCATCACTGGCAATGCGACTGGTGAGTATGGGCAGTGCGATTGCGATCTTTGGACCTGATGGAAAACCACTGACTGTGGATGACGACGAGGAGTTTACACCAGAAGTCAAAAAGTAACACAAGCAACGATGAGGCTCGAATCTCATTAGCTAACAGGGCGAACCCGGCAACGAAACGTTAAAGGCTCATATTCACCAATGAAGGCTTTGATGTTGCTAAAACAAGAACTGGCTATACCGTCCTCTCAGCTCCGTTGAGTTGAACTCAGCACTCAACGAACCGGAACACTGAGGCGAGGTCAATCTATATAAGTGACTCCATCGCCACTTATCCAGATTGGTTTCAGCACTTGGCCGTCACTCTTTTCATAGTTGGGAGTAGCGGCTTTTTCTTTTCTGATTACGCCATTCCTTTGTTTAATTCTTTCTGACGCAAAGATAAATGATGAACCAGTTCTGTTTCGACCATGTCTTTAAATGCTCTCACTTTTGCTGACATGTTTTTTCGACTTGGATACACCATATATACACCAAGTTGATGTTTTGGATAATCGTTAAATAACTCTACCAGTTCACCGGTTTCTAGTTCGTTACCCAAATAAAAGCGCGGCAAGCGGGTGATACCTAATCCGGCTTTGCACATTTCCAATTCCATTTTAGCGCTGTTGACCGTGATTCTGCTGGTGATGTCCACCGCGGCCTCATTGCCATCACGATCCTCATAAACCCAGCGCTTGTTGTTTTTCGCGTAGCTATAACTAATGATGTCGTGATGAGCCAATTCGCTAGGTGCTAATGGCGTTCCGTATCGTTGAAGATAAGCGGGAGAAGCCACTGTAATTCCTCTATCAGTAAAGAGTTTGCGACTGATCAGTGAGGAGTCTTCAAGTCTATCAGACGCACGAATCGCAATATCGATTCCTTGCTCAATGACGTCGACTTTCTTATCACTCAGGTCGATATCTAAGGTGACCTTGGGATAACGCTGCGCATACTGAGTAAAGATTACGCTCATAGTAGACAGCCCAAGGGCAACCGGACAGGTGATTTTTAGTAGGCCGGACGGCTCAATTTGACTACCGGACAACGACTCTTCCGCTGCTTGTGCCGCATCGACAACATCACGGGCGTGTTGGTAAAAATTTTCCCCTTCAGGAGTGAGCTTCAACGTACGTGTTGTGCGTTGAAGTAGACGCACGCCTAAGCGTTCTTCTAACTTGGTTACTTCTTTGCTGATGTATGAGGTGGAGTGCTGTGTCCGCTCTGCTGCAACAGTGAAACTGCCACTCTCCACAACCTCGACAAAGACCACGTAACCATCCAATAGCTTCCCGTTGTACATCGCACCTATTCCTAGTCATATGGAAATAATGATTTTACATTTTAGCCGTTAATTTCCATATGACTAGCAATTACACTGAATTTAACCACAAACAAGTAATGCATGGAGTGCCAACATGAAGCAGATTAGCCGAGTGAATCACATAGGAATTCGAGTGAGTGAGTTTGAACAATCGAGAGACTTTTACGCCAAGCTAGGTTTTGAATATATCGCAGGACCTGCGGGGCCTGAGACTGTGGCTATTGTAGAGCATCCAAGTGGTATCAATATTAATTTTATTCTGAATGCGAATTCAGGTGAGAAGAAAAACCAGCTTATGGATGTAGCCATTAAACACACAGGTTACACCCATGTGGCCATTGAAGTGTCGAGTGCCGAGCAAGTGATGGCGAACTTGGCAGAGCTCAACATCCCCCTGAGTGGTGGTCCCATGACTCACCCAACGGGTTTGTCGTTTTTTATCAGAGACCCTGACGACAATGTGATTGAGTTTATTGAATACGTGGGTTTAGACGCATACAAAAATTAGGAGAACAATCATGACAAAAGCAATTAAAGTACTCGCATTTGGTGCCAGTAATAGCCGAGCATCCATTAACCAGACCCTAGCCAGTTACGCGGCACACTTACTTGAGAACGCTGAGGTGAATCTTATCGACCTCAACGATTTTGAAGCCGCAATTTATAGTGAAGATCGTGAAAAACAGTCTGGAATTCCAGAACAAGCGCAGCGCTTTTATCAGTTGATTGGAGATGCTGACGCAGTGATTATCTCCCTTGCCGAGCACAATGGGTCGTATACCGCAGCCTACAAAAATCTGTTTGATTGGACCTCTCGCATCAATATGCAAGTGTTTCAAAATAAACCAGTGGTGTATTTGGCAACCTCACCTGGCCCAGGTGGAGCGCAAAGCGTGCTAGCTGCAGCCAGTGGATCTGCACCTTATTTTGCCGCGGATGTGAAAGCATCAGTGTCGATTCCTAGTTTCTACGACAATTTTGATGTTGAGCAGCAGAAAATCACCAATGGTGAGCTAGCGGATCAAGTAGCTTCTGCGGTAGCGCAACTGACCGTGAGCTAATCCGACTGATAGGGAAGAGGGATAACGCAATGGATGCGAAAATACTTAGCTCGCCGGTTCGTCCGGCACTGATTTCCATGACTGCTCCCGCCGCATTTGGCATGCTGATGACCTTCATGTTCCAGCTTATCGACACCTATTTTGTCGGTAAGCTTGGTACGCAAGAACTGGCTGCGATGAGCTTCTCTTACCCAGTATACCTCTTAGTCGTGTCCTTCTTTATGGGCGCCGCTGCCGGCGTGTCTTCGTCGGTAGCAAAAGCACTGGGAGAAAAGCAATGGGTAAAAGCCAAGCAGCTGACGACTCTCGCTATCGTTGCTTTTGTCTTTCTAACCGTGCTGCTCTCTAGTATCAGCTTTTGGGTGATGGATACCCTATTCTTTGCGCTAGGTGTGACTGAGGTGATGTTACCTTTGGTCAAGCAGTACATGGAGCCTCTGCTTATCGGCATGTTTGCGCTGGTAGCTGGATTAATTGAAACTTGGTAAACCACCGCCTCTGGCGGTGTGACTCGAAAAGGCTCTGCCGTAACAGCGTGCATCGATGGGAAAATGACCTCCTTTATAGAACCGGCAAGTTCAAAGGAGGTCATATGAGAGACTGGCAGAGCCAAGCTCACGTTAAACATTATTGCAAATATCACGTTGTGATTGTTCCAAAATATCGAAAGAAAGCGATT
>NZ_OANU01000093.1 GCF_900089835.1 Vibrio thalassae | reverse complement strand
CCTTTTGATCCTCAATACCAAGAATACTTGGCTAAGAGAAAATCAAAGAAGCAATGTCGTAACTCTTGGCACGAGCCTGCTCTCACTGCTTTATAAGTTGCTGGGTGCCAATCGGTGCCTTCGTGAAGGCTTGAGCCTAGTGCGGTGAAAGTTGCATGCTGGGTTCTTAGAGGGACGACACTTGGTAACAGGTGTCGTCTACTCGACAAATGCCACCTTTATCTAAATCGTATTATGAGTTACTGACCAGCTTTTAACTTCAAGAAGTAATCTTCGTAAATTACGGTTTTATCACCGACAGAATCTTGCCATTCAACGCGGTCTAAGTCTTCTTGAGATGGGAACAGAGCAGGGCTGTCTTTGAACTTCTCGTTAGACGCTTTTACTGCAGTTAGGTAACCAGTATCACGAGAAATCTGTTCAGCAATATCAGGGCGCAATAAGAAGTCGATCATCTTGTGTGCCGCTTCTACGTTTCTTGCACCAGAGCTAATTGCGAAGTTATCTACCCAGCCAATGCCGCCTTCGTTAGGGAATACCAGCTTAATTGGAAGTCCTTCGTTTTGAGCGGCAGCTGCAGAACCATTCCAAAGCATACCGACACCCACTTCACCAGACATGTATGGTGCACCTGGGTTATCTGAGTTAAATACTAATACGTTTGGCATGAGCTTTTGTAACTCTGCGTAGGCTTCGTCGATTTGTGCTTTGTCTGTGGTATTACCAGAATAGCCTAGTTTGCGTAATGCGATATGGAACACTTCACGTGTGTCGTCCATTAGCATTAGTTGACCTTCTAGCTCAGGCTTCCACAAATCAGCCCAACTAGTAAACTCTTCTGGATCGTACATGTCTGTATTCACTGCCAAGCCAGTGATCGCAACAACGTGTGGAATCGAGTAGTCATTGTTTGGATCATAAGGTTTGTCTAAGTAGTTGGTATCAAGGTTGCTGAAATTGGATAGTTTAGACTTATCAATTTTTTGAAGCATACCTTCATCGCGCATTTTTGCCACGAAATAAGTAGATGGAACGACGAGGTCGTAGCCCTTATTATGTGTTTTTAGCTTTGCATATAAAGTTTCGTTTGACTCATAAGTTGAGTAAATCACTTTAATGCCAGTTTCTTTAGTAAACTGTTCTAGGATGCTGCTGTTGATGTACGGCCCCCAGTTCATAAATACTAATTCTTGATCATCTTTAGCACTCGCTGCTCCTGAAAGTAGAGAGAGTGCACATGCACTACCAGCTAATAAAGTAGCCCATTTTTTCATTGACGTTAGCTCCAAAACAAACGCTGCCCGAAGGCATAGATAAAAAGAGAGCGGAATGCCTATGCCATCCAGCTCCCGCAAATAAAATAGCGATCTTACCGACTTACTTCACTTTCTCTCTGGCAAGTAATTGCGAGGTAATCACAAGAACTAAAGAGACAATCAGCATAAGTGTTGCCAAAGCATTAACTTCAGGCGATATACCTACTTTCACCATTGAGTAGATTTTCAATGGCAGGATTTCATATGTTGGTCCTGTTACGAACGAACTTACAATCACGTCATCCAATGAAAGCGTAAATGACAACAACCAACCAGCCGCAACTGCAGGCTTAGCAAGAGGGAGAATGATCTGTTTAAGAATAGTCCACTCTCCAGCGCCCAAATCTTTTGCCGCTTCCAGCATTTTTACGTCAAAGCCTTTTAGTCGACTGTAAACAGTAACAACAACAAAAGGCAGACAGAACGTAATATGGGCAATTAATAGACTAAAGAAGCCTAGCTGTGCCCCCAATACTAGGAAAATGGCCAGTAACGAAATAGCCATAACAATGTCTGGAGACATCATTACGATGAACAGTAATCCACTCACTGCGCCTTTACCTTTAAATTGGTAACGGAATAGGGCAACGGCAGTTAAACTACCAATAATGGTTGCCGCCGTCGCAGAGAACACCGCAACATTGAGTGAGTGCCAAGCCGCTTGCATCAAACTGTCATTATTAACTAAAGCATGATACCACTTGGTTGTCCAGCCACCCCATTTCATGCCAAATTTATTCGCATTGAATGAGTTCGCAATTAAAACAATAATCGGTAGATATAGAAACGCGTAAACTACCGACATAAAACTAAATCTAACTACGCGTCCCATTATTCTAGCTCCACTTTACGGTTTAAGAGCTTACCCGCTCGATAGTAGGCATATAGCATGACTGCCATAGCTGCGGTAAGAGCGATACTTGTCGCTGCGCCAAATGGCCAATCGCGAGCATTTAGGATCTGACTCTTAATAACATTACCAATTAGCAAGTTCTTAGCGCCGCCAAGCAGGTCAGCAATATAGAACATGCCAAGAGCTGGTAACAGAACAAGTAAACAACCACCGATGATGCCAGGCATGGTCAGAGGCAAAATCACTTTGGTTAGTGTCTGCCACTTATTCGCGCCAAGATCTTTCGCTGCTTCAATATACGTTCCATCCAATTTTTCAATGGCCGAGTAGAGCGGTAGAATCATGAACGGTAATAGGATATACACAAGACCGATCATAACCGCTGTTTCGGTATACATAATACGTAGTGGTTTATCGATGATGTCCAACGCTAATAAACCTTTATTTAAAATGCCTTGTGTCCCTAACACAATCTTCAGGCCGTAAGTACGGATTAAAGAGTTGGTCCAAAACGGAACGATAACCAAGAACAACATAAACGGACGCCATTTTTCAGGCATCTTCGCTACGATATACGCAAACGGGTAACCAACAACCAAGCAAATCAGCGTTGCGACAATCGCCATATAAAATGAGTGGAACAACACCTTGGCATAAAGTGGATCCAACAATCTTGCGTAGTTGTCTAACGTGAACGTCATCTCAATTAAGTTGGCTTCGTCTCTAGTTAGAAAACTGGTACCAATAATCATCACGTTAGGAATAAGTACGAACAGTACTAACCAGCTAACGATCAGAGTGATGATGGCGTTTTGTAAATTAAATCTCTTGCTCATCTTTAAGCACCACTTCCCAGCTCTCTACCCAAGTTACCGCCACTTTTTGACCTAACGAGTGGTCAACATCTGGATCATCCTCGTTAAAGAATTCACTGACCATAACACGCATACCTGATTCTAATTCTACGACCGAATCTAGAGTCATACCTTTATACGTGCGCTCTGCTACGTGACCAACGATGCCTTTGTTTTCCGACTCTTTGATCTCTTCAATTCGTAAATCTTCAGGGCGGAGTAGAACTTGTAATTTCTCACCAGACTCGAAAGCTTTGTCGTAGTACACAATACTCTCTTGACCTTCGATTTCAGCCTTGATGCGTTTGTCATCGATTCTTTCACGTGCGATAGCGTTGAAAACGTTAATCTCGCCAATGAAACGAGCGACGAACAGGTTCTTCGGCTCTTCGTAGATTTCACGAGGTGAACCGTCTTGTTCAATGACACCATCACGCATAACGATAATACGGTCAGACATCGATAACGCTTCTTCTTGGTCATGAGTAACAAAGATAAAGGTGATACCTAATTGGCGCTGAAGCTGCTTAAGTTCAATCTGCATCTGCTTACGCAATTTGTAGTCAAGTGCGGAAAGAGATTCATCAAGAAGCAATACTTTTGGCTTGTTTACAACCGCGCGAGCGATAGCGATACGTTGTTGTTGACCACCAGAAAGCTGATGCGGCTTGCGCTGAGCCATCTTCTCTAGACGTACCATTTTTAGTGATTCAAGAACACGTGGTTCTATCTCTGCGTTTGGTACTTTTTGCATGCGCAAACCAAATGCGACGTTCTCAAACACGGTCATATGCGGGAATAGGGCGTAGCTTTGGAAAACGGTGTTTACATGCCTCTGTTCAGCAGGGATGTCCGTTACATCTTGGGCAGCTAGCGTAATTCGGCCGTTATCAACCGTTTCAAAGCCAGCAATCATTCTAAGTACGGTAGTTTTACCACAACCCGAAGGACCCAATATAGTGAGAAACTCACCATGATTAACGTTTAAGTTAAGATTAGCGATGATTTCCTTACCATCGAAACTTTTACTTACACCTGATAGTTGGACTACCGGTGTTTCTACTGAATGTTTAGCGTTCAACGTCTGTTTATCTCCACCTTGGCCGAAATTTTATAATTGGCCGGTTGCTATACACATTTAAGGCGCGCATCATAATCACCAATCGAGTGAATTCAAAGCATTTTCTTACCTCGAAACAGAAAAAATTTTGTAGGTAAAACTAAAGATTATTTACCATACTAGTTTAAGAACTAACTAAGTTGAAATTTTCGCCTTATCAGATGGTTAATTATCATCCAAAAAGATGAGAAAGCAAGGTTATAACAGTGATATTGCATTGTAGTTCCCGCTATAATGGCGCAGCCTTTTCAACGAAGAAATTACACATTCGCAATGTGGATGTAACTTGGAAATACTATGAAAAACGATTTTGAAAGAGACTTCAATCTGGGTGGAAGCATTGAACGCGCGGTATCAGGCCAGTATGAGCTTAAAGCTGGAGCGGTGTTTCAAGAAGCTTGGAAGCAAACCACCAAGCATTTTATGTCTTTCTCTCCCGCAATTGTCGCACTCATTTTTGTGCAACTTGGAATCTTCTATATCGCGCTGCAATTACAGCTTGGCGATCCTTCGGTGATCTTGCAGGCATTTCAAGACCCATCATTATTGAATGAGCAAATTTTTCAAGCCATCTTTGTCGCCAATTTCAGTTATGAAGTGGTGAGTGCACCTGTATATGCAGGCATTTCATTAATGGCAATGAGTCACGCAGCCGGCTTGACCACAAAACCACGTCATATTGCTAAAGGTTTGCAATTTACCGTTCCGGTTATTATCGCGACCCTGTTTAGCCTTGTGCTTCAGGGCATGGTTAGTATGATTTTGCCGTTCTTGTCTATGTATTTATCCCTCGCGTTCAGCCAATCAATTTTGCTTATTTGCGAAAAGAAGATCCCACCGTTGCAATCGCTTCTGCTTTCCCTTCGAGCGGTGAATAAAAAGATTTTCGTGCTTGCGGGAATTTACATTCTGCTAGTATTAATGTTTATTGTTGGGGCCATGTTCTACGGAATTGGGCTTATTTTTGTTTTACCATTCTTTTTCCATGTAAAGGGCATTCTTTACAGAGAAATGTTTGGGATACAGCTTAAAATAGTGGCGACTCAAGATAATAATGGCTCAAATGACGACTCGGATCATCGTAACAATGATGACAATACGCCACCACCTCCGAGAAAAGATGATAAGCCAAATAAAAACCCAGAGGTATTTGATGCGTAAATCACGCAAAATTCTATCTATTATCGCTCTCCTTTCGGGGAGCGCTTTTTTATTTTGCTATGAAAAACAGGATGATACGGAGCAGTTAGAGCCTGCGCTGACGCCAATATCACAATCTAAACCTGATACGTCGGCCATGACTGATACTCGGACTAAGAAGAAAAACTTTTTTGATTATTTACGACCTGGTGTCGAAATCGAAAACGCCCGCGTTCTCAAAGAACGTAAACGATTATTGGATATGCAAACAGCATTAGAACAAAATGCGTTGGATTCTGAGCAGATTGAAACGGCGAAGCGTTTAGGACGGTTATATCAACTTGAACCCACTGAGGTTACTGCTCAGTGGCTGGATAAGATGCTACATCGAGTCGATGTACTACCAGAAGCGTTGGTGTTGACGCAAGCTGCCAACGAATCAGCTTGGGGTACCTCAAGATTTGCCAAAGAAGCTAACAATTATTTTGGTCAATGGTGCTACGCAAAAGGTTGCGGTGTTGTTCCTTTAAAAAGGAGTGCGGGTAAAACACACGAAGTCGCAAAGTTTGATTCACCTCAGGGATCAATTCACGGTTATTTTATGAACGTCAACCGTAACCGAGCCTATCAGAAGCTTAGAGAAATTCGTGCTGGCATTAGAGCGAAAGGGCAAGACCCAAGCACGGAAGCCGCGGCGCTAGCGATAACCAACGGATTATTGCGCTACTCTGAGCGCGGTGAGGCATACGTCAAAGACCTGCAAGCAATGATTCGTCATAATGAAGAATTCTGGACACAAAAACAATAACTTATGAAAGTAATTAACTTAGCCCTTTTGGGATTGGCTGCGAGCACATTTACGCTGCCTACGTTAGCTCAAGAATATATGTTTACCTACTCTAAGCTTTACTCTCAGATGAAGAATAATGCAAAAGAAGGGCATCAAGATGTAAAAGTTGGTTTTTTCTTTGTCGACGCGGATAGCAAATCTTTATGCCAAATAGAGAAAGCGTGGATGGAAAAAGAGGAACATTATGAAGTGCTTCAAACTAGCCCTGCTAATGAGTTACTGGTTCCGCTAGACAGCAATCTAAAACAAGCTAACCCCTTAGTTTTCGTGCATACGCCACAAGACCAGCGATGCGATTTCTCGATGGTGGTATTGACTAAGCAACCTCTATCAGGCGAGGTTCCCTATAGTGAAATAGAGAACTTATTGCCACAAATGAAAACCATGTTGGAAGACTTAGGGGGGATGTTTGCAAGCTGGTTTACGCCTGATGTAGAAGGGGTCACTCTTGAGTTTTCCCCAGAGGTATCAGGAACAGTGGTGTTTTCTAATGGTAAACAACAACCAATAGAGAATGGTAAGGTACAAGTGAAGCTCGCTGATATCGGAGAGAATGGCTACATCACTCTACCTGCACAGACATTGCGCGTACTACCATATTTGCCAACCGCGAAATAAACAATCAGATAATCAACCTTCTTGTCACCGAAGAAGGTTGAATTCCAATCCTCACAACGACGTAAATCCCTAAATCGAACCAATTCAACGAGAAACAACCATTTAATAATGGAAAAAAAGCTCGTATAATCCACGCCCCAGATAAACCCTTGATAGGAAATCCAACCGTCGACACTAGTCGGCAATGTGAGAGCCCGCGATGACCCAATTAGATACAAGAAAAGAAACCCTAGAATTCAACAAGCTTCAAAAGCGCCTCAGAAGAAATGTTGGAAACGCGATCATAGATTACAACATGATAGAAGAGAACGATGTTGTAATGGCGTGTATTAGTGGTGGTAAGGATTCATTTGCGATGCTCGATATCCTATTGAACCTTCAAAAAGCTGCGCCGATTAAGTTTGATGTTGTGGCGGTCAACTTAGACCAAAAGCAACCAGGTTTTCCTGAGCATATTCTGCCTGACTATTTTGAGACACTAAATATTCCATATTATATCGTGGATAAAGATACATACTCAGTGGTGAAAGAGAAGATTCCTGAAGGCAAAACGACGTGCGGTTTGTGTTCTAGATTGCGTCGCGGTACGCTTTATTCTTTCGCTGAAAAAATTGGCGCAACCAAGATCGCTCTAGGTCATCACTTAGATGATATTGTGGAAACCATGTTCTTAAATATGTTCCATGGTTCACGTCTTAAAGCGATGCCACCAAAACTGCGCTCTGACGATGGTCGTAACGTTGTTATTCGTCCACTGACGTATTGCCGTGAAAAAGATCTTATTCGTTATGCTGAGCATAAAGAGTTTCCGATTATTCCGTGTAATCTTTGTGGTTCACAAGAAAACCTGCAGCGTCAAGCTATTAAAGCCATGCTCATTGATTGGGACAAGAAGACACCTGGGCGAGTAGAGAGTATCTTTAAATCCATTCAAAACGTCAGTCCTAGCCAGTTAGCTGACAGAAACTTGTTTGATTTCGTAAACCTTCCTCTTGATCGCGAAGGGGAACGTGAAGAGTATGAATTTAGTGAAGCAACGGTGTCGTCGACCAATATCGATGAGTCAATGTTTATTGATGTAACTAACGTTTAGTTCCTAATTGTCATTGAAAACGCCCCTCTAATGAGGGGCGTGCTACTTTTACAATGGTTTTATTGCTCAATATAATTCTACATGAGCGCTTTATTTAGAGTCACACCAACGACCTAATCATACAAATTCAACCAATGTTATTCGCTCTCATTTGGATCTAACGGACTAATGTAACCAGCGGGTTTTAATGCCAACACGTCACAATTAATCTTATCAATAACATGTTCGGCCGTATTTCCGATAAAGACAGCAGACAAACCAGTACGTCCCGTAGTACCCAGTATTACCATACCCGCATCGAGCTGACGTGATACTTCCGGAATGATATCTTCTGGTAAACCTTGTTCAACAATCGTGCGCTCTTCTGGATAACCGTGCTTTTGCCTTAGAGCCTTCATCGCGGTTAAATGATGCCCACGGACCGCGTCTGTGTACGTTGCTGGATCGAACTCCGGCAGCTCAATAGTAATATTTGCAGGGGTTACAGGGTAGGCATTGACCAAATAACCCGTTGCACCAAGACGCTCAGTCAAGCTATCAAGCTGTTTTACCATGCAATCATTAAGGTCTATGTGAGTTGGATTTTCCGAACCTACATGTACAGAAGCAATAATGTTTGCCTGTTCTGGCCAGTCCGAATTTTTCACTAACAATACAGGTACTGGGCATTTTCTTAATAAGTGCCAATCTGTCGGAGTGAATATAACGGACTCTAATATGTCATGCTTACGAGTCGCTTTAATGACAATATCGTGTTTTCCTTCAAACACTTCTTCTACGATAGCGACATAAGGGCGATTGTGCCACACCACCTTTACATCGAAGTCAAAACTGTCATCGAGAAATGGTTTGGCAACATTGCGCATCCATTCTTCGCGCTGCTGAATCACACCGCGTCTCATTGCATCACGCTCTTCATGAGATAACATGGATGTCATATCGTAGGAAAAGTCGTAGATAGATAAGAAGAAAGAAATGTTGCTTCTCGATTTACTCTTCTTAGCAAGTTGAACTGCACGAGCAAGGGCAGGTTGCTCATCGCTATTGAGGTTGGCAACGACGAGGATTTTACTGTAAATGCTCATAGATACTCCCTACCTATTTGGGCTATAACCTAAGGTAACTTTAGCGCAAATCTATGAATCTTTTTAGAAAAATCGGAGAATAGGTAAGTAGAAATTTGAAGTGGCTCATCATAGAGCCACTTTTTTGAAAGGTTGTAGAGCACTGATGAAAAGCCAGTTTACTCTTTTGAGACGCCTGCCATTTCCATTAAAGCATCATGGTCAATAATAGTAATGTATTTACCTTTAACACTTAATACTTCGGATTTTTGGAAACGACCTAACAGGCGACTGATCGTTTCAACCGTCAAACCAAGATAGTTACCAATGTCACCACGAGTCATGGTTAAACGGAATTCTCTTGGACTAAAACCACGTTGAGAAAAACGTGTCGACAAATTGTAAAGGAAAGCGGCTAGACGTTCTTCAGCATTCTTTTTAGAAAGCAGCAAGATCATCTCCTGATCGCCTTTAATCTCATTCGACATTAAACGCATGATTTGCTGACGAAGCTTAGGCATCTTTCCAGACAAGTCATCTAGGATTTCGTAAGGAATTTCACAGACCATCGATGTTTCGAGAGCTTGAGCGAAGCTAGGGTGCTCGTCATCCGTAATTGCGTCAAAACCTACAAGATCGCCTGCAAGATGGAATGCCGTAATCTGCTCGTCACCTTGCTCAGTAATGGTGTAGCTTTTGATTGTACCGGAGCGAATCGCATAAAGAGACTTCAGTTCATCACCCGCTTTAAAAAGTTCTTGGCCTTTTTGAATAGGCTTTTTACGTTCAATGATTTGATCGAGCTGATCGAGCTCAGACTCATTTAACGTAAAGGGGATACACAGCTGACTAATACTACAATCTTGACAATGGATGGCACAGCCACCGGACTGAATACGTTTTGCTACAGGTTTTTCAGAAATCATAACAACCTTTCACTATTTGATGTACATCAAGATTTTAGCATTCATTACCCCTTAAGGGTAGCTAAAAAATCAATGATAAAACAATCATCTACTAGTTTGCGTTAAAAATCATCACCGATTCACAACCTGTATACAGACCGTACACAAGTATCGAAATCGCTGCGATATTACGGAATGTGAGCGAATTTTGCAGGTTTTTTAATTTTGTTGCACTGGTGCCAACAAGAAGCATTGCCGGTAGTGTACCGAGTCCAAAAGCTAGCATTGTAGCGGCGCCCCCTAGAGCGCTGCCAGAGACCGCCGCCCAAGTTAGGGTCGAGTAAACGAGTCCGCAGGGCAGCCAACCCCAAAGAAAACCAAAGGGTATGGCATAACTGCTATGCCTTAAAGGAAGTAATTGATTCGCGAAAGGTGAAATTCGTTTCCATAACGCCTGACCCAGTTTTTCAACGATGAGTAAACCGTTCCACCATCTACCTACATAAAAGGCGAGAAGAATCATAAAACACGCCGCGATAATGCGTAAAATGGCAAGTGCATGATTAAACTGAGAAAGTGATGCGATCCCTGCAATCGTTCCACCTACAACACTACCGATCAACGCGTAACTGATCAAACGACCCAAATTATAATTTACGATAAGAGCAGTAGAGGTTTTATTCGATTGGCCGATAGAAAGAAGAGAAGCAATACCGCCACACATGCCCATACAATGTCCCGCACCTAAAAGGCCAATGGTGAACGCTCCTATCAGATCCAAAGTCACTCTTTTGAGTCCTTATTTTGGTCTTTTGGCGATTCGACATCTTCGTCAAACAGTATGTTATGTCCTTGTCTTTCAAGGTCTTCAAACTGCTCACTCTTTACCGCCCATAAGAAGATCCCAACTGCGACACACACTAAGACTATGGCAATTGGGATCAATATATAGATGCTTTCCATGTTACTTACCTTCTTCTTTGAGCAAGCGCAGCGAGTTTGAAACAACGATGATAGAACTCGCTGACATTCCTACGACTGCGATATAAGGCGCGACAAGGCCAGCAACCGCGAGAGGCAGGATGAGAAGATTATACCCTAAAGACCAAGCTAGGTTCTCTCTAATAATCTTTCTCGTTCTTATCGCTAACTCTCGAGCAGTCAGGATTTTATCAAGTCGGTCTCCTAGTAACACTAAATCTGCCGAAGCTTTGGCAACGTCTGTACCGCCACCCATAGCAATTGACAGGTGAGCGCCTGCCAGAGTAGGTGCATCATTGATACCATCGCCGATCATCATAGAGATATCGTTACTACCCAGCGACTTAAGGTAGTCTAGCTTGTCACTTGGTGAAGCACTGGCGACGACATCATCGATGCCTACTTCTTTTGCGACTACTTCAGCATTTGCCATCGTATCGCCAGTTAGCAATGTGGTTTTAACACCGGCCGCACGCATCTTATCAATAAATTCAGCAGCTTCTTTGCGAATCGGATCTCGGTAGATAAATGTCGCGACATGGTTACCATTGATAGACATGTATACGCTGTTACGAGCATGATCGGTTTTCCCAAGTACAAAAGAAGCATTACCAATTTTAACTAAGGAATCACCGAAATACCCCGCAAGCCCCGAACCTATAACGTTTTCTACACTGCTCACCGCGAGTTCAAGGTTTAAGTATGGTTTAAACGCTCGAGCAATAGGATGGTTAGCATGACTTTCAAGAGAGGCTGCTAACTCCAACGCTTGCTGCTCTGATAACTCACCAAACAAATTGGTCTTAGCAATTTCGATGTCGCCGTGTGTTAACGTTCCTGTTTTATCGACAACAAGATGATTTACCTTACATAGGGTCTCAAAGACATGCCCTCGACGGGATAAAATTCCGAGCGTACCCATTCTTGAGCTTGAGCAAGTAATCGCTGTAGGAGTCGCCAATGAAAGTGCACAAGGGCAGGTTGCAACAAGAACAGACAGCATGATCCAAAATGCGTCGTCTGGCTTCGTCTGATGCCAATAGAACCATGTTCCTGCAGCGATAATTAATATAATCGCCACAAAGTAGCGTGCAACGATATCGGCTATTTCAGCTATCTTGGGCTTAGTTAGCTGCGCTTCATCTTGTAACCTCACAATGCTTGAGATCATTGAGTCAGCTTTACTCGAGCGCACTTCTAAGTCGAACGCTTCATCGCCATTTAGCGTGCCTGCATACACAAAGTCGTCTTTGTTTTTGACCACAGGCAGAGATTCACCAGTCAACATAGATTCATCGATATGAATACGACCACTGAGAACGACCCCATCTGCTGGAATATGTTCACCGGGCAGTACTTTAATCTGGTCACCGATTTGCAGCGATTTTACTGGTACTTGGTTACCATCTAACTTATTGGCTATCGCCGGGACAAGCTTAAGCAGATTACCGCTTGCAGCGGCGGCCTTACGACGAGCTCGCATTTCTAGGTACCGCCCAACGAGCAAGAAGAAGGTGAACATGGAGATCGATTCAAAGAACACTTCACCTTTTTCGGCCACGGTAGCAACTAAACTGGCCACGTAAGCAAGAATGAGAGCGATAGAGACGGGGACATCCATCCCTAGCGTTCGACCCTTAATACTTCTCCAAGCATTGATATAAAAAGGTAGGGCGGAGTAGAGAAGAACAGGCGTCGCAAATATTAAGCTGACCCACCGGAAATAGTTTTTAAATTCCGGCTCTAAGTCGCCAAACACCTCTAGATACAACGCTACTGCAAGCATCATAACTTGCATAGTGGCTAGGCCAGCAATACCCAATCGATATAGATACTGCTTCATCGTAGCGTGGTACGTTGCCTCTTGTTTATCTGCCTCAAATGGTGCTGCTTTATAGCCCAATGAGTGAATAGACGCGAGAAGTTGGCTAAGCTGCGTTTTACGCGTATCCCATTTAAGCAGCGCCCGATTAGTGGTTGTATTGACGCGAATGGAAAGCACGCCCGGCTCGTTTGTCATGCGCTTTTCTATTAACCAAGCACATGCAGCACAGGATATTCCATCAAGTGACAATGTCACTTCTTTGGCGTCTTCACTATTGCGAACAAACTCTGCTTGTACATCTTCGTTGTCATAATGGATGAGCGAGCGTAATTGCTCAGGAACCAAATCGGCTTTTTCAGCTGGTGCTGTTCGATATTGATAATAGGAGACTAAACCACTATCCACGATGGTTTGAGCCACGCTTTCACAGCCTGGACAACACATGTCCCGCTGTTCCCCTAAAATATCTACGCTGAAGTTCGTGTTGGCTGGTACATCTTCACCGCAGTGATAACACGTCTTACACATAATTTTAATCTAGCAATATTACGTCAGTTTCGGTAGGGAAGGTCACGCGACCTTGCACCATCCATGCTTTGTCATGTGGTTGTAATTCAATGAACCACGGTCCCTGTACATCATGATCTAAAGTCAAGCGGTATGTGCCCTTTGCATCCGCCGTTAGCAGCTTTTCAAAGTCTCTATCAGGAAGCGTTCGGTGAGTAAAAGTAGCCGTTAATGCTGGGAAGTGCGGTAGTTGACCTTTCTGCAGAGTAATAAGGATTGTGTTTCCGGCTGAAGAGACTGAAGCGTTAAGCTCTAACTCTTTAGCAACATTGATTTTAGTGAGATCGACATTAATCCCTTTGCCTTTTTTATAGTAGTCCTCGGCCACGAGGTTAACTTTGTTATCCATTAACAGGGAGATCCTATAGACCGTTGCTATCACAACGATAAGTGGCAACGAGATTAGGAACCACGGCCAAAATTGTTTATACCAAGGCTTTACCATAAAAAGTTCTCAACAACTAACTAAGAAAGAAATTATAATTTATCTAGAAAAGACAGCCCCTTACAAGGGGCTGTTATTGAAATGTTACTTATTTGTCGGAATTGCTTAGACTCCAAACGTACGCTGAAACCAGCTGTACTTTTTCTTCGCCAAGAATGTCCTTCCATGCTGGCATTACACCAGAACGACCGTTCATTACCGTCTCAGTTACAGCGGCACGAGAGTCGCCAAATAGCCAAACTTGGTCAGTCAGGTCAGGGGCACCGACAGCAGGGTTGCCTTTACCGTCTGTACCGTGACATGCTGCGCAAACGACAAAGCGAGCTTTACCTGCTTCTGCTTCACGAGCGTTCACTTTACGACCCGATAGGCTAAGCGTGTAGCTAACGACTTCACGAACTCCGTCTTCACCAAGCGCTTCTTTCCATGCTGGCATTTGACCGATACGACCTTGCATAACAGTGGTTACGATAGCTTGTGGTTCACCGCCATATAGCCACGCGTCGTCTGTTAGGTTAGGGAAGCCAGTTTGGCCGCGTGCATCAGAACCGTGACATTGAGAGCAGTTCTGTAGGAATAGACGTTGGCCTACTTTAATTGCTTCGCTGTCTGCCGCAATTTCTGGGATAGGGCGCAATGCACCATCCGACGATTTTGCTAGGCGGTTAAATGCTTCACCAAAGTATGTATCGGCGTCATCGAGTTCTTTAGCGTACTGAACAAGAGACTTGTTACTTTGTGCTGCGGCAATGGATGCTTTTGATTCTTCGACCGAGCGTACGGTTTGATCCGAGCTTTGCCAGCCAAGAAGACCTTTGTAGCTACCTAGTCCTGGGTATAAGGCAAGGTAGATCGCTGCAAACACAAATGTACCGACGAACAAATATGTCCACCACTTAGGCAGTGGGTTGTTAAGTTCACGAATACCGTCGTATTCGTGTCCCATATCTTCGCCTTCTTCAACACCCATTTTGTCGCTAACACACCAATAGAGGATAGCTGCGCAACCAACTAACGTGCCGACAGTGATGACAATAATCCATAGACTCCAGAATGTAGTCATTACTTAGTCACTCCTTTTTCTTCGGAGGTAGGTTTTTGTTCGTCTGCGAAGACCAAATTGGCATCTTCTTCGAATCGTGATTTGCGACTTTTACCGAAAGCCCACCACACGACACCGATAAAGCTCGCGAACAAAACTATGGTCCAAATACTGTGAATAGTACCGATATCCATAAGCCCCTCCTTATTTCATCGCATGGCCTAAAGATTGAAGATAAGCAATGATGGCGTCCATCTCTGTTTTACCTTCTACGTCTTTAGATGCATTTGCGATTTGCTCGTCCGTGTATGGAACACCAAATTGATTGCGGAAGATTTCAAGTTTCTTCTGCGTTAACTTACCATCCAGTACGTTTTCCTCTAGCCAAGGGAAGCCTGGCATGTTTGATTCAGGAACCAATTCACGAGGATCAATCAGGTGAACACGATGCCACTCATCAGAGTAACGTCCACCAACACGAGCGAGATCTGGACCAGTACGTTTAGAACCCCACAAGAACGGGTGCTCCCAAACACTTTCACCAGCAACAGAGTAGTGACCGTAACGTTCAGTTTCTGAACGGAATGGGCGAATCATTTGGCTGTGACAAACGTTACAACCTTCACGAATGTAGACATCGCGACCTTCCATTTCTAGTGCACTGTACGCACGTAAGTTTTTCACAGGTTCAGTCGTTTGCTTTTGGAAAATCAACGGGGTGATTTCCACAAGCGCGCCCAAGCTGATTGCGAATACGATTAGGATAGCCAGTAAGCCCACATTACGTTCAACGACTTCGTGGCGATTGTTAGAGTTTGAGCTCATTTTTAATCTCCTTAAGCCGGCTGAGGGATAGCTTTCAAGCTACCTGACGTAGCAGTGATTGTCTTGTAAGCGTTGTATGCCATTAGGAACATACCTGCTAGGAAGATGAAACCACCGATAAAACGAACGGTATAAAACGGATAAGACGCTTGCACAGATTCTACAAAGCTGTACGTCAGTGTACCGTCTGAGTTAACTGCACGCCACATCAGGCCTTGCATTACGCCGGAGATCCACATTGCTACGATGTATAGTACCGTACCAATAGTCGCTAACCAGAAGTGAGCATTAATAAGACCGACAGAGTACATGCGTTCTTGGCCGAATAGGCGAGGGATTAGGTGGTATACCGAACCGATAGATACCATTGCAACCCAACCTAAAGCACCAGAGTGTACGTGACCGATAGTCCAATCTGTGTAGTGAGACAACGCGTTAACTGTCTTAATAGACATCATCGGGCCTTCAAACGTTGACATACCGTAGAACGATAGGGAAACGATCAAGAAACGAAGAATTGGGTCGTAACGCAGCTTATGCCAAGCACCAGACAGCGTCATGATACCGTTGATCATACCACCCCAAGATGGAGCAAATAGCACCAAAGACATGACCATACCTAAAGACTGTGTCCAGTCAGGTAAAGCGGTATAGTGTAGGTGGTGAGGACCAGCCCAGATATACAGAGAAACAAGCGCCCAGAAGTGAACGATCGATAGACGGTAAGAGTAAACAGGACGTTCAGCTTGCTTTGGTACGAAGTAGTACATCATACCTAAGAAACCGGCCGTAAGAAGGAAACCTACCGCGTTGTGACCATACCACCATTGAACCATCGCATCGACGGCACCAGAGTATACAGAGTAAGATTTACCCATGGATACAGGAATTGCCATACTGTTCACGATATGAAGTACCGCGACGGTAATGATGAACGCTCCAAAGAACCAGTTCGCTACATAGATATGCGATGTCTTTCGCTTGATAAGTGTTCCAAAGAACACAATCGCGTAAGATACCCATACCACTGCAATAGCGATATCGATTGGCCATTCTAATTCTGCATATTCTTTACCAGAGGTGAAACCCAACGGTAAAGTAATTGCAGCGGCTAAAATAATTGCTTGCCATCCCCAAAAGGTGAATGCGACAAGAGGGCCCCCAAATAATCTCGTTTGACACGTACGCTGCACAACATAATAAGACGTTGCAAACAGAGCACTGGTACCAAACGCAAAGATTACCGCATTAGTATGCAAAGGACGTAAACGACTGTACGTCAACCACGGCGTATCAAAGTTGAGCTGTGGCCAAACTAATTGAGCGGCAATCAAAACACCTACTGCCATACCAACAATACCCCAAAGAATGGTCACTAATGTGAACTGGCGTACGACGGTATAGTTGTAGACTTGTTCAAGCTGCTTTTCTTGGCTCATTAACATGCTTCCAATTTTCTAATTAACTACACTTTACTTCCAACACGACACATGTCGTAATGCTACCCAACCCTTTAGAAGAACTAACGCCTAATCAAAACGTTACTCTGCTTTCGGGATTTAACAAAAAGTAGCATTTTCAGCTCACAATAATACTTCAATTAACAAATCAAAAACAGGGTAGTAACCTTATGCTTGGTTGGGTTTTTGACCATTTATTTCAAAACTTTGAAGTTTGTTACACGGAGAACACGTAAATATGCCAGCACAGAAGTTAACAAAAGGTAGACTTGTTCAAATTATCATCATGATGATGGTGCTAATTGCAGCATTTACATATAGAACCATTATTCATAAGGAGTCTAGTCACCTTGTTTGCCAATTTTTGCAACCATGTGAGGTTAAATATCAAGACAAAAATGTCCAATTTCTGTATCAAAATTCAACAAACACGCTCACGGTCACAAAACCAGAA
Organism: Vibrio thalassae; assembly: GCF_900089835.1. Taxonomy (GTDB): domain Bacteria; phylum Pseudomonadota; class Gammaproteobacteria; order Enterobacterales; family Vibrionaceae; genus Vibrio; species Vibrio thalassae. The sequence goes on along the minus strand of NZ_OANU01000093.1, from coordinate 54,376 downwards.
GATTTAACGATCAAAAGCCTAAAAAGTGACGGTTCAGAGTTAATAGTAACCTCGCCGATGAGGCTGAGTAGGGATGAATTGCCCGTTACATTTGTTATCTCTAATGGCGAAGAGAATGCAGTTAGAGTGGATATCGTTCGTTAAATTTTAGGCCTCCATTGCATTGATCATTTTAGTTAGGGGACGAAAGTACTTAACCATGGGTATAACGCTCATACCGTCATACCCAAACCTCCAACGAAAACTTTCATCGTCATATCGAACCAGTTACTCCGTGACTATAAAGTCGGTGAATTTTTGGTAACACGCCTTATGCTAACGTGATCTTTAATCAAACTGAGTTGCTATCTGATATTTAAGGGGTGAGTCAACGTACCAGTCTTTGGCGCCATAGAGGATATACGCTCGATGAAGGCGGAAGCATTACAGTGTCACAAAAGCAACTTGCTTTTAAACATTGGTAGTAAGTTGCTATGTAGTATTAACGACAATTACCACGGAGGTAATTGAGAGTTTGATAATTTCCTATTATCAGAGTGAGGTAATATTGGCGGTACACCGATTTTAGCAGTCAAACCGGACGTAAAGTGACGACACGGCGAACTAGGAAATGGAACTTGCGCAATATCGTAATAAACACATAATCGTAATCGTCAGATTAAGTTTATGTGTTTATTAGGTATTTTATGGTAAATATCGTTTATGGTTAAATATGAGTAAAAACAAAGTGGTAGAGCAGCGTTAAGGCTAAGATTTAAAGCTTACGCATACATAATTTAACATAATATACATAATGCGCACTAAATACTATGAGTCTCATATGGTAATATCCAAACTTAAAGTGCTATATCGTTTAAGGTATGCCACGTTGCTTTCGTTTGAGGCTTTAACCAATGTGGACACAATCCATTGACGAAGGCATTTATCGCTTCAAGTTCTTACTCTCGTTCTTGAAAGCGATTATGTATTGTTGATGTTGTTGTCCAAGCAGTCCTTTAAGCATTTGACCAGATAAACTCTTGGTATCTAAAAACCTTTCATTATTGGATAACCAACAACAGACATTGGTTCTGCGTTTCTAAACACCGTTTAACGCCTGTCAGTCTCGTTACTTATGTGTTCGCTTGTCTGAATGGATTGTTCGTCTTGCGATTGGTGTTTACTGTGACCAAAATGCGCTAAGCAATCATTAGTAAATGTTGCTTTAAGGCACTCCAGTACTAAATGCCACAAACACGCGAATTTGATTAACGCACCTTAAAGAAAGTTTGAATTTGCCACCCGTATCCTTACTTATTATGATCAACTGTGAGTTATCATTTATGGAAATGACTTGATGTTTAACCATCAATAAAATGATTTTTTGTCGGTGCTACATTTTTCCTGACTAAGTATAAGGGGAACATTTAATTGATATATAAATTTAAACGCCAATGTAGAAGATAACAATCTCTCTTCCCTATCCTATTATATTGCTGAATCAGGTTTAGATAGTAATTACATTGCGATATTTTTGACTTCACCATAATGACGAACCAAACAAAAATATAAATGCATACTGCTAACAAATCATTGAATTAAATGATGCTACAGAAGCAATTCGTTCTAGAAACTATCGTAGAACACGCTCCCTCAATCATACTGGAGCAGAATGAACCAAAAGAAAAATCATCACCATTTATCCGATAAATATGTCAATGAAATTAATAACTAAATTTATGACCACCAAATATAATCTAGCGCATACAAATAGAATATGATTATCATTTTAGGTTTTTGAAAATTTTTATTGTGTTTTTCTAAGATATTCTCTTTACAAACTGAGTTAGATGTTTAATTCTAATTTCAACAACCAGAACAATGATTAGAAAAAGGAATATTCTATGTCTTTACCTATTGAGTGGTTTACTACTAGCTACACACGGATTCAAAAATGGGATATTGAAGGTTTATCTTTATTAGAGGCAGAAGCAGCGTTAGAAACTTATTTAACGGATAACAACCCTATCTCGCTTGAGATGGCGGATTATATTGCGGAGAATTGGACCTGTCGCCGGATTCAAATGTTAGATTGCGAATCACGTAGGACCTTAATGAAAATTTGGGATGAGCGTGAAATTGCGGCTAATGGATGAGCTAGGTTTATTAATTTGAGTTAGCTTATTAGTTATAGTGCATTAGAGCCAATGTAAAAGGCGCTATCTAAGCGCCTTACTAATGATTATGTGAAACCAATCCAGCCCTAACGAGATTTCCTATTACCTTTAGCTTTAAATCCTTGATGCGGGAACACGTTTCGAATGTGTTGCTGACATGATTTAGCAACCGTACTACTAAACTTTAGCTTCATGCCCGAGCGTGTTTGATACACCTTTAAGACCCCTGTTGCTTTATCTCTCTCAACAATGTCTTTTAAGTTATGACGAAATGACGGTGGAATATGACCTTTGATCTCGCCAAGTTCGCCATTACTAAATTTGACAGTTAGCACCGGTCGATCAACAGCAACCAGCCAAAATATAACGAGTGCGCCAATTAGAACAACATAAAGCATCAAAACCCCTCCCTTTGCCCGTTAGTCAGACAGCAGTTTACTTAAATCTTCTTTTAAACTGCTTACTGTCTTAGACGCTTTTTCGCTGCGCGACGCTTCACTTAATAAGTATTCAATTGCCTCAGACAGAGTACAACCGAGTTCATTAGCGCGATAAGACAGTTTTTCCCAAACCCGATAATCGAGGTCGATAGATTTTTTCTTGGTATGAACTTGCTCAGCATTATAATGACGCTTGCGCTTAGCGCGAATAGCCTGCTTGAGTTTATTATCGAGCTCAGCAGACATGTGCTCATCAATCCAATCAAGAACCAGAGTAGGTTCGTGTTCTAGCGATTTAAAAGCCGCTACGGCTTGATCGACTTCACTGGTATCAATATAGCGAGTGATGTTCTCACCTTCACGCCATTTTTTAGATAAATACTGCCACTTCCAACCACATTCTAGGTTTTCAAGCTGTTGGTATTTCATTGGTTTGCGTCCCTACTCTGTTTACAGTTACAGCGTAACCCAACTCAGTTAACAACTCAATAAAAGAACATCAAATCTGAGAATCTGCTCCCGATTAACCTAGCTCTATCACTAACGTTACGACTGGATTCGTTGTATACTCCATGCAAATTTAAAATTAGTAGTATCTTAATGAATCTAGTCCCTTGGCAAGACGTTTGTCCTCAGTACCACAACTACCAAAGCACGATTGAACAAGCTTCGAATATTACACCTTCGTCGTTACTCGAATTGCAGCCACGCCTCCAAGCTGCACTTAAGTTTTTTATCTCTGACGCGTGCCAATCTAAAGTATTGGTCGTTAAAGATGGGGATAGCCTTAGGTACCGCCAATTGATTGCTGACTCGCTCCATGCATTGGGGCAACACGTTGTCGTAACGAAAGACACCAGCGCCTCTTTGCTCTTTGATCAGTACACTAAACAAAACAATAGCGCACAAACTAAAGCCGGACTTATTTCTCAAGCCGATGGTGGTATCTTAGTTACATCGACACAGGCTGCGCTAAGTTCTTTAAATACATGGGGAAATATTAAAGCCCTACTATTAGGTGCATCACTAGACAGCATGGCCATCGATCAGGATTCACGGGTTTTGCACCCACCTCAATTTCAATCCAATTTTAAGTTGATTATTCTCGGCGACCGCGATCAGCTCGCTGAGTTTGATTATGCTGATAATGACTTTCGCTCTGGTTTCATGCAATACACAGAAATCGAAAGTGATTTAAAGGTTTCAGAAAAAAACATATCTACCTATTTTGGTTTTGTAAACGGGCTACTTAAAGAACACCTTCCGACATATGATCTTGATAGCAGCGCTTACTTAAGATTACTTCAAGCAGGCGCAAGAGAAACGGAGGATAAACAGTACCTACCGTTATCAATTGATTGGCATTTAGCACTCCTTGGTGAAGCATCATCGTTTAGTCATGATACGGTTATAATGTCAGATCATATTGAAGCTGCGATTTGTGCTAAGAGAAGTCGCGAGGCTTATCTTCCTGAACGAGCAATTGATGATATTCTCGAAGGGCAAGTCGTGATTGAAACCCAAGGAGAACAAGTTGGTCAAGTAAACGGACTGACCGTTATCGATATCCCTGGGCACCCTGTCTCTTATGGCGAGCCAGCACGGATATCTTGTGTTGTTCACTTTGGAGATGGTGATGTATCTGATGTAGAACGCAAAGTAGAACTTGGCGGCAACATTCACGCCAAAGGCATGATGATAATGCAAGCCTTTGTGTCTTCCGAACTTGACCTAGATGCCCCACTTCCTTACTCCGCGTCGATTGTCTTCGAACAGTCTTATTGTGAAGTTGACGGAGACAGTGCTTCATTGGCTGAACTCTGTTCTCTTGTTAGCGCTCTCTCCGGTTACCCAATTAATCAACAAATAGCGGTAACCGGTGCGGTCGATCAATTTGGTCGAGTTCAGGCAGTAGGCGGTCTGAATGAAAAAGTCGAAGGCTTTTATAGCGTATGTAAACATCAGGGCTTTACTGGCAAGCAAGGCGTGGTTCTACCAAAAACCAATATTCAGCATCTCGCGCTCAGCACAGAGTTGGTAGAAAGTATTAAAAATGGTGAATTCCATATCTGGTCTGCGACACATGTTGATGAAGTGATACCGTTGCTTCTCAATAAACCATTTAAGAGCGAAGATGAAGACAGCGTGATCGGTAAAATCGCAGAACGTATTGAAAATTTTGAGAAACTTGAACTACCGGAAACATTGTTAGAAAGGATAAAAAACTGGTTTGTCTAGTCGTGGTCGGACTTGTCTAGCGTACACCTGTTCACTAAGATGCTCATACCAAAATTTGGAGTAATTTAATAATGCAAAACAGACGTGAATCTTATAGTCGTGAAGATCTTCTAGCCTCTAGCCGTGGTGAACTTTTTGGCGAGGGCTACCCTCAGTTACCAGCACCAAACATGCTGATGATGGATCGTGTAACTAAAATGTCGGAAACCGAGGGAGACTTTGGTAAAGGTTTAATTGTTGCAGAATTAGATATCACCCCTGACTTATGGTTCTTTGATTGTCACTTTATTGGCGACCCTGTGATGCCAGGCTGCCTTGGTTTAGACGCCATGTGGCAACTTGTTGGTTTCTACCTTGGCTGGATTGGTGGCGAAGGTAAAGGTCGTGCACTTGGTGTTGGTGAGTTGAAGTTCACAGGCCAAATCCTCCCTACTGCTAAAAAAGTAACGTACGAACTGCACATGAAACGCGTTGTGAATCGTAAACTCGTTATGGGCATAGCAGATGGCCGTGTTCTGGTCGATGGTAAAGAGATTTATGCCGCAAAAGATCTTAAAGTAGGTCTATTTAAAGATACCTCTACTTTCTAAACAGTTGTTGTCATTAAACGGCTCTCAGGAGTCGTTTATTTTGGTTAAACATAATTAGTTATAGTGCATTAGGCTCGCTAGACACAAAAAAGACCTCAACTGAGGCCTTAAAAAATACTTCAACTTTGCTCCCGACTACTTGAAGAGTCCTGAATGTTTGTCATCTCGGGCATCACGCCAACCGCCTAGCCAATAAGACTTAGCATCCATTTGTTGATAGGGACAGGTTTCCATCGATCGCCCATTCAATCCAGCTTTATAACCCTGTGATTGAGCTCGCTCTAGGCGGTCACGTTTTTGTCTCTTCATAGTACGGTCCTCATTATACAAAACCAGTTTCATGATTTTCTACCATTAAAGATTTGTGGAGCTTTTATGACTCCTCCTTAATAATTGCTCATTATTAAGCCGATCACAAGGCATAAAAAATCCCAGATTCAAAAGTATGAACCTGGGATTTTTGTCACTTGTGACTATTTGTTACGGTGTAATCCTAAGAAACCTAGAAAAATCATCACCATCCACCCAAGACTTCCGCCTTTGCGTTCAACAGGTGCCGTCTCTACCGGACGAGTGACGATGTCAGCAGATGTTGCATTTGCGATCGGGATCAACTTAACTGCCACCACTTTCTCACGTTTTTGACCATTACCACAATAGGAGTTGTGACCAGTCGTATCATAACCGCCTTCACATTTAAGTGCAGTTGCGACGATAACACCATCATCGTTGATATCAGCAGCATCGACGATTCGGAATTGGTTGTTGTTAGCTGATTCATTGCCACCATTAGTTAGGTCATCTAACAACCAAGGTCTATCTTGGAACACCGCTCGTCTCGCGACCATATCTACGTTGTTAGCATCGACGACTTCGTAAGGATAAATAAACCCACGCTGACGACGTTTCTTGCCATAATATTCTGTGGACTGTTCTGCATCGACGGCACCAACAATCTCGTTAAAATTGTTAATTGCTCCCGGTTCGCCACCGACACCACGGAAGAATATTCCACTATTGCCATTGAGCTCATCAAAGAATTGTGCAGAACTAACATCACCATTCGAATCAATTGAAGTCAGAAACATACGGTTTGGCGCAGCACCGTTTTCACGCTTATCACCACGACGTTTGGCGGCACCAATTAGCACGAGATTTTTGTTAATATCGGTGGCCATTGAGTTACTGTAAACAAAGTCATCACCACTTTTTACTGTGGCACGTGAAATCACTCGAGAATCCCAAGTTGCAGGGTCTTCGACAGTAAACGACGCCTTAGGAGTGAACACCGTTGCCTGCATAAACAAATTGCTGCCATCTTTGGTGGTATTAAAGCCAACCATCACTGGCTCGTCATTGTAGGCAGTCGCCTTAGAAATCACAGCTCCACGAATACTGCCTTGGCTGGCTTTTTTATCGATATTGTTATCTGAGGTATTTTGCCAACTGTATAAAGCAGCGGGTGGAATTTCAGAGCCTGTAGCAGGGTCTGCATTTGTTACGTCCCATACAGAAGCTTTGGTAGCAAACGCAAAGTTTTGGCAATCTGCGTAGGCTGCTGGATCAGCGTTTATCGCAGAATCATTAATACAGTTTGCAACAGAGCCACGATAGTTTTTGTTTGAATCATTATAATCGAATGGTGCAACAGCGGCACTGCCCGTTACGTAAGTTTTACCGCCATATTCAAAAGAATCAAACGCCATGGTTCGACCCATTTTTTGAGTAATATTTCCATCTTGGACTGGCAGTAATACTGAAGGAGTATCACCATTGCCCCAAAATCCACGATGGCGATAAATCAAAGCACTGCTTGTCCCGTTGTCATAATAACCACTACTTGTGTTACCAATGGCAACACCGTTGCTATCAACACCATTTACAACCACATCACTTGACGTACCTGAGTAGCTAAATCCCCTCGGAGAATAGTCATTTGAAAGTGGCTGCCCTAAGGCAAAAAGCGTACCGTCTTTAAATGATTGAGCATTTGAGCGATACGCATTGGATAACCAAGCGTCACGTACACGGGCAAGTCCACCATGATCGCTGTAGCTATACCACAATTTATCAGCCCAACCATCACAAGTCTGATAGCCTAACTCGTTACGACAGTAATCTCTGTTGCGTGACCTGTCAGTGTAGTAGAAGCTAGTGTCATAATTGAAGGGGACTTCTTGTCGATATGAATGCCCTTCCGATCCCGCTCTCGAGTCTCCAAACGTTACCGTTGTTTGACCAGAGCAGTCTTCGCCAAAACAGCCTTTATCATTATTAGTTTGTTTTGTTTTATCGATAGCGGAGCCATAAAACTCGGTAACATCAACCCCATTGGCAAGGCCGACTTCATAACCGCCCGCAGGACCAATCTCGACAACTTTATATAACGCTGCCTGACTTGACGTTGCAGCCATTACACCGGCTGCAATTAATGAAATTTTAAAATTAATACGACTCATGAAAACTAACTTTCCTGTTGCATTGCTTCTAGCTCTTCCCATCGCTCGAAGGCAATTTCCAGTTCCTGCTCTTTAGCAGATAAACTATCTAAAATTGGTTGAGTGTCAGTGACAGGTTTGGTGAAAAACTCTGGGCTATTCACGACTTCCTGTAACTGTTCTAATTCTTGCTCTAACTGCTCAAGTAACGCAGGTAGTGCCTCTAACTCCCTTTGCAGCTTATACGACAGCTTTTTAGGTTTAGAGTTCACAGAAGTTGCTTTCTTTTCAGGTTCAACTGCTTGCTTTTTGGTCTCTTTTGCAGGTTCGTAAGCTTTTCTGGCTTCAATGACCTGCATTCGCTGCTGCTGGGCATCATGATAACCACCAACAAACTCTTCGATAACCCCTTCGCCCTCAAAAATCCAGCTCGTAGTCACAGTATTATCAACAAATTGACGGTCATGGCTCACTAATAGCAGTGTGCCTTGGTAATTCGCTAACAATTCTTCGAGCAATTCTAAAGTTTCAATGTCCAAGTCGTTGGTTGGTTCATCGAGCACTAACAGATTATTCGATTTCAGAAAGATACGAGCGAGCAACAAACGGTTTTTCTCGCCGCCAGATAACGCTTTCACCGGTGTTCTCGCTCGTTTAGGTGCGAACAAGAAATCTTGAAGATAACTCAGTGCATGTCGTTCACGACCACCGACCATCACTTCTTGTTTACCGTCAGCCAAGTTATCAATCACCGTCTTTTCTGGGTCTAGCGCTTCTCGATATTGGTCAAAATAGGCAACTTCTAGCTTAGTGCCACATTTTAGTTTTCCAGATGTTGGTTGTAGTTCATCAAGAAGTAGCTTGATCAAGGTACTCTTACCACAGCCATTAGGTCCGATCAGAGCGATTCTGTCGCCACGTTGAATGTTGAAGGAAAAGTTCTTAACAATCGTTTTTCCTTCAATGTCATAATTAAGATCGCTTGCTTCAAAAACAATTTTTCCGCTGCGTGCACTATCATCCAGTTTAAGGTTTACTTTACCTTGTACTTCTCGACGGTCTTTACGCTCTTCGCGCAGTTTCTTTAATGCACGGACTCGACCTTCATTGCGCGTTCTTCTCGCTTTAATCCCCTGACGAATCCACACTTCTTCTTGTGCTAGTTTCTTGTCGAATTCAGCATTCTGCATTTCTTCTACACGCAGAGCCTCCTCTTTCTCGACTAGATAGGTTTCATAGTTCCCCGGATAAGACACCAGTTGACCACGGTCAAGGTCAACAATTCGAGTTGCCATCGAACGTATAAATGCTCGGTCGTGAGAAATAAATATAATAGAACCACGGAAATCTTTTAAGAAGGTCTCTAACCACTCAATCGTTGTCACATCTAGGTGGTTGGTAGGCTCATCAAGCAACAAAACGTCAGGATCACAAACCAGTGCACGAGCTAACGCGGCTTTACGCTGCCATCCACCAGACAAATCCGTAAGTAGTGTATTGCCATCCAGCTTTAACGCCCCAAGAATATTTTTAATACGATCCTCAAAGCGCCATGCACCTGCCACTTCCAAGCTTTCTTGCGTTTGTGCTAAACGGTTAATATTTCGCTCAGACGGATCTTGTGCGACCAAATCCAGTTGCGTATGGTAGGTTTTTAGCAATTCGCCGACTTCGGCTAGCCCCTCAGCAACGTAATCCGCAACCGTTCCAGCCTGGTCACGAGGTGGGTCTTGTTCAAGTCGTGATACGACGACATCTTGTGTAATCTGCAGCTTGCCATCGTCCATGACGATTTCACCTGCTAGGACTTTCATTAACGTTGATTTGCCCGCACCGTTGCGGCCAACCAAACATACACGTTCATTTTCTTGAAGTGCAAAATCGGATTTGTCTAGCAATGGATGGTCACCAAATGCTAGTTGTCCATTATGAATGGTAAGTAATGCCATTAGCTGTTAACCATTGTTTCAGTTGAGAGAGATCAAAAGGCCAGTTAATTTCAGATTCTTCACTTTTGATGACCGGTATTGTGACGCCGTAACGACCAAAAAGCGCATCATCGAAAGCAATATCAACAACTTGTAACTGCTCAGTTAATCCAATGATAGAGATGAGTTCCAATGCCATCTCACAGAGATGGCATCCTTCAGTACTGTATAGAATAAGTTCCTTTTCCATAATCCTTTTACTTCTGGTGAGTGATAAGCCAGCAGTTATGAATATGCTTATTGCGAGCGAAATCGAGTGGTAGTGTTTTCTCCGAAATATTCTCTGCTTTCAAGCCCAGCTCTTCTAACGCTTTCATATCCATCTTGAAATGACGTTTATTGTTTGAGAATACAATCGTGCCATGCTCACGCAACAATCGTTTTAAGTTACTCATTAACGTGACGTGGTCACGCTGAACATCAAAAGACTGTTCCATTCGCTTTGAGTTTGAGAACGTTGGAGGATCGATAAAGATAAGATCGTAACTACTCGTCGCTTTCTCCAACCACTGTAAGCAATCTGCCTGAATGTACTGATGCTGACGGCCAACTTGACCATTAAGCTTCATGTTCTCTTTTGCCCACTCTAAATAAGTATTGGACATATCTACCGTGGTGGTTGACTTAGCGCCTCCCAATGCAGCGTGAACGGTAGCAGAGCCTGTGTAAGCAAAAAGGTTCAAGAAATCTTTATTGCCTGCCATTTCACCCAGCTTACGACGAGTGATCTTGTGGTCAAGGAACAGGCCGGTGTCTAAATAATCGTATAGGTTAACGATAAGTTGTACACCATACTCGTTGACATGAAGTTTCGATGACTTTGTCGCCAACTTATTATATTGCGACGTCCCTTTTTTCTTTTCACGTACTTTTAGCACGACGTTATTCGTATCAACGCCGGTGACTTTTATACTGGCACGAATCACATCCGTTAAACGGCGCTTTGCTGTTTCTTCAGGAATGCTTTTCGGCGCCGCATACTCTTGAATAACCAAATAGTCCTGATATACATCAACAGCAACATTGTAATCTGGGAGATCTGCATCATAGATACGATAGCAATCTAGGCCTTCTTTCTTGGCCCACTTGCCTATCTTTCCAATGTTCTTTTTAAGACGGTTAGAGAAGTCTGGAGCAACGACCTGCGCGTCTTTATTACCCACCAGCTCATCTTCAGAACGTTGAGAGATTGAATAATTCTTCTGGTGACACTGTAATGCACCATTATTTAGTTTGAATTGCTTCTCTGCTCGCATACGAAGACAACTTAGTAAATCGTCTGAGCTAGAGAAAATAGATGCTTGGCAGCCACCAAACTCGGTTTTCAGTTGATTACCGAACTCCGTGTACAGCGCAATCAGTCCAGGCTCAGTACCTAGACGTTCGCCATATGGAGGGTTACACACCACAACACCATGACCAAACTCTGCAGGCTTAGTAACCTGACTTGCATCGCCAAGCTCGAAAGTAATTAACTCTTCCACACCCGCGCGTTTTGCATTTTCTTTAGCCGTTTTCAGAACTCTAGGGTCATTATCGAAGCCCCAAAACCTGCTGTCAGTTTTTTTGACACCACGACGTGCTTGAACATTCGCTTCTGATTTAACCTCCGCCCACACCTCTGGTTCGAAGTCTTCAAGTGATTCAAAACACCAAGACTTACGCTTGACGCCTGGTGCCATATTCGCTGCTAACATTGCAGCTTCAATTAGCAACGTGCCAGAACCACACATAGGATCCAGCATATTTTGACCTTGTGTCCAGCCACTACGAGCCACAATAGCGGCAGCCAACGTTTCTCTTAATGGAGCGCGACCTGCTTCTGTTCTATAACCACGTTGATGTAAACCAGAACCAACCATATCAAGGCCGATCAGTGCCTTGTCTCTGTGTAGACGGACATGCACTCTTACATCCGCACTGTCTTTACTGATGTTCGGACGAGGAAGATTTTTCTTGTTAAAGCAATCTACTACCGCATCTTTGACTTTCATTGCGCCATATTGGCTATTGCGAATCTCTCGGTTGGTACCATTGAAATCGACAATGAATTTCTTTGAGCTATGGAAGTGATTGACCCAGTTAATTGACGAAGCAGCCAGATATAGGTCCATATCATCTTGGCAAGTGAACTCCGAAAGTACTTTGACAAAGCGAGAAGCATATCGGCTCCATAAACAAGCACGGTAGATCTGCTCATTCGACGCTTTAAACTTCACTCCCGCTTGTATGGGCTTTACAGAAGTCAATCCCAGCTGCTCGAGTTCTTGAGCAAGTAGGTTTTCGAGTCCATTCGAAGTAACGGCAAGATATTGGTTCATAGTGTTCATCTGACTGTGAAAAATGGTGTTGATTATACCTGACAAACCGCCTTCTCACTAAATAAACCTACTCCAACCCTCAACTTATCGGTTCATTCGAACAACCTTTGACCGAATGAAACTCATCAACTCATCAACTCATTGAATTAGAACCTACTAATTAACAGTTAGTGTTTTATTGCCACCTGGCGAAAGTGAATACTTATTTACTGTGAATTTGGTATATACCAGACGACAGTCTTGCGTGTAATTTACTTACATTTTTAGGTAAAGGAGGAATTAATCAGGGCAAAACACCTCATTTAGGGCCTAAAAATAGTCACTAATTAGATGAAAAAAATATGTGAAATGTCCTTTAATAACGCAGAGATATAGTATTTTGAGGAAAGATGTTGGGGATGGGTGTAAAACTAGGACTACATTCCCCTAAAGATGAGCAAAAAAAATCGGCCACTGGGGCCGACAAATTTCTACGAGGAACATGTTTAGGAATAGTTGTGTACTACTAAAAGCTGCCACTGCTTTTTCTTTTGACGCATTTTGCGCTCTAATTACCCTATGAGGCTCTTAACCAACAAGAGCAATGGGTTGATTAATTCTCATAAATTGATGTGCACAGGCCATTCTATCGTGCATGACTTTGATACTCTGACCAAATTGCACCCCTTTGCATGGCGTCAAACTGAAAGACTCCAGGTCAACTAAAGCACATAAGCTCGCGCTCTCACCTACCTCTAAGACGATAAAGAAACCTTCCGAGTGTTGATTCACCAATCGGACGAGATCGCCTTCTTGCGGTTGATAGTTGCCATTTTGATGGTCGAAGAACCAACTCTTTGGCTGAACGGGCTTATGAAAGCGCTTAGCGGCAACACAATATAGCGTGAGCTCTGCTTGTCTAGGCTCTGATAGTCCTAGAATGCTTATTTGGTCTCTAAAGGTTTGGAACGCGGATGCGTCATCTACGGTAAAGTTGTTCTGACCCATCGCGCAGTCGACAAGGAGCTTTGGGGAAAGATTGGTTTTAAAAACCATCTCATCTCCCAAATCCAGCATCAGAGAACCCTCGTTCTCATCCATATACCAGATCCATGTATCGCTGGGTTTAAGCATCGTTCCGTCTCTTATAATTAAAGAATAATCAGACTGTTAGGTAAAACGCTTAATTACCTTTTTTGTCAGTTGAATATAATTCTACAAACGATTACGTAAAAAAAAAGGGGAAAACAATTTCCCCTTCTCTTGTATTTAACCCAGTAACTTTTCAGTGATTATAGGTTTTTCACAATGTCTTTAACTAGTTTTGGACCGTGATAGATAAATCCTGAATATACTTGTACCAGCGTTGCCCCTGCCATCAGTTTTTCTTTTGCTGAAACATAAGAATCGATTCCACCAACACCTATGATAGGTAACTTGCCTTGCAGATTGTTAGCAAGAAGACGAACAACCTCTGTACTGCGCGATTGAACTGGACGACCACTTAAGCCCCCAGCTTCATTGGCGTGTTTCATACCTTCGACGATGCTGCGATCTAGCGTCGTGTTCGTTGCGATAACACCGTCTATCTTATTTTTGATCAACGAATCGCAAATTTGACCAATTTCGTCATCACTAAGATCTGGCGCGATCTTTAATGCTAAAGGTACGTATTTGTTATGTTTTTCTGCAAGTTCTGCTTGTTTCGCTTTTAGCTCGGATAGCAATTCATCAAGTGCTTCACCATATTGCAGACTGCGAAGCCCAGGAGTATTAGGAGAAGAAATGTTGACTGCGATATAACCTGCATGCTCGTAGACCTTTTCCATACAGATAATGTAGTCTTCGGCGCCCTTTTCAATCGGAGTATCTTTGTTCTTACCAATGTTGATACCAAGAATACCGTCAAATTTCGCTTTCTTTACATTCTCAACGAGATTATCAACACCTAAATTGTTGAAACCCATGCGGTTAATGATGCCTTCTGCCTCTATTAAACGGAAAAGGCGTGGTTTGTCGTTGCCTGGTTGAGGACGTGGTGTCACTGTCCCTACTTCGACAAAACCGAAGCCCATTGCACCAAATGCTTCGATACATTCGCCATTTTTATCCAAACCAGCAGCTAAACCAACTGGATTCTTAAAGGTTAGCCCCATACATTCAACAGGACGGTTTGGAAGTTGTTGTCGATATGCTAAATCAAGAGGAGTGCCGGTGAAACGTTTGAAGTTTTGCATAGCGAGATCATGAGCCTTTTCGGCATCAAGTTGGAAAAAGCCAGTTCTGGCAAGACGGTAAAGCATTGTGCCTCCGATAGAAACCCGTGTAAACGGGGTGGTATTATTTACTGATTTGTATGAACTTGCAATGAAGTTTTCATTTTTATCGATAAAACGCAAACGATTAGATGGATCAAGCTTCAGTTTAGTGACAATGTCACTCAATTTTCGAAGAGTCACAAAAAAAGCGCCTATATTTAGGCGCTTATTATTCGAAATATCGATCGGCTGAAACGATTTATTGGGTATTCGCACAATTTAGGTTCAGCAGACTGAGTTCACGAAGTGCTACAGAGAACTTAGCAAACTCATGGACATTACCCACTTTGAACTCATTGAGTATGTTTTCCCAACGAAGCAAACTACTTGCATTCGTTTCCATCCAATTATTAAGTGACAGGATAACGTCTTCGCCCTCTCCGCCACATCCACATCTTAGTACTTGAGCCGTCAACAAACGTTGTTGCCAATCTAAATCTTCACGGAATGCAGCCCTAGCGAGAGCTTGCCAGTTATTATCCACCCCTTGGCTATTAATCTGGTTTAAGAACCAGTGTAAAGACAAGCGATCCCCTAGATGGAAATAAAGTTTGGAAGCTTGCTCTACGCTATAGTTAGCCTCAGCAGCAATTTCTGATATATCGACAGCAGATAGTAGGCTAGATAAACGAGCGACATAGTTAGCAAGCTCTTTGCCTACGCCTTGTTCTACCCAATTTTCAGCTTGTAGACGATGTTCAGCCACCTCCTCAGCAACTAAGCAGGCCTCAAGCGTTTCCTCTACTTTCATGACATCATCACGATAACGCGCGATAAGCTGTTCTACCGACTGTTTACCTGGACGATTTCGCAAGATCCAACGAGCGAGTCTACGTAACGTTCGGCGAACAATAAACAGCAACTCATATTGCGCTTCTGAACTCGCCACATTATCAAGTTTACGGATTTGCTCGAACGTATAAGCGAAGCCATAAATTTCTCTAGACGCGGCATATGCATTAGCAATATCAACTACCGTAGCGCCGGTTTCTTCTTGCAGTCGAGTCACGAAATTGCATCCCATTTCGTTAACCATCTGATTTGCAAGCATCGTAGAGATGATTTCAGCTTTCAACGGATGCGTTGGCATGCTGTCAATATAGTTACGGCGTAACTCCGATGGGAAGTATTGTGTCAATTGCTGCTGATGATACGCATCGGTTGCGATCTCATCAGTCACTAACTCTTCTTTCAATACCATCTTGCCGTAAGCTACCAGCACAGAAAGCTCAGGCCTTGTCATTCCAATGCCTTGTTTTTCTCGTTCAAGTAGCTCTTCATCTGATGGGATGTATTCTAGAGCACGATCTAAATGGCCGCCTTTTTCTAAGGTGTGAATGAAACGAATCTGCTCTTTGACCAGCGATACGCCTTGGAATTCTGTGACTGAGATAGACTCTGACTGACAATAAGCATCATCAAGTACAATTTCCCCCACCTCATCTTCCATTGATTCAAGGATTTCATTACGCTGCTTAACCGTCAGATCGCCGTTAGACACCAGACCATTCAAGAAGATCTTAATGTTAACTTCGTTATCAGAGCAATCCACACCACCCACGTTATCGACAAAGTCAGTATTAACGCGACCACCAGTTAAAGCGTATTCAATACGACCCAATTGAGTCATACCCAAGTTACCACCCTCACCAACTACCTTAGCTTTGAGTTCGTTGCCATTGATACGCAATACATCGTTAGCGCGGTCACCAACATCCGTATGTGTTTCTTTACTGGATTTAACATAGGTACCGATACCACCATTCCACAGCAGATCGACTTTCATGGATAAAATCATCTTTATAAGATCATTTGGCGCCATCGATGCTTTCTTAGTCCCTAGCATCTTTTGGATCTCTGGCGTTAAAGTGATCGACTTTGCCTTACGCGCAAAAACGCCACCGCCTTGCGAGATCAATTTAGGATCATAGTCTTCCCAACTTGAGCGCGGCAGATCAAAGAGTCGCTTACGTTCGTCCCAACTTTTCGCCGATGATTGTGGGTTGGGATCAATGAAAATATGCATATGGTTAAATGCAGCTTGAAGTTTAATGTGCTTCGATAACAACATCCCATTACCAAATACATCCCCTGCCATATCACCAACACCAACAGCAGTGAAATCTTCGTTCTGACAATCAACACCCATTTCACGGAAGTGACGTTTAACCGACTCCCAGCCACCTTTAGCGGTAATGCCCATTGCTTTATGGTCATAGCCATTAGAACCACCAGAAGCAAACGCATCACCTAGCCAGAACTGGTATTCTGCTGACACCAAATTGGCTAGATCCGAAAACGTCGCTGTTCCTTTATCCGCAGCCACGACCAGATAAGGATCGTCCTCATCGTGTCGCACCACACTCTTCGGTGGAACAATTTCACCTTCAACAATATTGTCCGATACATCCAATAATGCTCTAATGAACTGTTTATAACAGCGTTGCCCTTCAGCAAATATCTCATCACGTGATGATAGCTGTGGCTGACGTTTACAAACAAAACCACCTTTTGCCCCTACAGGTACGATCACCGTGTTCTTAACTTGTTGCGCTTTCACCAACCCAAGTATTTCAGTACGGAAATCTTCTTGGCGATCTGACCAACGCAAACCACCACGAGCAACTTTACCACCTCGTAGGTGTACACCCTCAATGTCCGGCGCATAAACGAAGATTTCAAACGCAGGTACTGGAGCTGGAATTTCTGGAATGTTCTTTGGCTCGAGCTTTAGAGATAACCAAGGCTTGTTAACACCATTGCTATCTTTCTGATAGTAGTTAGTGCGCAACGTAGCAGAAATCATTTCGACGTAGCGGCGGATAATACGGTCATCATCCAAGCTTTCTACTTTATCTAACTGTTTGTGAATCTTATCAATAACACGTTGTTGCCCTTTCTTGCTTCCTTTTAGAGAAGGCATAAAGCGCTGTGTAAATAACTCAACCAGGTCTTTTGCTAGATCTGGGTAATGATTCAGAGTGTCTTCAATATAGTGTTGGCTGAATGGGAAGCCGACTTGACGCATATAACGCGCATACGCTCTTAAGATCGACACTTCACGGCCAGTTAATCCGGACCCTAGCACAAGACGGTTGAAACCATCACTTTCCAAACCACCAGACCAAATTGCAGCGAATGCTTGTTGGAATCGATCGCGAGCTTCTCGAAGATCGACAACCGCATCACTCTTATGTAGCATTGCAAAATCTAGGATCCAGTATGTTCCGCCATCTGACTTAACGATCTCATACGGTGATTCACCGATCACTCGCAGACCAAGATTTTCAAGCATTGGCATAACATCAGACAAATGTATCGGCTCATCACGATGGTATAGCTTAAGTTTTACTTCCTTTGAATCTACCGCCGCTTCTTGTGGTCGATAGAACAACATTCCTAATTTGTTTTCTTCATCGAGCGCTTCAAGTCGTTCAATATCTGCGACGGCTGAGGTTGGCATCATGTCCTCTTTGTAAGAGCGAGGAAACGCTCTTGAGTACACTTTTGATAAGGGCAGGCCTTTACTCTCACCAAAGTTAGCAACTATTGCTTCTGAAAGGCGATCATCCCATGACGCAGATACTTCCATTAGGTTTCTTTCTATCGCCTTCACATCCATATCCATATTGTTGTTATCAACCCTTACAATGTAATGGGTTCTAGCCAGAGGGCTTTCGGAGAAATACGTCGTAAATTCAACTTCCTGCTCACAACCAAAGTAGTTTTGAAGGATCCGTTGTGTATCTTTACGAAGCTGAGTGTTGTAGCGGTCTTTGCTAACATAGACCATACAACTGAAGAAACGACCAAACGGATCTTTACGAACAAACAGACGGATCAAATCACGATCCTGCATTTGAACCACACCCATACCTATCTCAAGTAATTCTTCTTCTTTAGCTTGAAGTAGTTCATCACGTGGGTAGTTCTCTAAAATATTGCGAAGCGCTTTGTATGAGTAGGATCCATTTCGATAGCCACTTGCATCCAAGATACGATCAACTTTCTCACGAATAAGTGGAATGGTCGACACGCTTTGATTATAAACGGCAGAAGTATAAAGTCCGGTAAAACGATGTTCCCCTACAACCTTACCGTTGGCATCAAACTTCTTGATACCAATATAGTCCGTATATGCAGGTCTGTGGATACGACTTGTTTTGTTGCCTTTCGTCAGTATCAGTAAGAAAGGCTTTTTCGCTTCTAAACGCGCTGAGTCAGAAAATTCAGAAATTTTGACCGGACGAACGCGTTGTTGATTCGCAAATAAACCTAAACCTTTCTCTTCTGTGGGCTTAAGTATTGAGTCTCCCTCTTCATTAATAAGGTCAAATTCTTTGTAGCCCATAAAGGTAAAGTTGTGGTTGCCAACCCAAGCTAAAAACGCAATAGTTTCATCGAAACGATCGGCTTCGACAGGAAGTTTCTTTTTGTTTTTAATTAGATCTTTGGTAATTTGCTTTAGCTTGTCAGACATCGCCTCCCATTGGTTCACCACTAAACTCGTATCTTCGAATATAGAGACTAATTCATCCTTGAGCGCCGACATTTCTCCTTTGTCACTTAAGCGATCGATTTCAATATGGAAAATCGACTGTAAATGCCCTTTCCCTTCATTAACCGATGTTATGTGTCCTTGCTCGTCGCGCTCAAACTGAGTTGGACCATGAAGCATTATATGACAGGTCAGATCGACTCGATTTAGTGCCATCTTGACTGAATCCACTAAGAACGGCGAATCAGGAACCGCAATTTCTAAAATAGTGTGCGTTGATTGCCAACCATGACGGCTAACAGTCGGATTAAATACTCGAACCGAGACTTCGTCGTATTTTTTCTCATTGAGATGATGCCATAAACTCACTACAGCACCGTAAAGATCAGATTCATTTCTCTGCAGCAAATCATCAGGGGAAACATTGCTGAAAATGTGTTTAGCGAGTTGAGTAACTAAAGGTTGATTGCTCCCTTCAACTTTGGATTCAATCAACTTATATACTTTCTCCAGTAGAACCGGAACAACGGGTTCGCGCGTGGTCATAGAAACGCTCCACTTTTTGTTTTTGTTAGGGGTGTAGGCTTGTTCTATATTGTAAAAGTTTTATTGATAAAGAGTTAATAAAAAATGGAGGAAGTTTCAGGGAAATGTTTGATTGTGTGACTGATGCACTTATTCATATCACTATAATTTAGAGAAGTTACAGTGATTCTAACCGTATAAACTTATTGTTCTGGTCAGTTATCAATCTAAATCGGCCTCTAAGACCCAATTGTGTCAAAAATGGTCGAAAACGACTTGCTGGAACTTGTAGTTTTAAACGCTCGTCGGTGACAACCAAAATACTGAATGCATAACCAGTATAGTGAGCCAAATAGTCATGATAGGAAATATTGAGATTAAAGTAGTACTGTTTCATATTGTTGGAATGTTAATCAATTTAAGCATTGTTCCTTAGCTTTACTCAACAAAACAGCCAGCACTGTATTTATATACAGTGCTGGCTGTTTGCTATTACGACTCTAGTGCTTTGGTAACTTTTTCAAATAAGTCTTTAGCTAAGTTGTCCAAACTGCGCAATTTATTCAATTCGAGTTTAATCAGTTCCTGACGTTTCTCGTCGTACTTTTTCAATTTAAGCAACGGGTCGATTAACCGTGAAGCAACTTGTGGATTTGACTCATTTAACTGCATTAAGATTTCACCAGCAAATTGATAACCTTCACCCGAGATATCATGGAAGCGACGCGGGTTCATGTTCAAGAAAGACCCAATCAAACTACGAGTACGATTAGGGTTGCTTAAACTAAACGCTTTATGTGACATGCAATGTTTCACATTATCTAAAGCGTTACTTGCTGGGTTAGAACCTTGTAGGGCAAACCATTTATCCATCACCAATCCGTCATGACTCCACTTCTCACTGTAATCATCCATCAGTGACTGACGACACGAAAGTGATGCACTATTTGCTGCTGACATCGCAGCAATAGTGTCCGTCATGTTATTAGCATTGCGGTATTGTTGCTCGGCTAAGTGTTGATAGTCTTCAACGTTAACCAAATATTGTAAACACAGGTTTCTTAACGAGCGTTTGCCAATTGCATCATGCTCAATCGAATAATCAGACTGAGTCAAAGTCTGATAGAGTGCGGATAATTCATCTTGTAGAGCATCTGCTAGTAATGACTTAATGCCTTTTAACACATCACATACTGCATCGACATCTACCGTGTTATACCATCCCGCCACTTCATTAAAGCTTGGTAATGATAAGGCTTCAGCAATAAACGCTTCGTCCAGATCCTTGTTTAGGAGAACGCCTCTAAATGCGTCAACCACTAAGCTTGGCAGTTCAACGCTACCGCCACTTTGAACAGAACTCACATTAGACTTAATGTACTTCGCTAATAACATCTGCCCAGCATCCCACTTGGCAAAATCGTTTTTCGCGTTGATCATGAGAAAGGCTAATTGCTCATCACTGTAATCGAAATCAAGACGAACCGGGGCTGAAAACTCACGAAGCATCGAAGGCACCGGTTTCGATGCGATGTTCTCAAACACAAATTCCTGTTCATTCTGAGTCACGTTTAACACATTATTTAACTCAGAACCGTTACAGCGTAACTCAAAACAATTTCCATGTTCGTCATACAGTTCTACGTCAAATGGAATATGTAACGCTTGTTTGTCCGCTTGATCTTGAGTCGACTGAGTGTGTTGAGAAACCTTAAGTGTATAAGTCTTCGCAGATTCATCATAACTATCAGTAACCGTTAGTGTTGGCGTACCCGATTGACTGTACCAAAGACGGAATTGCTTCAGATCGATTCCCGATGTATCTTCCATTGCACAAACGAAATCTTCACACGTTGCAGCAGTACCATCATGCCTTTCAAAGTAAAGTCTCATACCTGCTTGGAATTTATCTTCGCCTAGCAGCGTATGCATCATTCGAATGACTTCACTTCCCTTTTCATAGACAGTCAACGTGTAAAAGTTATTCATTTCAATAACTTTGTCTGGTCTGATTGGGTGCGACATCGGACTAGCATCTTCAGCAAACTGCGGACCACGAATAATACGAACATTATTAATACGATTCACAGACCTAGAGCCTAAATCAGAAGAGAACTCCTGGTCGCGGAAGACGGTTAGACCTTCTTTCAAACTCAACTGGAACCAGTCACGACAAGTCACTCGGTTACCCGTCCAGTTGTGGAAATACTCATGACCAATAACAGCTTCGATTCCAAGGTAGTCGGTGTCTGTTGCTGTTTGGTCATTAGCCAACACAAACTTAGAGTTGAAGACGTTTAGCCCCTTATTCTCCATCGCACCCATATTAAAGAAGTCGACTGCGACGATCATATAAATGTCTAAGTCATACTCAAGACCGAATCTTTGTTCATCCCACTTCATCGAGTTGATCAGTGAAACCATGGCATGGTTAGCGCGGTCGAGATTACCTTTGTCTACGAAAATTTCCAGAGCAACATCTCTGCCTGAACGTGTTTTGAAGACATCACGAAGCACATCAAAGTCACCAGCAACGAGAGCGAATAGATATGAAGGCTTAGGATGCGGATCTTCCCAAGTGACGAAGTGTTTACCACCTTCTAGTTCACCTTGTTCTATTTTGTTACCGTTGCTAAGAAGATATGGGAAAGCCGTTTTATCGGCGATGACTTTTGTTGTGTATTTGGCAAGAACGTCTGGTCGGTCTAAGAAATAAGTAATGCGTCGGAAGCCTTCCGCTTCACATTGCGTGCAATATGATCCATCAGAAATGTACAAGCCTTCCAGCGCAGTGTTTGTTGATGGAGAAATATAGTTTTCTACTACCAACTCAAACTCTTGAGGTAGATTTGAAATTTCTATGCCAGTTTCGGTAATGGTAAAATCGCTCCAGGCTTCTTCATTAACCGACATGTTAATAAGTTCAACATTTTCTCCATCCAGCACTAAAGTACTCTCGTCACCAAGTTGCTTAACTTGTGAAACGGCGGTCACTTTAGTTTGGGTTTCGTGAAGGTCGAAAGTAAGATTGACATCTGTGATCGTATGCGACGATGTTTGATAGTCGCTACGGTATTTGGCTTTAGGTGCTGACTCGGTCATCCTTTGTCCTTATATTATTATCGTTAGCAAAGTTCGCTTAATCCTTGACGATTATATACCTTTGATAAGTAACTGTGCAGAATTGGACATAAAAAAAGCGTCAAACTAAGTTGACGCTTTTAATGGATTGTTGCTGATGTTAACGGATGCGATTGAGGACGGCAAACATATCACCACCCTCAACTTCGAGAGTGAGTTCATCTTGGTTCAATGTATAAGTCGCGTCATGTTCACCATCTTTATAAAGCAAGACGATATGGTCATCTTCTGTGTAATACACACCACTATGAATCGCTTCATCGCCATCGCTTGAACTCACACGAAACGTAAATACGAAATCAGGTTGGAGAATTAGGTCCATTCGAGCTATTTCTTGAGCATGCTCGTCGTTGCCAGTCACGCTCACCGAAGACCAAATTCCCGCTAGCGCATTTGATAACGCCTTGGTAAAAACCACACCGTTCAAATTGAGCATATTATGATTGCCACTATAACTGTAGGCTTGTGGTTCATCACTATTCAGTCCGAGAATGATGGTGTCATCATTGGCGGTGAATAACCCTTCCCAGTGCTCAATACTGTAATCTTGTTTTTGGATATCAATCGAAAAAGTGTAATTAGACTCCAGCGTCAGTTTAATAGCTAAAAAGGTATCCGGCCCTTCTGCTGGGCTTGGATTTACCAAGTACCAGTCGCCCAACAAAAACGGTTGGTCAAATTGCGTTAAGTCATTGTTGTCCCTTCGTATTTCAGACAACACTCCAAACGAAAAAACACATAAAAGTAGCGTGATCCATCTCATATGTATCCCCCTTACAGTTACTTTAAGCTTAGGTGGGTTAGTACGAGATTGCTAAATATTTTGATCTAAATCACGCTTTTTAATTTTATGTATTAATTTTGAGGCACTCAGAAAGTACAAAAAAAGCGAGCTTTCGCTCGCTTTTTGGTTTTTATAACAGGATTACGGCTGACTATTGACCATATCTACCGTGATAGCGACAGCCTCGTCAAGGTAAGCGTCGGGAACTTCGTAATCTTTAGGGATATCATCCAAAGACTTGTAAGGTTCTTTACCTGCTGCTTTTTGACGTAAGTTAACACGCTGCAGTCGAAGCTCGTCATTGTTGTCGCTTTCTGCTTTACGCGCAGATTCCCTTAAAGACAAAGTTTTATCATCTTTCTCGGATTTGTACTTAGCGATGTCTTCTGCAATAAATCCAAATTCCATATCCGATTTGATGCGTTCCTCATGCTTTTTCGTCAACGACGTCACCAAGTCATCATTACGTTGTAACTCAGTATATTTCGCTTTATCTATGCTGTCCCATGGAAGTGCATTATCTTCAACACTTTCACCTGTTTCAGCGGGATCGATTGGCGTAGGGAAAGCGATGTCAGGAACCACACCTTTGTTCTGAGTACTACCACCATTAATTCGGTAGAATTTCTGGATCGTATATTGTACATAGCCTAGTTCTTTATCGAATAGATCATAGATGTGGTTTAAAGAACGATGTTGCTGCACGGTCCCTTTTCCAAAAGAGTTTTCACCCAACACAATGGCGCGTCCATAGTCTTGCATTGCAGCGGCAAAAATTTCAGATGCGGATGCACTGTAGCGGTTGACCAATACGGTTAATGGACCTTGATAACTGATCTTTCCATCAGTATCACTGTTGACATTCACTCGACCGTAACTATCACGAACCTGAACCACCGGACCACTATTAATGAACAGTCCTGACATGGCAGTCGCTTCCGTCAACGCGCCACCACCGTTGTTACGCAGGTCAACAACGATCCCGTCGACACCCTTCTCTTTCAGTTCTGAGATCAACTTGTCAGTGTCTTTGGAAAGTCCGACATAGAAACTCGGTACTTCAAGCACCCCTATTTTCTTGCCATCCTTTTCAATAATTTCAGACTTGACAGCACGGTCTTCTAGGCGAATCTTGTCACGAACAATTTCAACCACGGTTGCTTTCGCATCTTTACCTGCAGGTAAGATTTGCAGTTTAACCTTAGTGCCCTTTGGACCTTTGATGAGCTGAACAACATCATCGAGTCGCCAACCGATAACATCGACAATTTCTTCACCATCTTGTCCAACACCGATGATTTTATCGCCTTCAGCGAGCTTCTTACTCTTAGAAGCTGGCCCTCCAGCTACTAAAGAGCGAATAACTGTGTAATCATCCGTAAGCTGAAGAACTGCACCAATCCCTTCCAGAGACAGGTTCATTTCTGATTGGAACTGCTCGGCAGAGCGCGGAGACAAGTAACTGGTGTGAGGATCCACTTCACGAGCGAAAGCATTCATGTAAATCTGAAACGCATCTTCGCTATGTGATTGAGTTAATCGTTTGATTGCGTTGTTGTAACGCTTACTCAACGTCTCTTTGATTTCATCCCAGTTTTTCCCAGCCAACTTCAGATTTAGCGCATCGTATTTCACGCGTTTACGCCAAAGCTCATTTAGCTCAGCTTCATCTTTGGGCCAAGCAGCCTCTGAGCGGTCTAGGGTGATTTTTTCGTCAACATCAAAATTCATTTCTTTATCTAGCAAAGATAAGGCGTAGGCAAATCTGTCATAACGTTTTTGCATCGACAAATTGTACACGTCGAAAGCTATTTGGTTATTACCGGCTTTGAGTTGATCATCTAACTGGTTCGCCCAAGAGTTAAACTTGTCGATATCTGCTTGGGTGAAGATGTTTCTATTGTAGTCGAGCATTTCCAAATAACGTGCAAATATCGCTTTTGAAGATTCATCGTCTAAAGTGAAGTGTTTGTAGTGAGAACGAGTAAAACGAGACGTTACACGTTTACTGGCTGTTTCGTGTTGTACTTCAGGAGCTAAGGTAGGAATATCTGATTTTTTAGATTTCGCTTCCATAGCGTGAGCTGATGTAGCTGCTAGCCAAAGGCTAGCAGCTACTATCGATAATTTTAAACGGCACTTCATGCGTAGGAATTTCTCCTTTATGCGCGCAGGTGCTCCGCTTTAACAACCATTTGTAGGCCATTTACTAGCTGAACTCGCACATCTTCCTTATTGATTTCAACAATGGTCGCAGCCATGTTCCCTTTGCCCATGTTTACGTTTACTTGTTTGCCGATGATCATTTCATCTGCATTCAAAGCGCGCGTTTCAACTGGCGTATTTACTTTCGCTGGTTTGTTAGTATTGTTGTGTGATTTACGTGTTTGAGGCTTTTTAGCTTTTGGTTTTGCCTTGCCTTCATCACGAGCTTTATGAGCTTGCTCTTTACGACGAGCCGCTACTTTCGCTTTACTTTCAGCTAGTGTAGCTTGAGCGTGTTCAACGTGTTCCGCTTCAAGTTCACCACATTCGTTGCCATCTAGATCAACACGTACAGCACCTGGTTTTACACCATGTAGATAACGCCAAGAAGAAGTGTATTGTCTTAACGCTGCACGTAGCTGAGTCTTACTGACTTTCTCATCATCTTTTAAACGTTCAGCAAGATCTTGAAAGATACCAATTTTAAGTGGTTTTGCTTCACCTTCTACAGTAAAGCATTTAGGGAAACATTCAGCAATATACGCGATAATTTCTTTGCTGTTCTTCAACTTCTCAGTGTTTTCCATGTGGGTTCCTGGTTAATGCGGTTATCCGCAAAGCATTAAGAAAAATATTCTTGGTATTATAGTGACCTGCACTAGAAAAACCACAGGCAAATTTCATTTTACGCCGCGTTTGTATGTGAATTGAGCACCTTTTCTACCGAATTCATAAAGTTTGTGAGTCCCTCTTCATCAATTTCACTGAATCGACCAATTGTTGGGCTATCAATATCAAGAACTCCAACCACTTCACTACCGATCGAAAATGGAATCACGATTTCAGAATTACTAGCAGCATCACATGCAATATGACCTTCAAAAGCGTGTACGTCGTATACACGTTGGACCGTGTTGGTTGCGACCGCTGTTCCACAGACGCCTCGGCCAACAGGAATACGCACACACGCTGGTTTTCCTTGGAATGGACCTAAGACTAACTCGCCTTGTTTCATTAAATAAAAACCAGCCCAGTTAAGATCATCTAACTCCATGAAAAGAAGTGCACTAATATTAGATAAGTTAGCAATAAAATCCGTTTCGGATTCGATGAGTGCTGTGGCCTGCTTCGCCAAGCGTTCGTAGTTTTCTAGATTCATGATACGTCCATCAATAACACTTTCAATATCTTACAATACCAGTACAATGCCCACAAATCGTAATAGGAACTATTATCATAAGCATGACAAGTACGAAAGACACTATTAGCCGCTCCTGGTTAATAACTCAAGCAAAAAATTACAAGTCTCGACTTATTGTGGCAAATATCATTGCTGTAATCGCCACATTAGTCAGCGTACCCATCCCCCTTTTAATGCCTTTAATGGTTGACGAGGTATTGCTGAACCAACCTTCAACTGGCCTGCAATATATGAATCTAATGATGCTCGATAGTTGGCAAACTCCCATCGGCTATATCGCGCTAACATTGGTACTCGTCATTCTTATGCGTACTGTCAGCCAAGGTTTAAACATCCTTCAAGGTCGACAGTTTACTTTGGTATCAAAAACGATCACTTATAAAATTCGCTGTAAGATGATCGACAAACTGGGCCGCATCAGTATCCAGCAATACGAAACGCGCGGAAGTGGTGGCATTAACGCTCATTTGATCACAGATATAGAAACCATCGACCAGTTTATTGGTTCAACCCTAAGTAAATTCATTATCAGTTTCCTTACCGTGTTGGGAACAGCGGTTGTCCTACTGTGGCTCGAGTGGCGCCTAGGTCTATTTATTCTGCTGGTTAATCCCATTGTGATCTATTTTTCTCGAAAATTGGGCGGCATGGTGAAGCACCTGAAAAAACAAGAAAACCAAGCCTTTGAGAAGTTTCAAAATCGTTTGGTTGAAACACTCGACGGCATTTACCAACTGAGAGCGGCAAATCGTGAACGAGATTACCTACAACAACTAAAAGACCAAGCAAATGAGGTACGCAGTAACGCAGATAAGTACGCATGGCAATCAGAAGCCGCAGGCCGACTATCTTTTCTTTTATTTTTACTAGGCTTTGAGCTGTTTAGAGCCATTGCGATGGTCATGGTGTTGTTTAGTGATTTAACGATAGGACAGATTTTTGCTGTATTTGGTTACTTGTGGTTCATGTTAGGTCCCGTGCAAGAGTTGCTCGGTATTCAATTCTCTTGGTACAGTGCTAAAGCAGCATTGACCCGAATAAACAGTTTGTTAGAGCTCGACGAAGAGCCTCGGACTGTCAGCAAAATCAATCCGTTTAAACCTCATCAACAAGTCGATGTCACTGTTGAGAATGTCTCATTTTCGTACGACAACGATAAAGATGTCCTTAACCATCTCAACTTACAGATCCCTTCAGGTAAGAAGGTCGCGTTGGTCGGTGCAAGTGGTGGTGGTAAGTCTACCCTCATCCAGTTACTTATTGGTGTTTATAAACAGCGAAGTGGCATCATTCGCTTCAATGGTGTTAACACCGATGACATCGGTTTCGACATTATTAGAGATAAAATTGCTGTTGTTTTACAGCAACCTATACTTTTTAATGACAGCTTGAGGCATAATCTGACACTTGGCAGAGAGTACGACGATATCTCCATTTGGAATGCACTTAAAGTCGCTCAGCTGCAAGACGTCACCGACAAACTGGTCGACGGTCTAGAAACACAAATTGGTCGCAATGGTATTCGGTTATCCGGAGGACAACGCCAAAGGCTTGCCATTGCTAGAATGATATTAAGTGACCCGCAGTTCGTAATCCTCGATGAAGCTACGTCTGCACTCGATACTGCTACCGAAGCGGCATTACATACCGCCTTGAGTGAGTTTTTGAAAGGCCGAACCACGTTGATTGTCGCTCACCGACTATCAGCAGTAAAGCTGGCTGATCTAATCTATGTCTTGGAAGATGGACAAGTCACTCAATCAGGTACGCACATCGAGCTGGTCGAATCAGAAGGACTGTATCAGACACTTTATGGCTCAGTGCAATCAGCGAGTTAGCGTTAAACTGAAACGCTCATCTTTTTATGGTGGTATAAGATGAGTGTTTGTTCTCATGCGCGACTACCAACCCAAGTTCGTTTGTGTCAATGCTGTGAGCTGCCCGTAGACATTATTGATCTTAAGAAAGGCTACAGTGCCGACTGCCCTCGTTGTGGAACTCAGATCTATCGCAGTGAGAGCTATTCCATAGGCGGTAATTTAGCGCTCGCCATCACATGCCTTCTGCTTTTTGTTCCCTCTCATTACTTCGATTTCATCACTATCCGGCTCGTTGGGATGATGATTGAGGGAACATTAATGGAAGGTGTATACGCCCTTGCTAAAGAGGGTTATCCCGGTTTGGCTTTACTGACTTTGTTCTGCCACACCATCGCCCCACTCGCTATGTGCACGTCCGTGCTTACTGCTCATGCAGCACTCAAATTTCGCTGGTTTAATATACTCAAAATATCCTTAAGCGTTCTCTCCCACAGTAAACATTGGGTCATGTTAGATGTGTTCTTGATAAGTGTGGCAATCTCCTGCTTTAAGTTGCAAGATTACTCTGACATCTATGTGGGAAACGCACTTTACAGCTTAGTGATTCTTCAAATACTCACTATAGTGTTGGTCAATCGAGTCAGTACCAGGCGTTATTGGGAAAACTGGCAAACTGAAAGTTCACTACCTGTCGCAGCGAAAGAAATTCATTGTCACACTTGTCATTTATCTCAACCTGAAGCCAAGAACTGCGTTCGTTGCCATAGCCCTCTTTACCATCGAAAACCTAATTCAATGCAGAAAACTTGGGCGCTACTTATAGCAGCAACCGTCGCCATTTTTCCTGCCAACCTAGTGCCAATTTCAATTTTAATCACCAATGGTCAGCGTTTAGAAGACACCATATTGTCCGGCGTAGCATCCTTAATAAACAATGACATGCTTGGTATTGCCATTATCATCTTCGTCGCCAGTATCGTTGTACCAGTTGCAAAAATTCTTGGCCTTGGCTATCTCATGTTTTGTATTCAGTTCGACAAGGTCAAAAACCATAAAGTCGAGATGCGCATTTACCGTGCGATAAAATGGATAGGCAAATGGTCGATGACCGATTTGTTCGTCATTTCGATCATGCTTACCCTAGTCGACCGTGGACAGATACTGAACTTCACCCCCGGCTTTGGCGCTGTAGCCTTCGGAATCGTGGTGGTGTTAACCATGTTCGCCGCCGAAACTTTAGACCCACGACTGTTGTGGGATAGACACAATTCCAAACCTTCCCTGCAACCAGAAACAAAGTTGAGTAGTAGCTTTAATGAGTAACGAGAATCAACAGCAAAAATATTACAGTCCAGACATTAAGAAAGATCGACGTATCTCTCCTCTTTGGATATTGCCTATTTTGACTATAGCGCTTGCGGGCTGGCTACTAGTAAAAGCCGTCCATGATGCCGGGCAACGTGTGCAAATCTATTTCTCTGATGCTCAAGGCCTAATAGCTGGCAGAACCACTATCCGCTATCAGGGTCTTGAAGTTGGCATGGTACGAGATATCAATCTCTCCGAAGATTTGACCAATATCTACGTCGACGCTGACATTTATCCTGAAGCGACAAAATTACTCGGCGAAGACACTAAGTTCTGGTTAGTAAAACCGTCTGCATCACTTTCAGGTATTTCAGGGCTGGATGCTTTAGTGTCCGGGAACTACATCGCGATTTTTCCTGCTACTAAATCGGACAGTGCCAAGTCTAAATACGTTGCTTTAGAGTCGGTGCCAACAGAACTTGCCGTTAATGATGGGCTTACCGTGACGTTGAAAGCTAAAGACCTAGGCGGTATTTCGGTCGGTTCAAAGATCGTCTACAAGAAAATTCCGATTGGCGAAGTGTACAGTTTTAAGTTAGATAGCAATGCTGAGACCGTCAGCATTAATGCTTCAATTCAAAACGAGTTTAGCCACATCATTACCGATAAGAGCCGTTTCTGGAACGTCAGTGGTATCGGTGCAAGTGTCGGATTCCAAGGAGTGGATATTAGACTTGAAAGCTTAAGTGCGATCCTTGCTGGCGCTATTGCCGTTGATTCACCAGACGGAGGAGAACCGGTTAAAGCTGGGACAGATTTTAGACTTTATAAAGACCTCAAAACAGCGGGTCGCGGTATCCCCATTCAAATTGCTCTACCTGACAACAGTAATCTAAAAGCTAATGGGTCACCAATCATGTATCGTGGTCTAGAAATTGGACGCATTAACAACCTTGCCCTAAATGGAAAAAGAGATTCGATCATTGCTTCAGCGTCTATCGAGCCTGCATTCAGCGATATGCTTAACCAGGGTACATTGTTTTTATTAGAAGAAGCTAAAGTTTCTCTATCTGGTGTCGAGAACTTATCCAACTTGATTACCGGAAACTTTTTGACATTAGTACCTGGCAATGGCAATCAAGCTCGTGATTTTATTGCCGTTAAACAAGATGAACTCGATCGCGTTCAGGCCAAGTCCATTTCAATCCGACTACTTTCTGAAAACTCGTTTGGATTAGAGCCTGGTAGCAGCGTTCTTTATCGCGGTATTCCTGTTGGCACACTGAATAGTGTCGAACTCATCAATGATCAAGTGGCTATGGATATTGCCATTGATATTGAATACAAAGACCTTATTCGCTCTCAAAACCGCTTTTTCGTTACAGGTAGCGCTACCGCTGAATTAACCAAAGCGGGTCTTAGCGTTACCGTTCCACCAGCGAAACAGCTGCTGACTGGCTCTATAAGTTTTGTCAGCGAAGGCGCGAAAACAGAGCGAGCAGAGTTTGCTCTGTTCCAAACTAAATCATTGGCGGAACTTGCTAAACACGACCAAACAGGCTCCATGCGTCTCACGCTTTTTGCTGACGAACTGCCTCCGATTCAAGAAGGCAGCCCAGTGTTATACCGCAACATGCAAGTTGGTAGCGTCTCTAATTATTCGTTAACGGATGGCGGCGTCTATATCCATACCAGTATCGACAACAAGTACAAACACCTCGTTACGCCTCAGACGGTATTTTGGAATCGTTCTGGTGTCGAAATCGACGCGTCTTTATCTGGCGTTCATGTCAAAGCTGCGCCACTAAAAACGCTGATAGATGGTGGTATTGCCTTTGACAACATGCCTGGTATCGATAATAAAACGGGCAAAAACTGGAAGCTTTATCAAGATTTCAATTCAGCGCGCAAGTTTGGACAATCTATTACTCTGTACACCACGACAACTGAACAACAAGTCAACAAAGGTATGGCGCTGAAATACCAAGGCGTTAAAGTGGGTGAAGTGATGTTGACGGTACCCGACTTTGAGAAAGAGCGAGTAGAAGTAATAGCGCGAATTCTGCCTGAATATGTGCATCAGTTAACCACTGCTAGCACCTATTATTGGATAGTCAAACCACAAATTGGCCTCAATGGTGTGAAAAATCTGAGCGCTATTGTAAGCCAATATATCGCTGTCGAACCTGGCAAAGGTAAAAACGCTAAGGTATTTGAGCTAAACGATTTCCCTAAAGTAGAAAATGGCGTCGAGTTTACACTACAAAGTGAGACCCGTGGTTCCATCAAGCCTGGCACCCCTATTCTTTATCGCGATATTGAAGTAGGCCGTGTCACTAGTGTCGAACTAGGCACGTTTGCTGACCGAGTGATATCTAACATTCAAATTGACCCTCACTATGCTTATTTGGTTCGCGCCAACAGTGTTTTTTGGAATGTGTCAGGTTTAGACGTGCAAATTGGTCTTTCTGGCGCCAATATCAAGGCGGGTACCGTCGACAGTCTGATTCGTGGCGGCATTACCTTCTCCACGCCTGAAGGTAATCAACTTCAGCCCAAAGCGAAACCTGGACAATCATTTTACTTAAACAAGTCTGCTGAAGAAAAATGGACAAAGTGGCGCACAGCAATCCCCTCCCATTAATTGATGTATGAACCAAGCCCGCTATCGCGGGCTTTTATTTGATTTGAATACCGCGGAGTATATAATTCGCTGCTAAACGAAAACCGCAATCAAAAGGCATCATTTTGCACGCCAATGTTTACCTACCAGAAGACTTTCTCAAGCATGTTGAGACCTTCCTCCCTAACACTCTTAAGATGGAAGACTTTATTGCAGCTTGCCAAAGACCGTTAAGAAAGAGTATTCGCGTTAATACCTTAAAAATCTCCGTAGAGGATTTTTTACACAAAGCCAAAAGCTATGATTGGCACTTAACGGCGATTCCTTGGTGTTCAGAAGGCTTTTGGATAGACGCTGATGAGAGCATCGTTCCACTGGGAAATACCGCCGAGCATATGGCGGGGTTATTCTATATTCAAGAAGCCAGCTCCATGCTTCCTCCTAGTGCTTTATTTCACGACAACGAAGTATTTCAAACCGTACTAGATATGGCAGCTGCTCCAGGTTCGAAAACAACGCAAATCGCTGCGCTAATGAATAATGAAGGTGTATTGGTCGCCAATGAGTTCGCGGCGAGCCGAGTCAAAGTGTTGCATGCCAATATTGAACGTTGTGGCGTTCGCAACGTCGCCATGAGTAATTACGATGCTCGGGTGTTTGGCGGATGGCTACCAGAACAATTTGACGCGGTTTTACTCGATGCGCCGTGTTCAGGTGAAGGGACTGTTCGTAAGGATCCTGACGCGATGAAAAACTGGAGTTTGAACTCCACACAGGACATTGCCCAAACACAAAAAGATCTCATTGAGAGTGCATTTCACGCACTTAAAGCGGGTGGCTCATTAGTTTATTCGACTTGTGCGTTAAGCCCTGAAGAAAATCAACAGGTTGCCCTACACCTTACCAACACGTTTGGTGATGCTGTTGAAATTTCGTCGTTAGAACATTTGTTTCCTTCCGCAGACAAAGCCACAACCCCAGAAGGCTTCCTACACGTTTTCCCTCAAACTTATGACAGTGAAGGCTTCTTTATTGCCAAGTTTAAAAAGACAGGGAGTAGTTCTGCTCCATCAGTCCAAAAACGACTCGGCAAGTTCCCGTTCCAACCATTGACGAAAAAAGAATCCAGTGACGTTGTAATAGACCTAGAGCAAACTATGGGGCTTACCCTTCCTTCAGACAGTGCTCTGTGGAAACGCGACAACGATATTTGGTTGTTCCCTAAAGCGTTAGAGCCTATGTTGGGTGAATTTCGTTTTTCACGAATGGGCATCAAAATCGCTGAACAGCACAAAAAGGGCTATCGCTGGCAGCATCAGGTTGCTACTGCCCTAACGAGCAACGACACTGCGTCGGTAGCGCTTTCTGAAGAGAACGCAAGAGAGTGGTTTATGGGCCGAGACGTAAGACCAGAAGGGTTAACTGGTAAAGGTGAAGTCTTTGTAAGTTACAACGACTTTATTATTGGCTTGGGCAAATGGGTAGGAAATAGAGTAAAGAATGGCTTGCCTCGAGAGCTTGTACGCGACAAAAACCTGTTCTAACCCAAATAGATAGCGGTTTTTGCGAGTAAAAACCGCTAATCACATCGCTTTTTTCCTGCTCTGTACTACACTTTAAGGGTTATTGAGACGTAGGCAATCAGATTCAACAATTGCTTGAAGTAAAAACTCTAAGCTTTGGTAAAACAGTATTTAGCGCCCTACTTTGTGACATAGGTGCGTTTTAAACAGTTAGCGTAGGCTCTCCTTGAGCCATTCCCCTAGGCCCAAATCAGGATCAGTTTTGGGCTTCTTTTTGGTCAGCATTATATGCGGTTCTATCAAGACCAACGCGTGTTACTCTTGAATCAGGCGGATTCCATCTTTATCAATGCTGATCTTTCCTTGTTTGTATAAACCACCAATGCTTTTCTTGTACGTTCCTTTACTGGTTTTGAACGTTGCGAAAATCGCTTCAGGCGTTGACTTATCGCTCAGCGGTAAGAAACCACCTTTTTTCTCCAATAAACTCAGGATCTTTTCACTGAGATCATCCATTTTAGCAACGCCGACTTTTTGAAGTGTTAAATCAATCTTGCCATCACTACGAACTTGCTTGATGTAACCCGTTAATTGTTTACCAATAAACAGCTTACCAAACACATCTGAAGGGAAAATCATCCCCCAGTGCTCACCATTGATGATCGCTTTGTAACCCAGGTCACTTCGCTCAGCGATAAGAAGGTCGACTTGTTGGTTGGTGGTATAACGAGCTGGCGTCTTGTCTAATAACTTATTGAACTTCGTCGTTCCAACAATTCGCCCAGATGCTTTGTCGGTATATACGTACACCAATATCGTTTGACCCGCTGACAAACGACCGCGTTGTTCACTAAATGGAATCAAAAGATCTTTCTCTTTAATTCCCCAACTTGCAAACGCGCCGATACTGTTGATACCTTCAACTTTCATCAATCCCCATTCACCTACTTGAGCAACTGGCTTCTCGGTGGTCGCCGCAATTTGATTGTCTGCGTCAAAGTAGAGAAAAACATCAACAACATCACCAATGGCTACGCCTTCAGGGGCATGCCTCTTGGTTAATAAAATTGAACCGTAATCTTTTCCGTCTAAAAACCAACCAAAATCCGCTTCTTTTGTTACTTCTAGCTGATTGATACGACCTACGTTAATCATTTGTTTATCTCTATTGGGGTAATTGGCGCGATTATACCTAACTCGCTTTAAGATGCTAGTTTACCATGGTTCTGATATGCTTAACGTTATCAAAGCACACGGAGAAGTTGTTTGATCACCGTCGATAAGCAAGACGCCATTACACTTAAAATCGCGCATGTAATGGCCAATTCAAAAAGATTAGATTTGGATGTTTTCTTATTTGTCCCAAATGAATTAGGGATGAAGTCACATTTAGTATCCGAAACTGATTTCTACTACGATTCTATTTCACAAAAGCGAGCCTACTACAGTAACGAAACGCTCTTACCTCTGGTTCACTCTCGCCTAGCAAAACGTGGGCGCCTTTCTAACACTCAATATCGTGTTAGTTTGAGCTTATTCGCATACCAATACGTGATTGCCTTGGATAAAGCGGTTGCCACGTTGAAAGAAACGGCAAAAGAAGATGTCACCGCGGATGAGATCGATGTCATTATCGAGCTAGCTCTCGATATCCTGAAAAAAATGCGCCGCTCTATTCCTTATGAAGAGAGTCTCAAACGCCACTACGCCAATATTGATAATTATTTATCTTGGTACACAGGGCAAAAATTCCTTGAACTCGTGGTGTATATCCCTAACGGAAAAGCCTATACCCCGTTAAAAGATCGCCTGATTACTATCGTTGAGAAGGAGCAAGCGCACCGAAACCTTAACAACTACAACTCAGAAAAAGTTCGCCAAGACCCGACGCGACTTAGTAACAAAATGCGGCTACTACGCCGTTTAATTGAACATCCTGTTGTTTTACAAGAAAAATCCACATCGGTAGGTAGCAATACAAAACGGGTTATCAAAGGCACCGCGACCGGTCTTGTGATGCTCTTCGTGACATCTGCGGTCATATTAGCGCGTGATTATCTCGGCGAAATCACCGCGTCCTTTATTTTTGTCCTCTCTGTCATCTATGCGTTACGCGAAGTTTTTAAAGATGACCTGCGCGATATTATGTGGCGCTGGATACAAAGGGGGAAACCAAAATGGCGCAGACATTACATTGACGCCACAACTAAAAAAGAAGTCGGTCGCAAAATTGAATGGCTTGACTACACCACCTTTGAAAAAATGCCTGACAGAATTAAGTCCATTCGCAAGAAACGTGTGGTACAACGGGAAGAGGAAATACTCCACTATCGAGCGCTAACTGATATGGCGACGTCGAAATTCACCAGTGGTTACGATCAAACTCGTGAAATCATTAACATTAATTTTAGAGCGCTCACTCGTTTGATGGATAAGTCGAACAACCGTTTCTATAAGCTACAAGATGGGCAAGTGGTCAAAGAGTCGTTAGAAAAACGTCATCTGCTCAATCTCATTATAAAAGAGCACAATCATGGCAACGACCCTGTTTACTACCGTTGGAAAATTGTCCTCAGTCGTTCCAAAATCGTTGATATTGAGCAGATACCACTTTAGTCACGAACTTTGTGTCTAATGGACGTTAAAGCTTTGCCTTCAATGACAACACTAAGGAAAACTCCGCCATCGGTTCATCACCATGCAAAGATGGACAAATGGCGGTGATTTTGACGGGCCGATTGACGCGCTCTCCCGTTCTACATGTCTCATCTAACATCTCATCGATTAGTCTTCCGTCAGAACAGACAAACTGAACATCCGCTTCAGGACGTTTTAAGAATTTACCCTCAACTTCTTTAAAAGCCAGCGATACTTTATTGCCACGCTTTTGGGCTTTGCTCATCGCCATAAATCCGCCAGCCACATCTGCCCCAACCGCTAATACTCCAAAGTACATACTGTTAAGATGGTTCTTGGTACGCCGTCTTAGCGGGATATTAACCACGACCTTCTCTTCATTAAGTTCCAGCAGTTTTGGGCGACATAACCAAATTAACGGCACCTTCATGAATCCGAATGCGTTCAGATAAAAATTGGCCTTTTGTAATGGCGACAACATGTAACTTCCCTCTCTCACACTTGTCTGACCAGTAAACTAGAAAGCCAACCATATGTCAAAAACTTGTTAATAAAAAGCTCCTAACCTCATAAAAAGTTAGGAGCTTTGATTTGGCAAATTTTGTTGAAATTAGGCCGCTGTTGAATACACGTCGATTGGGCCTAACTCAATAATAAAATCTTTTAGCACTGGGTAATCCTCAAGCATGCCAATGGTGAGTAACACAGGCTTGCGAGCTTCTTTCGCTGAGCTCACCGCCTCTTTGATCAACTTTAGTACGGCGTCATTCTGTGGGTCATAAAGATGTATTAACTCTTCTTGGTTAATATCCACACCGAGCGTCAGTTGCGTCAGGCTTTCTACTTTAATGACTAGCCCATCAAAATACTGAAGCAAACGTTCTGATAGCAAGACGGCAGATGGGGTATCACAAGCAAATAAGACTTTCAGACCATTCAAACCTCTTGGTAACCCCTGCTCCGCCAGTCTATCAATAATTTTGGCGGCGTCACTCAACGCCCGTACACAAGGAACAATAATTTCGATATCGATACCCTCTGCTCTTAACCGTTTAATCACTTCACACTCTAAGGCAAAGCAGGTTTTGTATGATTCAGAGGCGAATCGCGATACACCGCGTAGCCCTAACGACGGGTTGACCTCATCAGGCTCTGCACCGCCGCCTAATAAAGCACTCATTTCATAGCTATTAGCATCATTTAGTTCGATGCGCACCGTATTATAGCTATTGAGATTCGCGGCCTTAATTTCGTTTACTAAGGTTTCTATAAAAAATTCTGATGCACTTCGTTGTCCCAAAATAGCGTTAATGGCTTCAAGTTCGACCGAATCGAGGGACTCACCAAGGGATGCATAGTTAGGATGGAAAAATATCTTTTCCATAATGAGCTCGGAAATAGATACGTAAAGGTGGGTAGCTGGTTGTTGTTCACCAAAACTGGGAAGTACATTCCCAAGAGTTAGCCTATTTGATGATGTGGCTTCTTCTCGGCCTGTTTGGATATTGTCGTACCCCATTGCTGCTCCGTGCTATTGTTAATTGCTTTAAAGGCAAAATACCGACTCCCATTAATGAATACAAGAGCTTCATCTTAATTAAATATAAGCCCTGCCCTTTAGCACGCCACTCATACCATTATTTGTTTTTAATTTAACCAACATAGGTTTTATACCGGCCTATACCACGTAAATGATGCAGCTAAGGCTGGATTAGAGGTTTATTCTAACTGCCATTTCGTTTATCTTTACCGCTTCGTAATAAATTTGCAGGCTGCACCATGCCATTAAAGACAGATGAACTAAGAACACAGGCATTAGGTCCAATGCCAACTCCATCAGAATTGAGTGTTAATCACCCAATTACGGATGACGTTGCAGAGCGCATTGCTAATTCTCGCCGTCAAATTGAAAACATTCTAGTCGGAGAAGACGACCGTCTTCTTTGCATCGTAGGCCCTTGCTCAATCCACGATACTGAAGCGGCATTAGATTATGCAAAACGCTTAAGTGCTATCCAAGACCAGTATAAAGACGAATTGTTTATCGTCATGCGTACTTACTTTGAAAAGCCACGCACCGTTGTCGGTTGGAAAGGTCTAATCACTGACCCTAACCTTGATAGCTCATATGCACTTGAAACAGGTCTAAACAAGGCTCGTGGTCTACTACTTGATATCAATAAACTAGGTTTAGCTACAGCGACTGAGTTTCTAGATATGATAACTGGTCAGTATATCGCCGACTTAATCACTTGGGGAGCAATCGGCGCTCGCACCACTGAGTCACAAATTCACCGTGAAATGGCTTCGGCTCTATCATGCCCTGTTGGTTTCAAAAACGGCACGAATGGCAGCATTAAGATCGCCATTGATGCCATTCGTGCAGCGCGCGCACAACACTATTTTTACTCTCCAGATAAACATGGACGAATGACAGTCTATCGCACTAGCGGCAACCCATTTGGGCACGTCATTCTTCGTGGTGGTGACACGGGTCCAAACTACCAACAAAGCTTTATCGAAAAAGCATGTGAGCAGTTAGCATCATTTGATCTGCCTGCTCGCCTAGTTGTTGACTTTAGTCACGCGAATTGTCAAAAGCAACACCGTAAGCAAATCGATGTTGCAAAAGATATTGCTAGTCAAATCATCTCAGGTTCCAACATGATTTCAGGCATTATGGCTGAAAGTTTCATCGAGGAAGGAAACCAGAGTATGGAATACATCCATAATCTAAATTATGGTCAATCAATCACAGACCCTTGCCTTGGCTGGAATGACACCGTCCAAATGTTAGACATTCTTGCTGATGCTGTAAAACAACGTAACGAGAAGGAAAGTTAACATGCCGTCATTTGATATCGTTTCAGAAGTCGACAATGTAGAGCTACGTAATGCTGTAGATAATGCAAACCGTGAACTAGCGACGCGTTTTGATTTCCGCAATGTCGAGGCATCGTTCTCTCAAAACGATGAAACCGTAAAGCTTTCATGTGAAGGTGATTTCCAACTTAAGCAAATGCGTGACATTTTGCGTGGTAACCTAACGAAGCGTGGGGTTGACGTCAATGCAATGGAATCGCAAACCGCTGAGCAATCCGGAAAGCAGTGGCATCAAAATGTCGTGTTCAAACAGGGCATCGAGACCAATGTAGCGAAGAAAATCGTTAAACTGGTAAAAGACTCTAAGATTAAAGTTCAGGTTGCGATTCAAGGTGACAAAGTGCGCGTGACAGGTAAGAAACGTGACGACCTGCAAGCGACAATGCAATTGGTTAAAACTGGCGAGCTTGGTCAACCATTCCAATTTAACAACTTCCGCGACTAACGTACATTAGTTAATAAACAAAAAAGGGCGTCAACGCCCTTTTATTTTATCTTCGCCAAAGCGATTTCTTCATCCCCTTCTTTCAAAAGTCGGTGTGAGGAAGATTGTGGGTCGACAAATACCACAATTCGCTCTTTATTCGCTTTTCGCTGTAGGATGTCTTGAGATACCTGCGCGATATCTTGGAAATCTATTCGTTCTGCATCCCTTCTGACTAAATCAACAAACCCAAACGGGCAACGTTTATCAAAAAACACCACTTCAGCTTCCTGCATGATTCTTAGTGCCTTGATAGGCAGCAGTTCAGGGTCAACGCCAAACTCGATCCAAGTACAAGCATCCGAAAAGGTCGAATCACTATTGATTAGCTGTTGGTAAGCCAGTTCCAATTCATGATTATTTTTACACTCTATGACTTTGGGTTCTTTGAAAAAAAGCTCCCAGAACTTGCGTCTTTCGTCCACAGTCGCGAAATGCTGTTTGATATCGTTGCGCTTACTTGCAGCAAAATCCGCTAGTTGAGCCGTATTCATAGGAAGCACTGACTCCAATTTTTCTCGAATTCCTCTAATCAGAACAGGTGAAGCTCCACCACTAGAGATCGCTATTTGCACTCGACCACGGTTGATAATTGATGGCGTAATAAAGTCACAAAATGGTGTATCGTCCACCACATTCACCATAATACCCACTTTTTTAGCATCTTTATGCACTCTATGATTCAATTCTGGGTTGTCTGTTGTTGCCCACACCTGTACAAAATCTCGTCGCATAAGCTCTGCTTCGTAAAAACGCTTCACCCACAAGCATTTTCCTTGTTCGACTAACTCGGCGAGATAAGGCTCTATTTGAGGCGAAACAATCGTCACCCGGGCCCCAGCTCGTGTTAGGGTATCAACTTTTCGGCAAGCGACTTCTCCACCACCGA
Organism: Vibrio thalassae; assembly: GCF_900089835.1. Taxonomy (GTDB): domain Bacteria; phylum Pseudomonadota; class Gammaproteobacteria; order Enterobacterales; family Vibrionaceae; genus Vibrio; species Vibrio thalassae. The sequence continues at coordinate 13,387 of NZ_OANU01000093.1, read as the reverse complement.
CAACTAAAACAGGCCTATCTAACAAATCCATAAACAGTGGAAAGTAACGCATAAGTTTCCTTTTTTAAACTAAATAGCTATTCATTTTTATTCACTATTGTGGTGCATCTTTGTCACCGAGACGTTGGTCACAAACAATTTTTCACTAAATTTCCAGTGTTTGTTAGTGCAGAATACACAATAAATTCACCAAAACCACTTATTACACCATTTTAACAAAAATACAACAAATCACTCTCTAAAGCGCCCTGTCGGTGCAACGTTGCACTATTTACAAAATCATCACATTTCGTCATTCTAACCAATGTTTAGACGTATGTGGCAACTCAAAATACCTATTTAAATTAATAATTTGAGAAATCACAAATCATTATCTACGCTTTAAGGTGTTGTTACAATCTGCTCCGAATCGGATCAATTCTAATGACTTTTGATGCAACACAATTAGCACATTGTATTCAGGGTGGACCTGATTTACACGGAAATAACGGGAAGGATACACAATGGCAAAGAAACTCACTCTCATAGCTTCTCTAGTAGCGGCGACTGCTGCAATGATGAGCACATCGGCATCTGCTGCCGATAATACCCTCGATAAAGTTACAAAAGCTGGTGTCTTAACCTGTGGTGTGAGTACCGGTCTCCCGGGCTTCTCTAACCCCAACTCGAAAGGTGAGTGGGAAGGTATTGACGTCGAATACTGCCAGGCGCTAGCTGCTGCTGTGCTGGGCGATAAATCAAAAGTCAAGTACGTCCCACTGACTGCTAAAGAGCGATTCACTGCGCTTCAATCTGGTGAAATCGATGTCCTTTCACGAAACACAACTTGGACACTGCACCGAGATACAGGATTGGGACTGAATTTCGTTGGCGTAAACTACTATGACGGTCAAGGCTTTATGGTTAAGAAAGACCTTCGTCTTTCCAGCGCCAAAGAGCTAGATGGCGCGTCGGTTTGTGTTCAGTCGGGTACGACTACGGAGCTAAACCTTGCAGACTACTTCCGCAACAACGATATGGAATACAAGCCTGTAGTATTTGATACTTCTGCTCAAACCTCCAAAGGTTTTGACTCTGGGCGTTGCGACGTACTTACGACAGATCAGTCTGGCTTATATGCTCTCCGACTCAATTTGAAAGATCCTAGCTCAGCTGTCGTTCTCCCTGAAATTATCTCCAAGGAACCACTTGGTCCAGTTGTCCGACAAGGTGATGACCAGTGGTTTAATATTGCCAAGTGGACACTTGCGACGATGATAAACGGAGAAGAGTATGGCATTAGCTCTCAGAACGCAGACGAAATGGCCAAATCTTCTGATCCAAACATCAAACGCATACTTGGGATCGATGGGCCTAAGGGTAAAGGGTTAGGTATCCGTGATGACTTTGGGTATCAAATCCTCAAGCAAGTTGGTAACTACGGCGAGAGCTTTGAGCGCACAGTAGGTAAAGATTCTGCACTTCAAATTTCTCGTGGTGTCAATGCACTCTGGAATGATGGTGGCATCATGTATGCGCCGCCGATTCGTTAGAGCAATTTTTAGATGAATCTTAGGGCGGTTAATCCGCCCTTTTGTAAAACGGATTTAAGGTTACTGATGTATGAAACCTATCGCTTCTAAAAACGCAGTGCAGGAGAAACCTGCAAAAAGTCAAAATATACTTTACAACCCCACTTTCCGCTCAATTGTTTTTCAGGTTATCGCTATTCTGGCACTGGTACTGTTCTTCTATACTATTACCAGCAACGCCTTACATAATCTCGCTGCAAGAGGTATCGCGACCGGTTTTGACTTCTTGAGTCAAGAAGCAGGTTTTGGTATTGGTTTGAGCCTCATAGACTACGATGAGACCCATTCTTATGGTCGAACCTTTTTTGTGGGTCTCTTAAATACTGGTCTCGTTGCTGTTCTCGGTATTTTCTTTGCCACTATCCTGGGCTTTGTCATCGGTATAGCAAGACTCTCATCGAATTGGGTAGTGAGTCGGTTTGCTGCCGTATATATCGAGATTTTTCGAAACACACCACTGCTGTTACAGATTTTTTTCTGGTATTTTGCGGTACTACAGGCACTCCCATCTGCTCGCGACAGCATGAGTCTTGGTGAAGCCATTTTCTTAAACGTTCGTGGTCTCTATTTACCGTCACCAGTATTTGAAAACGGAAGCGGTGTTGTAATTGGGGCCTTCATACTGGGACTTGTAGCAACGGGAATTATTAATACTTGGGCCAATAACAAACAGAGATTAACGGGTCAACAAACGCCGATGTTCCGAATAGGTTTTGGCTTAATTATTGTATTACCTGTCGTTGTGTATTTTGTTATGGGCATGCCTATTACAGCACAATATCCTGTACTCAAAGGCTTCAATTTTAAGGGTGGTATCAGTATCATCCCTGAACTCGCTGCTTTGACATTGGCTTTGAGTATCTATACAGCATCCTTTATCGCTGAAATTGTTCGTTCAGGTATTAATGCTGTTAATCACGGTCAAACTGAAGCCGCCATGTCATTAGGATTAACTCGATCTCGTACATTAAAACTGGTCGTTATTCCCCAGGCAATGAGGATTATCATCCCCCCGCTAACTAGCCAATACCTAAACCTGACAAAAAACTCGTCTTTGGCGATGGCGATAGGCTACCCAGATTTAGTGTCTGTTTTCGCTGGTACCACGTTAAACCAAGTTGGACAATCTATTGAAATCATCGCAATGACGATGGCCGTTTACCTCACCTTGAGTTTGGTTACGTCCGCATTGATGAATTTGTACAACAAAAAAGTTGCATTGGTGGAGAGGTAATATGTCACAGCATCAATTTCAACCAGATCTTCCTCCACCGCCTAATACTGTGGGCGTGATTGGTTGGCTAAGAAAAAACCTTTTTAATGGGCCTGTTAACTCTCTGCTGACGATTATTTTAGGCTATTTTGCCCTTTCTTTACTTTGGTATGTGTTCGACTGGGCTATTCTCAAAGCAGATTGGGTTGGTACGACCCGAGACGCCTGTTCAAGAGAGGGGGCATGCTGGGTATTTATCAGCGTTCGTTGGGACCAGTTCATGTACGGCTTCTACCCCCAGGCTGAATTATGGCGACCTCGCCTCTTCTACGCAACTCTGGCTATTTTCGTTGCTCTGCTTGCTTACGAACGGACACCTAAGCGTCTGTGGATTTGGCTGTTCTTCGTGAACATCTATCCTTTCTTCGCTGCTGGTCTGCTCTATGGTGGTGTATTCGGGCTTGAAGTTGTCGAGACTCACAAATGGGGCGGTCTGCTTGTTACCCTAATTATTGCGCTTGTCGGTATTATTGTCTCACTACCCATTGGTGTGGTATTAGCATTAGGACGACGCTCAGAGATGCCGATTATACGTAGCATCTGCACTGTGTACATAGAGATATGGCGTGGTGTTCCACTGATTACTGTGTTGTTTATGGCATCAGTAATGCTGCCCTTATTTTTCTCAGAAGGTGTCGAAACTGACAAGCTCGTTAGAGCATTAATTGGCGTTGTGTTATTTAGTGCTGCCTACATGGCTGAAGTGGTCCGCGGTGGTCTACAGGCTATTCCCAAGGGGCAATATGAAGCTGCTGATGCTTTGGGGCTTACTTATTGGAAGAAGATGGGGCTTATCGTGCTGCCGCAAGCGCTCAAAATCACTATTCCATCAATCGTAAACACGTTTATTGGGTTATTTAAAGATACTAGCCTTGTCCTTATCATTGGTATGTTTGATGTATTGGGCGTAGGTCAGTCAGCAACCACTGATCCAGAATGGCTTGGTTTTGCTACGGAAAGTTATGTATTTGTCGCGTTAGTGTTCTGGGTGTTCTGTTTTGGCATGTCGAGATACTCGATCTGGCTAGAGAACAAACTGCATACCGGTCACAAACGATAAACGGAAATTCGAGGACGTATTATGACGCAACATGAAGATTACATGATCCAGCTAAAGGACATGAACAAGTGGTACGGCGAGTTCCACGTACTAAAAAATATCAACCTAGATGTTAAGAAAGGTGAAAAAATCGTTATTTGTGGCCCTTCTGGCTCAGGGAAATCGACGATGATTCGTTGTATCAACCGATTAGAAGAGCACCAAGCGGGGCACATTTTTGTCTCTGGTAACGAATTAACTGAAGATCTGAAAAACATTGAGGCGGTACGACGTGAAGTGGGCATGTGCTTCCAGCACTTTAACTTGTTCCCTCACCTAACGGTGTTAGAAAATTGTACACTCGCGCCTATTTGGGTAAAAAAGATGCCAAAAGAAGAAGCAGAAGCCATTGCGATGAAGTTTCTTGAGCGCGTTAAAATCCCAGATCAAGCCGATAAGTATCCAGGCCAGCTTTCAGGAGGTCAACAGCAGCGTGTAGCAATTGCTCGTTCGCTGTGTATGAACCCACAAGTTATGTTGTTTGATGAGCCCACCTCAGCACTTGACCCAGAAATGGTAAGAGAAGTGCTGGATGTAATGGTAGAACTTGCCGAAGAAGGTATGACCATGCTGTGCGTAACGCACGAAATGGGGTTTGCAAAAGAAGTCGCTGACCGAGTGATCTTTATGGATGCAGGCGAGATAATAGAAGAGAACAACCCCGTTGATTTCTTTGAAAATCCTCAATCCGACCGAACTCAGAACTTCCTGAGTCAGATTCTACATCATTGATAACAATGAAGGAAAAATGGCGGCTTTTTAGCCGCCATTTTTACATTGTTTCGCTCTTTTTGACGTAGAAATATCGTGTTACAACTTACTACACACTTAACCAATCATTTTTATTATGATTTTGTTCAATGACTTGTGTTTGTGGACTTGATTTTTCGAACAAACGGCTCCATAAATAGTCATATAAATAAAGTCAATCATCTACGAGGAAGATTATGAACGATCCTATGGTATCTCGCAGTTCATCTCAAGCGAGTGTACTGCAAACTAACAAAGTATTGCGAAATACTTACGCGCTGCTCTCTATGACGCTGCTTTGGTCTGCGATCGTTGCAGCATTTTCTATGGCTATGAACTTACCTCGCCCAGGCATCATCATCATGCTTGTTGGCTTCTACGGTCTGCTTTTCCTAACTGAAAAGAACCGTAATAACAGCATGGGTTTGGTATTTACTTTCCTATTCACTGGTTTCCTAGGTTACACCATTGGCCCAATCCTTAACGCTTACGTTGGCGCGGGTATGGGTGATGTGATTGTCACAGCTCTAGGTGGTACTGCTCTTGCATTCCTAGCTGCATCAGCTTACGCACTAACCACAAAGCGTGACTTATCGTTCCTAAACGGTATGCTACTTGCTGGTTTTGTTGTGTTGTTGGTAGGTATGGTTGCAAACATTTTCCTACAAATGCCAATGCTATACCTAGCGATGAGCGGCATGTTCATCCTGTTCTCTACAGGTGTTATTTTGCTTACCACTCAACAGATTGTTCGCGGCGGTGAGACAAACTACATCTCTGCAACAGTGAGCCTGTATGTTTCTATCTACAACATCTTCATCAGCCTACTATCAATTCTAGGCATTATGAACGACGACTAATCGAGTCGTAAGATGTTAAAGAGGCCCAAGACGTGTTCTTGGGCTTTTTTGTATACAAATGCTGATTAAACCTCCCCACCGCTCTTGAAAAAAAGCGTGTAACTAGGCTAACCTTGCCACGTGTTTCAATTACAAGATCAAAAGCATGTTTGAATTTAACGGTAAAACCATCGAAACCGACACCGAAGGCTATCTAATCAATCATCAAGATTGGGAACCAGCGATGATCGACACTTTAGCGCAACAAGAAGGCATTGAGCTGACCGAAGCGCATCTAGAGGTTGTCATGTTTGTGCGAGATTTCTATCTGGAATTTAATACTTCTCCCGCAGTACGTATGTTGGTAAAAGCGATGGAAAAGGCGCATGGTCCCGAAAAAGGAAACAGTAAATATCTTTTTAAGCTGTTTAAAAAAGGCCCAGCAAAGCAAGCCACCAAACTTGCTGGCTTACCTAAACCAGCTAAATGCTTATAACGAGTTAGCGTATTTCAAAACCGCTGTACATTGTATTTTGCTCGCAAGGCTCTTCGGTTACCGAATCAACCGTTGCGGTCCTTGGACCTTGCGTCAACCACTCACATAGCGCTTCCACTCTGCCTTTGTCACCACATGCCACTACCTCTACCGAACCGTCATACAAGTTTTTGGCGTAGCCGGTCAGCCCCAACTTTAATCCTTCATGACAGGTGTGGTATCGAAACCCGACGCCTTGAACCATCCCTTTAACAATCACCTTCTGACAAATTTGAGTCATGTTTTCTCTCCTGCATCAACCGCATGCTAAGCTGATTTTAGTTCATCTACACGATTCTTGGTCAGGTTAGCGGAACTCTATTTGCATTTGTTTGAATCTTCACACAAAATAACCAACCTTTTCTTAGTATCAACTCCGTAAGGCATTCCATGGCTCCAGCTATACATCTTGTAAAAGGTCGCGACAAGTCACTACGACGCAAACATCCTTGGATTTTCTCTAGAGGTATTTCTCACGTCGATGGTCAACCGTCGCTCGGTGAAACGGTCGATGTGTTCGCTAGCAATGGCGAATGGTTAGCGAAGGCTGCATACTCGCCTAATTCTCAGATTCGAGCTCGCGTTTGGAGCTTTGAAAAGCAAGAGATTGACGCCAACTTTTTCATCAGTCGTATCAACCAAGCGCAATTACTCAGAGAAGATATCATTGAACGAGATGGGTTAACCGGCTATCGATTAATTGCAGCTGAATCAGACGGTTTACCAGGCATTACTATCGACCGTTATGATAATTTCCTGGTGTGTCAATTACTAAGTGCTGGCGCAGAGTACCAAAAAGACACTCTAGTACAAGCACTTAAGCACTGTTTCCCGAAATGTTCCATTTACGAACGCTCGGACGTATCTGTGCGTAAAAAAGAAGGATTAAAAGAGCGCACCGGGGTGCTGTATGGAGAAACACCGTCAGAGCCAGTTGTTATTGAAGAGAATGGCGTAAAAATTAGCGTTGACATAATTAATGGCCACAAAACGGGTTTCTATTTAGACCAGCGCGATAGCCGTTACCAGGCACAGAAGTACGTAAAGGATAAAGAGGTGCTCAACTGCTTCAGTTATACGGGAGGCTTTGGACTTTATGCATTAAAAGGTGGCGCTAAGCGCGTTATTAACGCTGATGTTTCTCAACTTGCACTTGATACCGCCAAACACAACGCTGCGCTCAATGGTTTTACCGATAAGAAAAAAGCCGTCTTCCTAAACGCAGATGTCTTTAAGCTGCTACGTGAATACCGTGATCAAGGCACTAAATTTGATGTCGTTATTATGGATCCACCAAAATTTGCTGAATCGAAAGCTCAGCTAAATGGTGCGTGCCGCGGTTACAAAGATATTAATATGTTAGCCATACAAATTTTGAAGCCTGGTGGAACACTATTAACCTACTCTTGCTCTGGGTTAATGGATGGCGCGTTATTCCAAAAAATCATCGCAGATGCTGCTTTGGATGCAAACCGCTCTGTGAAATTTGTAGAGCGATTTGAACAAGCCGCCGACCACCCGACAGATACCGCCTACCCTGAAGGCTTTTATTTAAAAGGGTTCGCTTGTAAGGTTATTTAGACACACATCACATTAGTGATCAAAACTCTACAAACATTTCTAAGCCATTCTTTTTTTGGAAAGAATGGCTTTTTTGATTGTGCTGTCTCAAAAATAAGACATTTTTCATTTATCTCATTGAATTAACGAATTTCTCTACTATTTTCAATAGCATGTGGCAATGTATAACAAACCCAACATTAAGCCAGTAGCTATCTTGATTTAGGTACATGGTGTGTTCGAGTTAAGTTGAAACAACTAAGTTGTGAGCTTTGGTAATTCTAAAACGCACAGACGAAGTTCATCACTTGTCTCGAATGAATAGTAGTGAGTAAAAGTGATGAATTTGCAAGCTCAACATCAAAAACCAGCAACTCGTCTAGCCAAGGATTCAGGAGAATGACATTGAACAGGTTCACTCTGACCGCAGCCGCTTGTTTTGTAGCCCTTAGCCTTCCGGTTAGCAGTCAAACATTAGAACAAGCCGTAGCAACTACACTTGCGACCAACCCAGATATCAAAGCGGCCTATAACGAATACGTCAGTAAACGCTATGACGCTGAGGCCTCCGTGGGTGCGTATCGTCCTAAAATAGATTTAGATGGTGGTATTGGTTACGAAAGAACCAACATTGACAGAGATAAAGATCCCCAGCTAAATAATCGGGATGCTAGTCTAACCAAAAAAGAAATTAGCATTACTTTGACTCAGTTACTCTGGGATGGTAATGAGACATTGAACGATATGGATCGTACTGCAGCAGAAGCAGAGTCCGTAAGATATCAACTACTCGCTGACGCCTCTGACATTGCCTTAGAAGTTGCTCAAATCTACCTTGACGCCACCAAAGCATACGAAATTCTTGCTTTATCTGAAGCGAACCTCGAAGTTCACAAAAAGATCTATAAAGACATCAAAAAGCGGGTAGATTCTGGTATCGGCTCAACCGCAGACCTTTCTCAAGTCGAAGCACGTATCGCAAAAGCGCATGGCAACTTGCTTGCCGCGCAGAATAACCTTTTCGACACCCATACACAGTTTAAACGCTTAGTCGGTCAAGCGCCTTTAGGACTCAAATATCCGCGAGCGGATGAGGTCGCAATTCCACCAACCGTTGATGACGCACTAAAACTGGCAATGGAACATCACCCAGTCATCAAAGTATCCCAAGTAGATGTTGACTCTGCTCGTTTCCAGTACCAACAAACTAAAGGCGTCAACTACCCTACTTTCTATATCGATGCTGGCCACAATTGGCGTGATGATGCGGGTGGTAATATTGGGACTGATAACGAGACTCGTGCCATGCTACGCATGCGCTACAACCTGTATAACGGTGGTTCAGATTCAGATCGCACAGAAGCTGCTGCCTATCAGTTGAACAAAGCCAAAGACTTCCGTGACAGAACCTATCGTATGGTAGAAGAAGGGTTAAAACTGTCTTGGACTGGCTTAGAATTCACTATTCAACAACGGGAATTTTTAGCCGATCACGTCGACTCCGCCTCTGATACGGTTGTCGCCTACCAAAAACAATACCGCATTGGCAAACGTACTCTTCTTGATGTTTTAAATACTGAAAATGAACTGTTCGAAGCACGTAAAGGTTATTTAGATGCCAAATACGCTGAACAATTTGCTCGATATCGAGTAATGAACGCCACAGGTGATCTCATTGCTGCTTTACGTATAGATACACCTAAAGAGTGGAATGAGAAGGTGGAGTACTAATATGAAACTTCAAACTAAACTACTGATTTGTAGCCTTGTTTCTCTGCCTTCTATTGCTTTAGAAACGGTGTCAGAGAGTGACAAGTATGACTATATCCCAACGCCACTTGCCGTTCAAAAGGCAGACTTGATCGACGACGATGGCGACGGCGTCATTAATGCACGTGATTTGTGTATCGCAACCCCTGAAGGTGCAGCGCTAGATAACGACGGTTGCGAGCAATATGTTGATGTGTCGAACACCATGGCATTGCGAATTTTGTTTGACAACGCCTCCTCTTATATCAAGCCTGTATTTCAAACACAAATGAGTCAAATGGCTGACTTTCTGAAGGAATATCCAGACACCAAAATTGAAATTCAAGGTTACGCGAGTGCCGTCGGCAATCCAGAAAAGAACTTAGTCCTTTCAAAAAACCGTGCAGAAGTCGTTCGCGAAACGATTATTGGTCACGGTATTGCGCCTGAGCGCCTCACTATCGTTGGCTATGGTGATACACGACCAGAAGAGATTGGTGATACCGAGTTTGCTCATGCCATGAACCGAAAAGTGGTGGCGTCTGTGGTTGGCTATAAAGGCGAAGTTGAAAAAGAATGGACCATCTTTACCACGATCGGCAAATAGTTCATTCTTCGTTCATATAAGCTAAGAGCGTTTGATATAAGCGCTCTTTTTATTTTATTTCATTTAGATATTCAGCATCTCATGCTAACCTTGAAACAATTCTTACTAAGAGTACAAAGTCATGAGTAAATTAACCTCCGATATCGAGCAAAACCTTAATCTATTTATCGAAGAAACCACCAAAAACCAACTTGTTTGGGGTTTACGTAATGAGGATGGTTGGCTAGCGTGTGATTCTACTGAGTTCGAAAACTCAGAGGTTATGCCGTTTTGGTCGTCTGAGGAAGACGCAAGAACACACAACGTCGAAGAGTGGGCAGATTTTGAAGTTCTACATATCCCACTTGATATCTTTGTGGAAGATTGGCTACTTACGCTCGATGAAGATGGTGTGCTGATAGGTACCAACTGGAACAGCCAGCTAGACGGTAAAGAAATGGAACCATCAGCTATCGCTAAGTTGTACTTAAACGCGAAATAAACACAAAAAAATAGAGGCTTAATAGCCTCTATTTTTCTATTCTGACTTCTCGTTTAGTGAACGCATCACGTCAGACTTATTCTCTAAATAATGATTCAGTCCATTCGCGCGAAGATCACAAGAAGGACAATCCCCACATCCATCTCCAATAATTCCGTTATAACAGGTTAACGTCTCTTCTCGAATTAGCTGTAACGCATCAAACTTGTCAGCCAGCGCCCACGTCTCAGCCTTGTCTAACCACATAAGAGGAGTGACGATCTCAAACTCTCTGTCCATACCTTGGGTTAGAGCGCTGTTCATCGCTTTGATGAAGTCGTTTCGACAGTCCGGGTAGCCAGAGAAGTCGGTTTCGCATACGCCGGTAATGACCGCTGTCGCTCCGATTTGATAGGCGTAAATACCCGCCAATGTCAAAAATAGGATATTGCGCCCTGGCACAAACGAATTTGGCAGACCATTTTCTTGAAGCTCATGCGAGACTGGAATATCGTCACGTGTTAGTGAGCTGATCGCCAACTCGTTAAGCAAACTCACATCCATGACTTTGTGCGCTTTCACATTAAGCTTCTTTGCTAATGCTTCTGCTACTTCAATCTCTAGTTTATGACGTTGACCATAATCGAACGTAATTGCGTGTACTTCGTCGTACTGCTTAAGTGCTTGAACCAAGCAAGTTGTTGAATCTTGTCCACCGCTAAAAACGACCACTGCCTTTTTCATCAATATCTCCTCGCCTTTTAAGCAATACTTAAATATTTATGTGTTTGAACTGACAAACGCCAGTTTCTCTGAATACACGTTTCAATACACAACTCGGTTGCACGCGGCTTTTGACTGATTGGTTGAAGCGCAATAACCACATCACCCTTTAGCTTTACCCCTTGTAAAAGTTCATCTAACTGATCAACATTCTTTTGCGTTGCAACTGGATGCTTGATTTCATCCGCACGTTCTAACGATGAAGGGAGTACCGGTAGTTTGCCTTTCATGGCCACTTTGGGTGACACTGTCACCCAGGTTGCTGGTGTTACTCTTATTTCTGAGGTCCCACTGGTCTCGATTTGGCAACGACATCCAATAGCTTCGAACGCATCGCACAGAGCGGTTAAATCATACTCGCAAGGCTCGCCGCCAGTAATCACAATGTGCTTTGCATTAAACTGCTGCGATTGATACATAGCCACAATTTCTGCGGCATCGACGTCGCTCCATGTTGGGCTATCACCCTGCTTTGCGATGATTTCTCCAAAAGAACGCTGATCCTCGTTCTTTGCTTCCCAAGTCTGTTTGGTATCACACCACGAACAGCCTACGTTGCAAATTTGAAGTCTGATAAATACCGCCGGAACGCCGGTAAATACGCCCTCTCCTTGAATGGTTTCAAACATCTCGTTGATTCTAAATCGAGTATTGCTCATCAAATCATGCCAATTATATAAGATGAGCAGACCTTAAAGGATGCGACTAAGAAATTCAATACAAACTGTCATACTAAATCTCTGGTAGTGCAACGCGCTTTTTCATATCCTAGAGACGTTTGATTTATTTCTTTTTTAGGTAAGTAACGTGTATAAACTCATTGCCATCGATATGGATGGAACCCTACTAACGTCCGATAAAAAAATCTCCCCACGCACTAAACAAGCTATCCAATCTGCAAAGCAACAAGGCGTCCAAGTGGTACTTGCGTCTGGTCGCCCACTCAATGGTATGTTAGATGCGATTAATGAGCTTGGCTTGAACGGTGAGGACGATTTCGTCATCCACTTTAACGGGACTTTTGTACAGAAAGTGGCATCAGGTGAAATACTTCACCAAAAAATTATGGATGGTCGTCGTGCTAAAGAAGTGGCCAGCCTAGCGAAACAACTCGGTTTACATTGCCACGCTTTTAGTCGTGAATTGGGATTGATTGCAACAGAAGCCAACCCTTACACCAATCATGAAGCTGAAATAAATAAGCTGGATATCACCATCTATGATTTTGATAAGCTCGAAGACGACCATGAAATCATTAAGGCAATGATCGTCGGTGAACCTGCCCTGCTTACTGAAGGTATCGGCAACATTCCAGCGCACTATCATAACGATTACACCATCGTGCAAAGCGCCCCATTCTTCCTTGAGTTTTTGAATCCTTTAAGCAACAAAGGTGAAGGCGTCAAAGTGATTGCCGATCACTTAAATATCCCATACGAACAAACTATGTGTTTTGGTGATGCAGAAAATGACCATCATATGATTGAATTCGCAGGTAAAGGGGTGGCAATGGCCAACGCAATGCCTGAAACCAAATCTATCGCTGATTACATTACCGACAGCAACGATGACGATGGTGTCGCTAAAGCTATTGAAAAATTTGTTCTGTAGTTCTTTATATTTTAAATTCTGACGAATCCCCACGAAATATTGGTCTTAACTGAGTAAGGGATCGACCTTTGGGCAAATATGTGATCAAATCATTGCAAAAAATGAGATTATCACAATGACTGTACTTCGAACCCTTAAAGAAGATATTGCAACAGCTTACCCTGATATTCACTCCGTCAGGCTTAGTACCGTTTTTACTTTTGTTGAATCTGGAATGCGTGACCAACGAGTGACTGTCACATACCTTGGTCGTGGTCTTAAAAATAGTTCTGATACAGATAAGAAGCACGATATAAAGCGAGCTGACAGGTTAATTGGGAACCCTTATTTGCATAGTGATCGGCTCTATTTTTATGAGTTCATGACTGAACATTTGGTTGGCCATAACCCTCACCCTCTTGTCATTGTCGATTGGTCTCCTATCAATGGTCAGGAAATGTTTCAAGTACTTAGGGCTAGTATCCCTATGGGTGGAAGAGCCTTAACGCTATATGAAAAAGTGTATCCAGAGTCTGAATTAAACTCAGAAAAGGCCCACATTGACTTGCTG
>NZ_OANU01000150.1 GCF_900089835.1 Vibrio thalassae | reverse complement strand
TTCAGAAACTACGGAAGGCTGCCTCAAAGTAATGAAGGCTTATATCGAAAAAAAGGGGCTTTTTAAGACGCTTTATGTCGATAGAGCGGGTATCTTTGGTGGACCAAAACGCTGCCACTTCTCTCAGATGCAACGAGCCTGCGAAGAGCTTGGTATAGCAATTATTTTTGCCAACTCCCCCCAAGGAAAAGGTCGTATCGAACGCGCCTTTCTGACTTTAGAATTGAAGTTGTACGCTAAAGTGATGAGTAGTACAGTTAACTCTCTGGAAATTCACTACTTTTGCTTAAAATGTAGCCGTTAGTGCAAAGGAGATGTTTATGACTCGATTGATTGCAATTGCGTTTCTAGTGGCTCTGGCCTTTTTACTGTTTCGATATAGAACCAATGAGAAGGTACAGAAAGGTGTGGTGCTTACGGTGCTGTCTGCGTTTGTTATTTATACAGCAACCTTAGTCATATCTGAGTTAATTCGATAAACCTATGAACAACTTTTAAAGAGGTTAGAGTGGATAAACAACCTGAAAATCAGCCGGTCGAAAATGATGATGTCGTCGTCATCGAACAGAAAGATACCCGTGCGAGGTTGTATATTGGTATCGCCGCGGTGCTGGGTTTAGCAACTGGTGGTCTTATTGGCTCGGCAGTCACGCAAAATGACTGGCAGCAGCGATATAAAGAGCTCGATACCCAATACCAGCAAGCACTAGTCAAAACTCAAACTCAACAATCTAACTTGGATGAAAAACTTTCTTTAGCCGAGTCAGAGTCACAATTAAAGTTGCGCAAAGTGGTGGAAGAGAAAGTGGAACAACATCAGCAACAAGTAGATGCTTTGAATGAGCAGATTTCCAAACTTGAAGCCGATAACCAGCAACTCGAAAACCAGTTGAGTGCTCAAGGTAAGAAACTAGCGCAGCAGAAAAAACAGAATGTTCAACTGGAACGTAAAACGGATATCCAAAGTTCGATGTTCGAACAGTCTCAAGAGCTATTTAAGCGAGAAGCAGAACTGAAAGCTGAAGTGGCTAAGTTGGAACAAGAAAAATCGCAGCTTACTCCAAACTTGAAACGCTGGAAGAAGGATTGTGATCTATTCCTGGAAGGCACATCTTGGGATGCAAAGTCAGATTCATGTGACCGTTATGATTCTGCCACATCACGTATTAGCCAAATCGAGCAGATGTTGAAAGTGCATAATATGGATCTCAACCATATTGCGACGTTGAAAAGCGAACTCGGAATTCAATAACACTCAAGGATTGGCAAAGTAGAAATATCTAAAAATACTTTGCCAATTAATCCCCTCCCTGAATTATGAAGTGAATGTCATTCACACTCCAGGGCGGGATTCCACTTTGAATAAATATTAGCCAAATATTATTTTTGAGCGATATTCACCAGACCAACCTGACTTTCTACGTTTGGCAGCCAAGCTATCTTTGTCACTCTCATCCTGCTTTATCGTGTTCAACGCAGCACGATTAAATGCCGCTAAGTGAGCAGCTCCATCTGGGTCTTTTACTTTTAGTTCATCTTCTCTGAATACG
>NZ_OANU01000047.1 GCF_900089835.1 Vibrio thalassae | reverse complement strand
TTAGTGCGTCTTCTGACAACGAACCGTGGTTTCTTACTCATTAAGTGGCCATTGGGACAGTTTTAAAGCTTTGTGTGTGTATCGCAAAGGTAATTGTTACTGGGTGCTTAACGGTGCCTTTGTGGAGGCTTGAGCCGTATGCAGTGAAAGTTGCACGTACGGTTCTGAGGAGGGAGGCACCTGGTAACAGGTGCCGCCTATCCGACAGTTTATGGTGATTGAGTTATATTACAATAAGATTACTCTAATTCGGGCTCAGTTTGAATAATCAGGTTGATAGTGCACTGCTTAGCGAGGAGGTCAATGCTATGTTTGACTTTACGAATAAAAAGGCTTACATCGAGTCAGTGGCGAAGGATGTAGCGCCTAAACTATGTTGCAAATTTGGGAAGAAATACGATTATTCGTTTCAGGAGATTAGTTGGGTATTGAACCAAGTCGATCGAGCCGACGATAAATTATATAAATCCGTTGCTTACGGAATGATTCGTCCCTACAGTAATGCATTAGATCAGGAACTAAATGAACATTTAGGTGATTTATTGGAGTTTAAAAAGTCCGTCGGAAAGTCCCTATTTAACGTATTTGAAGTTCCTTCTTTTGATAGCTACTTATTATATGCCGAAGTAAATTTAGTCCCTAATAATAAAGTTACGAATACTAGTCTAGATAGCTTCGGTGCAATAAACTTTCTTGATTTGTGGAATGGTGAATAGTAAAAAGGGCTTTGCTCCCTAAATTCAGAGGGCTAAATCATTAACCTGTGGTCTGCTCGGCTAAGTTCACTCAAATACTTAGACTGATCTGTTCCAGCCAAACTAGACACCGATAGAAGAGACTTTTGCCATACCTGAAGTTATTCATTAATTGCTAATGTTCGATTTTCCGAAGCTTATAATTGTCCAAAAACGAGCTTAAAAGCGATCAATCTCTATTGTATTTTTTTGCTCTTTGGAAATGGTAAATCTCTGAAAAACGATCAAACTTTAGCTTTAAAAATGGCCATCCATGCCAGTTTTAAGTGCAAAACCGATCAAACATTATTGTTGTATCCCGACACTTGGATAACCCACCTGGCCATAGTGGTTCGTGATAGCTCGATTCCCGACTGGGTAAACAGCGACTCTTGGCGGTAAAGTGGCATCGCGTACTGGTATTTGAGCCCATTTCACAGTGGCTTGTGCATGTCATCAAGGTCCAGCGAAAAAAAGTGATTGTAGCAATGCATGTACATACGCGTTATGCGATGGTATTTTGCGGCGTGAAGAAGGGGGATTGGCTTGAATTTACGAACTTACTTGTCGAGCGCCTGTTTAACAACCTTCACTTCTTTATGGAAGAGTTAGGGAGGGGCGAGGATGACAGTTTTCGTGAGATGTTTAACTGCTTCCCTGCTCACCATCCACGTCCTTATTTTTGCCAGCGAGGCGATCGCAGCGTGCAAAGCCATATCAATGATGTAGCTTGGCAATTCGAAGACCGCGTTTATCAAGTGGGTACGCTGCCTGATAATGAGTTTGAATCCGCTTCGTTTGACGAGTGGGTGAATAGCTTGCTTCGCAAAACTAAAGTAAGTAAGGATTACTTCTGTCCCGATGAAGAGATGTTCCTGCAGTGGGCAAGCCATTATGGTCAGTTGCACGACGATGAATTGCGGCTAGTTCGTCCGTTTTTCTCCTCCCTACGTTGTCAAATGATAGATAGTATTCAAGATGAAGCAAAAATAGCGGAAATCCAGGCACAAATGGAAATGGTCGCGGCCTCGATGACGGATGGGACTTCACAAGAAAAAGCGACCATCCCAGATCACGTGGTTGATCTCTTTGCTTTCAAAAGTGACGTTAAGCATTAAGTGGAGACCTAGCATCTTAAATAGGTGTTCCTTTTAGGAGGTCGATTCATCCCCACCATTTAGGTTCATCATCATAATCCCCATCATATGGAACAAATGCAGCAAAAGTGGCGATGACCGCTTAGTTTTTGACTGGTTGTTCATTCGTGACCCAGGGTGTGCTAACTCTAACCTAACTGCCCCTTGTGCTTTTTTACTACGACCTGATGGTTTCCTCTCCTTGTACGTTTTAATACCTTTGAGGGCACCGAGCCATTCCGATTTATTTATGCTGCTATCGAGGTATTGCGTTGCCGCGCGCCAGTGCGACTTAGGGATAAATAAGTGGGTTGTCGCCAGAAACTTGCTCAACTCAATGGGTGAGTTGAAATGAATACCCGAGCGAGAAACACTGGCGTGCTTGAGGGCATACGTAATGGTATCGACGATAGCTTCATGGTGTTGGTGGTAGTGTTCTTTCAAATCCTTTATGTATTGATTCTGCGTTTTGATTTCAATGGAAGTTTTGAGTGCTGAGGGCAGAAGTTTTGTCGAGCGGGCATTAGAAAAATGACGGGAGTATTGCTGACCAGCCGACTCCGTGGAAAATGCTTTGATGTGTTTGGCATTGCTGATCCACTTGTTTAGTGTTGCGTCGGTGATTCTTAGCCTCGCACAAATGTCTTCACGACTAAAACCTTGCTGATAAAGCTCTAGAGCACTTTGGCAAATCGGAAAGGATTGGACTTCTCTATCTTTTTTAATATGGAGCGTGGGAACAATACCATTGTCTATGTTGGTTGATAGCTCTTGAATAGCGAGCGTTTTCATCAAGTAAGGCAGGACATATCGTTTGAGTCTTTTCTCTAGTGGGACCCTTTGAGGCAATAAGCCCACTTGGCTCATTGCGCCTTGAGGAAGTGAAAAGTCGATCTCTTTCAGTTTTTGAGCAACGATCCAATCAGAAAAATGGAAGTAATGCTCAAAGGTCATCCGTGGCGATTCATGACCCGCCATAGCGGCGATGGCATCGTAGCCGTTCATGGCCGATCGTCCAAACACGATGCCTTTGATTTTCTGGAGCTGGCTTCTATCGTATGGGGATAACTGTTGGGATAGTGATCTTAAGTCATCGACTTCCAAGATAAGTTGCAGCCTACTTAGACAGCTATGGCGAAGGTGGTGAAACACAAAATAGTTCAATTGGGAAAGGGACTTGAGCAGTTCCCCGACAAGCATAGACACTCGAAAGCTATCTACTGGAAGCTTTGCGTCGGCACCAAGCGAAAAGAAGGGGTGTTTTTGTCCAAGCTGTTGTTCCTGCTTGATATGGTAATAGTCGTTGATGATTTTGGTTTCGTGCTCAAGCAACATTGGGTAGAGCGGTACTTTACGTAAACTTGCCGCGGTTTTGTTTTGACCGAGGTGATTGTCTCGAATGGAAAGCCAGCCAATTCTGGAAGGCTCAATGTCTTTGATTCGTAACTTGACCAACTCATTGAGTCGTAGACCACATCGATAGGAGAGGATACACATTGATTGAAGGCACAGCTTATCGGCTTCATTTAGCCCCTCAGTAGAAGAGATACCGTTAAGTAGACCTGTGAATAGTGCTTCATCGACAAATGCGGCGCGAGTATGGGCTTGCGTAGGGTCAGTGTGTAAATAGTCACTCGAAATAGGCGTAAGCACATTGGCTTCCACAGCAAAAGCGTGTAAGTCTTTGAGTCGACCAGCAAAGTACTTCTTTGACTTGACTGTCGTGTGGCTGTCGATGGTTTGCTTATAGATTTGTTCTAATTCTTCACTGTTGAGTGAATTCAGTTGATATCTTTCGCTGAGGTAAAGCCATTTGCGTGTTAGGCTCGAATGGTACGCTTTTAAGGTGCCGACACTGCAAGAGTCTAGCTTGTGGCGATACCACTGGATGAGTAAGCGCTGGTTTATTGCTTCTTCACTCGATATTTCCGCTATTAACGTTTCCAGGCTTTGCTTGAGTGTTGCTTTGCTCACTGGTTTGAGGGTTCCTTTGGGGCGCAAACAAGCTTTTAGTTTGTCAAAGAGCTCAAGGTGTTGTGATATTGGTGTCGCATTCTTTGCGCTTAACTCAGAATCTGAGGAAGCCGAAGCGGAGGTAAAGTCGATATCCGTCAATGGATAGACCATTGGGTGAATCAAGCGGGCAAGATTGCTCGGCGGAAGACCGTAAGATTTTGTTTTGCTCACCTGGTATTCAATGAGCGCTTGGCTGATCGCTAAATCAGATTGGTTTTCTGCCACGTATACCGAGGTTTGGCAAAGTTGACTGAAAGTCAGGTCGCATTGATTTCTTGTCAATATGGTGCCCAACTCGCCTCTATCTCTAGGCGCATGCCAACTATGGCGCCGCCACCGTTTCCATAAACGCAGTAAGCCAAGCGTAATCGGGTGAAGGTAGCAATGAAATTGGGTAACTTTATTTCCCGCGACATCAACATTGGTGTTAAAGCGTTCAGAGTCGATAGTCACGCTAATAAAAGGCGAGTAATTCCAATGGTCCACTTTGACGTTTGAGCTAACAATTAATCGTTGGAAGGCGTCTACAACATCAGGATTCGCTTGGCCGCTATGATAGATGAGCGAAAGTATGAGATTCCGAAAAGCTTGCTCTTTGGATTGAGTGGGCGACTTCAGTAGCTCACTGAAGTACCAATGTTGATAGAACTCATAGCCTTTCCAAGCATTCTGCATCCAATCGAGCGTGCGAAGTGGTTTAGGTGACTTTTTAGTGACAATGTAACTTGGAGGGCTGACCTTCCAGTTATGGAGTTTTTGATAACTGAGGACGTTTTTTACACCGATGTTAAAGGCACGTCGGTAATCGCCAATTCGCCCAAATATGTGGGTGATGTCATCGATGAACTTCGCCCAATCTTTATAAAAACGTTCTGGTTTCGGTACTATGACTGGGTTCGGGAAATATTTCTCAAATACTTGCTGTGCTTTTTGATTGACTCGCTCTATCTGGTTCAGTCGATTTTTACGGCGAGCCTCAACACCAATCTCAGTCATATGTGGCCTCCACACCAATATCTAACAGATGTTCGTTAAGGATGTGTGAGATCGTCACCATATGTTGGCGGGTGAGCGTACTAAACTCGTGAAAACTGCGCTTCGATTGATTCATGTGTCCCATCCAGGCGTTAATGACTGAGGTGTCAACGCCCTTTGCCGTTAATAGTGACCGAGCGTGATGCCGTGCCCAATTGGCTTGGAGAGGGAAGACAGAGTCAATGAAAAATGTGTAGTTTGATGGTGTACACGGCTCATACTGACTTTCTCTTAAGTAGAAAAAGAGATGAGTCTCCCCTGTGAGTAAACGTTTATACTCGAGTGATAGTTCCGGTTGAGTGTTGGCGAGCTGTAATACTCGTCGCTTGCAATAGCTCAAATAGTTGTCGAGGATTTTAATCGTGATGTCTGGAAGCTTGATGACGCGGCTATTATCACCAATACCGGACTCTTTGTCTGAAATCCAATAGTCGCCTGTTTGCAGCGATAGGTGCGTGATTTTTCCAAACCAACCGGTGACGGGGCGATAGCCTGATGCAATCGCAAGAATAAGCTGAGTGTAAATCGTGATGTTGTTATGGAAGCATTCATCTTTTGGCTGCTTTGAGTTCAGTTTTGACTGAAGGTGTGAAAACAATGAAGACAAGACATCCGTTTCAATAAATAGGGGTGAACCAAGCGATGAAGGGCTGGGAGCTTCATCGAACAGAGTTAACGCGGAGGGAGCTGGGGTTAAGTGTGATAGGAAGTCCAAGTAACGGTTGTATGTTTGAAGTAGGTAGCCATCAGAAAGCTGTAGGTAAAACACAGCAGGTATGGTGTTAATTGGCTCACCTGTAAGCAAAGCAATAATGGTCGATTCAACATTTTCATGCGACAGCTTCTGTCTGAGATAGGATGTAACTTTTCTCAGTGTTAGATGTGTAACATGCCGTTTGTTAATGTAACTGAGCAACCCTTTCAGCTCCGTTTCTTCCACACCCTTGAAAGTAAGGCTGCTCAAGCTCTGACAGACAATCTGCGGTAAAGGCAACCAAAACTCTTCCGAGGTTTTTTTCAGAAGGGGTAGGAGCTCAGCACGCTGCTTTTGAGAAGGCAGCCTGTGCTTTCGGCAAAAGCCTACGAGCTTTCGGTGCGAGGAGCGTTTACTTTTCAGCTTTTTTGCTTGGGTGTAGGTACTGCCGCTAAATAGCATAACAAGCAATAACTTGGCTGCCATCAAAGTGTTTGAATTGGTGCTGATTTGTTCCATGCAATAGCGAACCAAGGCACCTATTTCATAAATAGTCGCACTGTCTATATCGCAAGCAAGACTCATGTCTCTCTTTTCAATACGAGCTTGAATGGCGCGAGCATGCAATGCCCCAGCTGCATAGCTCGGTTGATTATGGGTATAGCTGCTGACTATACTTGTCGTTCGACTGCTCTCACCGTGGTGGTCTTCTTTTTGCCAGCTATGACTCGTTGATTTGGGGCCTTCGTTGAACTGTGTTAGCTCAAATAACCCCTCTTCACCATCGTCATCGAGTGTTTTGAGTTCACCTTGTTCAAGGCGACCACTTTTTTTGAATTCGCTGCCAGTAACATTACGGCTGTAGCCGTCCAAGTAGTTTAAAGTGGACTCATAGGGTCGGCGATAGTGATTAAGTTTGTCGACCACTTGGTTCGGGGGACGATCTTCATTCTCTTCATCAACAAGAGTTTTAAACGCTTCTACTAGCTGGTGAAAATTGAGTTGCTCAATGTCTGGCAAGTAAGCTGCCATCGTTTCTCGTTTACCATTGGCAAATAACCTGACGTCATTACAGATTGCTTCGATTTTAGATTGATGCGTGCCAATAAATGAAAGACGCGCCACGGACAAAAAAGTCAGCGCTTTGTATTGATCGAATTTGTTGCCGTCATAGGAAGTAAGTAAAAGATTGGATGACAAGAAAGCAGGCAGATAGTGGACACCAAGATTCTTATTATTCGAAATTGAGATGACTATGTCGTGCAAATTTGCCGAAACTTGCGGGCGTTGTATTCTTTGGGCTTCTGAAACAAGAAAGGGGATTTCGGGGAACTCGTTTCTATATTCTTCTCTGATGATGGTACATAGCCGAATGACTTCGGTTGCGAGAAGGGCATTGTGACTCTCATCGAATGGGAAGAGTTTCCTCAAAAAACGCTCGATATTCTTGTGTTTAAACCGCTCTTTTACGCCCTCAAACATCTCGTTTTGTCTCCCGTAACAGCTGCTCAAAAATCGAAGGTTCTTCACTGGACGGCGTTTGTAGGGTTTGCGCTTTTGCGTTTTGCTGAGCGAGAGAACTTCTCGAAGAGTGTGTCATGACGGAGAGCTGTTTTTGGCTCAATTTATTCTTATCAAAAAGAGATTTAATGATTGTGTTTGGCACCTGTTGATTAAGTGCTCGACGAAAGTCTTCTGCTGATTTGTTGTCGATTGAGGAAAGCATGGTGCGTAACACGGCCAACCAAGCTCTTTTCTCGACTTCAACATCACTCATCTCATCGTGAATAAGTACTTCGCAGTCGACGAGCTTCAGTGTTGTTAATGAAAAACTGAACGATTCAAATCCGGAGATAATGGCGATTTTGTTGTTTGATATGCGTACGGCCTGAAGCGTGAGTCCGACATTAATCTCATCTAAAGACGACTGCTGCATAACCGCTTTATCCACCCAAAACTGCCGAGAATGAAAGAACGAAAAGGCGGGTAGGGCAGCACTATGAATCGAAAATTCTAATCGATTTTTTGAACGATTCGACAAAAGATGAGACATTTCAAACACTCGTTTAAGTCACAAAATGTACAATAAGTGTACATTAACTGAGACTCAAAATTAAAATATTCGATCAAAAATGGTCAAAAATTGGGTTGAGATTTGATAGGGGGTGGTTGAATAACACATTGAAATTAAAAATTTTTAGAATTTTTCGCCAATAAAAAATTGAGTGGGTGTAATGCTTCCAAGCTGATGATGCGGGTTCGATTCCCGCTGCACGCTCCAAGTCTTCTTCAGTTACATCTCCTAATATTCATAACACATTAATCCACCCCTCGTAGCTGTGCCTTTAAGTTTGCTAATATCTTCAAGTGTTCTGTTTCTTAAAATAGTCTAGATTGGTTTTACTTTTATGCTGCCAGCGTAGGTAGAGTATTGAGTAGGAGCGTTAGGATTATCCACTTCATCCTTCTGGTTGCTCAACGTTAAAACCGCGTAGAATGTTCGAAAGAGTAACAACAGCAAAAATAGCAATCACAATCGCTAAGTGCCATGGCTGACTCAGTCCTACTTGCACCAGTGTCATACTCACGATGGATGATACGACCATCTGTCCGCCACCCGATAGCGCTGCCGCCGCACCTGCTTGCTTCTTATAGGGCAGCATAACCATTGCTTGAGCACAGGGTAGAGCGATACCATTGCCAAGAATCATCACCAGTTGACCGAGCATTAGGTATAAAGGCTCAAGCGGAGCAAAGAATAACCATATAGCCGACAATCCATGAAGAATAGGGGTACAAAGCAGCATTTTCTTAGTACCTATTAATGGACGAACGCGGTTACAGATGGTGGTGCCTAAAATCATTCCAAGTGCTGGAATCAAAGCCCAAAGCGCGTATTCATCAGAGTTCATTCCGATTTGATTTTGCATAATAAATGGCATCACCGAAACGGTCGTAATCATCAGACTAAAATTGAGCCAGCTAATACTAGCAAAACTCATAAAATAGCTAGAGCGTATCAATTGCCAATATTGAAATAACATTTTCTTTGGTGATGGGATCGAAGACTTTTGGGCCACCGTTTCTTTGAATTGAAATGCGATCACCACCCAGGCTAAAGCAACATAACTGAACAAAGAAACGAAAACCATACTCCAACCAGAGTGGAAATTGATAAACCCGCCGAGGACTGGAGCGATCACGGGTGTGATTGATGCGGCCATCGCAATATAAGACATAGCAAGGGGTAAGTCCGCTCCGTTAAATTGGTCACGAGTCGACGCTCTTGCGAGCACTGCGCAACATCCCGTGCCTAAACCTTGCAGAAAACGACCCAGTACCATTCCCTCGAAGGAATGTCGAAAGAACAGAATCGTAACAAGTCCAAACAGAGCAATAACCAGACCAGACAACAAGACTTTCTTTCTCCCGACCGCATCTGAAATTGGGCCATATAAGAACTGAGAAGGACCGAAACCTAACAGATAGATGCCAACAAGCAGTTGTGCTTGATCTAGAGAAATATCAAAGTCCGCAGCGATCCAAGGTAATGAGGGAAACACCAATCCCATACTCAACTGGCCAACACTGATGATTAAGCAGGCAAGCAATATTATTCTGTAGCGAATTCCGTTTGTCATTATGGTTCCGTAGCGGGAGACTAGAAATGGAAAAGAGGTTATCTAGATATGGCTGATATAGTACTCGGTTTATTATCACTTTGCGCTATGGATGAATGTAAATCTACGTAAAAAGCCAATGGTAACAATGTGCTACCGTTGGTTTGACGAGGCTAAATTCCCTTTGAATATTGATTATTGGTCGTGGGCGATATCAACGCCCCGATAGTGTCATTGTGCGTATGCTCAGGTTGGGCCAACCACTGTAAAAATGTTTTGATAATAAGTGGCTTGTCGTCGCTGATTTGAGTTTCTGTTTGAATGCCTCGCAAATCTATAAACACATCGGTAATCAGATCGTTATGATCGTTGACTACCGCTAAGTTAAGGACATTTAACTCACTATAAAGACTGTTGTATGAACCTCTTTGTTTATCGATCACGTATGGATTGTCTTTCAAATTGATGATGGATGTGCGTTTATTACAGCGTTTCAAGCACCCATTGTTTACCTTTATTTTTTTACATCCTGCGGTCTGCTGGAACAAACACTGGCGACTGGTAAGCAGTGTATTTGGGTGATAGATACTATAAAAGGTTCGCATCTTTGTCGGGCGACGGATGTGTTTTAGCTGCTTACTACTCAACTCATTAGACAAAAACGCACCGCTAGCCTTATATTCTTCGCTGAGGCATTTTAGCGAGTAAGAATTTGCCGTGTTCATATGAGGCCCTGCCACCCAGTTGAGCCCGAGCCTCTGAGCATGAAAGCCGACACCAGAGTTGTTAGCGATTAAGATTGAGGGTGCTACGGTCTCTAGCAATAATTTTGCCGTTTCAAAATCGTCGCCGATTAAAATAGCAGGGAACCACGGCTTGAGTAGAGGATTAGCCTCAAACAGGGCGATAAGTGACGTTAATTCAGCATGCAACCCCATAGGAAGTTGGTAATAGACATCAACGTCAGTATTAACAGACAGCGCAGCGTCCTCTGCGGATGAAATTAGGATAGATAGGCCCTTAGTGTTATCAAGTGCTGGGTTGTCAGGCAAGCACGCTAACACTGGAGCTTCAATCGCCCCTTTTAGGCTGCTCGCCGCTTTTGTCGTATTGAGCGTCATCGCCGAGATTTTTCTCTCAACATTCTCAATAATATCCGTTTTCTTGTCATATAAACCACGCTTAACCGACTGTATATCATCGGTGGTTGTACACTGATAAACCTTTGAAAAGTGCGTTACTGCATGGTCGCGTGGGTTATTGATATACATGTTTTTTCCGTAGTCAACTTGTAAGAACCCGTTAGAAAAATCGCGATTGAAGACAGTGTAGAGCTCGGTGGTATCTGTTGACAGTGCTTCGCCTTGGCAAAGACGATCAATCTGTTTTCGCCAGTTGTCGACGACGGTATAAACATAATGAGCCTTCTTAATGCGTCCCTCGACTTTGAGTGAATAGACGCCAGCATCGGCGAGAGCTTGAAGGTCATTAAAAGCAGAATTATCTTTTAAATTTAGAGGATAGTCTGAGCCTGCGTTGGTCGTTTCATATTGTTCACGGCAGGGTTGACTGCATCGACCACGGTTACCAGAAGCGCCATTACGGGCAGAACTAATATAACAAAGGCCAGAAAAACCGATGCAATAAGAACCGTGAACGAAGACTTCCATTAATACATCATGTTGGTGGCAAAAATGCGCTAGGTGGCGAATCTCTTGGAGATTCAACTCGCGCGAAAGATTGACGCGACTGACAGTCATGCGCTTTAGAAATTCGATTTGTCCCGCATTGTGAGTATTCAGCTGCGTAGATGCGTGAACATCCAAGTTGGGAAAGTGATGCTTAAGTAAATACGCGAGCCCCAAATCTTGAACGATAACACCATCGATATCCGTTTGCGCGAGTTGGGAAAGAAGTCTTAGAACCGCAGGAATTTCACTTTCCAAAATCAAGACATTGAGAGTGAGAAAGATCTGACAGTTGTTCGCATGTGCTAGTGCTAACACACCGGTTAAGTTAAGTTGTCCAACGTTAAGTTTGCCGCACGGTTTCTAGCATTGAAACGATCTAATCCGCAGTAAACTGCATCAGCACCCGCTGCAATGGCTGCTTTTATCGATTCAACATCACCACCAGGTGCCAATAGCTCAAACTGATCTCGCGTCACTTCTTATACCTTACTAACAAAAATGAGGACGTATTTTACGGCAATTAGCGCTGAATGGCTAAAGTAGTGTCCTCACAAGTAGTAGGGAGGTTTAAATATCGATTTTTCTAAACAATGCTATCAGTGGCTGGATGCGTAAAGCTAAGCAAACAGGGAGTTAAAGAACAATCTATAAAGAGGAAAAACAATCGACTCGGAGGATTATTTTAAACACCGGCAGAATATTGAATGGGTATGAGAATACTTAAAGATGCCAATTGTCTTCCCTCTGCGATTTAAATGATAACAGAGATTGAGGCTAAGAAAGCGCCGTATAAACAAGCGATTGACGAGCAAATAAGAAAAGGTTTAAGAGAAGAAATTATCGCGTTAGATCTCAAGAGAAATCTGCCGATAGAGAGCCAATAGGTAAGGGTTCTTGCTGAGCATAGCTATTAACAATTGGCGCATTCTCACCCAAGGATCTTATTACGACCTGTCGTTAGGAGATTGATGGCGAGAAAATCGATGCGAAAGCAAAAAATAAAGTTCCAATTTCCTGTATCGACGGCACTGACTTCACGATGGCACAATATTGACTTGGTTCACAAAAAAGCTCAGAATCGCCGCTTAAATTACAATGTGGACTTCCGTCTCATCACTAATGAAAGGCAAAACTATGACTAACTCAGCAACCATCGTGTTGGAAAAACCGGTCGAACTTATCGATTCGAAATCTAAAGTGTTTATGCGCGAAGCGCTTACTCTAGTGACAATGGCTGCGTCAATCGCAGTACCTTTACTCTTTATCGCTCTTGTTTGGATTTAACATTTTTTATTCTGCACACATGGACGTGCAACATTTCTAATTAGCCTCACTACCACTCAAAAGCGACGTTGATTAAACGGGGTGTGCAAACGGTCGTTCTCAATCATATCTTGAGTCAATTTTCGGTCAATTCTCCCTAATTCTGATTAAGATCAGTGTTATAGCTATTTGTAGCTTAGCTGCTCACGTGTTGTGAATAAGATCACTCCTCGAACTAGCATTAGTCAGTAAAATGATCGGTCTGCACGATGTAGTCAGTACGCTCGTCAAATACTATCCGTTTCGCTAGGAAGCGAACAAGTCTGGTTTATCAATGCTGTCCATAGAAGATAACAAAAAGAAGTGGGATTTTTTCCAGAAGCATCATTGGGTTTCTCCTGAATTCATGTTGTCACCTATTCTGGAGTCGTGGGAACGTTGCTCGAAGCAATCTAGTCCTTATAACTGGTCGAAACCTCATATTGCTTCAGGCTATACCTTAAAGTCACTCATCAAGCGCAATGAGCGAGTGATTACCTGCGCAACGACTGTCATTGAAGATACTTACGACTTGCTGCGTGACGAAGCTGTTATTCTGTTTGTGACAGATGATAGCGGCTGTGTCCTATTTACGGTTGGACACGACGATTTACTGCGTGAGGTGAATGAACTGGGTTTGAAGAAAGGCTGTTTCTTCTCTGAGGGGAAAATAGGAACCAACGCTATCAGCCTGACCTTAAATACACACATGCCAACGGAAGTGTTTGCTGCTGAGCATTTCAATCGTCATTTGCACCCTTATGCGACAACAGCCGCACCGATTTTTGATACATTTGGTCGCTTAAGAGGCACCATTTCTCTACTTAAGCGAGCCAAAGAGTACAGCAAAGAAAACCATGTCATTATCTCTTCTTGTGCGAAAGAAATAGCCTTGCAAATACATGTTCAAAACGAGCAGGAGAATATGAATCGTCTTTTGAACGCACACAATGCAACGCTAGAGTGTATGGATGATGGCTTGTTAGCATGGAATGATGAAAACCGTATCACCATGGCAAATCAACAAGCAGAACGTTTGCTGAAGTTCAAAACGTTGGATGTGATAGAAAAAGACATCTTTTCTATTGTTCGTTTTGCGCCCTCTATTGTGACAAGTATTAAAGAAAATAAGATGATTCGTCGCAAACAAACGACGGTGGAGATTGGTGGCGAATTTATTGAATCGATCATCACTCTCAGACCGCTAGTCGATGGGTCTAAATTACTGTTCATTCACCCAATCGACAAAATTCGTGAGCTAGCGCAGCAGCAAATTGGTGGGAGCGCAAAATACACCTTTGCTAATCTTAATGCACAATCAAAAGGCATGAAACATGTCATCACGGTTGCCAAACGCGCGATCAAATCTAAATCCCCCATCTTGATTACTGGCGAAGAAGGCGTTGGAAAAGCTGACTTGGCGATGGCGATACACAATGAAAGTGACTTTAAAGAAGGCCCGTTTATTAGTATCAATTGCCGCTCACTGTCGTCAGAAACCATGATTCGTGAAATGCTTGGTTATGATGATGAAGAAGGGCATGGTTTGCCCTCTAAGTTCGAGCTGGCGCACAACGGCACACTGTATTTGGAGAAAATAGAGTATCTGAGTCCAGAGTTGCAAACGGTTATTTTAAAGCTGCTGAAAACTGGCTTAGTCAGCCGAAGTGACAGTCAGAGATTGATTCCGGTTGCATTTCAACTGATTACCAGTACTACCTCTGATATCAGTGAGTATGTGGCCCAGCGCTCCTTTGGTCGTCAACTGTATTACGAAATTTCTTCTAATGAGCTTAATATTCCTCCGCTAAGAAAGCGTAAGGAAGACATCGAACAGTTGGTGATGATGATCATTACCAACTATGAGAAACGTCACAATGTGGCGGTGTCTATTGAACGTACAGTAATGGAAGCGTTAGTGCAGTTTAGTTGGCAAGGAAATAATTCGGAGCTAAAAAGTCGTATGGAACGGATTCTACTCAATCGCAGTTCTAATATGATTGCTTTGGACGATATTCCTGAAGAGATTAAACACAACTCTAACGATGCTATGGGCAAAAGTGGCAAACAAATTCTGACACTTGAGGAAGTAGAAAAGAAAGCCATTATTCAAGCTTGGAATCTGTTTGACGGTAAGATGCAAGACATGGCGAAGGCACTGAACATAGGCAGAACGACGCTGTGGCGTAAGATCCAAAAGTATGGGTTGGATGAGCAGACCTTAAGTTGATGTGTAGTTATTCATAGTCGATCTTTCACTGCGTTTAGGTGACTAAAAACATTCGACTAAGTCACGTAAATCAGTTTCGCGACGCGCTGGATGAGATCCCCTTTTTCAAGGGGATGACGCAAATTTTGGGAATGGTTTGAAACGCGAAAAGGAGTAGATTAGAGCCAGCCACAACAGCGAGCTCAGAGATGAACAGAAACGCTCTATACTCCTTCATTTTTGCTACACTCAATTTTAGTCGTCATTCTAACGAAAGTGAGAATCTCCCACCGCGCGTAGGTGACTATAAATAATCGATTAAGTCACGTAAATTGGCTTCGCGACGCGCTGGATGAGATCCCCTTTTTCAAGGGGATGACGCAAATTTTGGAAATGGTTTGAAACACGAAAAGGGCCAAACCGATTTGGGGAGCGCCTGTCAGTTCTATGCACATCAGCGAAACAAAACCGACAGAGTGCATTTAGACTAATTCAGTTGATGGTTAAAAATGCTGACTACTACGGCGTAACTCTGCTGGGTTTAAACCATAGTGTTTTTTAAACTGTTTACAGAAGTAACTCACATCACCAATTGCGATTTCCTCGGCAATACGGCTTAAAGGTAGAGTCGAGTTACTAATGCGCCAATGAGCATGTCCAAGTCGAACTTTTAACCAATATCCTTTCGCTGTAGTATCGTATTCTTCCTTAAACAAACGATCCAATTGACGTCGGCTAACACCAATTCGGTTTGCGATATCATCAACGGTTTGTTTTTGAGAGAGCAACTGTCGCATTAGTGCAGTCGCTCGTTTGAGTTGAGGCGGTGAGTAAGAGCTGTTGGTTTGTCCAATGGATAGGGACTTTACGCCATGATGATTTTGCCGAGTTTCATCGACGAACATGTCGGCAAGCCCTTTTAGCGCTCTTTGTCGACCGCTGTGCAATGCAATCAGTTCTACGGCCAGTTCAATCGCGGCAGTGCCACCTACGCAGGTAATTCTCTTTTTATCAATACAGTAGAGCTGTTCAGAGAGTAACTTAATATCTGGGAATTCACTTGCAAATTCCTGTTCATGACGCCAGTGAACAACAGCGCAGTGGTCACTCAATAGTTGACAGGCAGCAAACAAGAAACTGGCATTATCGATAGCGACTAATGTTGCTCCTCTCGCCGCGGCTTTCTTAAACAATGGTTTGTATTGTGCGGCACTTTGCATACTTTGCGCTGCACCTCGTGATCCAAAAACTACCACATAGTCATAGCGTTCAAACTGCGCCTCTTTAAGAGCGAACTCAGCTTCAATCGACACACCGCTGCTCGAGGTAACCAAACCCTTTTCGAGAGAGACGACGTTCCACTGACAGTAACGTTGCTGACTATAATCCTCTTCATCGGCAGAAAACCGTAGTTTGTCTAAAAATCCCCCAAAAGGAAGCATGTTAAATTGAGGCAAAACGACAAGTAGAAAGCGAACATCGATGTGCGCAGATGAGGTCATGGTAGTCGCTCCGCGAGTGAATGAAGTGTCTAAAAATTACCGTATAAAGTCTATATATTACCTAGTCCAAAGGCTAGCGATTCGTATACTGACGTCATAAGTTGTTTACTGAGATCATGAATAATGACATTTGATGTCTGGCTTGTTTATCTGTTTAGTGTGGTGTGTTTGTCGTTAGCTCCGGGACCCAATGGCATGCTGGCGTTAAGCCATGGTGTGGTTTATGGCAAAAGGAAAGTACTAGCAACGATTTCTGGGGGAGTGGTTGGCTTTATCTTAGTGATTGCGATGACGATGTTCGGTGTTGGCGCGGTGATGTTAGCCACTTCAGAAGCGTTAACCATCTTAAAATGGCTAGGGGGAGCTTATCTTATTTATTTGGGCTACAAGCTTTGGAATAGTCCAAGCCCGTCTGAGGTAGATATTGATAAGACGACGAGTACAAGAAAGCGTGGTTTGTTTATCCAAGGGTTTGTGGCAGCGGTTTCTAATCCTAAGGTGTTATTGTTTTTCGGTGCGTTTCTACCCCAGTTCATGAATAGTACTACGCCGTTAGTTCACCAATTTGTGGTCATTGCTGCGACGTTTGCGGTGGTGGAATTTGCGGTTGAATACCTGATTGCTCGCTTAGCAAACAAGCTGCGTCCGTGGTTAGCGCAACATGGGAAACGTTTTAATAAAGGGTGTGGGTCCGTTTTTGCGGTACTTGGAGCGAGTTTTATCGCTTCCTAAATCAAGTTAGGTCTGACGATAGATGGCTCTATCGAAAACTCGCGACCAATCAAACATGAATCGTCATCACAAGCGTGTAAAAAAGACACCTGCTTATTGCTGCAAAACTAAATTCAGCGATTATGAACGTTCAAAATAGTAGGAGAGGTTAGCGATTACTCAATGGAAGTCAGTAATAGCACCAACTCCCAACTAGAGCGTGGACGTGTATGGTTTGGGTTTATCAGGAAAGATTCCGAAAATAAGCGAATTAGCTTTCCTTCATTGCTGAAATGACTGAAGGATCATTGAGCAAGTTGAATAATAGGCTTTTAGCCGAAGAACGCTGTGAATCAGTCAGCACTTTTTTCGGGTTGTCTCTGGTTTGAGTGATAATATTCTTTACAAAGCGACTGTTTGTACCAGAGAGCTCATAGACATAGCTAAGTGTGCTGATCAGTTCGTCCTGAGGTAAGCTATAGACCGCCATTTCACAACTCAGTCCATCCATAGCTAGGAAGTTGTTGACCACCTCTTTACGCTCGGCATTGAACTTTTCTTTTGCTATATAGCCATCAATCAATGCTTGTACTCTATCTGCGATGGCGACAGGTACTTCCATTGTTTTTGTTTCATGGGTCATTATTAAATCTCCTCTAAATGGGATTAACCGCTGCTTCATTTCGCTACTAATTATTGCAACCATTGATATTAACACTGCAAATAATGGTGGCTTGAGCTTTCGTTGTTGTTTGATCATTCTGCCATACGCTGGGCGTGCTTAATAGTCACCAAGTTCATTTCTGCGCTTATTGGAGACTATTCGATGGGGATTTGTTCGATTATTGCAAATAAGCCGATGTTGAAAGGTTTTAATACTGAGAGAAGGCGATTATTAATAATGAAAATAGCTGAAGCTCTGCGCTTCAGCTATACAGGATTGCTATAAAGATGATCAGTTGCTCACTCGCTCAAGTACGGATGAGTCCGTATGAGCAAATTCTCCGTCGTAAATACTCAGAATCGTAGACTGTGAGTAGGTTAGCGTGTCACCATCGATTTTGATATTCATGCTAAAGCCCGTTGTACTGGCCTTGTCTTTCATAAAATTGGACTCGGCTACACCTCTTGAAGACATAACCAATGTCATATTGTTACCAGCGGGGCCTTCTGCAGTGACGCATGTTGTGCGTGGTACACAAAAGGAGTTATAAACGATTTGGTTTTCCTGATCATAGATGAAGTAACCTCGCTGATCATGGAACTTAGAATCGTCCGCTTTTCGGAAAACTTCTTGTTTGTAATACAGGGCAACTAACGTTTGCTCGCTCGCGTTAACCGCATCGGCAGCGACTTCAAACGTCATTGTCTCATAAAAGGGAGTAATTGCAGGCGCACCTTTACCTTGTGCCGTTCCTTCTTGCGCAGGAGAGATATCAACGCCGCCACTGTCGACTGATTTCCAGCTCCCGACGAGCTGAGCAAGAGGACCAAAGTCCATACCATCGATGACAGTGTGATCCGCCATCGCAGGCAGAGGTGCCAATAATAAGGCTGAGAGACTGAACGTTATCGTTTTATTCATATTTGCTTCCTTTTGTGTATTTAGAATTGTTGTGATGACAAAATGTTAGCCAAATACAGGTGAGCAAAAATTATCCGAAATCATCTTAACTGTTTGGAAAGTAATGAATTATGC
The DNA here is from genome assembly GCF_900089835.1 of Vibrio thalassae. Taxonomy (GTDB): domain Bacteria; phylum Pseudomonadota; class Gammaproteobacteria; order Enterobacterales; family Vibrionaceae; genus Vibrio; species Vibrio thalassae. Next base: position 36,080 of record NZ_OANU01000047.1, on the reverse strand, counting down.
AAAGATAGGTAACAGCTTGTAACAAAGGATAAATATCAGGGAACTTTCTCACGCCGAATAAAAAAGAGCCAGCATAAGCTGGCTCTTGTTTCTCATAACGACAGAGACAATATTATTGACCAAGTTGGTGTGCAGTAAGGATTGCTGCAAATACACTTTGTGCCGTGACAGGGAATGGCATGTTGTGAATGGTTTCACCTTCAGCTGTTGCGCCTTCTGCGACTGCAAATAGTTTGTCTTTATTGATTTCTTTCACGCCCATGTCAAATAGGTTGGTTGGTAGACCTACTGAACGACAGAAGTTAAGAACGGTGTTGATCTCTTCCATTGGTGCATTTTCTAATACAAGCTGAACCAATGTACCGAATGCTACTTTTTCACCGTGATAGAGGTGGTGACACTCTTCAAGCTTAGTTAGACCGTTGTGAATCGCATGCGCTGCAGCTAAGCCAGAACTTTCGAAACCGATACCACTTAGATATGTATTTGCTTCGATGATGTTTTCAACAGCGGTTGTACTCACGCCATTTTCTACAGCAACTTTTGCTTTCAAGCCGTCTTCAAGCAACGTTTCGTAGCAAAGTTTAGCTAGAGCTTGAGCAGAGCGTGTTAGTGCGCCGCCAGCCATCGTTGACTTGCCAGACGTCATGTTTGCACGGGCTTCGAAGTAAGTAGATAAAGCATCACCCATACCAGCAACGAGTAAACGAACCGGTGCGCCAGCGATGATTTTGGTATCCATAACAACCATATCTGGGTTTTTCGGGAAGAGTAAATATTCAGCGAATTCACCCTCAGGCGTGTAAATTACCGCTAGAGCACTGGTTGGTGCATCGGTAGACGCGATAGTCGGCACAACCACAACAGGAATCTTAGTGTAGAACGCAACCGATTTAGCAGTGTCGAGTGTTTTACCACCACCAATACCGATGATGACGTCATTCTTCTGTGTCGCGCAGATGTCTGTAAGACGGTCGATCTCGACACGTGAACACTCGCCATTAAATACATCCATTGCTAATGGCATATCTTCTTTAGCAAAGCTTTCTTTTACCGTTTCGCCTACCAGGCCAGTTACAAATTCATCAGCAATAGCAAGTGGGTTAGCGCCAAGTGCTTTTACATAGCTAGCGATAGAGCCTAAGACGTTTTCACCTTGAACATACTTACTTGGGCTAATAATAATCTTGTCCATTTTTTCAGACCTTCTGTTAATGGTTATCTTTGTTTCAACGTTGGATTCATCATAGGTATCGAGACTGCGTTTACTAAGTCATTCTCCACTGTGTTTGTTGTTTTTATGACATAGCTAGCAAAGCAAGTTTTACTGAGAATACACAGGAAGCTTATATCTTGGAGTAGATCACTAAAATGCCGAAATAGCGAAATTCACGTTCCAAAATGAAACGATAAATAAAGCGAAATGTTTCATTTTGGAACGTAAATTCTTTTCGTTGTCGGTGCTGAAATTGTTCATATTATAGGTTCAAACCTACACAAATTTAATTAAACGAACATTAAAAATTACAAAAGAGAAACATGGCATGAAAAAGCTAATCAATAGTGTTGAAGACGTTGTAAAACAGCAAATGGAAGGTCTTGCGGCCTCTCGCCCTCAATTGAAAGCAAACTACGAGCCTCGCTATATGTGGCATGAAGAAACGCCTGGACAAGTTGCGCTTGTCTCTGGTGGTGGTGCAGGACACGAACCATTGCATGCGGGCTTTATTGGTAAAGGTATGTTGACCGGTGCTTGCCCAGGTGAAGTGTTTACCTCTCCAACACCAGACCAAATGTACGAATGTGGTAATCAAGTGAATACGGGAGAAGGTGTTTTATTCTTCATCAAAAACTACACAGGCGATGTGTTGAACTTTGAGACAGCTGTAGAGCTGCTTCATTTTGATGGCATCAAAGTTGGTTCTGTGCTGATTGATGACGACGTAGCGGTAAAAGACAGCCTATACACAGCAGGTCGTCGTGGCGTTGCCGGTACCGTTCTTGTAGAAAAAATTGTCGGCGCTGCAGCAGATAAAGGTTATTCGTTAGAGCAATGTGAAGAACTGGCACGTCGCATTAATAACAATTGCCGTTCGTTCGGTGTTGCCCTAGATGCATGTGTTGTACCAGCAGCGGGTAAACCATCGTTCCAACTTGAAGATGATGAAGTTGAGTTTGGTGTAGGGATTCACGGCGAACCAGGCATTGCGCGTATCAAATACACCAATGCTGATGAGTTGGTAGATAAGATGTTCCTTGAGCTAAAAGAGAACATTGCCTACAGCCGTACCTTGCGTATTTGGAACCGTGTAGAAGGCCAATGGGATGAAGTGGAGTCTACAATCGAGAACTTCGAAACGGATCATGATTACATCGTGATTGTTAACGGTCTTGGTGCAACACCTGAGTCTGAGCTTTACGGCGTTTATAACCGTCTTGCTCAAAACTGTGCGAAAGAAGGGTTCTGCATCGCTCGTAACTTGGTAGGTAACTACTGTACATCACTGAACATGGAAGGCGTGTCAATCACACTTCTAAAAGCAGATAAAGAAATGCTAGAGCTATTCGATGCTCCAGTAGATACAGCAGCAATGAAGTGGTAAGCCGAGGATTTAGACATGCAAATTGAAAAACAACACATCATTAATTGGCTTGAACTTTGCGCGGTATCGTACGAAGAAAACCAAGATTTTCTCACTGATCTTGATCGTGATATTGGTGATGCAGACCACGGCCTTAACATGAACCGTGGCTTCAAAAAAGTAAGAGAAACATTACCGAACGTTGAAAAGCAAAATATTTCAGCGATCTTGAAAAACACCGGTATGACTCTGCTTTCTAGCGTCGGCGGTGCGAGTGGTCCGCTTTACGGTACACTATTTATTCGTACAGCTGCTTCGGTGGGAAGCCGTGAATCGTTGACCTTTCAAGAGCTGATTGATGATCTCAAGAGCGGTGTTGATGGCGTTATCTCACGCGGTAAAGCGGAGCAGGGTGACAAGACGATGTGTGATGTCTGGTTACCTGTGCTTAATGAGATGAAAACATCTCTAGAGAACGGTACTAGCCCAGACCATCTACTTGATGAAATGGTGGAAGTCGCAGAGAAAAGCGCAACTTCAACGATTGAAATGCAAGCGAAGAAAGGCCGTGCAAGCTATTTAGGTGAGCGTAGTATCGGTCATCAAGACCCTGGCGCGACGTCATCACTTCTTATGATTAAAGCGCTAAGACAGGCGATAGCAGGAAAGTAAGCATGGTAGGCATTGTAGTAGTATCGCATAGCCGCCTATTAGCAGAAGGAGTGGCCGAACTGGCCACTCAAATGACGCAGGGCAAAGCTAATATTGCGATTGCAGCTGGGGTAGATGATCCCGAGAACCCAATCGGCACCGATGCCATCGCCGTGATGGGTGCGATTGAACAGGTCTGTGACCAAGATGGCGCAGTTGTTCTTATGGACTTGGGTAGTGCGCTACTGAGTACTGAAATGGCATTGGAGCTGTTGGATGATGAGATTCGTGACAAAGTCGCGTTAGTCTCTGCGCCAATCGTCGAAGGTACAATGGCTGCGTCAGTTGCCGCCGCCGCTGGTTTATCCATTGAAGCGGTTATCGCAGAAGCATCAAGTGCTTTAGACGTGAAAAAAGAACATCTAGGCGAAGAGAACGCCCCGCAGGCGGTGAATGTTGTTCCTGAGCTTGCTGACGATGTGAATGCGCTCAGCTTTGAATGGGACGTCAAAAACCCGCACGGTATCCACGCGCGACCAGCAGCGGCAATCGTTGGCTGTCTAGCGCCTTTTTCTTGTGATATGTATCTAGAAAAAGCAGGGCAAAGAGTCAGTGCTAAAAGTCTGAATAGTATTGCCAAATTGGGTGTTCGTTGTGATGAGTCGATTACCTTCTATGCCAGTGGTAGTGATGCCCAGCAAGCACTAGAGGCGTTTATTGGTCTTGCTAATGATCACTTTGGCGAAGCAGAACAAGTGGCGAAAGGCGTTACGGCTCAAGAGGTACTGGAAGAAGCTCCAACCATTTCAAACGATATTGAAGGTGCGTTGGCTGGTATTAGTGTCAATGGCGGCATCGTAACTGCCCCAGCGGTCATCTTTACTCAAGAAATGCCAGTGGTTCCGTCGCGTCCATTTACCGACATACAACAAGAAGTTGCTAAGCTGAAACATGCTGTTGCCGACGTTAAACAACATCTAGAGGCTCAAGCTAAGCTCCCTCATGGTGATATTTTTGCTGCTCATGCCATGATGTTAGCTGACCCTGAAATTGCCGCTCAAGCAGAAGCAAAAGTGTCAGCGGAGTTAATCGCTGAACAAGCGTGGATGGATGTGATGATGTCGCTCGCGGCACAATACCAAGCGGCAGACAGCCAATACATGCGCGAGCGTGAAGCGGACGTTTATGATATTTGTCGTCAAGTGATGCTGTCATTAACGGGTGAGAAGCCAAAGGCGATCACCATTGCTGAGCCAAGTGTTCTACTAGCGCGAGATTTGATGCCTTCTGATGTAGCAGGTCTTGATAAGTCGAAAGTCGTCGCTATCTGTTTAACTGAAGGCGGTAAAACGTCCCACAGCGCTATTCTAGCCAGAGCGATGGGAATTCCTGCGATCGTTAAAGTACAAAGCTGTCTTGAACAAGTGAAAGTAGGCGATATCATTACGGTAGATGGCTTTAGTGGTCTATTGTGGTTTGCGCCAACTCAAGCGATTCAAGAAGAGCTCAATAGCAAGCGTCACGAATGGCTTGCGGCGCAAGAAATTGCGTTACAGCACGCTCAATCACAAGCAGTGACCCAAGATGGCACAACGATTCACGCACTTGCGAACATAGGTGGCCCGGAAGATGTTGAAGCGGCGATAACCAATGGTGCAGAGGGCGTGGGTCTGTTCCGCACCGAGTTCTTGTTCCAAGAAAGTGCGGAGCTGCCAACAGAAGATGAGCAATATATCGTCTACAAAGAGATTGCAGCGGCGTTTGGCGACAAGCCAATTACAATTCGTAGTCTCGATGTTGGTGGTGACAAACCGCTTGCAGCGTATCCGATGCCGGAAGAAGAAAACCCGTTCTTGGGTCAGCGTGGCGTGCGCCTTTGCTTGAAGCATGAAGCGCTATTTGAAACCCAGCTGCGTGCTATTTTAAGAGCTTATGAAGAGCAACCTAATATTCAATTGATGATTCCAATGATTGCAACGGTTGCGGAAGTGAAAGCAGTGAAAGCGCTGATCACGAAACAGTGTGAAAAGTTGGGCATATCTGAATCCACTTTGCCGGTTGGTATTATGATTGAAGTGCCAGCGGCGGTGTTCAACGCGGACGCTTTAGCGGAAGAGGTCGATTTCTTCTCAATCGGTACTAATGACCTGACTCAGTATGTTATGGCTGCTGACCGAGGGAATACCGAAGTCGCCGAGCTCGTTAATTACTTTGAACCGGCAGTGATCAAAGCCATCGAACTGACCATTCAATCGGCAAACAGAGCCGGCATTTCGGTCAGTATGTGCGGTGAGATGGCCGGGGATGTAAAAGCGACAGAACTATTGATAGGTCTTGGGCTGAGAAAATTCAGCGCCAGCTCTACGCTGATTCCAGAGCTTAAACAAAAAGTACGTTCTCTTGATTTTGCACTTGCATAACTATCGTTGAGAAACCAAAAAGCCAGTAGTTCACTACTGGCTTTTTGGTTTCTCACCTCTTCTAACGAGTGCCGTTACGTAAAAACTTAACATGTGAACGTAATGAAAAACTCGCAATCCGAGCAACGTGCGCCACACTTGGTTTACCAGAAGTGGAGGAATGTACAATGCAAAGACGAGATTTTCTAACCGTTTGCTCAGTGTGGTTTGCATGGCCAGTGTTAGCTAAGGCACGCTGGTCCAAAACGCCTTCACAGGCACAAGGTCCATTTTATCCTGTTAACACGATTCCACTTCGCTCAAACCTCATTGTTAATCCATCAACGCTTGTAGGCAAAACCCTCGAGCTTTTTGGCCAAGTAAAAACGGTAAAGGGTGAACCTTTAAAGCAAGTTCGCGTGGAAATCTGGCAATGTGATGGTGCAGGGGTATATGACCACCCGAGACAGCCTAGCGTAGAGCGATTTGACCGCAGTTTTGCAGGTTATGGCGCGACTGAATCAAACGAAGAGGGGCGGTTCAGTTTTACTACGTTATACCCAGTACCGTACACCGGCAGACCACCTCACATTCATGTCAAACTATGGCACAACCACAAAGAACTGCTGACGACACAATTGTATTTAAAAGGCCAAACAGGAACGGAGTGGTGGGGTGGGAGTGAGCGTGAGCTACTTCAAATCGACGTCAAAGACGTGACAGGAAGCGCACGCGCTCAATTTGATTTTATCGTAGCCTAGCCCGGACGACGCTTAGAAACCGAGTTCTAAGACTGGCTCGGCAGAGGCTGATAGCGCCCCGGCTTGTGGTTCATTGCTAAAATGAGGTTGGTTGCTATCGCGCCGACAACGGATAGCGCGATGAGATAAACATCGACCACAAATAGTGATAAAACGACAATAGTGCAGTCTAGCGCCATTTGAACTTTACCTGCACGAATGCCAAATCGCTCTTGCAGGAACAGAGCAAGAATATTAAAGCCACCCAAGCTCATTTTATGGCGGAAGATGACCAGCATGCCGATACCGATGAGCCCTCCGCCAATAAGTGCGGCATAGATAGGTTCGATATGGGCGATTTGGATCACATGATGGAGATGGTCTACCGCGAATGACACGATACTCACGGCAATAAAGGTATTGATGGTGAACTGCCATCCCATTCGTGTGACCGAAAGAATGTAAAAAGGCAGGTTAAGCATGAAAAAGACTTGACCGAAGCTAAGCCCAGTCACCTTTGTGATAAACAGTGCAAGTCCTGCGGTGCCACCTGTGAGTAGCCCTACTTGATTGAAAAAGATAACGCCAAGTGATACCAGTGCACTGCCAAGAATTAGAGCGAGCAGGTTCTCTCTAAGGCTATGATCTTTGTCCATAAAGACACTTCCTTTGATAATCCGAACGATATGAAATAGCAAAAGCTTCGTCATGAAGCTTCGCAAATCTAGGGGACGCGATGTTATATGCGCCGACAAGGGGTGTCGAGTGAATGACTCAGATCAGGTTTTTATTGGGTGTTTCGTCAGATTTACACTGCAGGTGCTGACAGTGTCTCAACGCTGCTCGATTTGACCATCTGAATAACAGACACCACAATGTAGCAAACACCACGCAACGGAGAGTTATGAACTTTTTAGCACATCTGCATATCGCTGATCATTGCCAAAGCAGTTTGCTGGGAAATCTGCTTGGCGACTTTGTAAAGGGAGACCCTTCGAAGGCCTATAGTGCCAAGATTAGCCAAGGAATAAAATTGCATCGCTTTGTTGACTCCTATACCGACAATCACATCATCATAAAACACTGCAAACAGCGCTTTGACTCAAGCTTAAAACGATTTGCACCTATCGCAATGGACATGTTTTGGGACCACTGTTTAGCCAAACATTGGCAAGACTATCATCCTCAATCCTTGAAAGAATTTGTTGATCGTGCCGAAACGGACATTACGCGGGAGAAAGAAGTGTTACCCGAGCGATTCATTGCGATGACCGCTCATATGTGGCGGGGGCGTTGGCTAGAGTCCTACAGCGATCTTGCGAACATCAAATACGCCTTGGAAAGAATGTCCCAAAGAAGTATGAGGATGACGCCGCTGGCAGATTGCGGCCTGCAGTTGGAACAGAACTATCATGAATTCTCTGGCTTTTTTGCTGAGCTATACCCCGAAGTTCTAGCGCAAACGATAAAAGTTGCCAAGGTTATGCAATGATTCGTTTTGTTCAGTCAATCTTGTTTGAACTTATCCAAGTTATTAAGCGTAAAAGAAATTTTAGTGATATACAGACGATGATGGGCTATCGATGAATCGTATTAATCCAATAAAACTTCCCAATAGTAAATGGACGGCAGTCAAGCCACTCAAGAGGGAAAAGCACTTTTTAGTGTCACAGGTGAAGTTTGACGAAGATGGCACGGTGATGTCGTGCAAGCTTGAAGCTGTGCTGTCTCGCAAGGAGTATCCTATTGATTGGACCGAGTTGAAAGACAGCGATAAATGGCTTCAAGGATGGAAATAGAGCGGCTAGGTCTCTAATGCGATGCTATGCCGCAAATTTGCTTTGCACGCCAAAGCTTTTCTTTAACTCAGCTAAAAAGACCTCGTCTTCACACATCGCTTTCTCAGGCTCGTCGCTGATTTTTGCAACCGGACGACCATTGCATTCGGCCATTTTGACGACGATAGACAAGGGTTGATATTGAGCGCCATTTTGATGCCAATCTCCCATATCGTTAGCAAGGAAAGTACCGATGCCAAAACTGATGTTCGCTCGACCTTCGAAATACTCGCAGATATCGAGGGCATCCGTGAAATTTAAGCCATCGGTAAAAATCAGAATCTTCGACATTGGATCAATATTTAAAGATTGATAATGAGCGATCATTTTATCACCCCACTCATAAGGGTTGCCTGAATCGTGACGTACACCAACGTAGTCAGTCGCTCGCTCAAGATTGAAGTCTCGTAAAAAGGCATCAATACCGATGGTATCAGTCAGAGCAATGCCAAGTTTTCCGTCGAATGTTGTTTGCCAAAGGTCAAGAGCGATTTGTTGCGACTGAGCTGGCTCTACAAGTGCTTGATGAGCCATAAACCATTCGTGTGCTACCGTCCCAATTGGCGTCAGATTTAATGCTTTTGCTAAGTGGTAATTGCTCGTGCCACTCATCAGCTCAGGCGCGTGCTGGCTGAAATAGCGAACGACATCGTGTTGAACTTGAGCACTATAACGGCGACGGCTGCCCATCTCTGAAAACTGAAGGTTGCTAATCGATCGCTGCTTTAGCTCGGCTTTAAGTTTTGACACTTTTTGCTCAAGGGTGTCAATAAACTGTGAATAGGGAATATTACTCCAACGATGACGACTGCGAACTTCTGAGATAATACTCATCACCAAGGTTTCGTAAAGAGTGGTTTCGTGCCAAATCCCTTTAATTGACACACTTAACTGTCCATTGTTTTCTGATACTGTGACTTGCTGCAACGGGTTGAATGAAAAACCTGACAAATAAGCGAGGAAATCTTGGCTCAAATAAGGCGCTTGAACCTGTAAATAAGCGATATCAGCCGGGGAGAAATGACATACTGATAGCCCGTTTATTTCCTTCTCAATTGAAGCTTTTAGGTCAGACAAGTCTTCTTCTGATCGCACAATGAGCTCATAACGCACCTCTGTCTGCGGGTAATGCGTGAACGCCGCAAACATCATATTGATTTTGTATACGTCTAGGTCTAATGCGCTTTGAATAATACGATCGTTGAAAAGTGAGCCTGACATCCGGCATTCCTACTGTGTTACTAGGATTGATAAAGAAGTGGCACTCTAGATAAGGCTGAGAAAATTGTCAAATATCCTGTTAAGTGAGGATGTTATTCGTAAACATCGTGAGTTCTTAAATAAGTTAAGTATGATATGCAGCAATACTGTGTTTATCCGAGACAAATCGCGAAGGAACCCCCATGTCTTTGACCGTTTTACAACTTCTAAAATCCCAAACTGCAGCCCTTGATGTTGACCCTCAGAAAGGATTTAGTGAGCTTTGCCCTAACGAGTTACCCGTGGTAGGTGCATTGGACATCGTCAAGGAGCTTAAAAATAACCACAGTAAAGCATCGGTGACGTTGGTGTCGCGAGATATGCACCCACCGGGAGCTCTTTGGGAAGCAGAAACACCAGAGCAGATGCTCGAACCTGTTGGTTTACCTGAGGTCGATATTAAATGGAATCCCCATTGTGTAGTAGGTACTCTAGGCGTGGAACTATTACCAGGCTTACCCTCCGTTCGTGACTATGATTTTCAGATTAACAAAGGTATTGATCCAGATGCTCATCCGTACGGGGCATTTTTCCACGATCAAGCCGATACTTTATCCACTGGGGGCATCGAATTTTTGCAATATAAGCAAATTAAAAACGTTGTCGTAGGTGGCTTAGCGTTAGACTTTTGTGTAAAAAAATCGATTGAACAACTCATTGAAGCCAAGTTTAACGTGATCCTTAATTTAGCGGCCACTCGTGCGGTGTTCCCAGAAAATGTTCAAGACGTTGTGTCTCATCTTTCTAACTTGGGTGTCAAGGTTGTAAAAGACTCCGCTGCTATTCAATTGATCGATGGCTAGACGAGGCATTTGAACATAATGACGTTAACCAATGTCGAGTTATCTGATACACTCGCGCCCCCTAAATACAACCTGTTGGCGAATTTATGACAGACAAGACTATGCTTGATGCTTCCGAAAATGTGACGTCGTTTGATTCTTTTGCTTTTTCTAGCACCATTTATCAAAACTTAACCGCTTTACATTATGAGTCGCCAACACCTATTCAAGCACGAGCAATTCCACACGTTCTTGATGGCAAGGATATTTTGGCAGGTGCACAAACGGGTACGGGAAAAACCGCGGCATTTGGGTTGCCATTGATTCACAAGCTTGCTCAAGAGCCAAGGGAGCGGGAGTCTCACTCAAAAGTTATTCGTTCTTTAGTCCTGACACCAACAAGAGAGCTCGCTCAGCAGGTGTTTGATAGCCTAGTACCACTAGCAAAAGACACTGGACTTAAAGTGGTCGTTGCATACGGTGGCACCAGTATGGGCGTGCAAACTAAGAACCTAGTTGGTGGTGCTGACATTTTGGTAGCAACGCCAGGGCGTCTTTTGGATCACCAGCATAACCGTAATCTCACCTTATCTGAATGCGAATATCTTGTTTTGGATGAAGCCGATCGTATGCTCGATATGGGATTCATGCCTGATCTTAATCGTATACTCAAACGTTTACCCAAAGAGCGCCAGAATATGATGTTTTCTGCGACGTTCGAACAGCGCATTAAAACCTTAGCGCATCGAATTATGAACGAGCCGGTGGAAGTTCAAGTCACGCCTGCTAACTCAACGGCGGATACGGTAAAACAGATGGTGTATCCGGTTGATAAAAAACGCAAGCACGAACTGCTGGCTTATTTAATTGGTTCTCGTAACTGGCAACAAGTCTTGGTGTTCACCAAAACAAAGCAGGGCAGCGATGCACTAGCAAAAGAACTCAAGCTTGATGGAATCAATGCGGTCTCAATTAATGGTGATAAGAGTCAAGGTGCGCGTCAAAAAGCATGGGATGATTTTAAATCTGGAAAAGTACGAGCATTGATAGCGACAGACGTTGCAGCTCGCGGGTTAGACATCCAACAGCTTGAACAAGTCGTCAATTTTGAGCTGCCTTATAAAGCGGAAGACTACATCCATCGTATTGGCCGGACCGGTCGTGCGGGGCATGCAGGCTTCGCTGTTTCTCTGATGAGCCACGATGAACAATACCTTCTAGAAGCGATAGAGCGTTTACTAGATACTCGCTTACCACAAGAGTGGTTGGCAGGTTTTGAACCAAGTCCAGTTTCTGAGATTGACCCTGATCGAGCACCGCGACGAAACAGTCGAGGAGCGGATAAGCGCAAGATGAAAGCTAAGCTTAAGATTCATGCGAATCGTGGTAAAAAGCGTTAGTTAACCTCATATAAAACAAGGGCAAGAAGTTTACTTCTGCCCTTATTTTTCGCATAGAGATCAGCTACAATTTCGTCATTATTTTCTCTGTAATCGTGGTACACAGTAATCCGATGACGTCACCTCAAAAGCCCCAAAACCTGCATGATAAATATCATGCGCACGTCTACTTTGAGCAGTCTTCTTTAGCAGAGGCTACTGCATTAAGTGAGACCATCACAAAAAAGTTTGGTTTGCATGTCGGCCGTGTACATCAAAAACCGGTTGGGCCTCATACCAAATGGAGCTTCCAGATCTTGTTCTTTCGTGAAGATTTTGAGGCGCTTATCCCTTGGCTAGACAATGCGAGAGGCGAGCTTAGTGTTTTAGTTCATGCCGACACGGGGGATGATCTGATTGATCACACGACTTATGCGTATTGGCTCGGTAAAGAGGTGCCCCTTAATCTAGAGGGGTTCTAATTTACTGCGCTATTTAAAAGAGAATACATGCGCTGTTATTTAACGGATGAATAGAATGCAGCGATGTCTTTTAAGTCCTTTTCATTTAAGTGTTGAAGTTGCGCTTTCATAAGCGCTGCCATTGCTCCTTCACGCTCGTCATTTTGATAGGCCTTCATTGCATTAAAGAGGTAGAGCGAGTTTTGCCCGTTAAGATTTGGATAGTCAGCATGGTTGGGCGCGCCATTAGGGTTATGGCAGAAAATACAGCTTGGCGCTTTCATTTCTCCTAGCTCAGGATTTCCAAACTCATTAGCATGAGTAAGTGACGAACATGCCATTAAAGCGACAACGGCTAATATTTTGTGTTTCATAAAGATGTCTCTAACTGCGGTTAGCAAAACCATAAGGCTTTACCTAAGGTCAACCTCAAGAACTTATTATTTGCCAAACTCAACTTGTTCCAACAAAAAAGAGAACTCAACGTTCTCCTTTTTGTGTTGGGTTGATGCTAATTAACCAACGAGTGTTCTGATCTTCTGAAGCAATGTATCAACGTCAGTGCTGCTGATGTCTTTGTGAGTAACGAATCGAATTGGGTTGCCTGGGGTAATGGTAATACCGTCTATAGATAACGATTCTGCAACGGCATTGATATTGATAGAATCATCGAGCTTGGCAAATACAATATTCGTTTGCACAAAGTTGGTGTTTACATGAAAACCAGCAATGTCGTTTAACCCAAGCGCCAGTTTGTTGGCATTAGCGTGGTCTACTTTTAACTGAGCAACTTGTTCTGTCAGCGCCAGCTTTCCTGCGGCGGCCAAAATACCCGCTTGACGCATGCCACCACCGACCATTTTACGTAATCGTCTTGCCCGCTCGATAAATGCACTTGAGCCAAGTAAGAGGGAGCCGATTGGCGCGGCTAAACCTTTTGAAAGACAGATCGTCATCGAATCAAAATGTTGAGCAATCTCTTTGACATCAACGTCGAGTGCCGCGGCTGCGTTGTATACGCGAGCGCCGTCCAAATGTAGGCTTAGACCGTTTTCATCAACGAATTTTCTTGCTTCAGCCAAGTAAGATAAAGGCAGAACTTTGCCATTAATAGTATTCTCGAGGCTGAGTAATTTAGTGCGTGCAAAATGGCTGTCGTCAGGTTTTATCGCCGCTTTTAACTTAGCAAAATCAAGCGTACCATCGGGGTTATTCTCTATAGGTTGTGGCTGGATAGAACCGAGTACGGCAGCACCGCCAGCCTCATATTTATAGTTATGGGCTTGTTGACCGCATAAGTATTCGTCGCCGCGTTGGCAATGTGCCATTAAACCCAGTAGGTTTGCCTGAGTGCCAGAGGTAGTAAACAGTGCTGCCTCGAAACCGTGTCGCTCTGCCGCCCATTGCTCTAGTTCATTGACCGTAGGGTCATCTCCGTAAACATCGTCACCAACAGGTGCATTGGCCATTGCTTCGCGCATGGCTGGGGTTGGCTGGGTAACTGTGTCTGAGCGAAAATCCATTGATACTCTCCTATATGTATCCGCATAGCGTAGCTTTACTTAAACACGCTATTGTTTTGGCATCTGTGATGTGACCATCTGCGATTCTTAGTTGTAATTGTGCTTTCGACATGGTCACCAGTTCAATAACTTCATCTTCATCGCAGGAAAAGCTGTGGTTTGGTTTTAAATCTTTGGCAAGATAAAGGTGTTGTATTTCGTCGCAAAACCCCGCCAGCGGCGTTACCTGCCCCAACGACACTAACGTACCGGCTTCGAACCCAGTCTCTTCTATGAGCTCACGGTGTGCGCACGTCGCCGAATCTTCACCTGGCTCCATTGTTCCAGCGGGTAGCTCCAACAGCCATTTTTTTAAAGAAGGTCGGAATTGATTGAGAAGAAGAATGTCTCCAGAGTTGGTGACAGGCAGAATAACTGCTGCACCGGGATGCTTGATAGTTGTATGGGTAATGTTTTTCTGGTTTGGTAATTCAATGTCTTCTTCTACGAGAGCGATAGATTTCCACTGGTGAATAGTTCTTTGGGCCATAAAATCATCCGTTGATGGCGAGTAATAAGGACGTAGAAGGTGTACGTAACGAGTCATCAATATGACCATAACGTGACATAAATGTCGATGGATAATGAAAGAAACGCCTTATTTCGTAATGATCGAAAATGAAAACTAGGATTTCCTGTCTGTAACATTATGAAAAAGTTAGGTATATCAAGAGGTCTACGTAATTGTGAAGTTTATTTATAGGTAGTGAGATGCTTGGGGCAGACAGTCTAAATTTGGCGATGATGGTGGCAGAATCAGGGATCATTGATTCTGCAGTGAGAGACATCATGCAGCAAACCGATCTGCTATCCATTGGCAACGACGAAGGATTGAAAGAGAGTCTCACGGCTTCTATGGCCAAATGGTCGAAGTCGGTTAAACGCAAACTCGTTAAGGGACAAGAAACCGTTTCTCTGCAATCTGAACTTGAACTCTATCAGCACGCTGTCTACCTTACCGAGCAAGAGTTTGATAGCCAACTTAGTCGTCTCATCGACCAACTTCCCGAAGATTCAGCATTTTTGCCCAAAGCTCGTCAGCTAGCGAGTAACATTGATGCCTATCCTCAATCACTGTTTGCTCGTCAGTTTTGTAAACAATGGTATGAAAGCCTGAAGCAATCAGTTGAATCGAAACAGCAACAAACCGTTGACCAGCAAAAATCTAAGTTCTTAAAGCAGATGTATCAGAAAATCGATACGCTAAAAGATATGGAAAACCTGCAGAAAGGGGGCGAGCAGGGCAAATTAGGTAGACTCTGGGATTTAGCAGGTGCTGAACTTACAAAACAGGATTGGCGACATATAGAGCGCTCGGCTGAATACCTTGAGAATCACCAGCAGTTAAAGCATATCGCTGACAAATTGGGACGCATGGCTGAAGAGGTCGACGCTCCAGAGCTAAATAAGGTGTTAACCCAAGATGACGTAGTGGTCGAAGAGAAAACGGACTTTGCGACCGATGATATTGTTGGTATTCACGAGAGTAACGATATTAACAATCTTCTACCTAACGAAACCATGTACTTGGCCTATCCAGAGTTGGAAACGGTTTTCTATCAGCATTTGGTGGAGAAGCGCCTGTTAACTTATAAATCGGAAGGGAAACAACGAACAGTACGCCAGTTGCATTCACCGAAGAAAAAAACCGGTGAAGCGACAAAAGAGACAGGTCCAATGCTGATAGCAATAGACGTTTCAGGCTCAATGCAGGGCGCTCCAGAAAAGTCGGCAAAAGCGATGGCGTATTCATTGATGAAAATGGCGGCACAGCAGCAACGTGAATGTCATGTAATTTTGTTTTCGTCAACATTCATTAGTTACGATTTAACAGGCACTAGTGGTCTGAAAGAAGCGAGCGATTTTTTATCTTATACATTTAAAGGTGGTACAGACCTTGGAAAAGTGTTGAACCATTGTGTAGAAATGATGCAAGGCGACCAATACAAAAATGCCGATTTGTTAGTGATCTCAGATTTTATTGTCCCTAAGCAAGAACAAGAAATTACAGACAAAGTAGCAGCGCTAAAAGGCCGCTACAATCGCTTTCATTCGCTCTGCCTATCGAAATATGGCAATCCGGAAGTACTCGGTTTGTTTGATACGCAATGGCGTTACCATCCTAGTTTAGTTGGTCAACTAATAAAGAAACCAACGTTTCAGTTCCAAAGAGCAAAACAAGCGCTCTCTCATACTTTTGGCTAATCATCCTAGCGATGTGATTCCATTATTGGTGACAAAACTTCATAAAAATCAGCTTGATAATTTTAACTAAGCCGTCATGCTTAAAAGAAGGCATAGATGAAAAATCTTGTAACATAATAATAACAAATGTATAAAATCATTTATGCATTCCTGTTTTGTGCACAGAGGTAAAGGCATGATTAAGCCCACGGTTGTCTCCCACGCTGATAAAGCGTTGTTATCTGAACGAATTAATAAACTCGCCTCAGCACTCTCAGATGGTGTTTATGAACGAGAAGAAACGATCAAGCTGTGCTTGCTGGCGGCGCTGTCAGGGGAAAGTGTATTCCTACTTGGCCCTCCTGGAATTGCAAAGAGCCTAATCGCGAAGCGCCTTATTCAAGCGTTTGATAATAGTAGTTATTTTGAATACTTAATGACTCGTTTTTCAACACCTGAAGAGGTGTTTGGCCCCCTTAGTATTCAAGAACTCAAAGATCATGGTCGTTATTTGCGCTTAACTCAGGGTTACCTGCCAACCGCACAAGTCGTGTTCTTAGATGAAATATGGAAAGCGGGCCCTGCCATTTTGAATACGTTATTAACGGTCGTGAACGAAAAAACGTTCAAAAACGGCAGTGATATAGAAAGAGTACCGATGCGCCTACTGGTATCTGCCTCGAACGAATTACCTGACGAAGACAGCGGATTAGAAGCGTTGTACGATCGCATGCTGGTGCGCATTTTCGTCAATCGTATTCAAAATAAACAGAACTTCAAATCGATGTTAACTGTCGGCACACCAGAAGAGGCAAAAATACCAGACGGTCTTGCTATTACCGATCAAGAGTATCATCAGTGGCAGCGCGAACTTGACGGTGTCAAACTTACCGATGCTGTGTTTGAAAAGTTATATCAACTAAAAACGCTACTTGAGAGTGCTGCTGAAGAAAATCAGGGTCGTTTGTCTGAATCGGACTTATATGTTTCTGACCGCCGCTGGAAGAAAGCGGTGAAACTGCTCAAAGCTAGTGCGTTTTTTAATGGGCGAGATAGCGTCAACCCACTAGACCTTTTGTTATTACAAGATTGTTTGTGGAATAGTCCGGAATCGTTAGAGATCGTTCGAAATGTGGTACGCGACTTTGCATTGAACCATGCTTTTGACCAACAAGAAGTGTTTCAACAGATTGAAGAGGGCAAAGAGCAACTTGCCGATATTCAAGAGGAAATTGAAGCAGAGTTTGCGATGCCGCTATCAATGGAATCCACTACGGGACTGCTGAGAAAAGATATCTATCAATATGACATTAGTAACGCAAAGTCATATAAAGTGGGTGCCGCTACCGATCTAGTAAAGCTGGTGCTTTTACAAAGTAATATGTCAGTTTCAGAGAATGAGAAAGGCGATAGCCGATGGGTTTACGTTGCAAAAGATGAGCTCGGCCGTGCTATCAAAGAAGGTGGTAGTGAAGTGTATGGATATGTGAATCAAAATGGCCATCTGTGCCGCTTAAAACTCGATGTCGATGCGGCCAACAATCTGGTTATCAAAGATATTGCTAATCGTTCTGTTCTCACCACATTGGTTACCACTTCAGGGCTTGATGCTAACTTGTTGCAAGAATGGACCACCCGGGCTGATCAAGTGCTAACTCAGCTCACTCATGCAGAATATCACTTAAGACAAGTTCGCTCTAACTTCCATGGTGCGCTGCCTCACGGCTTTATTCAGCAAGAGATTCCAACAGAGATGGAAGTCAGTTTACAAAGTGTCACTCAAACACTCGAAACGACGAGTGCAGATGCGGAGAAAGCGGTCGCTCGGATTAAAGGGCTTAGCGGTTTTTTTGCCTAATCGTTTTGGTGATTAAATTCACCCAGTCACCCCGTAAGATATTAACCCGGAGGCATGGATGCTCGGAGCAGACGGACTAAACTTAGCGCTTATGATCGCTGATTCAGGTTTGATTGACTCAGCGGTTAACGATCTGATGGCGAGGTCACAGGTTGCTGCGCTTACTGAAAAACGAGGCGTTCGTTCGGCGGTTAAGAGTCATCTATTGAAATGGCGAGGGTCAGTAAAAAAACGGATGACTAGAGTGTGTGAGACTGAACGTTTCCAGAAAGAACTGGCGTTATACCAAAAAGTGATTCATTGGGATGAAGCGACGTTTTTTGAGCGCATTAATGATGTCGTCAAACAGCTTGAGTGGCATTCTGCGTTCTATATGCAGGCAAGACGTTTGTTGGAAAAAAACAAGTCTGTCCATAACCCCATGTTTCCTCGTTTCTTCTGTGATTTGTGGTACAAAAGTTTAGCGGATGCCATCAAACAAGCCGAAATCTCTGAGCTAGAGGCAAGCAAAGAGAAGTTTTTAGCCGACTTGTATCAACGGATGGAAACCATGCAAAACATGGATACCGTGACAGAGCAGGGCGATGAAGCTGCGATGGGACGTCTGTGGGATATGGCATCGGCTAAGTTGACAAAGACCGACCTTAAAGTCATGCACAACCACGCCGAATTTCTTAAAAAGAATAAAGGTTTGCAAGATATTGCCGAGCAACTTGGACGAATGGCTAATGAGCAAGATGACCCTGAGCTCAACAAAGCGCAAGCAGAAGATGTTGAGATGGTTGAGCAACTCAGTGATGAAGCCACGGATGATATTGTCGGTATCCATGAGTCAGATGATCTTAATAAGCTCTTGCCTAATGAGACCATGTTTTTGGCGTATCCAGAGTTAGAAGTTGTGTTCTATAAGCATCTTGCGGATAAACGTCTAATGAACTTCAAGACGCAAGGCAAATCTCGCACGTTGAAAAAGGTACGCACCAGAAAGCCAGATAATAACGAGGTAGAGCTTGAAAAAGGTCCGTTTATCGTTTGCATTGATGCTTCGGGATCAATGAGTGGATTTCCGGAGCAGTGCGCCAAGGCAATGGCCTATGCGCTGATGCAAATTGCACTCGCAGAAGACCGAGAGTGTTATGTAATCTTGTTTTCTACCACTCATATTACCTACGAGCTCACTAAACAAGATGGTTTGCGAGAAGCGGCTGACTTTCTAAGCTATTCATTTCATGGTGGTACAGATTTGGAACCTGTGTTGCAACAGTCTGTTAGTTTGATGAGGTCAGATACATACAAAAATGCGGATATGGTTGTGATTTCTGATTTTATAGCGCCAGAGCAATCCGATGAGATGAAACAAAAAGTGAATCGCTTGAAAGAGTGCAAGAATCGTTTTCACGCTATTAATCTGTCCAAATATGGTAACCCTGCGTTGATGAGCATGTTTGACCATTGTTGGTCCTATCATCCTAATTTGGTTGGACGTTTGCTGAAAAAGTGGTGAAGGACAGATAGCCTTTACTCCGCTATCAATGATACGCGCATGAAACATGGTGTTGAATTATGCAAAGTGGCGTGAATCTCGACAAGCAAACAGACAATGACGATTTTTATTTGACTAATGTCTCGTAATCCTTAAAGTACGTGCCGAACACGACAGACTAATGTCTCTATGTGTTACAGAAAGGCGCCTTGGCAGAGTGGCTATGCAGCGGATTGCAAATCCGTGGACCTCGGTTCGACTCCGGGAGGCGCCTCCATTATTCAGAAACCTCGACAAATGTCGGGGTTTTGTTCGTTTTAAGCCCCCCAATATACACTTCTATCTTTTATTCACACATTTGCTTTAGAATAATCCGACTGAGATCTAAGCCCCGAATTACCGCTTCGACATTGCTAACCGTTTGCGTTTAAGTCTGCCGACGACTATGGTGAATTATCACTATAGCCGCAGAGGTGCTTATGTCCGAAGTGTTAGTTATTCTTATTATTTTTGGCGCTATTTTTGGGCGAGGTATGTTACGCAACTTTTTGGCTCATCGTGAAAAGATGAGAGTCATTGAACTTGAGAAAGCCAATGCGAATGCTGACAGTGCGAATAGTGAACTGAGCCAACAGATAAAACGGTTAACGGAACGCGTTGAGGTTCTTGAAAAAGTTATCACAGACGAAAAATAT
Source organism: Vibrio thalassae (assembly GCF_900089835.1). Lineage (GTDB taxonomy): Bacteria > Pseudomonadota > Gammaproteobacteria > Enterobacterales > Vibrionaceae > Vibrio > Vibrio thalassae. The sequence goes on along the minus strand of NZ_OANU01000047.1, from coordinate 16,206 downwards.
CAACTCGACCGCAAGATCGCCAGTTTATAACTGGCGTGGAATTAGCCGAATTGTATGGGGTTCGTACCGCTTGGCTCGATATTTAGGCAGTTGATTCATAAAGTTAAAATTTACTATTGACGCAAAAATAGAATCCGTTAAAGTACACCTCGTTCTCACGGAGAAGTCTGTTGAAAACGCATGCGACACTAGCTCAGTTGGTAGAGCGCAACCTTGCCAAGGTTGAGGTCACGAGTTCGAACCTCGTGTGTCGCTCCAAATTAAAATCTTACGGCAATAGCGGTAAGGTATAGATGGTGTTTTACTATTCGGTAAGCGGCATCGCAAGTTATTGCGTGCCCTGGTGGTGGAATTGGTAGACACAAGGGATTTAAAATCCCTCGGCGTTCGCGCTGTGCCGGTTCAAGTCCGGCCCGGGGCACCATCTCTTAGCTAATCAAATAGCATACAAATTTAAGGCGCCTTGGCAGAGTGGCTATGCAGCGGATTGCAAATCCGTGGACCTCGGTTCGACTCCGGGAGGCGCCTCCATATTAAAATCTTACGGCAATAGCGGTAAGAAACAGATGGTGTTTTACTGTTCAGTAAGCGGCATCGCAAGTCATTGCGTGCCCTGGTGGTGGAATTGGTAGACACAAGGGATTTAAAATCCCTCGGCGTTCGCGCTGTGCCGGTTCAAGTCCGGCCCGGGGCACCATCTCTTAGCTAATCAAATAGCATACAAATTTAAGGCGCCTTGGCAGAGTGGCTATGCAGCGGATTGCAAATCCGTGGACCTCGGTTCGACTCCGGGAGGCGCCTCCATTCTATTACTCATGACTCGACTCCCATTGTCAGTAGATATTGTTCAGTAGATGTAACAGCTATTATCGCTCTCGCGTATTGCCAATTAGTCAACTACAACCGCTGTACCGCTGGCAGACACCATAAGCATGCCATTACCTGTACCTAGTACTTCATAGTCTAAATCGACGCCTACCACCGCGTTAGCGCCAACATCTGCTGCTTTTTGTTCAAGTTCTCTTAAAGCAATTTCACGCGCACGTTGCAACTCTCTCTCATAGGTGCCTGAGCGCCCACCGACAATATCTCTAAGGCCAGCAAACATGTCTTTGAAGACATTGGCACCGAGTATCGCTTCACCAGCAATCACGCCCTTATATGCGACAATACGTTTCCCTTCAACGGTTTGAGTGGTAGTTACGATCATACTTGCCTCCTATTAGGCTAGAATTATGTTGGTTACATAACATATCAATTTGCAGTGAGATGGGAAATGACGAAAGTGTCGGATTTACGTATTGATGATGTCCAGCTTTGATGGGATTAAGGGGAGCGGTACTCCCCTTGAATCACAATGGACTACTTTTTAATTGGCGTGTAGCCATATTCTTGAATCAGTAGCTGTCCTTCGCGCGATAAGACAAACGAGATAAATTTATCTGCATCATCATCGATGTCATCTTTCTTGTGAAGTAATAGGAAAGGTCGCGCAAGTTTGTATTTACCCTCGGCAATGTTTTTAGTCGTTGCTTCTACGCCTTCAAAGGTGATCGCTTTGATGGAACGGTCGACCGAACCTTCGGAGATATAGCCTATAGCGTGCGGGTTGTTATTAACAATGGTTTTTACCATGCTGTTGCTATTTACGACGAGATTGGTTGGATTGATGTCAGAGACTAACCTGTCATTAATCACTTGGGTTAATCCCAACAAACTTTCGAAACTTGAACGTGTACCAGAAGAGGCTTCTCTGGTCACCACCGCAATTCTTTGGTCTGGTCCGCCAACTTGTTTCCAGTTGGTGATCTTTCCTTTATAGATATCGAATAGCTGTTCACGTGATAGGTCTTGCATTGGGTTAGCTAAGTTAACCACGATAGCTAGGCCGTCATAAGCGATCGGCAACACATCGAGATGTTCGCCATTTTCGCGCTCGGTAAGATAGCGACTACTCATGCCAATATCGGTCGCTCCTTTCTCTACAAGCGTAATGCCTGCTGTACTACCGATGCCTTGAACCGCAATAAATGTATTACTATGGTTGCTGTTGTATTGTTCTGCTAATACATCCATGACTCGAGCAACAGAAGTAGAACCAGAAATATTGACTTCTTGTGCCGAGACAGAACTGACAGCGGAGAAAGAGAGAAGGGCGGCTAACGCGACGCGAAGCATAAATAAACTCCAAATTAAGTGAGAATTTGCCACATCTTATTTCGTTTGTGTGACAGTTTTGTGAAGTGGAGTTGCATAGTCGACGAATATGAGAATAAAAATGATTGCAGTGTGGTGTGGAGCGCTAACAAATTTTGCCAAAAGCAGTTATATTAAACGCATAGTCAGCCAAAAGGTGGGGTATATGACACTTATTGAAATGTCACAATGTCGCCTAGAAAGATGTGCCGAAATTGTGTGCAGCAACCGAAACAAGAGTATGCCTGTCGAGTTAGGTAAGTCATTGTTTGAAATGGTTGAACATGGCGTATTGTTTTCCAAAGCTCATTATTTATTGGACTCAAGCTCTTCAAGCTACACCAGTGTTGTTGCAAAAGTATTGTTCGACTCCTCGAATAGAGAATGGTCTATTCTTGTCCCCGATGAAGATGAAGGGGACAATTGGATGTCATATCCTTTTCTGGGCAAAAGCAGCGATCTCACCGCAGTGATGAGAGAGATCGAAAAAGATCCTAAAGCGTATTTTTGGTGATTTGAAAGCTGAATAACATTACTCGTTACTACGAAAAAAGGGAGCTATCAAGCTCCCTTTTTACATTTTACTCTTGGACTATTGAGTGGCGCTATCACTGTTTTCTGTTGCTGTATCAGCAAACACTTCGACAGGTTTAGCGATTAAGCTACGGGTTTCTTGGTTTACGTCGTTTAACGTGACTTTAAGTGTATCACCTAGTCGATACACCACTTCTTTATCAACCAATACTGTGCCGTTCTCATTGTTGCCTTCGATTCGCTCTTTATTATCAACGATCAATGGGTTAGGAATAAACACGGAAGCCCCGTTCTCAAGTAGGCGTGCACGAATTCCAGCGCGATTAATATCGAAGATTTCTGCAGTGAACTGAGTTTGCTTTTTAGGCTCTTCTGCTAGGGTGCGTGCGTATAACCAATCACCCACTGTGCGCTCAGCTATCTTGTGATGTTTACGATGTAGAGCAAGCTCTTCACCTAACGCATCATCCGGTTGTTGTGTTGGTTCACAACCAAGAATGTAGGCTTTCAACAGACGATGGTTGACCATGTCACCATATTTACGAATCGGCGAGGTCCACGTTGCGTACACGTCCAAGCCCATCGCGTAATGTGCATCTGGCTGGTTGCTGATTTCACTATACGCTTGGTATTTGCGAATTCGATTATCTAGGTAACTTGAATCTAAACTATCAAGGTTACGACGCAATTGAGCGAATCCTTCAAGAGTCGATAGGCCTTCTTCAGTATAAAGGTTGTCTTCTTTGCCTTGGTTGACTAGCTCCACGACATCTTTTAGCTTGTCTGCCTTAAAACCAAGATGAGTGTTGAAGACACCATAGCCGTAGGCTTTGCTCAGCACACGGCCTGCACAAATATTAGCGGTAATCATGGACTCTTCAACTAGACGGTTCGCGACGCGACGCATGTCTGCGTGGATCGCTACCACATCGTTGTCTTCACTTAACTCAAAACGGTAGTCTGGGCGATCAGGGAATACAACGGCATGAGTCTCGCGCCACGTTGCACGAGCGTTGGCAAATTCATTGAGCTCAGTGACAACTTGGGCGATTTCATCACTTGGTTGCCACTTGTCACATGTTCCAGTCTCTAACCAATCAGACACATTGTCGTAAGCTAGGCGAGCGTGAGACTTGATGTTAGCGGCGAAGAATTGAATATCATCTTGAATGACGCCGTCCGCACCTACCGTGACTTTGCAACAAATCGCAGGGCGTACTTCGTTTTCAATTAGCGAACATAGGTCGTCTGCTAAATCACGAGGTAGCATAGGGATATTGCGTCCAGGAAGGTAGATAGTAAAGCCGCGTTCTCTCGCCACTTTATCCATATCGTCTTCTGGTGTGATATAAGCGGTTGGGTCGGCGATCGCAATAGTCAGCTCAAAGCTGCCATCATCATTTTTCTTTGCGTAAAGCGCATCGTCCATGTCTTTTGTTGATTCGCCATCAATAGTGACAAAAGGAACGTTTGTTAGGTCGACACGCTCTAGATCAGAGTGATCATTAATTTCCCAGTTTTCGATGCCTGCAGGCTCGGTCTTTGGTAAATCGTTTTGAGCTAACGTAACCCACCAAGGTGCAATTTTATCATCAGTGTCGGTGATCTTTTCCGTGATTTCTACGAAGAAACCGCCATCATCTTTTAAAGGGTGACGAATGACGTGCGCTACAACCCAGTCACCGTCATTTAAATCGTCAGACTTAATCCCTTTTTTAGTTTTGGCTTTAAGTGTGAGCTTTTTAAGAGTAGGGCTATCAGGAACAACGTTGAGCTTCCCTTTAATCAGTTTCACACGACCAATGAATCGAGTGATAGCTTGTTCTACAAGCTCTTGAGGCTCCGCTACTTCTCTGTCTTTTTCAGTACGGATAATTGCGACAACTTTGTCACCATGCATACACTTTTTCATATATGGTGGTGGGATAAAGAAACTATTTTTCGCGTCAACTTCTAAGAAGCCAAACCCCTTTTCGGTGGCTTTAATCGTCCCTTCTTTTTTAGGAAGAGTTTCTTGAATTTGCTGCTTTAGCTGTGCAAGTAACGGATTGTCTTGGAACATGTATCTACTTCTTAACAATGAAAGTGCGGACACTATACCCAAATGCCCGGAGTATGCCTAGCCGAAATACGGAGCGAGAGATTAGGTTTTAAGCGTATTGGATGTAAAACTGATAACGGTTTATACAGAAATTTGTCATCGACAAGAAAATTGTGATGTATTTCAATTTTTTCTGGCTTTTTTTGTGCTTTTAGGGAATAATCCGCCTCCTTGTTTACGTCCCTAGCGGCTTGATGCGATTTGCTACTTATCCGCATCTGAATGGAATCAGCTCTTTAAGGTTTGCTTTAGAAAGCAATCTGGATCAGTTTGGAATTGGTAGAGCTCGTGGGACCTTAGTTAATAATTGATAAATGGGATCCCAATGCAAGATTCTTCAATTCAGTTTAGCGATTTATCGCTGAACGATTCAATCCTTTCTGCTCTTGACGGAATGGGTTTCGTATCTCCAACTCCTATCCAAGCTGCGGCAATTCCGCACTTGTTAGCGGGTAAAGATGCACTAGGTAAAGCTCAAACTGGTACTGGTAAAACAGCTGCATTCTCTCTTCCACTGCTTAACAAGCTAAATCTTGACCAGCGTAAGCCACAAGCTGTGGTTCTAGCGCCAACTCGCGAACTTGCTATTCAAGTTGCAGCGGAAATGAAAAACCTTGGTCAAAATATCAATGGTTTAAAAGTATTAGAGATCTACGGTGGTGCGTCTATCGTTGATCAAATGCGTGCACTGAAAAACGGTGCTCACATCGTTGTTGGTACGCCTGGTCGTGTTCAAGACTTAATCAACCGTGACCGTCTACACCTAGACGAAGTACACACGTTTGTTCTTGATGAAGCAGACGAAATGCTGAACATGGGCTTTGTTGATGACGTAACAGAGATCATGGAGCACGCTCCAGAAACAGCACAGCGCGTTCTATTCTCAGCGACTATGCCTCCAATGCTTAAGAAAATCGTTGATCGTTTCTTGCGTGAGCCAGAGTACGTTGACGTTGCTGGTAAAAACCACACAGTAGACAAAGTAGAGCAGCAGTTCTGGGTTGTTAAAGGTGTAGAGAAAGACGAAGCAATGTCACGTCTTCTTGAAACCGAAGAAACCGACGCGTCAATCGTATTCGTACGTACTCGTCAAGACACTGAGCGCCTGGCTGATTGGCTTTCTGCGCGTGGCTTCAAAGCTGCAGCACTTCACGGTGATATTCCTCAGTCTCTGCGTGAGCGTACTGTTGATCACATCAAACAAGGTGTTATCGATATTCTAGTAGCGACTGACGTTGTTGCACGTGGTCTTGACGTACCGCGTATTACACACGTATTCAACTATGACATCCCATTCGATGTTGAGTCTTACATCCACCGTATCGGCCGTACTGGTCGTGCTGGACGTAAAGGTAAGGCGATCCTTCTAGTTCGCACTAACCAAATTCGCATGCTTCGTACCATTGAGCGTGTAACTAAGTCTTCTATGGAAGAAATCCAACTTCCTCTACGTGACAAAGTTGCAGAAGCTCGCCTAGTTAAGCTGGGTGCTGAGCTAGAACAAGAGAAAGAGCATACCGCTCTAGATAAGTTTGCTGAGCTTGTAGAAAAACTACAAGAGAGCTTAGAAATCGACGCAGCAACATTGGCAGCGATTTTACTTAAGCGTCAACAAGGCAAACGTCCTCTTTTCTACATTGGTGAAGACCCAATGGTTGCGGCTATTGAGCGTGACAAACAACGTCGTAAAGAGCGCCGTGAAGGTGGTCGTGAGGGCGGTCGCGAAGGTCGTGAAGGACGTCGTAGCTTTAACACTGCTGATTGGGATACATACCAATTACAAGTTGGTCGCGAACAAGGTGTTCAAGTCAAAGATATCGTAGGTGCGCTTGCGAACGAACTTGGCCTGACGAAAGGTTCTATCGGTGCTATTAAGCTAGATCGTGAATCTACGTATGTTCAGCTTCCAAAACAGATGACTTCTGAAGTTGCTGGTAAGCTTCGTAAACTTCGTATTCGCCAGAAAGAAGCGGGTGCGGTAGTGGTTGATTTCACTGATTTCCGTGAGCCTCGCGGTCGCCGTGAAGGTGGACGTCGTGATGGAAACCGTGATGGCAACCGCGGTGGTTACCGTGGTAACCGTGAAGGTGGCAGCTATCGTGGTAATCGCGAAGGCAACCGTGAAGGCGGTCGTGGTCGTGATGGCGAGCGTCGTTTTGATCGCAACCGTGGCGGTGACCACCGTGGTAGCCATCGTGGCGAGCGTAGTTTCTCACGCAACCGTCGTGACGAAGCATAATACTTCGCATACTCAAAAATAGTTGAAAGCCGGGCTGATGCCCGGCTTTTTTGTATGATGAATATGCAACTTAGGCGAAGATGCCCTATAATCGAGGAATACGAGGGATTAAATTCAAGATTCGAATTAAAGAAGACCTTGATCGTTGTCAATAAATATCATTTTGATACAGTTGTTTGTATAAAAGAAAGTTGAAAGATTCAAAAAATATTGAATAATACAAACAATTATTAGGAAGTTGTCTTCCCGCAATGCCCAAAACAGGATATCCCCCCATGTCTAACTCGTTTGTTCTCGTGATTAACTCTGGTAGTTCATCTTTGAAGTTTGCTGTTATCGATTCAGCGAATGGTGAAGCAGTTCTGTCTGGCCTTGGAGAGTGCTTTGGCCTTCCTGAATCTCGTATGAGCTGGAAGTTTAATGGCGAAAAAACAGAAATCGCTATTGAAGGTGATGATAGTCACCACAAAATCGCCATCAGTAAATTGGTTGGTTTAACCGAGGAGCTGGGTCTTCAAGAGAACATCGTGGCGGTTGGTCATCGTATCGTTCATGGTGGCGAGAAATTCACTAAAACTGTGCGTATCAACGAAGAAGTGACAGCAGAGATTGAGAAACTTGCGGACCTAGCTCCACTGCATAACCCTGCTGGTGCAATTGGTATTCGCGCCGCAATGGAAGCTTTTCCTTCTCTTCCTCAGTTCGCGGTCTTTGATACAGCATTCCACCAAACCATGCCTGAGCGCGCGTACACAGGCGCAATCGCTAAAGAGCTTTATACAGACTACGGTATCCGTCGCTATGGTTTCCATGGCACTAGCCATTACTTTGTTAGCCGTGAAGCGGCAAAAATGATCAATAAGCCAATTGAAAACTCAAGCTTTATCTCTGTGCATCTTGGAAATGGCGCGTCTGTTTGTGCCATCAACAAGGGTGATTCAGTGGATACGTCGATGGGTTTCACACCGCTATCTGGCCTTATGATGGGAACGCGTTGCGGTGACTTAGATCCAGGTATCATTGAATACCTTTTAAAGAAAGGTTGGTCACAAGATAAAGTGTTTACCGCACTGAACAAAGAGTCAGGTTTCTTGGGTGTATCCGGTGGTCTAACGAGCGACGCTCGCGGTATTCTAGAAGCTATGGAGCAAGGGCATGAGGGCGCAAAACTGGCGTTTCAAGTCTTTACTTACCGCGTGTCAAAGTACATTGCTTCTTACTTGGCGGCTTTGGATTCATTTGATGGCATCATCTTTACTGGTGGTATTGGCGAAAACTCAATGCCTATTCGCAGCCAAATCCTAAGCAATCTAAAACTACTTGGTTTTAAAGAGGATGTGAAAGGCAACGAAGACGCTCGCTTTGGCAACGCTGGTATTATCGGTAACTCTGAGATGCTCGATGCGGTAGCAATGGTTATCCCAACCAATGAAGAGTATGTTATAGTACAGCAGTCAATGGCGCTACTTAACAACTAATCATAGCTACTAAATTTGATATACTAAGCCACTGGAAACAGTGGCTTTTTTTATAGGAGATGACATGGAAGTCAGAGATGCTTATATATATTCGCGCGTTAGTAAAGAGAGCCAAGCAAAAGAAGGGGAAGGTTTAAAAAGGCAAATTGAACGTGCTGAAAAGTTCATTGAGACTGAGAATAAGGTTAATACAGAATACCGCTATCAACTAGTCGATGAAATTGTAGATGCGGGTTTGTCTGCATATTACGGGAAGAACACTAGTCAAAATGGCGGACTTGGGGCTTTCTTAGAAGCTGCTAAGCAAGGAGAAATTAAAGAAAAGTCATTGTTGATTGTGGAGGCAGTGGACAGGCTGAGCCGTTTACCAGCCGATCACAGCCGCCAACTTTTTGCAAAGTTGAAACGGTACAAAGTTGATGTGGCTATTACTAAGTTTTCCCTCATAATCCCTCACGATGAGCAGCTTGATATGGGCGTCGACCTTCTCCTGACCGCTGCATTTCACTTAGCTCACATGGAGAGTGAACAGAAATCTCAGCGCATCAAAGCAACGTTTGACAAAAAACGCCGTGACGAAGCGGAAGGAGGTGAGAAACGTACCTCTGTTTGTCCCGCGTGGATGAGGCTTTCATCGTGCAAAACACACTTTGAGCTAATTCCTGAGCATGTTGAAGTGCTTACAAAGATGATTGATATGAAGTTGGAAGGTTATGGTTGTCATAGGATTACCAAATATCTGAATGAGAATAATATTTCCAGCTTTAGTGGAAAGTCTTGGCGTACTGAAGTGGTTAATAAGTATCTAAAAATGATACAACTTAAAGGCGAGTTCCAGCGTGTAGAGCATAAGGAAGTTGATGGTAAGACGAAGAAAGTACCCGTAGGTGCTCCTATTGAAAACTACTATCCTCGCGTCATCGACAACCCGAAATTTCTAGCTTTACAGAGTACATTCCCAACCTCCGTCAAAGGAAGAGTTGGCAGTTCTTTTCCAAATTTATTTCGTGGTCTACTAAGGTGCCCCAGCTGTGGAAACATTTTAAGTTACTCAAAGCCGTCACGCGGTCACCCTAAACTTCGCTGTCGTTCAAGACTTGATAATCAAGGTTGTACGCAAAAATTCACTAGATACGCCCCAATAGAGAAGCACCTTGTTCAGAGCTTGGTGGGCTTAGATTATAGCCGATTGATGGATAGTTCTTACAAAAAGCTTGAGGCAGAGATTTCGACTATTGATGGTGATATCAAATCCAAGCAACAATACCTTTTAGATCTATCTAGTGAGATAGAATTGGCAGAGCATATTGAAACAATCAAATTGCTTCGCTCTAAAATGGACAAAGCGAACAATACACTCGATGTTTTGTATGATAAACGAGATGAGCTGACTAAAGTTTCATCAAACTACGACTATAATGCAGTCAAAGACTTGGATTTATCAACCGTAGAGGGAAGGCAGAAATACCACGAGTATGTATCTAAGTTTATTGAATATGTAGTTGTTCAAGATCCAGACACAAAAGGCTCTGCTACAGCTGTGAAGTTTCGGACGCAAAAACTAGGGCTATTGTTTTTTCCTTATGACAAATTGAGTTGGGACTTGTCTCATGAAAAGATCTTGACGGACTATTACACTAAGGAAGATGATATTGAAGTTCAAATTGAAAGGCCGCTTTCATTGACATATGCACTTACTCAAAGGGATTTACTCAAGCAAGTTAGCGCTGTAAAAGCACCAACAGAACCGGAATATTTATCTGATATTAAGTATCTATTTGAAATCAGGCAAGAGTTTAAGAAAGAACCAGAGAAGTGGCGAACTCTGAAAAAGAAGTTGAGACTTTAGTTTTAATTTCAGGTAATTATATTGTGTTGGTCGAAAAATGTGGGCCAACACATATACATAAGCTAATCCGAATTTTGCTAATGTAGTAAAGCCCCCACCAAACATCTGCCTGAAGGTCTTGTTTTCGATTGGCGCATAATTTATTTCTACTAGCAAGGCTAGAAATCGAAACTCAAAACTGAAGAAAAAACAACTGGTTCCATCCCGCGCAGCGGGCTATTCACAAAAACAGCTTGACGTCAACAAATATTTATGATAAATTACCTCTCCACTCAGCGAGGGGTATATCAATGCTTAGATTTATTTCTTTTCGATACATTGCTTTGCTTATCATCGTCATTCTCATTGTAGATTACGCCTTTTTCAAATCATCGCAAACAGCAAGTTTGCTTGAGACAGCACTGTTCAGCAGTAAGTCATATTCTTAGTTTTTAATAGTTCAATCTGCAAAACCAAACGTTATGCGCTTAAAGCGTAGGGCACTTTACATCCTCACAACAGGAGTTTGAACTATGGCAACTAAACCAAATTTTGATCGCAAGAAGTTCGAGCGATTGATTGAGATAGCAACTACACAACCGGGCATGCTGGATACTCTTGAACAAATGGAATCGCTCGTTATCAAGTTGTCTCCTGAGGTCGATCAATTCATAAAGAAATATGGTTGCATGAGCTTAGATAGGTTTTTGAGAGTGCTTCCTTATGCACCAGTTGCAGATGATCTTCGTAGCTTTTTCAAATTTCAAGCCACTGATGAAGCTGTGCAGTTTTACATGTGCGCTTATCAAACCAGTATGAGTGCTGAGTTAGATACCTTTGTCGTTTATATCTGTACTCAATCAGAAGACGAGGAATTCGGTATCATCGATACGCTTTTGCAAGCGAGTGATAATCAGCTTCCCAATTTGCCGCCTGATGGGTTGCCAGTTTCGATAATCGAACCAACCGTCGACTGGGGGGACTTGGACAGCATTGATTTGAACGATCTCGAAGAATTCGACGAGTTGGTGAAATGATGTTCGTAGAACAAGCAGCAGAAAGACTTCAGTTGGATATCCGTAATCTGACAGACATGGAAACAAAGTTTTTGATAGCAGAAACATATCGCGACATTAATCGAGCAGTGCTTCAGTCTTTAGCGCTCAACCAGGATGGCGAGAACCTTAAAGCTCTGGGTGGTGCTAAAGTGCGCTTTCGCACGTGTAATTTTCTTAGGTTCAAAGCTCTTTATAATGAGCGCGATGTGAGAGAAATGTTGGGCGTATTGGTTGATTGTCGCAAACCAGAGTATGAGCACGACGTATACCAAGTTGGTTGGCTTCCGTACTGCCAGTATGTTCTCTTTTGGCATATTCAAGCTTACAGAAATAAGCGATTAATCAATATGTACAGACTGCCTGCTCGAGATTATTCGGACATCGAATTTCGTGTGTATGTGAGCGCTGAAATCGTCGAAAATAAATAAGGGGATGATTATTGATTGGTGGAATCATTGGAGATATTGCCGGATCGCTGCTTGAGGGAGCGCACCTACGAACTTATAACTTAACCGAAGCGAAGATGTTTTGCCACAAGGCTCATCCGACAGATGACTCTGTTTTATTGACTGCTACAGCACATGCAATGCTTGACGATAGCGACGACTTCGCAATGTACTACAGAATGTATGCTAATGCTTTTAACGATTGCAAGTTTGGCTCTAGCTTTTCGCATTGGTTGATAAGCGGTGAACCAAGTGTCAGTAGCTATACGAATGGCCCGGCTGCGAGAGCGGGAGTGCTCGGTTATCTTGATAATGAAGAAGAGGTGGTAAGCCTCGCTAAGAAATCAGCAGAAGCCACGCACTCACATCAAGAAGCAATCGACGGAGCTCAGGCAATGGCTTGGATGATTTGGGCAATGCGTAAGCGTATTTCTGAACAAGAGATCATTGAAGAGCTTTATCAGCGCTGGAATTACTACGTTGATGCTAATCATTCGCATGATTTAAATAAAATTAGACGCGAAACACTTGGCGTTGATTGCAGTGCAACAAACACTGTTCCTTTGGCCATTTTTATTGCGCTTTTTCAAGCACGCAGTGTTGAAACTTCGATAAGACTTTGTCAGTACGTCGGCGGAGACACTGACACGTTGGCATGCATGTCTGGACTGATAAAAAGTCAGCAGTTTGCGCCAAATCCGCGATGGGAGCACATGAGCAAGCAAATTTTATGGCGAAAAGCACAGCCTATTTTGCAAGTAGTCGAGCAGTTTGAAATGAGATTTGACGACAGTAAGTCGTTGCCATTTTGATATCAAATTAATCACAATTAGGAGCACAAATATGCGCAAATTTATATGTAGCGTAGGGATAGTTGCATCTTTAATTCTTTCATTAATTGGCTGTGGTGGCGGTGATAGCGGAGGTGGCGGTGATTCACTTGGCTCTACTAGCATTAGTACAAGTTCCTACATTTTAGTCTCAGAGCAAAGTGCTGCGCTTACCCCAAGTGAAAGTATTTCCCAGCATTTAATGAATGATTCTGAAATCATGGGCAGCGGCATTAATGCCGCCAGCTCAGACCGATACTACACCTCTGATAACGGTCGGATCATTGTCATCGGTCCCGACCATTTGCCTGAAGACGATTTCAAATGGGCGGCTACTTTGGGCAATGTTGCCCTATCTCGCGCATTAACTGCGATGCAAGTCACTTACAGCGAATATCTTGCGTTGAAATCTGGCTTGTCGGAGGGCGCAGCGAGTGAAATTGATTTTATGATCCGCGACATGGGTGATTTCAGCTCATCGGATTATACGGATGATTATGCGCCGATCCTTAATGGGATTCTTGATGGCAGCAACGTATCTTATGTACACGGGTCCGTTGCCGTGCCGACTTGGGCCGGTCTGCAAGCGCATTATTCCGCTTTTGAACAAGCAGAATATCAGCGTGAATTAGCCGTGGCTTTAGCGATTCTACCTGGCGCAAAAGAAGTCGAGCTTTATGATGATTTGGTGGCTGCTTACTTAAGTAATGGCGAAGATCGCTCTGTTCCAGCGCCTTACGGCATTACGCCAATGGTGGTGCGATTGGATCACACGCGCAGCAATTCAGAATGGGGTGCTGGCACTCGGTACGGCTTTGAAGTTACCGCGAAATCAGCCACTCAACGCTCTGATGACATTCAAATCGCGACGCATGAGGTCATTCACCATCTGCAAGTGGTGATCACCAATCCAACAACGGGCGATATTGCACTGGAGCGCTGGTACAGCGAAGGTCAAGCCGTGAAATTGTCTGGCATGAGCGTGGGAAGCAGTCAGCACTCAACGCCAACGTTGAACGTAGAAACCTTCTCTGATGTACCGAGCTATTACCCAGGCTTTCCCGAGCATGAATACGAGCATTATGGTCAAGCCTATAACTGGTTTGCCACCAAGTTTGGTGCTTCGGCTCAATACGATATTCTTTACGATATTCGTGACGACATGAGCTCCATGATTGAAGATGATTTCAGCAAGCGAGAAGCCTTCATCAACAGCTTTAATGTGTATGCATCGCCTCTGGATATTGATTATTATCGTGTCGATTACCCAAATCAAAATAAATAGCACACAAAATTTCCTTAATTCAAATGGAGTTAGCTATGATTTTAATAATTTTTATTGGTGTTGCTATGTCTTATTGGCAAGTCGATCTTCTGTTTGAGTTCATGCGAACATTTAGTGTTTGCGAACCTTATTTGTCTTACAATAATGAATGGTCAGACGGTTTTTATCAGTGCCACGGTTTGGACGTTGATTTCGTCAAGCATGCGAGAAGAAATTTGAAAGATCTTTTCTTTTTTCTTTTTATCCTGCCATATGGCAGATTTGCAGCACTCACTTTTATTAAAACTGGCATATAGAGAATCGTATCATCCTTCATGGGAGTTGCGTAGTTCTTAGCATTAATATCTTATTGTTTACCACAGAGACTAATTATTATTTTTCGAAATTAATTTGTTATCACAGTTAAGATTTATATTTGGCTATAAATTCATTTTCTGTGAGTTTTGAGGAATGTTATTGTAAAAATTAAAAAAGAGTGTTCGATTTATATATTGAGAGTTAAAATATTGGTTGCATACACTCGGTATTCAAGTTCCTTCGAGGTTGAAGTAGAGAGTTTGGTTATTCATTATTCAATTTTTAAATGCTGGTTATCTTCAGCGAGGAAACGAGCTGGTCTAAACTAAATTTTGTTGTTGCCCTTGTCGCTGAGCGACAAGAAAGTAACCAGTTTAGTTAGATAAGTCGGCACGTAGCTATGCTACCAAATAGTATGAACAATAGTCTAAAGTCCGCAATTAGAGCTGCTGAATATATCTGTGCTTGTTCTTATTATGTTATAAGATGAAATTGGTATACAATTGAAAAATAAGAAGTTTTCCTTGTTTTTTTGTTCTGAGTAGCTATAATAACAGTATGAGTTCTACTAGTTTCGGCTGGTAGATTTCAATTTATGTCTCGGGGGAGACTGCCTTTACCTCCATATGAAGGCTTGCAATGACAATCGACATCAACTTGATGGGGTATCAGTTGGTGACTTAATAGAAAGAAAGGGAGAAATGATGAAATTTATTTACTATCAATAGGATAAACGTTTATGTCTAAGTTAATGTTTCTCAATATCTTGAAAAAGAATCTTAAGTACTACGCTGCTCAAACTAAAAAGGGTGATAATTGCAGAGTGCTTATTGATGAATTTTCAGAGAACCTCTCTATTGGAGAACAAACACTATTAGTCGACGACATCTCAGTCAGGACTCGTAGCTATGGGACTGACCTAAAATTCAAAATTAGTTCTGATAATAAATCATGTCCACAAATTGGGACAACATCCCTCAAATCTGAATATAACTCCATTCTGGTACAGCTCTGTAGAAATATCGGTGGCACTTGGGATGATGAGGAACAAGCATGGATCTTTCCTTACCGTTTTAGACAAGACGTCGAAGAGCTCGATGTAATCTTCAACAGCCAACCTGTGACAATAGAACTTACTGCGATTGTAGATATCTATGAAAAAGGCACAGAAGTACACTTTCTTGGTAAACCACTTTGCAAGTCAATAAATTATTCTAGTGGCCCAAGACCCATGCCAGGCGTTTGGATACTTACGGGCTATATTCTTCCCAAAGTAGCAGGCTCAAACTGTACAACCCATATTCCCAAGGGAAGCACGCTACAACTCAAAGTGCCATCTGAATTGTTGGATAGATACAACGACCCGAGATTCGATGTAAGAATAATCGGATAGTTTCATTCTTTCGCGATATTCAGTGTTCCATTTAAATGGAACACTGAATTAACACACCCTAAATTTACCTCCCCTATAGAGATTGACACAATGAAAGTACTTAGAACACTTGGCCTAGAGCTCACTCAGAAAAACGCACAAATTGCCCACTCAATGGCATTGAAAGGCATAAAAAATGAACTTGGATCTCGAAATTTTCATGCGCTGATTAGTAGCTGTTATTTGACCAAAAAGGCAATGGTTGAATCAATTAAGGCTGTTAAGAATGGAAAACCATGTACACAAAAGCGCTTTATTGAACTTTGTAATTTATACTGTCAGCGCCGATGTAAAAATGACCCACTAACGTCGATTTAAAATTGACCCACCTGAGGCAAACTATCCGTTCGTAAAATGGACAAAGCGGCGGATTATGATCAATCAGGAGCAACTAGTGGAAATACACGTTTTACATCAGCAAGGACAAAGTATCCGCCGCATCGCGCGTGATTTAGGTGTATCTAGAAACACCGTTCGCACTT
>NZ_OANU01000022.1 GCF_900089835.1 Vibrio thalassae | reverse complement strand
ACGTGGATCGGGTATGCGATTAAGGCGTTCAAAAAGTGTCATTTTGTAGGTTGAGTAGTACATAGATAATGATCTGATCAACAAAATCAGGATTAGTTCAATCGAAAATAAAGAACATTTAATTCCTTGATGCAGGTGAACGCAAATTGACCGTGTTGTTTGGCATTTAATCAATTAAACCCTACAAACTATGTGAGATCTCGCCCTGGGCTTTTGGCGATGTACAGGGCATCATCGGCGCGGATAAAAATAAGGTTATTTTTTTCCTGATAGCGAGCTTGAGTCACGCCGACACTCAACGTAATTGCGAAAGTGTGTTCTTCATAATGGAAAGGCTCATCTGCAATAGCGCGACGGATACGCTCAGCGATTTCAAAAGCGGCATATTCGTCAATGTCTGGCAACAATAATGCGAATTCTTCGCCGCCTACCCGCGCTAAAGTATCACCAGGTCGAATGATGTTTTTTACCCGTGTGACCACTTCCTTAAGTGTCTTGTCACCCGCCAAGTGTCCATAGGTATCATTCACCTTCTTGAGCAACAAGCAATGCGGAGTTGTGCTTTTTGTTATCGCGCTGAGCGTAGAAAAGAAGTGACGGCGATTGGCAATCTTTGTGAGGGCATCTGATTCACTTTGTTTGCGTAATTTCACTTCTAGGCGATGGCGTTTTGAGATATTTCGAGTCAGCCAGCAAACGACTCTTTTGTCGTGATACTTAAATGAAAGGGGTGATATCTTCCCTTCGAACATCAAGACACCAACAGGACCCGAACGCTGATCCAAGCCTGCAACATCTTCTCCTGCTAAATCATATTCGACAGTGAGCACTTGGTTATTGTCTAACGCAGTAATGATTATTCTCAATAAACCAGTCGGCTTTGTCTTGTTCCAACACGGCGTGTAAAGACTGTCCGATAAGCACTTTTCCATCATGATAGGATTGCGAGTCTGTTCCTCCAAGTAAATCGATGTATTCGCCTGTTTCACTTAATATGAACACAGGATCGGGTAAACAAGAGAGTACTTCATAGACTTCGTCTAGGTTAGTGAGCATGTTCATCCTTGTCTTTGCATAATCTAGTTTACTCACCATAGAGTATATGCACTTAGAAGAATTCAAAGCAGAGATTCGCAAAGCTGAGGTGTAGGTCGACAAAAAGAGCCGATCCTATATATGACGGGGCTTCGTGTACACCGATGCACATAAAATGCAAGCACTAAAAAGGCGTTTTAGACCACGTTTTTATGAGTTATCAGAGTCTAGGTTCTTATTAACCAGGCTGTCATCCATATCGTCTGAAGTATCATAATCTGAATCGTCATTACTTGCCTCTGACGCGGTATTGTTGCCATTTAAGGCATGGAACCTTTTTCTATCTCGCGCAAGGTGGATGTATTTTATCCAGGTTTTTTCTAGCTTGCTTTCAGCGTGTCTTTCGTCTTTGAGTACTTCTATAAAGTGCTGCTCCGCCTCGGACTCAGGGGACATATCTCCGCTTTCTAGCAGACTCATGGTGTCACCAAAACGAATCAAAAGGTCTTCTTCCACTAAAGTAAAATCACCAGACTTAGCAAATCCGCGTTTAAAGCGCTTGTTATCGTAAAAAGGTTTCTTTCCAAGACGAAAATCTACATTTGACATAGCTACCCTCATAACATGACGTTAACCATCGAACTCAGCCTCAGTATAGACAGAGGATGAAAGGTTTTTAAAATTTTACACGTCGATTTTATTGATGTTTTTTTGTGTACGTATTAACTCATTGGTTAGGGGCTACTTTTACTCGGTTTATTTAATATTGCGTGAGGGTTTAATGAAGATTTTATGTCGCCATTGAGTTCCGAAAATGGCTAGTAAGATGTGAGATGTGAGTTACACTGGCGACAGAATAAACAAGTTTGAGGTAGTGATGGACTCACTGACGAGAGAGCAATATTCAGTCGCTCGACTATCAAGGGATCCTAGGTTTGACGGTGTGTTTTTCGTGGCGGTAAAGACAACGGGTATCTTTTGCCGTCCCATTTGTCCCGCAAACTTACCACGAGAAGAGAATGTTGAGTATTTCTCAACAGCACCGGTTGCGTTGCAAGCTGGATATCGACCCTGCTTACGTTGCCGTCCAGACAGTGCGCCTAATTCTTGGGCATGGCTTGGTAAAGAAACCAGTTTTCGTCGAGCTGTAAAGTTGATTGAGCAGGGGGCGTTGCAGTATTCGAACTTAGAGACCTTGTCAGACAGACTGGGTGTGACCAGTCGATACTTAAGACAATTGTTTCAAAATCATTTGGGTATGTCACCCAAAGTCTACGCTCAATATCATCAATTGATGTTTGCCAAACAGTTGCTTCATAGCAGCTCGTTATCAATAACCGATGTTTGTTTTGCCAGTGGCTTCAATAGTACTCGTCGATTTAATGATGCTTTTAAGAAGTACCTGAAGTTAACACCTTCGCAAATGAGACGTCACCATGTAAGATCTGATGATTTGGAGCGTAATGTCATTCACTTGGCTTACCGTGGTCAATATCATTGGGAGTCGCTACTCGACTTCAATCGTTTGAGAGCTATTGAGGGCGTAGAAGACGTGACGCCACACAGCTACTCTCGTTACGTGGATATTGATGGCAGTTTAGCTTGGTTCAAGTTGTACGCGGATGTTAAAGGTAAACAAACCGTCAAAGTGGAATTTGAATTGGAGGATGTCACAAAGCTGTCTTGGTTGATGAGCAATATAAAAAGAGTCTTCGACCTAAATACTGATGTGGCTTTGATAGAAGAGCGTTTATCGGCGCACGATGAGCAATTAGTGCTTAGGCCTGGATTACGACTTCCGGGAGTTTGGTCGACTTGGGAAGCGGGAGTTAGGGCAGTAGTGGGACAGCAGGTTTCGGTAAAAGCGGCCGTCGGACAGCTCAATTTGCTGACGGACACCTTGGGCCATAATGTATCCGGACAGCGAGTCTTTCCTAACGCAAACGTTGTGGCCCGCTCTGACCTCAGTTTTCTTAAAATGCCAAACAGTCGAAAAGAGACATTAGCTCGCTTAGCGCAGCATATTGCTAACACGCCAGAAAGCCCACCAAGCAATTGGTTGTCTTTGAAAGGCATCGGACCATGGACGGTTAGTTATGCAAGAATGAGAGGAGCCTCAGAGCCAGACTTATTTCTTGACAGTGATTTGATCGTTAAAAAATACCTGGCGAAGCACCCACAGTTGAATGCGGCGAAGGTATCGCCGTGGGGGAGCTACGCGACGTTGCATTGTTGGAGCCATTTTTCATGAAGTATTACTTAATTACACCGAGCCCCCTTGGGAATGTCACGATTCAAGCAAACGATGATGGGTTGCTAGGACTCTGGTTTGAAGAACACACCACGCTCCCGAAATCGTTGGGGACCTTCGCGCCCGAGCACGCAATCTTAGTAGAGGCTTCGAAACAGCTTATTGGCTATTTCGAAGGTAGAGTGCAGTCGTTTGATCTGCCATTAGTGGCCGAAGGGACTGAATTTCAAAAACGAGTTTGGCGAGCATTATGTGATATTCCATTTGGTGAGTCGATCAGCTATCAAGAGTTAGCCAATCGAATAGGTAAGCCTAAAGCCGCAAGAGCAGTTGGAGCGGCCAATGGAAAAAATCCCATTTCCGTGATTGTTCCGTGTCACAGAGTCATAGGGAAAAGTGGCACATTAACAGGTTACGCTGGTGGCATTGAAAGAAAAAAGAAGCTGTTAGAGTTGGAGGGCATTGCTTTAACTTAAGCCGCCTACGGCAAGTGTTTTACTAGCCAAAAGATTTCAGAGCGTTATTTATCTCCATAAATCCAGTAACAATAGGACTTGGTTTCATATTTTTTTTGGCTCATTCGGCTTAAATTTGCAAATTGATATTGTTATTGATTGCATAATGCGAATGTATTTGCAAATTTACCATACTATATGAGCGTGATTTAACTGAAATTGATATTTATCTGACCAGATTTACGATAAAACAAAGACTTAAAAGTTGGCATGCTTGATGCATTACTTGGACTGACCCTTTTTAAGCCGAGGGTCACCTAGCCAACTGACGTTGTTAGTGAACCTCTTTTGTTCACATTTGTATATGGCCAGCCACACTTCTTTGTGACTGGCTTTTTTTATGCCAGATAGGATCTGACTGATTGTCAGACTATGCCATCTAGGCGCTCGGTATTGCTTTCGGCACAGCCGTCATAACAACGTGGCTCTCTCGGACAATTAGCGACGCGCGAGTAAATCAATCTTGCTTCTCGCTTAATGCCGCGTTCCAACTTATTTATATTGTGGATTTTAGCTACCGTCTGTAAATCTTTTTTGATGGTTCTTGGAAGGCTAACACTGCCTCCACCCCTCACACACGAAAGTTTTAGTTCGCTCACGATTTGCAATGTGTTACCGCCTTGAGCATCAATGGTCGAAAAGATCGTTTATCAATCATATATGCCAAGAGTGAGTTACGCCACGTTGCCTTGTTGGCGCTCAAAAACGAGTTTGGCAAGCATTATGTAATACCCCATTTCCATGATTGTTCTATGTCACAGAGTCATAGGGAAGAGTGGCGCATTAACAGGTTATGCTGGTGGCATTGAAAGAAAAAGGAAGCGGTTAGAGTTGGAAGATATTGCTTTAACGTAAGTCGCTTATAGTCGGCGTTTTACCAATCAAAATATTTCCAATGGTTATGTATGCCTATAGATCCAACAGGAAGAAGAATGACTTTCATATTAGTTCGACTCATTTGACCTAGATTTGCAAATTGATAATGTTTTTATTTGCATAATGCGAATAAATTTGCAGATTAAACATAATATATGAGTGTGGTTTATATGAAATAGTTACTTAGCTTACCAAATTTATCAGAAAACAATGACTTAAAAATTGGCACGCTTGATGCATTAACTAAATCGACCCTTCTTAAGCCGAGGGTCACCTAGCCAACTGACGTTGTTAGTGAACCTCTATTGTTCACATTTTTATATAGCCAGCCACACTTTTTTGTGTCTGGCTTTTTTTCTGTTGCATAGGATCTGGTTGATAGTCAAACGATGCCACTTAGGTCCGCGGTATTGCTCTCGACACAACCTTCATAACAACTTGGCTTTCTCGGGCAATTAGCACCACGCGAGCAAATCAATCTTGCCTCCCCCTCAATGCCGCGTTCCACCCAATTGATGTTGAGGATTTTAGCCACCGTCTGTAGATCTTTTTTGATGGTCCTTGGAATGCTAACACTGCCACCACCTTCAACACACGAGCGCTTTAATTCACTTGCAATTTCCAATGCGTTGCCACCTTGAGCGTCAATCGCCGGATTAAGGTCAATGCCTGCACAAAGGACGCGATTATTCCCAGCAGGATCTGTCATGTTGATGGACTCGCAGCAATAAATACGAGGTTCGTTGCCCACATTAAGAATGGAAATTTGTGCTGAGGAGCCGTTCTGGGGCTCAGATAAACGCCTAAACACTGCCCAATGTTGGCATGGGTCGTTCACCATTCGCATATTACCCCAAGGTAGTGGAATCCCATTTCCTCGATAGACCGCTTTAAGTTTTCCAGGACCATACGCGTCGAAATAGTGCCAATGTGGATAGGGGGAAACCACTGTCATGCGACGCATGGCAACAGAAGGAGAAACACCAGCGCGTTTGTGAACATCGATTTCATAGCCGTTTCGATCTAGTAACTGACGAAAAGGCACTTTGGGACAAAGTAGAGCACCAGCAAAAAAGCTGGACTCAAAATCGCGCCATGCTTGCAAAATGTCTTGTGAGTTTAGAGCAGAGTTTGACTGGGCCGTTGCGGAATCTTCCCAGCTATTGTGGTGCCCAACACTGAGAACGCTTTTAAGTCCTTCTTCACTGTGCAAAATTCGATGTCCGATATAAACCGCGAGGTCGTATTTTAGACGGGTTGGATACGCTTTCAGTATCTCGTTGAGATAGATGGTACCGGGAGGTTCAAAAAACGAAGTTACCAGTTGCTTGGCATTAATACCCAATTCATCGACGACATCTTGTGGTGTACGGTTCACCCACTGAACTCGCAATCCTAAATCGCTTGCGATGTCGATCAAATCTTCGACTGAAAGGTTAAGGCGTTTTAGCCCTACCTCTTCTGCTGCCCTTTCTAGATCAGGGAAATGGTTTTGAAGACTTTCTTGGTGAGCACGAATGAGTAGGTGGGCGAATTGTCTTCCGGTGATTCCGGTTTGCGACAACATTTCCGGAATAGCAATTTGTAAAATGTCATTGGAGAACAAAAAGCTGGGCTCTAACGCCATGCCACTAATACCGCCGCGGTTTCCCTTAACCGGAGTAATTTCTTCTTGTTCTGGTTCATTATCCAAAAACCAAGCTGGATCTTTTTGAAAAACTTCCGCGATGACCTCAAGCATATCGATACTCGGCACCCGTTTACCTCGTTCGATCATCGATAAATACGAGACGGATGGCGCGTACTCAGGATTGATACGAATACACCGTGCAGAGAGGTCTTCCATTGTTAAATGGTTGCGTTTTCGAAGGTTTCTCACCTTTGTTCCCAAAAAATGGGACTGGCGAATTAGACTTTTTGACAGAGGCATTTTGTAAAATTCACATTGTAAAATTTTTGTTGTGAAATTGTAGTCAAAAACGCGCTAGTCTACAAAGTATACAAATCACAAAACGAATATAAATTTAAACACTTGTTTAGTATATTTACTCTAGATCAACAAGAGCCAGGTGAGGAAAAGACGATGAACATGCTGACATTCGATAAAACAGAACTACACAAAAACCATTCAACGTTTATCGCAGAAGCTGTCTTTGCCGTGGAAATGGTCAAAGCCGATGAGCAAATAGAGAAGCAAAAGATGGCGAAGCAACTTCTTGATACTTTGTTTCCCCTAGAGTCAGGCTCTCACGAAGACGTCGTAAGTTACGAAATTGATTATCGACACGTACAAGCTTATTTTAAGAATGGAGCACACACAGGTTTGAAAAGAGCCAAACACTTTGTTGCTTACGCTGGAAATAAATGTGCGCCAGCAGCCATTTTATTTCGCGATGAGAGCGGCACGCACGTAGAAGTGATGGTGGCAAAGCGCAAAGGTACCGGCAATCTAGAACTGGTAGAAATTGAGGACATTCAGTTGGAGACATGTACAACATTTGGACAAACCGACAAGTGTCATGCATCTGGTATCCGTCATTGGGTAAGTCTGGTTCAAGGTGACGACCAAGGCCGCCCAAGAGCGTGTAGCGAAGATAAAGAATTTACTGCCAAAAATGGTGATGATTATAACCTTGGATTTAGCTTTGCTTTTTAATTCCGTTAGCCCTTTTATTTAAACTGCTTTTCCTTTGGTAGTGTTGCCCCACACTCGAGCCGTGGGGCGTTTTTTATGGCAATTATCCAGATTAGACTTCTCGTTAATAGTCAATTCAACTAGTCTTACATAGTGTTAATTCAAAGTATTAGTTGCTATGCCGACCTCTTCTAAAACTCAAAATAAGTTGACCTTTCCGCTGCATATTCATATTTCAACTTTATTTGTCGTGTTGGTGCTGGTGATTTGTGGTGTCCAGATTTGGATCACCCAAGCGAGCTTAAATAAAGTTTTATTGAATGCGAATGAAAATCTATTTGAGCGTATTGCTGGTGAGACGCGAAGTAACATGTCGTATCACTTTGGCCCCTCCTTTAGCATTGTCGATGCCTACTCTGCAGGAGAGTTGGTACGGGAAGTAGATCCGGAACGACGTTTTGCATTTGTGCCCGAACTTGCCTCGCTACTGCGCGCCAATCAGAACATTTTTACTCTAAAGGCGGCTTTTCCTGATGGCGAGTGGATAGCCGTGATTAGATTAACCGACCCGACCATGAGACGAAACTTAGGGATCGATTCAAATGCAACCTACGCTGCTCTGAGCTATAACCCAGAGAGTAATAAACTTTCGGTAAGAACCTACAACATTCATGTAATGCGTTTGCAATCGAGCCTCATTGAAAGTCCGTTTAGCGATCCTCGAAGTATGGACTGGTATCGGAGCTCGTCGATCACGACGGCCAAAGTATCTAAACCTTATTACATGTCGATCATCTCAAAGACAGGGGTCACGATTCATCGTAAAGCGGCCAACGGAACGGTGT
The DNA here is from genome assembly GCF_900089835.1 of Vibrio thalassae. Lineage (GTDB taxonomy): Bacteria > Pseudomonadota > Gammaproteobacteria > Enterobacterales > Vibrionaceae > Vibrio > Vibrio thalassae. The sequence continues at coordinate 74,383 of NZ_OANU01000022.1, read as the reverse complement.
TTGGTGCAGATGTTATTTTGGATCAGGTTTCGCAAGTATTAAGGGATAACGATGAAAGTCGTGACGCTCTTCGTGTGTTGTATGATGATGACTTTAATGTATTTGCCTACAGCCAACCGGAGTTGATTGAAGTACGAGATGTCTTACGACAGTCTTCCCCACTCAAACTTGGTAATATTAATCACCCACTGATTTCTAGCACCATGGATATTGTTGCATTTGGCGCGCAAGCAAAAGAAATTACTTATAAAGGTGAAAAGTGGGTGGTCAAAGTTGACAGTCTCTGAGGTACGCGAGAGCAGTTGTTTAATCTGGTCATGGCAGTTAAGTCAGATCAGTTGCTCAAGGATGCCAATCTCGTCGCCAAGCGATCGCTTATCGGTTCACTTTTCGCCTTATTAATTGCACTTCCTTGTATCTATTATCTTTCTCAGTGGTTGGCTCGCCCGATACGACAAGCGACGCGAAAAGCATGGGCAGTACAACATTTTAATTGAAACTTGGTAAACCACCGCCTCTGGCGGTGTGACTCGAAAAGGCTCTGCCGTAACAGCGTGCATCGATGGGAAAATGACCTCCTTTATAGAACCGGCAAGTTCAAAGGAGGTCATATGAGAGACTGGCAGAGCCAAGCTCACGTTAAACATTATTGCAAATATCACGTTGTGATTGTTCCAAAATATCGAAAGAAAGCGATTTATGGTTCATTGCGTAGAGATATCGGAAAAATCTTAAGAGAGTTATGTAGACAGCAAGGGGTAGTATTGGTTGAGGGTTATGCGATGAAAGATCACATCCATATGCTCTTGATGATTCCACCAAAGTATAGCGTGGCCAATACTGTTGGCTTTTTGAAAGGAAAATCAGCAATAAGAATTTTCCGCGACTATATGCAGGTAAAACGTAACTTTACTGGGAGAAAATTCTGGGCAAGAGGTTACTGTGTTAGCACAGTAGGACTCGATGAACAGATGATTCGTGAATACATACGTAATCAGGAGTCGGAAGAAAAACGCCAAGAGCAGTTGCGACTCTCGGGCTTATAAAACATAGCCCCTTCTAGGGGCTTTCATCATACTACCGGTTTCACCGGTAGTTTTGATTTTGACTCGGGTGAGCAAGAACATTCTCGTGTGACTGAAATAAAAGCCATGTCTGATTCACTGACGGTCATGAAATCGACCATTAAACGCTTTCTTTCACTCACTAATACGATTGCGAAAGAACAAGACTTAGAGCGAATTTTGGAGTTAGTCTGTGCTGAAACCGCCGACGCGACATTCGCTAATAGTACTTATCTCTATTTACTGAGCAGTGACGAGAAGTATCTTGACCCTAAATTTATCAAGTTAGCGACTCAGGGGGTGATTGATGTCACCACGCAACCACGTTTGCCTCTTGAAGACCCGCGTCTTAAGGACGATGTAGACACCTTCTTTATTCACAAGCAACCAATCTATGCTAAAGAGTACCAAGATCGAGCTTATGTGCTCAAAGACAACGAGACGGATAACTTGCTCTTTATTCCACTTATCGACCGAAACCAGAGGGTTATTGGTGCATTGGGATTGGGGGTTGATGAAGATTATCACTCTCAAGTTCTAATAGAAGACAAGGAATACTTAGAAACTCTGGCGGCTTATGCTTCCGTCACTATTGAAACGCAAACCATGCTGGCAGATCAGCGAGCGTTATTAGACTCGTTTATTCAAGTTATGGCAGGCGCTATCGATACGAAATCGCCCTACACCGGCAACCATTGTCAACGCGTTCCTGTTCTGACGGAAATGCTGACGCAAGCTGCTCAAGATTGTGACCAAGGGGTTTTCGCTGAATTCTCGATGAGCCAAGAGCAGTGGCAAGAGCTGCATATCGCCGCATGGTTGCATGATTGCGGAAAAGTGACAACACCAGAACACATCATTGATAAGTCGACCAAGTTGGAGACGATTTACAATCGTATTCATGAAGTTAGAACCCGCTTTGAAGTATTAAAACGTGATGTGGAAATCGCGGTGTATCGTGTCAAATTGGATGGTCAATTAGCGCCAGAAGACGTTGAAAAAATCAGAGTGGCACACAAAGAGTTAGATGAAGAGTTTGCGCTGATCGCTGACATCAACCTCGGCTCTGAATCCTTAGATGACCAAAAAGTCGCCAGTCTGGAAGCCATTGCAAACCGTACGTGGCAGCCAACGATCAACCCCACATTGGGTCTCTCATGGGAAGAGTTAGCGCGGTACTCCGATAAAGACTTTGTCCCCGGTAAACCAGTCTCGTTATTGGTAGATAACCCTTCACACCTAGTCGCTTGGGAGAAAGAGCCGTTGAGAGAAGCGCGTTTTTTTCTCAAAGCAGGAGAGTATCAAAACAACCAAGGTGAGATATATAACTTATCGATTCGAAAGGGAACGTTGAACCGTGAAGAGCGTTATATCATTAACAGTCACATGATAGAGACACTGAAAATGTTAGAGAGTCTGCCGTTTCCTAAAAACATGAAGAATGTGCCATTGCTGGCGGGCAGTCACCATGAAAAAATGAATGGAACAGGTTATCCTTTGGGGTTAAAGGCTGCAGAGCTTCCACTTCCGGCTCGTGCGATGGCGATTGCAGACGTTTTTGAAGCATTAACAAGTTGCGATAGACCATATAAACAGCCTAAAACGCTATCTGAGTCGATAAGGATTATGTCTTTTATGGTGAAAAACCAACATCTGGATCCTGCGCTATTTCAATTGTTCTTACGCTCAGGTGTTTATCAAACCTATGCGAAACGATTCTTACGCCCCGAACAAATTGATGAGGTGGATTTAGACCAATATTTATCCTAACGTCTGGATACAGAAAATGAGAAAGGCAGATTCTATGATCTGCCTTTATGTTATTAGAAACTCTGGAATGCTTGGGTAAATAAATTAGAATGGCATGACTCGGTTTCGACCTGCGCGCTTGGCGTCATACAGCATTTTGTCTGCACGCTCTACAAGAGAAGAATAAGTATCACCGGTGGTAAATTCTGCTACGCCAAACGATGCGGTTATATTACCGACTTTTGAGCCGTTTTTTCGGTCTTTTATCGTCATTTTTTCAATAGCCAAACGCAAAGCGTCAGCCATTTGTCGCGCCACTCTTAGAGATTTATTGGGAATGATTAACGCAAACTCTTCACCGCCAAATCGGTAAGCGGTAATACCACCTCGACAAGCCTGCTTAAGACGTTGTGAAATGCCTTTCAAAATAGTATCACCGAACAGATGGCCAAATTCGTCATTGAATGTCTTAAAATGGTCAATATCTAAAAAGATAAGGCTCATTGGCTGTTTCGCTTCGCAGAACATATTGAGGTCGGCGTCAAAGGCGCCACGATTATAGAGTGACGTCAAACTATCAAATAATGCGTTGCATTGAACTTTTGCCAGTTGTGATTTTAAGCGAGCTATTTCATCACTGGCATTTTTCAATTGATCATTAATAAAGTCGGTGGAATGGCGAATATCGTTTGCTTCATCAACCAATTGTTGAATCAAAGGCATCACTTCATCAAGAGTAGGATTACGTGGCGATTCCATTTGCGTGCTCAATTCGTCGAAGCTTTGCTCAAGCACTTTAGAGAACTGCGAGGTATCGGCAATCACATCGGTCATGGAGCTCGATACTTCAGTGACTAAGGCCTCCATGTTGTGTTTCAAATCTTGCAAATTTACTTCCGCTTTACCTGCGATATGCTCGCGGTATAGTAGATTGGTGTTGACTAGAGGCAAGATATCAAAATCTTTGAGAATCGCATCCACTTCCGCGTTCAATTCGGGGATAGTTTGATCGACATACGTATACCAAAGTGCATAATTGGCAGGCGTCGCTGGAACGTGGTGTTTTACCATCAATGGTACTGCTTTCTTTAAATTCGCCGCCGATTTCTGAAAATCGTTCTTTTTCATGATCTAACTAATGTCCCTGGCTTATTCTGATTGGCGAGGCTTGCACTTAATTCAAGGTCGGACTCTTTTGGTCGGATTACTTTTAATTATCCAACGAGTTCAGTACTTTGTCACTTTAGAAAGCACAGTTTTTGATAGCAGACTCAATTATTAACGTGATTCTGATTCAATAATGGCGCTATTTATAAAATGAATTACAATTAACGCCATTATTTATCTAAGGCATGAAGTTAAGGTGAGATCTTGTCGATCGGCTTCATTCGTTTTACTCGACGCCTTACGACCGCCTCCTTCACGAAATGGTCAAAGAGCGGAGCGAACAAGTTGGCAAACAGAATGGCCAACATAATGCCCTCAGGATAGGCTGGGTTTAGCACTCTTATGCCAATGGTCATGAAACCTATGAGTAAACCATATGCCCACTTTCCTGAGTTAGTAAAGGCTGCGGACACAGGATCTGTCGCCATAAAAAAGGTGCCAAATGCCACGCCACCAATGACAAAATGCCAGTAAACGGGCATCGAGAACATTGAGTTCGAGTCTGAACCAATTACGTTGAGAAGTGTGGCTGAGAGGGTCAAACCAATTAAGACTCCGAGAACAATCCGCCAAGAGGCGATCCCTATCGCCATCAGGAAAATACCCGCAGCGGTAATCAGTAATGTGGAGACCTCACCCATGGAGCCCGGCAAATTTCCAACAAACGCATCCCACCAAGTTAAAGGTTCTCCAGTCAGTGCACTATACAGGGCACTTTCTCCGCCCTCGTACCATTGACTCAGAGGTGTTGCACCCGAGTAGCCGTCCGCAGCGACCCAGACTGCACCGCCAGACATTTGGGCGGGGTAGGCGAAGTAAAGAAAGGCTCTTCCAGCAAGTGCGGGGTTGAGAAAGTTGCGCCCTGTTCCTCCGAACACTTCTTTGGCAACGACGATCCCGAAGGTGATACCGAGTGCCGCTTGCCAGAGTGGAATGGTAGGGGGGAGAATCAATGCAAAGAGAATAGAGCTGACGAAGAAGCCTTCATTAACCTCGTGCTTGCGAACGATAGCAAACAGTACTTCCCAAAAACCGCCCACAACAAACACGGTGAGGTATACGGGTAGGAAGTAACAGGCACCAAACCACATCTTACTTACCCATCCGGCTTCAAGTAAGCCAGTCGCAGAACCAAAGACGAATGATAAACGCCAACTTTCCGCGATCAATTGAGTGATCTCTTCGGCCGAATAAGTGGTGGATAACGCCGCTACCGTTTGGTTGCCTATGTTGTACATGCCCCAAAACATTGCAGGGAATACGGCTAACCACACCATTATCATGATGCGTTTCAGATCTATGCTGTCTCTGAGGTGGGTTTGTCCTTTGGTGACGTGTCCAGGGGTATAAAACAGTGTGGCAATGGCTTCGTAGAGTGGATAAAAGGTTTGGTATTTCCCGCCCGCTTCGAAATGAGGAGCGAGTTTATCTAAGTTGTTTTTTAGTGACATCCCAAGTCCTCCCTGAGGTCGTGTTTGTAGCGTCATCAACGTTTGTACGTTCACGAGCCACAGAATGACCAACGGTTTTCTAAGCTGTCCTAAGTAATGCTGCGTACAAACAGGCAGCGCACAAACAATTTAGGAAAATGACATGTCGAATAAAAGAGGGATTTATTGGTTTACTCAAGATCTTAGGTTGCACGACAATCTACTGTTACAACATGCAAGCGAACAAGTTGATAGGCTTCATTGTGTTTGTTTTGATGAGCTAAAAAGTGTGTTCGATCGGCGCTTTTTACCAATAGAAATTGATGATTCGGCCAAACGAGAATTCACAATGCAGTCATTGGGCGAGTTTAATCAGTCCTTAATGCAACTCGGTCAAGTGCTGCATTATGTGACGGTCAATAGTCTTGACGACGCCGTTCTTCGGCTGGAAGAGATGATTACCTATTACTCGATCACAGATATCTACGTTGCACACAGCGCCAGTTGGTATGTGGATTACGTTCTCACTAAAACTATCCTCAGACACCCGAAAATAGCAGTGCACAGAGCTGAAACTGCCTCGTTGTTTTCTCAGGCGTTGCTCCCCTTTGACATTGAGGACCTTCCTGCGTCATTCTCGCGCTTCAGAAAACAGGTAGAAAATATACTACTTCCAATTGCTGGGCCCACGACGACGCAATTGCCGCCACCATTAAATAATCGAGATGGGTTACCTGCCAGTTATGGTTGTGAACCCTCATCACTGAAAATTCATCATGGTGTGCGTGGTGGAGAGTTAGCAGGGCTTGGACACGTGCGAGATTACTTTTCTACGACCGCGGCGCTACATTACAAATCCACTCGCAACGAGTTGGACAACTGGGACAGTTCCACGAAATTCTCACTTTGGCTGGCCAATGGTAACGTGTCTGCAAAAATGATACTGAGCCATTTAAATCGCTTTGAACGTCAGCATGGCAGTAATGAATCGACCCACTGGATTTTGTTTGAGCTACTTTGGCGTGAATACTTTCACTGGTATAGCCACAAACATGGGGCAAAGCTGTTTGCGTTTGGAGGCATTCAGGGCAAGCGCCCATTGACCACATTTTATGCCAACAGATTACGTCAATGGGTTGAGGGTAATACTCCGTTTCCTATTGTGAACGCATGCATGAATCAATTGCGAGAAACAGGGTATATGTCCAACAGAGGAAGACAGTTGGTGGCAAGTTGTCTTGTGCATGAACTCTCCCTTGATTGGCGTTATGGAGCGTGTTATTTCCAGCATATGCTTATTGACTATGACGTTGGGTCAAATTGGGGCAATTGGCAATATCTTGCTGGTGTGGGAGCCGACCCTCGTGGACATAGGAAGTTTGACCTAAGTAAACAGACACAACTGTATGATCCTGAAAATGTTTTCATCCGTAAGTGGAAAGGTGACCAGCCTAACTCTCGCTTGAACGCAGTGGATATGGTGGATTGGCCGATTCAAGACTGATAAGGAAGACGATGGGATATAGAACGCTAAGACTCATTTTGGGTGATCAACTCGACTCCCAACATTCATGGTTCGCTAGTGTGGATAGCGAGATTCTTTATTTGATTGCAGAATTGAAGCAAGAATCAGAGTACGTGACGCATCATATTCAAAAGCAAGTGGCGTTCTTTCTATCAATGGAAAATTTCGCACGATGCTTGGCAGAACAAGGGCATCACGTTCATCACCTCACTTTAGACGACACGTGCGATTTCGATTCTTTGACCGATCTCATCGCAACGGTTGCTGAGCAGCACAATATCGAAAGGTTTGAGTTCCAAAGGCCAGATGAATACCGACTGCTAAAGAAATTGTCTTGCTTTTCTCACCCACAGTTTTCAACGAACTTGGTCGAGTCAGAACATTTTTTGCTGCCTTTTTCAGAGATAGATAACTATTTCGTTCGCGGCAAGTCTCTGGTGATGGATCACTTTTACCGCAAGATGCGCAAAAAACATGGCATGTTGATGGAAACTGAAACCAAACCGCTTGGTGGAAAATGGAGTTACGATGCGAACAATCGCAACAAATTGAAAAAAGCCGACATTGAAGCGTTGCCCGCCCCACTTCTGTTTGCGTCACCGACAAAAGACACCGTATCACGAATACAGCGACATAATCTTCCTTCGATAGGACGAATTGGTGAACAGCTCATTTGGCCTATCAACCGGTCTCAATCTCTCACGCTACTCGCGCATTTCTGCCAAATCTGTTTACCCAATTTTGGTCGCTTTCAAGATGCGATGACAGAACAGCATGAAAGCCAATGGAGCCTCTATCACAGCCGACTTTCTTTTTCGCTTAACTGTAAGATGCTGACGCCATTAGAGGTGCTATACGCGGCAATTGATCACTATGCGCATTCTGATGGTCAAATCACGCTTGCACAGATTGAGGGGTTTGTCAGACAGATTCTCGGCTGGCGTGAGTATATTCGAGGGATGTATTGGAGCAATATGCCAGACTACTCGACTACCAATGCGTTAGGGGCATCAAGAACATTGCCTCACTATTTTTGGAATGGTGAGACAAAAATGAGTTGTATGAAACATGCCATCACTCAGTCTTTGGATTTCGCCTATGCGCATCACATTCAACGTTTGATGGTGACAGGTAATTTTGCGTTGCTCACCGAGTTAGATCCAGATCAAGTCGAGCAATGGTATCTTGGTATTTATGTTGATGCGATTGAGTGGGTAGAGATGCCCAACACTAGGGGGATGGCTTTATATGCCGATGATGGGCTCATTGCGACCAAACCCTATGGCTCCAGTGGCGGTTATATCAACAAAATGAGTGATTATTGCAGTGGCTGTTTTTATAACGTCAAAGAGCGTTCAGGCCAACAAGCCTGTCCTTTTAATGGTTTTTACTGGCGCTTTATGTATAAGCATCGCGAGTGGCTCGGTAACAATCCTCGGACGGCGATGATTTATCGGACATGGGACCGACTGGCGCCTGAAGTTCAGGATGAACATCTTACCACTGCCGAAGCGAACTTAGTTCGAATTGAACGATTGTGAGGTGAAGATGAAGCCCTTAAATGTCTTGATACTTGGTGCTTCCGGAGGGATAGGTAGGGCAATGACCCAGCATATACTGGCCCATACTGATGCCACGGTATTTGCGACCTATCATCGTGCTCTGCCTGATATGCAGCACTCTAGGCTGCGCTGGCACGCTTTGGACGTCACTAAAGAGGATGATTATGGTGCGTTAATGACATCACTTAGCGCTGAGGTTGAGAGTCTTGATTGGGTCATCAACTGTGTTGGTGTTCTATCGTTGGATGAGTGCACTCCGGAAAAAAGTGTAAAGGCAGTCACCGCAAGCAGCTTAATGACCAGTATTCAAGTCAACACTTTGCCAACGTTGTTGTTAGCAAAGTACGCGTTACCTTTACTAAGACGCGCCAAAGCTCCGCGCTTTGCGACCCTCTCTGCCCGAGTGGGTAGTATTGAGGATAACCAATTAGGCGGGTGGTACAGTTATCGCTGTTCAAAAGCTGCGCTGAATATGGCGCTCAAAAACATAAGTATTGAATGGGGACGTTTAATGAAACGCTCTTGTACTGTGGCGCTGCACCCCGGAACCACGGCTACTGCTCTTTCTCTGCCTTTTCAAGCCAATGTGCCAAAGGATCAGCTGTTCTCGCCAGAGAAAACCGCAAGTTTGCTGTTTCATGTACTGGAGAATCTCAGTCCAGAAGACAATGGCCTTTTTCTCGCTTACGATGGCAGTCGCATCGAGTGGTGACCATGTTAACCTTCAGGCTGGTTTTTTCGTCCGCGATATTCTCGGGCACACCGTTTGGAGCAGTATCGCACTTGCTCCCAACAACGTTGCCATTTTTTTCTCCATGTGAAAGGCCGACGACAACACAGGCAGACTTTGCTAGGTAGGCGCGCTTTTCGATGCATAATGGTAACGTTTAGATTGTTTTTGTTACTTACGAAGTCATAACAAACGAGATCAGCCTTCATAACAATTTAAACTCCACTCGCGATTATGTTATCTATCCTATAAAGTAGTAATGGTCCATAAGGAGTTGTCATGCATTTAGATATCTATCAAGTCAATGCATTCACTAGCGAACCCTTTAAGGGAAATCCTGCTGGTGTCTGTGTTACTCAAGAGGCGTTACCCGCCTCATTAATGCTCGCGATTGCTAAGGAAATGGCGATATCAGAAACGGCGTTCCTCTCATTAACCGACAATCGCTTACGTTGGTTTACCCCGCAAGTGGAGGTGGCACTTTGTGGCCATGGCACTCTGGCTACGGTCAATGTGTTAGATGAGATAGGACTGTTGGCAGAAGATGGCAAATGCAGTTTTCAAACCCTCTCTGGAGAACTTCATGCACAAAAAGTGGGTGAGCGTATTTCTTTAGATTTCCCTATTTATCCCGCAAATGATAGGGCAGAACGTTCACTTGCGAAATTGGAAGCTCTTGGTCTAAAAGAAGACGATATCGAGTACTGGGGTGAGTTTGAAAGTGGTAAAGATTTACTGGTAATAAAAAGTGAAGAGCGTTTGCATCATCTTACTCCAAATTTCCAAGCTCTTATCCAATGTGAAGGTCGCGCCATGGCGGTAACGGCCAAGTCTGAGCGCAGTGATGTGGATTTCATTGCTCGCTATTTTGCTCCTTGGGTTGGAGTCAATGAGGATCCTGTTACGGGGTCGGCTTATTGCGCACTAGCGCCTTACTGGGCAGACAAACTCAATAAATGTTCGCTCACCGGTTATCAAGACTCTGAGCGCGGAGGCTACGTTGGCATGATGTTGAAACAAGACCGTATTGAGCTCAGTGGTCAAGCGATTACGCTTATAAAAGGTACTATCCGTGTTTAATGAGAAATGGATTCCTCAGTTTCTGGATTTTATTCAAGCGGAAATGATCACTGATGCGGCGCATGATCTTAACCATGTACTGCGTGTCGTTAATTGTGCTAAACGCTTATCAGTGACAGAAAACGCCAATCTGGATGTGGTTATTCCTGCGGCCTATCTGCACGATTGCTTCACCTATCCTAAGGATCATCCAGAACGTTCAAGCAGTTCAACTATCGCTGCACATAAAGCGTGTCAGTTTTTGAGAACGATAGGTTATCCAGAGCAGCATATTGATGCTATTCACCATGCGATTGTCGCACACAGTTTTTCTGCCAATATCTCAACCGACTCTGTTGAAGCGCGAGTAGTACAAGATGCCGACCGATTAGATGCATTAGGTGCTATTGGTGTTACGCGTTGTATTCAGGTTGCGACCAGTCTAGGTCGAACTTTGTATCATATTGACGATCCTTTTTGCCTCGAGCGCTCTCCCGACGACGCTAAGTTCACTATTGACCATTTTTACATCAAGCTATTTTCCATTGCAGATACAATGAAAACCGACGCGGGTAAACAGGAAGCAATCAGTAGAGTGGCGTTTATGAAACAGTATTTAGCGCAGCTAGGGCACGAAATATCATGATTGAACATCAACTGGATAGACAAAGATTTGTACTTTCTTCGAACGGGCAAGACTCGGTATTGAATTACAAGCTTTCGGGTAATACGGTTAATTTTAACCACACCTTTGTGCCAGAATCACAGCGTGGAAAGGGCTCTGCAAAACAGTTAGTCGATCACGGTCTTGCTTGGGCTAGAGAGCAAGGCTACCAGATTGAAGCCGACTGTTGGTATGTGGCTAGATTCTTGAATAGATAGCAGTGTTGTGGGTTAGCTCAGCGACGGTTCTCACACCGTCGCTGCAAGAGTGACAAAGGCTAACGTTCTGGATCAAATGGATACGGATCTAAGCCATTACTTTTACCGTCGTCGTCACTGTCATTATAGATACCATCCACGGGGGAGCGTCCCCAAGCATCCAACTGTCTATTGATGGCTTTGGAGACAGAAACGTTGTCGAAATAGATTGTCCTTGGACTGCGAATTTCGGTATACATTCCGATCTTGGTGTAGCCATTATTGCCAATCAGCATGTTTTTACCTTTTCGGTCGAGCTTCAGCTCACCATTGACCCAGACTTTTACTTGCCCATCGTCGGCCAAAGACTTTTTAAAGTAGATACGAATATCAGTCCATTGATCTTGTGGTGCAACGCCTAAATCGATCACCGGATAGTTAGGTGCGTGGAAGCTGAGTTTGAAAAGCCCATCATTGCTTAGACGTACTGCTGCGTGAGGACCAGAGCTGAATGACTTCCACTGCGCCAAGATAATGGAGTACTTAGTGATGGTCTGCCAAGATGCATCGGGGCGAATATTGGCACTAAAATAGAAGTCATCGCCCGGTGCATACTGATAGCGGCCATCCATAAAGGCGGTTTCGCTTCGATAAGCGGGTGGCTCGCCGTAAAACTTCATCACATGATTACCTGTGCGAGCCCAATCTACTTGAGCTACCTCGTAATAGTGATAGCTGGCGGGTATTTTGGTGAGTGAGTCGTAACTACTAGAAAAAGAGGGGGTAAGTTCCCCAGGTAAGCCGGAGTCTGCCAGACCGTTTTCCCAACCAGCAGTGTATATGGCGGCTGGATTTTCGATTGTCGTGGTTCGGTCGATTTGAATGTCGACCCAAGCTGGTTGCGATCGGTTAAATCCGTCTTCTACATGGTAGAAGAAGCCATCTAGGCTGACAAAGTCAGCATTTGGCTGATATAGTATTTGTCCTTCGACAACGGTAACTGTTCCATAGTTTGGTTCAGATGCAATGACGATGGTTAGTTCATCACCTTCAGGGTCTAGGTCGTTTGCTAACACATTGCATAGTAGTGCTTGGTTCTCAAAACCATTGCAGCTATCTGGGGAGATAATGGTGACCTCATTTTTCCATCTTTCTGGGTCAAGTGGATAATCATCGTCTATATCGGCAACACCATCTCCATCATCGTCGGTGTCCTTGTTATTTCCAATGCCATCGCTGTCCGTGTCGATAGCTTCGGTAGGGTCATAGGGAAAGGCATCTTCGGCATCAACGACACCGTCATTATCAGAGTCTTTGGAAAGGGGCGATAAGTAAAACTGCAAGCGATCAATACGGATTGAACCTTCTACTGCTGCGAGCGTAAACGTATGTTCCCCTTTAGTTAACCAAATGGTCTGAGGTGAGGTTTGCTCAAATTCGCGAGTAATCTGGGTGGAGGAAAGGAATGGAATCCGGAACAACACTTCTGTGCCCTTACGCAGTTCTACATGTTTGGTTTTGTCGGCAGATGAGCCTAACCAAGCAGAGAATTCGTAGTAGGCACCCTCTTCGACTTGCACGGTGTAGTTCATCCATTCGTCGCGCGCAAACCAGCCAACGTGTACCTGCCCATCACTGTGAGTAGAGAAATCCACACCATCGTTACGGTATTGCTTTCCCCCACGGTTCTCTGGTTCTTTGTCAAAGTAGGCGATGCCTGGTCCACCAAGGTCATAATCTTCCGCTTCCACAATGGAAGGTAATCGGTGAATAGGTAAGGCAGACTTGGTGTCGTCCCAGGGATAAATATCTTCAAGGTCGGGGACACCATCGCCATCAGAATCGACATTGGCGAAGGTCAGTGAGGTATTCAGCAGCATCCCAAACATCAATGCGGGGAGAATCATTGCAGGGTAATTTAATCTTGTTCTCATAATATATTCCTTTGTTATTTACGCCTGTTACGAGCTCAGGTCGCAACATCTAATAGGCGGATCAAATTGGAATTAAATGAGTGCACTCTTCAACACCTTAGAAAGTTTGGAATGCATATCAAACAGGTTTTATATTGATGTGGTGAATGTAAATTGGGAAAGAAAGACTATTTCTAAGCATTAGATAGGAAAAGAGCGACTAAGGCTTAAAATTCGCTAATAAGTCCGTAATCTAATATATCTATATGATACCGAGGGTTAATATCGCAGTAATTTTGTTAGTGATGGACATATAAAAACGGTGAATGGAATAAGAATTCTTTGCGTTCGGAGAGTAATGAGCGCATCAATCTTGAATTGCTAGCTTTTATACTCCAGCACATTGAATAACAGTTTAAAAACTCGGCGGTAAAGTGGTTTTTCATTTTTTGTAAATTTACTTAGATTTGGAATGAAAGTCTTACAGAGATAGTGTAGAAGTGGTTAAACCACTTTGATATTCTGGGGGTGGTATCGACGTTAGGAGGCATAGAATGAAGTGGAAAGTCAGTATGGCAATATTGACTGCTCTTGCTTTAGTAGGTTGCAGTAAGCCGGAGATAGAAACCGTCGATAGTGAGCTAAATGCACACCACTTAGATCAAGTTGTTGTAGTGCACGGTTTAGCGAGAAGCGCTTGGTCGATGCAAAACATGTCAAAAAGTATTGCCAAGCAAGGTTATCAAGTCTGTGTCGTGAATTACCCAACGCTTCGCCAGCCTATTGAAAATACGCTTGCCGAGAGTGCCAAGGAGCTCTCTCGATGTATTGACGAATTTAATCACTCAAAAAACCTTGTCACTAATCAGTCAAAAATCCATTTTGTTGGGCATTCATTAGGCGGATTAGTGATCCGCTCGTACTTGGCACAGCATCCCGATTTTGTCGACTCATCGGAGATGGGAAAAGTGGTGTTTGTTGGTACTCCCAACCATGGTAGTGATGTTGCAGATTTCTTCTCGGACACTTGGATGTTATCTCTAGTGGGTGGCACCGCTGAATCGCTAACAACCAGTCCTAATTCATTCCCAAATAGTTTGCCAAACCCAAACTACGATTTTGGTGTCATAGCAGGTACGCAAAGCTACCCGGTTTTCAGTGGCATGTTCAGCAAAAGCAACGATGGGCTAGTCTCGGTGGAATCCACAAAACTGGACGGTATGCGAGATTTTATTGAAGTAGATATCAAACACGATAGGCTACGTCGAGATCCTTATGTAACCTCATTGGTACTGAACTTTATTGAGACCGATAAGTTCGAATCGAAATAACGTAGCATTATAGAACGACACGATAGTGTTAGTTCTCTATTGCTACGGCATTTTGTCTAGTGACTTCGTTAGCTAATAGCATTTTGAGTGACATTGGCTTTGTTGCGTAATTCGGTAAGAAAACATGGCAGCGCCATGTTGAGCCGTTCTTAAACAACATGCTGAGTTTTAGGCATACCGAGCCCTTTGAGCTTAGTCAGTGGATCATAGCTTAAGTCTCGCCAACTTGAGCGTTGTAGTTTCTCTGGCTTAACTTCCCACCTAACAACTGTTTCACTCTATATTGCTGCCTCTTATAGCGAGCGCTCATGATAGCCATTCCGTTGTTTCCACTAAGCTATCGTATCCTCATCAATCCAAAAGGTCAGAGAACCACGGTTTATTAAGGTATTGTTGTACCTCAACAAAAAAGCAACGATGTTGTTAATCGCTGCTTTTTTTACATTTGCCTCAGTTATTCAATATCAATGATTATGGCTTGATAAGGCTTCAAAACTAGCTCGTGTATTGAGCTTGGTGCATCATCATAGTTATTTAGTACGACTTGTTTCACACCGTATTGATAGGTTCTCTGTAAGGTACTATCGGTAAAGTTAGCAATGATAAGCAAAGACTTTTCGCCGCTCGAGCGAATGTATGCGTAGACTTCACCGTCTTGTGGGTCGAGTAAGGTATGATTGCCATAAACTACAACATCCCCATATTCTTCACCTTGGCGCAGCTGGATAAGCTGGCGATAATGATGATAAATGGAATCCTCGTCGTTAACCGCTTGTTCTGCATTGATCTCAACATAGTTTTCATTCACTGGGAGCCAAGGCGTGCCTGTAGTGAAACCTGCATGATCTTTTGTATCCCACTGCACTGGGACACGAGCATGGTCACGAGAGAAGTAGTTTAAAAACTCAATCGCATCATCATTGGAAACGCCACGCTCAATCATCTTCTGGTAATGGAACTTCGCCATGAGGTCATTAAACTCTTCGATGTTATTGAAGTGCTTATTGGTCATGCCTATCTCTTCACCTTGATAAATATAGGGGGTGCCGCTCATCATATGTAAAACCGTGCCAAGCATTTTTGCACTGATGATGCGATATTCAGGAGAGTCAGAGCCATAACGCGATACCGTACGAGGTTGGTCGTGATTACTCCAATACACGCTGTTCCAACCTCTCTGGTATAAGTCTTCCTGCCAGCGAGACATGATTTCTTTATACTGAACTAAATCGAAATCTTTCTTCACCGCATTGTGTTCTTCGCGGTCGATACCAACGTGCTCGAACTGAAAGATCATGCTAAGTTCATTACGCTCTGGGTGAGAATAGTAACGGCCATCTAACGTTGTGGTAAAGGGAGTTTCACCAACGGTGAGCACATCATAATGTCTTAGCACTTTGTCGTGCATTTCACGTAGATATTGGTGAACCAGTAGATTATTTGACCAATGTTCCCAACCAGCGACACCAGAGTCAAAGATGGTCGCGTCTGGATAGTCTGACGGTTTGCCGATCATATTAATGACATCCATACGGAAGCCACCTAAGCCTTTTTTCAGCCAGAAGTGCATCATGTCGTAGACGGCTTCACGTACTTCTGGATTGGCCCAGTTTAGGTCTGGTTGTTTATTGCTAAAGAGGTGTAGGTAGTATTGTCCCGTCGTCTCATCAAGCGTCCACGCTTTAGGTTTGAAGAAAGATTCCCAGTTGTTTGGCTCACTGCCATCCTGTTTAGGATCTTTCCAAATATACCAATCGCGTTTGGGGTTATCTCGACTGCTCTTGGATTCGAGAAACCAAGGGTGTTCATCGGAGGTGTGGTTTACCACCAGATCCATGACAATTTTGATGCCGCGTTTATCCGCTTCGAATAACAGCTTTTCTATGTCCGCCATCGTGCCAAATTCTGGTGCAATTTCACGATAGCCAGAAATATCATAACCATTGTCATCCATGGGAGATTTATACACAGGGCTGAGCCAGATAACATTTGCGCCTAGCGTTTGGATATAATCGAGTTTTTCAATGATACCTGGAATATCACCAATGCCATCTCCGTTAGAGTCATTGAAACTTCTTGGATAGATTTGATAAACGACGGCGTCATGCCACCAACGCTTTTCCAGTTGTTCCGTACTCATGGACCAATTCTCCTTAGCAAGTGAGGTAATGTCTAACTGCTGGAACGAATAATTAGTTTCGTATCCAGTTGGATAGATTCGTAGGGTAGTTGGCCGAGCGCAATTTTTGCTGCAATCCGGCCTTTATCCTCGATCGGTTGTCTGATTGTTGTTAGCCCTTGTTCTTCCGCCTGAGGGATATCGTCGAACCCAACAATGCGGACTGTTACGTTGGTTTCTCTGACCACTTCAAGCGCGGCTAGGGCGATCTTGTCGCTCATACAGAGCAAAACATCGATTGGTTTTGGACCAGTGAGCGCACCTCGGAGCATTGTTTTCAATATGCCTTCATCGAGGTCATGGATTTGCCAAATGTTTTCAAAGTCTAATTCAATGCCATTTCCACAGAGTGCCTGCTTGTATCCTTCAAATCGACAACGAGACACTGATTCTTCAATACTATATAGATTGTCGAGGTTGGTGAGCGCTAGTGAGGTAGAGGGTTCTAGACGAAGAGCTAAAATAAGAACATTATCTTCTGAGCTATGAATGGCGTGCTTAGCAATCTCGTAGCTAGCTTTGATGTTGTCAATGTTTATCGAGGGAACATCTGGCAGGGAGAAATCCACACTAACGACGGGTTTGTGCTGACGAGTTATCAGATCGATAACACCAGAGTCTACGGGCTTTCCGTAGACGATAAAACTATCAGGGATAGTTTCAACTTGGGTGGATTGATAATTTTCGCGATTAGATGGAAGTAATAGCATGTTCACATGTGAATCATCGAGAGTTCTTGATATTCCACTTAAAAATTTGGTTGCTACCGAGTCAGTAAAACTGTGCGCTAGGCTGTCAGCCAATAGTACTCCAATAATACCTGTTTTTCCGGTACGCAAGCTTCTAGCGGTGATGCTGGGTCCCGTGTAACCAAGCTCCTTACATTCATTGAGAACTCTTTCTCTTAAGGCTTTCGACAATTGACTGGGACGATTAAACGCGTTTGACACAGTTGCTGTCGATACCCCCAGGCGCGCAGCCACGGCTTTCAAATTCGGTTTCTTCCGTTCCATATCAACTTTCTCGCTTGTCGAATTGATCGCTAACAATACCTATTTCATTGACCAGATTCTAAAACGATTAAGTTGCGATTTTAAATCAAAAACAAAAAGTCAATCTAATTTGTGTGATCTATAGCGCTCTTTACTTTGTTTTGCTGCCGACTTTATTGATGCTATCCACAGTTTTTAAAATATGAAGTGAACAAATTTTAAGCAGGCTATAATGTAATGTATATCGGCTTAACCGATTAAGATTCCGAGGTCGAAGATGTAAACGAACCTAAGGGTAAATTAAGTAGTTTCTTGTGAATGGAGTTAGACTAATGAAAACCTCTATGCTTGTCGCCAGCGCAGTGGCTGTAGCCATTTCTGCATCCTCTGTCTTTGCAGCAGATTTGAAGTATGCACCGGGAGAAGATAAACGCTTTAACTGGAAAAGCTACGATGATTTAAAAAAAACCAATCTAGAGGGTGAAAAAATAACAATTTTTGGCCCTTGGCTAACGAAAGATAAAGAGCTCGTCGAAAGTGTGATTGCTTACTTCGAAGAGGCGACGGGCGCAGATGTTGAGTATTCTGGCTCAGACTCTTTCGAGCAGCAGATTGCGATCGATGTTCAAGCAGGCAGTGCGCCAAACATTGCCATATTTCCTCAACCCGGCTTAGCGCAAGATTTGGCTGCTAAAGGATTTCTGACGCCTCTGGATGAAGAGACTGCTCAGTGGGTCAAGGACAACTATGCCGCCGGTTCATCTTGGGTGGACTTAGGGTCCTTTGAAGATAAGGATGGAAAAGAACATCTATTCGGGTTCTTTTACAAGGTAGATGTCAAATCCCTTGTGTGGTATGTGCCCGAAAATTTTGAGGACGCAGGGTATAAAGTGCCTCAAACCATGGAAGAGTTGAAAGCGTTAACGGAAAAAATGGTAAAGGATGGGAAAACACCTTGGTGTATTGGTTTGGGGTCTGGAGGCGCAACGGGCTGGCCTGCGACGGATTGGGTTGAAGATATGATGCTTCGTACGCAATCACCAGCTGACTACGATAAGTGGACGACAAATGAAATGAAGTTCAACGACCAGAAGGTTGTTGATTCTATCGAAGAGTTTGGGTGGTTTGCTCTCAATGATAAATACGTAGATGGCGGTTCCAGAGCGGTGGCAACTACGGACTTCCGTGACTCGCCAAAAGGTTTGTTCACCTCACCACCCAAATGCTACATGCACCGTCAAGCTTCATTCATTCCGACTTTCTTTCCAGAAGGGACAGAGCTTGGTCAAGATGTTGATTTCTTCTATTTCCCTGCCTACGAGTCAAAAGATTTGGGTAAACCAGTACTTGGCGCAGGGACTATGTGGAGTATCACAAAGGATTCAAAGGGCACTCGTGCATTTATGGAGTTCTTGCAATCGCCGCTTGCACACGAGATCTGGATGGCCCAATCAGGTTTCCTAACGCCTCACAAAGGCGCAAATGTTGAGGCATATGGTAACGATACGCTTAAGAAACAGGGAGAAATCTTGCTTGATGCAACAACATTCCGTTTCGATGGCTCTGATTTGATGCCGGGCAAAATTGGTGCAGGGGCGTTCTGGACTGGTATGGTTGATTACAGTGGCGGCAAACCCGCAAAAGACGTGGCTGATGACATCCAAAAAACGTGGGATGCACTGAAGTAAGCGTTAATCTCAGAGTACCACTCTGAGTAACAAAGGTGTCGGTAGATGTGATTAATCATTACGTCTACCGAGACTCACAGATTTATCCGAGTTTTAAAACGAGGTAGCGATGGAACAGCTTTACTCCTCATTATTTATTATGGCACTCGGAGTTGCTGGTTGTGCGGTTTATTTTATAGGCACTAACTGGCTTCTCGGTATTATTTTCCCCACGAGAAATGTGTCAAACCGCCAGATGGCGCAAAACCTAAGGCGCGCAGCTGCGGTTAGACCTTGGCTGTTTTTGGGCCCGTCATTGACTTTTTTGTGTCTCTATTTGGTCTATCCGGTATTTGATTCGTTTTACTTGTCACTACATGACAGAAACGCCGACGAATTCGTAGGTTTTGACAACTATTCTTGGTTATTTAATAACCCTGAATTCAGGGAGTCACTGTTTAATAATGTGCTTTGGTTGCTTATCGTACCAGCTGCGTCGACATTTTTCGGCCTGGTTATTGCTGCATTAACTGATAAGGTCAGTTGGGGGAATATTGCCAAAAGTTTAATATTCATGCCTATGGCCATTTCATTTATTGGCG
The DNA here is from genome assembly GCF_900089835.1 of Vibrio thalassae. Lineage (GTDB taxonomy): Bacteria > Pseudomonadota > Gammaproteobacteria > Enterobacterales > Vibrionaceae > Vibrio > Vibrio thalassae. The sequence continues at coordinate 54,552 of NZ_OANU01000022.1, read as the reverse complement.
CATCAATTATTTGGAAGTTCGTTTACGATTACCGCGCTCCGGGTTCGGAACAAATTGGTATTCTCAACGCTGTTTTAGAGTACTTTGGCGGTACAGCGCAACCATGGATAGCCCTTCCTTTTTGGAACAACATCTTTCTAATGGTTATTCTTATTTGGATTCAAACTGGTTTTGCGATGGTTATACTCTCAGCCGCTCTTCGTGGTATCCCTGAAGAGACCGTTGAAGCGGCGGTATTAGATGGTGCAAACGGAGTACAAATATTTTTCAAAATTCTTATTCCTCAAATATGGGGAACCATAGCAGTAGTGTGGACCACCATTACGATTCTGGTTTTAAAAGTCTTCGATATCGTTTTGGCGATGACGAATGGTCAATGGAGCACGCAAGTTCTGGCAAACATGATGTTCGATTGGATGTTCCGTGGTGGCGGTGATTTTGGTCGGGGTGCGGCGATTGCTGTGATAATCATGGTTGCAGTGATACCCGTAATGGTCTGGAATATGCGTCAAGCTAATGCTCAAATGGAGGGAAGATGATGTCTCAGCAACTTCAAACTTCCTCGAAGCTAGAAGCCAGTGAAGCCCGCTTCAGTTTGAGCCGATTGCGTCGTTCACCTCTGACTCTACTGTTACACTTTTCGGTACTGTTGATCGTCATTTTATGGACTCTACCAACCGCAGGGCTATTAATATCTTCTTTCAGAGATAAAGACCAGCTTGCGCTATCTGGCTGGTGGACATCGTTAACTGCCTCTGAACAAAATTTAATGGTTCGTACTGGTGGGGCAGACACACAAATTCAAGACGGTGATGTCTTCGTCTTGAAGGGACAACTATTGGTTGATAATAAAGCTGCACAGGTTCGGGCTTTTGGCTTTTCTTCTGGTGAGCCTACCAAATTTATCCCAGGTGACATCGCTAAGATGAAAAATGGAGGTGAGTTAACCGTTACCGCAGATGGTAAATATAGAATGACCTCGCTTGAACCTTTCAAAGGAAACCGTGGGAAGCGAATATTCTTTACGGCAGTGGTTCCGCCCAAGTTTGGTTTAGACAATTATCACACGGTACTTGGTGCAGAGGGCATTGGTCGTTCATTTATTAATTCGTTGACGGTAACTATTCCCGCTACGATTATCCCTATTCTTATTGCGGCTTATGCGGCGTATGCATTGTCATGGATGAGAATGCCGGGTCGAAATATACTAATCGCAGTGGTCGTCGGTTTATTAGTTGTGCCTCTGCAGATGTCTTTGATTCCTTTACTTCGCCTATACAATGATATTGGTGCCTTATTTGGAGTGGGAGCGAAGACCTACGTAGGAATTTGGTTAGCGCATACAGGATTTGGTTTGCCTTTGGCGATTTATTTGCTTAGGAATTATATATCGAGCCTACCCAAAGAGATCATTGAATCAGCCAAAGTCGATGGTGCGACGGATTTCGAAATCTTTATGAAAATTGTTTTACCTCTGTCTTATCCGGCACTTGCATCGTTCGGTATTTTCCAATTCCTCTGGGTTTGGAATGACCTTTTAGTCGCTACCGTATTTTTGGGTACAGGGGAAGAACACATGGTTCTAACGGCGAGACTTCGTGAACTTCTTGGATCACGCGGAGGGAACTGGGAGATATTGACCGCCTCAGCTTTCGTTTCCATTGCAGTTCCGTTGGCAGTTTTCTTTGCACTGCAACGCTATCTAGTTCGTGGCCTACTTTCTGGTTCTGTTAAGTAAGCAGTTCCTGATTTAACGATGAGACAAAACAAATGACAGGATTATCTTTAACAAAAGTTAAAAAATCATACGGAGAGACTCAGGTTCTGCACGGAATCGATCTGGATATCGGGCAAGGCGAATTCATCGTATTTGTAGGACCGTCCGGCTGTGGTAAATCAACACTGCTGCGAATGATTGCTGGCCTTGAGGACATTACATCAGGAGAGCTTTGTATTGAAGGGGCTAGAGTTAATGAACTGCCTGCGGCCATGCGTGGGATAGCCATGGTGTTTCAGACTTATGCACTCTACCCACATATGACCGTTTACGACAATATGGCATTTGCAATGCGCATAGCTAAAGAGTCCAAGGAAGAGATCCATGAGCGAGTCATGGAAGCAGCTCGTATGTTGCAACTTGAACCGTATCTCGATCGTCTTCCCAAGGCACTCTCTGGTGGTCAAAGGCAAAGGGTCGCCATTGGTCGAGCGATTGTTCGCCACCCAAAAGTGTTCCTATTTGATGAACCGCTCTCCAATTTGGACGCAGCGTTACGTGTTCAAACACGAATTGAAATCGCCAACTTGAAGGAGCAGTTGACAGCAACCACGATGATTTACGTGACGCACGATCAGGTAGAAGCAATGACGCTCGCTGACCGTATCGTTGTTTTGTCAGCGGGTAAGATTGAGCAAGTCGGCACGCCGCTGGAGCTTTATACCAATCCAGCGAATGTGTTTGTCGCACAGTTCATTGGTTCACCAGCGATGAATATAAGTAAAGCACACATGGAAAGCGCGGGAGAACGCTCCTTGGTAACTGCAGAAAGTGGTCATAATATTGAAATACCGATTGCAGCGGCGCAAGATCTAAACGGCTGTGCACTGCAATTGGGAATCAGACCAGAAGACTTTTTAGTCGCTGAAGAGTCTGACGCCCTTATGTCTGGTAAAGTCCTCTTTGTGGAGTCGTTGGGAGAGGTGACACTATTGCATATCAATGTTGAAGGACATGATGAAACGGTCGTCGCCAAGCTACCTGGTATTCTTAATTACCGCAAAGGTGAAACTATTCACCTGACAGCGCTACCAGAGAAAATACACTTGTTTAACGAAGACGGTATGTCGTTGAAATATCGCTAAGCCGATGTGGTATGTAATGAATCAAGGGGCTCCTTTCCGGGGGCCCTGAATTTTATGGGGCTATCATAATTCGCTTCTTAAAACCAAGTGCCAGTGCCTGTTTCATATTCGTTGCCGCGGCATGACTTGTTAAATCGATGTGGGTTTCATTTTTACACCGTAAGGCAGAGTAGAAAATAGCTGTGGAACGGTTACCGTGCTGGGCCCCTCTTTAGGCGTTTGCCAATCAAGGAGCATAATCGCAAGCACATTGCGGTGTTCTCCATAAGCAAAATCAAAGTCACCTGACACCGACGGGATCATGCCTTTGTCCTGATCAATGGCCTCCTGAATCGACTTTCTGGTTTTTGCGACCACAGGATCGTCATCTAATCCTGCGAGTAAGAAGCAGAGTCCAACTTCGGCAACGATGTCCTCTTTGGTATGCAAGATGATGTCATCAATATTCTTTCTGAAATAATCAAAGATCCACTGGTGCTCTTTTTCATCGACCAATCGTTGATAATAGCCCGAGTCAGCAAGGATAATATGAGTCATACCATAAAGTTTGTTACCAAACTGCTGGTTGCTCAAACGATAGTCTTCGCTATCAGGGTAGGTCTTTCGAAAGGCGGCAATAAACTCATCGACAAGATCTTTTTCGTCGATCTGCTTAAGCCAATAAGCTTGATTAGCCAATTGTGCAGCCCAAGCCGTAATCATTTGTGGATCGGTTAAGACTGGCTCGAAATTGTATTGCTTTAGAATACGTCTAAGTTGTTTGTCATTTTTATGAACAACACCGTACTCGTTAAGTCTTGCTAAATAACGCAACAAGTCCAGCCCCATATAGAAATACTCAGGCTGATCCTTAGTGGCCTCGTAGCGGCGTTGACTGCGTTCGTCCTTGCCTTGCTTATAGTCATTTAGTCGCTGTAAAGAATAGCTACGAATTGCTTTTGGTGTGGTGACTTCTGCTGCAATTTCATTGACTCTAGAAGTCACATTTGCAAGGTCATTTAAAACGACCGCATCGTATCTAGGGTCCTGAGTCTGTCTATACATACGTAGTCCGAAATGACCTTGTTTATAGGCAGAAAGAGTAAATAACTGTGATTCGTAGGTGTCTTTAACCACGTTTGCTGAGGCCTGAAACTGTTGCTGTGTTGGGGAGGTATCAAGATTGATGATACTAGCACCAGTTAGCAAAAATACGCTAACAAATATTGCAACGATTGCTTTGTTCATTTTCATAGCGAGCAGCCTAAATGGTCATTAAGAGCTAGATTGTAAAAAGTTATTAATAAGCATGTGTGATTTTGAGGTTAATTTTTATTCATGAATTTTATGAACCCTTAACGTAAGTGTAAATATATTTACATGAAGCATGAATTCGTCAATGGCCAGAATTTGAGGTGAGGGGTTATTATTTGGCTGATAAATGAGTTTGCTTATTGTATTGGTTGAATGCATCTTTATGATAAATAAAGATAAAATTAAATCTCTCTCATATTTTCTCAACTAAGCTAATAATGACGAAGCAAAGGAAAATCTTCTTTTAACATGGTTATCACGCGGAGAATAATATGAAAGCAGTCCTTATTTTGATATTCGGAGCAATGTGCACTTTCGTTTCGGTGGCTGAAGAGGGAGGCGCACCAGGCAATATCTGTTTGACGGAAACTGGACTTGTAGTGACGACTCACCTTGATACATGTCCTAAATCGATGACTAAACTTTAATAGCTCAAGTGATAGGATTGAACCAGCTTTATGCTGGTTCGTGTTGTTTCATGCATAAGCGATATATCGTGGCGGTATTAGCTATTAGAAATGTACCTTCGACTAGTGAACCGCCGATAGAGCCAATCCACATATTATGGGTAAACCAACATGCGGAGTTGAATAAAATGAAACTTCGCATTTTGATACCAGATGCGGAGAATAGCGCCCATGTACCCACTGCGGAACCAATAATTGGTAAGAGCTCTACAGGAGAGGAGACATTGGGGAGTGTCATGCCAATTAGAATGACAATGAAGAACCACATGGCGCGCTTAGAGCGAGTTTTAATGGAGACGAAAGCACGAATACCATTGATAGCGACACCTATTGCACCAACCACGGCCCCCATCATGGCAAAGTGTACCATCATGATGAAACAAAACGCGACCATACAGTAACGGAAACGAAGGTCGTCTTTTTGTAAAAATGCCATGATTCCAAAGATAAAAGCAACACCACCAACAAGTTGGGCGAATAGCATTAACGTCATTCTAATTGCTTCTCCAGATAGTTCAGGCAACTTTGTGGGCTGGACAAAACGGTAATGTCAAACTGACAATCCGCTAATGCATATGCCATCGACGCTTGCGCTAACAGGATAGCATCATAACGGTTTGTAGAATGTGTACGATGCTCTGTGATAGTGTTTGCAATGCTTGAATTGAAAGCCTGCGTTGAGCCCGCGACATAATGTTCCCACGCCGCAGGAATAAATAAAAACTCGAATTGAGAATGGTTGTTGCAGCTTTCTAGTAAAGTTCGAGTGGGTTCTATCGTACTTTCAAGCGTAACAGCAACAAGTATCTGACTGTAGCCAATGGTTTGTTCTGCCATCGGTCGGTCGACTCGAAAAACACGGTTATCAGGGTAAGCATCCACAATGGGGCCCAGGGTTGAACAAGTGCAGACAATAAAGTCATAGCCTTGAGTAAGCTGCTGGTTTAAATAACCTTGAATCTGCTTGACGATAGAGGGGGTTGGCCCTGTTTTGCGTATGTTGCTTAGAAATGATTCTTGGACATCGTGGAATATGTCATGTTTAGGGAGCGATGTTGCGGCTAGAGGTTTAAAGAGAGTGATGTTGCTCGCTAAAGTGTGCAGGAACAAAATCTTCATAACAATCCTTTTCGTTATTGCTTGGGAGGCTCCTTCTGGAGCCTCAACAATACAGATTAATTATTCACTAATGCAACCGCTTCACGGGTAAGTCGAGCAAGTTCTTCCCATTCCCCAGCTTCGATTAGCTTTTTATCAACCATCCATGTCCCACCACAAGCAAGTACACGAGGGATCGCTAGGTAGCCTTTGATATTCTTAGGATTGATTCCGCCAGTTGGCATTAAGCAAATATCACCGTAGGGTGCCAACAGTGATTTCACCATACTAACGCCACCAGATGCTTCCGCTGGGAAGAATTTTAAAGTAGTGAGCCCCATTTCTAGCGCCGCCTCAACCGTACTTGGGTTGTTGACTCCGGGTACAATGTCGATCTCAAGCTCTTGACACGCTTTAACGGTATTTGGGTTGAAACCAGGTGAAACAATAAATGTCGCTCCTGCTTCTTTTGCTGCAATCACTTGCTCGCGATTTAAAACCGTACCAGCTCCAATCAACATATCTGGTTGCGCTTCTCTTAGCAAACGAATCGCTTCGACTGCAGCCTCAGAGCGGAAAGTGATCTCAGCAGCAGGTAGGCCGTTTTCAGCCAGCACTTTGCCTAAAGGGATAATATCTTCCGCTTTGTCGATAGCGATAACAGGGATGACTTTAAGCGCCTGTAGTTGTTCGTTGATAGTCGACATGTAAATTCCTTAATGTTTTTGGGTCACGACATCAGTCGCAGTCTTGGGGATTATTGCCCCTTTATGTTGAATAACGATTCCCGCGAGACGATTGCCTCTCTGACAAGAGTGCTCCATTGAGCCGCCAGCGAGATAACAGGAGAGGAAGCCGCCGTTAAATGAGTCGCCCGCCGATGTAGTATCTACAACATTTTTCACGGGCTGCGTGGGAACGGTTAGGGATTGCTTGCCAAAGTTTTCTGAAACTAAACAACCCTCTGCGCCCAGTTTTAGCACAACATTTTTGATGCCCTCACTATGAAGTCGCTCTATGGTTGCTTGAGGATTGAGGTCTCCCCAAATTAGCTTTTCATCATCAAAGGTGACTAATGCTATATCAGTAAGTTGATACATCTGGCGGTAGTTTTCTTTGACGGTAATAAGTTCATCTGAAGGCCACAAAGCTGGACGATAGTTGCTATCAAAGCTTATTTCGACATCATTCCGTTTTAGCTCGTTAAGTAAGCCGAAAAGTTTGACTCGATCCTCAGTGGGTAAAATCGCTAAGCTGATGCCGCTGAGAAAGACCATATTTGTCGACTTTAGAGCGTGAGCAATGGTGTCAAAATTAGGGTGTTGTAACAGGTATTTTGCGGCTGACTGGTTACGCCAATAGAGAAACGTCCGTTCCCCTTGTTCGTCTAGCTGAATAAGATAGAGACCGGGCGTTCGATCCCCGTCACGCAACACGAACTGCGTATCGATATTTTCATCTTGCCAACGCGCAATCATTGCTTCGCTGATCGCGTCGGTTCCCAAAGCGCTGACAAAGGAGGTTCTTATTAAGGTGTCCTCAGAGTTAAGCTGACAGCCACGGTTCAAATAAACCGCGGCATTAAGCGTATCTCCACCAAACGTCTGATGCATCTCACCAAATGGTTTCCCATTTAGTTCAATCATACATTCACCAATGATGGCGATATGTTTCATCGTAAGTCTCCCAATTACTTGATGGAAAAATAACGCTTGGCGTTGTTAAAACAGATATCTTCAACCATAGGACCTAACAGTGATAGGTCGTTTGGTACTTCGCCATTTTCCGCCCAGCGACCAATCATGTCACACAAGATACGACGGAAATACTCGTGGCGAGTGTAAGAAAGGAAGCTGCGAGAGTCTGTCAACATACCAACAAACTGGCTTAGTAAACCCAGTTGAGACAACTGTTCCATTTGTCGCTGCATTCCATCTTTTTGGTCGTTAAACCACCAACCAGAGCCAAACTGAACTTTGCCCGCAATGCCGCCACCTTGGAAGTTTCCAATCATTGTTGCCATCATTTCGTTATCACGAGGGTTTAGGCAGTAAAGAATGGTTTTAGGTAGCTCATTACTTTGGTCCATTTCATCTAGGAGGTGAGCTAACTCAAATGCAAAGGTACGGTCGCTAATGGAGTCAAAGCCGGTATCTGCACCAAGCAATTTGAACATGCGTGTATTATTGTTTCGCTGTGCGCCAATGTGCAGTTGCATTACCCAACCTAGCTTGGCGTAGCGTTTACCTAACCAGACTTGGACCGCAGTAGAGAATTGTGCGCACTCTTCTTCTGTAAGTTTTTCTCCGCTTAAGCGGCGATTTATCAAGTGGTCTAACGTTTGCTCTGATGGAATTTGTGCGTAGCGAACGATTTCAATGCCATGGTCGGCTGCACGACAGCCGTGATTATCGAAGTGAGAAAGACGTCTATCAAGTGCGTCAAGCAGGGTTGCGAAACTGTTAATCTCAACATCTGCTGCGCGGCCTAGTAACGTCATATAGTCTGCAAAACCATCCAACTCAATTTTGAAGGCTTTATCAGGACGCCAACTAGGCAGTACTTCAATATCGAAACTTTCATCATCAGCAATCGCTTTATGATGTTCAAGCGTATCGACTGGGTCATCAGTTGTCCCGGCCATGGCAACATTCATTTGCTTCATAATACCGCGTGCTGAAAACTCAGGCGTTTGTAGCAGCTCGTTACAATGGTTCCAAATGGTGTCAGCCGTCTCGGGACTAAGTCGCTTCCCTGTAATACCAAATGGTCGACGCAACTCTAAATGCGTCCAGTGATAGAGCGGGTTACCTAACGTCATAGGTACTGTCTTTGCCCACGCTTGAAATTTGTCGTAATCAGAGGCAAAACCTGTGATCAATTGCTCTTGAATACCAGCTGAGCGCATACCGCGCCATTTGTAGTGGTCGCCTTCAAGCCAAATTTGACCGAGGTTATCGAACTTACGATTGCTTGCGACTTCGGCTGGATTTAAGTGGCAGTGGTAATCGTAAATTGGCTGGTCCGCCGCATGCTCATGATAAAGGCGGCGAGCAGTTTCATTACTCAGTAAAAAATCTTCACATAGAAAGTCTTTCATCATTAATTCCTTAACTCACCCTTAAAGTGCCGCGACGGTCGCTTTTGCACCATTGTCGATTAGTGATTGATAAGCGCTCGAAACGGCGTTTATAACCTGAAGGTTACGGCCAATATCAGCTGGAAAAATCGCTTCGATACCAAGTAATGCTGGGACGACAGTGACATTCAGACCGTGCTGATCGCAGACACTACGAAGCATTGTCGCCATTGGGTCGCGAACGTCGATTTCGTTGCCTTGCTCATCAACACCCGATACATAACGCATCCAGCCAGCGATGCCAGCGGCAAGCCACTTAAATTCAGAACCTTGGTCTAGATGGAATTTTAGGCTTCCCCCCATACGTTGAGGGATCTTTTGGCTACCGTCCATCGCGATCTGCCAAGTCTTATGTTTTAAGCTAGGGTTAGTGAAACGATCAATGAGCAGCTTGGCGTAAGCTTCTAAATCTGTTCCTTCGGGCATCTTTAGTGATGGGGATTGCGCTAACATCATCATATCGAAAGCGGCTTTGCGATAACCGGCATCTGTCATCGTGTCTGAAATATGAGCGTAACCACCGAGGTAACCTAAGTAAGCTAAGAAGGAGTGACTACCGTTGAGCATTCTTAGCTTCATCTCTTCATAAGGCACAACGTCTGCAACGAACTCAGCACCAGCGATGTTCCAATCTGGACGGCCAGCTACGAAGTTGTCTTCGATTACCCATTGGCGGAAAGGTTCACAAGCAATACCACATGGGTCTTCAACGCCGAGTAGTTCAGTGATTTCACGTAGCGTTTCTTCCGTTGCTGCGGGAACGATACGGTCTACCATAGTGCAAGGGAAAGTTACATTTGCCTCAATCCAGGCGCCTAGCTCAGCATCTAATAACTTAGCGAATTCTAAAATAGCCGCTTTCGCCACGTGACCGTTTTCTTGTACATTGTCGCAAGACATGACAGTAAATGGTGATAGCCCACGTTCTCGACGAACTTTCAAGGCTTGCACTATATAGCCTAGTGCTGATTTTGGAGAAGATGGGCTTTCTAAGTCTGCAACCACTAAAGGATTGTTCTTATCTAGTCGACCAGTAGCAGGGTCTGCGCAGTAGCCTTTTTCAGTGATAGTCATTGAAACAATGGCGACCTGTGGCTCGGCCATCTTCTCAATAATAGCATCGATGCCGTCTAAACTTGGGTGTAGAGATTCTGTTACTGAACCAATGACTTTGACGTCAGTTGACTGAGCGCCTTTTTCAGCGACACTATATAAATGATCTTGTGCACGTAGCGAAGTAATTAACTCTTCTCCACCGAAAAGGTTGATTTCACAAATACCCCAATCGCTTTGTGATCTTCGCGCAACTTCATCAGTAAAGAGTCCTTGGTGTGCGCGGTGGAATGCACCGAAACCTAGGTGAACGATTCGTGATTTCAGCTCAGAACGCAGGTAGTTAGGTTGGCTTACAGATGCGTTCAGTGTGTGGTTACTGATATTTGTCATTGAATCGGTTCCTTATTTAGCCGCTGAAAGTGGAAACGCATCACCGTTTTGATAGGTATTTCCGTTAACGATGAGTTGACGTTTTTCGCTGTTTGGAAGGTTCAGCGTTAATGTGTCATATGCCGGTAGGAAGTCACCGGTACGAGTGATATTCAAAGTAATGATGTTGTTGTCGCAAACCATTTCGATATTCAGAGTAATGTGGTTGCCTGCAAGATAACCGTTAGACTCACCGTCATCATCAAAAATGCTACATTGAGTCTGTCCCACGCCTTGGAGTGGGTAAATATTCAGGCCACGACGGTCGTCTTTTTGGGCGTTGGCATTAGCGATTCTCGCACTTGTCGGGATCACTGAACCTGCACGAGCAAGCAGAGGGATACGCTCTAGTGGTGCGGCGACGGAAATTGTGTTACCGGCGCTATACCATTGACCTGTGTAGAAGTCGTACCAACCATCCTCGTTATTTGGAAGATAGATGTCACGCTCACGTTGTCCTTCTTCTACTACAGAAGCGACGAGTAGATCTTTTCCTAGTAGGTAGTCGTCATTTTCGATAAAGGTATTTTCATCATGCTCATGGTCTAGGAACGTAGGGCGAAGCATTGGTTCATCATGAGTATGAGCTTGATACAACGAATCATAGATGTAAGGAAGAAGCTGGTAACGAATCTTCATTGCGTCACGAATAATAGGAGTGACAGTTGGATGCATCCAAGGTTCGTTAACGCTGCCATCGTCATTCCAAGAGTGGATGGTGAAACGTGGGTGCATAACACCGTTCTGTACCCAACGAGCGAAGAGTTCAGGGTCAGGCTTGTCGCCCGAAAAACCACCAACATCATGACCAAGGTTATACAAGCCAGACAAGCTCATACCTAAACCCATTTTGATATTGTATTTTAAGCTGGTCCAGTTGGTTCTGTTGTCACCACTCCAAGTTTGAACATAGCGGTTCATCCCAGGGCACCCTGAGCGTGAAATCAGGTATGGGCGAAGTTCTGGAGCGAACTCGGTCTGCGCTTCGTAAGAAGCTCGCATCATGAGTAATGGTTGTAGTGGGCGAATCAGGCCCACAGGAATCTCTTTGCCGAAACCGAAGCAACGTGCACTCTTGTCCCATATCTCGTATTCGTTATTGTCATTCCAAGTAGAGTCGATGCCTTTCTCTAATAACTGCTCTTTAACATTGTCTTGCCACCACTTGATAGTTTCTGGATTGGTAAAATCAAGGTGTGAGCCGTCCGCATCCCAGAACACCGAGTTTTCTGGGAGGTCATACTCGGAATCTTTAATGAACAAGCCTTTCTCTTTGACTTCATCGAAACGAGGATGGTCATGTAGCAAACAAGGCTTAATATTTGCAGCTAGCTTCAGCCCATGAGCATGGAAATGGTCTGACATTGCATTTGGATTAGGAACTTTTTCGTAGTTCCAGTTGAAGACATAGCGTTTGTCCCCGATAGACGTATAACCCGAAGAAAGTTGGAACGAGTCGCAAGGGATACCGTGCTCTGCACACTGGTCTACAAAACCTTCTAGTAACTCCTGAGAATTAGGTGCGTCTGTGTATTGCATGGTTGAGCCGCTGTAACCCAAGCTCCATTTCGGACCAAAGGCAGTGCCACCAGTTAAACGGACAAACTGTTGAGTCACATTTTTAATGCTTTCGCCGTACATGAAATACAGGTCTAGGTCACCATCTTCGGCACGATAGCTACGGTATTTGATGTGGTAGTTATCCAGCTCATTTCCTAAATCAAACCAGCAACTTGCTAAGTTGTCATAAAAAACACCAAACGATGCGCCACTTTCATCAGAGGTCGTTTTAGTTATATAGAAAGGAACATGTTTGTACAGTGGATCGGTCTTGCTTGCGTCATAACCCATTGCATCTAGGTTGCGCATTTCAAAACGACGACCTTCACGATTGAGGTTGCCGGTCTTCTCTCCAAGACCGTAGTATAGTTCGTTGTCACCACGATTCATAAAGTGGGCAATACCTGGTTCACTGACACCCAATTGGTATGCGCCTGTTTTGCGATCTTTAGTTAATGGTTTCCACTCACCATTTACTTTATGTTCCCACTCCATCCATAGAGGCTGGTGGACAGTTAAACGCAACTGCTCTGTCTCAACGCATAGAGTATCTTGGTTTTCGTAGAGTTCGAATGTTGGTAAGGTGAACCCCTCTAGTGACATTCTGTCGCGACCTTCCCATGGTACATCGTTACCATCGGGTGCCACCATCCAAGTTCTGTCAAGGCGAAGAGTATTGTGACGTTGGAATAACACACGAATTAGATGGTTCTCTAGTACGAATAAATGGAGAGTGTGTTTGTCGTCGCAGCTTAGAATTACTTCGTTATTATTTTGCTGCTTAAATTGCCAGTTTCTAATGGTCTTCACTTTAGAATTCCTTTCAATAGAGAGAGCCCAAACGGGCTCTCAGAATGATATTTGGTGAGATTAGTAGCCTAGGAATAGTTGAGGTAGTATCAGGCTTACTTGAGGTACGAAAGTCACTAGCATTAGTGCTAGTACCAATACAGCGTAGAAAGGCAGTAATGGTTTGATAACTTTGTCGATCTTCACATCGCCTACAGAACAACCGATAAACAGCGCACTACCTACAGGTGGAGTACAGATACCGATACATAGGTTGAAGGTCATCATGATACCGAAGTGAACTGGATCCATACCTAGGTCCATCGCGATTGGAAGGAAAATAGGTGTAAAGATCAGTAGCGCTGGTGTCATATCCATGAAGATACCGACAATAAGCAGAATCAAGTTGATGATCAGCAGAATGATCAATGGGTTTTCCGATACGGCTAATAAGGCATCACTTATCATATAAGGGATATCAGCGTTCGCCATTGCCCACGACATGCCCATTGACGCACCTATAAGTAGTAAAACAATGGATGTCGTAACGACAGATTCAAGAATGATGCCCGGAAGCTGTTTGATCGATACTTCACGATAGAAAACTACAGCTAGTAATAGCGTATAAACAACAGCAATGGCAGATGCTTCAGTCGCTGTGAAAATACCGCCGATGATACCGCCCATGATGACGATGATTAAGCTCAGCGCTGGTAAAGCATCAAGTGTTTTCTTAATGACAACAGAGGTCGATGGTTTAGCGGCAACAGGATAGCCTCGTTTCTTAGCAATAATAGCGGCAACGATCATAAGACCAAGTCCCATAATTATGCCAGGGATATAACCTGCGAGGAAAAGTGCACCTATTGATGTACCACCTGAGATCAGAGAATAAACGATGAATGTATTGCTCGGTGGAATTAATAAACCTGTTGGACACGAAGTAATGTTAACAGCTGCAGAGTAGGCTGGGTCATAGCCTTCCTTCTTTTGTAGCGGTGCCATGGTGCCACCTACAGCTGCGCCAGAGGCCACGGCTGAACCTGAAATAGCACCAAACATCATGTTAGCAAGTACGTTTACGTGAGCTAACGACCCTGGGAGGCGGCCTCCAAGTACTTTTGCGAATTCAATAAGGCGAAGTGCAATACCGCCTTGGTTCATGATATTACCCGCTAGGATAAAGAATGGTATTGCTAGTAGAGCAAAGCTATCAAGGCCGGATGCCATTTTCTGAGAAATAACGGCGATAGCGGCATCAAAAGGTAGTGTCATCATTACCGTTAATAATGACGCAATACCAATAGCGAACGAAATCGGAACCCCTAATCCTAGGAAAAGGAAAAAGCTACCAAATAAAACAATAATTATTTGCCATTCCACAGTAATATTCCTTATTAATTATTGGTTTGAAAGAGTGGAAGAGTTGGTATTTTTTGAGGTCATAAAAGCGATATTCTCAAGAATATCTTGGACCAAATAAATCACCATAAATAAGCCCGCAAGAGGAATTGCGGCATACACTAAACCCATCTCTATACCTAGAGCGGGAGATACTTGACCTGTCGCTAGAGTTTTTAACATTAATCTACCGCCACCATAGACCATAATGATGGAGGCGAAAGACATGCTGATCATATTAATCAGTAACTTCAACTTGTTATGTTTAACTTCGTCGTGTTCGATTTTCATTGCTAATAAGTCAATAGCAAGGTGGCGTTTTTGCCCTAACGTATAAGCTGCACCCATCAAACCAACCCAGATAAAGAGAAAACGGGCAACTTCATCAGTGAATGTACTCGGCGCGTTTAATACATAGCGAGAGAACACCTGCCAAGACACGCAAACAACTAAAACACTACTCAGCGAAATACAGAATAAGGATAAAACCTTATTCATTATCGTAATGAGCTTATTCATAACATCTCCTAGTTGACGAAATCCTTCGTCTTATAATTGGGAAAAAAAGCAAGAGGTAAGGTTGAGCAGATTTAAACACAGTAAATTGAAACCGCTTGTGATAAATCTCACAATAAAATTGGTCCAACCAATTTAGGCGGTGAAAGTATGACATTGGTCAACCAATTCGATTTTTTACGTTGATTATTGGTTGGTGATGGTTCAGATTGATAGCGTAGTTAATAAGAAACGGAATTTAGCCATAATTGGTTAACCGAATTGTAATAATTAATCCTATAACTGAACATAAATTGAATGGAGACTCCCCTATGCGTTGGAACAAAACAGCACTAACAACTTTCGTTACTTGTGCTCTCGCTGCATCGACTTCTTTTACCGCTTCTGCAGTAACCACGCTAAAACTTAGCCACAACCAAGACCGTAATCACCCTGTGCATAAATCAATGCAGTACATGGCTGATGAAGTGAAAGAGCTGACAGATGGTGAAGTTCGTATCCGTATTTATCCAAACGGACAGCTTGGTACTCAACGTGAATCGATGGAATTGCTACAGAATGGTGCTTTAGACATTGCGAAATCAAATGCGAGTGAAATGGAAGCATTTGAACCAGCTTATGGTGCGTTTAACATTCCTTATATCTTCCGTGACCGTGACCACTACTACCGTGTAATGCAAGGTGAAGTCGGAGAGAAAATTCTTGAATCTTCTCACGACAAGGGTTTTGTTGGTCTTACATATTACGATGCCGGTGCACGCAGTTTCTACGCATCAAAGGCAATCAATTCTCCAGCTGATCTAAGTGGTATGAAAATTCGTGTTCAACCTAGCCCAACGGCAGTTGAAATGATCAAGTTAATGGGTGGGTCACCAACACCGCTTTCCTACGGTGAGCTATATACTGCAATGCAGCAAGGCGTTGTGGATGGTGCTGAAAATAACCCGACAGCTCTAACAACAGCTCGTCATGGTGAGGTGGCGAAAGTATTTAGCCAAGATGAGCACACTATGATTCCAGATGTATTGGTCATCAGTTCCAAAGTTTGGGACAAGTTACCTCAAGACCAACAAGAAGCACTTAAGAAAGCGGCTAAAGACTCAATGATGTACCACAAAGACTTATGGACCAAAATGACTAACGAAGCTATCGAAAAAGCAAAAGATGGTATGGGCGTTAAATTTGTAACAGTTGAGAAGCAGCCATTTGTTGATGCTGTTAAACCTATGCATGACGCTGCGTTAAACAACCCAGCAATTGCGGACTATGTACGCGGAATTGATGCGTTAGCAGTTCAATAATGATTGAGTTTGGGAGCACGTTTTGTGCTCCCGTTTTCGGAGTTTACGTAAGATGTTAGAACGTTCTGAGCTTGCTGAAAATGCCATCAATTGTTTGCACGATGAACAATATGATGTGCCTTTTAACTTACAGAATTTAAACCACACCAACATGCTATTCATGGGGGGACGCAACACAGAGTCTCTTAATGGGCATTGGAACTTTGCGGTTGACCTTTTAGATACAGGCCTTCGTCAACGTTGGTATGACATGAAGCCGATGCCAGCAGAACAACGAATTGAACCTTGGGATTATGACCCATACGTCGGCGAAACCATTCCAGTTCCTTCGTGTTGGCAAATGCAAAAGGAGAAGTGGTACTTTTTCGAAGGGAGTGCTTGGTATACAAAATCGTGGGACTATGAAGAGTTTGGTGCCGATGAGCGCGTATTCTTACGTATTGGTGCTGCACAATATGATTGTAAGGTGTTCTTAAATGGCGAGTTTTTAGGTAATCACTACGGTGGTTCCACTCCGTTTTTTGCAGAGTTCACCGATAAGTTAAACCAAGGTCGTAACTGGATAATGTGTTGCGTAAACAATACTCGCACTCTAGACCGAGTTCCGATGCGCAATACCGATTGGTTCAACTATGGTGGTATATACCGTGATATCGAGATTGTCAGAACCCCAAAAGAGATCATTCGAGATTTACATGTCTACTTAGTACCAAACGGTCAATATAACTTAGTGCATGTTGACGTAGAAGTTGAAGGTTCACAGTCTGAAATTACCTTTGCAATTGAGGAGTTGGGTATCAATGAGAGACTGTCAATTGTAGATGGAAAAGCAACAATAGAATTAAGCGTTGAGCCTGAGCTTTGGTCTCCAGAAAGTCCGAAACTGTATGATGTTTCAGCAACCTACGGGAATGATGTCGTCACTGATCGTATCGGTTTTAGACAGGTCGAAGTTAAAGGTACTGAAATCTTTGTTAATGGTGTGAATACTTTCTTACGTGGTATCAGTGTCCATGAAGATGACAAAGCGATAGGCAAGGTTGTCACACCGGAAGACCTAAAGCGTCGATTCCAGCATGCGAAAGAGCTGAACTGCAATTACATGCGATTTGCGCACTATACGCACCATGAAATGGCGACCAAAATGGCCGATGAGCTTGGTTTCCTTATCTGGGCTGAAATACCAGTGTATTGGGCGATAGATTTCGAAAATCCAGCAACTTACCGAGACGCTGAAAACCAACTACTAGAGATGATTAAACGTGACCGTAACCGCGCAAGTATCATTATGTGGTCAGTGGGTAATGAGAACGCTGATACGGATGCGCGCTTAGAGTTTATGTCTGGTCTAGTTCGTACCGCTCGTGACAATGATCCTTGTCGTCTAGTTTCTGCAGCTTGTTTGGTTAACCATGCGAAGAACAAGATTGAGGACCGTTTGGCTGAGCATCTAGATATTATTGGTATCAACGAGTATTACGGTTGGTATGAAGAAGTGTTTGATGACCTTATCGAAATCGGTGAAAACTCTAATCCAGGTAAACCGGTTGTTATTTCGGAGACTGGTGCTGATGGTTTCATTGGTGAGGGTGCGCCGAAAACTGGCTTCTTCAGCGAGTCATACATGACAGATGTATACAAAAAGCAAATCGAATATCTGGAAAAACTGGATTACATTAAAGGCATTTCGCCATGGATTCTTTATGAGTTCCGTGTGGAGCGTCGTCAGAACATGTTCCAGAAAGGTTGGAACCGTAAAGGTCTCATCTCGAATGACAAATTTACGAAAAAGAGTCATTTACGCTACTTGCTGACTTCTATAACAAGTTGAAACAAGAAAGCTTAAAATGAGATATAATTGGTCAACCAATTGGTTGACCAATTTAAACCAAGTGGATATTATTAACCTAAGACCAATTTATAAGACGATGCTATGAATATCGCTATTACTGCACCGAAAAGACTGTATCAAGAAATCGGACTTGCGCTTCAAGAGCGTATTCAATCAGATGAATTCAAAATAGGAGACAGACTGCCTCCAGAACGTGATATTGCTGAAGAGATGGAAGTGAGCCGTTCAGTGGTGCGTGAAGCGATTATCATGCTTGAGCTACAAGGTTTAGTTGAAGTTCGCAAAGGCTCTGGGGTTTACGTTAATGCAAAGCCTTCTGCTGACGCACAGCAATCTCAATTGGCGACGCTTAGAGCAAATTCTGACATTGGCCCTTTTGAGTTACTTCAAGCTCGACAAGTACTCGAAAGCCAAATCGCTAGTTTTGCTGCGATGCATGTGACGAAAAACGATATCGGTCGTCTTAGAGAAGCATTAGATACTGAGCGTCAACAGTTGGAAACAGGTCATGGGGATTACGATGGCGACGAACTATTCCATTTAACCATTGCAGAAGCGTCTCAAAACAGTGTCCTTAGTGATATTGTTAAAGATCTTTGGATGCGCCGCGATGAGAGTTCAATGTGGAGACAGTTGCACTCACGTATCACTAACATGAATTATCGTACCGCTTGGTTAGACGATCACGAAAAAGTGTTGCTTGCCCTTCAACGTAGAGATCCTGAAGGTGCAAGAGAAGCGATGTGGCAACACTTGGAAAACGTAAAACAAACGTTATTTGAATTATCTGACGTAGATGATCCGCAATTTGACGGCTTCCTTTTCCGTTAGTTAAAAATAACAATTTAGCTCTTCAATAATAATAACGACTAGTGAGTATGAAATTATTCGCTACGCACTAGTCTTGTCCAAAGATAGGTAATTAATATGGAACAAACATGGCGTTGGTATGGCCCTAATGACCCTGTATCACTAGATGACATTAAACAGGCGGGAGCAACTGGTATTGTAAATGCTCTGCACCATATTCCAAATGGTGAAATTTGGACAAAAGAAGAAATATTAAAGCGTAAAGAAATAATTGAAGCAAAAGGCTTTGTTTGGTCGGTTGTAGAAAGTGTACCAGTACATGAAGAAATTAAGACGCGTTCTGGTAATTATCAACAGTGGATTGATAACTACAAGCAATCGCTAATCAATCTTGCTGAATGCGGTATTGATACGGTGTGTTATAACTTCATGCCAGTATTAGATTGGACGCGTACAGATTTGGAATATGAATTAGCTGATGGCTCAAAAGCACTGCGTTTTGACCAAATCGAGTTTGCAGCGTTTGAACTATTTATTCTCAAACGTCCAGGCGCGAAAGCTGAATATACCGAACAGGAGCAAGCGGATGCGAAGGCGTGTTTTGACGCTATGTCTCAAGCTCAGATCGATAAACTAACGTCTAACATTATTGCTGGACTGCCTGGTGCCGAGGAAGGGTACACACTTGAAGAGTTTCAAGCGCGTCTAGATACCTATAAAGGTATCGGCAAAGAAAAATTGCGTAAACATATGGTTCTGTTCTTACAAGAGCTTATGCCAGTATGTGAACAATATGGATTGAAATTGGCGGTTCACCCTGATGATCCACCACGCCCAATCCTAGGACTACCACGCATTGTTTCTACGATTGAAGACATTGAAGCATTGACGACAGCGGTGCCAAGTAAGATGAACGGTATCACAATGTGCACAGGCTCGTACGGTGTGCGTGGTGACAATGACTTGGTGAAAATGATTGAGTCGTACGGTGAGCGAATCTATTTTACTCACTTACGTTCTACGCAACGTGAGGACAACCCAATGAGCTTCCATGAAGCGGCTCATTTGGAAGGTGATGTGGATATGTATAATGTCATCAACGCGTTGCTTAAAGAAGAGAACCGTCGAGTGAGCGCTGGTGAAACTCGTATGATTCCGATGAGACCTGACCATGGTCATCAAATGATCGATGATCTGAAGAAACAGACGAACCCAGGTTATTCTTGTATTGGTCGTCTTAAAGGGCTCGCGGAAATTCGCGGTGTAGAGCTGGCACTAAAGAGAGCGTTTTATCAGTAGTTGTTCAGTGATTAGAATAAAAGAAGGAGGCATTTGCCTCCTTCTTTGTATTTGTAGTTAATGAAAAATGCCTTGAAAGATCGCAGTCATGCCGCTGATAGAGCACATAATAAGGGCTCCAAGACGGATTTTTTCTTTTGGTAAGGAGTGAGTGGTGACTAACGCCAATTTATATCCTAACCACGCAGCGGGAATCAAAGGCACGGTAATATAGAGATGGTGCAGCGTAAGAAAACCTATCGGTGCCTGAACTACGAGCGACATAATAGAACTAAAGACAAAGAAAGCGGATAAGTTACCTCTCAATTGGTTCGCTTCCTGATGTTGCAGTAGCAAAGCCATTGGCGGGCCTCCAATGGCACTGCTGGTACCAAAAAATCCAGAGAAGAAACCGGCAACACCCATTCGAGTTGGGGTAGGTTCGATTCTAAAAGGCAATAGGCTCACGATGACGGCAAACACCACTAGAATCCCTAACCAAAGGGATAAAACTTGTGTGGAGACATAGAGCAGTAATACGGCTCCTGCAATGGAACCGGGCACTCGCCCAATCAGGGCCATTTTTAAACCGCCAATGGCGATATTAGAACGATGTTTGGTAGCGTTAAGCAATGAGATGAATAATGCTGACAGACAAATTGGGGCTGGCACATAGTCGGGAGACACTTGAAACAACAATGGGGCAGCCACAATAGCCAAGCCAAATCCAATAGCGGTTTGAACAAATGAACCCAAAAAGATCAACAACATCGCAATAAGAGCTGTATGACTAAACCAGTCAGCGGGCATGAGACTTCCTTTACAAAGAACAGCAATACAATATCTAATTGGCTATTGTATACAATTGTCTTCACGTAGACACGCTAAAAGTAAAAAAATGTGAAAAATAGATGATGGGAGGAAATATTATCTTATTTGATATGAGGAATAAAAAATGGGGAGTAATAAGTCTCCCCGAAATATTAAGCAACTAAAAGAATTTTAAATTGAATGCCGCTAATATTCCCTGCGATAGTTTATTTGGAACTTACTCTGAGTTCTCTAGTCCACTATAGAGGATTAACTCTGTGGCTAGTACGCCAGTACTAAATGTAATGCCTGCCATAAGCAGCACAATGGCGTACTTACTAGCTATAATACATAGGCCGATAGTGTTAATTATTTTTTCCATATCGCTTCTCCTTTGAAACGTGAACAGTATTTATCTACTGCTTATTTTATGTCATTGGTAGAATATAATTTGCGACGTCAAGCTATGTATTAGATTTTACAGTTTTAATAATTGTATAAAAAGCGAGTGGCTCATAAATTTACAACTGCTTACAATGACAATATTAGGGATGTAATTTGATATATTGAAATATCTGTACGTGTTTTGAAACAATTATCTTATACTTAAGCATTGCTCAATAAGGATTCTGTCGTATGTTGAATATGGATTTTACTCAAAGACTTGTCATTGATACCTTGGCATTGGACTGGGTAGCTTCCCCCGCAAATGGAGTGAATCGAAAACCGTTAGAGCGAGAAGCCGCTGAATCCGGTCATGTGACCAGTATTGTTGAATATCTCCCTGGAACTCGGTTTAGCAAGCATACGCATCCTCTAGGAGAAGAAATCCTGGTATTGAAAGGTGTGTTTTCGGATGAACTGGGCGACTACCCTGCGGGTACTTATCTTAGAAATCCTCCGGGCAGCGCGCATGCGCCTTTTAGTGAGCACGGGTGCGTCATTTTGGTGAAGCTCAATCAGTTTGATGAGCATGATCTGGAGTACGTGAGGATAGACACGAATCAGGCATCTTGGCAGCCTGTGATTGGCGAAATGGAAATCTTACCGCTACACAGTTTCAAGCAGGAAAACGTGGCTTTACTGCGATGGAACGGTACCGATGCTTACCATTCACATGGTCATTTCGGTGGTGAAGAGTTATTGGTACTTGAAGGGACACTGATCGATGAACATGGAGAGTACCCGAAAGGAACCTGGACTCGAAGCCCACATGCAAGCCAGCATGTACCTTATGTAACAGAACCGACAACCCTTTGGTTCAAAACTGGTCATTTGCCTACAAAAAAATAAGGCGACAATACATTGCCGCCTTATACTTTCTAAAAGTGTGTCTGATTATGGTTGTTGACGTGTTGGTGCTAACACGATTTCACGGATACAGACGTTTTGAGGCTGCGAATAAGCAAACTCTACCGCACGAGCGACATCATCAGCAGCGAGCACACCGCCCATCACTTCTTTCCACTCATCGTAGCCATCTTTAATCTCTTGAGACGTAGTATGTGATAGAAGTTCTGTTTCAACGGCACCCGGCGCGATAGTGACAACGCGTACATCTGACTCTGCGACTTCTTCGCGTACGTTTTCTGAGATTGCATGAACAGCAAACTTAGTACCGCAATAGGCAGCGTGATTACCGAATGTTTTGCGACCAGCGATAGAACTGATGTTAATAATGGTGCCAGAATTACGAGCTTTCATTGGAGCTAGTACCGCTTGCATACCGTTTAATAGACCTAGCACGTTAACATCAAACATGGTCTTCCACTCAGCAGAATCTTGAGTGTCGATTTGACCAAGCAACATTATGCCAGCATTGTTGATAAGGGCATCGGCAGGACCAAACTGCGCTTCAGCTTTAGCGATTGCCGCTTCAAACGTAGCTTTGTCAGTGATGTCGACTTTTTCACACAGTGTGTTAGGAAGTTGCAGTGCTTCAAGCTTCTCTACGCGGCGCGCCAAAAGTAATAGTGGGTGACCTGCATTACTCAAACGTCGAGCAATCGCTTCACCAATACCAGAACTTGCACCCGTAATTACAATCAGCTTTTTCATTTGTTCACCCTCTAAAGTGTTATTTGATATTTGACTTCTTTTTTGAAGATGTCTGTATTGTAGTTGAAGAATTATTGTTGATATATGGGGATTTAATTGAAACTGTGTTGCTTCATGGCAACAATAAAAATGCTGAGTCTATTCCTATACTAACTAAAGATATGCATTTAAACACCGCGTTGGATCGTGTGTCAGAAAAGGTTAAAATTCGTGTCAGTTGTTAGGGGAAGAACTGATGTATAAGTGGTTATTAGTTGTTTTGGTGATGGTGGCATTACCATTTCGTTCATTTGGCTTGGAGGTGTCTCCTGAGGTCAAAATCGACCGTGTTGAGGTAAAGAAGTCGGTAAGGCGCATGTATCTAATGGATGGTGACAGTGTTGTTCGTGAATACAGAATCGCGCTGGGTAAGAACCCACGAGGACACAAGATTCAGGAAGGTGACAATAGGACACCAGAGGGCAAGTATTATCTCGATTTTGTGATGAACGATTCGGCTTTTTACCGCTCCATGCACATCAGCTATCCGAATCTGAGAGATAAGAACAGAGCTAAGAGCCTAGGTGTCGCGCCAGGTGGAAATATAAAAATTCATGGACTGAAAAATAACAATACTAAACCAGCCCAGTTTGTGCAGAGCTTTGATTGGACTAACGGTTGTATCGCTATCACGAATGATGAAATGGACGAGCTCGTTAAACTGGTTAAAATCGGAACGCCCATTTATATTCGATGGTGAGTGTTTAGAAGTGGTAACTGGCTCCTAAACTAAGGCCAGAACCATCATTCTGTACATCGACGAGTGTAAACGAACCACTGGTATATTGCTTGTGTGCATAGTCTTCGATAAAGCCCGTGAGATCTAGAGTGAGATGTTCAGAGACCCGATAAGACATTCCTAGGCGGTATCGTATGTCTTCTCCGCCATAAGCATCGATAGCTTTATCCAAACTGACACCACCTCGGAAAGTAAAATCACGCCAATCGTAAGTCATGGACGTGGCATAGCGTTGACTATGACGAGAGCCTTTTAAAAGGCCGACAGGGTCGAGGTAATGGATATACGTAATGCCTTGATTGTGCCAACGGCTCAGCGAGTACGTGTTGTGCCAACGCCAATTATCAGTTAGTGCGAATGTACTATAAAGACTCGTAATTGATGGCAAGTTAAATTGAATATCGTCATTGCCAAAGTCACTGTCTAGTTTGTGACTCGCTGCTAAAGATAGGTAATCATCAACTTGCCAAGTCGCACTGATTGCGCCACTCCATCCACCTGTCGTTCCTTCTTCTTTTGACATCGTGCAGTTAATGAAGCACGCATTTTTCTCCAGTAGGTAACTCGCATACTGATACTCGACAGTGAATCCCACACTGACATCATTGATCTTGACTGCGACACTCGGGGCAAATGAGACCACAATTGGGCGCATGCGAGTTTCATTTGTGACAACAGGAATGAGAACTGGAATGGTAATATCAGCAGCAGTTCGGCTATAAGCGGACAGACCAAAATACCAATTGTCAGTCATTGGTGTAACAAAAAACCCGGCAGGAATTGGGTTAGCTTTTGAGTATTGGCTTTGGGTGCCAAGGATGTAGTAGTCAGTATCGACTTGATATTGAGTTACGTTAGCAGTGATGGTCGTTCGGCTAAGTTGAGTCATACTCGAGGGTGCTGTCGCTAAAACGCTAGCATCGACGGCATGAGCGCCGTTCGCGCCAGCAAGCGCACTATTCGAGGTTGAAGATTCCCAAAAATTAAGCCCAGTAGCATGAGCAACAGCTGGTAAACATGTTATAGCGATAGTCGCAAAACGCTGTCTAGAGAACATTGTCGTTATCGTGAAATGGAAAAGGGCATCATAGTACGATTGTTAGTAATGAAATGGCAACGAAATGTGAATGAGAATTTTTTTATTTACTAAACCTGGTTGGAATAGCGATAGCAAAGCGCTTGCGGTTTTTTGGGGCGCGACTTTTGCACCATCCGAGTATCTTGCTCAGTTAGAGCAATTGGGCTCTTTACTTATTCATGAAGGCATTGTTAGCCCAATGTTTCATCATCGACAATCACTGAGCTTTCAAGGCAATTTAAAAGGTGTTGAAATCACAACATGGGGCTGGCCTCAACTTCGCGATGTGTGGTCATCCGGTTGATGATGATCTTGTTCGAATACCTGTAGGCGCCGTGTGAGTTCTTTTTGGTTGGCTGTTGTGGTCTCTAACGACTCTGCAGTTTGATGGATCGCACTGGCCATTTTAGACACGTTTCTTGTGGCGTGGAGAATCGTCCCTTGCATGGGGCGCAGGATAAACCAGTACGCTGCAATAAGCGACAAAATAATAGCTACAACGAGTAGAGCAAGTAATAACAACACGTTAAATCGAACATCGTAAGCAAACTTTTTGGTGCTATTCGCAATAGAGTTTTGGGATTGCTCCAGAGCACCTGGCAAAGCGATGAGTGATTGTTTTGACATTTCGGTGAGCTCGTTAATGTTATCCATAGTATCAACAAGCACCTGTCGTTGTTCCTCATTGAGGCTTTCATTTCGCGAAAGTAAGGTCAACGATGTCGCCAAATTGTCGATAGCAATAGCAGAGCGATCAATAGATTGCTCTAATCCTTTCAGATCCAACATCATCTTAATATTGACCAAAGGCTCATCTAACTGATCCGAATTGCTCGTCTCTGTAGTGGCGGCGAAGACACTCTGCAGCGAAACAAAGAGTGTTAGGGCGAAAATAATGAGTTTGTTCATAGAAATCCTAAGCAGCTTATGTGGCTATTTTATGGCTACTAACTTAGTTCAGTTTTAAGATAGATACCAATTAACGTTTTGTATCCTAACTATATTTTCTATATACGTTGCAACTTAAACCAAGACACTACTCCGATCCTGCCTACTTTCAGGAATAACCAATAACTTATATATTATATTTTTCACTTCCATCACGGGTTAATTGCTGAAACACATCGGCGAAACTATCGCTTTTTATTGTTATTAATTAAACTAATACTTCCTTTTGCAGAGCGCTCAAACGGTGAATGTGAAAGGATTCTAATAGCGAAGTAGGGAACGTAATGAAGGTTGAAATAGTGAGCGCAATACCAGCGTACGACGCAGCGCTGTGTGCTGTCATTCAGTCCGTGGGTGCAGAATTTGGTGCGATTGGCGAGGGTTTTGGCCCTTCAGACCCAGAAGTGTTAGCAATGAGTGAAAACTACAGTGAATCCAATCGCAGTGTGTATCTTGTCGCGCTAGTGAACGGTAAGGTTGTAGGTGGCTGCGGTCTCGCGCCATTTGGCCTTTATGACGGTGTGTGTGAGTTAAAAAAGCTCTTTCTTTTACCAGAAACCCGGGGACTTGGGTTGGGTAAGAAACTCGTACAACAGTGTTTGTCTTTTGCGAGGGAGCAAGGTTATACATCTTGTTACCTAGACACATTAGCGTCCATGTCCGCAGCAATAAGATTGTATGAGAAATTTGGCTTCACCCATTTAAATTCGCCTTATGAAGGCACGTTGCATAACGGCTGTGACGTATGGATGCTAAAAACGTTACCGTGAAAGAAGGCAACTCGAGGCGATGATATGCCCCATGGTGGGCCGTGAACAAGGATGTTTTACTGTGTTCAAGCCGGTCCATTATGATGACTCAGTCTAACCTTTGGCTTGTTCACACAATTGATATAGCCATTGCTGATGATGAGACGCCACTTGCTTGGCGACAAATTTTCCGGTCAGCCAGCGAAGTCCGCCGCGCTGAGTAGATTCAGTGACAATCCGACAACCTTCGTCGCAAGGGCCTAGCAACCAAGCGTGATACATATCGACATCGCCACACTTTCCTTTCCAGGCGATGCGTTCAAACGGAATGTATTCTACTACCGTACATTCAAAACTCATGGTTTTGGTAATCCAGTTAAATACCGTGCCTTTGTGAAGCTCCCGCGTGTCTCATTTAAGGATCTGAACCGCGGTTTTTCGATGATGCCAGTTGGGCCAGCAAGGGGCTTGAACGATACAAGACCAGATTCGTTCACACTCAGAAGGAACGACAATCTGTTTTTTGACGTGTACGGAAGCGTTTTTAGGGTGGTAATAGTCGGGCCAATGAATCCCTGTTAACTCGCTCATGTCTATGCTTTTTTGGTGTTATTGAGACTCTGTTAACTATAGCCATGATACGAGCCCAGACCTAGGGGCCGAGTAAGATAAATACGCGGTTAGCTAGTGTTGTGTTACCAGAACGTAATGGAAAAGTACTTTTGTATGATTATATGTTCTAATTTCGAGTGGTAGCTCTCATAATCGGGTATTGATCACAAAATCAGGTGTTGTTTGGATTGCTTAACCTACTTAGAGCATATATGATTAACTCCAATAGTCATACAATAGTATTTTAGGAGTCACACATGACAAAACCAGTCATTGGTTTCATCGGCCTAGGCCTTATGGGCGGTAACATGGTTGAGAACCTTCAAAACCGTGGTTACGAACTCAACGTAATGGACCTAAACAAAGACGCTGTTGCTGCTTGTGTAGCTCGTGGCGCTAAAGAAGCAAAAACGGCGAAAGAGCTTGCTGAAAACAGCGATATCGTAATGCTATGTTTAACCACTTCAGCGGTAGTAGAGAAAGTGGTTTATGGTGACGAAGGTATTTTAGCGGGTATTAAAGAAGGGGCGACACTTATCGACTTTGGTACTTCAATCCCTGCCTCTACTCGTAAAATTGGCGAGGAGCTTGCCGCACGTGGTGCTGGCATGATCGATGCTCCATTGGGTCGCACTCCCGCTCATGCTAAAGATGGCCTGCTAAACATTATGGCTGCGGGTAACATTGACACGTTTAACAAAGTGAAACCGGTCCTTGATGAACAAGGCGAAAATGTATTTCACCTTGGTGCGCTAGGTTCTGGACATGTGACGAAGCTGGTAAATAACTTTATGGGTATGACGACTGTCGCCACTATGTCGCAAGCGTTCGCGATTGCAAAACTCGCAGGTGTAGATGGTCAACAGCTATTTGATATTATGTCTGCTGGCCCATCTAACTCTCCATTTATGCAATTTTGCAAATTCTACGCAGTAGATGGTGAAGAAAAGTTAGGTTTCTCAATTGCGAATGCAAACAAAGATCTGGGCTACTTTTTAGAAATGGTGTCTGATCTAGGCACCGAATCGCTGATTGCTGAGGGCACGTCTAAGAGTCTGCAAGGGGCTGTTGATTCAGGTCTAGCTCAAAATGATGTGCCAGTCATCTTTGATTACTTTACGCAGCTTAAGAAGTGATGATTTATCCCTAGGTTGAAGGAGCCCCGCTTATAAAGTGGGGCTTTGTTGTATCGGCACTTTGCTATTACAAGAGCGACTATTGACCTAAATTAAGATCTTGGTTGATTGTGAATAAGGGCGGTGACTTGCTCTAATGAATCGAATAAGTAGTCAGCGATTTCAGCAATCTCTTTGTTCGGAGGGGTGATATCTGGAATCATCGCAGCCTGACATCCCGCGTCTTTTCCTGCGCGCATACCGTTGTTGGAGTCTTCTAGTACCAAACATTCACTTGGTTCCAAATTTAAGCGCTGGCATGCCATGATGTAGCAATCTGGCCTCGGTTTACCGTTTGCGACATTTTCAGCGGTAATAACAGTATCGAATTGTTCTAGATAGTCAGAGTCTTGAAAGTTGTGTTTTACTTCAGGCAAGTGTGAGGAGGTCACGAGTGCGGTTACTAGGTTGTGTTCCTTCGCGGTTTTGAAGAGTTCATGGAAACCGCGCTTATAGTCGACACCTTTTTCTCTCGCTTTACGGAAGTGTTGGTCACGAATAACTTTGTACGCTTCCAGGTCAAATCCTTCCCCAAAATGTTCGCACAGCATACGCTCACAATCAGGATCCTGCACGCCAATGAATCCTTGATAGTAGTCATCAGTTAGCTCGTAGCCCATTTGTTTTGCGGCGTATTGCCAACTCTTTTTATACACAGATTCGGTATCAAATATTAAGCCGTCCATATCAAATAGTAGCGCGTTAATCATGTTTTTATCCTTTAAATTTCACGGTGTTTTTTTATTACGGTACTTTGTCAGAGAATGGGTGAAATTCAAACGACATTTTGGTAATTTAATTACAATAAGGCCTATTGTTGGGCGATTAATGCACATCTCAGTTGCATAATAGCAGGGTTATTTGAAGTGGAAATGGAATGTATTAATAAAAGTGTGATCCTTTTCGCTAACTATTTTACATGCTATGAGTTAAATATTGTGATTCTTGTCACTATTAAATGAGATGAATTCTCAGTAAGAATGGCGTGTAATTTATCAACTCTGAAATGATGTGAACTTTGTCACTATTTTGTGTGGGGTTGGCTTTTTTGATGGTGATACTTATCACAAAAGTGCCTATGTTCTGACTTTTTGAAATCTTGTGCTACTTTTTAAATGACTTTTAAATAACAAATTTTGGTCCAAAGAGACCACTTTTTCTGATAACGAGGATAACCTTATGCTATCTCCTGAAGCGAAAATCAAAGTACAAAACTTTGGTCGTTTCCTCTCCAACATGGTGATGCCAAATATTGGCGCTTTCATCGCTTGGGGTTTGATTACGGCTCTATTTATTCCAACTGGATGGATTCCGAACGAAACATTAAGTTCAATGGTTGGCCCGATGATTACCTATTTGTTGCCGCTACTTATCGGCTACACGGGTGGTAAGATGGTGGCTGGTGATCGCGGTGCCGTTGTCGGTGCTGTTACCACGATGGGTGTTATTGTCGGATCTGACATCCCTATGTTCATGGGCGCGATGATTGTCGGTCCGTTGGGCGCTCTGGCAATCAAAAAATTTGATCAAGCTATTGAAGGCAAGGTCAAAAGCGGTTTTGAGATGTTGGTTAATAACTTCTCTGCCGGTATCATCGGCATGGTTTGTGCAATTCTTGCCTACCTAGTTGTTGGGCCTGCAGTGAAAGTGCTTTCTGATGGGTTAGCCGCTGGCGTAGGTGTTATGGTAAATGCTGGCCTTTTACCTCTAAGTTCAATCTTTGTAGAGCCGGCAAAAATTCTGTTTTTAAACAACGCGATTAACCACGGCATCTTTACACCGCTCGGTATTCAGCAGGCAGAAGAAACAGGCAAATCCATATTCTTCCTAATCGAAGCAAACCCTGGTCCTGGTCTAGGTCTACTTCTCGCTTATATGTTCTTCGGTCGCGGTACTGCAAAAGAATCCGCTCCAGGTGCGGTTATTATCCACTTCTTCGGTGGGATACACGAAATTTATTTCCCTTATGTCCTTATGAATCCACGCCTCATTATTTCGGTTATTGCTGGTGGCATGACGGGCGTATTCATTCTTACCATGACCGATGCAGGTCTAGTTGCTCCAGCGTCACCGGGTTCGATTTTTGCTGTGCTTCTTATGACACCTCCGGCGTCATATTTTGGGGTGTTGCTTGCGGTATTCGCCTCTGCTGCAGTAACCTTCTTTGTCGCTTCACTGCTAATGAAAACACAGAAACAAGATGAATCTGACGATGCACTCGAGAAAGCAGCGAGTCAAACAGCGGATATGAAAGCTGCTTCGAAAGGTCAAGGAAATGCTGCACTTAATAGCGCAGGCGTTAAAAAAATCGTTGTAGCGTGTGATGCAGGGATGGGCTCAAGTGCTATGGGTGCAAGTATGCTTCGTAAGAAAGTTGAAGCAGCTGGCCTTGATATTAATGTCATCAATCTAGCCATCAATAGCCTTCCTGACGATGCGGATATCGTGATAACGCATCAAGATTTGACTGACCGAGCACGCACACATGCGGCAAACTCGCATCATATATCTATTGTCAACTTTTTAGACTCTGCTGTTTATGATCGCTTGGTCGCTGACCTTGGTAACGCAAAGCAAGGGGGTGAGCCAAAAAAGCCTGAAGCACCAGTAGACAATAGTTCAAGCACAGAAGGACAGCTTGAGCTTAACAATGAAAATATCTTCTTGGGTATGGAAGCGAAAACCAAAGAAGAGGTTATCAAGTTTGCTGGTGAGCAACTCGTAAAACTTGGTTATGTAGAACCTCAGTATGTTGAAGGCATGCTTGCTCGTGAAGAGTTGGTTTCTACTTACCTTGGTGAGTCGATTGCAGTACCTCACGGTACCATTGAAGCGAAACAGTTCGTGAAGAAGACTGGCATTGTGTTCTGCCAATTCCCTGAAGGAGTTCAGTGGGGTGAGGACGAAGATGATGTAGCTAAGATGGTTGTTGGTATCGCAGCGCAAGGTGATGAACACATTCAAGTCATCACAGCAATTACGAATTCACTTGACGACGAACAAGCCGTTGAATGCTTGAAGTCTACTACTAATGCCGACGATGTACTTCGCATATTGAGTGGTAAGTAGCAACATGGTGATGATCACCATGGCTTTAAGTTGTAGCTCCTAAGTGAAACGAGACCAACGCCCCCTGTTGGTCTCACTTTTTATTTTTTCTTATTTTAATATTTTGGTTGGAAGGTGTGTGATGAAAGCACTACATTTTGGCGCAGGTAACATCGGTCGTGGCTTTATTGGTAAACTATTAGCAGATGCTGGTATTCACGTAACATTTGCTGACGTAAATGAAACCGTGGTTAACGCCCTAATCGAACGTCAATCCTACCCAGTTAAAATCGTTGGTGAAGATTGCGTTGTAGAACAGGTGAATAATGTCACTGCAGTGAATTCTACTAGTTCAGACATTATGGACCTGATTGCAAACGTCGACATGGTGACAACAGCGGTTGGTCCAACGGTTCTCAAAATCATTTCTAAATCTGTTGCTCAAGGTATTGAAAAACGCTTTGAAGCTGGCAATACAGCGCCACTAAACATTATTGCCTGTGAGAACATGGTTCGGGGTACTAGCCAGTTTAAAGAGATGGTATTTGAACACCTGTCAGAAGAGGCGAAAGCGTTTGCACAAGAGCACATCGGTTTTGTTGACTCCGCCGTTGACCGTATTGTTCCTCCAGCAGAAGAAGGTGAAACCGATCCTCTAGCGGTAACGGTAGAAACCTTCAGTGAGTGGATTGTTGACCAGACCCAATTCGTTGGCAAGATCCCCGCTATTAAAGGTATGGAATGCACTGACAACTTGATGGCGTTCGTGGAGCGCAAACTGTTCACTCTAAATACTGGTCATTTGATTACTGCGTATTTAGGTGTACTCGCGGGTCACGAGACAATTAAAGATTCTATTGAAGACTCTGCAATCTGTGCTGATGTTCAAGCGGCAATGCAAGAAAGTGGTGAAGTTCTTATTCGTCGTTACGGTTTTGATGCAGAAGCACATGCCGCATACATTAAGAAGATTCTTAACCGTTTTGCAAACCCGTACCTACGTGATGAAGTTGATCGTGTTGGTCGCCAGCCAATCCGCAAGTTGAGCCCACAAGATCGTTTGATCAAGCCACTCAACGGCACTATTGAGTATGGTTTACCAAATTCTCATCTGATTAAAGGTATTGCAGCGGCATTCCTTTATAAGAATGACGATGACCCACAGGCAGTAGAGCTTCAAGCTATGTTTGCTGAGCAAGGTTTTGCTAAAACACTGGCTCACTATTCAGAGCTGAATGTTGATTCAGAAGTTGTTACACTAGCGCACGAAGCGTATCTAGCGCTCAAATGATTCAAGCTGTTGGTGCCATGCATGTGGCACCCTTTGTATTAAGAGATGTTATGCCACTGCACCCACCTAATGAAACTGAACTTCTAGAAGCTCTGTCTGAAGCAAAAGATGCGAATGAGTGCCTTATGGCGGCTTATGATGCTATTGATGATACGTTAGACACATTGATCAACAGTATTTTTCATAAAGACGACTATGCAGTGAAATATGTGGTGGATCCTTTACTGAACAATGATGGTCCGCTAGGAGATATTCTGGTTCGGGCTAAGCTACTTTTAGGTCTTGGTATTATCTCCAAAAGCGTATTCGATGATATTGATATCTTCGTAACACTGCGTGAATGGACCAAGCACCAAAGCAACGAAGTGAGCTTTACCGAAAGAGATGTGCTGTTCGAGTTAAACAAAATCAGCGCCATTCAAAAAATGATGCCGATTGAGTACGATCCAAGCATGACAGAGGGACTAGAGGGGGTGATGCTGGAAATGTTCTTAGAGCGTCATTACCAAAGAGTAAAGTCCACCATTATACTAGCGATTACCGAATTGGTAGAAACCTTGTGTCGAGATAACCCGTTGGTTTAAGAGCGACAAACTTCGGCGCTATTTCTTGTGCCGAAGTTATATCTCCTTTCTTTCTCTTTTCTTTCTTTTTTCTCTTCCATTTTTCTTTCTTCTTTGTGCTTTCTCTCTAGCCAATTTCATCAAGTAATCATAACTTTCAAATGGTAATTTTCGAAACGAAACTTAAATGGTCAGTATTTCACCAGTTAAACCGTGTCTTAGATTTAATGCAGCGGATTTCTTGCGTGATAAGTTACATTATGAAATAATTTTGCTATCAGTTAAGTTTTGAATCGAAATTAAAGTGCGTAAACGAAATACTCAAGTCAGACGTCATTCCATCGCTCAGCTTGTTAAAGAGCGTGGTGAGGTGAGCGTTGAAGAGCTATCTGCTCTATTCGATACCTCTGAAGTGACCATTCGTAAAGACCTCACTTCATTAGAAAAGAGTGGCCTGCTGCTAAGACGCTATGGCGGTGCCGTGTCGCTTCCACAAGAAGCGGTAGATGAGGTACTAAATGAGTCGAGTTTGACGTCAGCCTCCAAAGAAAGCATCGCCGAAGCGGCGGTTGGTCTAATCAATGATCATTATCGAATTGTTATCGATTGTGGTAGTACAACAGGGGCTTTGGTCTCAAAACTTGGCAGTAAAAAAGGTTTAGTGGTCATGACCAACTCGCTGTCCTTGGCGAATGCCATCAATGAGATGGAGAACGAACCCACGTTATTAATGACGGGCGGCACTTGGGATAGTCACTCAGAATCATTCCAAGGACAAGTTGCTGAATCGGTACTTCGTTCTTACGACTTTGACCAATTATTTATCGGTGCAGATGGTGTCGATTTGGCGCGAGGCACCACCACATTTAATGAGCTTATCGGTCTGAGTAATGTTATGGCTGAAGTTGCACGTGAGGTGGTGGTGATGATTGAATCCGAGAAAATCGGACGCAAAATCCCTAACCTAGAATTAGCATGGGATGCGATTGACGTCGTTGTTACCGATCAAGGCTTAACGAAAGAGCAAAAAGCTCAAATCGAATCGAACGGCGTAAAGGTCATTTGCGCTTAACAAAATTACTCCCTCCATTATTGATTTGCTTGCACTTGGCGAGGGAGACAAAAATTAGAAACGGAGAATTGATATGTGTGGAATCGTAGGTGCGGTCGCACAACGAGACGTAGCGGAGATTTTAGTAGAGGGGTTACGCCGTCTGGAGTACCGTGGATATGATTCAGCGGGCGTAGCCGTTGTTGATGCGAATGCAGAACTGAAACGTGTTCGTCGCTTAGGTAAGGTTCAAGAGCTCGCAGACGCGGTGGACTCGCTAGATGTGACTGGTGGTACGGGTATTGCTCACACTCGCTGGGCAACACACGGTGAGCCTTCAGAAGCTAACGCGCACCCTCACATATCAGGGGATATCGCTGTGGTACACAATGGTATCATTGAGAACCATGAAGAGCTTCGTGCAACGCTTCAGGAGCGTGGCTATGTTTTTCAATCTCAAACGGATACAGAAGTGATTGCACACTTAGTGGAGTGGGAATTACGTACTTCTGCAACGTTAGTTGAAGCTCTGCAAAAGACAGCGGCTCAACTTGATGGCGCGTATGGCACCGTTGTGCTTGACCGCAAAGACCCAAGCCGTATTGTGGCAGCGCGCTCTGGAAGCCCAATCGTTATTGGCTTTGGTGTCGGTGAAAATTTCTTAGCTTCAGACCAACTGGCCCTACTCAGTGTTACGCGTCGTTTTATGTACCTTGAAGAAGGTGACGTAGCGGAAATTACTCGTCGTGAAGTGACGGTTCTTGACGTCAACGGCAATCCGGTTGAGCGTGAAATCACCGAGTCTAATGCTGAGCATGATGCTGGCGATAAAGGTCAATACCGCCACTTTATGCAAAAAGAGATCTTTGAACAGCCTCGCGCACTGATCAAGACGATGGAAGGTCGTATTACCGACAAAGCGGTAGTCACCGAAGCCATTGGCGTCAATGCGGTAGATATTCTTAAAAAGGTAGACCACGTTCAAATTATCGCTTGTGGTACGTCTTACAACTCAGGTATGGCTGCGCGTTATTGGTTTGAGTCAATCGCTGGAGTAAGCTGTGATGTCGAAATCGCTTCTGAGTTCCGCTACCGTGACTTCGTGGTTCGTCCAAACAGCCTACTGGTAACGCTGTCCCAGTCCGGTGAAACGGCCGATACGCTAGCAGCGCTTCGTCTTGCCAAAGAAAAAGGTTACATGTCAGCGATGACGATTTGTAACGTTGCGGGTTCATCATTGGTTCGTGAATCTGACTTTGCCTTTATGACTCGAGCAGGTACGGAAATTGGCGTAGCATCGACAAAAGCATTCACAACTCAATTAGCCTCGATGTTGATGATGGTGGTGTCTATTGCTCGTCTGCAAGGCCGAATGACGCAAGAGCGTGAAGCAGAAATTGTAAAGTCTCTGCACGACCTGCCTGCAAACATTGAAAAAGCTTTAGCGTTTGATAAACAAATTGAGGCATTAGCGACAGACTTTGCGGACAAGCATCATACGCTGTTCCTTGGTCGTGGTGAGTATTACCCAATTGCTATGGAAGCGTCTCTGAAGTTAAAAGAGATCTCCTACATTCACGCAGAAGCGTATGCGGCGGGTGAGCTGAAACACGGTCCTCTAGCACTTATCGATGCAGATATGCCCGTTGTTGTTGTTGCGCCGACCAACGACCTTCTAGAGAAGCTGAAATCAAATATCGAAGAAGTACGAGCACGCGGTGGTCTGCTATACGTCTTTGCCGATGAAAAAGCTGGCTTTGAAGGGGATGAGAACATGAAGATCATCCAAATGCCCCACGTTAACGACATTATCGCCCCAATCTATTACACGGTCCCAATGCAGCTTCTGTCTTACCACGTCGCTCTCATTAAAGGGACGGATGTTGACCAACCACGTAACTTAGCAAAAGCGGTAACGGTTGAGTGACTCAGTTTTATATTCAGTGCGAAGTTGTCGGAAGACAATAAAGTTTGATCATTTACAATAAAGTCTGATCATATACAATAAAGATTGATCGTTTTTTAACCTCCTGCTAAGTTTAGCTTAGTCGGAGGTTTTTTATGTCAGATGCAGATAAGCCACTCAATAAGAAAGACCAAAAGCGTTTAGATGAAAAACGTGGTGAAGGGATGGGAAAGGACTATGTTCCTTTCATTAAAGTCGGAGAGTTCAGCAGCTCTGGCGAAAGCGTTCGTGTTAAAAGTGCCACCGTTGGCCGTGTACACCACCTTCACTCAGGTAACGAGCTAGCCGCATTTTTGGTGTTCGATTGGTGTAAAGAGGTCATCGACATTCGAGAGCAGTTTCCAATTCCTCTTGCTGACTCTTTAATTATTTGCCGACAACTAGGTATTCGTCACCCTCAAGAAAAGAGCGAGCTTACAATAGTAACAACAGACTTCCTCATCAATTTTGCCGATGGCTCCCAGTTAGCGATCCCGGTAAAGCCGGCCCTAAAGCTTGATGACAGACGCATTGTCGAAAAGCTACAAATAGAGAAGGCATACTGGGAGGCATTAAAAGTACCCTGTCCCATTTTTACCGATCAAGAAGTAGCCAACGACCTCAAAATGAACTTGAAGTGGTTAAAACCACTTATTGATATAGATACCGAAGTCGAATATCCATTCTCCAAGCAAGATGTCATTGATCTTGCTGCTAGACTCGCGAAGCAACCTAAAGCTTATGTAGCCCGACATTGTGCAAAATTAGATGACCACTACCAATTAAGGGAAGGCACTCATATCGAAGTATTTCGCTATGGAATCGCTAATCAGTATTTAAAAGCATCACTTGAAATTCAGTTTACTGAGTGGAAGTGCGAAGATGTCGAACTCTTAATTCGTAGCGATACAGATTTGGAGGTCGGCAATGCTTCTTAATCAAGTCTATCAGTACAAAGATTCAAACGAGCGAATTCGTGTGGTGTACGAAACGTTAGAGTTCATCTGGTTGATCCGTCTCGATGATGAATCGGCTTGGCCCATATTTATGCCTGCCTCTGAGTTACACGAACTCATCGCAGCACAGGCGATAGAGTGCATGAGAGAACCTTTTACTTTCTCTCATGTTGAGATCGACAGTACACAAGCTCTCAAACGAGATGAAGCCTATACGCTGCTTAAAATTCTACTAAAAGACCACAGTGAATTATTTGACAAGGCGTCGCGCAATCGTCTAATTAGAAACGCGGTTGAAGTGACCGGAAAACCTCGTATTTACTTCATTCGTCAACTTCGTCGATATTGGCAAAGAGGGATGACGCCCAATGCATTGCTGCCTGATTATCATAAGTCCGGCGGGAAAGGTAAATCTAGGCGTGACGTGGGTAATAAGCTCGGGCGGAAGCGAACAACTGCTGAGGGCGTAGGTGCAATCATTACAGATGATGTCGCAGAAATTTTCAGTCTAGCAATTGATGGCTTCTTTCTTCAAAACGATAAGTTCTCTATCAAAGATGCCAAAGATAAAGCAATTGGCTTGTATAAATCCCGATATCCCGACTCTGATAAGACTTCCATACCGACTCTTCGCCAATTTCGCTATTTTTATGAATCTAACTACAAGAAGCATGATGTAGTAAGGCGAAGAACGCCATCCAAAGCATACGACAAAGATATTCGAGCGCTAACAAGCACATCAGCCTATATGAATATCGGACCTGGTGGCAGATATGAGATTGATGCGACCATAGCTGACCTGTACTTAGTTTCTGAGAAAGACCCGAATAAAATCATCGGTAGGCCAGTGGTTTACGTGGTTAAAGATGTCTTTAGCCGTATGGTTACAGGGCTTTACGTTGGTTTGGAAAACCCATCATGGGTCGCGGCGATGATGGCGATGTCTAACGCCTTTCTTGATAAAACAGAGTATTGTCGGAGCTATGGAATAGAAATCGATTCTGGTATGTGGCCTTCTGTTGGTATTCCTGCGTCTATCATGGCGGACAAAGGTGAGCTTTTGCATAGACAAGCTGACGTCCTCGTTAATGCATTTAACATCCAATTGAGTAACTCGCGCTCCTACCGAGGGGATGATAAAGGAGGTGTGGAGCGCTATTTCAATACCCTTCAAACTAAATTCAGGCCCTATATCGGTGGTATTGTTGAGCCAGTCAACGGCAAGAAGCGTTTGGGACGCCGATATGAACTAGACGCAGAATTAACCTTGCATGCATTCACTGAAACCGTGATTCATATCATTATTAACTACAATACTAGGCATGTAGTTAAAGATTATGATTTTGCTGAAGATATGCCTGATGATTTACCCGCTGTCCCCGTACAGCTTTGGAACTGGGGAATCAAAAATCGCACTGGCAAATTGAGACCATGCAGTAAAGAGATGGTTGAAGTGAACTTGTTACCTACTGAAAAAGGAACAGTGTCCGAGGTTGGTATTGGCTTCAAAGGACTGAAATACACTTGCCGTGAAGCAATGGCTGAGGGTTGGTTTGACAGGTTTAAACATACGAGGCCAAAGAAAGTTGAGGTGGCTTTTGACCCGCGTCGAACCGATGTCGTCTACCTAAGGCCTGATAACAGCTATCAATCCTATTGGATATGTGAGCTTTCAGATCGTAGCCGTCGATATAAAGGAATGAGTTTCGTGGATGCTGCGGGTATTCTCAAGTCTTCTAAAGTCGCGGAGGCGGCAGCGAATCAAGCTAAGGATTTTGAAGCTCCTGACTTACAGGAAACGATGGAGGGTATCGCTAAACGAGAGCGTGATAAAAAGGTAAATGCGCCTAAATTGACGGACTCACAAAGGTTGACTGGAATTAAGGGTAATCGAGATGAAGAGCGGGAATTTGAGCGAGATAATGCCTCAGTTAACCTTAAGCCTGAGTCAAAACAAAGTACCGCTGAAGTCATTGATATTCATACGGGTAATAATTCAGAAAGCATTGAATACCCGTCATTGGATGATTTTTTAGGAGATGACGATGATTAAGATTCACCATGCGGAATATGTAGCGCCTGAAATTGAAGATTATCGAGATCAGCCTTTAATCAATGCACTACCTTTATTGAATTCACCTCAGAATACAGCCAAAGAGTTAAATCGTTACCCTAAAGTGCGAGATTCAGAAAAAACCTTACCAGGATACATCCGTCGCCATGCAATGATGCGAATACTTGATGGGTTTCTATATCCGACAAAAGCCCACCTTCAACTGGAACAGATGATTGCAGGAATGATACGTCGAGGATATCTTGGCCGAAATATCGCATCAATTGACTACCAGCGTAACCTTTTAGATGTCGATAATGTCGACTTTTCTGTGGCATCAAGAAATGCGGGTAGCGCAGCGTTGGCAACGACTGTCATTGGTTGCTCTGGAACAGGTAAAACTACCGCTGTACAAGCGATCTTAGATTCATATAAGCATCAGGCCATTTATCACCCAGAATATCAGCATACACAGTTGGTATGGCTAAAGATTGATTGCCCTCATGATGGTTCGGCAAAGAGCCTATGTATCCACTTTTTTCGTGCGGTAGATGATGCAATTGGAAGCGATTACGAAATGCTCTACGTGAAGTCGAGATCATCAGCGGAGTCTATGTTGGGTGACATAGCTAGAGTATGCGCCCTTCATTCTATTGGTATCTTGGTCATAGACGAAATCCAACACCTTAATGCCGCGCGTTCCGGTGGTGTTACTAAATTACTTAATTTCTTCGTTACGCTCACTAACGTAATCAAAGTACCAGTGTTGTTTATCGGCACTCCAAAAGCTCTCGAACTTTTTTCTCCTACGCTAAGGTCTGCTCGTCGTGCTGCTCAGTTCGGTAGTTTGAATTGGAATCGATTTGAGCACCTATCAAATACAGCTGACGAAAGCGAATGGGATCGCTTTTTCAACAGAATGTGGAAATTGCAGTGGTTTCAATCACCGACACCGATTACGACACCAATGAAAGACTTGTTTTGGGAGCTTACTCAAGGTGTCGCTCATGTAGCTGTTTCATTGTTTTACCTTTGCCAAGCAAGAGCGGTAGTTGCAGGAAAAGAAGTGATTACCCTCAAGTTAGTAAAGGATGTGTTTAATGAAGAGTTGTCAATCATTCATCCGATGATCAGAGCGCTCCAAAGCGGCCGCAAAGAAGAAATTCTCAAGTATGCTGACTTAGACTTACCTGCCGATACAATTCGTATCATTGGGCAAACCGGTGACAAGCAGCTAGGTGAGCCGGAAGATGTGGATGAGATATCCACTGACAAATGCGTTGAACTGACCGATATGCTAATTCGCATGGGATTAGGTGATGATGTCGCTAAGTTAGCTGCGCAGCAAGCTATTGATGAAAAGCCTAATGAAGATTTATTTGGGTTGGTTGCTCACATAAAATCGCTAGAGGATAAGTCATTTGCCGAGAGCAAGCCAACAAAACCAAAGGTTACCAAACTGGAGCCTAATTATGTTGATAACGATCTTCGGCTTTTTAGAAGTGATGAGCCTATGTCGACTTACCATCATTTGAAGAGCGAAGGGATGATTCTAGATATTACCCCTTATCTGTAAGTAGGTGTGCCCTCAGCTATACTCAACTATGAGGAGCTATGATTAGGGGGCTGTTATGTTGACCCATTTTCCCATAGCGCAACAAGATGAAATGCTAACGAGTGTTCTCGCTCGGTTCGTTCAACAGATGGGAATTAAGGATGATAAGGTCGCGCTAGGCATTTTGTTTGGCAATCGAAAGGTTGTACCTTCCCCATTTTTGCAAGGACATCTAGAGCAACTGGTTCAACACGTGGGTAACGTCTGGCGTTCTTCTCCCAGAAAAATCATTGAGCAGCATACCCACCTCCCACTGTTCAGGCTTTTTCTATCAAGCCATCGCTATAACATACTACAAACTGATTTGGTCCACTGTAGTGCAAACCCAAGTGTCACAAGAGCGGGCATTTCAGCCTCACTGGTTCAATGGCCATTGAGCTATAAGATTTGTCCTCAATGCTGGCAATCACAGCTTACCACTCTTGGCTTCACATATTGGCAAAGACTGTTTCAATCTCCGGGCGTGATAGCTTGTCCTAAACATCGGTGTACTCTGATTGATACACATTTACCTATTAGCTCACCCCACCGCCATCGTTTAGTTGGGAGCTATTGTTATCAAGAAGCGCCACTGTTATCTGAGTGTGCTAACGCAAATGAGTTAAAGTTAGCTGAAATGGTTGAATGGTTATTTAACTCTGACCAAAGCTATGTGTCACCGGAACAATGGACTTATTACTATCAGAGTCTTGCAAGAGACCAAGGAGTTATGAAGGGCGCAAGAGTCGATCATAAAGGTATTGCTAGTTTGGTAAGAAATGTGTGGTCTGACGAATGGATGCAGCAACAGGGTCTACAGCTTTATGAGGAAAACACATGGCTCACGGCGATGTTTAGAAAACACAGACGAATGTTCAGTTATTTGCAGCATTTTGTAGTCTGGCTTGCTTTAGGTCGAGAGTCAGTTAATGCGGCGGAAGAGGTCTACAGGGCGAGAAAGTTCTCTACAATGGAGTCTCCCAGCTCTTTGATAATGACTGCAAAGAACCAAACAAATAGAGATGCGCGAAGAGTAAAGTGGCTGATGCTGCTGCGAGAACCCAAAAAAACACATTCGCTTAAACAGCTTCGAGATACGGCTCTTGGGGCACGACTATACTCGTGGTTGTACCGTTATGACCGCCATTGGCTTAATTCCCACAAGCCACCACCAATCAAAAATTATATAAACAAACGAGTGAACTGGCATGAGCGAGATCTTCATCTAGTTAAGCGTCTCATCGCTATAAAGAACTTAACAGAAGAAAACCTAGACGATCTGCGCCATTCGAAGTCATGGTTTTCTACCAGACTCGGACGTAAGAGCCTATTGGAGAAAAAAATACATAAGTTGCCCCTGTGTCGTTTGTTTTTTGATCGATATAGCGAATCTGTAGAAGAGTACCAAACAAGAAGACTAAGCCGTGTTATGGTTCAACTCATTGAGTGTAAAGATATTTTAAGGCCTGCATGTGAGATTGAACGACTTGCTGGACTCAGCCGTGCGCGTTGTAGGAAACCTGCACGGGAAATTCTCCGATTGGACATCCCAGCCTGGCAGAGAGCTGCGGCACTTTCCGGAAAACGTACCGTTAATCAACATTGGAAGTATCCATACCAAGCGCGTTCTCAATAACAAAGTCCGGCCTTATATTAACGTTCAGTTTTCAGGTTTCCCAAAAAGTCGTGTTCCGGCGGAACTGATACCTATGTTGGTTGTGAATTCTCACTACTCAAACAAGGAACGCACGGTTCCACATAAACGCGAAATCATCGACATAAAAATATCCGATAATTTTCAAAGAGCCTCTTCAAACAAATCGCATTCAATCATTTTAAGGGAAGGCAACTTAAAGGCTGTTGTCCCGTGTATAGAACTCGCTCGAGCACTCTTTTTACACAATGTACATCTAACACGCACAGCCTTAAGGCCAAACGGGTTATTGGGGATGGCCGTTGTGGATGATACTGGAAAAGAGTGTTTTATCCGTTTCAACAGGTCATCGGATTACCCTCTAAAGAATTTGAACTCCAAGGATGCATGTAAACACTTGAGATGGTTGTTGCTTAACCCTGAGGCAACAAGAAGCTTCAACAGTATTTATAACAAGTT
Source organism: Vibrio thalassae (assembly GCF_900089835.1). Lineage (GTDB taxonomy): Bacteria > Pseudomonadota > Gammaproteobacteria > Enterobacterales > Vibrionaceae > Vibrio > Vibrio thalassae. The sequence goes on along the minus strand of NZ_OANU01000022.1, from coordinate 11,879 downwards.
ACAACAAGATGAAAGTACGGAGTGGAACTTTAACTTTGAACCACCGCCACTTAAAAATTGGCGATTTAAGCTTGCTGGTGAGTATGATGAAAGCGACCCAGTGTTGTTCCATGTTGAAGAAATCAAGACAGTTTACTCGTCGAGTTTTGACTATGGAAAAAAAGTCTCGATATACCACCCAAAAAAAGTCGATGTTATTCCTGTTGAGCCAAGTAACGGCAAGCGCCCAGAAATCAACCGGACAGACCCAAACCCGCAGTTGGACTTTGAAGCTACGCCAGGTAGTCATAGAAAAAGGGATGTTTTCAGTGAAGAAGGCTTCCGATTTGTCTGTGATTCTGAAGATGAAGTAACCGTTTCTCAAGGAAAAGCACTATCGAGGGTAGCGCCCAATGTGAATACCACAGAAGAACCAAAGCCTGATGTTTCAGGAGTCGGGCATGGAATTGCTAACGGAACGGCACAAGAGCTAGACTGGGCGATCAATCGTAGTGACTGCGACGATCCAACTAGTCCAGAGGTACCGAAAGTAGTCGCTCCTACAGGTAATTTTCAAATTTTTGAAACGGTTATCAAGCAGCTCATGAAGCTTCCTGATTATGAACACAAAGGTACACAGTGTTTGGCAATGCCAAAGCCGGATAATACCTCCTTGATATACAAGAACAAGCTCACACAGGAGGCTCGAACCTTTCATTGTGCATATTTCTATTATCGGCAAACTCCTTTAGTCATTATTGAAGTGGATATCAGCGATATTAACGACAAGCATAGTCTAGGCTCTAGACTATTTGGGTTCTCTGAAAGTGGTAAAGATGGGCTGGCTCACGTAATGAAAGCCTGCTCCGAGAAAGGCGTTAGATGGGACGCAAAAGCAAACCAAGAATATTGTTCAGTAGTGGTTGAAATTAAGCACCCCTCTAGAACCAAAAAAGTCGATGGTGAGATGGTTCTGAGAACCGAAAGTGAGTATGAGACTGCATGGATAGAAACCTTAGACAGAGCTGTTAAGAGAGCATTAACACAATAACCAAGGAAAGTAAGTGTTTAAGCAAAGGTGATGAAGTAAAATAAAGCCAATATAGGCCAAGTTCTTGGCCATCGTTTTATTTCAAGAGAATCACCATGCTAACAGGCAAAATTCGTAATCAAATCGACCAAGTTTGGGAAATGTTTTGGACAGGCGGTGTCGCTAACCCAATCTCAGTTATCGAGCAGATCTCCTACCTATTGTTTATTCGTCGTTTAGATGAACTACAAAAGACCGCTGAGCGTCGCAGCCAAGCGACAGGTCTACCGATGAGCAACCCAACCTTTTCGCCTGAAGAGCAAGCCCTTCGTTGGAGTAGTTTCAAAGATAAAGATCCGGACGTCATGATGGAAATCGTACGTGATCGTGTGTTCCCTAAAATCAAAGCGCTACAAAATGAAGGTAGCTTTGCTGAGCACATGAAAGATGCGATTTTTATGATCCCATCAGCCAAGTTATTAGATCAGGTCGTGCAGCTACTAAGTGCTATCGACATGAACGACAAAGACACCAAAGGCGATCTGTACGAGTATCTGTTAAGCAAGTTACAACAATCAGGTGTAAATGGTCAGTTCCGTACCCCGCGTAACATCATCCAAATGATGGTCGAGCTGATGGAGCCCAAAGTGGGCGACACCATTTGTGACCCATCATCAGGGACATGTGGTTTCTTAATGGCGGCGGTTGAGTACGTTGAAGAGCATCACGCTGCCGAGGTGAACAAGCCGGATAACCGTAAGCACTTTAACAATGAAATGTTTACTGGCTTCGATTTTGATAAACACATGCTACGCATTGGTGCCATGAACATGCTGTTGCACGGAATTGAAAACCCAAGTGTACATTACCGTGATAGCTTGCAAGACCAAGGTGTAGAGAACATCTCTGAAGCCTACAACCTTATCCTTGCCAACCCACCGTTTAAAGGCGCGGTTGATTTCGATATCGTTGCTCCAGACTTACTGCGTGCATTAGGTAAGAATCCAGTTGTTAAGAAAACGGCACCTAAATTCAAAACCGAAATTGACGAAGATGGCAACGAAATTCAGGTTGAGGTGAAAAAGAAAAAGCCGACTGAAAAATCAGAGCTGCTGTTCTTAGCCTTAATCCTTCGTATGCTTAAAGTCGGTGGACGTGCGGCAGTTATCATCCCTGATGGTGTGTTATTTGGTTCAACCAAAGCACATAAAACCATTCGTCAAAAAATCGTGCAGGACCAAAAGTTGGAAGCGGTTATTTCGCTTCCTTCAGGCGTCTTCAAACCTTACGCAGGGGTGAGTACCGCCATTCTTGTCTTCACTAAAACCAACAGTGGCGGTACAGATAACGTTTGGTTCTATGACATGCAGGCTGACGGTTACTCACTGGATGATAAGCGCTCACAGCTGTTCAAAGATGGTGAAATACCGACTCACGAGCAAAGCAACATTGCCGATATCATTGCACGCTTTAAAACGCTAACTAATGAAGACAGCACACCAAACAGCGACAGCCCAGAGTATAAGCGCAATAAAACAGAACAAAGTTTTATGGTTCCGGTAACGGACATCACTAATAACGACTTTGATCTAAGCATCAACCGCTACAAAGAAGTGGTTTACGAAGAAGTGCTATACGATGCGCCGCAAGACATCTTGAAGCGAATTAAAACCTTGCAGGATAAGATGGCGAAGGGTGTAGCTGAGTTGGAGAAGTTGCTGTGAAAACCGTTAAATTAGCGACTTTATGTAATGTACTCTCGGGGTTTGCTTTTAAATCAGAATTGTTTGGAGATAAAGGAATACCAGTAGTAAGAATAAGGGATGTTGTTAGAGGCACCTCAAACACTTACTACTCCGGTGAGTTTGACGAAAAGTACATTCTTGAAAATGGTGATATTTTGGTTGGCATGGATGGTGACTTTAATACTGCATATTGGCGCGGTGGAAAAGCCCTGTTAAACCAGCGCGTATGCAAAATAGAAGTAGACCCATCGAAAGTATGTAAGAAGTTTATCTACTACTTACTACCTCTAAAGCTAAAAAAGATATGGGATGACACTCCTTTTGTCACTGTAAAACACCTGTCGGTTAAAAAACTCTTAGATATAGATGTCCCAGATTGGCCACTAGAAACCCAACAGCAAATCGCCGAAGTGCTAGAAAAAGCCGACAAACTGCGTAAAGACTGCCAGAAAATGGAACAAGAGCTTAACAGCCTCGCTCAGTCAGTGTTTATTGATATGTTTGGCGATCCTTTGACGAATCCGAAGGGGTGGGAGGTTCGTAAGTTAAAAGAGTTCTACATTTCAGAAAAAGATGGAACTAAATGTGGACCTTTTGGCTCGGCATTAAAAAAAGAAGAGTTTGTTGAGTCAGGTGTTCCAGTTTGGAACATGGATAATATTACATTAAACGGAACATTCAGAGATGGGGCTTCCTTGTGGATTACCAAGCAAAAGTACGAAGAGCTTGATAAGTATTCTGTTAATCAAGGAGATGTAATTATTTCTAGGGCAGGTACCGTTGGTAAAATGGGAGTAGTTAAGTCCATTTATGAACAATCAATAATTAGTACCAACCTAATACGGGTTCGATTTGGTGACAAACTAGATCCATTATATTTTGTATGTTTAATGACCTACTTCAAGACAAGATTAAAACGCCTTAAAGTGGGTGATGACGGTTCATTTTCTCATATGAATACTGGCATTTTGGATCAACTAGAGTTCCCTTATCCACCTGTTGAGGAGCAGCAAAAGTATATTAAGTTTCGCAGTAAGCTTGATGATGAAATCGAAAGACTAACTAGCTTAAAAAATGAGTACGAATGTAACTTTAATTCCCTTATGCAAAAAGCTTTTAAAGGCGAGCTAAAGCTATAACGAATACTAAAAAGAACAATATGATGTAAAAAGGAAATTCAATGTCAGATACGGCTAATTCTTCGCCTAGCGCTGAAGGCCGCTCTTCTCAAAAGAGCAACTTTGCGTTTATGGACGTTGCCCTTAATGGTGGCAGCGATGTATACACCACGCGTTGTGCTGAGATTCAAACTCGTGCCAAAAATGCGGAACGCAACATCAAAACCGATCCGCGTATTGCCGGCTTCTATGCTCGTAATGCATTGGAGTTAATGGTTGAAACCGTATTTGACATTGATAACTGGCTAGCCCGCCCTCGCCATGATGTGACCTTAATGTCGCTCATTCACGATAAGGGCTTTAAGCAAAACCTCACCACCAATCTATTTCCTAAGCTAAAACTGGTGATCAAGGTGGGCAACGAGGCCGTACACAGCAAAACCACATTGCCACAGCGTGATGCGCTGCAAGCCGTGAAAGAGCTGCACCATGTTTTGTATTGGTTTATTCGCACCCATACACCAGACTTGAATCGTAGTCAGTTTTTAGTTCAGCCATTTGATGAAGCGCTTATCCCACAACAAGTATCAATTGATGCGGCAGTGGCGACCAAAGCGCTAAGCAGCATCAAGCGGGTACAAGAGCTAGAGAAGCAGCTAGAGCAAGAAGACAAAGTTGAGCGTGAAGCTTACCTCAAGCAGCTAAAAGAAAACGAGGTGCTCAAAGCAGCAAACCAAGCCTTACTTGAACAGATCGAGCAAGCCAAACAAAGTGCGGAAAAAGTCACGGATGCACACGACTACAACGAGGCAGAAACTCGCACTTATCTTATCGATGTACTTCTACACGAAGCAGGTTGGAAACTCGAGCATAAGCGAGACCGTGAATACCCTGTGTCAGGTATGCCAATTTCTCAGGCAAACCCTAAAGGTAATGGCTTTGTTGACTACGTTCTATGGGGAGATGACGGCACTGCGTTAGCGGTTGTTGAGGCAAAGCGCACTCATCGCCGAGCCGAAGACGGACAACAACAAGCGAAGCTTTACGCTGACTGCTTAGAAAAACAATGTGGGGTGCGCCCAGTTATTTTCTACACTAACGGCTATGAGACGCATCTATGGGATGACCATTTTTACCCGCCACGCCAAGTTCAAGGTTTTTATACTAAGGCCGAACTTGAGCTTATGGTGAAGCGTCGCAGTGACCGTAAACCTTTCTTTGAAAATGGGCAGCCGAACAACAATCTTGTTATTAACAACGAGATCACCAACCGTCACTATCAAAAATCAGCCATCACCAAACTGCTGCAAGACTTTGAGCTAGAGCATGAGCGCAAAGGACTATTCGTTATGGCGACGGGTACGGGTAAAACTCGTACCGTGATCAGCCTTGTCGATTTGTTAGTGAAAAACGACTGGGTTAAGAACATCCTGTTCCTTGCCGACCGTAATGCGCTACTCACTCAAGCCAAGAAGAACTTCGTTAAGCTACTGCCTCGCGTTAGTTGTTCTATTTTGGATTCTGGTCAAAGCAAAAACAGTATCGACAGTCGTTTGTACTTCTCTACATACCCGACCATGAAGAATCTCTTGGATCGTGGTGCAGATGAACGACCATTTGGTGTTGGCCATTTCGATTTGATTGTTGTCGATGAAGCGCACCGTTCTGTTTACTCGAAATACCGTCAAATCTTCGAGTATTTTGATGGATTCTTAGTGGGGTTAACAGCCACACCAAAAGATGAAGTTGAAAAAGATACTTATGGCATTTTTGACCTGCAAAAAGGGATGCCAACCTACGCTTATGAAGACGACAAAGCGTATGACCAAGGCTACCTTGTGCCACCCACTAAGATCTCTGTGGCAACCAAGTTTTTACGTGAAGGCATTAAGTACAAAGACCTATCACCTGAAGAGCAAGAAGAGTGGGAAAACAAAGCTGAACTCGAAGATCGAGATGAAGTATTACCATCTGAAGTGAATAACTTCTTGTTTAATACCGATACTGCCGAGAAGATGTTTGCTCAGTTAATGAGTAAAGATGAGCGCGGTGGTATTCACGTTGAAGGTGGCGATGTCATTGGTAAAACCATCATCTTTGCTGCCAATAACCCTCACGCACAGTTTCTGCAAGAAGTATTCAACAAGAATTACCCTAAATGGGCGGGTAAATTAGCTCGTGTGATCACATGGAAAGAAACCTATGCACAAAGCCTAATTGATGAGTTTGGTGGCGACGAAAACAAGATTGACGAATTCGACCCTAAGAACCCTACTTGTCGCATTGCAATCTCCGTAGATATGCTCGATACCGGTATTGATGTACCTGAAGTAGTGAACCTTGTTTTCTTCAAAGTCGTTCGATCAAAAGTGAAATTCACCCAGATGATTGGGCGTGGCACACGTTTGTGTAAAGACCTGTTTGGTCCAAATGATGATAAGAAGACATTTAAGGTTTTCGACTATTGCCAGAACTTTGAGTATTTCGATGCGAATCCTGAAGGTATCGCGGTCGGAGTGGCGAAACCAGTGACTCAACAGGTATTCGAGAAGCGCGTACTACTCAGTACATTACTTAACAGCAGGTTGAATAATGAAGAGTTCCGAGAGCAACACCCAGAAGACTGCGAGCGCTATTCTGAGCTAAATCGTTACCAACTGGATATGTTGCACCACATTGTTAGTGGTATGAATCTCGATAATTTCATTGTAAGACCGAAGCGTCGAGCGATTGAGCCATTTTTAGAGCGTGAGCATTGGGATAACATTGACGATGCTAAGTTTACTGAGCTAGAGAGTCAGATCTCAGAACTTCCAACTGAAGCTGAGGCTTTTAACTCTGATGAGCAGCTTAACCATCTATCACACCGCTTTGACAGCCTTGTGCTGACCATGCAGTTAGACCTTTTAGAAAAAGGTATGATTTCTGAGACGAGCCGAGGTCGTGTAGTTGAGTTCGCTGAGCAGCTAGAAGCTAAATCAACCATCCCAGCGGTACAAGCTCAACTACAACTGATTCAGGACATCCGGACCCAAGAGTTTTGGCAAGATATTCACCTAGTGACGCTGGAAGAGTTACGACGTAAGTTGCGAAATCTCATGTTTGCGTTGGACAAAGATAAAAAAGAGATGGTGTACACAAACTTTGAAGACGAAGTTCAAGGTGTGCATAACGTGACAAACGTATACAAGAACCCAAGCGTTGATTTAGCTCAATACCGTAAGAAGATTGAGCTCTATATTCAAGACCACCAAGATCAATTAACCATCCAAAAGCTAAAGCGCAATAAAGCCATTACACAAGCGGACTTAGACGTATTAGAAGGCTTGTTACTGGAAGCTAGCGGTATGAGTGATGTGGAAACCTATCGCGAAAAAATCCTACAAGAGAAGCCTTTAGGTACGTTTATCCGTGAGCTTGTCGGTTTAGACATGAATGCAGCAAAAGAAGCATTCAGTAGTTTCCTTGATGAAGAGGCGTATAACGCCGAGCAAATTCAGTTCGTCGATAAAGTGATTGACTACCTTGTGAACAACGGCATTTTAGATATGTCGCAACTGTTCGAGCCACCATTTACCGACAATCACGGCGAAAGCGCCTACGGCTTCTTCGATGAAGGTACCGTAGTGGAGTTATTTGGAGTGATTCGCACAGTAAATGCGAATGCAGTGGTTCCTGAAAGCCAGAGTGCTTAGAGCTTGATTCTTAAGTAAAATTAAATTTAGTCATCAAGAGGATAACTCCTTTTGAATCCAAGGGTATGTATGCCAATTATCGATAAAAAATATGAAGAATTATCACTTAAAGATGAGCATTTAGGTGATCCGTTACTCCTGGCGTTGGCTTGGAAAAAAAGCCATCAATATATCCGGACGACTAACTGGTATGCTGATAATTTTGAATTAGATTTATCAGCTCTTAACTTGGTAGAACAGTGTAAAAATTGGGCTGATGAACTAAACAACGAGGTTGTATTCAAACCATTAGACTTAGTGCCTGCTCCCAAGACCTGTGCTTGGGAGTTTGTCCAAGATGATAGCGATGGACGCCATAAAATTAAATGGCAACCGAAGCCCGTTGAGTGCGAGAAAGATACCACTCCCTCTGAGCATCCCCAAAGTCCAGTTAAACTGAGGCCGCTTGCTCATATCCCAATTCGTGAACAGTCAATGTTGTCGTTGCTGATGATGGGGTTGGCAAACAAAGTTGAAACTATACAAGGTAACCCAAGCACCGAGTTTACGGATGTGCATAAGCAAGGAGTTGTGAGTTATGGCAATCGACTTTATTGTACCTATGATGCTGATGGCAATGCTCAACACAGTTATGGTTCAACTACTATCTACAGCAAGTACTTTGTTGATTATCGCCGTTTTCTAGACAGACCACATCACTTTGCACTTGAGCAGCTAGGAGAGATATCTCCTGATGAAAGGATTTACATCGTTGAACTCGATTTAGAGAAATTTTTTGATGGGATTAGTCGTCAGAAATTAATCGAGCAAATTGACAAGGTCATTAAACGAAAATCTTCTGATAAAGACTACGATAAACTCACTCAGCTGCTTGCGGCATTTAATGGTTGGGAGTGGTCTAGTGAGGCTGAAGAACAATATAGCAATTTATGTGCATCGGATAAGGTTCCCACTGCACCTAAAGGCTTACCTCAAGGGTTGGTAGCTTCAGGATTTCTTTCAAACCTCTATATGCTGGATTTTGATCGTGAATTTAGTGGCAAAATTGGTTCGGAATTTGCCGAAAATAAACAGCTTCGACTAATTGATTACTGTCGCTACGTTGATGATTTACGTTTAGTTATTGTGGGGCCTAAATCATTCGATGGTTTTGACCGTATTCAACAAGTAACTAATCAAGTAGTCGAGTTGGTTCGCGGGCTAGACTCATACAAAACATTAGGATTATCTATCCAATCAGATAAAACTAATGTTGATGTTTTTCATGGGCTTAAAGTTGGTGTTTCTAAAAATTTGAATGAAATCCAAGGTAGGTTGAGTGGACCCATTTCTTTGGAAGAAGCGGATAATCAGCTTGGACAACTAGAGTCATTGTTATCGTTACAAGCGCCACCTAAATCCGTTGTAGCTGCAAGCAAGAACTCTTATGCAGTTAATGGATTAGCCTCAATTGAGGCAACTCGATTTGATGTTAGAGAGGACACGCTTAAACGATTTGCTGCGAATAAGCTATCTAAAATATTGCGTGAGAAACGACATTTCGCCACACAAGTGCCAGATGAAAATGGGGTATTACAGCCTGGGGAGTGGGACTACTCCCAAGAGCGAATAGCTAGAAGGTTTATAGCTTGCTGGAGTTATGATCCGTCTTTAGTGCTTTTACTTAAGAAAGGACTAGAACTGTTCCCTAGTACCAAACTGTTAGAGCCTATACTCGTTCAACTTGAAATGTTGTTAGATGAAAAAGATGATAAACAAGTTGCGGTGGCAAGTTATTGTTTAGCAGAGGTCTATCGCCATTCTGCTACTGTTATCCACAAAAAGGATTCTCTTGCATTTCCAGCGCATGCGGATTTAGATGCGTACTTTGAGAGATTGCAAAGCTCGGCGGCAAAGCATAGCGTCCCTCAGGATCAATCTTTTGATTTACTTTCTGAACAAGCAAGATTTTTGATGCTCGTTCGAGCAGATACTGTACTAGAGCAGGAAGTTGGGGAACCAAAGTTCGATGTCATTTCTAAGTTAACGCATGGCTTTAGGGAGATTACACTTCCAGATAATTGGAGCTCTCAAGATATAGCTGTAGCTATTATTATGGCAAATCAAATGTCGGATATGAGCAAAGACTGCATTAGATCTTGTTCTTGTTTGCTTGAGAAAATTCATGGCGATATAGATCGACTGTTTGATTCCTTTAAGTTGCTCCTTGTTCAAGATAGAGCCTTGGGTATTGCACTGGTTCGCCATGCTAGAGGGGTAAAGCACCAATGGGCAGCACTAGATAAAATCAAAGAGGAATTGCTTACACCACTGAATCTTGAAACGAAGCCTTACAGCAAACCTCTAAATAAGATCAGCACGAAGGTTAGCATTCTTCGACTTATCTTGCGTGATGATAATCCGTTCTCTAATGAAATAATGGCTTTGAAACTCTTGCAAGCTGTTTTGAGTGAGTATGAGTTGCTTGCGAAGCATCGAGAGCAAAGTATCGATCTTGCAGAAACTACAATCGAATTTGATGGTTTTAGTTCACCGGTAGCATTTTCTGTATTTGATAAAGATTTAAACCTAACTCTTGAGTTCAACGATAACAGTCACTTAATTGCTTCCTGGGGTGATTTTAATTCTACAGTATCTGATGATGTGCGTGTGTTACGAAACGTAGGGGAATTTATTCGGGCAGTACTAGTTGGTAATCAAGATTGGACTTCATTCGGTTTGAGTGTTGTACCTAAACCAGGATATCGAGGTATTCGTTCTAGCTTCTATAAGCGACAATTAGGACTAATGACAAGCCCTGAATCTATCTCAGGAGTTGGTTCTCAAGTTTCAGGTTGGTTAACGGGATTACTATCGAAGCTATTGAAGTGGCCAGGTATTCGAGTTAATGACCATGGTTATGATTGGCCTATAATCTGGTCGGTATCAGCGGTTAAACAGTTAGTTAACGCACGACTGCATGAATTGAAAACTGCCTATTGCACTCAGTCTGGCATCCCAAGTTTACTTGAGAAGCAAGCTCTAGACTGGAATGATGGTAAAGAATCCCTTTCTGTTGTAATGGTACAGTCTAAGCTACCTGCTCTAAAAGACTTTGGTGAAGCTGGTCTAATGCTTGATAAGCCGGAGTATCGTGCTAAGCATCGTAGGCACGTAGCAAGGGTGGCTGAGCTAGTTTTGAAGCATCTTGAAGCACAGCGGGTTGAAATAGGTAGTAAAAAGCTAAATGCTGACCTGATAATTTGGCCGGAGCTTGCTGTTCATAATGATGATCTAGATGTACTTATCGCACTTTCTCAGAAAACTAAAGCGATGGTATTTTCAGGGCTTGGCTTTATCGAGCAAGATGGTGTTAAAGGGCCGAATAATTGTGCTGTTTGGATTATTCCAACAAAGCATAATACGAATCAGCGAGAGATAGTGCGTCTTCAAGGCAAGCATAATATGACGGCAGTTGAAAAAGGTAAGATTCAGCCGTGGCGACCATATCAATTAATGCTAGAGCTTGTACATCCCGCTTTCAAAGATGAAAAAGGTTTTATTATCACAGGCTCAATTTGTTACGACGCAACTGACATTGCTTTAAGCTCAGATCTTAGAAACAAATCTAACGCATATGTGATTAGTGCTCTGAACCAAGATGTAAATACATTTGATTCGATGGTGGAGGCATTGCATTACCATATGTATCAACACGTTACGTTGGTTAATTCGGGTGAGTTTGGTGGCTCGTATGCAAAAGCGCCTTACAAAGATGCTCATAGACGTCTAATTGCCCATGTTCACGGTAATGATCAGGTTTCAATAAATACGTTTGAAATGAACATGTTTGACTTTAGACGAGATGGTGTTGGTGAGGGTATGAAATCAGCACTGAAGAAGAAAACAGCTCCGGCAGGCGTTGAAGTAGTACGTTAATCAGAAAATGATCAATCTTTATTGTTTCATATAGTGATATACAGTAAGGGACTCGGTATGAAAATGATCAAACTTCACGTAAATGTGTCTGCGAAGTTATGAGGAAATAGCTCTAATTATGATCAAACTTTGTTGGCTTCCGACAGAAGTGTTCGAGTAGAATAAAGTTTGTTACCAAGTAATAAGTAAACGCCCCATAAACCCACGGGGCGATCTTGCTAATGCTTGAAGTTCCAAGGTAGGAGCGCATCGATATCAGGCTCAGATTTCGCTAACTCTTGCATGCACTTGACCATGTAGTCGTAGAGGATGAGCCCATTGGCTTTCGCGGTCTCGACGATACTGTAAAGCATCGCGCTCGCTTCAGCACCATTTGGTGTACTCGAGAACAACC
>NZ_OANU01000149.1 GCF_900089835.1 Vibrio thalassae | reverse complement strand
GAATGCTTTCTCATTTTTGAGGACAATCTGGCGCGGATCTCATCGTAGAGCTGGGGCTAAAGTAAATTGGTCTCAATTAGACTCTGAATACATTAGCGCAAACCAACTCCGTTATTTTGGAATTTTCACTTGCAAAACGGGGCGTACCATACATTCTGTCCAAAAATGATTCTGACATTAAACAATCTTTATTAGAGGTTAACAGATAGCAGTGATTTGCTGAAAAATTATGTACCAATAAAGTTCGTCAGTATAAACTTTGTTGCCTATACTGTTAAATGCATAATCATTATACTTTCTACCATTAGTATTTTATTCGCCCACTCTCTTAGCTCCTGATAGTGGGCTTTTTTCATCCTGCCATACCTATAGTTATTCATGATTTGCTAATGTATGATTTTCCGAACCTAATTTTTGTCCAGTAACTTGTCAGGCCGCCCCGTTGTCTGGTGTGATCATTCAAAGTATGTCATTCATAGCGCATCGCTACTTACAATTTTTGTCATATGGTCGAATTGCAGAAGGCCACGAACAAAGCGTGGTATAGCTGAAGCCAAATTGGAATTTTCGCTGAAATGGGGACTACCCTCTGTTGCTTACGTACAAAAAAAGAGCCCTTGGTTCAGGGCTCATAAAAATCACGCACAGATTTTTTCGCTCTTAGTTGCAGGTTAAGAGACGTTGTTGATAATAGACTTATTAGCGATTTGTGTCGTTTGGACTTTTGTTTGTTTGGGTAAACATCACATTTTAATGTCATGCTAGATACAGAAGCAAAACGCCTCCTTTTTATCGGGGAGGCGTTTCGAACGACAAAGAAAACCTGAGAAATCCATTGTTGTTATTAACAGTGTGGTCAATATGGCGCATATTGCAATTTCGTAGCACCAATCATTTATGCATCTGGTTGATTATTTTGGTTAAAAGCCGTTTATCCACTAATTTTGTGGATAACCAAGAATCTCTCTCTAAGCCACGATTGTTTCTAGCAACATGTAAAGCAGTGCCTGCTAACAGATAACTGATAAGATGATGTTTTCACGGAATCTGCAATACCTGAAGTTATTAATTAATTGAAACTTGGTAAACCACCGCCTCTGGCGGTGTGACTCGAAAAGGCTCTGCCGTAACAGCGTGCATCGATGGGAAAATGACCTCCTTTATAGAACCGGCAAGTTCAAAGGAGGTCATATGAGAGACTGGCAGAGCCAAGCTCACGTTAAACATTATTGCAAATATCACGTTGTGATTGTTCCAAAATATCGAAAGAAAGCGATT
>NZ_OANU01000009.1 GCF_900089835.1 Vibrio thalassae | reverse complement strand
CATTTGCGCAGCACCAGTGATCATGTTTTTAACATAGTCAGCGTGTCCTGGGCAGTCTACGTGTGCGTAGTGGCGGCTTGGAGTATCGTACTCAACGTGAGAAGTTGCGATTGTGATACCGCGCTCACGCTCTTCTGGAGCGTTATCGATAGATGCGAAGTCACGAGCAGAACCGCCGTAAACTTTAGCAAGTGTTGTACAGATAGCTGCAGTTAGAGTAGTTTTACCGTGGTCAACGTGGCCGATAGTACCAACGTTAACGTGCGGTTTAGTACGTTCAAATTTTTCTTTAGACACGATCGTGTTCCTTCCTAGTTATGATTCGCCCCGAGAACAAAATTTATGTCGGGGCGCGCCAGAATTTGCTATTTTATGCGTCAATTTTACTCAACGCAACAGATTCATTACTAAACAATAGCTGATTAGCTGCGCTGTGCAATGATCGCATCCGCCACATTCTTCGGAACTTCAGCATATTCACTAAATTCCATCGAGTATGACGCACGACCTTGAGTCGCACTACGCAAGTCAGTTGCGTAACCAAACATCTCAGAGAGTGGTACTTGTGCACGGATGATCTTCAGACCAGCGTGGCCTTCATCCATACCTTCAATCATGCCGCGGCGACGGTTAAGGTCACCAACAACATCACCCATCCAATCTTCTGGAGTGGTTACTTCAACCTTCATCATTGGCTCAAGCAGAACAGGTTGTGCTTCTAGCGCACCTTTTCTGAAAGCCATCGAGCCGGCGATCTTAAACGCCATCTCGCTAGAGTCGACATCATGATATGAGCCATCAAACAGCGTTGCTTTTACATCCAATACAGGATAGCCAGCAAGTACACCGTTGTTCATCTGCTCTTCGATACCTTTCGATACCGAGCTGATGTATTCCTTAGGAACCACACCACCCACGATCTCGTCAACGAACACAAACCCTTCACCCGCTTCAGATGGCTCAAGCTTAAGCCATACGTGACCATATTGACCACGACCACCTGATTGGCGAACAAATTTGCCTTCAACTTCTGTGCTGCCGCGAATCGTTTCACGGTACGCAACTTGAGGTTTACCCACGTTGCAATCAACACTGAATTCACGCTTCATACGGTCAACGATGATGTCTAGGTGAAGCTCACCCATGCCTGAAATTAGCGTTTGGCCAGTTTCATCATCAGTTTCCACACGGAACGACGGGTCTTCTGCTGCTAGTTTACCTAGCGCAATACCCATTTTCTCTTGGTCAGCTTGAGAGCGAGGTTCTACCGCGATCTGAATGACTGGCTCAGGGAATTCCATGCGCTCTAGAATCACTTTGTGGTTCTGATCGCATAGTGTGTCACCTGTGGTCACGTCTTTCAGACCAATCGCTGCTGCAATGTCACCCGCACGAACTTCTTTGATTTCTTCGCGCTTATTAGAGTGCATTTGAACGATACGGCCAAAACGTTCACGCTTTTGTTTCACTGAGTTATAAACGGCATCACCCGAGTTTACGACACCTGAATAAACGCGCATAAACGCAAGGGTGCCTACAAACGGGTCAGTTGCAATCTTAAATGCAAGTGCAGCAAATGGTTCGTTGTCGTCAGCGTGACGCTCTACTTCGTTCTCTTCTTCGTCGATACCTTTAATCGCAGGTACGTCTACTGGAGAAGGAAGGTATTCGATAACCGCGTCTAATACCGCTTGCACACCTTTGTTCTTAAATGCGCTACCACATGTTGCGAGCACAATTTCATTATTTAGTGTACGAGCACGTAGACCCGCCTTGATTTCAGCTTCCGTTAGTTCGCCTTCTTCAAGGTATTTATCCATCAACTCTTCGCTTGCTTCTGCAGCGGCTTCAACCATGTTGTTACGCCACTCTTCAGCTTCATCTTGCAGTTCTGCTGGAATGTCTTCATAAGTGAAGGTCATGCCTTGATCGGCATCGTTCCAGTTGATTGCTTTCATCTTGATAAGGTCGATGACACCTTTGAACTCATCTTCTGCACCAATATTTAATTGGATAGGAACTGGGTTCGCACCAAGACGATTTTTAATTTGATCCACAACGCGTAGGAAGTCTGCGCCTGCACGGTCCATCTTATTCACAAATACCATACGTGGAACGTGATATTTATCAGCTTGACGCCATACAGTTTCAGACTGAGGTTCAACACCTGATGAGCCACAGAATACAACCACTGCACCATCAAGCACACGCAAAGAACGCTCTACTTCGATAGTAAAGTCAACGTGTCCAGGGGTATCAATGATGTTTACGCGATGATCTTGGAATTGTGCTTCCATACCACGCCAGAAGGTAGTAGTCGCAGCAGATGTGATAGTGATACCACGCTCTTGCTCCTGCTCCATCCAGTCCATGGTTGCTGCACCATCGTGAACTTCGCCGATTTTGTGAGAAAGGCCAGTGTAGAACAGAATACGCTCACTTGTGGTTGTTTTACCTGCATCTACGTGAGCAACGATACCGATATTACGATAGCGCTCAATAGGAGTTTTACGAGCCACGATTGTATCCTCTTACTAAGGTTAACCTTAGAGTATAGAAAAGTGCTGCGAGAGAACCTCGCAGCACTGAAAAGGTATTACCAGCGGTAATGAGCAAACGCTTTGTTCGCGTCAGCCATGCGGTGAACGTCTTCACGTTTCTTAACCGCAGTACCTTTGTTCTCAGACGCGTCTAGCATTTCAGCAGCTAGGCGTTGAGCCATAGATTTTTCACCACGCTTACGCGCAGCTTCAACCAACCAACGCATAGCAAGTGCGTTACGGCGAACCGGACGAACTTCTACAGGTACTTGGTAAGTTGAACCACCTACACGGCGAGATTTAACTTCTACCGCTGGGCGAACATTTTCAAGAGCTTCTTCAAATACAGCTAAGTGGTCTTTACCAGACTTCTCAGCCATAACTTCTAGTGCAGTGTAAACGATTTTCTCTGCAGTAGATTTCTTTCCGTCAACCATAAGGATGTTAACGAACTTTGCCAGCAATTCAGATTTGAATTTAGGATCTGGAAGGATCTTACGCTGACCAATTACGCGACGACGTGGCATGGATATTCTCCGTTGTCTTCTTCAGGTTATCCAAAACTTTTCAGTTTCTTCAAAAATTAAAAATAATTTAGTGTTTGGCCTTACTTAACGGAATCCATTAAGACTTAGGACGCTTCACACCGTACTTAGAACGACCTTGTTTACGGTCATTTACGCCAGCACAGTCTAGTGCGCCGCGAACAGTGTGGTAACGTACACCCGGAAGGTCTTTAACACGACCACCACGGATTAGAACAACACTGTGCTCTTGAAGGTTGTGACCTTCACCGCCGATGTACGAAGTCACTTCGAAGCCGTTCGTTAGACGAACACGACATACTTTACGAAGTGCTGAGTTAGGTTTTTTAGGTGTAGTAGTGTAAACACGAGTACATACACCACGTTTTTGTGGGCACGCTTCTAGTGCAGGCACGTTGCTTTTAACAACTTGCTTTGCACGAGGCTTACGTACCAACTGGTTAATAGTTGCCATTAACTAGCTCCTGATTTACTTGAAAGTAAGCTTTGTGAAAAATCTAGCCCTAATCACCAATGGCAATTAGGGACGCAAAATTCTATGCAGCAGTGGGATGTGTGTCAAGAAATATACAGATCTTTTTTAGATTAACTGCTGGGATTTACGATTTCCAACAAGCGATATGAAATGACTATTCCCAAGTTGTACTACTAACATGTTGTTCAGTAAGTTCGACAAAACCATTAAAATCCACAACTTGAATTAAATCTGACGCGAAAGACATTAACCCTCTTGCCGCTAGATCTGGTTGCAATACGAAACACGCCGAAGGCAAGGTTACGTTTTTGTCAGTGACTAAATAACATGCACTTTCAACCAAAATCAATTGGTCATCTTGTGATAAATAGCTTAGCGCTTGTTGGTAGCCTGTTTCTGTTTTGATGATGTGCAGCATAAAAGACCTAGAACGTTAATACCTTATGACAAAGACTCAGCTGCTTGGCAATATCAGCCGCGTCAACTACGTGGCCGCTAATGACTAACTGTTCTGAATCTAACTGATAGTACTGCACACTTTGTTCACAGATAAAGACATCTTCAATGTCGTACAGTTCCATCAATTTAAACGCACTAATGTAATCACGACAGAGTACGTCTGCACTGTGTTGGTGCTGTCTGAGTTGATTAACGCCAGGACCAACGAAGAACACCTTAATGTCTTCAGTAAACGCAGATGTCGCAAGGAGTGCGTCGAGCCCTTCACGTCCTTTGGCAGAGGTATGTGGTAACGAGTTGAATACAAAAGCTACTGTTGTCAAAACTGTACCACCCTCTCTTGCGTTAACATTGCGCTAGCGAGACTGCCTAATCCAGCGAGTTCAAAACCTTGCGCTAAGTTATCAACATCACGATCATGCTGTGTGGCTTCATCAAAACCCAGTACCCCGCGTCGCAATGAAGCAGCAACGCAAGTCTCTAAGCGTACACCATACTCCTTTGCCAAGTTCTGCCATTCGGCCGTCAGATCTAGCTCGTCGTTAGCAGGTACCACAAGACGCGACGAATTGTGGATTCCATCCTGATAAAAAAACACACTCACCAACTTATGACCTTTAGCGATAAGGGCTTTAGCAAAAAGCAACGCATTACGTGCAGACTGAGTCCCATAAACCGAGCCATTGACCACTAATGTATAGGTTAGCGCCGACACGTTACTCGTCCTCAGTTTTACGCTGACGAATATAAAGATAAACGGTGTGTTTAGAGATATTTAGACGATCCGCGACACGGTTAATTGCATCTTTAATATCGAAAATTCCCTTGTCGTAAAGCTCCATAACGATCTGGCGATTCTTGGTATTGTTCGACACTGACTTATCCGCGTTGATGTCTTCGATGGTACGCTCTACGGTTTGGTCAACCAATTCTTCAACATCGCTGGCAAAATTCACCGAAGAAGCGGCATCTTTCGCATCTTGAGTGGGCATAAAAGACTGTAGAATTTGCGAGAATGGTGCATCTAGGTTTACGTTGATGCACAACAGACCAATAACTCGATTATCACCATTACGAATCGCAATGGTAATCGACTTCATCAGCACCCCACCCTTCGCACGAGTGAAATATGAGCGAGAGAAGTTACGCTCTGAACCTTCGATGTCTTTAAGCATCTTAAGAGCAAGGTCGGTAATCGGAGAGCCCACTTGGCGCCCGGTGTTCTCACCGTTAGCAATTTTTACCGCAGAAGTATTTAGCGACTCTAACGAATGCAAAACGA
The DNA here is from genome assembly GCF_900089835.1 of Vibrio thalassae. GTDB lineage: Bacteria > Pseudomonadota > Gammaproteobacteria > Enterobacterales > Vibrionaceae > Vibrio > Vibrio thalassae. Next base: position 144,099 of record NZ_OANU01000009.1, on the reverse strand, counting down.
TTTCACAAAAGGGGCCAATTAAACTTGCCAGACCATCGACCACGGCCTCATAAGACTTAAGGATGATTTTGTCATGCTCGCTAAATGGCGCCACATCGACTGACTCCATTTCAAGCAGCTCATCGGGATTGGTAATTTCCGTCACTGTACTTTGACCCTAGAGATAACTTAAAAAAATTAACGTAAGTTTATCAGAAAATTTGAAGCTGACCTCTAAGTATGTATCTAACAAGTGATTTAGGGCAAAAAAAGTGCCGTTATTTAGCGACTATCGTTTATTGTAAGCCCAAAAAAGGCCCACCGAAGTGGGCCTTTATCATCTAATCTATGATTATTGAGTCGCTTGCGCGTCATCGCCATCGATTTTTAACAACTCAACTTCAAACACTAATGTTGAGTTTGCAGGAATCGTTGGTGTGTCTTGCTCACCGTAAGCAAGCTCTGGTGGAATGACGAACTTATACTTAGAACCCACTTTCATTAGTTGAACACCTTCAGTCCAACCAGGGATAACTCGGTTAAGAGGGAACGTTGCTGGTTGACCACGATCGTATGAGCTATCAAATTGAGTGCCGTCAATCAAAGTACCTTTATAGTGCACTTCTACTGTGTCAGTCTCTTTTGGTTGCTCACCAGTGCCCTCAGTTTCAACTTGGTATAGTAGGCCAGAGTCTGTCTTTTTCACACCATCTTGCTTCTCGAAGTCAGCGCGGAAATCGTCACCTGCTTTCTTAGTCGCAGCTGCTTTTTCTTGCGATTGTTTCTGCATCGTTTCAGCTACACGTTTATCCAGGCCTTCTAATGCTGCGCGAACTTCATCTTCCGTCAGCTCAGCTTTACCCGCAAATGCTTGTTCAATACCTTTAAGAACCAGTTCTTTCTTCAGTTCAATACCAAATTCAGCGGGTTTTTCAATGCTCGTACTTAGGTAGTTAGCGAAAGAAACACCGATTGCGTAAGCTGCTTTATCATCTTCTGTCTTAAAGTGAACCGCTTTGCCCGTCTCCGCTTGAACTTGCTCTTGCGCAGCTGGCTCTACTTTTGGTTCTTCTTTTTGACAACCGACTGCCAACATTACTGTCGCAGCAAGTAGCGACACTTTAAATAGTGATTTCATTTAATTCTCCGATTATGGAATTCAACGCCTACTCGTAGCTATTCAACTTGTCTTTCAGCGCAGCATGCGTAACTATTTCAATCTAGTAACTATTTCTTCATAGCTCAAGCTTTAAATATACTAGCTTAAACTCAAGACTCAACGTGGAATAACGCTAATGATGCGAATAATATCTCATTCTGTGCTGTGGTTAATTGTCATCAGCCTGTTAAATGGCTGCTTTTTCTCCGATAATTCACAGCGACAATGGGACTTAGCGCTAGAGGGAACCAGTGCCATTGCGTTAAGCCGCGATGCAAGGTTCGCTTTGCTTTACTCCAAGCAACAGCACCTTCAACTTTGGGATCTCAACCAAAACAAGCTATTGGCTCGCTTAGGTATTCAAGACCCTGAACAGAATATTATTTCCCTCATTCGTTTTAGCGATAATGGACGCTTTGCTATCACCGCGACACAAACCAACTTTGCCATCTGGGATTTAGCCTGGTCTCAATCTAGCGGACTTTGGTCTATCTCAGACGGCCTCATACAAGACATCGCTTTGGGCAATAATGGCGATGAAGTACTTGTTGGCCTTAGTAATGGTAAAGCCATCTTCATCGATTTAGTCACTGGAAGGCGCCTAGAGTTCCTCGCTCACGTAGAAAAAGTAAATTCTGTTTCACTTTCTCCCAATGGAAAATATGCGCTATCAGGGGGCAACGACCATAACGCCTACTTCTGGAGCACTGAATCAGGGCAAATATTGCAACAATTTGCACATGAGCAACGAGTTGTTACGGTAGAACTGCAACGAGATGGTTTGTTCGCCCTCACTTCAGATAGCGGGAACAATGCCATTATCTGGAATTTGAAAACAGGCAAAGAGGTCAGTCAGCTTAATAGCTGGACTCGACAACTTATCTTCTCTTCTGCGCGCTTTTCGAATGATGGCAGTCGTTTAGTCACCGGTTCTCCATCTTCTAGAATGATTGTCTGGGACACATATACAGGTAAACGACTAGGAGGCTTCGAAGTGGAAATGTTAAAAGATATTCGCCCCCCCAGAGGAGTAGTGTATGATGCCGCTTTTGACAGCAACCAACGCGTCCTCTCAGCCTCGTCTGCCGGTGTGGTGCAAGCTTGGGATTTGAGTAAGTAGTGATTATGAGTAATAAAGAAATTTTGGCTCTCGAAGAGAGAATTAATGATATGGAATGTAAAATGGCTTTCCAAGAGCAGACCATTGATGAGCTCAATGACGCCTTAACTCAACAGCAGTTACTGATCAGTAAAATGCAGGATCAAATGAAGTATGTTGTGGGTAAAGTGAAGAATATGGATACATCAAACTTAGCCGATCCATCGGAAGAGACACCTCCTCCTCACTATTGATATTTCAATAGCCAATATCTTTCATTTTTGCCGTCTTGGCTGATTTGTTGTCCCCCCTGCACAGACAGAGATCTACTTAGCGCTCTCACTAAGCCTTAAGTAGGGCCCTGCCTGATTAGGCACACAGCCAGAGGAGTGACATCTTCGAGTTCAGGGTCTAGAGCGCTCGTTGACGAACCGCTTCAAATAAACAAATGCCCGAAGCTACCGAGACGTTCAAACTCGATACCGACCCCGCCATTGGAATCTTAATCAGATCATCACACGTCTCACGCGTTAAACGACGCATACCGTCGCCTTCAGCCCCCATGACAATCGCCAAAGGACCATCAAGTTTTGCTTGATAAATGTCGTGAGTGGCTTCCCCTGCGGTACCCGCAATCCAGATTCCCTGCTCTTGCAGTACACGCATGGTACGGGCTAAGTTGGTCACACGAACCAAAGGAACCGTCTCTGCCGCACCACAAGCCACTTTACTGACTGTAGCGGTTAATGGTGCAGAGCGATCTTTCGGGACGATAACAGCAGCAACCCCAGCAGCATCAGCATTACGTAAACACGCCCCCAAATTATGAGGATCGGTCACACCATCAAGAATCAGCAATAATGGCTGAGTATGCTGGCTAAGAATCCCGTCCAGATCATTCTCATTTAGCTGCTTCGCTGGTTTTACTTTTGCAATGATTCCCTGATGATTGGCACCATGTGCTTTATCATCAAGTGTCTTGCGGTTCATCTGCTGAATCGACACACCAATTTGGTTCAACTGATTTAATACCGGCATCAAGCGTTCATCTTGACGCCCTTTTAAGACGTACGCTTCAATGAAACGTACCGGATCTCTTTCCAAAACAGCTTTCACCGCGTGAATGCCGTAGATAAATTCGTTACTCATGGTTTAACCTTGGACTCTATTTTTTCTTCGCTCGACCCGCTTTACTGCGAGCTTTGTTTTTACGAGCTTTTTCGGCTTTAGACTTTTTGCGCTTATGCGGCAATACATCTTCTTGTCCGTCAGGCCTTTTCGTTGCTTCAACAAGGGGCTTAGCTTTAGTGCCTCGCTTCCCTCTCACTTCCGCGACACGCTGTTTTGCTTTTGCTTTTTTCTTCTCAGCTTCAGCAACACGTTTTTTAGCCGTTTTTCCTTTGCCGCGTAGCTTACGACTTGTTTCCTCTAATTCAAAGTCTATTTTCTTCTCGTCGAGGTTAACGGCCAGTACTTTCACTTTTACCGCATCGCCTAGTCGGTAGATCGCGCCAAAGCTCTCACCAATAAGTCTTTGTCCTATTGGGTCAAACTGATAGTAATCGTTAGCCAAAGAAGATATATGCACCAAGCCGTCAATGTGCAATTCCGTTAGACGTACAAAGAACCCAAAGCCAGTGACATTTGCGATGACACCATCGAGCACTTCGCCAACATGATCTTGCATGTACTCACATTTGAGCCAATCAGCTACATCACGAGTCGCATCATCTGCTCGGCGCTCTGTCATCGAACATTGCTCACCATAAAAATCCATATCATCAAAGGAATAATGGTAACCACCTGTTGGTGTCCATCGATCGGTGTTGCGACCTTCTTGTTTAGCAATGAGGTACTTGATTGCTCTATGTAGCAACAAGTCAGGATAACGGCGAATCGGAGAGGTAAAATGCGCATAGCGTTTCAACGCTAAACCAAAGTGACCTGCATTATCGGCGTTATAGACAGCTTGCTTCATTGAACGAAGCAGCATGGTTTGAATCAGTTCTTTATCTTGACGCTGTTGGATTTTGCGAACCAACTCAGCATAGTCCGTTGGCGATGGGTCTAAACCGCCGGACAATTCCAAACCTAATTCTCCCAAGAAATCTCTAAAGCCTTGTAGCCTTTCTTCTCCTGGAGTTTCATGGATACGATACAGCGCTGGCTCTTTCGCTTTTTCTACCAAAGAAGCTGAGGCAATATTGGCTAAAATCATGCATTCTTCGATGATCTTATGAGCGTCGTTTCGAATAACAGGTTCAATACGATCGATCTTGCGCTCTGCATTGAAGATAAATTTAGTTTCTACCGTTTCAAACTCTATCGCACCACGGTAGTCACGCGCCTCTTTCAACACTTGATACATGTTGTGCAGTTCATGTAAATGCGGCACTAACTCACTGTAGCGTTCACGTAATTCCTCGTTCCCTTCCAAAATGTCGTTCACCTTGTTGTAGGTAAGGCGAGCATGTGAGTTCATCACTGCTTCATAATGTTTATAACCTGACAGTTTACCTGTTTCCGATACCGTCATTTCACAAACCATACATAGTCGATCGACCTGAGGATTCAGTGAACACAAACCATTCGATAGTACCTCTGGCAGCATAGGTACTACTTGAGATGGGAAATAGACCGAGTTACCACGTACGATGGCCTCTTTATCTAGCGGGGAATCTGGTCGAACATAATAGCTGACATCAGCAATCGCCACCCATAGACGCCAGCCGCCACTTTTCTTACGCTCACAATAGACAGCATCATCGAAATCTCGAGCATCTTCACCATCAATCGTTACGAGTGGCAATTCACGTAAATCTACACGACCTTTTTTGGCTTCCTCAGGAACGAACTCCCCAAATTGCTGCACTTGTTTTTCAACTTCAGCGGGCCATTCGTGAGGGATTTGATGAGTACGAATGGCAATTTGCGTTTCCATACCTGGCGCCATATTTTCGCCTAGCACTTCAACGACCTGCCCCATCATTCCACGGGAGCGGCTACCACGATCCGTTACCTCGACAACCACAACATTACCCATTCGAGCTCCACCACGGTGCTCGTTTGGAATCAGAATATCTTGGCTGATTCGAGAGTCATCAGCGACAACATAAGCGTAGCCATATTCTAGGAAAAATCGACCGACTATTTGTGTCTTACGCTCTTCCAATACACGGACTAGTCGTCCTTCCTTTCGACCACGTTTATCGGTGCCAGATGGCTGTACTAATACAAAATCACCATGCAGCAACGTTCGCATTTGATGATGTGGAAGCAGGATATCATTATCCTTATTCATGCTTCCCTCAGGTCTCACCCAACCATGCCCATCTTTGTGGCCAATCACATGACCTTTTATCATTTCTAGTTTGTCAGGCAAGGCATAACACTGGCGTCGAGTGAAAACCAATTGACCATCGCGTTCCATAGCTCGCAAACGACGGCGCAGTCCTTCATAGTGCTCTTCACCTTCCAACCCTAATGCTTCAAACAGATCATTCCTGTTCATTGGAACATTAACGCTTTCTAGGAAATCGGTAATGAATTCTCGGCTCGGAATCGGATTGTCGTAGTTTTGAGACTCTCTTTCTGCAAAAGGGTCGTCTACTTTGATATCGCTAGGCTTGTTCGACATAGTCTGACCTATATTTTAGGAGGGATACGTCGATTATAACTGACAGAGCAGATAAGCTACAGAAATGCTTTGAATTTATGCCATTAGGCTATCATTACCAGAATGTGCTGCGGCGCTTTGCTCTCGCGATTATATTTTCAGGCATGCGTTGCTCTAAACCACGCCTTAACATAGAAATGCGTTTATGCTTGCGGCCATCGGGGGTGATGGAGTTATAGAGCCAACGGTAGGCATCTTCGTAATCCAGAGGACTGCCGTAGTCTCGAAGCAATAGTTCTGCTAACTGGATACGCGCATCGATATTGCCCATTGATGCGGCTTCTCTGAAATATGGAATAGCTCGCTCTTTGTCTTGTTGGACAAAGGTGCCACGAGAGTAATAGCGTCCTAGTTGCTCCAACGCTACCGGTAGACCTTGATGGGCTGCATTTTCCATATAGTACAGACCAAGCTCTACATCTTGAGGGACACATACTCCCCAGGCCAGCATATCGCCATAAAGAAATTCATAGGACGGTAAGTTGATGCGCGTAGCGCGCGCCATAATATCTTCAACTAGCTGACAGTTATCTGCTTTAACTCGCGCAAGATGTCGATTTTCTTCAATTAAACCAATCAGTTCATCTTCAGAATAGATAGGAATAGGCGCACCCACCTCTTGGGCATGAAGTGTTTTTACAGAGCCAAGTAGCGCCATGCAAACAAGTGCTGCTAGTTTGTGTCGCTTAATCACTGTGTAACTACTCCTCATAGGCAAGTATCAAAGCCAACCAAAGCTAATGAATGGTTTAACTTTTTTATCGGCAGTTGCCCGCCTCGCTTTAGAGAAAAATTAGTAAAAGTGGCAATATATTGCCACTTTTAGATAGTGGGGGTTCACTGGCGTCAAAACCTTGGCAAAAGATCACATTTGTCTTGTTTCGTTACCAAGACAAAAAAGCCAGCGTAAACGCTGGCTTTGATGACTTTCTATCGATTAAGCTTCGAAAGGCTGAACCTTGATGATCGTTTCGTTACGATCTGGGCCAGTAGAGATGATGTCTACTGGAACACCTGTTAGTTCTTCAATACGTTTGATGTAGTCTAGAGCAGTTTGTGGAAGTTGCTCGATAGACGTTGCACCAAATGTTGTTTCAGACCAACCAGGCATAGTTTCATAAATTGGCGTGGCTTCTTCAAATGCTTCCGCTGCCATTGGAGATACTTCTAGGATAGTGCCATCTTTCATCTTGTAGCCAGTACAGATTTTTAGCTCTTCCAGACCGTCAAGAACGTCTAGCTTAGTTAGACAGAAACCTGAGATAGAGTTAATTTGTACTGCACGACGCATTGCTACAGCATCAAACCAGCCCGTACGACGTAGACGACCTGTTGTTGCACCAAACTCGTGACCGACGTCACCAAGGTGTTTACCAACTGGGTCTTGCTTCTCTTTACCATCGTATAGCTCTGTCGGGAACGGACCTGAACCAACGCGAGTACAGTAAGCTTTAGTAATACCTAGAATGTAACCAATGTGACGAGGACCAAAACCTGAACCAGCTGCAACACCGCCAGCTGTGGTATTTGATGACGTTACATAAGGGTATGTACCGTGGTCGATATCTAGAAGCGTACCTTGAGCACCTTCGAACATGATTTTGTCGCCACGCTTACGCGCTGCATCAAGTTCGTCAGTCACATCGATAACCATTGACGTTAGAAGGTCTGCATAACCCATGCATTGTTCTAGGACTTCATCGTAGCTTACTGTGTCTGCTTTATAGAAGTGCTCTAATTGGAAGTTATGGAACTCCATGACTTCTTTTAGCTTTTCAGCAAAGACTTCTTTATCGAAAAGGTCACCAACGCGTAGGCCGCGACGTGCAACTTTGTCTTCGTATGCTGGACCGATACCACGACCCGTTGTACCAATTGCTTTGTTACCACGAGCAATTTCACGCGCTTGGTCAATAGCAATGTGGTAAGGAAGAATTAGAGGACAAGCTTCAGAAACGAAAAGACGCTCGCGAACTGGAATACCACGTTCTTCTAGAGGCTTCATTTCTTTTAAAAGTGCTTCTGGTGACAGAACAACACCATTACCAATAACACACTTGATGTTATCGCGAAGAATACCTGATGGAATCAAATGAAGAACGGTTTTTTCACCGTTAATGACTAGAGTGTGACCTGCATTGTGACCGCCTTGGTAGCGAACCACGTACTTTGCATCTTCAGTTAAAAGGTCTACGATTTTACCTTTACCTTCGTCACCCCATTGGGTGCCCAGAACGACTACGTTATTACCCATTTTTCCAAATCTGATTGCTAGTTAAAAAAGGATTCTAGCATCGAAATCACAAATTTGCAGTCATTTTTTAAGCATAAAAACCTGCTTTATGTTAAGTGATTGATGCTAACTAATAAAAAACCAATATTATTAATGGTTCAACATCATCACTGTAATGACAGCACCAGCAACAACTAGGCAGCCACCTATTCTTCTTAAGTGTTCATCAGGCTGTTGCGCCAATTGAGAAACCATATTTCGCCATCCTCTTGGTGCAAGTAAAGGCCCAAGACCCTCAACAACCAACACCAAACCTAAAGCGACCCACAGCGATTGTGACATTATTCTTCTCCCAAAAAATAGGGCTCCTTTGAGGAGCCCTATCGCGGTATTGTTGGTAACTATTTAACTGGAGCGCCGTTCATATCATTCATGTAACGGAAGAATTCACTCTTAGGATCGAGAACGAGAATATCGCTCTTATCTGAGAATGACGTCTTGTAAGCCGATAATGAACGTAGGAAGCTAAAGAACTCAGGGTCTTTGCTGTAAGCTGACGAATAAATCGCTGCAGCTTTTGCGTCAGCTCCACCTCGCGTTACACGAGCTGTCTTATCAGCTTCAGCCAATAGTGTTGCCACTTCTAGCTCAGCTTGAGCGCGAATGACTTCAGCTTTCTCACGACCTTGAGAGCGGTGTTTACGCGCGACCGATTCACGCTCTGCACGCATACGGCGATAGATTGACTCACTGATCTCGTCTGGTAAGTTGATTTTCTTAATACGGAAATCAACCACACGAACGCCTAAGTCTTTCATTGCACTTTCACGAGTATCTTTCAACACGTTAACCATGATTTTGTCACGCTCACCATCAATCTCTAGTGCTTGGCGTGCCGCTTCAGTAGTCACTTCTTCACTATCTGCACTGTCAGGCAGTACATCATTGTTACGAGGACCAGAAACAATCTGTTTGATTTCACGTGCACCGATTTCAGAACGTAGTACGTCTGTCACCTTACGCTCTAACAGCGCTTGTGCTGTAAGTGCATTACCGCCACCCGTTGCTAGGTAGTATTGACGGAAATCTTCAATCTTCCACTTCACATACGTGTTAATGATAACGTCTTTTTTCTCGGACGTTACAAAACGGTCACCACGGCCATCCATTGTTTGAATACGCGCATCTAACGTTTTCACACGGTCGAACAGCGGCATCTTAAAATGCAAACCAGGTTCGTAAATACGCGACACTTGGTTGTCATCCGTAAGAACACGACCAAATCGAATTACGATGCCACGCTCACCCTCAGGGATAACAAACATCGACATCAACATCAATGCTAAGGCAACGACTAATACTGGTATCATCAATTTACGCATTATTAGTATCTCCCTTGACGCGTCGAGTTGTTACGAGACGTATTGCTGCTTGAAGAAGTATCGCTAGTCGACGGATCCAACTGAATCTCTTCATAAGCCGAAGTTTCCTTTGGCTTACGAGACTGAGATGCGCCGTCCTGACCTGCTAACTTATCGATAGGCAAGTACAGTAGGTTACCGCTTGACTCGGAATCAATTAGGACCTTAGATGTGTTTGAATATACCTCTTCCATCGTATCTAGATACAAACGGTTGCGAGTAACTTCTGGAGCAGCTTTGTACTCAGGAAGTAGTTTTTCAAACTGAGCAACTTGACCAAGCGCTTCGTTAGTAACACGTTCAGAGTAACCTTGAGCTTCTTTCTTCAAACGCTCAGAACGACCTGTCGCTTTCGGAATAATCTCGTTTTTGTATGCTTCAGCTTCTCGAATGAAACGCTCTTCATCCTCTCGAGCTGCAATCGCATCATCAAAGGCATCTTTAACTTGCTCTGGCGGACGCGCTGATTGGAAGTTGACATCAACGATGGTCAAACCCATATCGTAATTATCAATAATATCGTTCAGCGTTGCTTGAGTGCTTTGACGGATCTGCTGACGACCACTGGTTAGGATACTGTCCATCAGTGAGTCACCGATTACCGCACGCAATGCAGAGTCAGTAGCTTGGCTCAAACTGTCGTCAGCGTTCGTGACAACATAAAGATACTTGTAAGGATCAGAAACGCGGTATTGCACGTCCATCGATACCGAAACTACGTTTTCATCTTTTGTCAGCATAGTTCCTGACGCGCGTAGCGAGCGAATCGCTTGCACGTTAACAGCTTGGTATTCATCGATAAAACGCGGACGCCAGTTCAGACCTGGATCGACGATTCGATCGAATTTACCAAGACGGAGAACGACACCACGCTCACCCTCACTAATGGTATAGAAGCCAGAAAAGAACCAAATAGCTATTGCGATCAATGCAATGACACCAAAGCCTATTGCACTGCCACCACCGCCAATTGATGGGCCACCATTACCACCACGTTTACCAAACTTACCACCGATTTTCTGACTCAGCTTATTAAAGACTTCATCTAAATCAGGCGGCCCTTGATCACGACCACCGGAGTTCCGGTCACCACGATTGTTATTACCCCATGGGTCTTTATCGCGGCCGTTGTTTCCATTGTTATTACCAGGCTCATTCCACGCCATTAGGAAGCTCCATCATTTAGTATGACGTTATACTGTAGCAGTCCTTTAAGTAACTATAAAGTCACTCAAAACTGCCCCTTCTCTTTTTTCAAGTCTAGACCAATCTACTTGTTGCATCCGAATATCAATCAACAAGTTACCTTCTTCATCGTATTCTTCGCCTTGAATACAATTCATTTGGAAAAATGTACTACGAAAACGCCCTTGAAACTGCGGCGGAATTCGCAATTGATACTGAACCATTTGGCTCGCTAAGCGCTCAGTAAGCGCTTCGAACAACAGTTCGATTCCTTGCCCTTCCATGGCAGAAACCCAAACGGCTCTCGGAATACCTTCATCATTACGTTCTACACGTGGACGCTGGCCATCTAGATTATCTATTTTATTCATCACAACAAGAGAAGGCACTTCATGTGCATCTATCTCTTCTAGCACGTCATGAACAGCTTGAATATTCTCACGAAATCGGTCATCACTGGCATCGACAACATGTAACAAAATGTCAGCTTCCTGCGTTTCTTGCAGGGTTGCCTTAAATGCAGCCACTAAATCATGCGGTAAGTGACGGATAAATCCTACTGTATCCGCAAGGATTGCCGGACCGACGTCCGCTAGTTGTATTTTTCTTAAAGTGGGGTCGAGTGTTGCGAATAACTGGTCAGCAGCATACACCCCTGCTTCAGTAATACGGTTAAACAGTGTTGATTTTCCCGCATTGGTATAACCCACTAGGGAGATCGTTGGGATTTCAGCTCTGTTTCTGGCTCGTCTGCCTTGTTCACGCTGCTTTGCGACTTTTTCTAGGCGACGCAAAATCGCTTTAATTCGATCACGCAGAAGTCGACGGTCGGTCTCTAACTGAGTTTCGCCGGGACCACGTAAACCAATACCACCCTTTTGCCTTTCAAGGTGCGTCCAGCCTCGAATTAATCGAGTCGAGATATGGCGGAGCTGTGCAAGCTCGACTTGCAACTTACCTTCATGGGTACGCGCACGCTGAGCAAAAATGTCGAGGATCAGACCTGTGCGATCCAAGACTCGACATTTACACAGACTTTCCAAATTACGCTCTTGGGCAGGAGAAAGTGCATGATTAAAAATCACGATGTCAGCACCCGTCAACTGCACGGTTTGCGCAATTTCTTGAGCTTTACCTTCTCCGACATAGTATTTCGGGTGAGGAGACTGCCGACTTCCCGTTACAACCTGTAACGCATTGACGCCTGCAGAAGATACCAGCATCTCAAATTCATTGAGATCTTCCCACTCACCTTCTTGCGTGAAGTTGATATGAACAAGTACAGCTTGCTCCCCCGATTCATAACGGTCAAACAAGCTATCAACTCCTATTTATTGGTCTTGTTTTATTAAATTCGGTATTAATCGTCAGATTTCTCTTGTTGACGATCACCAGCTGGACGCTCACCACTATGATGACTAACTGCACGAGCTGGAACAACCGTAGAAATCGCATGCTTATAAACCATTTGATTTACGGTATTTTTCAAAAGGATCACAAACTGATCGAAAGACTCAATTTGACCCTGTAGCTTGATCCCGTTTACAAGATAGATGGATACAGGAATACGCTCGCGACGTAGTGCGTTTAAGAATGGGTCTTGAAGAGATTGCCCCTTAGCCATTTTTATTTTCCTTATATTAATATTGTAGTTTTAATTATTTAGCTATTGGTGCACTGCAATGTTAGGTGCTGCCTTTGCATCTGAGCTAAACCAATGAAATACCCCTTAGTTTTATAATCATAGAACAACTATTGTCTTTGAAAACAAAACTCAGTTCCTTTTTGGGTACAAATACGCAAAAGCGACCACATTATACACAGTTAATGCCATCAGATGCTATGGCATCTGTGAGAGTTTTCATTGAATCCTCAACATGTTCGCTGTCTAGCCAAACCAAATCATCCCAACTCCTTAACCAGGTGATTTGTCGCTTAGCCAATTGGCGAGTTGCACATATCCCGCGAAAGATCGCGTCATCTAAAGTGCTCTCTCCATCCAAATATTCCCACATCTGACGATATCCGACACAACGGATAGACGGCAGATCAGGGTGAAGATCTTCACGAGCATATAACGCTTTGACTTCATCTTCAAAGCCTGCTTGTATCATTTTCTCGAAGCGCAATTCAATTCGTTTATGTAACAAAGCACGATCTTTGGGCGCTACCGCAAATTGTTTGACACGAAATGGTAAAGGTTCCCCTTTGGTTTCAGTTAATTCTGTCAAAGACCTACCAGTAATTCGATACACTTCAAGCGCTCGAGATAATCGCTGCGGATCATTTGGATGTATCCTCTCTGCTGAGACAGGATCTATCGCTCGAAGTTCATTATGAAGTGCTTGCCACCCTTTTTCGACGGCTTCCTGTTCAATCTGTTTACGGATATCAGGATCAGCAGCGGGTAACGGCGACAAACCTTGTAATAGCGCTTTAAAGTACAACATGGTTCCGCCAACCAGCAGAGGGATCTTGCCTTCTGCATGAATCTTGGCAATTTCGTTTAACGCATCGCGTCTAAAATCTGCCGCGGAATACGCTTCTGCCGGATCCAAAATATCTATCAAACGATGTGGCGCAAGCGCGATTTCCTCAGCCTCCGGCTTAGCGGTGCCAATATCCATACCTTTGTAAATGAGGGCAGAATCAACACTGATGATCTCCACAGGATATTGCTGACGAAGACGAATAGCTAAGTCTGTCTTACCAGATGCGGTAGGACCCATTAAAAACAAAACGAGTGGTAATTTTTGATTCATGATGAAAATGCTGCAATTGTGGCCGTAAAATCGACAGGTCGAACAAATTTTGGATCGCTTAACGGTAGCTGACCGTCGTAGAGCTGTTCTAAGTTGCCCAGCAACTGAACAGATTCAGATAAAGTGTAGCTACTTTTCACTTGCAGCACTTTTTTCGTTAACCAAAGGCTTAACTGACTGGTCGTGTCATCTGGCTGCTCAAGGGTCGCCAAGTATGACAGCATTTCATCAATTAACAATTGCAAATTTTGCTGTCGTAAAGGTGAAGGCACACCCATTACCATGGCCGTTTGTTTGTTGCGTACCTTAATGTCGATACCAAAGTTTGACATGAGCTGCTTATACATCTCGACCGCTTTTAATTGCTGTTCGCCAACCTTCAATGACAATGGCACCAATAGTGGTTGCATGGTTAACGCGCCTGTCTTTGGACTTAATTGAGCAAATAATTTGTAAAACTCAGCTCGGCGCAAGGACACCATCGCGCAAATTGGTTCAGCTTTCACCAGCACATAGCATTGATCGACAATGGCAATGGCCTTACCAATTCGTTCAATCTTTACCTCAATATAGTTAGGCTGTTTCATTGCTGGCTCAGTTCGTTGAGCAACGTCAGTTTCAATATCAGGCGTTTGCATTAACGCCTGATAGACTCGAACTTCTTCCGCCGTTGGCGCTTTCTCTGCGACGCGACTCGAGGTTCTATCACTGGAGCTCTTAGTCCTGTGCTCTGCTACCCAGTCGCTACGAGGAGCGCGCTCTGCAACCTCATGACCAAACGAAGCGTTTTGCGCAGAATACTCCGACTGACTATCACGTCTTTGATAGTCGGCTCTTCCAGGGTAAGCCGGAATATTCTCTATCGCTTTAAGCTCACTCTCGTTAACCTCTGGTTTAACCGTCTGTTCGGGTGCAATTTGCTCGGTAATTTTCTCTTCATGGCCTAGATTAACTGATGAGCTAAAAGCTGCCGGAGACGCAGGCTGAACATCGATAGATTTAGCCTGAATCAACGCGTCACTGAGCGCTTGGTAAATAAAATCGTGAACGAGGCGAGCTTGATGAAAGCGAACCTCATGTTTTGCTGGATGCACATTCACATCTACTTGATGAGGGTCGATATCAATGAACAGGATATATGCGGCAAACTGTTCTGGGGCTAGACTGTTTTCGTAACTTTGACGAATCGCGTGATTGATGAGTTTATCTTTCATCATACGGCCATTCACATAACAATATTGCAGATCACTTTGAGCTCTAGCACCCTCAGGCGTGGTGATCCAGCCGTGTAATTTCAAATCATTATGCTGCAATTCTATCTTCAACATATTGCGCACAAAGGGCCCCCCACATACAGCAGCTATTCGCTTCTCTGTTTGAGCTTCTGTCTTTGCTGCGCGGTACTGCCTTACTAACTTACCGTTATGTTTTAGGTTGATCGACACGTCAAAGCGGCTCAAAGCGATACGCTTTAACAACTCGTCAATGTGGATGAATTCTGTTTTCTCAGTGCGCAGAAACTTACGCCTTGCTGGTGTATTGAAAAACAGGTCAAGCACTTCAAGGGTCGTACCAATGGGGTGCGCGGCAGGTTTTAACTTAACCGCCATGTCACGTCCTTCCGCATACGCACTCCAAGCTTGTTCTTGCGTCGCAGGACGGGAGGTTAGCGTCAACCGAGCCACAGAGCTAATACTTGCGAGAGCCTCTCCTCGAAATCCTAAGCTCATAATGGCCTCAAGATCATCTAAGGTATGGATCTTTGAAGTTGCATGACGGCTTAGCGCCAATTGCAGCTCGTCTTTAACAATACCCTTGCCGTTATCACGCACGCGAATAAGTTTGGCGCCACCTTTCTCAATATCGATATCAATACGAGTAGCACCGGAATCAAGACTGTTTTCAACCAGCTCTTTAACTACGGATGCTGGTCGCTCCACCACTTCACCCGCAGCTATTTGGTTCGCCAATCGAGCTGGGAGTATCTTAATCGTCACTTATCTCCTCCAAAATGAGCTAGCGCTATTTGGTCTATTTATTAGGTATCAACAAGACTTGGCCTACCGCCAGTGAGTCCGACCGTAACTTATTTGCCTCTCGTATGCTTTGAACGGTAACGCCATACTTAGAAGCAATCTTGCCTAAAAACTCCCCTCGCTGCACTTTATGTTTACGAAGAGGTAAGTCTTTCAAACTGACAGTGATTTTGAGTTTCTGACCTAGCTTCAACACATCAGATTTGAGGTTATTTTCACGTTTAATGTCGCCGACATAGACCTTGTATTTATTGGCCACCTTACCTAAATAATCACCTTTCGCTACCGTGTGAATAATGGTTTTGGTTTCTACCGTATTGACCTTAGTGCTCACTTTCACAGGTGCACTACTACCGGGTATCACCAACGTTTGTCCCACCGCTAGCGAGGTGCTCTTCAGGCTATTGGCACTCTTAATGGCAGACACCGATGTCCCATAGTTTTGAGCAATCACAGATAGCGATTCACCGCGCTTCACCGTGTGTTTTTTCTGCTGTCCGCGATTGGCAAATAAAGTCCCTTCTGGTGGGTTTGCCTCAAAATACTGAACAATGGCTTTTGCTAAGGCTCGAGCCAATTTGTCTTGGTGACTGCGAGTAGTCAGCAACCGCTCTTCTGCTGGGTTGGAAATAAACCCCGTTTCAACCAGAACAGAAGGAATATCTGGTGATTTCAACACGGCTAAGCTCGCATTAACCGGCTCTTTCTTATGCAAATGAGCAACTTTCCCCATCTCTTTTAGGATTTTAGTCGCAACTTTATAGCCTTCTTTTTGCGAGTGACTAAATTGCAAATCCAAGAGCGTTTGACTGACATTGCGGTCGTTGGTGTTCTTCGACAACACCTCTCCAGCGCCGCCCAATAATTCAGATTGCTGTTCATGATTTTCAACCCAACGCGCTATTTCAGTATTCGCTCGTCTTGTATTCAAGACAAACACCGACGCTCCACGCGGCTGTGGTGTTCTAAAGGCATCGGCATGAATTGAAACCAATAGGTGCGCTTTATTTTTACGGGCAATTTCTGAGCGTTTGTTGAGGTTAACAAAGTAATCACCACGGCGAGTTAATACGGCTTTCATACCCGGGATGGCATCGATTTGCGCAGCCAGTTTTTTCGATACGCTTAACGTTACGTGCTTTTCGTACTTTTTCGTTGGACCAATTGAACCTGGATCTTCACCACCGTGACCCGCATCGATAGCGACGATAATATCAGCGGTACCTCTTAACTCAGATGCATCACGACTTACTGCTGTTTTACTGCTTGATGCCGTTGCTTTAGGTTGACTACTGGTTTTACCGTGAGGTAAATCGATAACTAAGCGATGACCATATTGCCCACCAGGTGTTGGGCTTAGTTTAAATATTTGAGGTGTCGATGACTTCTTTAGCTCAAAAACCAGACGATAAGTGCCCTTACTCGGTGGCGAGCTTTTACGAATTTTGCTCAGCACTGGACTATCCGTTACGTTCATTGGCAACTTGGTTTTTAAAGTGGTGTTCTTAAGATCCACGACAATTCGGCTTGGGCCCGATAATGAGAAATAACTGTAGTCAGCCTCAGACTTAAGGTCTATGACAACGCGCGTTTCGTCCGGTGACGGCCAAACACGAAGACCCTCTAACGCATTCGCTAAGGCAAAAGTGGGGAACATCAATAAGATAGGCAGCATGGCTAGTGCCATGCTACTAAGAAAACGACTGATCAATTTAACTCCAGCTGATTTACTAATTCTCTTCCGTAATCGCTATTAGCGGTAAAAGCAATTTCTCGTGCCTCACCTACGTACTTCATCTCGATATCAATATCCGCTGCAGGTAAAACGCCAATACCTTTTTCAGGCCACTCTACTAAACAAATAGCATCATCAGAAAAGTAATCACGAATTCCCATGAACTCCAATTCCTCTGGATCCGCCAAACGGTATAGGTCGAAGTGATATACGTTCCAACCATCGAGCTGATAAGGTTCCACCAAGGTGTAAGTCGGGCTTTTTACGTTTCCTTGGTGCCCAAGGCTTTGAATAAAGCCGCGACTAAATGTGGTTTTTCCTGCTCCAAGATCACCATGCAAATAAATCGTTGTCTGTTTTGAACAGAGGTTGGCTAATTTAGTTCCAATTAAAATCGTTGCGGATTCATTAGCTAAGGTAAATTTTTTAGTGCTCATCACGTTTTTCTCTGAGTGGTGCCTTTGAGAGTCGAAATAGTAAACTGTGTCGCTTTTCGCAGACAAGTGATCTTATGTAAGTAATCAGAAAATTTACCATTATTTTAGCGTTATCCCTACTACGCATGCACAAAATAGTCGATGAAAGTTTGTTCTAAAGTAGATTAAGGACTTTTTGGGATTCATACTTGGGTTAGTACTGATTTTGAGTATAGAATACGCGTCCTTTTCTATTTGAGTAATCATGATGGACTTAAACAAGCTTGCCAGTGATATTAAACAATGGGGACAAGAGCTCGGTTTTCAAAAAGTCGGTATCAGCGATATTGATTTACAGGATCAAGCTGCCATTCTCAAAAATTGGTTAGCTGCTGGATATCATGGTGATATGGCTTGGATGGCAACCCATCAAGATTTAAGAATTCATCCAGATAAACTCCACCCAAATACCTGTCGAATCATCAGCGTTAGAATGGATTATCTCCCAGAAGATGCTCACTTTGCCGCTAACTTAGAAGATAAGCATTCCGGCTATATCAGTCGATACGCGTTAGGGCGTGACTATCACAAGCTGATTCGTAATTTACTCAAGAAACTTGGTCAGAAAATAGAACAGGAAGTCTCTGAACTTGGTTACAGACCATTTGTTGACTCAGCACCTGTTTTGGAGCGTCCCATCGCTGAAAAAGCTGGACTGGGTTGGATAGGTAAACACTCCTTACTATTGGATAAAGAAGCCGGCTCTTGGTTCTTTTTAGGTGAGTTATTTATCGACTTGCCTCTTCCTACCGATTCGCCAGTCGATAACGAGTGTGGCAAGTGTCGAGCATGCATCACTTCTTGCCCGACTGGTGCTATTTTGGAAAATGGTGTTATCGATGCTCGTCGATGTATTTCCTACCTTACCATCGAATACAAAGGTGTTATCCCTCCAGAGTTTCGTGAGGCCATGGGAAATCGAATTTATGGCTGTGATGATTGCCAGTTGGTTTGTCCCTGGAATCGCCATGCCGAGATAAGCCGACAGCAAGACTTTCAACGACGCGCTAGTTTTGCTGATACCAACCTCGCCGTGTTGCTGTCTTGGGATGAGTCAACATTTCTTAAAAATATGGAAGGCTCTGCTATCCGCAGAATTGGCCATGAACAATGGCAGCGAAATATCATTATCGCTATGGGAAATGCGCCTTTTTCTCAAAACTACATTGAAAAACTGCAACAGATTCAAGGCAAATCAGAGCTTCTGGACTCTCATATAGAGTGGGCGTTACAGAGACAAATGGGACAGGTCCCCATGAAGCTGGATACCAGCATCCATACCAAAAACCAGCGACTCATCCGTATTGTAAAAAAAGGATTACCCCGAGACGCATAGCCATCAACGGGTGTAGAAAAATCAAATCTATTTTCTTGACTAATATCTCAAATCTAGATTTGTGGAAAAACTACATTTTCATTGACGGTTAGTCGTTGAGAAATCAGGTTAAACACAGTTTCAATATATGACTAGGATCAAAAAAACGTCACTTGCTGATCATTTAACTGTCAAGGCAAAGATATTTAAAAATCTCTTATTTTATTTAAATTCAATAAGTTATATGAAAAATCTGGTATTAAACAGTCAAGGTAACGATGTAAAGATCTTTCAAGAGCCCAATTTAGATATCATTCAAATACAATTTATCAACCAAGTTATCCACAAAATAAAAATGTGGATAAGTCTGTTAATTTAAGTATGACAGAATCGCAACAAAGGCAGGCGCCTAGTGCTGTTTGGGTGTGTAGAAATAAGAATACACAGGTCAGTGCATTACATTACATCATCGTAAGGTAGTGACTGAATGACTTAATTTTGGGAGTAATGCTTCTCAGCATTAGGAAAGAGCGTGCGGTGAAGGGACCAAGTTTCTCAACTTTGCTATCTCTTATCGAGATGACCGCTTTTGGTGTCCATTATGTGGAAGAAATTGGAGCGACACACGAGGTTCGAACTCGTGACCTCAACCTTGGCAAGGTTGCGCTCTACCAACTGAGCTAGTGTCGCATTGCTAACGTTATTTACTACTAAATAACGGTGTATTTCTTTCACTCAAGGAAATTGGAGCGACACACGAGGTTCGAACTCGTGACCTCAACCTTGGCAAGGTTGCGCTCTACCAACTGAGCTAGTGTCGCATATCAACAGCAAGTGCTATTGATTAAATTTGGTTGCGGGGGCCGGGTTTGTACCGGGCGGCGCATCCGTCGACGACCTGAGGGTTATGATAAAGAAACCACCCAAACTATCGTAATGTATTGGTTGCGGGGGCCGGATTTGAACCGACGACCTTCGGGTTATGAGCCCGACGAGCTACCAAGCTGCTCCACCCCGCGTCCGTAATCATCATTCAAAGCATGATGAAGGCTTATTAATTTGGAGCGACACACGAGGTTCGAACTCGTGACCTCAACCTTGGCAAGGTTGCGCTCTACCAACTGAGCTAGTGTCGCATATCAACAGCAACTGCTATTGACTAAATTTGGTTGCGGGGGCCGGATTTGAACCGACGACCTTCGGGTTATGAGCCCGACGAGCTACCAAGCTGCTCCACCCCGCGTCCGTATTGTGTCACCGTTAAGTACGATGAAAACTATGTGTTGGAGCGACACACGAGGTTCGAACTCGTGACCTCAACCTTGGCAAGGTTGCGCTCTACCAACTGAGCTAGTGTCGCATTGAACGTCTTTCATCGTTCAGGGCTGCGAATTATAAGAGCATTTTTTTGTGATGCAAGTCCTTATCAGCAAAAAAACCAACTTTTTTTTCGTTTGATGAAAAAGCACACAAAAATGCGTTATTTTTCCGCCAACTACAGCCCTAAACTTCTCTTTTTAACAAATATTCGAAGATCAGATAGTAAAAATAGTCTCACGATAATATTTGAGTTCGGCGATAGACTCTCGAATATCATCCAATGCTAAATGCGTTCCCTGCTTAGAAAAGCCATCAAGGATTTCCGGTTTCCAGCGACGAGTCAATTCTTTTAGCGTACTGACATCCACGTATCGGTAATGGAAATACTCTTCGAGTTCTGGCATATGTTTGTAAAGAAAACGTCGGTCTTGACCAATACTGTTACCACAAATCGGCGATTTTCCTTTCGGTACCCATTGCTCTAAGAATGCGATGGTTTCTTTGATGGCTTTTTCTTCATCATACTCACTGTCTTTAACACGAGCCACCAGCCCACTTGCAGTATGAGTGTTGGTGCACCAATCATCCATTTTAGCCAACTCTTCATCCGGTTGGTGAATCGCTATAACAGGCCCTTCCGCAAGAATATTTAACTCGCTGTCGGTCACGATACTGGCAATTTCGATAATTTTATGTTGTTCAGGATCCAGTCCTGTCATTTCTAAATCAACCCAGATCAAGTTGTCATCGCTGAAAGACATAATGCCCTCGTCTATTTGTTTTCTGCTAAAAGAGGTACTATACCCAAATTAAATTCAGTAACCCAAATGGTTTGATGCACATCGCATCATTGAAATATCGTGGCGAAAAAGAAAAAACTAACCAAAGGTCAGGTGCGTCGTGTGCGCAACAACCAGAAAAAAAAGCTGGCAAAAGAAGAATCTGTCCAGTGGGATGAGACTATGCTTGGCGCGGTCAAGCAAGGGCTTGTCATCACTCGTTTCGGACAACATGCCGACATTGAAGATCTTGAAACCAAAGAAATACACCGCTGTAATTTAAGACGTGGTATTGAGTCTTTGGTCTCTGGAGATCGAGTGAAATGGCGAGTCGGACTCGAATCTATGCACGGTATTTCTGGCGTAGTGGAAGCCGTAGAACCGCGAACCTCAATGTTAACCCGTCCTGATTACTATGATGGCCTCAAGCCCGTAGCCGCAAACGTTGATCAAATGGTCATTGTTTCTGCCGTTGTGCCAGAGCTATCGTTGAACATTATCGACCGTTACCTGATCGCTTCTGAAACGCTTGAGATTGCGCCTCTTGTCGTACTCAATAAAATAGATTTACTGCCTGAACAAGAGCGCGACACGTTTTATCAGCTTTTAGAGGTCTATAAATATATTGGCTATAAAGTCCTGCTCGTGAGCAAAGAAAGCGGCGAAGGCATAGAAGAGCTCGAAGCTCACCTCAAAGACAAGATTAATATTTTTGTCGGCCAATCTGGTGTGGGCAAATCAAGTTTAGTGAATGCACTCATGCCCGAGCTTGATGTCGAAGAAGGCGAAATTTCCAGCAACTCCGGCTTGGGTCAACATACTACTACTGCGGCAAGATTATATCACTTTCCAACCGGTGGTGACCTTATCGATTCTCCAGGCGTACGCGAGTTTGGTTTGTGGCACCTAGAGCCAAATGAAGTCACTGAAGCTTTTGTTGAGTTCAAACCCTATCTCGGTGGTTGTAAATTCCGAGACTGTAAACACTTAGACGACCCTGGTTGCCTTCTCCGTGAAGCCGTTGAAGACGGTAAAATCGATCAAGTACGTTTTGATAATTATCATCGAATTATCGAGAGCATGGGCGAAGGTAAAGCCAACCGACAATACTCTAGAAGCAAGAAAGCTGACTTGTGATCATCAAGGAACACGGTGAGATTAACACTCTGACCGTGTGCCATTCACAAATTGCTGACATTTGGGGCGAATTACATTAGTATCTCGCGCCCTGAATTAATAACACTCAATTAATGTTGGAATAGTGAACAATGGATAAGATTAAAGTTGGACTGCAATATTGGATACCTCAACACGGTTTGACCCGTTTGGTAGGTAAACTAGCATCAGCCAAGGCTGGCGGTCTAACAACAGCGATCATTCGTTGGTTTATCAAGCAATATAACGTCAATATGGACGAGGCTCTGCACTCAGATCCTGCTCACTTCAAAACCTTCAATGAGTTCTTTGTGCGTGAGTTGAAACCTGGTATGCGTCCAATTGCGGAAGGCGAAACGGTGATTTCCCACCCTGCTGACGCATGTGTAAGCCAATTTGGGCCGATCACCGATGGCAAGCTTATCCAAGCAAAGAATCACGACTACACCGCACAAGAACTGCTGGGTGGTAGTGCTGATTTAGCGGCTGAATTTGCTGACGGCGAGTTTGCAACACTCTACCTGTCACCGAGAGACTATCACCGAGTGCATATGCCATGTGATGGCACTTTGCGTCAGATGATTTATGTTCCTGGTGATCTGTTCTCAGTGAACCCATTGACGGCTGAGAATGTACCAAATCTATTCGCTCGTAATGAGCGCGTTGTGTGTATTTTCGATACTGAGTTTGGCCCAATGGCGCAAGTTCTGGTCGGAGCAACCATTGTGGGTAGTATTGAGCTAATCTGGGCTGGCACTGTAACTCCTCCTCGCGGTAATACCGTTTACACTTGGGATTACCCAGCAACTGGTGATAAGTCGGTCATTCTGAAGAAAGGCGATGAGATGGGTCGTTTCAAATTAGGCTCAACCGTCATCAACTTATTCGCCAAAGACAGCATTCGCTTTGATGATTCAATGAAAAACAATGCTCCAACTGTGATGGGAACGCCTTACGCTCAGCAATTGACTCAAACAGCAACGACATCAGACGTCAGCGAGTAGTTATTCATAAACAAACGGTGCTTCGGCACCGTTTCTCTTTGAATGATATATTGAGACCACAATATTCAGTTTGTTGTTCAAATAGCACTGCGGATTTTGACGCAAAGCAAAACACCCTTCGAATCTTCCCTCGATTTTTCAGAACTTTAATGCCAGTCTAAGACCGGAATTCGAATATCTTTAAACCTAGGTGCAGTTTAAATATTCACCATGGTGACCGCCCCTATGCCGAAGATACATACTGGGACACTAATTAGACTGTTTATCTGCTTTTTAGTGCCATTAGGCGTCCTAATGATGCCAATAGATTGGATTCCAATTGATGACCTCACATTGATTCAACATCGACTTCTCGCGATATTTCTACTGGCTGCTTTATTATGGGTGCTCGAACCAGTTCCCGTCTTCGCTACTTCAATTCTGATCATTGCCCTTGAACTCATCATGATCTCTGACAAAGGGCTTCATTTGTTCCGAACTCCACCAGCTGGTCACGACCTTGGTGAACTTATGTCTTACACCGACATTTTCGGTGCCTTCTCTTCACCTATCATCATTCTGTTTATGGGTGGTTTTGCTCTGGCTATCGCTGCGTCTAAATACGAGCTGGATAACAATCTCGCACGGGTGTTACTCAAACCTTTTGGCCAACAACCTAAATTTATTATGTTAGGACTTATGTTGATCACTGCCGTGTTTTCGATGTTTATGTCCAATACGGCGACAACCGTTATGATGTTAGCGCTACTAGGGCCTATCGTCGCCTCTGCACCGAAATACGACCTTGGTATCAAAGCTCTAGTGCTCTGCATACCGATTGCGGCAAACACTGGGGGCATCGCCACTCCAATAGGTACACCGCCCAACGCCATCGCGTTGCAATATCTTACCGGTGAAAACAGCATTGATTTTTTACAATGGATGATGATGGGATTACCTTTCGTGATTGTTCAGCTCACATTAGCTTGGTTCCTACTGCAAAAGCTGTTTCCTTCTTCCGAGGATAGAATGGTGCTCAAGCTTGACGGCGCATTTCAAAAAAGTTGGCGCGCAGTTGTCGTTTACATAACGTTCGCTATTACCATTCTGCTTTGGATGACAACCAAGCTGCATGGTATGAACAGTTATGTCGTCTCTATTATCCCTCTCGCGGTATTTACACTCACGGGCATCATAGGTAAAGACGAACTGAAACTAATCAACTGGGACGTACTTTGGTTAGTTGCAGGGGGTATCGCTATCGGCATTGGATTGGATAAAACTGGGCTGGCTTCGGCATTGGCTCACGCCATTGATTATGAGTCTCTCTCTCCATTTGCCGTTGTCATTGCTCTCTCTATGGTGTGTTGAATCATGGCCAACTTTATGTCTAACACTGCTACAGCAAACCTATTGATGCCTATTGCTGCAGCGATTGGCGCTTCTATGGAAAGTCTAGTAAGCATTGGCGGTTTACAAGGCTTGCTCGTCGTGGTCGCGTTCTCGGCGTCACTGGGTATGATTCTGCCTGTATCCACTCCACCGAACTCTTTGGCCTACTCGACAGGACTCATTGAAAGTAAAGACATGGCTAAAACAGGCCTTATCATCGGTGTTGTCGGCCTCCTCATTGTTTACGCTGCGACTTTAATCCTCGCGTAACCGTCATGATTGAAATCCTTTCGCCAGTCGGTGAAAGGATTTCCGAGAGGATTTCATTGCAGTTTCCAGTGCAGCATAGTAAAAACTAATCAGTTCACAAGGATTGAGACATTAGGGATAGCAATGGGATTTGAATGGCTGGCGCTGATCGCCGCTTTTTTATGGGCGGTATCGAGCATTATTTCCGTCACCCCAGCCAAGCATTTAGGATCGTTTTCCTACAGTCGATGGCGTATGGGCTGTACCGCCTTGATCCTCTCGACAATGGCCATGGTTACTGGCGGTTGGTCGACCGTTGAAAGTAGCCATATCACACCAATGATGCTATCTGGACTTATCGGTATTTTTATTGGTGATACTGCGCTTTTTGCCTGCCTAAACCGAATGGGGCCAAGACAAGCAGGACTATTATTCTCCTGCCATGCCGTGTTTTCAGCACTGTTAGGTTATTTCCTATTTTCAGAAACCATGACTCCACTAGAGCTGCTCGGTTCAGCGTTGGTCTTCTCAGGGGTTGCTACTGCGATCTTCTTTGGACGACATGGAAACAGCAACCACAAAGCTAGCGAACTAGAAACCATTAAAGGCAATGTGTGCTTTGGTGTGGGACTCGGAATCACGGCAGCCTTGTGTCAGGCTCTTGGGGGGATTATCGCTAAACCCGTCATGCAAACTGCGGTGGATCCAGTGGCAGCGTCTGGGATACGTATGATCACCGCATTTATTGCCCATTGCTTGTTTCTATTCACTGGTACTCGACACGCGAAGAGCATTCATCCTATTACTTGGCCCATATTCGGGATTACTGCTCTTAATGGGTTCTTAGCGATGGCGGTAGGAATGACGCTGATTCTCTTTGCTTTGCAAACTGGAAATGTAGGAATGGTCGCACTGCTCTCGTCAACCACTCCAATTATGGTCTTGCCACTGCTTTGGATATACACCAAGCAGCGTCCTAATAAATATGCTTGGCTAGGTGCCCTATTGGCTGTCGCGGGCACCGGTATTTTGGTCAGTTAAGCACGCGGAAAAGGAAAAGCCACCACTTCATCGATATGAGCGGCACCAAGCGCCAACATAATGAGGCGGTCAATGCCCAAAGCGACACCAGCACACGCTGGTAGACCTGATTTGAGCGCTTCTATCAAATGATAGTCAATCGGCTGTTGAGGGAGGCCCATTTGCTGACGCTTGCGATTGTCCTCTTCAAAGCGAGCTAACTGTTCATTAGGGTTGTCTAGCTCATGAAAACCGTTCGCCAGTTCTATCCCCTTAAAATAGACTTCAAATCGGTCTGCAACACGCTCATCTTTAGGATTGACCTTAGCCAGCGCAGCTTGTGACGATGGAAAATCATACACAAACGCAGGTGTTTCTTGGCCTATTTTGGTTTCAACTCCCATGCTAAAGAGCAGTTGCAACAGCGTATCTCGATCTTGCTCCGTATCGGCAATATCACTCAGCCCTAGACCTCCAGCCACCTGTCTCAACTCTGACATGCTCGCTTCTAGTGGACAAACGCCTAAATGAGTCATAAACGCTTGTTGATATGTCAGGCGCTCAGCACGGTTGCACGCCAACACCATCATTAATAGCTCATCCATTTCATCCATTAGCTGATGATGGTCAAAGCCTTCGCGATACCACTCAAGTATGGTGAACTCAGGGTTATGGTAGCGGCCGCTTTCCTCATTGCGGAAGGCTTTATTAATTTGATAAATAGAGCCGCTTCCCGCTGCCAGCAAACGCTTCATATGAAACTCAGGGCTAGTCATAAAATACAGCTTACGACCATCCGCATAACCCGGGCCTACAAAGTGGGTCTGGAACGTATGTAAATGGATGTCTGTGACGGTCGCATGGCTCATAGCAGGCGTATCCACTTCCATTACATTCCTTGATAGGAAGAAGTCTCGTATTGAATGGATTATTTGTGCCCTTTTTTTTAGTAAAGCCACTGAAGCTGTGGGCTGCCACTCATTGCAAATCATAATTAAACTCATTAGCTCTGTTTATTGATAATTATACGACTGTGACGATTTCTACTCAATAACGCGTGATTTTAATCACACATCATATAAATACTATGCTTCACTTTGCATTTCCGGAGCAAAAACCTAACTCAGTCAATTTTTTTGCCATACAGCTTATCTAATATAAAACCTTACTCTATAAAAGCTTACTAAAGCATTTAATTATAACTCGCGAGCTCACTCGCACTCACACACTGGAGGATAACTGTGAAAACAATTACCACAGATATCGCAGTCATCGGCGCAGGCGGCGCCGGTCTTCGTACTGCCATTGCAGCAGCAGAAGCAAACCCAGAAATGGAAGTGGCTCTGATTTCTAAAGTCTACCCGATGCGTTCACATACCGTGGCAGCAGAAGGTGGTTCTGCAGCTGTAATCAAGGATGAAGATAGCTTAGATAACCACTTCAACGATACCGTTGGTGGTGGCGACTGGCTTTGTGAACAGGATGTTGTTGAATATTTCGTAGAAAATGCCACACGTGAAATGATCCAAATGGAGCAATGGGGCTGCCCATGGAGCCGTAAGGAAAATGGCGAGGTTAACGTTCGTCGTTTCGGTGGTATGAAGGTTGAACGTACATGGTTTGCCGCTGATAAAACCGGCTTCCATATGCTACACACTCTGTTCCAGACTTCGATGAAGTATGAGCAAATCAAACGATTTGACGAATACTTTGTGGTTGACCTACTTGTCGTTGAGGGCGAGGTTCAAGGTCTTATTGCTATTCATATGTCTGAAGGTGAACTGGTTACGATTAAAGCCAAATCTGTTGTACTAGCAACAGGTGGTGCGGGCCGCGTTTATCACTGTAATACCAACGGTGGTATCGTAACAGGCGACGGTATGGCGATGGCTTATCGTCATGGTGTACCGCTACGTGATATGGAGTTTGTTCAGTATCACCCAACCGGCCTTCCAGGTACTGGCATCCTGATGACAGAAGGTTGTCGTGGTGAAGGTGGGATCATCGTCAACAAGAATGGCTACCGCTATCTGCAAGACTACGGCATGGGTCCAGAAACACCAGTTGGCCAACCGAAAAACAAATATATGGAACTGGGTCCTCGTGACAAAGTTTCCCAAGCTTTCTGGCACGAACAACAGAAAGGCAACACCATCAAACACCCACTTGGTGACGTTGTGCATCTAGACCTCCGCCATCTTGGTGAAGAGTACTTGCAAGAGCGTTTACCATTTATCTGTGAGCTTGCTAAAGCCTACGTGAACGTTGACCCAGCGAAAGAGCCAATCCCAATTCGTCCAACTGTTCACTACACTATGGGTGGTATCGAAACCAATGGGCAGTGTGAAACACGCATTCAAGGTCTATTTGCTGTCGGCGAGTGTGCATCTGTTGGCCTACACGGCGCCAACCGCTTAGGGTCTAACTCTCTCGCTGAATTCGTAGTCTTTGGTCGCGTGGCTGGTGAACAAGCTGTTGAACGTGCGAAAGCTTTTAAAGGCTGGGATGACGCGGCTATCGCGCAACAAGTTGAAGCGGTTGAAGCTCGCATTGCAGCACTCATGAACCAAGAAGGCGATGAAAACTGGGCTGAAATCCGTACCGAAATGGGTCACACCATGGAAGCGGGCTGCGGTATCTATCGTCAAGAAGATCTGATGCAAGCTACGCTTGAAAAGATCGCCGAGCTCAAACAGCGCTATAAGAAAATCAGCATCAAAGATAAAGGTAAAGTGTTCAACACGGATCTCCTTTATGCCATTGAAGTGGGCTATGGCCTCGAAGTTGCAGAAGCTATGGTTCACTCCGCTATCCTACGTAAAGAATCACGTGGCGCACACCAACGTTTAGACGATGGTTGTACTGAACGTGATGACGTGAACTTCCTGAAACACTCTTTGGCCTTCTTCCAAGAAGACAGCGCACCAAGCATCGATTACAGCGATGTGAAGATAACGAAATCGCAACCTAAAGCACGCTTGTACGGTGAAGCAGCAGAAAAAGCTGCCGCGGCAGAAGCGAAAGCATCTCAAGAGAACAGTGCGGAGGAGCAAGCATAATGTCAGCTAATCGTATTCAGAAAGTTGAGATCCTGCGTTATGACCCAGAGAAGGACTCAGAACCTTACTTCCAAACATTTGAAGTTCCGTTTGATGAGACCATGTCTGTACTTGATGCGATTGGTTACATCAAAGACCACCTCGATAAAGATCTGTCTTACCGCTGGTCTTGCCGTATGGCGATTTGTGGTTCGTGCGGCATCATGGTCAACGGTGTACCTAAGTTGGCTTGTAAGAGCTTCCTTCGTGACCACCAAAATGGTCTGAAGATCGAGCCTTTGGCTAACTTCCCTATCGAGAAAGACCTGATTGTCGATATGACGCCGTTTATCGAACGCCTTGAAGCCATCAAGCCTTATATTATCGGTAATGATCGCAAGCCTGAGGATGGCACCAATATCCAAACACCTGAGCAAATGGCGAAGTATAAGCAGTTTGCTGGCTGCATTAACTGCGGCCTCTGCTACGCGGCCTGCCCTCAGTTTGGTCTAAACCCAGAGTTTATCGGTCCAGCAGCTCTGACACTTGCGCATCGCTATAACCTTGATAGCCGTGACAATGGTGCCGCAGAGCGTATGAAGATGATCAACGGTGCAAACGGGGCTTGGGGCTGTACCTTCGTCGGTTACTGCTCTGAAGTCTGTCCGAAGAACGTTGATCCAGCAGCAGCGGTTAACCAAGGTAAAGTGGAGTCTTCTAAAGACTTCGTCATCGCAATGCTAAAACCACAGGAGGCGTAGAATGAGTAACAGAAAACCTTATGTTCGTGAAATCAAACGCACGTGGTGGAAAAACCATCCATTCTATCGCTTCTACATGTTGCGTGAAGCGACGGTACTGCCTCTTATTCTATTCACGATCTTCCTGACTTTTGGTTTGGGTGCATTAGTGAAAGGCCCTGAAGCGTGGCAAGGTTGGCTGGAGTTTATGGCCAACCCTATCGTCATCGCGATTAATATCGTGGCCCTAGCAGGCAGTCTATTCCACGCTCAAACTTTCTTTAGCATGATGCCGCAAGTTATGCCAATCAAGCTGAAAGGAAAGGTCGTTGAAAAGAAAACCATCGTTCTTGCTCAGTGGGCTGCGGTTGCCGCTATCTCGCTAGTTGTTCTCATCATTGTATAAGGAGTGAATCGTGATTAATCAAAACCCAAAACGCTCTGACGAACCAGTATGGTGGGGACTATTTGGTGCGGGTGGTACCTGGTTTGCCATGATTACACCAGTAACGGTACTTGTGCTTGGTATTCTAGTGCCAATGGGCATTATTAGCCCAGAAGCAATGAGTTATGAACGTGTCGCAGATTTTGCTACAAGCATCATTGGCGCACTATTCATCATAGCGACATTAGCACTTCCGATGTGGCATGCAATGCATCGCCTACATCACGGTATGCACGATCTGAAAATCCATGCGGGTGTGGCAGGAAAAATTGCTTGCTACTTCTTTGCTGGTTTAATCAGCGCCTTATCTGTTATATTCATCTTTATGCTCTAAGCAACAGACACAAACCTCAAAGGCAGCGATATCGCTGCCTTTTTTTATTGCCAGTATTTTTGTGACTCAGCATTTAAGAAGACAAATGCTTACACGCAGAACCCAACTCTCTCTATATAATCCGCGCCGCTTGATAATAAAAAAGAGATGTAACAATGAAGAAGTCTATTTGCGCACTGCTTATTTCTAGTGCACTTTTTGGGTGTGGTTCTACGGTTAATATGACCACATCAGATGCCGTGGCAGCTCAACCAAAACTGATGCTTAAAACGGATGGTACATTTTGGGGCTTTGGTCCTGAGGGCAGTTTTGATCTTGCCGGATTGTATCAAGGTAAATACTCGCGCAGTGCTTCCACTAGCTCTTGGTTCAATACTATTAATACCAAAGAAGGAGAGATGGTTGCAGAGGTGACCCGCAAGGACAACGGTAAAACTTGGACGCTCGTTTGTAGTGGTGGCGGTACCAGTGTGGATCTTGGCAGCTTCTCGTTCGGTGGTAACGGTCCCTATGTTTGTGAGATCAGCGAAAATGGTAAGTCGGTTGGTGAGTATCAAATGGCCAGAAAGTCGGAAGCTATTAGTTTGTCGACAGCTAAAAAAGAAACTGGCTTCATTCGCTTAGACAGTACCCATTTTAACGTGGAATCCATCCACGATGGTGAAGGGTTGATGATGAGTGTCGATAACCCACTTGGTTATAGTTTTAGCCGTGGTAGTGTCGAGGTCGCCGCAGCACAAATCAACGGTGCTATTACCTTACAAACCTTAGCCAATCTGCCTAAAGCAGAAATGGACACCTTAGCACTTGGCACTGTAGCTAGTGCTTTAAGCTGGCGACCACAAGAGTAATACCTCTTCCATTAAAAAAGGTCGCCTAAGCGACCTTTTCTTCATACAGCAAAGAGTAAGCTTACTTAACGCGGCCTACGTACTCACCTGTACGAGTATCAACTTTAATCACTTCACCGATTTGGATGAATAGCGGTACACGTACAACAGCACCTGTTGTTAGTGTTGCTGGCTTACCACCAGTACCCTGCGTATCACCTTTTAGACCTGGATCGGTTTCAGTTACTTCTAACTCAACAAAGTTAGGCGGAGTCACGGTAATTGGGTTACCATTCCACAGAGTAATCATACAAGTGTTGTTTTCTACTAACCATTTCGCGTTTTCGCCAACAGCTTTAACTTCAGCAGCGATTTGTTCGAATGTTTCGCTGTTCATAAAGTGGTAGAATTCACCATCTGTGTATAGGTAATCTAGATCGATGTCCATCACGTCAGCAACTTCAACAGTTTCACCAGACTTGAAGGTTTTCTCTAGAACTTTACCAGACAGTAGCTTACGAATTTTTACGCGGTTGAATGCCTGACCTTTACCTGGCTTCACGTATTCGTTTTCTAGAATTACGCAAGGCTCGTTATCCAGCATTAATTTAAGGCCGCCTTTAAATTCATTCGTGCTAACAGTAGCCATTGTATCCTCTTAGTGTTCTTCGAGTTAAAATTTAATGTCGCCTATCATAACCCGAAATCTTGTTTCTGTTGAGCAAAACTGGCTCAAACAGCTATCGAATGCGATCTCAGACCCTTATGAACTGCTGAAGCAGCTAGAAATTGATGCGACTCCGTGGGAAAAAGGTTTAACCGCTCGACGCCTTTTCCCAATGCGTGTTCCACAAAGCTTTGTCGATCGTATGGAAAAAGGCAACCCACACGATCCTCTCTTAAGACAAGTTTTACCGTTAAGCCAAGAGTTTGAAGTCCACGCTGGGTACTCAGAAGATCCCTTAGAAGAACAGGACGCAGCTGTACCTGGGTTACTGCACAAATATCACAATCGCGCACTGCTGATTGTTAAGGGTGGCTGCGCGGTGAATTGTCGCTACTGCTTTCGTCGCCATTTCCCCTACGAAGATAACAAAGGCGGTAAAGCTAACTGGCAAGTCGCACTCGACTATATTGCGGCTCATCCAGAGATCGACGAGATCATTTTGTCAGGCGGCGATCCACTGATGGCCAAAGATTCTGAGTTAGCATGGCTTGTTCAAAAAGCAGAATCTATTCATCATTTAAAAACACTTCGCATTCACTCCAGATTACCTGTGGTGATCCCAAAACGCATTACAGAAGAGTTATGTCAGCTTCTCAAACAGACTCGACTAAATACCATTTTGGTAACGCATATCAACCACGCTAATGAAGTGAATTCTGAATTCTCTGCCTCAATGGCACGTATTAAGGACACAGGCACAACATTGTTGAACCAAGGAGTGCTGCTAAAAGGTGTCAATGATTCTGTTGATGCTCAGTTTGAGCTCAGTCATGCGCTGTTTTCTGCGGGCATATTGCCTTATTACCTTCACGTGTTGGATAAGGTTCAAGGTGCAGCACACTTCTTTATTAGCGATGACGAAGCCAAAGCCATCATTCAAGGACTGATTAAACAAGTATCTGGGTATTTAGTCCCTAAACTGACGCGAGAAGAAGGCGGTAGAGCCAGCAAAACACCATTGGATTTGCATCTCGAGTAAGCTTTTTCGTCTCGACAAAATATTTTTGTTCGCTCAGGCGCTATAATCGTCAGATACTGCGCTTTTTAGGAGGTAATGTGGAACTGACACAGTTATTCAATTCGCAACTGCTCGATCTAGGACCGTTTTCATGGTCTGCACTTGGCGCCTGTATGCTCAATGGGGCGTTAGTCGGTCTGGAGCGTCAAACACGCGGAAAACCCGTTGGCATTCGTACTGCGATCTTGATTGTTTCAGGCACTTATCTCTTTATGTCCATGGCGGTTTCATTATCTCCTAACACCCTCGATCAAGCTCGGGTTCTGGGACAGATCATTACTGGCGTTGGCTTTTTAGGGGCGGGGGTAATGATGGCTCAAGACGGGAAAATTCATGGCGTAACCTCAGCAGCCGTTATCTGGGTTTTGGCAGGGCTAGGAATGATGATTGGACTCGGTCACCAAAAAGAATCGATCATTCTAACTGTTTTGGCATTAACGGTCCTATTGGGCGTAGATAAGATTGAAAGCAGCTTTAAAAGCTTACGCCGTGGCGTTCATCAAACCATGCAGAATCGCCATCGAATGAGAAAATAAAAAAGCCCTGATTAGGCAGGGCTTTTTTGACGAATCAATTCAAATTACTTCGCGAAGTTGATGATTGGGAAGCACTTGAAGAAACCGTTATCTGCACAGTTGATCAGACCAATCTGAACACCGTCGATAGTGTTGGTTTTGTTGAAGAAACCAAACTGGAAGTTAGACTTGTTTGAGAAGCTAGCAAGACCGATGTCAGCCATTGTATAGCCTTCAGAGTAGTTCACTGCACTCCAGTTCAGACCTTTCACGTCGTTAGTTACGTTAACCGCACCAAGGTTAACACCCGTTGTTGAACCTGTATTCCAGTTGAAGATACCTAAAGAAGCACCTTTCATCTCTTGAGTGACTTTAGACGCACCGAAGAATAGACCGAAGTTCACACCTGTTGTACGTTGAGTTTCAGACATACCTAGAACAGAGAAGTCGACACCTTTTACTTCATTCACTTGACCATGAAGCACTGCTAAACGAACACCACCAACTGCATTTGCATCAGGTGCGTTAAAGCCGTTTAGTGATGAGAACATAACTGGCGTGCTGTCTGCTAACGCCATTGGTGAAGTTACCGCTGCTGCCACTGCTAGGGCTGAAATGACTTTTTTCATTATCTTGTCTCCATTGACATTTTCTTGTTGTCGAACGATAAGTTTAAACGATGCTAAAAAGGACAACCATACAATTTGTCAGTGAAATGTCATATTCAGCAACATTCTCACAAATTACTTGGTTATTATTGAACCAGATACAAAAAAGCCGAAGGTTTCCCTTCGGCTTGTCAGAACATTCTGATGCGAATGGCGGGTAGCAGCAGTACATTACTGTACCACCGCCCCCTAAGAACCGTACGTGCGAGTTTCCCCGCATACGGCTCAAGCCTTTATAAGCTCGTAATCAATACAAGCCAGCTACTAATCACAAATTAAGTGTTTTGGCTACGCTACACTATGGATTTGCCTATGACAATTAACATGCAACATCATCAGATTTGAGCTATTGTCATTGCCACCATCGACTCGTCGAATGATATGGTGAACATCCCATTCATCCTCAGAGCCAAACTGCTGATGGCATACCGCACACTTGAAGTCCTGCCTTTCAGCAATTCTCCAGAGCCTCAAGTTACCTCCTAAAGATTTCTTCAGTCTTCTAGTCGTTAGACTTTCAAAGTACTGTTCATCCTCTGGTAAGTAACAGTTGGCTGTAGCGATAATTTTCACATGCCTTTCGATTTTTACTTGCGTTGCGTAAGTCAAACGATAGTAACCATCTTCGCCTTTCGGTCTTGGTGCGCTGAATACCCAACTCCTTCCTCCCACTGTTCTAAAGTATTTATCTTTAACCCAGCGTTTACGTCGGTTCTTGTGTATTCTTCGACACCAACGCCAAAGCATTTTCCAGATACGGAAATCTACATACTTGAATGCCTCACTTGCACAGACCCATCGGTGGTAATTGCACCATCCTCGGATCATCGGATTCAGCTTGGCAATAATTGCACTCG
The DNA here is from genome assembly GCF_900089835.1 of Vibrio thalassae. GTDB lineage: Bacteria > Pseudomonadota > Gammaproteobacteria > Enterobacterales > Vibrionaceae > Vibrio > Vibrio thalassae. Next base: position 108,953 of record NZ_OANU01000009.1, on the reverse strand, counting down.
CTGGAGCCGTTTTGTGGCTGTTGAGATAGTCTCGTATGTTGCTCAAGAATGTTTTAACGTTTTTCTTCGACGGTTTAACTAAGAGCTTGCCGTCATACTTACGTACATTCTGACCTAAAAAGTCGAACCCCTTTTCAATGTGAGTAATGAGTGTCTTCTCTTTCGATAGAGACTGTCCTCGCTCCGCCATGAAGGCTTCAACGAGAGGGAGAACTTCATCCTCTAATAACTCTTTCGAGATGCCAGTGATTACAAAGTCATCCGCATAACGCACATAGTTGACCTTAGTTTTGTAACTGGCTTTGGTGTTCTTCTTCCCAAAGTGGGATTCAAGTACCGCTTCCAGTCCATCTAATGCCATGTTCGCAAGTACAGGAGATATTATTCCTCCTTGTGGTGTACCTGCTTCCGTAGGATTCCAACTCCCAGATTCCATGAATCCAGCTTTAAGCCACTTCTTGAGAATCACGTTATCCATAGGAATATTGGCGATTAACCAGTCGTGACTTATGAAATCAAAACACCCTTTAATATCTCCCTCTATACAGTCAAGCATTCGCTTTTTCCATCGTTCCCATACCCACTTACCCAACAGCTTCCCTTGCGGGTCACCTGCCACTAGGGCGGATAATTGGGCTTACCAAGTTCCTGTGTTTGTACAGATAGTTACTTAGGTTCTGTCTATCCAACGGTGGCACAACAGTAGCGTATTCCCAGATGTAAAAGGAATAACCTGTCCACATACCTTTTGGTCAGAGCGTCATGCAGAAGCCAACCTGAGTTGTTTTCTGCAAGCAATGACGTTTCGCTCATTCCGGCTCACGTTGTTTATCAACAGTTCACATCCGTTAACCTTATAACCAAGCCTAGCCTCTCAATCGGTTGTCATTACCGATATCTGCCCTATTCGCTCACACGAATAACGCACCTCGAAAGGGAGTACATTGTCAGGAAGCTTCGCACCAGTTCGTTACCAAACTCGCACTATCCCTAGGCTACAACTTGCTACAAAATTGGTCTTATCGACTCAAATTGATATTGAGCGTAAGACAATACAAAACACAGACTTCAGTCACATTGACCGTTGAAGCGCATCTTCTCGTTGCTTAGATAGGATTACTCCCACTAGGTTAAGAAGCCAAGTGCTTTAGTTAATATTGAGGCACACTTAAACAAGTGTGTGGACTCAAAGACTTATCTCCTTTACTAGCGGTCTCCCGCTGATTACGAACACCTCAATTAGTTTGAGTAACCCGTAATACTGGTAAATAGGAGGCAGCAATACACTGCCTCAAATCTTATTCATCCTAAGATTGCCGTTTCCAGCGAAAGGTTGAGTGTCGAGGAGCTCTAGGCAGAGTGCTATCAATTACATCCTCGGGGTAGATAGCTAGGGCGGTTATATCCATCGATATTTCCGCCCACCTTAGCATATTATGCTAAGGAACGGTCAGTGCGACGCTTGTCGCACTACATCATACCAGGCATGCCACCCATACCGCCCATATCAGGCATTGCTGGTGCATCTTTCTGAGGAATATCTGTTACCATTGCTTCCGTTGTGATCATTAGACCAGCAACAGACGCAGCAAACTGAAGTGCAGAACGCGTTACTTTTGTTGGGTCTAGAATACCCATATCAATCATATCGCCATATTCACCCGTTGCAGCATTGTAACCGTAGCTACCTTCACCCGCTTTCACGTTGTTTGCTACTACAGACTCTTCATCACCTGCGTTCGCTGTGATTTGACGAATTGGTGCTTCCATTGCGCGAAGTGCAACGCGGATACCCACTGTTTGCTCTTCGTTGTCACCTTCAAGACCAGCAACTTTAGATGCAGCACGGATAAGTGCAACACCACCACCAGCCACTACGCCTTCTTCAACAGCAGCGCGAGTAGCGTGAAGTGCGTCTTCAACTCGGTCTTTCTTCTCTTTCATTTCAACTTCAGTTGCAGCACCAACTTTGATAACAGCTACACCACCAGCAAGTTTAGCGACACGCTCTTGAAGTTTCTCTTTATCGTAGTCAGACGTTGCTTCTTCGATCTGTTGACGAATTTGTGCAACACGACCTTGAATCATCGCTTCTTCACCCGCACCATCGATGATGGTTGAGTTTTCTTTAGTGATGGTTACACGCTTAGCTTGACCTAGATCTTCTAGCGTCACTTTCTCAAGGTCTAGACCGATTTCTTCAGAAATTACTGTACCGCCAGTTAGGATAGCGATGTCTTGAAGCATAGACTTACGACGATCACCGAAACCAGGTGCTTTAACCGCAGCTACTTTTACGATACCGCGCATGTTGTTCACAACAAGCGTTGCTAGCGCTTCGCCTTCTACGTCTTCTGCAATGATAAGCAGTGGACGAGATGCTTTAGCTACTGCTTCAAGAGTTGGTAGAAGCTCACGGATGTTCGAAACTTTCTTATCGATAAGAAGAATGAACGGGCTCTCTAGATCAACGCTACCAGCTTCTTGGTTGTTGATGAAGTAAGGAGATAGGTAACCACGATCGAATTGCATACCTTCTACTACGTCTAACTCGTCTTGTAGAGCCTGACCTTCTTCAACCGTAATAACGCCATCACGACCTACTTTTTCCATTGCTTCAGCAATGATGTTACCAACGGTAGAGTCCGAGTTTGCAGAGATAGTACCAACCTGAGCGATTGCTTTAGTGTCTTTACATTCTACAGAAAGCGCTTTTAGCTCCTCAACCGCAGCCACAACAGCTTTGTCGATACCACGCTTAAGATCCATTGGGTTCATGCCAGCAGCCACTGCCTTTAGACCCTCAGAAATGATCGCTTGAGCCAGTACCGTTGCCGTCGTCGTTCCGTCACCAGCTGCATCGTTGGCTTGAGAAGCAACTTCTTTAACCATTTGTGCGCCCATGTTCTGGAACTTGTCTTCCAGCTCAATTTCACGCGCTACAGATACACCATCTTTAGTGATAGTCGGTGCACCAAAAGATTTGTCTAATACTACGTTACGACCTTTAGGGCCCAGTGTTACTTTTACCGCGTTAGCTAGAACGTTTACACCCTCTAGCATTTTGATTCGTGCGTCGTTGCCAAACTTAACGTCTTTAGCAGCCATTGTTATTTCCTTATCTAAATTCAGTGGATAGCTTGTTTAGAGTAAAAAATTACTCAACGTCTACTTAATTATTCAACGATAGCCATGATGTCATTTTCAGACATGATCAGAACTTCTTTACCGTCGATCTTTTCTGTTTTCGTGCCGTAGCCTTCAGCAAAGATAACCGTATCACCTACTTTCACGTCCAATGGCTGAACAGTACCATTTTCTAGGATGCGGCCTTTGCCCACAGCCAAAACAGTACCACGTGTCGATTTTTCTGCAGCAGAACCAGTTAGAACGATGCCGCCAGCAGATTTAGATTCAACTTCTTGGCGCTCAACGATAACTCGGTCGTGTAGAGGACGGATATTCATCGGTCGATTCTCCTGATTATTTTCCATTTAGCTTATTAGATTGCCTTCAAGGCCTTGTGTTGAATATGTTGGGGGCATTTTCTTCAATACCAAGGGCAGAATGCCAAAAAAGTGTGACAAAAATAACGAAAATGAGCTTTGAGCAGTGAATGACCTTCATCACCAAACCCTTTGTCGCGCCAAGGCATCAATTGCTGTATTCTAGGCGCCTGTCTCATCAGCACAGAATGCCATGCAAGATAAACACGGTCTACTTTCTGATCCCATCTCCACCGTCCTTAGAAACATGACAGTTCCTATGGTATTTGGCATGGTTGCTATCTTGGCATTCAACCTCGTTGATACCTTCTTTATTTCTCTGCTTGGTACACACGCTCTCGCCGCGATCAGCTTTACGTTCCCCGTTACCTTTGGGGTCAATTGCATCACTATGGGTATTGGTATGGGTCTCTCAACCAATATTGGCCGTCAACTTGGACAAGGCAATACTCAAAATGCCGCTCGGTTTGCTACCCATGGGTTACTTCTCGCGGTCGTTTTAGTCACCATAGCTTCAGCCTTTGGGCTTCTGACTATTGAGCCGCTATTTAGACTGCTTGGGGCAAGTGAAGAGATCATTCCACTGATTCACGAATATATGGTGATTTGGTATTTGACGGTGCCTTTGCTCGTTATACCAATGGCAGGCAATAGCGCAATTCGCGCCACTGGAGACACCAAGACACCCGCTAAGATCATGATGTTATCTGGTTTCATCAATGGGGTGCTCGACCCACTGTTAATCTTTGGTATCGGGCCTTTCCCTGAGTTAGGTATTCAAGGCGCAGCCATTGCGAGTGGCATCGCGTGGCTTGGAGCCCTATGTGGCTCATTGTTCGTCCTCATCAAACGGGAAAAACTACTCGGCAAATTCGAGCCAACCAAAATCTGGCAAGATTGGGTCGCTATCTTGCATATTGGCACGCCTTCAGGACTGTCGACCGCCATGTCTCCTATTTCAGGTGCGATTCTGATGAAGATGTTGTCATCCCATGGCACCGCAGCCGTTGCTGCTTATGGTGCAGCTCAACGTGTAGAGTCGATACTTATTTTGGTCTTGATTTCGTTAAGCTCTGCTCTAACGCCATTTATGTCGCAAAACTTTGGTGCGAAACAACCCGCTCGTAGCTTCGCAGGTCTATTTTTAAGCATGCGATTCTCTATTGTTTTCCAGCTCCTTATATTCGCCATGATGGTTCCACTGAGCATTCCTCTCTCGGCGCTGTTTTCCCAAGAGCAAGCGGTGCGAGATATTCTGTGGCATTACTTACTCGTTGTGCCATTCAGCTATGGATTCCAAGGTATCATCATGATGCTGGGCAGTGGTATGAACGCTTTACATGAACCGAATAAAGCTTTTATGTGGAGTGCGATGAGACTGTTTGTTTTCACCCTCCCTGCTGCCGCTTTAGGAAGTCACTATTATGGCGTAGAGGGCATGTTTATTGGCGTGGCTATAGGTAATGTACTAGGTGGCGTTCTCGCATACTTCTACGCGTTAAAAGTTCGAAAGCAGCATCTTTCCGCTGTCAGATAAAACAAAGCCAAGGCACATGACCTTGGCTTCTCTATTACCATCGTTGTCGGTAACGAACTAGATCCCATCACCACCCATAAAGGTTTGCGATTTACCGTTAAATTGTTGATCCATGTCCAATGATGGCTTATCGGTTTTCGGTTTACCGACAATCTTAGCGGGCACCCCTGCCACCGTGGTGTGTGGCGGCACAGGCTGAAGCACGACAGAGCAAGAGCCAATTTTGGCTCCCTTACCGACTTCAATGTTACCCAAGATCTTCGCTCCAGCTCCAATCATTACGCCTTCACGGATCTTTGGATGTCGATCACCACAGTCTTTACCAGTACCGCCTAGTGTGACGTTCTGCAAGATAGAAACATCATTTTCAACGACAGCCGTTTCACCAATAACAATGCCGGTGGCGTGGTCAAGCATGATACCTTTACCAATGCGAGCCGCCGGATGAATATCCACCTGACACGCTACGGAAATTTGGTTCTGCAAATAGGTAGCAAGAGCCATACGTCCTTGTTTCCAAAGCCAGTTGGCGACACGATAACCCTGGAGCGCATGGTAGCCTTTAAGATAAAGTAGCGGCATTGAGTACATGGCAACCGCTGGATCTCGGTTCACTGTGGCACAAATGTCACAAGCGGCTGCATCGGTAATCGATGGATCAGCATTAAATGCTTGTTCAACCACTTCACGTACTGCCATTGCTGGCATCGACGCGGTCTTCAGCTTATTGGCCAAAATGTAGCTTAATGCTGCACCAAAGCTTTCGTGGTTGATGATGGTGGCATGATAAAAACTCGCAAGCATCGGCTCTTGCTCTGCTTGTTCGCGCGCTTCTGTTACAATGCACTCCCAGACATTCTTCTTTTCACAGTGTTTCATTTCTTGTCCTACGACTGGTATTCAATCACCAACAGAGCGTTATTGTTGCTCCGCTTTTTTATCCCTAGCAAGCAAATCTTGCGCTGCAAGTCTTGCGTCTTTACCTTGATACAGTACTTGATAGATTTGGTCAACAATTGGCATTTCCACACCCATACGCTGAGAGAGTAACCACACCTCTTTGGTATTGCGATAGCCTTCAACGACCTGACCAATCTCTGTCTGTGCGGTGTCGACATCTTTGCCCTGACCAAGCGCCAAACCAAAACGGCGGTTACGTGATTGGTTGTCAGTACATGTCAGTACAAGATCACCAAGGCCAGCCATGCCCATAAAGGTATCCGGTTTGGCACCCAATGCTGAACCTAGACGAGTCATTTCCGCTAACCCACGGGTAATCAGCGCAGTACGTGCGTTAGCACCAAAACCGATACCATCTGACATCCCTGCACCAATCGCAATCACGTTTTTCACTGCGCCACCGAGCTGCATCCCCGTAAAGTCATCGTTGGCGTAGACACGAAATGTTTTGCTGCAATGAATTTTTTCTTGAAGATCAGCGACAAACTCAGCATTAGGTGAGGCAACAGCAATGGCTGTTGGTAGTCCTGCGGCTAACTCTTTGGCAAACGTAGGACCAGACAGCACCGCAAGGGGATATTTATCACCAATGATGTCATGGGCTACATCTTTCAAAAGTCGACCCGTTTCTGGTTCTAAGCCCTTAGTTGCCCAACAAATGCGGCTATCGTGACGAAGATGAGGTTTGATACTGTTAAGTACGATACCAAAGACATGACTTGGTACAACAACCAAGAGATCACGACTGGCTTGAACCGCTTTGTGCAAATCAGACTCTACAATCAAGGTTTCTGGAAATTCGAGCCCAGGCAAAAACTCATGATTGGCCCTGTCCGCTTCAAGCTTAGCCATGTGCTCAGGTTCGTGTCCCCAAATCACCACGTTTGCCCCATTACGAGCAAGAGAGATCGCTAACGAGGTCCCATAAGAACCCGCACCGATAACGGTCATTGCGATTTCTTTTCCATATGCGTTATTCATAACACCACCAAATTTTCGTTATGGCTCAATGTAGTTAGTCTACTCCGTACGGAGCAAATAAAAAATGCACATCGCGACGCGCTGTGCATTTTTATTAGCTAAGTCTATTCACTTTGCTCATTCATGCAGAATTGAGATTCTGCGAAAAAGGCTTAAGCTTCCGCTTTACCTTCTTGTTGAGCTTGCTGTTGTAGGTAGTTCATGAACAGAGCATCAAAGTTAACTGGTGCTAGGTTCAATTGAGGGAACGTACCTTTCATCGTTAGGCTCGAAATCGTTTCGCGAGCATAAGGGAACAGAATATTCGGGCAGAATGCGCCTAGACAGTGTGCAAGTTGACCTGGTTCCATTTGCTCAGCAGTAAAGATACCACCTTGTTGAACTTCACATAGGAAAGCGGTTTCTTCTGCGTTTTTCACAGTCACAGTCAAGCGAAGAACCACTTCATAGATACCTTGGCCTAATTCACGGCTTTGAGTGTCAAGGTCTAGCTTAACATCTGGATTCCAATCTTTCTGGAACATATCTGGTGAGTTTGGTGCTTCAAAAGATACGTCTTTTAGAAAGATGCGTTGGATTGCGAAGTTTTGTTGTGCTTCTTGTGGAGCTGCTTCAGCCATGATGATTTTCCTTAAATACGTCTAAAATTGTCAAAAACGTTTATGAGTTGTCTTGCAGACTATCCGAGCCAATGTTCTATGACTAGGCGAGCCGTTAATTCCGTGGCATTTATCACATCCCTTAGTCATAACTGCCGCGAAATTACTCAAATTTCTCGATTACTTTTTGCCTTTGATCAGTGGCAGGCTCGCTTCGCTCCATGCCGTCAGACCATTTTTCAGCAAGAAAACTTTCTCAAACCCTGCTTTTGCCAGCAGGTTTGCGCTCTCTTGCGCAGTTTGTCCAGTTTTGCATACAACAATGATTGGGTCTGATTTATGGTTTTCAAGGCTTGGGATTGAACCTGACTTAATTTCCGACGGTTGGACGTTAACGGCGTCAGTAATATGACCGCGTTTAAAGTCGTCTTTTGAACGAATATCAACCACTAAACCATTCTCACGATTCATCATATGAGTCACTTGCGCAGCCGATACTTCTTTATATGCAGCGTTTGCTGATTTGAAGATGTTGGCAATCAGAGCGACGAATAGTGCAACCCACACTAGTGCCATGATCATGTTTTGTTGGAAAAATTCTAAATATTCTTGCATAGCTTGCGCTCTTAATAGTTGAACATTAAATCAGTCGAGGAGTATAGCGGCTTAGTCGTGCTGTGGCGAGAGGGGAAAATGTTTCGAACAAAGAATTGAGATCCCTCTCCTCAACCCGAATGTCTTCACTATTGCAAAGATAGAGAAAACCGATTAGCCAAACCGACCAATACAGGCGTATTAATAGAAACAAAGGCGAGGAATCATCCTAAAATAGCGTCTATGATTACCTCACACGGGAAACGATTCGTGTTTTCAACTGTCCAAAACTGAAAACAAGCAACGGCAATCACAAACATTATTTGATCTGCCACTACAGTTTTGGTTAAAAAGTGTAGTAAAATTACGCTAATTTGTTTTCTGTAAAGTTACTATCGATTTGACGAGGTTATAACTATGTCAGCTAAGAAGCCAATGGCTCTAGTGATTCTTGACGGTTGGGGTTACCGTGAAGACAACGCAAGCAACGCAATCAATAACGCAAAAACTCCAGTAATGGACGGCTTGTGGGCAAACAATCCACGTACACTAATTTCGGCTTCTGGCATGGACGTAGGTCTACCGGATGGTCAAATGGGTAACTCAGAAGTGGGTCACACTAATATTGGTGCTGGTCGCGTGGTATACCAAGATCTTACTCGCATCACAAAATCTATCGCTGACGGTGAGTTCGGTCAGAATGAAATTCTTGTCGCTGCAATGGATAAAGCTATCGCTGCAGGTAAAGCGGTTCACCTTATGGGTCTGATGTCTCCAGGTGGTGTTCACTCTCACGAAGATCACATCTACGCGGCAGTGAAAATGGCGGCAGAACGTGGCGCAGAAAAAATCTACCTACACTGCTTCTTAGACGGTCGTGATACACCACCACGTAGTGCAGAAGGTTCACTACAACGCTTTGACGCTCTATTTACAGAGCTAGGCAAAGGTCGTGTAGCATCTCTTGTTGGTCGTTACTACGCAATGGATCGTGATAACAACTGGGATCGCGTAGAAAAAGCCTACGACCTACTGACTCTAGCACAAGGTGCGTACACATTTGACTCTGCAGTTGCAGGTCTTGAAGCGGCCTACTCTCGTGATGAAAACGACGAATTCGTTGCGCCCACAGAAATTCGCTCTGAAGGTCAAGAATCGGCAGCTATCGTTGATGGCGATGCAGTGATCTTTATGAACTACCGTGCTGACCGTGCTCGTGAAATTACTCGTGCGTTTGTACCATCGTTTGAAGGTTTTGAGCGAAAAGCGTTCCCAGCGGTTGATTTCGTTATGTTGACTCAATACGCAGCGGACATTCCTCTACTTTGTGCATTCCCACCAGCATCATTAGAGAATACTTATGGTGAGTGGTTATCGAAAGCAGGTAAAACTCAGCTACGTATCTCTGAAACTGAGAAATACGCTCACGTAACGTTCTTCTTCAACGGTGGTGTTGAAACTGAATTTGATGGTGAAGAGCGCCAACTTGTTGCTTCTCCAAAAGTAGCAACTTATGACCTTCAACCAGAGATGAGCTCTGAAGAGCTGACTGAAAAAATGGTTGCGGCTATCAAGTCAGGCAAATATGACACTATCATCTGTAACTATCCAAACGCCGATATGGTTGGCCATACAGGTGTATACGAAGCCGCTGAGCAAGCGATTGAAGCTTTAGATACAAGCGTAGGTAAAGTAGTAGAAGCCATTAACGAAGTCGGTGGTCAAATGCTGATCACTGCAGATCATGGTAATGCAGAAATGATGGTAGACCCTGAGACTGGTGGTATCCACACCGCTCACACTAACCTACCAGTACCACTGATTTATGTTGGTGATAAAGCGGTTGAGTTTAAAGAAGGCGGTAAACTGTCTGATCTAGCTCCAACGATGCTTTCTATGTCTGGCATGGAAATTCCAGCGGAAATGTCTGGCGACGTTTTGGTTAAATAACCGACCTCGTAAAGTAATGACATTTACTTGATAAAACGCCGGTGCATACGCATCGGCGTTTTTGTATGCTTGCACCTGTGACACTAAGTGTGGATATAATGGTGCTTACGCATATGGGCACGAACAAACTTGGTCGGTATTTTTAACGGAAGTAGAATGAAACCCAATAACAAATCGCCTTTCATCCCCGCTATATCGGCACTGGTTCTTAGCATCTGGCTTATTACATATCCGACACTCTCTTCAGCGAGTCAAAGTGAGCTTAGCGGTGTAAAAAGTGAAATTACGCGCCAACAAAAAGAGCTTTCTGCCCAGCAAAAAGAGCTGGATAAACTGCAAAAATCCTTGCGCCAACAAGAAGTCGGAATCTCTAATATCGAAAAAGAGATCAAGGCGACCACAGCACAACTTACACAAGCGAATCGCAATCTAGACAGTTTTCATCAACAAGTTGAAGCGCTGACCGAACAAAAGAAACAACAACAGAAAATTCTCGCCGAATTAGTACAAACCTATTACGTCACTAAGCAGAACAACTCTGCAACGAATGTCTTTAGCTCTGTTCCAGATGAAGACCGCATTAGCCAGTACTATCAATATCTTGCTAAAGCGCGTGCCGAAACGTTAGAGAAGTTGGCGCAAACTGAGCTTGAGCTAGCGGAAAGCGAACGTGCACTTGAGCTAGAACGAAATCAAATCGCTCAATTACTGGAGCAACAAAAAGAGAAACGCAATTCACTGGCGAAAAATCAAGCTAGCCGCAAAAGTACCGTTTCGAAAATTAGGAAAAGTATTTCTAGTGATAAAACATACTTGGCAGAGCTGCAACGCAATGAGACACGCCTGAAGGCGGAAATCGCTAAAGCCGCCAAGCGAAATCAAGTCCCTATGGATGGCTTAGCTCGACAAAAAGGGCAACTGCCGTGGCCGGTAAAAGGAAAGACCTTACACAGCTTTGGTACTAAACAAACCGGCCAGGTCAATTGGAAAGGTATGGTCATTCAAGCCAAATATGGTGAGGCAATTAAGTCTGTCTATTCCGGTACGGTGGTTTTTGCAGACTATTTACGCGGTTATGGACTGGTTGTGCTGCTAGACCATGGTAAGGGCGACATGACTCTCTATGGCTATAACCAAACACTCTTGAAAAAAGAGGGCGATAAAGTATCGGCTGGTGAAACCATTGCTCTTGCTGGAGATACTGGCGGTCAGTCAACGTCATCTTTGTATTTCGAGATCCGCCGCAATAGTAAAGTTCAAAACCCAAAGAGTTGGTTAAAGCGGTAACCGCAAGCCAAGCCTGAACCTTTAGCAATAACGTGATTGAGCAACGTGAATCAGTTGCTCGATTTCATGCTCTGGCAGCGCATTAATCCCCCCAGCCGCTTCTCGTCCACCGCCAGTGGCAAACTGACTACAAACCTCGGCAGCGCCTCGCTTATTGTTTAGCGGGGCTCTGACAGAAACGGTATAACTCACACCTTTGCTTGAATCACGTCTTGGCACCAGAGAGATATGCGCTTGTTCAGGAGACTCATTCGCTAAGCGATTAATCCAAGTCCCCGACATTCGTCTTGCCGCTGACGTCGCTGGCAGCTTTATCACTCTTAGTGCATCAGATTCAAAAATAGTTTCCGCCGCGCCTAATGCCATTTCGTCACTATCAAACGCTGCCTTAAGTGTGTAATACGGTGAAGCCGCATCTTGCTGGCACTCAAAAGGATCAGGGTAGGCCAATAACCTTTGGAACAAGATTACTGGATCGAAGTGAAGGTCATCCAAGGTTTCCCCATAGCCGTTATAATTCACCAAGATTCCTAGCTGTTTGAGAAAATGTCGCTGCTGCTGAGTCAGTTTCAGCGTATCCGCTAATCGCTCGGCACTAGCCAGCATATTATCGCCGTAAGCAGCAGCAATCGCCCAAGTCCGGAATTGTCCCTGCAGCAGATTATCCACTATTAATGCGGTGCATATGTTGGCATCAAGGTCGATATGCGCTTCAAAACTCTCATGTTGGGGAATCACTGAGGCTTTGTGGTGATCGATGTAAGTAATAGCAACATCATGTTCCAAAAGCTCAGCTAGTGCGGCCTGATTTTTATCCATTGAAATATCGAGTACGGTCACCGATCTCGCCTGTTCAACAGGAACCCGCTGTAATAAAGCAATATCTCGCTTAATACCTGATATCAATCGTGTTTCTTTAGGATGAGCCAGTCGTAATTGCAGTAAAGACAGGATGCCATCCGCATCGCCATTAAACACGTCATAGTGCGCTTTCATGCTGGTTTCTTTGTTGACCATGACATTACCATCCTAGCGTTCTCTTTGCTTCTAAAACAACAAACCCTACTAAGGATGTAGGGTTTGTTGCAAGATGAATTGACTATATATCATACCATTAGAACGAACGACTCTCTGCTGTCCCCATCATTTTTACTCCATCTTCCAAAAGCGATAGCTGTTCGCGACCTTTTGCCGTCGAGAGTGGCTTCACGACATTAATCATATGAAGCATGCCTTGCTGAATCACCTCTTCGGTGATTTTGGTTTTTGGAGACATCGCAGATTGGTAGCTAAGCCAACCCACTGCCATCATATGCAATGTGGTCACTAATGACTTGAGTTCTTTCTCATTAATAGCGAGTAAGTCAAGCTCGACGAATGCCCTTAGAATGTTCACCAAGTTACCTTGGAGTCGCTCTTGCACCTCAATATACTCATCATGCAATTTAGGGTCACGCTGAAGTATCTCTGGTAAGTTAGCGTAGAAGAAACGGTATTTCCACATCAGGTTAAAGATAGAATCAAGGTAGTGTTTTAAGAGTGCCAAACTTTCTTGCTGACCTTGGATCGGCGTAAAACGCTCGATGAGTTCTTGCGAATACAAAGCAAAGATCTCTCTGACGATTTCTTGCTTGTTGCGAAAGTGGTAATAGAGGTTTCCTGGGCTAATCTCGATATGAGCCGCAATATGGTTGGTCGTCACGTTGCGCTCGCCATCTAAATTAAATAAGTCGAGGGCGGCATACACTATTTTGTCACGTGTTTTCATTCTAACTTTTCCTTTCCCTAGTTGGGGTTAGTATACGTGCTCAAGTTGTGTACGAAAAGTCAAGAGACGGTGAGTTACACTGGTTAGACCAAATGATATAAAAAAAGCACTCAAATGAGTGCTTTTCGAATACGTTTGACGAATGAATTACTCTACTTCGTCCATTTTACCAAGCAGGTTACGAATACGCTCTTGCCATTGGCCGTGCTCACGTTGCATTTGCTCAGTCTTTTGAACCAATTCTTCACGGCTATTACGTAGCTCTTCCGCTTGATTTGCTAGTTGCACTTTTTCTTCTTTCAGTTCTTCAACTTCCATTTGAAGAAGCGCGATTGTGTCAACTGCAGTTTGAATTTTTGCTTCTAGTTGTTCCAGTACTTCAAAAGACATCTCGGCCTACCCTTAATTTAATTCTGTGACATGAAAAGACTTCATACTCTATATTGTCCCATTCTACTCAGCATAGAGAAGATAGACACGCCCTATATTGCAGATTTTTCACCATTCGGTCAAAAAAGCATCGCAAAATGACATAAGCTTTACCTAAAGCTTGTCAAAGCTAACCTGCTATCACCCTACTCTGACCTTTTGTCTTGCATTTTCTTAATGAGTCATCATCACTTAGCGACAAGATAGCGGCCAAATCCACAAAAAAGCAAACGTTTCCTTTGGGATGTGCTAGAATTCGCGCCAGAAATCCTTTTGTCATTTTTCATTTAATTGGAGTCAGTATGAAGCGCGATTTAGCGATGGCTTTTTCACGAGTTACCGAAGGTGCCGCCTTAGCAGGTTATAAATGGCTTGGACGTGGCGATAAAAATGCTGCGGATGGTGCCGCAGTTGAAGTCATGCGCAGCCTACTGAACAAAACCGATATCGAAGGTGAAATTGTTATTGGTGAAGGTGAAATTGATGATGCGCCTATGCTATATATCGGTGAACAAGTCGGTCTTGGTGGTGATGCCGTCGATATCGCGGTAGATCCTATCGAAGGTACGCGTATGACAGCAATGGGCCAGTCAAATGCACTTGCTGTTCTAGCCGCTGGTGAAAAAGGCAGCTTCTTGAAAGCACCTGATATGTACATGGAGAAGCTGGTGGTCGGCCCTGGAGCAAAAGGGGTTATCGATCTCAATAAGCCACTGTCAGATAATCTTACTAACATTGCCGCAGCGCTAGGTAAGCCTCTTGATACGCTTGTCGTTACTACGCTCGCGAAACCGCGCCATGATGATGTCATCGCAAAGATGCAAGCCATGGGCGTACGTGTATTTGCAGTGCCCGATGGTGATGTCGCAGCCTCTATTCTCACTTGTATGCCAGATAGTGAAGTAGACGTTATGTATTGTATTGGCGGCGCACCTGAAGGAGTGGTTTCTGCCGCTGTGATTCGCGCCTTAGATGGTGATATGCATGGCCGACTACTGCCACGTCACGAAGTAAAAGGCGACAACGAAGAAAATCGCAAAGCGGGTGAGCTTGAACTTGAACGCTGTGCGCAAATGGGCGTTGAGGCGAACGTTGTTCTTCGCATGGAAGATATGGCTCGCAGTGATAATGTCATTTTCTCGGCAACCGGTATTACTAAAGGTGATCTGTTAGAGGGCATTGCTCGCCAAGGCAACATTGCAACGACTGAAACACTGCTTATTCGTGGTCGTTGCCGTACGATCCGCCGTATCAAATCGACGCACTATTTAGAGCGTAAAGATCCAGAGATCCGCGATATCATCTTGTAATCGCCATCATTGGAACAAAGCGCTGGCTATGGCCAGCGTTTTTTTCATCTATGGTGACGATAGTAAATAATTTGCTTTATTAACCTTATTCGCCATAATACCTCAACTATCATTACCCTTAGGCTGATTTAACAGAAACGGACGCACTGATGAAAGCCACTGACCAGATCATTGACATCATTAAACGAGAAGGCGCAGTCACTGCTAAACAGATCGCTTTACGTTTAAGCATCACCACGATGGGTGCTAGACAACACTTACAGGGACTGGAAGAAGAAGGGTTTCTGCGTTTTGAAGATGTCAAAGTCAAAGTAGGTCGTCCTAATCGTCATTGGTCACTCACCGCAAAAGGACATGCTCAATTTTCAGACCGCCACAGCGATTTAACGGTTCAGTTTATTGATGCGATTGAGCAAGTGTTTGGTTCTGAAGGCCTGAATAAAATATCAAAAGAGCGTGAAGTGAATACGCTCGCAACCTATCGACCTCATTTTGATAGCCTGCCTGACCTACAAAGCAAAGTGAAGAAGCTCACTGAGTTACGTGACCAAGACGGCTACATGGCAGAGTATCAAGCAACGGAAGATGGTTTTCTGTTAATTGAAAACCATTGCCCAATTTGCAAAGCGGCACAGCGCTGCGAGACCCTGTGTCAGTCTGAGCTCAATGTCTTTCAAGCTTTGGTTGGCAGCGATATTTCAGTTCGACGAGATGAGCACATCGTGCAAGGTGCTCGTCGCTGCGTATACACCTTTAATAACAAAGTCTAAGCTTACAAGTGCGACCGGAAGGTTCTCGTCTTACCGTTGAGACTGCTGGAAGTTTTATTGTGTCTTTTCTCATTAACTCCTACGCTATCTATATGCATGGAGATTATTTTAGCGAGGAAAGCACATGGACCCCTCTATTCGTTTACCTTCATTCGATGAACTCGTCGCTATGGCCAAACATAACCCAGAGCAACTCAGTCAATTACGTCATGATTTAACTGAGCAGTTTATCGCATCTTGTTCTACCGACATGCAGCCTAGATTGCACGCCCAGCAAAGTCACATTGAACGGATTCTACAGCATGCTAAGAACCCCATTCATGCCAACATTTTGCTGCGCCAGGAACTGCATCGTCAAATTATCAAATTCTCTCAAGCGCTGAACGGCAACGCGCCCAGTGTAGAAAACGGCGCTGAAATCGTCCCTTTTTCTAAATCTGACGATTGGCGTTAAATGAACTTACTGCGGTTCTTGCCCATATTGGTTTTGACCTTGGGTGCCTTTCATAAAGCCGCATTCAATTAATATCCAAAGACCACAAGCGAGTGAAGCAAACGAGATCACACTCTGAGCCATTGAAGGTTGTACCGCCGTTGCTGGGTCCAATGTGGGTAAACTCATACGTCCAAAAACCAGTGGAATGTTGAGCAGCAGCCACCAACTCGATCTATTGCGGTCATGCCAACGCTTCGCCGTAATCGCTAAGTCTGGGATCAAAAGGATGAGTAAAAAGATTGGCACTAGAATGTTCACCCACTGTGGGGCCAGCTCAACCATACCTTTCAAAAAGAAAATAATAGCTAGGTAATAAAAAACATTCCAAATCCAAAATATTTTACGCCCAACACGACCTTCAAACGAAAACAGTAACGATTTAAACGACATCACATAATCTCTTTTTAATTGGTAATTTTTTGAAAGCAGCTTTTATCCATATCTCGGACATTGACCGTTAAGCTTTTGATATGTCCCGCCTGCTCTCGAAGCACTTCCATCAACTTTCTCGAAAGTTCTCTTTTCTGCTCCTCAGTGCGACCAGACAAAAGTTCAAAACTAATATGTAGAAAATCCTCACTGTCTCCGGACTCGCCAATCAACCAGTTGTGGCTGCGCAACGAACGTGATTTCACAGAATCTTTCTCGAATAACCCACAGTTTAGCGTGACTCGATGTAAGTCTTCCAGTAACCCCTGAACATTCAGTCTTTCATCCGCAGTATTTGAGTACTCTAGTACAAGGTTCGGCATGCTACGTCCCTATTTTTAACCATCAAGCGACAAGGTATAACAAGCTATAAGGAAAATTCCGAGAAGTATTCTATTATTCTGTTTACTGGATCACTCTGGTGAGATTCTGGTTTTGTTTACTAGAATAAAACGTCAAAGCGATAAAGAAATGACTCCAGTCATGATCTACTTGAGTTAATCTGTTATATTCTTTCGTAATCACGTTTATTTTTTACATTCGTTTTTTACAAACACTGATTTTGGAGAAAATCTCATGCGTCAACCTGTAGTTATGGGTAACTGGAAACTCAACGGTAGCAAAGCAATGGTAACTGAGCTGCTAACTGGCCTAAACGCTGAACTTGAAGGTGTAACTGGTGTAGACGTGGCGGTAGCTCCACCTGCACTGTACATCGACCTAGCAGAGCGTCTAATCGCTGAAGGCGGTAACAAGATCATTCTTGGCGCTCAAAACACAGACCTAAACAACAGCGGTGCATTCACTGGCGACATGTCTCCAGAGATGCTTAAAGATTTTGGTGCTTCTCACATCATCATCGGTCACTCAGAGCGTCGTGAATACCACAACGAATCTGATGAGTTCATCGCTAAGAAATTCGCATTCCTAAAAGAAAATGGCCTAACGCCAGTTTTCTGTATCGGTGAATCTGAAGCGCAAAACGAAGCAGGCGAAACTGAAGCAGTTTGTGCACGTCAAATCAACGCAGTAATCGACGCATACGGTGTTGAAGCGCTAAACGGCGCTATCATCGCATACGAGCCAATCTGGGCTATCGGTACTGGTAAAGCAGCAACAGCAGAAGATGCACAACGCATTCACGCTTCTATCCGTGCTTTAATTGCAGCAAAAGACGAAGCAGTTGCTGAGCAAGTTATCATCCAATACGGTGGTTCTGTTAAGCCAGAGAACGCTGAAGCATACTTCTCACAACCAGACATCGATGGTGCTCTAGTTGGTGGTGCATCTCTAGATGCTAAGAGCTTCGCAGCCATCGCTAAAGCAGCGGCAACAGCAAAAGCTAAGTAATCGCTTATCGCATTACTGGAAAACAGGCTCATCGAGCCTGTTTTTTTATGCTTTCATTTTATTAAGGCGTAAAAAAACCGCGACTTAAGCCGCGGTTTGTTATCTTTTGAATCAATGTCGATTAGAACAACTCTTCAGCAACTTTGAATAGGTCATCACGAACTGGACGCTTCATATTTTCGATCGCATCAATGATGTCATGGTGTACTAGTTGCTCTTTCTGAATACCAACACAACGACCACCGTGACCTTCCATTAGAAGATGCACTGCGTAGTTACCCATGCGAGACGCAAGGACGCGGTCAAACGCTGTTGGACGACCACCACGCTGGATATGACCTAGAACAGTTGCACGAGTTTCACGACCAGTTGCAGTTTCGATCTCTTTGGCAAGCTCAGTCGCATCCATCATAAGCTCAGTGAGTGCGATAATCGCGTGCTTCTTACCTTTCGCAATTCCATCTTGGATATTGCTAATAAGTTGCTCTTTGTTTAGGCCAGTTTCTGGAGTGATCATGTATTCACAACCACCAGCAATCGCTGACATAAGCGTTAGGTCACCACAGTGACGGCCCATGATTTCAACGATAGAGATACGTTGGTGAGATGAAGACGTGTCACGTAGACGGTCAATCGCATCAATAACTGTATTAAGCGCAGTTAGATAACCGATTGTGTAGTCAGTACCTGCGATATCGTTATCAATAGTGCCTGGCAGACCAATACATGGGTAGCCCATCTCAGTCAGTTTCTTCGCACCCATGTACGAACCGTCGCCACCGATAACGACTAGTGCATCGATACCGTGTTTCTTAAGGTTTTCAATCGCTTTCTCACGAACTTCTACTTCTTTAAATTCAGGGAAGCGTGCTGAACCTAAGAACGTACCACCACGGTTAATCACATCAGATACGCTAGAGCGATCTAGCTTTTTGATGCGGTCTTCATAAAGACCTAGGTAACCGTCATACACGCCATATACTTCTAAATCCGCTGACAAAGCCGTACGAACTACACCACGTACCGCAGCATTCATACCTGGTGCATCACCACCACTTGTCAAAACACCGATTTTCTTAATCATGCTCACCCTCGATTTGGCAATCTAATTTCAATTTTGAGTACGCCGCTTATTGCTTGCGCAACGCACAGAATTCTTGTTATCGCTACGATGATTCGATGCGTTCCCCACAACAACATCGACGTAACTTTATTACTTATGTAAGAGTATTACAGTTTATAAGAACTATTGTGTTGATTCACATCAGAATCGCACTTTTTATCATGAGCCTTGATAATAGACAATCCATTTTGAACTTGCCATTTTCATTCGCCATGCCGCTTACTAGCCCATTTTGTTAGTTAACTACCAGCCCTGCTCTTTCTGCTGTTTTTCTTCAGTTAACACCACCGAATACGGATCTTGATGAATGATCACATCGGCGCCAGGAAAGGCCTGCTTCAATTTAGATTCAGCACGGTCTGCGATTTTATGAGCCTCTATCAAACGCAAATCATCATCAAGTTCAAGATGTAACTGAATAAAACGGACCGGACCAGACATTCGCGTTCGAAGTTGATGAATACCAATCACGCCTTCAACGGCCGTACTTATCTCACGAATTTTAGTTAACTCTTCTTCTGGCAACTGTCGGTCTAACAAAGACTGAATAGCACCGTAAGCCATTTTTACGGCGCTTACTAAAATAAAGATCCCAATGCCAACAGCAAAGAAAGCATCGGCTTGGTTGATGCCATACCAACTTAAGCCTAATGCCACCATAATAGCCGCATTCATATACAGGTCAGTTTGATAGTGTAAAGAGTCTGCGGCAATGGCTTGGCTACCTGTTTGTTTCACCACATACTTTTGAAACACAACCAACCCAGAAGTCGCGAGGAAGGCAAACAAGCTGACAAAAATACCTAACTCTGGCGAGTTAAGTTCTTGTGGTCGGAAAAAGCGATCAACACCATTGAGAATAAGGAAACATGCCGAGCCGGAAATAAACATGGCTTGAGCCAGTGCAGCTAGAGATTCCGCCTTACCGTGACCAAAAGTATGTTCTTTATCGGCAGGCTGCAAAGAGTAGCGTAAAACCAGTAAGTTGATCACTGAGGCGGCAATATCGATGACCGAGTCTATCAACGATGCCAACAAGCTCACTGAACCGGTTACCCACCAAGCCAGCACCTTCACAATAAACAGTAAGCTCGCAATGGTTGTTGCAGTCCAAGCAGCAACGGTGACAAGCCTTGCATATTTGTTCTGGGTGATACTCACTTTGGCACCTTGAGGTCATTTCAAAACATAACCGCAAGTATACCGATAAATCCTCACAAAAATAGAAAAACTATTGGGTCGGCTTTACCGACAACATTATCCAGATGGCCGTCGCCTAGAGTGAAATATACAAAAAACTCCATGCATTAAAAAGGCATGGAGCTTTCACTATTGTCTAGAAGGGACTGCTCGTACTAGTTAGCGTGTTTTGCTGCACGAGATTCCATTTTAGAGAAACATCTTTCCATACGCTCTTTTTGAAGCTCTTTGAACTTCACTTTCTGCTCTGGCGTTAGGATGTTTAACATCTCATGCTGTCTTTCTAGCATTTGTACACGGCGTTCGGTTTGCTGCTGTACCATTTCTGATGCAAGTGCATTAGCAGCATCGGCATCAAAACTATCGGCAAGCACTAAATCTTGCATCTTTTGTTGGCGAGCTTGCATTTCCGCTTGCTTAGTTGCAAAGTCACCAGAGAACTTCGCATGCATCGCGTCTCTGTTGGCTTGACGCAGTTCTTTCATTTGATCTTTCTGAGCATCGGTCAAATCGAGTTCACGGAACATGCGTTTACCATCAAAGCCACCACACATACCCTCGCCACCTTTACCATGGTGGCCACCTTTACCGCCGCCGTATGCCAAGGCGCTTGCTGAGCCAAGCACTAATGGAAGAACCGTTGCAGCGATAACCAGTTTCTTTGACATTTTCATAATCTTTACCCTTATGTGATTCATACCATGGCTGCCTCTGCAGCGCTTGAGTATAGAATAGGGCCTGGTGAGTAAAGTAACGTACAGTGAGCGTAAAGAATCGTAAAGATCGCTTTTTCTAATATTTAACGCTTTATTATTACAGGGCATAGAACAATACAGAGGTAGTTTATGGCACACATACTTATCATTGATGACGACACAGAGCTAACCAGTCTACTCAAAGATATACTCAGCTTTGAAGGGTTTGAGACGTCTGAAGCGAATGATGGCATCGCAGGTTTAGAGGCAATGCATAACGATATCGATCTGGTATTAATGGATGTCATGATGCCGCGACTCAATGGTATGGACACGCTCAAAAAACTACGTGAAAAGTGGGAAACCCCCGTTCTGATGCTCACGGCTAAAGGTGAAGAAATTGATCGTGTTATCGGCCTTGAATTGGGTGCAGATGACTATCTTCCAAAACCTTTTAGCGATAGAGAATTACTTGCTCGTATTAAAGCCATTCTTCGCCGTACTCAAAGTAAACCAGAAACAGCCTCTTCTGACTGTGTAGCGTTTGAAGACATTCAAGTGTTCCCAGGGAAACAAGAAGCTCACTGCCAAAGCCAGTTGTTGGATTTAACGACGACAGAGTTTGCCCTTTTGCACTATTTTGTTCAAAAGCCTGGAGAGGCGTTAACCAAAGAATCCTTAAGTCTTGATGTTCTTGGCAAACGGTTATCGGCTTTTGATCGCGCGGTGGATATGCACGTCTCCAATTTACGTAAGAAGTTGCCAAAAAAACCAGATGGAAAACCACGCATCAAAACCCTGCGTGGACGTGGCTACTTACTGGTTAAGGAGTAACAATGAAATTGCCCAAGATAACCAGCCTTTACGGCCGTATCTTTGCCATTTTCTGGTTGACGATGCTCTTGGTCTTGATCGCAGTGCTTGCACTGCCGCACCTTGACCCACGCGTTACTAAAGAGATTTCAGGAGAGCCACTCGAGCAACTGCTGTCGCTAAGAGATAAAGTAGAAAAACGTTTCGCAGGGCAAAGTAATCTTGGGCGCATTATCTATCAACTTGATAAGCCAGAGTCTAGACATAAAGGAAACCACAAACAGCGTGCCCCAAGTGTGTTTATTGTCGATCAAGAAGGCAATATTCTCAGCACGCAGAAAAACCCTGATTTTAAGACCAAAGTGTTAAAGAACTTCATTACGTCTGTCGATTCTTTTGATACCCCTATGCAGAAACTCTATGGGCGTTACATGCTGGCTGGCCCCGTTCCCATTAAATTGGCAAATCAAGAGCTATACCTTTATATCGGATTGCGCTGGACCGAGCCGCCACCTTTTTTACTGCGTATGTTTGATAAACCCTTTCAGCTGTTATTTGCCGTGATGGCGGTCAGTACACCTTTACTGTTATGGCTGGCCTGGGCATTAAGCCAACCAGCAAGAAGGTTGGAGCTAGCGGCTAAGCGAGTCGCCAATGGCGAATTCAAACAAGATCCTGAGCTAGAAAAAGGCATGTCCGAGTTCAAACAAGCCGGCAGCAGTTTTAATCAGATGGTGATGGCTGTCAATCAGATGATCTCTGGGCAACAGCGTCTATTGTCCGATATTTCTCACGAACTTCGCTCCCCTCTCACTCGCCTGAGGATGGCGACCGCATTAGCAACACGCAAACAGGGCGAGAGCCAAGAACTATTGCGAATTGATACTGAGGCCCAGCGGTTGGAGCAAATGATTGGTGAACTGTTGGAACTATCACGCATGAACACCGACAGCCATGTGACTCGCGAATCTCAACCTGCGAGTAGCTTATGGGAAGAGATCTTTAGTGATGCTAAATTTGAAGCCGAGCAATTAGGCAAAACACTGCGATTTTCTGAGATCCCGGATGTCTCTATTTCTGGCAATCCTAAATTGCTGATGAGTGCCATTGAAAATATTGTGAGAAATGCCATTCGTTACGGTAAAACGGCCATTAATATTACTTTGTCGACTGATAAAGATACGTTACGCATTGTCGTAGAAGATGATGGTCCTGGTGTGCCTGACGATGAACTACAAGATATTTTCCGTCCGTTCTACCGAGTGTCAAAAGCGCGCGATCGCGATTCTGGTGGTACCGGCTTGGGGCTGGCGATTACTCAGAGCGCCATTTTGCAGCATAGCGGTCAGATAGAGGCATCTAGAAGTCGATTGGGCGGTTTGAAGATGCATGTTGAGTTACCGTTATAAAATCGGCACGAATCTGACATTGTATTTATACTCAAATAGCCATGGTATGTGGTAGCCTCGAGGTCTTGCTCAATACACCGAATAAAGAGAACTAAGCCGATGAAAATCTTCAGCAACTTTGAAAGTGGCAATATCCAAGTCGTTAAAGCCGACGACAACAATGATATCCAACTTAAAATCGTCAACGACAATCAGTCAGAGTTTTATCAGTGGTTTCACTTTCGCTTAGAGTCGACGCCTGAACTAGCACATACCATTAAAATTATTGATTTAGCTAAATCGGCCTACCCTGAAGGCTGGAAGGGTTACGATATTGTTGCCTCTTATGACCGTGAGGAGTGGTTCCGAATTCCTTGCGAGTTCGATGGGGACACATTGAGCTGCACGGTTCTTCCAGAGAGAGGTTCAATGTATTTCGCTTACTTTGCACCTTATAGTTACGATCGCCATCTCGACTTACTGCATATGGCTCAAAATGAACATCACTGCACGCTTGAAACCCTAGGCCACACTCTCGATGGTAACGATATGTCGTTGCTAACGTTTGGTGAGCCTGAAGAAGGTAAAAAGAACATTTGGGTGATTGCACGCCAGCATCCAGGCGAGTCTATGGCAGAATGGTTTATTGAAGGCATGATTCAACGCCTTGTTGACGACACTGATACTGCCGCTCAAGCCCTGCTCGAACAAGCCGTTGTTTATGTCGTCCCAAATATGAATCCTGATGGCAGCATTCGCGGCCACCTCAGAACGAACACTATAGGCGTGAACCTTAATCGTGAATGGCAAACGCCTTCAATGGAGAAAAGTCCTGAAGTTTACTTAGTACGCGAACGTATGCTGAAAACTGGCGTGGACATGTTCCTTGATATCCACGGCGACGAAGCAATTCCATACAACTTTGCTGCGGGTTCTGAAGGTATACCATCTTATGATGAACGCTTGGCATCACTAGAGTCGGCGTTCAAGCAAGCACTACTGACTATCACACCTGAGTTCCAAGATGACTATGGCTACGATAAGGATGAACCGGGCAAAGCTAACCTAACGGTTGGCTCTAATTGGGTTGCAGAGCAATTTAAGTGCCTGTCTTACACCATTGAAATGCCATTTAAGGATAACAACAACTATCCTGATCCTTTCTACGGTTGGTCACCAGAGCGAAGCATTATGTTTGGTCGCGATATGTTGGCGGCGACATTAGCAGTGACTGAAAAACTGTAATCAGGGAACGAGCATCTTTTGGCTCGCTCGTCATTCTACTTGCTGTGTGCATGTGTAGGCAGGAATTTTCTTAAGGTCGAGTGATCGCTTTAGGGAGATCCCTGCATACGCAAGGATGACGTTATACTTCGGGATGATGTCATTATTGTAATTAGTCGCCTCACGTTCTCATCACTTCAGGTATACTCACTCCATGATTTGATTTGAGTCGACATCCACTATGTTTGATATTGCCCTTTACGAGCCTGAAATTGCGCCAAACACCGGAAACATCATCCGACTTTGTGCTAACTGCGGCGCAAACTTACACTTAATTGAACCGCTTGGTTTTGATTTAGAAGAGAAGAAAGTGCGTCGTGCCGGTCTTGACTACCACGACCTAGCGCGCGTGAAACGTCATAAAGACTACGCTGCTTTTATCGCTTACCTCAAACAGCATAATCCTGACTACCGCTTATTTGCCTGCACCACAAAAACAACAGGACATCATACCGACGCTCAGTATCAGCACGGTGATGTACTCTTATTTGGACCGGAGACTCGCGGACTCCCAGCAGAAGTAATTGAAAGCTTACCTATGGAGCAACGAATTCGTATTCCAATGATGCCGGACGCTCGTAGTTTGAATTTATCTAACGCCGTAGCAATCATCGCTTATGAAGCATGGCGTCAACTCGGCTTTGAAGGCGCGCTCTAAGCGCTTTTGTGATGCTTTAGATAATAAAAAACCCAGCACTAAGCTGGGTTTTCAATACTTAACAAGTAGAAACTTATCAATTACTTGATTTTAGCTTCTTTGTACATAACGTGTTGG
Source organism: Vibrio thalassae (assembly GCF_900089835.1). Classification (GTDB taxonomy): domain Bacteria; phylum Pseudomonadota; class Gammaproteobacteria; order Enterobacterales; family Vibrionaceae; genus Vibrio; species Vibrio thalassae. The sequence goes on along the minus strand of NZ_OANU01000009.1, from coordinate 83,709 downwards.
CGAACAACTGGATCAAACTTTTTGATCTCAAATTTGCCTGGCATGTTACGCTTGTTCTTGTCAGTTGTGTAGAAGTGACCAGTACCTGCAGAAGATACTAGGCGAATTTTCTCACGAATGCCTTTAGCCATTGCTTAATTCCTCTTATACGTTCTCGCCACGAGCGCGGATATCAACAAGAACAGCATCGATGCCTTTCTTATCAATAATACGCATACCCTTAGCGGTTAGACGTAGTTTAACAAAGCGTTTTTCGCTTTCTACCCAGAAACGATGAGTTTGTAGGTTCGGCAGAAAACGACGCTTGGTAGCATTTCGTGCGTGTGAACGGTTGTTACCCGTTACAGGACGCTTACCAGTTACTTGGCATACTCGGGACATGAATGTCTTCTCCAAATCGTTTCAGCTCGATATCAACCTTGGTGGCCGAACCTCAATTATAAGAGGCCATAACCATTATGGAATACCCATACAAGGCTATCAAAGGTCGCGCATTATACTAACTTGACATGCATTGCTCAAGACCCGAACAGATCCTTTTTTAAGGATTTGCTGATCTTTTTCACTTTGAGCTGATGTTGGTTGATAATTTAGTGCGCGAATCATAGCAGAAAATCACCAAAACAAAAGCTCTGTATCACAGTTATTGCAATAAAATGTACTTTCCTCTATTTAAGCCATTAAATCCAGCCTCTTTCGGCAAAAGAGACCACTTCGCCATCCCCCACGACAAAATGATCTAAAACTCGAATATCAACCAGACCAAGTGCATCGGTTAACCGTCTGGTAATCCGTCTATCCGCTTGGCTTGGCTCAGCCACACCTGAAGGGTGGTTGTGAGACAAGATAATCGCCGCCGCATTATGATACAGGGCTCGCTTTACCACTTCCCGTGGGTAAACCGATGCCGCATCTATGGTCCCTTCAAACATAATTTCACCAGCAATAACACGATTTTGGTTATCTAAGAACAAAACATAGAAGGCCTCTCTATGCCGATCTCGCAAAACGCTCATTAAATAATGTTTGGTTTGTTCTGGACTATTTAGGCTGTCTCCTCGCTGTATGGTCTCACTTAAGTAACGCTGACTCATTTCCAATACAGCTTGTAATTGAACATATTTTGCCAGACCTAACCCCTTTCGCTGACAAAACACCTCCCGATTAGCCGTAAACAACGCTCTCAGTGAGCCGAAATCTGACAACAAGGCATCAGCCAACTGCAGTACATTCATCCCCTTTGTGCCGGTGCGCAAAAAGATAGCCAGCAACTCAGCATCACTAAGCGCATGACTTCCTCTATTGAGTAGCTTCTCTCGCGGCAATGATTCACTGGGTAAGTGTTTTAGAACCATAATGGAAATTTGAGTTAGACCTTGGGTCTTTGCTTTATTACTTAATTTGCGAGAAATAGACAGATGACAGCATAGAAGCTGCGAATCAGTACGTATTGCTATGTAACTATGCGGTTTATCAAAAAGTACTTTAGACAGTAAGCCCCTTGAAAGTGGCGGGACATCAACGCATTTGGTATCTTAGCCGCAGAAAAATTTAAGGAGCTGGTTATGCGAACATTAGCTGGAAAGAAAATACTCTTAGGCATTAGCGGTGGCATCGCAGCCTATAAATGTGCGGAGCTGACTCGACGACTCATTGAGCGTGGAGCACAGGTTCAGGTCGTCATGACGAAAGCGGCTAAAGAGTTCATTACTCCCCTCACCATGCAAGCGGTTTCCGGCAGACCAGTTTCCGACAGTTTACTCGACCCTGCTGCAGAAGCGTCAATGGGACATATTGAATTAGCCAAATGGGCGGATCTGGTTCTTTTAGCGCCGGCGACAGCCGACCTCATTGCAAGAATGTCGGCAGGTATGGGTAATGACTTACTGTCTACACTCGTTCTCGCCACGGATGCCCCGGTTGCAGTTTCACCGGCAATGAACCAACAAATGTACCTCAACGTAGCCACTCAAGAAAATATCGCCACCCTCTCTCGCCGAAACATGATGATTTGGGGGCCAGCGGCTGGGGAGCAAGCCTGCGGTGATGTTGGCCCAGGTCGTATGCTTGAACCTATGCAATTAGTCGAGAAATGTGAGCAGTTTTTTGGCCCTAAGTTGCTGGCAGGAAAATCCGTCGTCATTACCGCAGGACCGACCCGCGAAGCCATCGATCCTGTCCGTTATATTTCTAACCACAGTTCAGGAAAAATGGGCTTCGCTTTAGCTCAAGCAGCACAGCAACTCGGTGCTGACGTAACACTGATTTCAGGCCCTGTGACACTCCCAACACCTAATGGGGTAAAACGTATTAACGTTGTCAGCGCGGAAGAAATGCATCAAGCTGCCTTAGCAAATGCCACGTGTCATGATATCTTCATTGGCTGCGCCGCTGTGGCCGATTATCGTCCGCTTGATATTGCTACGCAAAAAATAAAGAAAACCGCAGATAAAGACGATATGCAAATCACTATGGTGAAGAACCCTGACATCATTGCCTCGGTAGCATCATTGTTAGAATCTCGTCCCTTTACTGTCGGCTTTGCCGCAGAGACTCAAGATGTCGAGGCGTACGCTTTAGACAAACTACAACGTAAGAATCTGGATATGATTTGTGCAAATGATGTGTCTATTGCAGGTCAGGGCTTTAACAGTGACTCAAATGCGATTACCGTATATTGGCAAGGCGGTAGCAAGTCATTAGGCAATGCAATGAAAACTGAGTTAAGTCATGCCATTTGGGAAACTATCTCAGAACAAATCGCCTAAATCTAATGACAAATAGTGGCACACGTCAGTCATGCCACGCTTAAGCACACTACTTATCACAGAGTGCCTTTCCGTTAATGCACTTCCCAAAACAGAGATTGTTACACAGTTCAACCATTTACCACGTTGAACTGTGTAGTTATAAGTCGCTTAGGTACACTAACAGATCTACTTATGGGCGATAACATGCTGAAATTGGCATGCAGTAATCAAAAGGAAAAGGATTTATGTCCGCTACGAAAAAGTCGAATAGAAAAGAGGAAATCCTTCAAGCTCTTGCTCAAATGCTTGAGTCTAACGAAGGAACATCTCGCATCACCACCGCAAAACTTGCCAAGCAAGTTGGGGTGTCTGAAGCAGCGCTCTATCGTCATTTTCCCAGCAAAGCCCGTATGTTTGAAGGGCTTATCGAGTTTATCGAAGAATCTTTAATGTCTCGCATTAACCGTATTCTTGATGAAGAAAAAGACACGCTGACACGCATCCGTCTAGTGCTTCAATTAATTCTTGTCTTTTCTGAGCGCAACCCAGGATTAAGTCGCATTCTTTCTGGTCATGCTCTAATGTTTGAGAATGAACGATTACGCGAACGAATTAATCAGCTTTATGAAAGAATTGAGACATCTTTACGTCAAATTCTTCGTGAGCGCAAGATTCGCGAAGGCAAGAGCTTCCCTGTTGATGAAAAGATCTTAGCTGCACAATTGCTCGGACAAGTTGAGGGAAGCCTAAACCGTTTTGTTCGTTCTGACTTTAAATACACGCCAACGTCCACCTTTGATGAATATTGGGCGTTGCTAAAACTACAATTGCAGTAAACCGAATGAAAATAGATAAAAAGCCAGACTTTACCGTATCGTTACTTCATCCTAAATACTGGGGGGTATGGTTCGGGTTTGGTCTGCTCGCGCTCATTGTGAATTTACTTCCTTATTCTCTACTCTTCAAACTAGGACGAGGTTTGGGCAAGTTTGGGATGCGATTTGGCGGTAAGCGCGCTCAAATAGCAAGACGCAACTTAGAACTCGCCTTTCCAGAGAAAACCCCATCAGAGCTTGATGCTTTTATTGAAGAAAACTTCAAGAACTCAGGGATGGCTTTAATTGAAACGGGTATCACTTGGTTTTGGCCAACGTGGCGCTTTAAGCGTATTTTGGTTGCTCAAGATATCAGCGCGCTAGAAAGACACGAAGCCGAAGGTAAAGGGGTGCTGTTGTGCTGCGTCCATGCGTTAAACCTCGAGATTACCGCTCGAGCTTTCGCTGTGCTAGGACTTCCTGGTTATGGGGCTTATCGACCTCATAGCAACCCTGCCTACGAGTTTATTCAATATAGAGGGCGAACTCGTAACGGCAACAAGCTGATCTACCGCACCGACCTAAAATCAATGATCCGCGTCATGCGTCAAGGTCACCGCTTGTTCTACCTTCCAGACCAAGACTATGGGCACAATAAGAGCGTTTTTGTCCCTTTCTTTGCCGTCAACGAAACCTGTACAACAACTGGTACCAGTATTTTGGCTTATACCAGTAAATGCGCTATCGTACCTGGTTCTGGATTTAGGAATGACAATGGTCAGTATGAAATCATAGCGAACCAATCTATTGAAGATGAATATCCTCAAAAGGATGAAGTAGCCGCTGCGGCACTAATGAATCGATATGTAGAGCAAATTATCCTAAGAGCACCTGAACAATGGCTGTGGATGCATAAACGATTTAAGTCAGTGCCAGATGAGACTCAAACTAACTCACGCTATCTTTAACTGCGAAGCCTTATGAGTAATCAAGAAAATATAGACAAAAACCTCTATAACCCAACATTCCAATGGGCGTTTTTACACCCAAAACATTGGGGAACGTGGCTCGGTATTCTGTTTGCCGTTTTATTGGCTTTTGTACCTGCTAAACCACGCGATAAATTCGCTCGTTATATCTCGGGTATTATCGTTGGCAAGAATGGCCGTGTTGTAAGACGCACTCGCCTTAATCTACAAAAGTGTTTTCCAGAAAAGTCTGAGCAAGAAATACAACATATTGTCGAAGAGACCTTCGCTAAAGCAGGTCAATACTTGTTGGGCTATTCAGAGTTTTTGATTCGTTCCACTAAACACAATCAAAAACGTGGCATCATGATCGGTGAAGAAAATCTGATGCCACTGCTCGATGCCGGCGAAAATGTGATCATCTTGGCACCACACGCATGGGCGGTAGATTACCCAGCGGTAATGCTCGCAGCACAAGGCTATAAAGTAGCAACGATCATGAAACCACAAAACAACCCCATTGGTGACTGGCTGATGCATGTGCAGCGTATACAATATGGTGGTCGTATCTTCGCTCGTAGTGCCGGTGTAAAACCCTTCGTGCGCTCGATTAAAGATGGTTATATCGGATATTGGCTCCCTGATGAGGATCACGGTCCGCAGAACTCAGTATTTGTGCCTTTCTTTGCCACCGAAAAAGCCACGTTAAAAGGTTTTGGCAAAATGTCGCGATTATCACGAGCGAAAGTCGTCCCAGTGCTGCCAGCCTATAACGATAAAACCAGCAAATATGAGGTGCATATTTTGCCCGCTATTGACAACTTCCCGACGGGCGATGAAGAGCAAGATGCACGAGCGATGAATAAAGCGATTGAAGATTTGCTACGAGATAGACCCGAACAATATATGTGGAACTTATACCTGCTAGAAACCCAGCGTGATGGTGTTCGTATCTACGACAATATCTAGTTCGTAAAGCCTTACCCAAAAAGAAACGCTTGCCAAGGCAAGCGCTTCTTTTTTGATAACGAGACACCTTATCACTGTTGGCAATGGGAACAAAAGAACGTATTTCTTTGTCCGATTTTCATTTGCTCTATCGGCTCTGTGCATTGTTGACACGGTTGATTCGCACGCCCGTATACTTGTAACTCTTGAGCAAAGTAACCAGGTTTACCATCCGATTGCGAAAAGTCTTTTAACGTCGTGCCACCTTGTGCAATCGCCTGCGCTAATACTCGCTTTATTTCTGCAACCAGCCGCTGCCACTGAGTTAACGTGACTTTATAAGCGGGTGTTGTTGGGTGAATTCCAGCACTGAACAATGACTCACACGCGTAGATATTGCCGACTCCCACAACATTCGCATTATTCATAATGAAGGTTTTTACCGCCACACGTTTGTTCTTTGCTCGTTCTAACATCCAATCGGCACAAAACTCTTCTGTTAGTGGCTCTGGACCACAATTTGCCAACAGCTCGTGGGACGCTCCAGGAGGGCACCAAAGCCAAGCACCAAAACGGCGTGGGTCGTTGTAACGCATCACTTTGCCGTTACTCAACACTAGGTCAACATGGTCATGTTTGTCTGCAGGTGGTGGGTTTTCAAGAACGCGTAAGCTACCAGACATTCCCAAGTGAACGATCGCCGTTCCTGCTTCCGTCTCAATCAATAAATACTTTGCTCGACGACGAATGGAAGTGATCGCTTGTCCGTGTAACTGATGAATTTCTTCCGGGATCAACCAGCGCAGTTGTCGCTGGCGCACGACAATTTCTTTGATGGTCTCATCTAATAAGTGTGGGCTGATCCCAAGACGAGACACTTCTACTTCGGGTAACTCTGGCATAAGAGCTCTTTGTTAGTTGTCTTCGGTAGGTATTAGACTACTGGCTTCAAAACTGACTGCAACCCAATTTTCATCGTAAGTATTCAAAAGCCAGAACTTTTTCAGTGAGTAGGCGGTGATACGTTGAGGCTCTTCTTTCTCTTGATACCATACCTCTACCGTCATTGGGCTTTCCAATGCAGGTTGCAGTTTGGCGTAGGTCGCTTCATCCACAGGCGTTCCATGAATCTGTTGCCAGCGTTGAATAACGTTGGCCGCTTCTGGTGTCCATTTTTCTGGGATGGCATGCCAAGTGTCGTCATCAAAATAAAATTGAATGCCCGCATAGTTAATTTCAATAGGCTGCGCATTCGGGTCTAACACATAACCGGTTAATGTCTTAGGGGCTACCTTTTGCTCAAGAAGGTACTGCTTAATGAGGTTCGGCGCCGCCATCAACAACATAAATACCGAGATAGCGATGATTAATACGTTATTCCAGCGGCGCTTGGTCAGCTTAACTCGTTTAAACATCGTGTTAATTTAATTTGTTGCGGTCATCGTCATCCTTACGTTCATATTCACCTTCGAAAGTATGTCCATCTTGGTGTTTATCGAAAGGATTTTGCTGAAAAGGGTCATGCCCTTGAAAGCCGCCTTGGTGGAATCCACCACCAGACATCGTTTTAACGACCATTTTACTCATTAAGTATTTGGCAATCGCCGCTCGTGGAGCCGGCAACAGCACTAACATGCCCAAGGCATCAGTCATAAAACCAGGAGTGAGTAGTAGCACACCTGCGACGGCCAACATCACACCCTCGACAATTTGCTGCGCTGGCATTTCACCTTGTTGAAGTCGTGTTTGCACCGACATTAGTGTTTGTAAACCTTGGCTTCTTACCAGAGAAGCCCCCACAAAAGCGGTTAGTAAAACTAACCCGATTGTTGGCCAGAGTCCTAAGAAACCACCCACTTGAATAAACAACCCAATTTCGATAATCGGCACAAAAATAAACAGTAATAATAATATCGGAAACACAACGTCCTCCTTGGTTTGATGTCAGTTTACGCTGACCTAGAACCAAACCACAAATAAAAAGCGCGTTTTCGTCAATCCAAACCACAAATTTAGCTTTACAAAGCGTAAATGAGCGCCTTCTATCCATGAATTTTTTTGATGGTCATCGCATCTCCGGCTCGTTACGCAACCTTGTGCAAACTTTAGGTGAAAAAGGTGATCTGGCTACTATTTTTGTGTGCTACTTTAAGTAATATGTACTCTATAAGTCAGGACGTAATAACTAGCCAATTATTCTGGCGAATGGATTCTTAAAACAGATTTGGCAAATATACTGTAATCAACGCAGAACAATAATCTAAGGATCCATAATATGGCTACAACCACACACGCTAACCCTGTAGCAAATCAAGCCACTCGTATTGAAGAAGATCTATTAGGTCAACGTCATGTCCCGGCGGATGCTTACTACGGCATTCACACGCTACGCGCTATCGAAAACTTTAATATCTCCAACGTCACCATTTCTGATGTGCCAGACTTTGTTCGTGGTATGGTAATGACCAAAAAAGCGGCAGCATTAGCTAACAGGGAGCTTGGTGTCATTCCAAAAGATATTGCTCATTTCATTATTCAAGCCTGTGACGTGATTTTAGAAACTGGCAAATGCATGGATCAGTTCCCATCGGATGTTTTCCAAGGTGGTGCTGGTACGTCTGTGAACATGAACACTAACGAAGTCATTGCCAATATTGCTCTTGAGTTGATGGGCAAAGAAAAAGGGCAATATGAGTTTATTAACCCGAATGACCATGTAAACAAGAGCCAATCAACTAACTGCGCTTACCCAACTGGTTTCCGCATCGCAGTTTTCAACAGTGTTCGCAAGCTTATTGATGCTATCGAATATCTCAAAGGCGCATTTGAAGACAAGAGCCAAGAGTTCTCTACCATTCTAAAAATGGGTCGTACTCAGCTACAAGACGCCGTGCCAATGACCGTAGGTCAAGAGTTCCATGCATGGGCTGTCACCTTAAACGAAGAAATTCGTAACCTCGATTACACATCGAAGCTATTACTTGAAGTCAACCTAGGTGCGACAGCGATCGGTACTGGTCTGAATGCTGCCGAAGGTTATCAAGAGCTCGCTGTTAAACACCTCACGGAAGTAACTGGACTAGAATGTGTCCCGGCAGAAGATTTAATTGAAGCAACATCAGACTGTGGTGCTTATGTCATGATACACGGTGCTCTAAAGCGCTTGGCGGTAAAACTCTCTAAAATCTGTAATGACCTTCGTTTATTGTCTTCAGGCCCACGTACGGGTTTGAACGAATTGAATCTACCAGAACTTCAAGCTGGTTCATCAATCATGCCAGCAAAAGTGAACCCGGTAGTACCAGAAGTGGTTAACCAAGTATGCTTTAAGGTTCTTGGTAACGACAATACCATCTCTTTTGCAGCGGAAGGTGGACAGCTTCAGCTTAACGTTATGGAACCGGTCATTGCACAGAGCATGTTTGAATCACTCGAGATTCTAAAGAATGCATGTATCAACCTTCGTGATAAATGCGTAGAGGGTATTACGGTAAACAAAGAAATTTGTGAAGGTTACGTCTTTAACTCAATCGGTATTGTGACTTACCTTAACCCATATATTGGTCACCATGAAGGCGACATCGTCGGTAAAATTTGTGCTGAAACCGGTAAGAGTGTTCGTGAAGTGGTCCTTGAAAGAGGTCTACTATCAGAAGAAGAACTTGATGATATATTCTCAGTAGACAATCTAATGAAACCTCAGTATAAAGCGAAACGCTACGAGTAATCTGCTTTTAAGGCTCTCCTTTTGGAGAGCCTTTTTAATTGCCACTAGGCCAAATTAAAAGCTTTTTAAAACTTATATAACACGACACAAATAAATACCTCCAGTTGTTTACACGAATAACCCAAAGGTATAATGCGAGGAATTGCTATGGTTGCTATAGAACTGGCCGTCGTACTGCTGTTTATCTATTTAGGCGCACGTATAGGCGGGATTGGAATTGGTTTAGCGGGTGGTGCGGGTGTTATTTCCCTATCTTTGGTCTTAGGGGTTCCGACACATCAAGCTTACATCCCGGTAGATGTTATCTTAATCATTATGTCGGTCATTACTGCTATCGCTGCAATGCAAGTCGCTGGTGGTCTGGATTGGCTAGTGCAAGTTGCCGAAGACTTTCTCCGTAAACATCCAGAAAGGATTACCTTTTACGCTCCAATTGTCACTTTCTTGATGACACTCATGGCTGGTACTGGCCATACTGCATTTTCCACATTGCCCGTCATTGCTGAAGTTGCCAAAGGACAAGGCGTTCGTCCATCTCGTCCACTGTCTATCGCGGTTGTCGCATCGCAAATTGCTATCACAGCGTCTCCAATCTCAGCAGCGGTTGTCGCGTTTGCTGCTATGCTAGCGCCGATGGGTGTTGATTACCTAACTCTACTTGCGGTTTGTATACCAACTACCTTTATCGCTTGTATGGTAGGGGCATTTGTTGCCAACTTCATGGGCAGCGAGCTCAAAGACGACCCCGTTTATCAAGAGCGCCTTGCTCAGGGTCTAATTAAACTCAACACAGCTCAAAAACGTGAAATTCTGCCAACAGCGAAAAAGGCAACGTACATTTTCCTAGGTGCTATTGCCTTCGTCGTTTGTTATGCCGCGGCTATTTCTAGCTCTGTTGGCCTAATTGAGAATCCGGCACTTGGACGTAACGAAGCGATTATGACAGTGATGCTAGCAGCAGCGACCATCATCACACTGACCACAAAGATCGATGCGTCTAAAATTCCTTCCGCCGCGACTTTCCGTTCAGGTATGACGGCCTGTGTCTGCGTATTGGGTGTCGCATGGTTAGGTTCAACGTTCGTTAACGCACACGTTGACGGCATCAAAGAATTCGCAGGTGCGCTACTTGCTGATTATCCATGGATGCTAGCTCTGGTTCTTTTCTTTGCTTCTATGCTGCTTTACTCACAAGGCGCAACAACGGTTGCACTGATGCCAGCAGCTCTAGCGATCGGTGTTGCTCCACTGACAGCCGTTGCCTCATTTGCTGCAGTGAGTGCGCTATTCGTACTACCGACTTACCCAACGCTTCTAGCCGCAGTAGAAATGGATGATACAGGTTCAACACGAATCGGTAACTTAGTCTTTAACCATCCATTCTTTGTTCCTGGAGTGGTGACTATCGCAACAGCGGTGGCACTAGGTTTCGCCTTCGGCGGTATCTTGATTGGTTAAGCCCCACTCATGAAATCTAAAAAGAGCGGCGTAAATACGCCGCTCTTTTTTTACCCTTCGTGCAACAAAACCACCTATCTTCCTGTCTTAAGTTAAGATACCCTCAACATATTCACGATCGAGTTTACTTGGCTTATATGTTCCGAATTTTGTCTCATTTCGTCCTGCTTTTTACTATCGCCTTCTCTACACCGAGTTGGGCGTTGTTTGGTAATACCAATAATGCGCCAGCTTTCACACCAAGTGCTTCCAATACGTTTGTACCTGTTGACGAGGCCTTCCCAATGAATTTTTACCAACAGGGTAATAAGATCTTCATTGATTGGCAGGTAAAGGATGACTACTACTTATACCAAGATCGTATCTCAATCAGCGGTGAGAATGTGTTGGTTGGTCACATCAACATGCGAGACGGCCAACCTTATCACGATGAGTTCTTTGGTGATGTGAATATCTATACTGAGCCATTACTTATCGACATCCCGTTAAGCCAATATCAAGCAAACGCTAAACTTATCGTCCAGTATCAAGGCTGCGCCAAAGCAGGGTTTTGTTATCCTCCTGAAACACGCATCATCGACATTAAACCCTTCAGCTTTGACGATGCCTCGCTCGATAAAATCAATGCGGTTAACACAAATACCGAGAAAACAGCGCCACCAGCCGCCACACAAACTCGAGACAATGAGCTAACAGATCAGCTCGGGAAAAGTTGGTGGACTCCAGCACTATTTTTACTTTTGGGCATAGGGCTCGCCTTCACACCTTGTGTTCTTCCTATGTATCCCATTCTAACCAGCATCGTCTTAGGTGGTGGTAGACGCAGTCACAAGCAAGCACTTTTACTATCGATGGTTTACGTGCAAGGCATGGCACTGACCTATACCCTTTTAGGGTTGGTGGTGGCGTCAGCTGGAATGCAATTTCAAGCCGCAATGCAGCACCCCTATGTATTGATCGGTCTGAGTGTCTTGTTTGTCGCTTTATCATTATCCATGTTTGGTTTGTATACTCTGCAATTGCCAAGCGGGCTGCAAACGTGGCTCAATAATCTCAGCAATAAACAGCAAGGTGGTAACCTACTTGGTGTTTTTGCAATGGGAGCAATCTCCGGATTAGTGTGCTCTCCTTGTACCACCGCTCCATTATCAGGCGCGTTATTGTACGTTGCCCAAAGCGGAGACTTACTCACTGGCGGTATCGCACTGTATGCTCTAGCACTAGGAATGGGCATCCCACTTATCGCTGCGGCAGTCTTTGGCAATAAGCTACTACCCAAAGCGGGTAGTTGGATGGAACGCGTCAAAGTACTGTTTGGCTTTGTCCTACTCGCCGCGCCAATCTTTCTACTAGAAAGGTTACTACCTGAGTTTTGGAGCAGCGTGCTTTGGTCATTGTTGGGTATTGCGGCCTTTGGTTGGCTGTATCATCAAAAAAATGCTCTACCCTTTGGCGGCTGGAAGCAAAGCTGCGTCGGGATACTTGCTATCTTAGGCTTATTTGCTTCCGCACAACCTATACTCGATCACTGGTTTGGAACCCCTAGCAAGAATATTGGCAGCGAAGTATCCATTCGTTTTATCCAAATCAGTAATGTAGCAGAACTCAACGCAGAGCTCGCTAAAGCTAAGCAAGCAAGAAAGCCAGTCATGCTCGATTTCTATGCTGATTGGTGCGTGGCTTGCAAGGAGTTTGAGAAATATACCTTCCACGATGCTTCGGTCGAGCCCGTGCTGTCTCAATTTGTGTTACTTCAAGCTGATGTCACCAAAAACCAGCCACAAGATATTGAGTTGCTCAAAGCAATGGATGTCCTGGGACTTCCCACCATTGAATTTTGGGATGCCAATGGAAATGCGATTCCTGTCGCTCGCCTGACCGGCTTTGTTGCTGCGGAGGACTTTTTGCAACATCTTCGTAAAAATCAGCTAATTGATACTTTGACCCCATGATTGATAATAAAAATTCGATTCTCATCAGAGTTTTGCCTTGATTCATTTGTTCAAAAAGCCGTCTGAATTAATAATATAAATTAACACTTTCGTAAAAAGTTGAGATGTTATGGAACCCAGCTACACCATCATTATCGCCGATGACCATCCTCTGTTTAGAAATGCACTGTTCCAATCAGTGCACATGGCGATAAGTGGTGCCAATCTACTAGAAGCGGACTCCTTAGATTCGCTACTTGGATTACTGGCTAAGAATGACGAACCTGACTTAATCTTGCTTGACCTTAAAATGCCAGGCGCTAATGGCATGTCCGGGCTCATTCACCTACGTGCCGACTATCCCGATATTCCGGTCGTCGTTATCTCTGCCAGTGAAGAGCCAAGTATCGTGTCTCAAGCCAAAACGCATCGCGCATTTGGCTTTATTCCTAAATCCAGTGACATGCGAGAACTGATTAATGCTTTGAATCAGGTATTGAATGGAGAACCTTACTTCCCTGCCGAGTTATTGATTGATAGTGCTGAGAATAACGATCTTGCGGAAAAGCTGGCGACACTGACTCCACAACAATACAAAGTACTCGGCATGTTGTCTGATGGCTTACTGAACAAGCAAATTGCTTATGATTTAAATGTCTCTGAAGCCACAATCAAAGCACATATGACGGCGATATTCAGAAAGCTTGGTGTGAAGAATCGTACCCAAGCGGTGATTCTATTGCAGCAAATGGAATCTGACAGCTAAGTCATTCAATCCCTTAGCTCTATTCGCCACCTTTCTCTCAGAACCGCTGTCGCGGCGCTAAGAGGGCGCTCGCCATAAACTAAACTCAATAGCAATACTTCACGTCCTGTGTCTTAGGGAGATGGGTTCTTGATTATGACTCCTTAAGAACCCTCTTCATCCAGACGGCAAGTCTGCGTTTGATACTTGGCCCATCTGTCTTATCTACTGGAAGCGGGGTAAGCAGCTGAACTTTCACTAAAAACAAGTATACTGCTCTGGAAACGCTCTTTTGAGAGGCTCTTTTGTCGGTGATTTGATAACCTTGCATATCGGCAAGTTTTAATCCATAGCTGATAGCTTGCTTAAATAGTTTGTCTTCATCTTTCATTTTTCCTTTCATTATGCACCCCCAAAAACATCACTAGCTTCAATAGATGAGTATAGATCACAATGCTCAACTCTGAAGGATCCCCTTATAATTTCCCCAAAACACAAGCACGCTTGAATAGCCTTTGAACAAGCGGGATCGCAGCTGAGAGCAAGCTCTCCACTATTATTGGATAGCGAGAATGCCACAAAACTTCCATGCTAAGCGCACTGTTGAAAGAACGTTTCGATTTCTGACAGTGTTCGCCTGAAAGAGTTTATCCCAACCGGTTTCTACGCATGAGATAACACGACAAATAAATTGGTTAATTTCTGTGACTGGTAGGTGAGGAGGATTACAACTACACTGAGTTTATAGAGCGAACAATATATCAATCACGACTAACATTACAGAATAAAAACTCTTCGGTTAATTGTTGTTGGGCGCAAAGTGAAGGTTAGACAATGAAATTAGAAAAAAGACTTATCGTAACGTCAACAGTGTCTATAATCATACAATTCATATTAATAATCTTCTCTTCCTACTATACATATAAATCCCACATTGAAACTCAGATAGAATTCTTACTCTCAGAAGAAAACAAAAGATTTGAGTGGATAATAGAAGATAAAGTCGAGTATATACTATCAACATTCTCAACAATAAGTAGAATAATTGAATCTGACCTTAATTATGAAAAAAGCCAACTGGATTTAAATTCATACATTTTTGGACAAAAAAAACAAATACTATATTACATCATAGAAGACGGTAATAGCCCGATATATTCAATCGAAAGAAAACCAATAACAAACAATCAAGCCAAGGATGAGGAACTTTATAATAATATTCACAAAAAAATATTAGAAAAAAAATTTGATGAACATTTGGAAATTATAGAGCTTAAAGGTAAGCTTTGGATTGAGTTGATAAAGACAATAGAAAAACCTGAAAATGGGTATAGCCATATTGCTCTTATTCATCCGCTAGATTTTATTATAGAATATATGGACGCGTCCCATATGGGCAAAGGAGGTTGGCATGCTTTGTATAACAATGACGTCCTGATACATCATAATGGAAGCGCCTTACGCCATGACATACCACGTGATAAAGTAGCGTTAAAAAATAAAAATGCTAATGATTCTTTATATAAAGAATCATCATTCTTAACTCTTGACTATATTGTTGGATGGAAACCTGGAATTTTGCTAGATATATTCGGCAGTACCTTATATGTCGGCCTTGCTCTTTGTTTATTGATAATAGCGATCTCAAATTTCATTCTAATAAATCATATTGATAAATTTATAGTATTACCAATAGAGAACGTTATCACTCAATTAAAAAGTTCACGGATAAACATTAGAAGCATTTCAATACCAAAAAACATGAATAGAGAGCTCAGAGAACTTTTACTCTTGATGGTAAACTTTAATAATAAACTATCAAGACAAAAGCGGAAGATAAAAGATATTGCATATTTCGATAGTTTGACTAAATTGAGAAACCGTGTCTTTTTTGAGAAATACCTCAAGGACATATTCTCAAAAGATTGTGAAGTTACCTCTGGTTTCTTACTATTTATTGATCTTGATGAGTTTAAAATATTTAATGATACGTTAGGTCATGAATTTGGTGATAGGGTATTACAAGAGACGGCAAAAAAACTGCATTCAGTTATGATGGAAAATAAATATATCTTCGAAAATGGCGAGCATGTGCTATGTCGATTTGGAGGAGATGAATTTGCCATTTTTGTGAGAACACAAAACACGAGTTTTAAACCAAGCAATCTAGCTTCAGACATAATTCATGAATTCAGAAACCCTTCATTAATTGATAATCACAAGGTCGTAATTAACCTAAGTGTCGGCATAGCTACGACTAGTAATAATATTATAGATTACAAGGATTTAATGAAAAAAGCAGATATTGCAATGTACGATGCTAAAAAAGATGGGAAAAACACTTATCGATTTTATAACATAGATACTAACGTAAAAATAAATGAAATGTTTTTAGTCCGAGAAATGTTGAGAGAAGCCATACCTAACAATGAGTTAGATGTATACTATCAACCACAAGTGAGTATCAGTTCAAATAAAATAATTGGATTAGAGGCGCTACTAAGGTGGAATAGTAATAAATATGGAAAGATACCTCCTGAAAGGTTTATTCCTATAGCAGAGGAATCTGAATTAATATTAGACATAGGAAAATGGATTATACTCAAAGTTATCGAAGATATAAAACACATTGATTCTTTATCAGAGAGAAAAGTAATCATTTCAATTAATATATCTCCTATTCAATTGAATAAAGGTAACGTACTAGGATTAATCAAGAAAGTTTCGGGTAACAGTAATTTCGATTTAGACAGAATAAAGCTAGAGATCACTGAAAGCGCTATAATAGCTGGTTCAAATGCTACCGACCAAATAAGAAAGTTAAATGAAGCCGGAGTGCAGCTCTCTTTAGATGATTTCGGAACGGGATTTTCATCCTTAAGCATGATCAAGGATACGCCAATCTCGGAGCTAAAGATAGACCAGACATTCGTAAAGGGAATAGAAAACGGGCCGAAAGGAAAAGCATTGGTCAAAACAATAGTAGACCTTGCTGACAACCTTGGTATACATACTGTCGCAGAAGGCGTTGAAAATAAAATACAATTGGAATATTTAAAATCAATTGGTGTCGATATCATTCAAGGTTTTTATTTGTTTAAACCAATGAGCATACAAGAGCTCACAGAAAAGCTAAAAGACAACGATTAACGACGAAGTATTTCACCCTAGCTCTCTTCATTTTCATCGTTCACTAGGTTAGCGAGAGGAATCTCTTGACTTGCAAAGTAGTGTTAAGCCGGAGCATTTTCAATGTACCAAGGATACACGAACAGACCGCGAAACTTTAGTACCAAGGGGATAAATAGAAGTCTACCACTTCTGTGAGTTTATACTATAGTTGTAAGAGTGGGTACTGATTTGAATAAAGTGGACGTTAGTGACATGAAAATAATAGGATTACTTAATATAGTTACATTGTTATCAGCACTTGTTGTTTCCATATACATCAACACAAACTACATTGCTATTTCTTTCATATGTATAATATTAATAATTAATTTAGCATTACTGCTTCGAATAAAACACGTCCCTTTAATAACAATTATTTATTCTCAGATGCTAATTAGCATATCTTCGTTTTCTTACGCGTCAATAACAATATATAACTTGGTTTTTTCTGGCTCCTTTTCCAGTTTAAGAGAAACTGTGATAACTATGTCATTCAGCATTATATCCTACTCTATAATATTTTACTGTAGCAATAATAATAAAGGTTATGCCTACGCTGATGAGAGCACCAATCATAGTGTTTATAGTTTTCTTGTTGCAATGCCAATTACACTATTCAGCTTAGTTATTATATTTATTTACCAAGATAGTTATGCTTTAAACATTAGCGAAAAATTCTTAGATAGAGGTGTAATCCCTCCGATGACTCTATTTTTATTTTTTTGGTGTATTGTTGATACATCTTCTACTTTTTTAAATTCAAAAATAAATCTTGCAAAACTGAACAAAAGCAAAAATATCAACAGTTTTTTTTCAACGAGTAATATGTCAATTCATACAAAAATGGCAGTCATTGAAGAATTGCATCATAGAAGATTTCAATTACCATTATTTATCAACTGGTCGATTCCTATTCTAGGGTTTATTGGCACAGTACTAGGTATATCTCTATCTTCTGAGAACATTCAAAAAGTGATTTCTAACGATGATAGCATGAGCAATATGAACAAAGGTATAAGTGAAGCCATTGCTCCTCTTGGCATCGCGTTTGATACAACACTTATCGCACTATCGCTTGGTATTATCTCTACTTTCTTTACTCTAGTATCTTCGAACTCTGACAGACGATATATCTCTGAACTTCAAGTTCACCTGGAGAAAGATAGACATGAAAAGTAATAGAGAGAATATAGAAAACAATGAAAGCATTGCAAGCATAGAGGTATTCGGTGGTGTATTCGCAATCCTGATGGTCTTATTCTTAATTATTAATATTCTTGCCACTGCTAGACTTGAAGAAAGATTAGATAGATTATCAAATGAAGGAGAATTCAAAATAAAATGGGGAGAACATGGAAATGGATTTGTTATTGTCACTTATCCTGATAGCGTGTTTATCATCGAGACTGGAGAATTTGAGAAACACGACAACATTTGTAGTGCTAAAAGTAAATTTATAGAATACACAAGGAAGACTTACTCTCAGAAAAACTCGCAAATAATATTTGCAGTTCTAGACAATAGTGTTGGCACCATGAGAAAAGCTAGAGACTGCATACAAGAAACATACAAAGGAAAAAGAGTTTCTATCGGTTGGATGATAGTAGATAAAAACACAATGAAAGCAATAAATTTAGGGGACATGCCCTATTATATAGAACAGAATGATGATAAGAAAAACTAAAGTATTCAACACTTTCAGCATGACACTATCCGATATTCTAGCAAATGGCGTGATCATATTATTAATACTAATAATAACTACGATAATCGGTGAAAAGCAAAAAGAATCGATTAAAGTTGAGCAAGCCAAAGAGATCACGGTCATACTAAGTCGAGAAATTGCGTCTTCTTTAGTTATGAATTCACTTAAAAGTAGCCCTCCCTCTATCTTACATGACTATAACAACAGTTTGTTAGATAAGAAGATAATCAAAGATAGGATTCCAATATTCGAACTTTTAAATAATGGTGTTTATGAGGTTCAATCAAAAAAATTCTGGTCAAAAAAATCATTGCTTACTCAAGATTCTAGTCTCGACAGTTATCTATCAAGCCTATCTAAAAAAAATAGGATGCTATTCAGAATCGACATCTATGACATAACAAACTATTACTTATTCATATCGATTCTGGAAGACCATAAACTAAAGCCGAAACATTGGCACTTTATGGGTGAAGATATAATGAGTGAATATGGAAAGAATGTATTAAAAATCATTGATAACAAATCAGGTGATAATAGCTTAAATAATGACATTTCCAATGAAGACCCTCTATCTAAAGGAAAAAACACTACAGATGAGGGTTCTGAGAAGGAAAGTGAAAATATCATATTCGAGCAGGAATTGTCAGAGAATACCGGCAGTCAGTATATTGATGAATCATTCATATCTCAAGACTCATTAAATATTGGTGACAATCATTCATATAACGAAAGTTATGAATCACTCGATACATCAACCAATGAAACATCGACGATAAATATTGTTGGTTTATCAGTGTTAAATTCTGAGACAAGTAATATTAATTTTGTAGACACTCTTGCCATGAGCTACGCAATAATGCTACAAGTCAATATAGAAATAACAAACGGCACATTTGAATCTTTAGAAAAAATCAACCCAATAGAAGTCAGTAAGACAGTCAAAAAAATCACAAGCACAAATGACTTCAAGTACTGGGCCAGCGATATTATGTATCTTATTAACTTAGATAATTCTAGTTCATTGTATAATGTAGATTTGGTCGAAAAAACCGGAGGATACGCAGCAATTGGTCTGTATGAAAATAGACCAGCTAATGATATAAGGTTATATAACTCAGCTATCGCCCCCCCCCTAAATAAATCATCAGATTATTTTTTGGAAATCAATCTCAATACTTATCCTCTACCTCATAAGGGGAATAGGATTAATCTAGATAGAAATTCCGTATTACTCTATGTTGATAATATTAAAAATGAGAATCATCGGTGGAGACTGATTGGCGTTTTGGACTCAAAAACACGTCAAATAACACTCGGATTAATATTTTCACAATATAATAACAACACGAGAGAGTTAATATTACCTGCTGAAGAGAGTAAGCCTAGCATTCAAGGTGAAGCAGTTGCTTCTAACATACCGCCTATAGTTAGCAAATCAGTTAAAGTGGCGATCATACTGTTTATAGCTTTATTTGTTGTATTGTTACTTTTTTTCTCAAAAATATTAAAAAGTGTATATCATGAAAAATAATATATTTTTTATCTTAGTTATTTTTGTTATATTCTCGTTGGTTATAGCCATAAGTACCATGTCTAGTCTGAATGACATTCCGACTCTTAATGTCAAAAACCTAGACAACAGATTTAATAAGCACTATTTGGACGTTATTATTGATGAGAATCGTTCATATATATCAAATAACCCTAACATTAGGAAGTCATTGAGACAACCAGAGGTAGAAGTAAATATAAAAAACAAATATATACATCAGTGTGAAGTGACACAAAAAGAGTTTAATCAGTTTGTACAAAACTCTCAAGGGAGAGAAAATCGTTCGGCAACGTTTAGCCACAAAATAAGTGGGAAACTTAGTTCACCAGTGACAGGAGTTAACTTCCTACAAGCTCAAAGATATTGCGATAGTATTGGCGGACGGCTGCCTACTCACTACGAATGGGAAGCTGCAGCTACCGGTATAGAACGGCGTCTTTATCCATGGGGCAATTCTTTTTCAAACGACGATAACCCGTACATTGACCCTATTTTGAATACGACAAAAAGTTGTGGCAAAGTAATAAGCACATCAACACCTATCAACGTCCACGATCTATCAGGCAATGTATCAGAGTGGGTTGTAAGTGATCAATCTGCAATGATTAAAGGTGGAAACGGCTTCGATAAAGACAGTATTTTTTCATCACTGAATTTGTTTTACCGAACTGCTAATCCAAAAACCAAGAGTAAGCAGATCGGATTTCGCTGCATTTTTGACAACGTTGTACAGAATCAAGACATCATTAAAATCCCTGATGGTAACTACTTAGTCGGAGTACCTAAACAGTCGCTACTGGCCATACCCGCTAGCTACTTTAAAAGTGAGTTCAATTCCTCCTTGTTGACAGCTTCTGATCCTAAAAACCACAGTACTAGTTTGCAATTCTCTGTCTATGAGATAACTGTAGATCAATATCATCGATTTCTACTCGACCCGTTAGTACATTTGAACTTGTTTTCCTCAGGCAACCAACCAAAAAATCACTCTTATACACCATTAGACTGGAAAACTCAGCTCTTATCTCCTAGCTATCCCGTTCGGGGAGTGGATTGGTGGTCTGCGCACGCTTTTGCTGTATGGGCCGGCGGACGACTTCCTAGTCAGGATGAATGGACCAACATATATATACAAACTCTCAACCATGTTTATCACGCTCCTGACACAATGTCTGGAATTCAGGAAGTATCGGCGACATGCTCTTCTGCTAGTACCTCTATTTGTGGGTTATTTGATAATGTTTCTGAATGGACATCAAGTGTTGTTATCACTCCTGAGGGAGCAATAGAAATGATCTACAAGGGTGGGAACTTTCGTATTCCTACCGAACAAACACTAGATCCTCACTATATGCAGAGTATCTCTCCTCATTACCGTGCAGATACTCTAGGGTTTAGGGTCATATTCCCGTGAAGTTTCGGAATTAATATTTCATTCGGCCAAATTATTCACGGTCAACTTTTTGAATTTTTCCACCCCTTCACATGTTGTCTTGTATAACGCATCAGGCAAAAGTATACTCAAGAAATGTATTAGTAGGTACTTACCCACCGCAGATAGTCCATATCCTATGTTGATATATAATCTCAGCGGTACAGACCTTTAGACTCTAATCAACATATCAACCCTGCAACGAGACCATCCATCCAAACATTACTCAAACCAAGTAATTTGCCTCTCGTTTATCTTGCTAAGTATAATTGCATAGATCGAGTAAAACAGTTGTTGTACGCTGGAAATTAAGCCTGAAAAGCTACAACACTCAAGTGATCGAGACTTGTACTATGATAAAAATGCCGAACAAGCTTACAGCACTAGGTATACCTGAAATCAGTAAATGGTTTAAGAGTTAAGTACGATAGGACAAAAATATATTCTATCTAAATTAATCAACAAAGTAACATATTATGATATAAGGGTATCAGAAATCCATCCTTGGGCTATAAGTTAACATTTTTTCAAGGAAAAAATGGACCTTTTATTACTATGATTTACTATAAACCTATACGAAACCCCTCTTGATATTATATTTACAACATCCTGATTTGAACATATCCTTTCTATTATCTCCTCTCTTCCGTTCAGAATATTAATATAATCACTCTCTGATGAGTCAATTATAACAACAACCGTATCATCGTCATTGTAGGCATCCGTTATTGTTCCCCATCGTACAGGCTTTGGTGTATGCGATTTAATAATGTTAGCTCTGTTTTTAGCCATCTCTTCCACTATATAGTTTTGATGCTCTTGGTTAGCACAGCCTGCAGCTAACACAAACAACCAAATTATAGAAAGTATAATTTTCATACCCCCCCTCCTGTATGAAGAAATCATTATATCTAAAAGACATCCTTAGGGACCTAGAATAAATCTAATCCATGCTTTTAATAAAAGTTAAATGATAGTGATAGGATCAATAGTGAAAAACCATGCTTTGTTATTACTCCATTTATCCCTACCCTATTTTTTAATATTTTCACTAACCAACAGATGGAAGTATTTCTGTGTTATTATTTACTTTTCTCTTATCTCTATAATTCAAACCGAACTAGTCGTTATTGCATTTAAGCTCCCTTTAATTGTCCAACATCCTACTCGACTTGATTGATGTTAGTGTCCTGATTACAAATCTTCGATTCTAATCCCTTCAATAAATTTACCTCTAGTTTTGACGCGATGAGACAATCCGCCAGATTTTATCTCTATCAATGTTGACGCTAGAAATGAGCTAGCAAAAATAAATAATATAAGCGGAAATGATCTTTTGCATCACGTAACCCCTAACTTTAATTTCTGTTTTTAGTATAGGTTTGTTTCCTTGTTTTTCAACAGTAAGTGGGACGGAACTGATAAGGTTAGACCGCGCACACTAAGAAGTGGCTCTCAATTTTCGGAAATGACTTTAAGTGATTGATCTGTCTAAATAGCACCAAGCCATTGTGAAACCGATTATGACTAGAGAACATAGCCCCCTTTCGAACCAAGACAGGGCTATTGATATCACTTACATTCCAATGTCT
The DNA here is from genome assembly GCF_900089835.1 of Vibrio thalassae. Lineage (GTDB taxonomy): Bacteria > Pseudomonadota > Gammaproteobacteria > Enterobacterales > Vibrionaceae > Vibrio > Vibrio thalassae. The sequence continues at coordinate 60,912 of NZ_OANU01000009.1, read as the reverse complement.
CCTTACCTAATTCAATAACTTTTATTTCTAATCTTATCGATAAACATTAGACCTTTGGCTAATTTAACACCAAATCAACATCACGCTTTTCTGCCCACCTACAGTCAACGCACTGTTTTTTATGACTTTAATCTTTTTCCTCAGTCGACTAAAGTTGCACTGAGTTATCGCTTTTAGCCTGCTACCTTATTTAACGTAACAATACGTTAACATCACACAAAAGGAGAAGGCCATGGCGTTCGAATCATCAGAACAAGCTCAAGCCTATTGGAAGGAAAATCTGGGAATCATGGGATCCCTATTAGCGGTTTGGTTCCTCGTATCTTACGGAGCAGGAATCCTGTTTGTTGACGCACTCGACGCGATTCAATTTGGCGGGTTTAAACTGGGCTTCTGGTTTGCACAACAGGGTTCGATATACACCTTTGTTGCACTGATTTTTGTTTATGTCGCTCGTATGAACGCTCTCGACAAGAAATATAACGTACAGGAAGACTAAGAGGCACACTAATGGATATTCAAACTTGGACGTTTATTCTTGTTGGCATCACTTTTGCACTCTATATCGGTATCGCGATATGGGCACGTGCGGGTTCAACAAGTGAATTTTATGTTGCTGGCGGAGGTGTTCACCCGGTAGCAAACGGGATGGCGACCGCCGCGGACTGGATGTCAGCGGCATCGTTTATCTCAATGGCAGGCATCATCTCGTTCATCGGTTACGATGGTGCGGTGTATCTAATGGGTTGGACCGGTGGTTACGTTCTGCTAGCTCTCTGTCTCGCCCCCTACCTACGTAAGTTTGGTAAATTTACCGTGCCTGATTTTATCGGTGATCGTTACTACTCTAAAACGGCACGTATGGTAGCAGTATTCTGCGCAATTTTCGTTTCTTTCACTTACGTGGCAGGACAGATGCGTGGTGTTGGTGTTGTATTCTCTCGTTTCTTAGAAGTCGACATTAACCTTGGTATCGTTATCGGTATGGCGATCGTCTTCTTCTACGCGGTCATGGGTGGAATGAAAGGCATCACGTATACACAGGTAGCTCAGTACTGCGTACTAATCTTTGCTTTCCTAGTACCGGCTGTATTTACCTCACTGATGATGACTGGCTCTGTCTTCCCACAAGTGGGCTTTGGCTCGACGATTTCAGGGTCGGAAACTTATTTGCTGGATAAACTTGATGGGCTGACTCAAGAGCTTGGCTTTACCGCCTATACTGATGGCTCGAAGAGCATGGTCGATGTCTTCTTTATTTGTGCGGCATTGATGGTTGGTACTGCAGGTTTACCTCACGTTATTATTCGCTTTTTCACAGTACCTCGCGTAAAAGATGCACGTATCTCAGCAGGTTGGGCACTGGTCTTTATCTCGCTACTTTATACCACAGCGCCTGCGGTAGCAGCTTTCGCTCGTGTTAACATGATTGACACGATCAACGGCCCAGACATGAAAGGTGTCGCTGCAGCTGAAGCACCAAGCTGGTATAAAAACTGGGAAAGCACTGGTCTAGTAGGCTGGGAAGATAAAAATGGTGACGGCAGAATGTTCTACTCAGGCGATGAGCGCAATGAGATGAAGATTAACCGTGACATTATCGTATTGGCTTCTCCAGAGCTTGCTCAATTACCAAACTGGGTAGTTGCATTGCTGGCTGCTGGTGGTCTTGCCGCTGCACTGTCTACTGCAGCAGGTCTACTGCTTGTTATCTCAACGGCCGTCTCGCACGACTTGCTCAAGAAAGGGTTTAAGCCCGATATGACCGATAAGCAAGAATTGATGTATGCCCGGATAGGCGCCGCACTCGCCGTAATAGGTGCTGGTTACCTAGGTATCAACCCACCAGGGTTCGTAGCTCAGGTCGTCGCGTTTGCCTTCGGTTTAGCCGCGGCTTCCTTCTTCCCTGCTATTATCCTTGGTATCTTCTATAAGAAGATGAATAAAGAGGGTGCGATCGCAGGTATGCTTTCCGGTATCTTGTTTACTGCGGCTTACATCATCTACTTCAAGTTTGTAAACCCTGCCGCAAATACGCCGGATAACTGGTTATTCGGAATCAGTCCAGAAGGTATAGGTACTCTAGGTATGTGTTTGAACTTCACCGTTTCTATCGTCGTTAACAAGTTCACCGCAGAAGTACCGAAAGAAGTGCAAGATATGGTTGAGTCAATCCGCTATCCGAAAGGTGCAGGCGCGGCACACGACCACTAATATCATTCTCTTAAGCTATAACAAAAAAGCCACCGCAAAATGCGGTGGCTTTTTTGTTAACGTCAAACTTATGAGCGCTTTTTGTATGAGTAATCAACATCAATCACAGCCCGATACATGATGTTGCTGCTGTTATCAGCGAACTCCTCTATGATGACTTGAGCATCTTGAACTTCAATGGAATTTCGCAGCAGGTCATTTTCATTAACGCGAAGCTTATAAACCAAATCGGTAGAAGGGGTAGATTTCAAATCGTTTACCATTTTGAAGCCAGCCTCATATGCTTGCTCTTTAGTGTTAAAACCTTCTGTACGGAAATCAGTATCGCCCACCATACTCGTGGTCGCTGCCATTGCAGCAGAAGACATTATTAATGATGCTGTGATAAATGCTAACTTTTTCATGTAATCACCTTTTTATTGCTGGCTGACTCTCTGTAAGTGGTATCTAGATTACCGCCTCATCTGTAAAGAGTCTGTCAATGAAGGTAAAGGCAACAACATATTCAGTAAAGATATAGAAAAAGAGAAGACATACCTATAACAATCGCATTCTCTCTGACATTTTATTGACTTAACATAGCTCTCAACTTTAGTGGTTTCACTGGTTTAGCTATGAACTTAAAGCCATTCGATTTAATTCCTTCAAGCATAGATTCGGTTCTATCGGCGCTAATAATAACGCCGTTAAATGAATCACCGATACGTAACCTAAATTGTTGAAGCACCTCCAACCCAGTGCGTCCATTGTCCAGTCGGTAATCCGATAAAATGACATCCGGTTCCCATCCTTGCTCTAAATGCTTGAGGCTCGCAACCAAATCCAATGCGGTTCGAACATCGCATCCCCATCGAGCTAATAAGGTTTGCATACCAACCAAAATATCGGGTTCGTTATCCACGCATAACACTTTGAGATGGCTTAACCCTGTATCTGGTGCCACTTTTGCTTTGTCGGCAATCGGTGCCAGCTCCGTCGCCAAATCCAACGTTATCGAGAACACGCTCCCTTTATCTGGCCAAGAGCGCATCGATATCTGGTGATTGAGCACTCTTGCAATACCACGTGATATCGCAAGCCCTAGCCCCAATCCTTGGTCCGCTCGCGCTTGGTCTACTCGAGTGAATTCATTAAAAATCTCTTTTTGCTTCTCTTCAGGAATACCAATACCATCATCCCAAACGTCAATTCTTACTCGTCCGTTAACTCTCCTTGCACCCAACAGCACTTTGCCTTCAGGGTTATATCGAAAGGCATTGGTAAGAAAATTCTGCAGCACACGGCGCAGTAATTTCGGATCGGATTTGACGATAAGCGATGAAGACACCACAGAAAAATCGATCTGTTGACCGATAGAGATGGCACTAAACTCCGCTTTTAAGTTATTAAAGACTTCCGATAACTGAAAGCCTCGCACGTTAGTCTGCAACTTCCCTGATTCAAGACGCGAGATATCGAGCAAATCGCCTATCAGCTCTTCTGCAGCCCCTAAGGCACTCTCGATATGAGAAGAGAGTTGACGTGTTTCATCGTCTTTACTCGCCTCCGATAAAGAAGAAGCAAATAGGCGAGCCGCATTGAGAGGCTGCATTAGGTCGTGACTCACAGCAGCCAAAAAGCGCATTTTTGATTGCGATTCTGATTCCGACTTCTTAGTAGCAAACACCAGTCGTTTATTGAGCTGTTCTAGCTCTTGCGTTCGTTCTATGACTCGCTCTTCCAGCCGTTCATTGGCGTCACGCAACGCGCTTTCGGCTTCCCTAAACACGGTAATGTCAGTAAAACTCATAACAAAACCACCACCGGGCATAGGGTTACCTTGAACTTCTATCACGCTTCCATCGGAGCGCACTCGAGACGAAGTATGAGGGGATCCTTGCTCTAAATAATGAATACGCTTGAGAACATGCTCATCAGGATCACCTGGTCCACATAGCCCTTGCTCAGCATTGTGACGAATGACATCGGCAATGGGCCTGCCAACCTGTATTAAACCCTCGGGAAAGCTGAATAACTCAAGGTATCTGCGGTTCCACGCGACCAGCCTAAGCTGCTTATCTACTACCGCAATACCTTGCCCAATATGTTCAATCGCGCCTTGCAACAAGCCGCGGCTAAAGTGATAAAGCTCCGACGCTTCATCAACAATGGTCGCCACCTCCTCAAGTTGCATATTCCGTCCTTGCAAGGCTGACGTTAACACAAGTTTGGCCGATGACGCGCCGAACACCCCAGCCAACACACGTTCGGTATGACGAATCAACTCTGCAGAGGCTTGCTGATTGGGTAAGGGCTGCTTTTCATGCTGCTTCCAGAACTGTCGAAATGCACTTCTGACTCTGGTTCTGCCAACAAACCGAGAAGCGAGCATCTCCAGTTCAGCCACTGTGACTCGGCTTTGGTATAAACTCAGATTCTCACTTTCAGGTAGCGGAGTGCCAACAAATGAAGCCGATTGCAGTCTTTCTGTTAGGCTTGAACGCGTTGCCAGTGAAATCACTACAAAGCAAATCGCATTCAACACAACACTGATCAGCATGCCCCAGTCAGAACTTTCAATATGCAGAGATGAAAGAATATCGGGCGGCGTAATCACTCGTAAAAGTAGATTGTTGGTCGCATCGCCAGCCAGCAGCCCAGTTTCACTCATTAGCGTAATCAGCCAAATTGCGAATCCAACAAACAGTCCGACATACACCCCTTTGCGATTACCAAGACGCCAGTACATTCCGCCTATCAAGGCAGGGGCAAACTGGGTGATGGCTGAAAACGACAAAAAGCCAATCGCCGATAGCGAGTGTATTGTGTCTAGCGCCTGATAAAACCCCCAAGCCCCAAACAACAACAGACAAATAAGTGCTCTACGAATAATGAGCAGCAGACCTGATAAATGACGATGTGAGCGGTGTGCTAATTTAATTCGGCGCAATAATAGCGGCATCACTAGATCATTCGACACCATAATAGCCAAGGCGATAGTCGACACAATCACCATACCGCTCGCCGCTGATGTCCCTCCTAAAAATGCCAATAAGGCAATATTATTCGCCTCTACAAATTTGGGTATGCTGATGACAAAGGTATCCGGAGACGTCCCCATTAATAAACCTTGTCCTACCCAAGCAATTGGTAATACAAACAGACCCATCAATAATAAATAGACAGGGAAAAGCCACCTTGCGGTATGCAAGTCTTGGGCGCACTCATTCTCCACTACTATAGTGTGAAATTGGCGCGGCAGACATACGAACGCCATCATGGTCAGGCCGGTATGAATCAGCAAGGTAGGTATATTGGGGGATTGATAGGTATTTGATGCCAGTTCACCTAGATGGATATCTGGGCGCTGCCATGCCAAGTAAAGAATGAAAAAGCCAACAACGAGGAATGCCACTAACTTGATGATTGACTCAAACGCAACAGCCATCATCATGCCACGATGGTGCTCAGTATTATCGATGTGGCGTGTACCGAACAGCATAGTAAAAATCGCGAGCGCGCCAACAACAAACCATGAAATATGGTGATCTTGGTAGCCCAGTTCATCCGCTAGATTCGGTGCGACAACATCCAACCCCATGGTAATACCGCGAAGCTGCAATGCGATATAAGGCAAGATTCCGGCTACCGCGATAAGCGTCACCACCACCGCTAAGCCCTGAGATTTTCCATAACGTGCGGCGATAAAATCCGCAATAGAAGTAATGTGTTCACGCTTTGCGATGAGGATAAGGCGTGCTATCACGCGCCAGCCTAATGTAAAAACAAGAATGGGAGCGATATAAATGGGCAGAAATGCCCAAGGATTGGAACTAGCTTGGCCTACCGTGCCGTAAAAGGTCCACGAAGTACAATACACCGCAATAGATAGGCTATATACCCATGGCCGCCAGTTAGATAACCATTTTTTTTGTCTGTCTCCATACCAAGCAATAAGAAACAAAATTCCCAAATACGCCAGTGAGACGGGGACGACTACCCATCCTTGCATGTTGTGATATCCCTTTAAATTCCTTAACTATTATTTAAAGGGCTATCACTAAATTTCACAAACGTTCAGCCTCAATTCTGTGGCTCAGGCTGAGAATTTTCGTTGATATCTCGCACGCCTCTATTTTTCGGCTCAACTTTAATAAACAGTGCGAAAAAGCCCATCGCCGCCATCCCCCAGAATACTTTGGCTCCCCACAATTCGTAACCCCAACCACTGACCGCCATCATCAGAGCGATAAATGCACCAAGTGGAATGGCATTATACAGTGCTTGCAACGCCACCATTTTGTTGGCATCTGACTTTTGAATGTATTGAATCGCCGCAATATGGGCGATTGCGAATGTCACGCCATGCAGTAATTGAATCACTACAAGTGCACCAACCGCGGTCGTTGAAGCGGTCAATCCCCAACGAACCATAACGCCCACAGAAGAAATCACAAACAGGGTGCGCAGCGACCAACCCGCAAACCACTTTTTACTAAATGCAAACAGTAGAACTTCGGATACCACACCTAAGCTCCACAGGTAACCGATGAGACTTTCTGGATGCCCCGCTTCTTTCCAATAAATCGAGCTAAAGCTGTAATAGGCAGCGTGACTTCCTTGAATAAGCGCAATTAGCACCAAAAAGCGTATCACCGACCAATCTTTTAACAATAAGGTGAGTTTTGGTCTAACAGCATCACCCTCGTGTTGTGAAATCGGCATCGTCGCAGGATGACGCATCACCAGCAACATAGAGAACACGAAACCGGCAATCGCAGTATAAACAATCATATTGGCGCCAAACTGAGACGCTAAGTAACCCACGACGGAGGAGCCCGCTATAAAGGCAACAGATCCCCAAAGTCGAGTGCGCCCATAATCCAACATACCGCGATTCGCATAATAATTCGCCATCGCATCAGACAAAGGCACAACAGGACCAAAGCTGAGATTAAATAAGACCGTGACCAACGCTAGCATCATAAAACTTGGTCCCGCGGCTAGATGAGCAGCGATAAAAATGGTGCACGCTAACGTTGCCCAGCGCAGTGCTGGTAGCAGACTTTCTGCTTTGTGAATTCGAGGGGTAATCAATAGGTTTGCAATACAGCGAGTGGCAAAGCCTAATCCCATCAACATACCAACATCTGCGGCTGATACCCCTTGGTCCTCAAACCACAACGCCCAAAAAGGCAGATAAACTCCGTAGGCAAAAAAGAAACCAAATAAATATTGGGATACCCAAGCGAATGGGGATGGACTCAACATAGTAGCAACCTAAAACAACAACAGGAAAGAGAGCTAAGAAATGCTCTGAATAAGATCGCGCCCATTATGCAATGTGAAACCTTTGCAAAAAAGGGAATTGTTTATAGAAATGAATTTCCCTATATCAAAGGCCATAGGTTTTACATGGCTACTATTCGACTAAAGTCGTCTGGAGCTTGTCGTTAATTTTGCCAGACTATCAGCATAACCACGGTTACGGAGCTCGTTTTTATGCCTGATAAATTCAATATGTCGTCTCCCCCTTTCGACAGACTCACCGAGCAACAAAAAAATCAGCTAAGAACCGCTTTGGATGTGGCCTATTTTCGGGATAAAGATGTCATGCTGCGTGCCGGATCGCCCTGCGACAGTTTACACATCATTATTAAAGGTTCTGTCGAGGAACGCGACGAGCATAATCAAGAAGTCTTTGCGCACTATACCTATGACGATCTCTTTGATGTCCGAGCTTTGCTTGGTGATAACGTAAAACACAATTATGTCGCCTTAGAAGATACGTTGGTGTACTTGCTGCCTAAAGAGGTCTTCTTATCGCTTTATCATAGCAACGGGCAGTTTGCTGCCTACTTTGACAATAGCTTGGCTACTCGTCAGCGACTGATCGAAGAAGCGCAAAAGCAACAAAATCTTGCTGAATTCATCTTGACTAAAGTTGACGAAGACATCTATCACCCACCGTTAATTCTCGGGCCGGATTTAACCATTACAGACGTCACACAACAGCTTCTCAATCATGGTGTGGATGCCGCATTAATCGAGCTGAACCTCAATAGTGACTCCCAGCACCACAACCCTAATGCCCTCCCCTACGGGATAGTGACTCGTACCAATATGCTCCACGCTGTCGTGTTAGAAAACCGACCTAACAGCACACCGATCTGTGAAATTGCTACTTTTCCAGTTCACCATGTCGATAAAGAAGAGTTCCTATTCAATGCTATGGTCACAATGACTCGCCAGCGGGTAAAACGACTGATGGTCTGTGAGGGGAAAAAAGCAGTGGGTATGCTAGATATGACCCAAATTCTCAGCGCCTTCTCCACACACTCACATGTACTGTCGTTGAGTATCGCTAGAGCTAACAGTGTAGAGGAACTGGCTTTAGCGTCTAATCGACAGCAACAACTGGTCGATAGTCTCGTGACCAACGGCATCCGAACTCAATTTATGATGGAACTGGTTTCGGCTATCAACGAGCAAATCATTGAACGTGCGTTTGAACTTATTCTCCCTCCAGCAGTGCATGGTCACTGTTGTCTGATCGTCATGGGATCAGAAGGTCGTAAAGAACAAATCCTCAAAACGGATCAAGATAATGCGCTTATCTTAGAAGACGGCATAGATTGGCCCAATAAAGATGCGACACTCAAAGCGTTGAATCACACACTGGCTCGGCTCGGTTACCCGCTTTGTCCTGGTGACGTTATGGTCAGCAACACTCATTGGGTCAATACCATCAGTGACTGGAAACATCGTATCGATCAACTCATCACTAGCGCCAGTAGTGAAAGTGTTCTGGAAATCGCTATTTTGGCTGACGCGAGAGCCGTCGCAGGTAACCTTGAGTTATTAATGCCGGTGAAACAGCACCTGCAGCAGCAAATGGAAGGTCAAGAGACCATCCTAACCGAGTTTACTCGCCCAGCTCTCAACTTTGCGGTGCCTCTGACCCTGTTTGGTAATGTCAAATCATCAAAACAAGGGGTAGATGTTAAACAAGGTGGTATCTTCCCAATCGTTCATGGGGTGCGCGCCATCAGTCTTGAGTATGGCATTAACGAAACCAACACCTTTGAGCGCATCGAGCAGTTGGTCAGTAAGCAAGTTTTGGAAACCTCCACCGCAGAAAACTTGGCCGAGGCGCTTAAGCATCTCTTTAAACTCAGGCTACAACAGCAGTTATCACATCACGACATGAGCAATGCGATTCAACTTAATGACCTAGAGCGACCAGAGCGAGATCTGTTGCGTCATGGATTCCATGTCGTGAAGAAATTCAAACAGTGGCTGGGATATCACTACCAAATACGTCACTAACTTCAGCGGAGCAAAGCAGTACCATGAACATGATTTCAAGAGCTTATTGGCGCTATCATTTACGGCACTCAATACATCGGTATTTGTTTGCACGCCCTATACACAATGAGTATGTGTCCCTAGATTGCGAGACCACAAGCCTAGATCCAAGGGTGGCAGAGATCGTCACCATCGCCGCAACGAAAATCATTGATAACCGAATCATTACTAGTGACCCATTTGAAGTGCGTTTGTCTGCCCCGAAATCGCTAGGAGAAGACGCAGTGAAAATTCACCATATTACTCACGATGAACTCAAACACGGTATTAGCGAAAAACAGGCGATATCAGCGTTGCTAGACTTTATCGGTAATCGCCCTCTTATCGGCTATCACATCCGATATGACAAGAAAATCCTTGATCGTGCTGCAAAAAAACATCTCGGATTCCCACTACCCAACGAACTTATCGAAGTCAGTCAAATTTACAACGATAAACTCCTCAAGTTGCTTCCCAATGGCTACTTTGACCTGAGTTTGGAGGCCATCTGTCGACATTTACAGATTCCTAGTTACCACAAACACAATGCGCTGGAGGATGCAAAAGCCGCCGCCATGGTGTATCTCAAGCTAACGCGAGGCTCACTTCCTCCCTTTCGTCCGATGAGCTAATGACATCAATCCATTAGAATGCGACTTAGCTCTCATTAACATGGAATTGTAACTCATTAATTTTGCCTACCTTTCCAATACTAAGCCTAAAGTCTAATTGCTGAAAAACCCAATCTAGTCGAGAGTTAATACACGATCTAGTTCAGCCCTAGTCAAGAAAGCTCAATTCACAAGGAGAGAAGCAATGAGTGAAGTTCATGTTTATCCGGTTAAAGAAAATATTAAAACAAACACTCACGCGGATGACGACACTTACCTATCCATGTACCAACAATCCGTCAGCGATCCTGAAACCTTCTGGGGTGAGCATGGTAAAATCGTTGATTGGATTAAACCATTTACCAAAGTTAAACAGACTTCGTTCGACACAGGACACGTCGATATTCGCTGGTTTGAAGATGGTACTCTTAACGTCTCTGCTAACTGCACAGACCGTCACTTAGCAGACAAAGGCGATGAGGTTGCCATTATCTGGGAAGGCGATAACCCAGCAGATGATAAGACACTAACGTTCAATGAGCTTCATAAAGAAGTCTGTAAATTCTCAAACGCACTGAAAGCGCAAGGTGTTCATAAGGGTGATGTCGTTTGTCTCTACATGCCAATGGTGCCAGAGGCGGCCATCGCGATGTTAGCGTGTACTCGTATTGGTGCGGTTCATACAGTGGTATTCGGCGGTTTCTCTCCTGAAGCACTTTCTGGACGTATTATCGACTCTGATGCCAAGGTGGTTATTACCGCAGATGAGGGCGTACGTGGCGGCCGAGCCGTTCCACTGAAGAAAAATGTTGATGAAGCCTTGACGAATCCAGAGGTGAAAACCATCAGCAAAGTGATGGTGCTAAAACGCACTGGTGGTGATGTTGAATGGCATGATCATCGTGACGTGTGGTGGCATGAAGCGACAGCGCAAGCTTCTGATGTTTGTCCCCCAGAAGAGATGAAAGCAGAAGACCCACTGTTTATTCTGTACACCTCTGGCTCTACTGGTAAACCAAAAGGTGTACTTCACACCACAGGTGGGTATCTCGTGTATGCCACCATGACCTTCAAATATGTTTTCGATTATCAACCAGGGGAGACCTTCTGGTGTACTGCTGACGTGGGCTGGATCACCGGCCACACTTACTTGGTTTATGGTCCACTGGCCAATGGCGCAAAAACCATTCTATTTGAAGGTGTGCCAAACTACCCTGATACCAGCCGCATGAGTGAAGTGGTGGATAAGCATCAGGTTAATATTCTTTATACTGCGCCAACGGCAATCCGCGCTTTGATGGCGAAAGGCGATGAAGCAATTAAAGGTACAACCCGCGATAGTCTGCGTATCATGGGCTCGGTTGGTGAACCTATCAACCCAGAAGCCTGGGAATGGTATTACAAGACGATTGGCAACGAGAAATCACCCATTGTTGATACGTGGTGGCAAACCGAAACGGGTGGCATCCTGATTACCCCGCTTCCAGGAGCCACTGAACTTAAGCCCGGCTCTGCAACACGTCCATTCTTTGGTGTTCAGCCAGCCCTTGTGGACAACATTGGCAACATTATTGATGGAGCGACCGAAGGTAACTTAGTCATTCTAGACTCATGGCCTGGACAGATGCGTACCGTGTATGGTGACCATGACCGTTTCGAGCAAACCTACTTCTCGACGTTTAAAGGCATGTACTTTACAGGCGATGGCGCTCGTCGAGACGAGGATGGCTACTACTGGATTACGGGTCGTGTTGATGACGTGCTTAACGTCTCTGGTCACCGTATGGGAACGGCTGAAATCGAATCCGCTTTGGTGGCCTTCGATAAAATTGCCGAAGCGGCCATTGTTGGCATTCCACACGATATTAAAGGTCAAGCTATCTACGCCTACATCACACTCAATGACGGCGAGTTCCCATCAGCAGAACTGCACAAAGAAGTGAAAGATTGGGTAAGAAAAGAAATTGGCCCAATTGCTACGCCGGATGTCCTTCACTGGACAGGCTCACTACCGAAAACTCGTTCTGGCAAAATTATGCGTCGTATTCTTCGTAAAATTGCCACCGGTGATACCAGCAACCTCGGTGATACCTCGACACTCGCGGATCCAAGTGTGGTCGATAAGCTCATCGCAGAAAAAGCCGAACTCGCTTAACTTTTTTGACACTTCATCAACAAACCGCCCACTTTTGGGGCGGTTTTTTTGTATCATGATTTATCAAGGCGGCATCAAAATGTGCTCTGTGTTGCAATTTTTCTGACATACAATAGGTGATTAGACCAGTAAATTGCTGCTAAATGCTGTGAATTAGCTATAATCTTGGTCAATTTTTAAAAATATGATGGTTATGAGCTTTTCATCTCCTCATTTTTTTATGTAGACTTGAAGTAAATCACGTTCATTTCACGTTAACCGAAGATGGCAGCATTATGGCAGCAAAATCACGAATTCTAGTTTTAAATGGACCAAATCTTAACCTTCTAGGTCTAAGAGAGCCCGGTCATTATGGAAATGAAACACTAGCGCAAATCGTTGATAACCTAACTGTTCAAGCATCGCTCGCGGACATTGAATTGTCCCATCTCCAATCAAATCGTGAATATGAGCTGATTGAAGCCATCCACGCAGCGCACGGCAATACTGACTTTATCATTATTAACCCTGCCGCTTTCACGCACACGAGTGTTGCACTACGTGATGCCTTGTTGGGGGTTTCAATCCCATTTATTGAAGTACACCTATCTAACGTTCATGCCCGAGAAACATTCCGTCATCATTCTTATTTGTCTGATGTTGCCCAAGGTGTTATCTGCGGATTGGGTTCGCAAGGCTATGAATTTGCGCTTTCAGCTGCCATTAAAGCCCTGAAAGCACAATAACCAAATACTCTACGGCTCAATATCTGAGTCCGTCTTACTCACAAGATAAAGAGAAAGAAACATGGATATTCGTAAAATTAAAAAGCTAATTGAACTTGTAGAAGAATCTGGCATTGCAGAGCTAGAAATTTCTGAAGGTGAAGAATCGGTACGTATCAGCCGTAACAGCCCGGTAAGTGCAGCACCAGCACCAGTTCAATACGCAGCAGCACCTGCTCCAGCGCCAGCACCTGTAGCAGCTCCGGCAGCGGCAGTACCAGCGGCATCTGTTGACGAGCCTGCGGCGGCTCCAGTGGGTCACCAAGTTCTTTCTCCAATGGTTGGCACGTTCTACAGCGCTCCAAGCCCAGATGCAAAACCATTTATCAAAGTAGGCCAACAAGTTAACGCTGGCGATACTCTATGTATCGTTGAAGCGATGAAAATGATGAACCAAATCGAAGCAGATAAGTCTGGTGTGATTGCAGCAATCCTTGTTGAAGATGGCCAACCTGTTGAGTTCGATCAAGCTCTAGTAATTATCGAATAATAGAGAGCGCTCATTATGTTAGATAAATTAGTAATCGCGAACCGTGGTGAAATTGCACTACGTATTCTGCGAGCATGTAAAGAGCTAGGTATCAAAACGGTTGCCGTTCACTCAACGGCTGACCGCGATCTGAAGCACGTACTACTCGCAGACGAAACCATTTGTATTGGTCCGGCACGCGGCATCGACAGCTACCTAAATATCCCACGCATTATTAGTGCTGCGGAAGTAACGGGCGCTGTTGCTATCCACCCAGGTTATGGTTTCCTATCTGAAAACGCTGACTTTGCTGAGCAAGTAGAACGTAGCGGTTTTATTTTTGTTGGCCCGAAAGCAGAAACTATACGCTTAATGGGTGACAAGGTTTCTGCCATCAATTCAATGAAAAAAGCTGGCGTACCTTGCGTTCCTGGTTCAGATGGTCCTTTGGACAATGACGAAACAAAGAACAAAGCGCACGCGAAACGCATTGGTTACCCAGTTATCATCAAAGCCTCTGGCGGCGGTGGCGGTCGTGGTATGCGTGTAGTACGTAACGAAGGTGAGCTTATTGAAGCAATCGCCATGACTCGTGCAGAAGCGAAAGCCGCTTTCAACAACGATATGGTTTATATGGAGAAATTCCTAGAAAACCCACGTCACGTTGAAGTTCAAGTGATTGCCGACGGCCAAGGTGGCGCCATTCACCTAGGTGAACGCGACTGTTCTATGCAACGTCGTCACCAAAAAGTGGTGGAAGAAGCTCCAGCGCCAGGTATTACTGAAGAGATGCGTAAGTACATCGGTGAACGTTGTACTCGTGCATGTATTGAAATTGGTTACCGCGGTGCAGGTACGTTTGAATTCCTATACGAAAATGGTGAGTTCTACTTCATCGAAATGAATACTCGTATTCAGGTAGAGCACCCAGTAACAGAGATGGTAACCGGCGTCGACCTAATCAAAGAGCAGCTTCGTGTTGCAGCAGGTCAGCCACTGTCTTTCACTCAAGATGACATCAAGCTTCGTGGCCACGCTATCGAGTGCCGTATCAATGCAGAAGATCCTGAGCGTTTCTTACCATGTCCGGGTACTATCACGCGTTTCCACGCGCCAGGTGGTATGGGTGTACGTTGGGAATCTCATATCTACACTGGCTACACTGTGCCTCCTCACTACGATTCAATGATCGGCAAACTCATCACCTTCGGTGAGAACCGCGATGTGGCAATTGCTCGAATGAAGAATGCACTAGGTGAGATGATTGTCGAAGGTATTAAAACAAATATCACACTCCAAGAATCGATTATGAATGATGAGAACTTCCAACACGGTGGTGCTAACATTCATTACCTAGAGAAAAAGCTTGGCATGAGCTAAGCCTTTTCTAAAAATACAAAAAACCCACTCCGGTGGGTTTTTTTATGCTCACTTAACACGAATCTGATACACTCTGCGCAAAATTCGTCAAGCAAGGACCCAACTCATGCCTTGGATTCAAATCAAACTCAATGCAACCAACGAAAACGCTGAACAAATCGGCGATATGTTGATGGAAGAAACTGGCGCGCTATCTGTCACCTTCCTAGATGCACATGATACCCCTGTTTTTGAGCCGTTACCCGGTGAAACTCGTCTATGGGGCGATACTGACATCGTCGCGCTCTACGATGCAGAAGCAGACACCAAGCTTATTCTGACGCAAATTACTGCGTCAGACATGCTCGCAGAGGGCTTTACTCATAAAGTTGAGCAACTTGAAGATAAAGACTGGGAACGTGAGTGGATGGAGAATTTCCACCCAATGAAGTTTGGCGAGCGTTTGTGGATTTGCCCAAGCTGGCGTGATGTTCCAGAGCCAGACGCCGTTAATGTAATGCTAGACCCAGGTTTGGCTTTCGGTACCGGTACGCACCCTACTACGGCGCTGTGTCTTGAATGGTTAGAATCTTTAGACCTTGCTGGTAAAACCGTTATCGACTTCGGCTGTGGTTCTGGGATCCTAGCTATCGCGGCGATCAAGCTTGGCGCAGCAAAAGTCATCGGGATCGACATCGATCCTCAAGCTCTAACGGCATCGAAAGATAACGCTGAGCGTAACGGCGTTGCTGACCAATTAGAACTCTTCTTACCGCAAAACCAACCGGAAGGATTGATTGCCGATGTGGTCGTTGCCAATATTCTAGCAGGCCCACTTCGTGACCTATCTGGCGTCATTAAAGGCTTAGTGAAAGAAGGGGGACAACTTGCCATGTCAGGCGTGTTAGACACCCAAGCTGAAGACGTCGCAAACCATTATCGCGATGAGATGACTATCGACCCAATCGTTGAGCTCAATGAGTGGTGCCGAATCTCGGGTAAAAAGTAACCATTATGATTTACAAAGCAGTGCGTTAGCCCGCTAACCCACTGCTTTTTTTGGTTGATACAGAATAGTTTTCCCACTAAACGACTGAAAATCAGGCAATTTGCAGAAACAAATTGTAAATGCTCAAATATTAGTCTTTTCACGCACCGAAAAAATGCGTAAAATGCGCGCCCTTGCTTGTGTAAACCTGTGGCAATGTTTTGAGAATCGGACAATACCAACTTAAGAACAACCTGATTGTAGCGCCTATGGCGGGTGTTACGGATAGACCGTTTCGAGAGTTGTGCCTTCGTTACGGTGCGGGCATGGCAGTCAGTGAAATGATGTCATCTAACCCCAAACTGTGGAAAACAGCTAAGTCACAGCAACGCATGGTGCACGAGGGTGAATCCGGTATTCGCTCGGTGCAAATAGCAGGCGCTGATCCCAAGCTTATGGCTGAGGCGGCACAATTCAGTGTTGAGAACGGTGCACAAATCATCGATATCAACATGGGTTGCCCTGCAAAAAAAGTGAATAAAAAGCTCGCGGGCTCAGCACTGCTCAAGTACCCAGATGTCATCGAAGACATTCTGCGTACGGTTGTTGATGCCGTAGATGTTCCTGTGACATTGAAAACCCGTACGGGCTGGGATACAGACAATAAGAACTGTGTCCATATTGCCAAACTAGCCGAAGACTGCGGCATACAAGCACTCGCCCTTCACGGTCGAACCAGAACTTGTATGTACAAAGGCGAGGCAGAATACGACAGCATCAAAGCGGTTAAAAACGCCATCTCTATTCCGGTTATCGCTAACGGTGATATCGATAGCCCAGAGAAAGCGAAATTCGTACTGGATTATACCGGTGCGGACGCTTTGATGATTGGACGTCCGGCCCAAGGACGGCCATGGATTTTTGAGGAAATCCAACACTATTTGGAAAACGGTACACTGATGCCAGAGCGTCCAACTGAGGACGTACAAGGCATTTTGCTAGGTCATGTTCAGGCACTTCACCAGTTTTATGGTGAATATTTAGGTCCACGCATCGCTCGTAAGCATGTTGGCTGGTATTTAAAAGAACATGAACAAGCCAGTGAGTTCCGCCGTGCCTTCAATGCAATTGAAGCTGCTAACGAACAGCTGAATGCGTTGCAAGGCTATTTTGAAAACGTTGCATCATAATTACGAGAAGAGCTAAACCGATTATGTTCGAACAAAATTTGACTTCAGAACCATTGACAGTTACCACAGTAACATCTCAAGACCAGATCACACAGAAGCCTCTACGCGACTCTGTAAAAGCGTCTCTAAAGAACTACCTTGCTCAATTAAATGGTCAAGACGTCACTGAATTGTATGAACTAGTTCTAGCGGAAGTAGAACAGCCGCTACTAGACACCATCATGCAGTACACTCGCGGTAACCAAACTCGCGCAGCAACTATGATGGGTATCAACCGCGGTACTCTTCGTAAGAAACTTAAGAAATACGGCATGAACTAATCCATTGTGATTGTTTTTGTGAAGAAGCCAGAGCCTAGCTCTGGCTTTTTTATTGTTGGCCGCTCACAACTCTACTGTTACCCACCATATTGCATTCGCTAAAACGCATCTTAGGCCAAATCCTAGACTACTGGGGCATAGCCGCATGTTTCACCATCACGTATCGTAGAACACACTATAACCACAAAGTCTTCGTCATAACGTCTAACTGAAACAGATATCAATATCAAATTGTTGGCAATAGATGAAATCAGCTACAACCTGACGCAAATCGCTGACCACGGCCATCAATCAGTGCTAGAAGCACAAAAGTTAGCACAAGCCAGTGAACAGCCAATGGAAAGCGGACATCAACTCAGTGCGGGCACAGGCACCTTTATGGTCTCTTAGCACTAACTCGAAGGGTTAAAAAAAGCGAGCAGTCATACTGCTCGCTTTTGGTGTTAAGTAGTCGTCAATTGGGGGTAGCGGCCACTTTTGAAGTGACTTCATCGAGATGGAGCATGCCGCACGACATCAGATGTCATCACCCTATCCTTTTACTGGTCTTTCAATACTTTAACGGTATAGCTACCATCTTTTTGGCGGTAAACACCGTGAATATCCGTTTCAAAACCAGGGTAATGTGCGCCGATTTCACACAACATTTCCAAGAAGTCCAATACAGGACGTGAGCTATCTGTCACCATTTCACCTGGTAATACAAGTGGTACACCTGGAGGGTAAGGCAAAATCATATTGGCACTCACACGACCCACCATCTCTTTTAGGTTGATTTCTTCAATCTGGCCGCGCAACTCTTGTTGCCAAGCGGCATGCGGTGTGACTTTCATTTCAGGTAGAACATCGAATGCTTTGTACATCAGTTCTGGTAACTGATATTTCATGGTTAGCTCATGGATACCCTGAGCCACTTCTTGAATACGCTTACCTTCATAGAAATGAGGGTCTTCTTGGTATAGCGATGGCAACATGGTACGTACGGTAAGGTTAAGATCAAAACCACGTTTAAACTCAGTTAAACCGCGCAACAGTTGCATTGCTTTAGACTTGTCGATACCAATTGAGAACAAGAACAACAAGTTATATGGACCTGTTTTCTCCACGACAATACCGCGTTCATCAAGATATTTCGCCACTAAAGAAGCAGGAATACCTGTTGATTCCATTTCACCAGATTTACTCATCCCTGGGGTTAGTAAGGTAATTTTGATTGGATCTAGATACATGTGGTCATCATCGAGATCTTTAAAACCATGCCAAGTTTCTTTAGGATCTAACTTCCAGCACTCTGTTGTGTCGATGTTGTCTGGCTGCCATACATCAAAGAACCAACCTTCGCTCTCACCTTTAAGGCGTTTGATCTCTTTACGGAAACGAATCGCACGATCGATAGAATCTTGCATCAATTTACGACCCGTGTTGCCACGCATCATTGCTGCTGCCGTTTCTGTTGAGGCCACAATGCCGTACTGTGGTGATGTTGAGGTGTGCATCATAAACGCTTCATTGAATGACGCTTTATCAAATTCACCCTTAATATGAATCATGGAAGCTTGAGAGAAAGCCGCCAACAATTTATGAGTTGACTGGGTCTCATAGAACACTTTGCCTGGCATTGCTTCACCACTCATACCACACTTACCATCGTAAATGGCATTGAAGTTAGTATAAGGTACCCAAGCACTGTCGAAGTGAATGTGTTTGCAATCCAAAGATTCTTTGATGAACTGCGTATTGTATAGCAGACCATCATAAGTTGAGTTGGTAACCACCGCATACGTCGGTGCGCTAGCACCTTCTGTATTCGCAACTTTGTCCGCAATAACTTCACGACTGAACTCACGTTGTGGAATACCACCAAGGATGCCATAAGCATTGCGAGTTGGACGGAAGTAAATCGGTGTCACATCACTCATCATCATCAAGTGAGTTAATGATTTATGACAGTTGCGGTCTACTAACACCGTACTGCCTGCAGGCGCTGAGTACATACCAACGATTTTGTTCGATGTCGATGTACCGTTAGTCACAATGTAAGAGCTGTCGGCGTTAAACGTTCTCGCAATATACTCTTCTGCCTCTTTGTGAGGACCAGAGTGGTCAAGCAGTGACCCAAGTTCAGGCATAGAAATAGAGACATCGGCTTTGAAGGTATTTGGTCCATAAAAGTCGTAGAAAATGCTCCCTGCAGGACTTTTTTGGAAAGCAGTACCTCCCATATGACCTGGAGTACAGAAAGTATATTTTCCTTCTTCAACATATTTGAATAACGCTTTAGTGAATGGCGGCATGATAGCGTTTTTATACGCTTCCGTTGCTTGATTCACTTTAATGACAATATCGTCCGCCATACCTAAAGCGTACTCAAAAAAGCTGACATTCAAACGTAGATCAGTCAGTGAAATATCCAACGTAGATTGGTCATTGGCAAATGCATGTACAGGCAGTTTTTCATTTACCGCACTGATGCGCTCACATAGATTAAGTGAGTATTTATCCCAGTCAAACAACACGCCACGGACGCGGGGATTCATTTCAATCAATTTAATTAGGTCTTTGTCGTCAACTGGATAAACTACGTCATAGCCTGCTTTCTCTAGCGCAGCGTGCAGTTGACGAACTGGCTCTTCTTTGAAGAACACACCCATGTGGTTAAGGATTGCAAAAATATTCATTTGGACATCTCCAAGGTGAATGAGGGCGCTCCCTGCCAAAGACAGTGAGTAAATTGAGCGCCTAGGAATAAGTGGGCTGGTGCACTTCGCGCCAGCGAAGAATTAATGACTCGCTTGTTGCGAAGGCAATTCGTTAGGGTGTTGCTCCATGTACTGAGCTAAGCCCGCTTTTTTGCTGTAGAACATCAAGATGATGAGTGACATGATGAAGGTGGCTGTTAATGTTGTTCCTTCTGCTCCTGCCAATGCCACCATGCAGAACAAGCACGCGATACCAGAGAAGAACATCACGAAACCATTGCGAGTCGTCATACCTTCAAAACGAATCAAGTTAATGCTGGAGTAGAAGTAAGGCAGCATCGTTAGCAGTACGGCATCAGTAGTCAGTTGGTTAAACAGATCGGCAGCATGAGCAGTTTTTGAGCTGAACACCATTAGTACACACATTAACGCTGTCATTTTGATGGAAGCTAAAATAAGACCTTTTCTTGGCACACCATTTTTATCGACTTCACCATAGATTTTTGGGAAGTTTCCGTCGTTGGCTGCACGTTTACCCGCTTCACCTACCAGCATCATCCAAGAGCCGAGAGAGGTAAAACAAGCCAGTGCAGTGAAAGCAGCGACAAAAGGCGCAGTCCATTGACCGAAGATTTCTGTCGTTGCCAGCGCAAATGGAGCACCAGACGCAGCGACTTCAGACGCAGGGAACATACCGCTGATCATTTGAGTAGACACGATATAGATTGCACCAGCAATGGCAGTACCTAACATCGTGGCTAATGGAACAGTGCGTTTAGGGTTGTCTACCATCCCTGAAGACACTGCTGCCGATTCAACACCCACAAAAGACCAAAGACAAATCAGAACTGCAGCGATGACTGCGTGACTGTCACTGCCTGCAGAGACATTCCAGTTTTGGCTGTACAGCGTAGGTTCAAAGTGCGTCCAACCAAAGAGCGCTGTACCAAGAACTGGGATAAGAATAAGCACTAGGCCCAAAGTACATAGACGGCTTACCCAGCTACCACCAAGTAGGTTCACCATCGTGAATATCCACACTGAGGCGATAGTAGCAATGCCCGCTGGAATTGGATTATTAAGAACTGGGAAAAATACCGAAAGGTAAGAGACACCTGTAATCGCAATCGCTAAATTACCGATCCAGTTAGCATGGTAATAAAGAACACCCGTTTGAAAACCAAACACGGGAGAAATTTCACCTGCATAAGCAATAGGGCCGCCCTCTTGAGGGTTCTTTGTCGCTAGACGAGCAAACACGAACGCAAGGCTTAATGCACCAACAATGCAGATCACCCAGCTATAGAGTGAAATGGAGCCCACGGCAGCCAGACTTGATGGTAACAATGCAATACCACTGCCCATCATATTACCAGCCACGACGCCCGTGCAGGCAATCAGACCGATTTTCTTTGTATTCGATGACATAACATCTCCAAATTAGTTCTACTTGAACGCAGTACGTCCAAACTAAAGCCGATTCGAGATGTCACCATAAATAGGTTGAGCAACACCTCGTGAATTTTCGAGATGCAGGTTACGCCCAATTTCAAGCAAAGAAATCAATCTAAAGTTATCAATAAAACCATTAGATATAAATGTTAGACCTTGATATAAACCTTATAAGAACATCAAATAAAACCCATTAAAAACATGCAGTTAAAAACATAAACACTCAGACTAAACCAATATAAAAATATCAGGGCTCTGCCTTTGTGATAAACACCGTGTTGTTTAGAACCCTAGATGCTTTCAAACGCCAATACAAAAACGCCCTCCAAAATGGAGGGCCTCTCTTTATCCGTCTTTAACAACCAATACGCGATAAGTTCACGGTTTTATCGGGGATTTTTAGATAAGTCGAACAACAGAAGGGTGAACCGCACGATACATGGCATAGTCAATCTGTTTTAAATTGCTATAAAAAATCAAATTTTCACACAGCAAATAGGTTTCTACAGATGTGTCGATATAGAAAGCTTCACTGTAAGCTTCACTCGCGCTATCCACATCACCAGATAACTCTGCATGTTTCCCTTTAATAACATAAGCCAGAACTGAATCACGCAGTTGAAGTGCTTGGTTTAAATAAGCAGCAGCTTGTTCTTGGTCTCCCTGCATAGTTTCATGCAAAGCAAGCGCCTCATATATACGCGGCTGAATGGGCCCTGTTGATGTCGCTAGGTATTGTTTCAATGCCACACTGAGATTCACTAATGCACCTTGATCTAGTGAGCTTGAATCATCCAATGCTCTACCAACATAATAGGCGGCCAACAACTCGGATTGCACATAAGCATTGTTGGGTTCTTGCTTTAGAATCTCTTTCAACAAATCAATACCATGCTGAAACTGCTTAGCATCCGAGACATTCAAATAATGGTTAGCGCGAATGAATAACCCTAACGCTTTAGGATCTTTTGGCACCCCTGCCATCATAGTCACCGCACGCTGCTCGGGATTGGCCACATTCAGCACCCGCATCAAATCCACAGAACTTTGTGTAAGTACTGAATTCAAGTGCTTGTCTGCTAACGCATATTGACGACTAAACAAGACCTTTTCGGACGAATTGTCTCGATATTCTAATTCAAGATAAGCACGCCCATCGTCTTCATCAACTCTCACCAGAACCGTTTTTCCAGGCACAATTCCCGTTTTAAAGGCGGTTTTATGTAGCATGACCCGATAGCCACTGACCTGAGTCATATCAGACATCAATTTTTGCGCAAAGCCATCCGCTAATTCATAACTGCGTCCTAAACTGCGGATATCATCTTGAAATTCAAACTCGATAAGGTGCGTATCAATCACCTGTATAATGCTCACTTCCGATTGCTGGTAGGTAAAGATACCAATCGCCGCGACTAAAATACCGATCCAAATGGCATTGATAACCCCTAAGCGCCATGCGCTCAGCAATCGTTTTGGTTTGTGGCTTCGCGTCGCCTTTTGCTTTTGATATAGGGCTCGAGTGATTGGTGCGGCAGGGAAACCGATCGGCTCTTGAACTTCCAGTTCCTCTTCGGTGACTAATGACTCCGGTTTGAGCGGTACTGTTGGCGCAGGTAAGCTTGCGGAGCAACAAGATGCTCGATACTGAAGGAACTGCTCTGACGTCATTGGCGTCACGGCGGCCACTAATTTGTAACCACGTTTTGGCACTGTCCCAACATAGTGAAGGTTCTCTTCACGACCGTCGCGAAGGATTTTTCGCAATTCAAAAACCGACTGGGTCACCACTTGGTCGGTGACAATCGCACCACCCCAAACGTAACGAATTAGCTCATCACGACAGTAGACCTGGCCAGAGTGCTCGGCTAAGAAATGTAATAGATTGATTAAGCGTGGTTCAACAGAAACTTCCCTATCTTGTCGATACAGCTTATTTTCATCAACGCTGAGAACCCAATCGTTGATTTGAAAATAGACCTCTACCATATGAATTTTCGTCTCTCACATACGCGTCCCCGCACTTTATAGCCCCACGCTACCAGCAGGATGACGGTGGAAAGGCGCGATTATAGAGGTGTTGGCAACTTTCACCTATACAATGGTACCGATCAAAGGTGAAAACTTAGGTTGGTATGCTCGCGGTTAGGTGGGAGGTATGGTTATTCCAATGCCGCTAAAATAGAGCAATGACTCGCATCGTGTTCATGTCCACAACAAGCGTCATTGATTTTTTTCAGAGCAGTGCGAATACGTGTCAGCTCTGCGATTTTTTCATCGATAACCATAAGCTTCGCTGAGGTAATCGCTTTTACTTCTGAACAGCTATGCTCAGTCGCTTCGAGTTTAATCCCTAGCAACTCTTTAATTTCATCTAAGCTCAGACCCAGCTCTTTGGCTTTCAAAATAAAACTGACCTGTTTTTGGCTCTCTTCATTATAAAGACGATACCCTGACTCACTGCGCCCTGCCGGAGCGATAAGCTGGTTTTTCTCATAAAATCGCAACGTATCCGCCGTGACTTTGCAGCGTTTTGCTAACTCACCTATCTGAAACATAACCGTTTAAATTAACCTCTTTGTTACAAAACTTGCCTAGAATCCTTTTTTTTGCACTTTTTTTTACGATGCCAAACGATTGCGCGAGCTTTTTTGTAATAGATTGGTTAGAATACGCGCCATCGACACTAATGATGTTTTTTTGCTCAAGGATAATTGCCAAAATATTCGTGTCACCTCCCTATGATGGTGCAATCCACACTATTTTGGCAACTATCTTTATGTCGTAGGCATGATGCCTACACACAGCAACGTTAACTCCGTGATCTTGAGGAAGACAGAAGCATGAATAACGCTCGTCCAATTCGCCGCGCTCTTATCAGCGTATCTGACAAAACTGGTATTGTTGAGTTTGCCGAAGCGCTAGCACAACGTGGTGTTGATATCCTATCAACAGGTGGTACAGCTCGCCTATTGGCAGAGAAAGGCATCGCAGTAACTGAAGTATCTGACTACACTGGCTTCCCTGAGATGATGGATGGTCGCGTCAAGACTCTACACCCGAAAGTTCATGGTGGTGTTCTAGGTCGTCGCGGTCAAGACGACGCTGTCATGGAAACTCACGGCATTAACCCAATCGATATGGTTGTGGTTAACCTCTACCCATTTGCTGCAACCGTAGCAAAAGAAGGCTGCACACTAGAAGACGCGGTGGAGAACATCGATATCGGCGGTCCAACTATGGTTCGCTCTGCAGCGAAAAACCACAAAGACGTGACTATCGTTGTTAATGCACACGACTACGATCGCGTGATTGCTGAGATGGACGCAAACGACAAATCTCTCACATTAGACACACGTTTCGACCTAGCTATCGCAGCGTTTGAGCACACAGCATCTTACGACGGCATGATCGCGAACTACTTCGGCACTATGGTTCCATCTTACGGTGCCTCCTCTGCAACAGAAAGCAAAGAAGGTGACGAGGAGTCTAAGTTCCCACGTACGTTTAACCAACAGTTCGTGAAGAAGCAAGACATGCGCTACGGTGAGAACAGCCACCAAGATGCGGCGTTCTACGTAGAAGCAAACCCAGAAGAAGCCTCTGTATCTACTGCTCGCCAAATCCAAGGTAAAGCTTTGTCTTACAACAACATCGCTGACACTGACGCAGCACTTGAGTGTGTGAAAGAGTTTGCAGAACCTGCTTGCGTTATCGTTAAACACGCCAACCCATGTGGCGTTGCGCTAGGTAAAGACATCCTAGAAGCGTATGACCGCGCTTACAAAACAGACCCAACGTCAGCGTTTGGCGGCATCATCGCATTCAACCAAGAGCTCGATGCAGAAACAGCGAAAGCGATTGTTGAGCGTCAGTTCGTTGAAGTGATTATCGCCCCTTCTGTTTCTGCGGAAGCAGTAGAAGTGGTTGCGGCTAAGAAAAACGTTCGCCTACTAGAATGTGGCGAGTGGACAACCAAGACAACGGGTTTTGACGTTAAGCGCGTTAACGGTGGTCTTCTGGTTCAAGACCGCGACCAAGGCATGGTATCGCTTGATGACCTTCAAGTGGTTTCTAAACGTCAACCAACAGAAGAAGAGCTAAAAGACGCGCTTTTCTGCTGGAAAGTGGCTAAGTATGTGAAGTCAAACGCGATCGTTTACTCGAAAGGTGACATGACTATTGGCGTGGGCGCTGGTCAAATGAGCCGCGTGTACTCTGCAAAAATCGCGGGCATCAAAGCCGCTGACGAAGGTCTACAGGTTGAAGGCTGTGTCATGGCATCCGATGCGTTCTTCCCATTCCGTGATGGCATTGACGCTGCTGCAGAAGCTGGCATTAAGTGCGTTATCCAACCAGGTGGCTCTATGCGTGATGAGGAAGTTATCGCAGCGGCTGACGAGCATGGCATGGCGATGATCTTTACAGGCATGCGCCACTTCCGTCACTAATTACTCGTCGCATTTGGCGCTGTAGCCGCGTTAGCGCTTTCATTCACCCCGGTCTCATAGCTAGGCTATGCTCCCGGGGATGAATTCAAGCACTGCCTTGCTACAACACCAACTGCTTAGAGTAATCCAAACTTTGAAAGGATTATTAAATGAACGTTCTAATTATTGGTGCTGGTGGTCGTGAGCACGCTCTGGGTTGGAAAGTCGCTCAGAATCCAAATGTTGAAACGGTTTTCGTAGCACCAGGGAACGCAGGTACGGCACTTGAGCCCAAACTAGAAAACGTTGCTATTGACGTTGAAGACATTCAAGGTCTGGTTGCGTTTGCTAAAGAGAAAAACATTGAGCTAACCATTGTTGGCCCTGAAGCGCCACTTGTGATTGGTGTGGTTGATGCATTCCAAGAAGCCGGTCTTGCGATCTTTGGCCCTACTCAGGCTGCAGCGCAGCTAGAGGGCTCAAAAGCATTCACCAAAGACTTTCTTGCTCGTCACGCAATCCCAACGGGGGCTTACGCTAACTTCACGGAAATTGAGCCTGCACTGGCTTACGTTCGTGAGCAAGGCGCCCCGATCGTTGTTAAGGCTGACGGTCTTGCGGCTGGTAAAGGTGTTATTGTAGCGATGACACTTGAAGAAGCGGAAGACGCAATCAAAGACATGCTCGCTGGCAACGCATTTGGCGACGCTGGCAGCCGTGTGGTTATCGAAGAGTTCCTAGACGGCGAAGAAGCAAGCTTCATCGTAATGGTTGATGGCGAAAACGTATTGCCAATGGCAACGAGCCAAGACCACAAACGTGTTGGCGATAAGGACACAGGTCCTAATACTGGCGGCATGGGTGCATATTCTCCTGCACCAGTCGTCACTCAAGACATCCACAACCGCATCATGGAAGAAGTTATCTACCCAACTGTTCGCGGTATGGCGTCAGAAGGTAACCCGTACACAGGTTTCCTATATGCAGGCCTGATGATCGACAAAGACGGTACACCTAAAGTTATCGAATATAACTGCCGTTTCGGTGACCCAGAGACACAACCTATCATGATGCGCATGCAATCAGACATGGTTGAGCTATGCCAAGCCGCTATCGACAAGAAGCTAGACCAAGTTGAGTCTAAGTGGGACCCACGTGCCTCTATCGGTATCGTGCTAGCGGCAGGTGGTTACCCAGCATCTTACCACAAAGGGGACGTCATCTCTGGCTTACCCACTAAAGACATTGAAGGTGAGAAGATCTTCCATGCAGGCACGACGAATAAAGACGGCAACGTTGTTACAAACGGCGGCCGCGTACTATGCGCTACAGCACTAGGCAACACGGTATCTGAAGCTCAAGCACGAGCTTATGAGCTAACGAAGCAGATTCGCTGGGATGGTATGTTCCACCGCAACGACATTGGCTATCGCGCCATTGCACGTGAACAAGGTGAGTAACCCCCGCTTTATCAATACATAAAAGAAGGGCGCTCTATTGAGCGCCCTTCTTTTATTCGAATCTATGGTCGAGTTTATCAAGTTATTCTGTGATAAGTACTGGACGCTTTATACAATCGGTCGAACCATCAGAGAGCATCAACAACTGCTCTACTTTTGCTCCAGTAAGTCGAGTACTACCCAGAAACGCGACATAACTTTCCACTTCCGCTAAGCGTTGAACGACAAAATCAGGCAAGCTTTGCTCAAACTTAATCTTGCTAAACTCAATACCGCTACAAGTTTCTAATGTTTGACCATTCCAATGCCCTTGAATAAGCTCTAGGCCATCGCTGTCTTGTTCTTTCACCCTATCGACAAGCAAATCAGCTTCACGCTGATAATTCTCTAATTGGGCGCGTTTAATCGGTAACACTTTACCATTACGACGATATTGCTGATAAATAGCTTCACCGTCTTTATTGAAACGCACATGAATACGGTAGTTGACGGAACCAGAATCTAGCTCGTTCTGTACCCCTTCTCGTACAAACTCACGCAGTGTGCCACCGCTCCAACGGTAATTGGATTTATACCAACCATAGTCGTTCATATTGACGTAGTCAGCAGCACTGAATGGCTTTGTTAGACGCTCGGTATACCAATATAAACTTGTCGCATCCCCTAGTGTTTGACCACCCGTGTATTCCGAATATTGATTAAGGGAGGGTGACGGGGAAGAAGAGCAACCAGCTAGCATTGCGACTAACACTGATACCAACAGAGTTTTCTTCATCGATGTTTAAAACCTCAAATAAAAGCAACGTAGGCAAACAACGCCTTCTCCTCACTGTAAGGCAGCATGAATCACAAGGCGTTCACTTCAATTCTGAGTATTGGGAGAGAGATTGATGGATAAGCGCACTAAGTCGGCTAACACATTTATCGATCAACCGCTGTAGAGGAAAACAGCACCGATGTACACATCGGTGCTGTAGAAATTATTTAACTGCGTCTTTTAGCGCTTTACCAGCTACAAATGCTGGAACGTTCGCTGCAGCGATTTGGATCTCTTCACCAGTTTTTGGATTACGACCAGTGCGTGCTGCACGGTGGTTTACTTTGAACGTACCAAAACCAATTAGTTGAACTTGGTCACCTTCAGTTAGCGCTTCAGAAACACCTGAAAGCGTCGCTTCAAGCGCTGCTTTTGCTTGTGCTTTAGATAGGTCTGCTTTTTCAGCGATAAAGTCGATTAATTGGGTCTTGTTCATTAGGTTTCCCTTCTTCATGTTATCGAGTTAGAGCCCACTCTAAATCATAAAGCCCCCATCTGGCAAAGGTTTGTCGCCTATCTTTATCACTTATGACCGAGATTTAACCGTTTTATGAGCAATAACTCACAATTTGTTAGGTGAATATTGAGTTTGAAACCTTGTAATTTATTACATAAAGTCCCATAAATGCACAGTCGCACAATTAATAAGCCTGATAAATCGGTTGTACGGCTACTGTTTTTTAAGCACTCACCAACAATGCACAGGCTCGTTGGCAGCAAAGTTAGGTTGATGTGTGCACATATTAGGAAATGAATGTTTCTTTTAACGGTTTACATTACGGTCGCTATCGGTGTCTCTTTTATCTGTTCGGTGCTTGAAGCTGTTCTACTTAGTATTACACCAAGCTACCTAGCGCAACTTAGACAACAAGGGCACCCTGCTGCTGACAAACTCACTAAGTTAAAAGCAGAGCTTGACCGCCCCCTTGCGTCTATCCTGACGCTGAATACTATTGCTCACACCATCGGTGCTGCTACAGCAGGTGCACAAGCGGCAAAAGTATTCGGCAGCCAATGGTTAGGTGTGTTCTCTGCGGTATTGACTCTGGGTATATTAGTACTTTCAGAAATCGTACCGAAAACCATCGGTGCCACATACTGGCGTCAGCTTGCGCCTACATCGGCTACCGTGCTGCGCTGGATGGTATGGGCATTAACGCCATTTGTTTGGTTCTCTGAACAGATCACTAAACGCCTTGCTCGTGGCCATGAAGCTCCGAAAATGCGTGATGAACTCTCCGCTATGGCTATGCTCGCAAGAGAAAGTGGTGAGTTTGCTGAAGGTGAATCTAATATCTTGAACAATATTCTTAATATTCAAGATATTCCAGTAACGCAGGTTATGACGCCACGTCCTGTGGTTTTCCGCGTTGCCGCTGAAATGACGATCAATGAGTTCTTGGATCAGCACAAAGAGACGCCATTCTCGCGTCCGCTTGTCTACAGCCAGCAAAAAGACAATATTCTCGGTTTTGTCCACCGATTAGAACTGTTTAAGCTGCAACAACAGGGCTGTGGTGAGAAGCAATTAGGTTCAGTGATGCGCCCGATTCATGTGTTGTTTAACACCATAATGTTGCCTAAAGCATTTGAGCAAATGATGGCTGCACGCCTACAGATAGCAATGATTGTGGACGAATACGGCACCATCCAAGGCATTATTACGCTAGAGGACATCTTTGAGCATTTGCTAGGTCAAGAGATTGTCGATGAAGCTGATAAAACAACCGACATGCAAGAGCTTGCTTACCAACGCTGGGAGCATTGGAAAGAAAAACACAGCATGATTGACGGTTCTGATGAAGATGAGTATGAAGAAATTGATACGCTTCCAGAACCTGAAAAGAAACCGGACACCGATATCAAGAAAGATGAGCAGCAATAATTGCTAGCAAAAAACAAAACGGCAGCGCTTAAGCGCTGCCGTTTTTATTGGATTGGCTTAATGACTGCCAATATCATTGCCTAGTAAGAAGTTTTCATCACTACTCACTACTGCACCATATTTAAGGAAGTTTTTCCCTAGAATCATACTGTAATGGAAGCGAGATCGGTCTTGTAGATTCACTCGAACGGTCTTCTCAACATCCCCAAGCTTCACTCGCATTTCAACAACTGGACGCACATTTGCTTCCTCTCCCGCTTTGGCTTTAATGCGCATGACGTCGACCACTTCACGCGTAAACTCTTGTTGCATTCCCATATCGTTGGCGTAGGTGAATGTCACCATATCCTTGCCATTTTTCTTAAACTGCTTGATATCCAACGCATTCATTGAACTGACATCGGCACCCGTGTCCAATTTCACAGGGAACTGCAACCCTTCCACTGTGGCATTTTCAATGTGACCTGCCGTGAATACTGGGTAGGCATCTAATAAGTTTTCACTGCGAGTATTAACCAGAACACCCGATTTTGCGGTGTGCTTGCCTATGATGAAATACGGCTTGTCACCTTCATCACTGTCCAACGTTTCCAAAGCAAATTCGACCGTCACTTTTTTATCACCTACGATAAATTCGCCATCAACCACAGGACGCACCGTGTCACCGACTTTGATTTTACGGAGGATAGTCTTACGGATTTTCTCGCTATTACCTTGGTCATTCGACAAGTAATACTCAACTATGTCACGATCTTTCGCTTCAATCATTTCAAAGCTTGCGACTTTTAGCAGTGGTGTGCTCACCGCAAATGACGGCTCCGCATACAGCTCGTAACCATCAAGAATCAAACTTTCCACAGGTGAAACCACCAGCGGTTTGTTCTTCATACGAGACTCAAAGCTCTGTTTCTTTTTATCGAGCTTATGTATCGCCCCTGTATCAACGATAAAGTTTTTACTGAGAGTGTTTAAACCCAAGCGAAGCTGAGAGCTGTATTTAGAGCGATCTTTTAAATACACCTGGATTGTCTGTTCGAAGTCTTTACCGCCTTTAAATGGCACAAAGATCACTGGGTATTCTTTACCACTAACAGAAAGCATTTTTACCAAGGGGTAAGTCACTCGCTTCTTTGATTTGTCTTTACCAACCAAATCAAAACTCACCTTATTCTCTTTCTTATTTAATTCAATATTCTGGGCGTTGAGGACACTGTAGTTATTTTGTAACGACAGACTCACATCGACTGGTACACCGTCGACCTCCCCAGACTCCCGACGGCCAATGACTTGAGCATCTCTTTGTTCTTGCAGGTAATCGTACCCTGCCATCACCCATGCATTGTCAGCTAAAAACGTCTTACCGATTAGGATTGGCGCACTAAATCCGCTTCTGTCGGTTAAATTCACCTCGGTGTCCACCGTCTTACCTGCAATGGTTAACGGTAAAGTAATCACTGGACGATAAATAGGGGTCGCACTGGTTCGACTGCGAATCACACTGGTGCGCGCCAAAGGCCGCTCCATAGTAATTTTCTCTCCCGTATAAGGATGACGAAGCGTAAACGTCACCATCCCGCCAAAGTTTCGTTCTTCATTATCAAATTCTTCTAACCACCAGTCACTCGCAGAACCGCCATATTCATCGACAATAGTCTGCAACAGTTTTTCATCCGTTAACCCCTGGTACTTGGGGTTGTCGCTGGTGACATGGATATCTTCAGCGTGCATCGACGTGGTGTCCGCTCCCGTATCGACCTTGCCAACAAAAGGGATACCTTTAAGCGCTTCAATATCTTGATAGTAAACACTCTCAACACGACCTAGGACGAGTTTATCTCCGATAGAAAGTACAGGTGCTTGAGTAGTCGATAAATCTGGTGTAGCCATAGCCCACCCACTGGTCATTGAGGCGAGAATTAACGCCAACTTAGTTACTGTTCTATTCATTTTAATACATCCATTCATTGACCGACGGTAAATACTCCGTTTGCCCTGAGACAACTGTCACTGTCATTCATTGCCAACTCTCTTTCACTTTACAGAAAATTAACGGAATATCCACGCGATTATCAATAAATTAGCAAATTACTGTGGTGTTTCACGGCTAAGTGATAGAGAAAAATAACCAAGTAATTGCAAAACTTAGCTCAAGCCCTTATATCCTATAGATATCGAAGAAAGGCCCTGCCTTTCCCTAACACACAACAAGAGAATACACGGATGAGCCAAGCTATCTGTCAACTGATTGCTAAAGAGCTGAGCGTCAGCACGAAGCAAGTTGAAGCTGCTGTCACTTTAATTGATGACGGCAACACCGTACCCTTCATTGCACGTTACCGAAAAGAAGTAACTGGCGGGCTTGACGACACCCAATTACGAACTTTGGACTCTCGCCTTAGTTATCTAAGAGAATTGGACGAAAGACGTCAGACAATTCTGAAATCCATTGATGAGCAGGGCAAATTGAGCGCTGAATTACGCGCTGAAATCGACAATACTGACAACAAAACCCGCCTTGAAGACCTGTACCTACCTTATAAGCCAAAACGTCGCACTAAAGGTCAAATTGCCATTGAAGCCGGACTAGAGCCCCTTGCCGATTTGCTTTGGAATCAACCTAGTCACACTCCAGAAGACGCTGCACAGCAGTACGTTGATGAGTCAAAAGGGGTCGCGGATAGTAAATCCGCTCTTGATGGTGCTCGTGCTATCCTCATGGAACGGATCGCTGAAGATGCAGACTTACTCGAAAAAATTCGCCATTACTTAAACCGCCATGCGGAGCTTAGCTCTCGAGTGATCCAAGGCAAGGAGCAAGAAGGCGAGAAATTCAAAGACTACTTTGAACACGACGAAGCCATTAATAAAGTTCCGTCGCACCGAGCACTGGCCATGCTTCGTGGTCGCAATGAAGGCTTCTTGCAACTAACGCTTAACGCCGATCCAACTAATCAGGAAAACGCGCGCGAATCGCACTGTGAAACCATTATTGCAGAGCATTATGGTGTTCACTTAAGCCAAGCGCCAGCGGATGCTTGGCGCAAACAAGTCATCAGTTGGGCATGGCGCATCAAAGTATCGATGCACATGGAAACCGAGTTGATGGGCGCACTAAAAGAGCGCTCTGAAGTCGATGCGATTACCGTATTCGCGACAAACTTGAAAGACCTCCTTATGGCTGCACCAGCAGGTCCAAAAGCAACA
The DNA here is from genome assembly GCF_900089835.1 of Vibrio thalassae. Lineage (GTDB taxonomy): Bacteria > Pseudomonadota > Gammaproteobacteria > Enterobacterales > Vibrionaceae > Vibrio > Vibrio thalassae. The sequence goes on along the minus strand of NZ_OANU01000009.1, from coordinate 27,569 downwards.
CTAGGTCTAGACCCTGGCTTAAGAACAGGCTGTAAAGTGGCCGTGGTCGATACCACCGGCAAAGTGTTAACGACAGAGACGATCTACCCTCATCCACCGCAAAAGCAATACGACAAGTCAGCACAGGTTATTGAGCAGTTAGTGCGTCAATACAATGTCGACCTAATCGCGATCGGTAACGGTACTGCCTCACGTGAGACAGACAGCTTTGCGGCCGATGTGATTAAACGTGGCAATCTTAAAGTTCAGAAAATTATCGTCAGCGAAGCTGGCGCTTCCGTGTATTCAGCCTCGGAACTTGCTGCCAAAGAGTTCCCGAATATGGACGTATCGCTGCGTGGTGCCGTTTCCATTGCACGCCGACTGCAAGACCCACTGGCTGAGCTGGTGAAAATCGACCCTAAGTCTATTGGTGTGGGTCAATATCAGCACGATGTCAGTCAAACCATGCTGGCTAAACGCCTAGACGCCGTCGTCGAAGATTGCGTAAACGCCGTTGGGGTTGACGTCAATACGGCATCAGCTGCACTACTCACTCGAGTGGCAGGACTTTCATCAACACTGGCACAAAACATTGTCGACTATCGTGATGAAAATGGCCGCTTCGAAGCCCGTACAACCTTGAAGAAAGTCGCCCGTTTAGGTCCTAAAGCTTTTGAGCAGTGCGCAGGTTTCCTTCGCATTATGAATGGCAAAAACCCTCTTGATGCCTCTTCGGTTCACCCTGAAGCGTATCCAGTGGTCAAAACAATTGCTGAGAAAACGGGCCGTAAGGTGCAAACAATTATCGGTGATAGCAGCTTCTTGAAGTCCATTAACGCCATTGATTACACCGACGAGACCTTTGGTTTGCCAACCGTCACCGATATTATCCGCGAATTGGATAAGCCAGGCCGTGACCCTCGCCCTGAGTTTAAGACCGCAACCTTTGCCGAAGGCGTCAACAAGATCTCCGATCTCGAGCCTGGAATGGTATTAGAAGGTGTGGTGTCTAACGTTGCTAACTTTGGTGCCTTTGTGGATATTGGCGTTCATCAAGATGGACTGGTGCATATCTCTGCCCTCACCGATAAATTTGTCGCTGACCCTCGCGAAGTGGTTAAAGCTGGCGATATCGTCAAAGTAAAAGTGATGGAAGTGGATGCAGCGCGTAAGCGAATTGGTCTTTCCATGCGTTTAAACGACGAACCAGGACAAGACAACCGACCGTGTCGCGGTTCATCTCAAAAACCAAGAGAATCTCGAGGTGGACAGCGCCAGCACAACCCTCGCCAAGACGCGGGCAATAATGCTATGGGCGGGGCATTCGCAGCCGCTTTTGCCAAAGCGAAAAAATAGCCTCTCTCGATAACAAAAGAGCACCTTAAGGTGCTCTTTTTGATTCACTTGATACCAAACTGTCTCGTTACGTGACCGCAATAATATCAGATGGCGTATTTGGTGCGACTGCATGGCCATAGTGGTAACGAATCACCGTGCGGCGTTTCGCCATCTTCCCTTCTAGAATCGCTGCCTCTATTATTTTCTTCGGCAAGCGAAAACGCATCGCATAACCTTTTCCTTGAGAATGACTGTAAGTATTAAGCGACAATAACCGAAACCAGCTGTCTACCAGATTATGCGGCTGTGAATCCTCTTCTTCCATCTCATATTCAGGATGTTCAGCAGGATCCCAAGCACTGCGTTTGCGACGTTTTTCATCTTCATTGATACGTCGTTCAGCATTGGTTCTTGCCAACTCGGCCGTAGCAATAACAGGCTCTCTCACTTTATTGTCGCGAGCCACCTGTTCTGTTTGCGGATTCACGGACGGTGCAATAATCGGGGCACTTACACTGCTGGGAGACACGATCATGGTCACTCTCCTCTGTAATGAGTGATGACAGCCAATACCTCTACACTTAGCTTTTTGATTGAATTATCGTCAATCGCCTCAATACAGTATCGGACAAAATGCATAAAGCTTTACCGATTTTGTGCACAAACTCTGCAAATATCAGCGAACTAACGCTTGTACCTTATCGATAAAATCGCTTTGCTCGGTAATAAATGGGGCGTGAGAAGAGCCCTGAAAGACATGTGATTGATGGCCACATGTGCGCGCATCCAACTCTTTTGCAACGCGAACTGGCACCAAACCATCTAATCGACCATACCAACGATGAACAGGCATCGACAGCTCTCCCAACTGTTGACGCAAATCGAGCGAATCCAACCAATTCAGTCCTAGCATCAGTGCTTTTTGAGAGGGCATCGGCCGAGATAACACCGCCTCTTTTAGTTGTTTCACATCGTGACGAGCACTTGGACTGCCCATGGCTTGCAGTGCCATAAATCGTTCAATGGTTAGCTTGAAGTTCTCAGTTAGCTGTTCCGTAAATGCAGCTAGTACATCCTTTTTAATCCCGCGCCACTGTTCACCTTCAGAGAACTTGGGCGAGCTTGCTAATGTCACCAACTGCGAGATTCTTTGCGGATAATAATGAGCTATATGAGTCGCCACTAACCCGCCTAAAGACCAACCCAACCAAATGGCTTGGTCGGGAGCATCCGCCAGTAACAACTCACAAAACTGCTCAAGGGACTGATACTCAACATCATGACTGAAGCCGTACCCGGGTAAGTCAACACTATGCACGGTGAAAGACTGAGCCAGTTCAGCACTGCACTTGGACCATACCGCCCCATTCATGCCCCAGCCATGAAGCAAAACGATATCGGGTCCCTGACCTTCAGAATGCCAATGTACTTTTGATGCTGAGCTCACGTTATCTCCTACCGAATTCATACTATGTTGGGGTTGTTTTGCTTCATGCTAAACAGATATTCACAAACGTCAAATTAGACCAATGAAACTGCCACTTATCATCCCTTCGCTATGTCATTTGTGTGGCTTAACTATCGACTCCACGATGAGCCACCAACTATGGTGTCAGCATTGCCAAGACCAAATGACGTTTCAGGTTAAACGTTGCCGTTGCTGCGGTTTACAGACAGAAACACAAACCGTTACCTGCGGCCAGTGCCTGAAATCGCCGCCTCCATGGCAGCGAATGTATTGCCTGGCTGACTACCGATACCCGCTGTCCACGCTCATACAGCAGATAAAAAGGCAAAAGCGCTACTGGCTACTTCCTCCTCTGGCTCGAATGCTTCGTGGTTTGATTCCGCATCCCGCGCCTATGATGGTTACTGTGCCGATGAACTGGCATCAATATTTGTTGAGGGGATTTAATTTGAGTGAAGTGATCGCCCACGAAATCGCCAAATCCACACCTCAAACTCAGCTAATGTCCGATATATTTCATAAACACTCCAGAACACCAAGACAAAAAACCTTAGATAAAGCCGCACGATTACGTAATGTTCGACACGCGTTTTCACTTCATCAGCACCCAAAAGCACATCATATTGCGATAATTGATGACGTGGTTACAACGGGAGCAACGGTCAGACATTTAAGCGAATTATTACGAGAGGTAGGAGTCGAGAAAATCGATATTTATTGCTTGTGTCGCACGCCCAATGACTCAATAAAATCACCGAAACCTCAAGTTGCACACAATACACGCAAATAATTTTGGCATCTACTCACTACAAGAGTAGAATAGAGGTAATAACCTACAACTATACTCAGGTATTCGTCGTGTCAAATCCAATTACTATTACAGAAAGTGCGCAAAGCCACTTTGCCAAACTACTGGCTCAACAGCCAGAGGGTACGAACATCCGTGTTTTTGTCGTTAACCCAGGCACTCAAAACGCTGAATGCGGTGTGTCTTATTGCCCACCAGAAGCGATTGAGTCAAACGACACAGAATTTAAATACGAAGCCCTATCCGCTTATGTTGATGAGCTATCTCTACCTTTCCTTGAAGATGCTGAAATCGACTTCGTCACAGACAAAATGGGATCACAGTTAACGCTTAAAGCGCCAAATGCGAAAATGCGTAAAGTCGCTGATGACGCGCCATTAATGGAACGTGTCGAGTATGCTATCCAAACTCAAGTAAACCCACAGCTTGCTGGTCATGGTGGCCACGTTAGCCTTATGGAAATTACCGAAGACGGCATTGCTATCGTTCAATTTGGTGGAGGTTGTAACGGTTGTTCTATGGTTGATGTAACCCTAAAAGAAGGTATTGAAAAGCAGCTTCTTCAAGAGTTCTCTGGTGAACTCACTGCGGTTAGAGATATGACCGAACACGATCGTGGCGAGCACTCATACTACTAAGTGACTTTTCGCCATTAACGGCTATGAAGTTAGAGCAGAGCGCCAAGGGAAACCTTTGCGCTCTGTTTTTTATGGTTCTATTTGGCGATGACTCAATTCCTATATATATTAAGCAAGACAATAATTTCTGTTCCGTGAGCTCACACGACTAACCAACATGGAACAACGCTAAGGAGACAAGCCATGCCGTCCAAAAAAGGACCCGAAATCTTAGCTCAAAAGACCGTTGCCGAATCTCGGCTCTTTAAGATTGAGGCGTTAGACTTAGCGTTTTCTAATGGTACCAAACGCACGTATGAGCGCATGAAACCAAGTGGTCGTAACGCGGTCATGATGGTTCCTATTACCGAGCATGGTGATATTTTATTGGTTCGCGAATATGCCGCAGGGACAGAACGTTACGAACTAGGTTTTCCTAAAGGACTTATCGACCTTGGTGAGTCTCCTAACCAAGCCGCAGTGCGTGAGTTGAAAGAGGAAATCGGCTATGGAGCAAATAAGCTGACTCCGCTCAAGGAAGTCATCTTAGCGCCATCCTATTTTTCAAGTCGTATGACCTTGTTCGTTGCTCAAGAGCTGTATCCTGAGCAACTTGAAGGCGATGAACCAGAACCGTTAGAGATTGTGAAATGGCCATTGGCTCAGGCAGACGAGCTACTTTCACATATGGATTTCTCCGAGGCACGCAGTATTACCGCATTATTGCTGATGTTAAGAATGAAGTCAGAATTAGGACTATAACGTGACGGCACTAAAAAAAGATCTCTCCCACCTCATTCCTGATGCCATTACCATTGCTCGTCTGGCTGGACAGCTCATATTGGATATTTATGAAAACAAGCAATATGAGGCTTTTACCAAAGAAGATGAGACGCCAGTCACCACCGCAGACCTCGCGGCTCACAAACTGATTGTCGAAAAGCTCAGTCAGTTAACACCAGATATTCCAGTACTGTCTGAAGAAGCGGCAGATATCAGTCTGGAACAACGGTCGCAATGGGATACCTATTGGCTTGTAGATCCACTTGATGGCACTCAAGAGTTTATTGCTGGTAGTGGCGATTTCGCGACCATCATTGCTCTGGTTCGACATCATAAGCCGATTATGGGAATCGTTTATGCACCAGTATCAGGCGTGACTTATTACGCTTACGAGAATAAAGGGGCGTGGAAAATCCCAGCGATGGATGAAAGTTTGAGAATTAATGTCCTCAAACATGATGCTCAAGATCAGTCTATCGCAATTGCAATTAGTCGCCGCCAAAATATTAACCGAGTGACAGAGAGAATGAGCTCTGCGTGGAACTACGACTTGGTACCTCTTGGTTCAGCGGCGCTAAAAGCGTGTTTAGTGGCAGAAGGGGCGGTGGACTGTTACCTGCGCTTGGGCCCAACTGGTGAGTGGGATACGGCGGCGACACAATGTATTGTCGAAGAGGCGGGTGGTGCTATATTAAGTACTGAATTAGCACCATTGTCCTACAACCAAAGGGACACTTTGGAAAATCCAAATTTCATTGTCACTGGTGACCAAACACTGGCTTGGGATAAGATTCTCATTCAGAAATAAGCGCAACAATAAATGTAAAAAGGAAGCTTCGCCTCCTTTTTACATTTAACCCTACCAGTTACTTCGTCGCTATCCCTTAGAATCGCCCTTGATAATTAAAGGAATAACGACCTTGGTTATCAGGGTTTCCTAACCAGCTCAACTGTCGACGCATGGTTGGCGGAAAATCGCCTTCTGGTTTGAACCAGACGCTGGATTGATATTGTCGATTCGGCGTCAACTGCCCAGAAAACTCACTAGAGACCTGTTCACTCGATTGGCTGCCTTTTGCAATTAAGACACTATCATTACAGGTTAAATCAACAATAGTCGGACCGAGGCTTACACTGCCAACAGGGGTTTCAATATAGCCCGCACTCCATGACAAACTCCCTTCTCCCTCTGCACACCAAGGAGACTGGTATTGCAGCGATTTGATGGCCAATTCAAGTTGTCCACCAGCCGTTAGTGGCACAGGTGCTGGAGAGTATTGTAAAACCTTATCGGCCGGTATAGAGGCTAACAACGTATCGACATAAGGCCCTGAAAAGTTAATACCGACATTCCCTTTACCAGAGAGACCGAGCGTACTGCCACGGCCAAACCTAATGGCATACTCTGGTGACAGGGTTAGCAAGCTTGACCATGAGAAAGACCAGATAAGCTCTCCTAGTTGATGGTTCTGAACTCGAACATTTTGCGCTCTACCTTGCCAGATAGTCCCTTGTGCACCATCTATATAAATACCTTGAGGCAATGGCGAATAGCTCAACGCAACACGTGCAGGCAAATGATAGATAGCACTCGCGGTGAACACACCAGTACAAAGTAAAGTATACTTTATGACTTGCTTCACTTAGCTACCTCTTTTAAATTGCAGACGGTTCACTTCAATCACACCACTCTGATCCGCCTTGTCAATATCCATGTTTTCCACCGTCACTCCGTGTTTATCCTGCAAATATGATAACCAATTTACGAAGAACTCAAACGGAATCGGTTTGATCCAGACCTGCAGCTGATCATTACGAGGCTGCATGCGAATTAACTCAACATTAAATCGACTTGTTGATGACGTGATAACCTTATTTAAGGGCTGTTTAGAAACAACACCACCATCAGCACGACGTTTTTCTACTATGGTATCGGCTTGCTCACTAACCCAAGATAGCAATTGACGCTCTGACTGAATACGTATTTGCGCACTCTCGGTTCGCTGGGCAAACGGAGCAAGTATCCCCCAATAGATAATCCCTACAATGGCAACGACAGAACACGCCAATACCAGTCGCTGTTCCCTTGGAGTGATGCTAAGCCACCGGCTTTGTACGCTAAGAAGTAGACCTTTCATGTTTGACCCTATTTTGCCTTCAACACAAAGTTACCCATCACCACTTCACCATTGCGGTTGAGGGGACCTTGCGACACATCGAATTGCGTTTCCAGTTTTATTCGCGCCGCTTCAAAACTTTCAAAGTCTTTACTGGTGACACTCATGCGAACTTCATTGCGATTTCCATCAAAGGTAAAGCTCTCAACTTGCATACCATTCACTTGACCCACGGTGTCAGGTAGTTTTGCTAGCCACTCCAGCACAGAGGCGCTGGATATGTCGGAACTCCCTAATCGACCTAACTCATCTTGCATCTGCCTTTTCAGATAACTCACTGTAGGAATGCGGTTTTTATCTGGAAATACACTGCGAAAAATGCGTTCGCTTTCTGCCCGGTAGGCCGCCGCTTGAGCTTCATACTGATTTAACAGCACCACTTGCTCAGCAATTAAAGCAACGATAAGAATTGAGACCGCAATAGCGACTTTCTTCCATACCTTCCAATGTTTTAAGAACGAAGCTCTAGGTTTAAAGTCACCGCTCAGTAAGCTAGCACCGCTATACACTACACCTCTTGAAAGTAGTGCCATCGCAGGCTCTGCAGGCAAAGTTTGCCATGAAACATGGTCAGAATACGAATGGACAACGGCAGGTTCTGCTGAGTAGCTTTCCACTACCACGATAGCAGAAGACTCTTCTTGCTCTTGAGAAGATAAATAATCTGACTTGATGACCGCTTCAAGCCAGTTATTATCAACGGTCATCCCTGACCACTCTGCCGTGCGAAACAGCCATTGCTCGTCCATTTCAATCGCAGAAACATGTGGTGACTTGGGCAAAGCCAAAACATCAGGAACAACCTTTTTAACGTCAATTCCATGCTGTAAAAACGCGTCAAGAACCTCGGATAAATAACGTTTATCTACCGCGCAAACTGCCGCTGTATCAGCATGCTTGTTAAGAATTGTAAAATGCAGCTGTTCAACATCTTGAGCAATATCATCTTCCACCAAAAATGGCAGCATGGTTTCAAACTGTCTAGCACCACCAGCAGGGATCTCAACTTGAGCGAAGTGAACATCCTGCGCACATAACATGAGCATAGTGACACGCTGCTGCGCGTATTCTTTGATCTCTTCGAGCTGCGCTAAACTGTCTAGCACACCACTCGCTATCACTTCTTGCTGATTAGTCGACCAAACCGCCCAGTGCACAGGGCTAGTCGGTTGACTGTTCAGGCGAACGGTTAAAAACTCGCTCACTAAATCCTCCCAAACGACGGCGAACTACCGTCACATCTTGCCTATCTTGGCTAAAAAACAAGGTTCTTAGTCGCAGCCTCGATTCATCCACAACCACCTGCGCATCTAACTCAAAGTAAACACTGTCCACAGTAAGAAAAGGGGAACCTTGCTGCTTTGTATTATCATCCACAACACCCATTTGTGATTCTGCTAAAAACTGATTGACACTGGACCATCCATCAAAGGGACGGCTTTCAATAAGCTGTTTAGCATTATCTACCGACAAGTTCGGAGCAAATAACGCTGCGAGTAGCGGTGCTTGCTCGGCCGAAATCGTATTAACATTAAGCTTCCACCTGGATGTTGGTAACGCGCACACTAGCGGTGCGATTCTCAACATAGCCTCACCAGACATCTGATTAATTGCTCTTAGCTCAGAGCTATCGGCGATTAGGCTATTGGCGGCAACATACGCTGGCGACAAAGACTCATAGTAACTGTCCCCAACTCCAGACACGGAGCGAACAGTCGTTTCCTTATTGATAAACTCCCATGTCGAATCAGCAATCTGTTCGGCTTGGTAATTCTCTACTTCACTTTCTTCCAGCAATCGCTGAAAGAAACGCACCAAAAAAGGCTTAGTGGCGCTATTGGCATTCGGTGTCACATTTGCCAAAGCATTTACATTAAAGCATGACTGCATATCTCGAATATAGCCAGTTGCTTGACCATAATCGAGTGGATAAGTGCGCTCCTCCAGAGCCCAAGGCTGATTTAGATTGACGCTGTCTTTGTTATCCTTATAGCTTTCTTTTATTGCCACAGAGGCCAGCGCCTCAACACCAATGGCATACCAATAGGCCTGTTGATAGTTAATCTGATTCGAAGCGCGAGTGAATTGACTAAACAAGCGTTCCGACATCGTGGCAGCTATCGATACCATGATGGCTAAAAGCAGCAGAATAACAATCAAGGCAACCCCTTTTTGGGGGTTAGCCATCACTCTCTTCAACAGCGCCTCCTTGATTACCCTCAACTGGCTCACGACTGCCGTCTTGGCCCTCTTGGTCATATTCCCTTTCACGATCACTTGCTTGTGATGACGTGCTGATGGTACCCGCCGTAGTCAGATAAATTCTGCTTATTTCACCATAATCTTCAAAGGTGAGTTTAATTTCGACAGCCAATGGCAATGACAAGTCAGCTCGCCACTCCTCAAGCCACGCCTCACCACTGTAGAAACGCATATCAAAATTTTCTACACCACTAAAAATCGGAAGCACAACTGGAGGTTCACCCACTGCGGTGTCAGGATAACGCCACCAAACCCTTTCCAGTTTACCTTGCTTTAATCGATAACCAATTTTCGCCACTTCACCGCGTGGAAATTGATTTTGCGGATTAAGCCACCCCAAACGAGTGAAAAGTAGCCCCTTCCCTTCAGACTCCAATAAGTTTTGCTGCCACAAGATTAGGCGATTGAACGGCGCCTCTCCCTCGTGTCGAAACTGCCTAAGTGCCATTTGCCTAAAGTCACTATCCAGATAGACAAAACCCCTTTGGATTTCCTGTAAACGAGTACTACGCTCCTGTGAGAGCTCATTGCTTCGTTGAACTTGATTCGCCACCTGATAAGCCGCAACACTGAGGCTAGCAAAGATGGCGATAGCCACTAAAACTTCAATCAATGTAAAGCCTTGAGAACGCTTACCTATCAACGTAGCTCCTCACCGTCACAATGGGACTGGCTTTTTTATCTAGTGCCACACTTACATCAACGGCCTCAAGTAAATCATCAGATGTTTTAACGGGAGTGACGCTCCAAAACCACTCGCGTCCCGCCAATTTCTCACTCCCTTTCTGAGCTTTAAACGCAGACGTATCCAGCATAACCTTGGCCATTTGATTATCCACTACCATAGCGGCAAAGGCCTTGTCTTCTAGATAGTTCAAGGTATTGATATGCTGGCTCACGGAACGAATGATCGCAATGGCAGCCGTTGCAAAGATAGCGAGGGCAATCAACACCTCAAGCAGGGTCATCCCTCTAGCGTTTTTTTTCATTCCAATCCTCGTCGTCCATGAGCTGCAACGAACCATTATCTTGGATCTGTACATACCAAGACTGCGCTTTAAGTGCTCGATTTACAGGCGCTAAAACAAAGATTCCCGGTGTAATTTCTCCACTCGAAAGAATAAAGACTTGCGGCGGTTTTTCCGGTTTTTTCTTTTTTTCAACGTCCGCAAACATATCTTCATCAAACAAAGTGCCGGGTTCAAATAATCGGTCATCATTGCCCCAGACACCATTGCTTAAATCGAGTTTAACAGTCATCTCTTCCGGCAGCGCGGTTTCGTCAGGAATCTGATTCAATGACACTCTTTGCCAACCATCCGCTGTAAGCTCTAGAAACACATACTGGTTTTTACCTTCATCAACTCGTATTCCAAAGTCCTTTCCAGCTAACATGGCCTCTTCATTGAAGAGCTGAAGCCTTTGGAATAAGCGCTGAGCTTGTTGTTTCACTTGTTGGTCTTGCGGTTGAGGTAACGTCGAAATGACAGCGACGGCACTGATGGATAACAACACTAATACCAGGAGCACTTCCAGTAAGGTGAAGCCTTGATGATGTTGTCGTATAAAAGAACGCATGACATACCACTGAAAAAGGTAGGGCGAATACTCGCCCTACTGATTACCGATTACTGAAAGTCTTGAATGTTCCAGTTGCCAATATCGGCTGCTGCACCTTCACCACCTTCTTGACCATCAGCACCTAAGGTAAAGATATCGATAGTGCCTTTATCACCAGGGCTCAAATATTGATAGTCATTGCCCCATGGATCAGTAGGTAAACGGCGAATATAACCACCATCACGGTAGTTACGTGGCTCTGGATTACCTGGCTTTGTCACCAGCGCTTCAAGGCCTTGATCCGTTGTCGGATAAACGCTGTTGTCCAATTTATACATATCAAGCGCATTTTCTAACGCAACAATATCGGTAATGGCTTTTTGCTGATCCGCTTTCTCTTTATTACCCAAAAGATTAGGAACCACAAAACTTGCCAAAATACCTAAGATAACGACAACAACCATTACTTCGAGTAACGTAAAGCCAGCCTGTTTTCTGTTTGTTTTTCTCATTTCTCACTCCAAAGAAAACGCCTCTAGGCAGAGGGTTGTGATTTCATGATCTGATTAGATTATCCAGACATTAAATTGTTCATTTCTAAAATGGGCATCAATGTGGCCATTACGATAAATAGTACCAAGCCAGCCATAAGTGCGATTAAGGCGGGTGTAAAAATTCCCAAAGCGATGTTTATCGTCGATTCAAAGTTCTGATCTTGGTTGTCGGCGGCACGCGTTAACATATTTTCGAGCTCACCGCTTTGCTCACCACTGGCAATCATATGCAACATCATTGGAGGGAAAAGTTTGGTTTGTTCCAGTGCTTTACGCAAACTTGCGCCTTCTCGGACATTGTCAGCGGCAGCGGAGACTTGCTTCTTAGCAAAATGATTGGTCATGACATCAACTGACACTTTCATGCCTTCAAGAATTGGAATCGCGCTCGAGGTACAGATTGCCAATGTTCGAGCAAAGCGAGAAGTATTAAGACCACGTGCAATTTTACCTATCAAAGGAAGGCGGAGCACCTTAGTATCCCAACTCATTCGTATTGCAGGTCTTTTCAATGCCGCTTTGAATAGGTAGAACAGCACCAGTAACACTGCGACCACGACAATGCCCCACTGTTGTACAAAATCACTGGAGGAAAGCAAGAACTGCGTCGACTTAGGTAACTCTTGTCCCATTTGAACAAACTGACCGACGATTTTAGGGACTACCGCTGCTAACAGAAACGCCACAATAGCAATAGCAAACACCACCAGCACGACTGGATAAATCATGGCTTGTTGCAATTTGGAGCGAAGTTTTTGACGGTTTTCAGCGTAATCCGCTAAACGCTCAAGGATAGAATCTAGGTGGCCCGATTTTTCACCAGCAGCAACCATGGAACGAAACAGCTCATCAAAGATATGCGGATACTCCGCCAAACTGTCTGACAAGGTATAACCTTCGGTGACTTTAGAGCGTATTGCTGCCAGCATGCTACGAATTCGCGGCTTCTCTGATTGCTCTGATACGGCTCTTAGACATTCCTCGAGCGGCATCCCCGATTGTACTAGTGTCGATAATTGACGTGTGAACAAGGCTAAATCAGGCGTACTGATACCACGCTTAAAAGTAGGCTTTGAGCTCCCACCATTGGCTGTTTTGCTCGACTTGCCTTTCGCTTCGACAATATCGATAGGAATCATACCTTGTTCTTTTAGGCGCAAGCGTGCTTGGCGGGCATTGTCTCCCTCGACTAAGCCTTTTACTTGCTTTCCTTTGGCATTCAGAGCCTTATATTCAAACGCTGCCACTTACGCTTCCTTGGTAACGCGCATGACTTCTTCAAGAGAGGTGATACCACGCTTCACCTTTTCGAAACCGTCATCTCGAATACTTGGAGTATGTGAACGCACGGCTTTTTCAATGACCAGCTCACCCGCTTCGTCATGAATGAGGGTCTGCACCTTGTCATCCACCATCAACAATTCGTGAATCCCGGTACGACCACGATAGCCTTTATGGTTGCATGTTTCACAACCAACAGCCTTGTGGAGCACTAGCTCCTCATGTTCGTTCATCCTAAACAGCTGCTTCGTAGCTCCATCAGCTGGGTAAGGCGTTTTACAGTCATTGCACAATGTCCTTACCAAACGCTGAGCAAGAACGCCCAGTAAAGAAGAGGAAATAAGAAACGGTTCAATGCCCATATCACGCATTCGCGTAATCGCACCAACAGCTGTATTAGTGTGTAGTGTCGACATCACCAAGTGCCCCGTTAATGAGGCTTGAACAGCAATTTGAGCCGTTTCAAGATCGCGAATCTCACCCACCATCACCACGTCGGGGTCTTGACGTAAAATGGCACGCAAACCTCGAGCAAAGGTCATGTCTACTTTGGGGTTAACCTGCGTCTGACCGATACCATCGATATCAAATTCAATAGGGTCTTCAACAGTCAGTATATTGCGCTCATTACTGTTTATCTCTTGCAGACCTGCATACAGAGTCGTGGATTTACCAGAACCCGTTGGGCCAGTTACCAAAATGATGCCGTGTGGCCTCTTAATCAGATGTCTAAAGTTTTCATGGTTCGCTTGTGTCATACCCAAACTATGTAAATCTAGGCGTGTCGCGTTTTTATCCAACAGACGCATTACCACACGCTCACCGTGTGACGATGGCATCGTAGAGACACGAACGTCTACCGCTCTGCCACCAATTCGCAATGAGATACGACCATCTTGGGGCACTCGCTTCTCTGCTATATCTAGCTTAGCCATGACTTTAACACGCGATACCAACAGCGGTGCTAACTTGCGACTGGGCGCCAACACATCACGCAGCACCCCATCAATACGAAAGCGAATCGACAGTACTTTTTCAAAGGTTTCAATGTGAATATCCGATGCGCTCTCTTTGATGGCTTCTCCAAGCATCGCATTGATTAATTTGATAATAGGCGCGTCATCGTCCGATTCCAACAAATCTTCATCTTGTGGTAAATCTTCCGCTAGCGAAAAGAAATCATCACTGTCCGCCCCGATATCTTCCATCAATTGACGAGCCTCGGAAGAGTCGCGTTGATATGCTTGAGTGAGCTTTGTATCAAATTCCTCAGAAGAGAGGGCGTGTAACGAAAAAGGTTGACGAAACACTCGCTTGACTTCTCGTAATGCATTCAACGCCAACGGCTCTACGTAGTAGAGCATGGCGTCAGATTCTAAGGAGTCGAATACCACCTTAAAGCGATTAGCAAAACTAAATGGTAGACGAGTGACCAAAGGACAGTTCTGGCTAGTATCCATAATTACTTCGCTTCTATCTGCTCAAAGAATGCTTGAATTTCAGATGGATAGCGCGTGGTATTTTTATACTCCGGCAATATTGGTATGTGCGCATTGTCCATCAGAGTCAAGCCTTTATCCGCTTTGAATAGCTGCTCAGCTCGAATATAGTTGTATTTACGCTGAGTAATACCATCAGACGTCATACCATCGCGGATAATTGTCGGTTTAATAAACACCATTAGGTTCTTTTTCTCAACCGTTGTACTGGTGGAGGTAAATAAACGGCCTAGATATGGGATATCGCCAAGGAAAGGGACCTTCGACTCACTTTCAGCAGCACGTTCATCAATCAAACCACCCAATACCAGCATTTGACCATCTTGGATCATCACTGATGTGTTGAGCTGTCGTTTGGCAAAGCGTACGTCAACTGCACCGTTTGCGCCAAGCACGTTCGACACTTCCTGCTCAATAGTGAGCTGAACCGAGTTACCTTCGTTGATTTGCGGGATCACTTTAAGCTTGATACCCACCTCTTTACGATCAACCGTCTGGAATGGGTTGGAGTTATTTGAACCTGCAGTAGCACCCGTCAATACTGGCACTTCTTCACCAACGATAAACGAGGCTTCTCCGTTATCCATCACTGTAATGCTAGGAGAAGATAAAATATTGGAGTTAGACGTACTGGAAACCGCAGTGATAAGCGCAGTCCAATCACCCAACGCAATGCCGACTGCCGCTCCTTGCACGCCACCAAGTGCTTGCGCTAGTTTGGTGTAGTCACCGGTAGTTTTCGTTTCGACGTTATACGGTGTACCATCCGGCCTATATCGAGTTTCCGTTGTGACCTTATCTTTAGCTTCCTCTCTACCTAGCATGACACTACCGATAGAAGCTCCCGTATTAGAGAACTGAACCATACTACCTGATGAGACATCTCCCCATTGCACGCCAAGGTTGGCGCCATCAACGTCAGCCAATTCTACGATCAGTGCCTCAATAAGAACTTGAGCACGACGAATGTCCAACTGCTGAATGATCTCAAGTAACGCCTTCATGATGTCTGGCGGCGCGGTAATCACGAGCGCGTTAGTATCAGGGTGAGCACTTATCATTACTTCTGACCCTGCTGCTACCGCCTGCTTCGATCCACCTTGCTTCTCTTTCTGAAGATTTTCCGAGACCCCTTTGAGTACCTCTACCAGTTCTTCAGCTTTGGCATACCTTAAATATTGAACTCGGTTATTACCTTTCGTGGCCATTTCGGTATCTAACTGCCTAATCAAACGACGCAAGCGTTCTCGGACCTTTGGGTCACCGGAAATGAGTATTGAGTTAGTGCGCTCATCAGCCACCAGCTTAGGTTGCAAAAATGCCGGCGTGCTTTTCGCCTCTGTCGTTTTGTTCAACGCATCTATAATGCGAACCATTTCCGAGGCCGACGCATTTTTAAGCGCTACCACTTCAACATCTTTGTCCCCAGCTTGGTCTACTCGACGAATAATATCGGTAAGTCGGTTAACAACGGCTGATCGTCCAGTGATTAAAATAATATTAGCCGGATCATAATGAACCACATTGCCTGCTCCGGCATTATCGTTTAGCTGACGCAACAGCGGAGAAAGCTCTCTTACCGACACATTTTTAACCGTAACGACACGTGTCACGACATCGTCTCCGTTAGCAGTTATCGTGTCCGAATCTCCTACTACCGGGATAGCTGACGTTTTCGCATCTTTAGCCTTGATGACCTTTAAGATACCGTTATCCATCTCTACAACGGCAAAACCGTACACCTCTAAGACGTTAAGGAAAAAGCTGTAATACTGCTCCTCATTCAAAACATCATAGCTACGCACATCCACCTTTCCTCGCACGGAAGGGTCAACAATAATAGTTTTGTCCAGATTTCGTCCGACGATATTAATAAACTCATTAAGATCCGTTCCCTTGAAACTGGCACTGAATTCATTGGCTGATACCGCTGGCGTAGCCAATAGGCTTCCCATCAATAACCAGGTAGTTGCTTTGAGCCAACTTTTCACATGGTGCTCCCTTGTAATACCTTATGCATAACTAAAACTGAATGAATATGTCATGTTGTTGCCCGCCACGCTCTACCGTTAGATTAAGTTCGGTAAGCTCTGAAATAGACTGATAGATTTTTCCCATAGCGGCTGGGTCGGTGAGATCGGCACCATTGAGCGCCACTGCAATATCACCACTTTGCAATCCAACGGCATTAAACAATTCTGGATCGCGCCCTGGGCTGACTCGATAACCTTTCACCTGACCATCCCTTTTAACTTGGGAAAGTCGAACATACTGAAAAATGCTTTGAGGATTCTGAGTAATCGTTCTGCGAATCGCTGCCAGTTTTTCCTCTGAATTAATGGGATTGTTTCCGGTGATGTTAGACGCAGCGACTTGTGGTGCTGTTTTTAACTCGGGCTTTTCAAATTTTAAACCTTCCAACATCACGGTTTCATCAGTTCCAGAGTTAGAAATTATAATTCGATCGATCATCACTGCACTCAACGTGGCTCGAGTACCTTCGATCTGCTCTCCAACACCATAGGTCCCTTGTTTACCACGATGAGCGACCACGGCTAGGCTTGAATTAGGGTTGCTGCTCACAACTGAGCCTACTAAAGTGACATTCAAACGTGTTTTTGGCGCCTCTTTTACGGCTTTTACGACTGGTGGTGCTTTCACCACTTTTTTTTCACGACTGTACTGCCCAAAAATATTGGCTTTGTTGATGTCTGAAGAGTGTAAATCATTCGACTGAACTTGCGAAGGGTTGTTCACGGCAACGGGAGCAACCCATCGGCTCACAGAGTGCGTCTGCGGAAAAATCTGCCACAATAAAATCCCAGCAATCCAAGCAGACACCGCTAGCATGACCAAAGTGAGCATTACGCTGATTTGAGCTTGATATTGCAGGCAACGACGTAAAAATGAAGTTGAAGAAGTGCTGTTGATACTCGTAGCCGATAAAGATATTCCTTTCACTCTCCTGATTTCCTGCCTTGCTTAACGTCTAATGAGGGTATAATTGATTGTAATTGCTAACTTATCAATAATCATTTTTTATATGGGTGACAATCTAACTATAGCATATCTATTTTGACAGTAGTGCAATCCGGAAAATGGGGTTGAAATAATTAGATCTGAACTCCATTTAAGCAACTATTATCATTATAAACACATCAGAAGTTCGCCAGACTTGTCAGTTAATACCGGCCGCTATCGGCGATTCTGTACTAACACTCTGATACTGAGTTAGATAATAGGATTCACCATGAGTTCCGAAGAAAAAGTCGTTCGTCTAGATAAATGGCTGTGGGCTGCTCGATTCTATAAGACGAGGAGCATTGCTCGCAACATGGTCGATGGTGGCAAAGTCCACTATAATGGACAACGCTCTAAACCAAGCAAAATTGTAGAATTGGGTGCTGTCATTGCCCTGAGACAAGGCAATGAAGAAAAGACGGTGACCATCGAACGCATTTCCGATCAACGCAGAGGGGCACCGGAAGCGCAAACTCTCTACTCTGAAACATCTGAGAGTATTGCAAAAAGAGAAGACAACGCTCTGCGCAGAAAGCTAAATGCTCACAACCCAAGCCCTGAACGCCGACCTGATAAAAAACAGCGTCGCGACATTATTAAGTTTAAACATCAATAAGCTGGAGTTTCCTAAATGGCTAACAACACATTAAATCGCTACCTCTTTGAAGAGCTATCAGTGCGCGGAGAACTTGTGCAACTAGATAGTGCCTATCAGGAGATACTGTCCAGCAAAGATTATCCAGCGCCAATTCAAAAGCTTTTGGGTGAGCTACTTGTCGCAACAAGCTTGCTAACTGCTACGCTGAAGTTTGAAGGCTCTATCACCATGCAATTACAAGGTGATGGTCCTGTCTCACTTGCAGTGATTAATGGTGATCACAACCAAAAACTACGCGGAGTCGCTCGCTGGGAAGGTGACCTTGCTGACGATGCATCCATCCATGACATGATGGGTAAAGGATACTTAGTGATCACAATTACTCCAGACCACGGTGAACGTTACCAAGGTGTTGTTGGATTGGAAGGTGACAGTTTATCTGAAGTATTAGAAGGCTACTTCGAGCGTTCTGAGCAACTGAAAACACGTTTGTGGATCCGTACTGGCGATGTCGAAGGCAACAAACACGCTGCCGGCATGCTTTTACAGGTAATGCCAGATGGCACTGGTACTCCAGAAGATTTCGAACACCTAGAACAGCTAACCAACACCGTTAAAGATGAGGAGCTGTTTGGTCTAGAGGCCAATGAGCTGCTTTACCGTTTGTATAACCAAGACAAAGTGAAACTTTTTGAGCCTAAAGACGTTGAATTTTTCTGCGGCTGTTCACGTGAGCGCAGCGGGGCTGCAATTATCACCGTCTCCCAAGAAGAAATTTTCGATATTTTAGCGCAAGATGGTGCCGTAGCTCTTCATTGTGATTATTGCGGAACCACCTACTCTTTTGATGAGCCGGAAATCAAAGCACTTTACGCAGACGCAGAGTCGGATAACAAGACTATCCACTAACTTTTAGCGTGCAAAAATGCATAAAAGCCAGATCATATGTGATCTGGCTTTTTTTGTTCGTTTTATTTAACAAAAGTGCAAATTATTAATGCAAATGCACTAACAAAAGACGTAAATCATGTGTTACATTTGATCTAACGCAAAGCTTTGCATTAGGGAGAATTCGCCTAATTTCAATATGTGACAAAACGCTTAAAACCATCAATAACTGATGAATAATTTTTGAACTATATCCCTGTTTTCTCAGGTCGCGGTTGCTAGCATGGAGTTCAAAATAAAAAACAATAATAAATAACGAATTACAAAAAAATTTTTAAAATCCCTACAAAAATCCAATAAGGAGCACCTATGACCGTTATGGACATTAATAAGGCTGCACAAATCGATCTAACCAAGTACGGAATCACTGGCGTAACTGACATTGTACGCAACCCAAGCTACGAACAGTTATTTGAAGAGGAAACTCGCGAAGGTCTAGAAGGCTACGAGAAAGGCGTAGTCACTGAGCTTGGCGCCGTTGCTGTAGATACGGGTATCTTTACTGGTCGCTCACCAAAAGACAAATTTATCGTTAAAGATGATACCACCCGAGATACAATGTGGTGGACATCCGATAAAGTAAAAAATGACAACAAACCTATGTCTAAAGAGGCATGGGATGACCTAAAACAACTCGTTACGGGTCAACTTTCCAATAAACGCCTTTTTGTCATCGACGGCTATTGCGGTGCGAACCCAGATACTCGACTCTGCATTCGTATTATCACGGAAGTGGCATGGCAAGCTCACTTCGTTAAGAACATGTTTATTCGCCCATCAGAAGAAGAACTTGCTACATTTGAGCCAGACTTCGTCGTAATGAATGGTGCAAAATGCACTAACCAAAAATGGGAAGAGCATGGGCTAAACTCTGAAAACTTCACTGTCTTCAACTTAACAGAAAGAATGCAGCTTATCGGTGGTACGTGGTACGGCGGCGAAATGAAGAAAGGCATGTTCGCAATGATGAACTACTTCCTTCCTCTCAAAGATATCGCTTCAATGCACTGCTCTGCAAACATGGGTGAAGACGGTGATGTAGCTGTATTCTTCGGTCTGTCTGGTACAGGTAAAACGACCCTATCAACCGATCCAAAACGTGCGCTGATCGGCGACGATGAGCACGGCTGGGATGATGACGGTATTTTCAACTACGAAGGTGGTTGTTACGCGAAAACCATCAACCTTTCAAAAGAAGCTGAGCCAGACATCTACAACGCGATTCGTCGAGATGCACTATTAGAGAACGTCACTGTTCGTAACGATGGCTCAATTGACTTTGATGATGGCTCGAAGACAGAGAACACTCGTGTCTCGTACCCACTTCACCATATCGAAAATATCGTCAAGCCGGTATCGAAAGGTGGTCATGCTAACAAGGTAATTTTCTTGTCAGCAGATGCATTCGGCGTGCTTCCTCCAGTGTCGAAGCTAACACCAGAGCAAACTAAGTACCACTTCCTTTCAGGCTTTACAGCGAAGCTAGCTGGTACTGAGCGTGGCATTACAGAGCCAACACCAACATTCTCAGCATGTTTTGGGGCTGCGTTCCTAACGCTACACCCAACGAAATACGCTGAGGTTCTAGTGAAGCGTATGGAAGCGGCAGGCGCAGAAGCTTATCTGGTGAATACAGGTTGGAACGGTAGTGGTAAACGTATCTCTATTCAAGATACTCGCGGCATCATTGATGCGATCCTAGATGGCTCTATTGAGCATGCTGAAACGAAGACCATTCCAGTGTTTAATCTAGAAGTACCAACTTCGCTTCCAGGTGTTGACTCAACCATTCTAGACCCACGAGATACCTATGTGGATCCACTACAATGGGAAAGCAAAGCTGAAGATTTAGCGAAACGTTTCATCACTAACTTTGATAAATACACAGATAACGCAGAAGGTAAATCCTTGGTCGCTGCGGGCCCTCAACTGGACTAATTGTTAGCTAAACGTTCAATTTTTTAACTCTAGCCCCTCTTTTTGAGGGGCTTTTTAGTGTTATTCAGGCTAAATTATTGTTTATGTTAGAAGGTAGGAAAATAACTTCGTGATAAGAAAGATAATTGCGCTTTGGGTAGCAGTGCTTGCGCTTGGCTTACTTTCAGTTTTGATCGTTTTTGGTGCTTTGCATACCCAGTATGCCAAGCCAATTATTACCTATGCTTTACAAAAAACATTGGATATTAAGGTGGATAGCGAGACCATAAGCTACCACTACCCGAATAGAATTGATTTTTTGAATGCTCGCTTTTCAAAGACTGAGCTCCAACCCATTAGTGTCAACAAACTGTCGGTTTGGTTTTCGTTACCAACATCGACGTCACAACTACTGAATATTAACGAGTTGTTTGTTAGTGGCGCTAATCTATCAGAGCTACCATTAGACTTCGATTCTTTGGCCGGTTACCAGATCAACAATATCGCCCTAGATCATGTGGATTATTCTGGACATAATGTGATCGTCAACGATCTTCAGCTCCAACTTAGAAACCTTAAGATTGGTGTATCCATTGAAAAAACTAAGGCAGATTTTCAAGTTCGGGCCTCTCAGCTCTACTATCAAGGTCAAGCTATCGATGCTCTTCTTGTGGATGGCTCTATGGCAGGTAGCGACTCGACAATCTACGGCGCCTCATTCTCCTGGCAAGATGCACAGATCACGACTCAAGCACAAATAGAGAATGGCCGTTGGTCTTTAGTCAATGCCACTATCAATAAGCTAAAGATAGACGTCTCCGAACTCAATAAAGGGCTATTAAGCACAGTGACTTCTGTCGTTGGTCATATCAACAGTTTAGATGTTTTGAACGCCGACATTACCTATCAAGGAGCACATGCCGAAAACGTCAGTGCCTCATTAGAAAATATCGATCTTACTCGTTCGATATGGACTCAAAAGCAAGCCTATCTGTCACTTGATGCCGATAAACTGCAATGGCAACAATTTGATTTTATTGAGCCAACTTTAGAACTGAGCGTTTCGCCAAATAGACTCGATATCAAAGATCTCGACACCAACCTAGAACAGGGACGAATTCAAATTGCAGGCACATTGACCCCAAATTCAATTGCCTTGAACAAGGTCGATTTAGACGGAATCAAGTATTACCAAGAGCAGCTAGGTCACTCTTTAACGGATCTGTTTACTCACTTACACCTCAGCGATCTTCGACAATTCTCTATCGATTCGCTGAATATAAATCGCAGTCAATGGATTCAACTTGCTCGCAAGCCTTATTGGCAAGTCACAGGTCTCAATCTACAGGCGGAAGATCTACTTATCAAAAAAGATTATCGTTGGGGATTTTGGCAAGGAAATGCGATTGCTTCGATCAATAGTGCCAGTATCGACAGCACTGTCGCTACTCAAGTGGCACTAGAAACAAAAAGTACCCATGGAAAATGGCAGCTCAGCCGGTTATTTATCCCCTATGATCAGGGCTATATCAGTGCCTCCGCAGAGCTGAACTTTGCTGCGCCAAGCCAGCCTTTACAAATTAGTGCTGAAGCGTATTCAGCCCCCGTCGAGCTACTCAACTACTTGACGGACAACAAAAAAATACAAATCTCTGGTCGCGCCGATATGGCATTATCAATCAATGCTCTTACCGCTGATAAGTTATCGCTACAGCACACTTTATCAGGCTCTCTCGAGGCTAATTTCTACAATACGCAGTTCAGCACTGATGAATCGGATCCTACTGATATATCCATATCACCACTTAAGCTAAACGCAGATAGGGGGCAATTAACCCTTGCTTCGCTAGAAGTATCAAGCCAAGAATGGAATGGACAAGCAGAAAGCGCTATTGACTTGAGAAACGATCCACTGAGCTCCCTGCAATTAATGCTCAATTCCGAGTGTGGTTCGTACTATAAGATTGAATTGCTGACTGGTCATATCGAGTTTAAAGAGGGAGCATGTACCAATCAAGAATCGCAGCAGGTCCAATAATAACCAGCTGCGATTAAGATGATTATGTAGAGAGCAACGTATCTTTGTAGTTTGGCAGCAACATATACGTGCCGACAAACTCCACAGCAGGCACATCGCCACTGTAGATAGTTACGTTGATGATAATGCGCGCCTTTCTTCCCATTGCCAAGCGGTCAAGGTCTCCACTGATACCATCTAGCGAGGTTACGGAAACCGGGCTCGCTTCTACTGGATGACGATAACGAATACGGCTGTCTGCCAGCACTATATCTGCATGTAGGCCACGCTCGCGCATCAATAGCCATGTCATCCCCCATCCTGTTAATGTGGCAAGAGTAAAGGCTGAGCCAGCAAACATCGTATTATGAGGATTGAGGTTTGGATTTAGTTGAGCACCACATTCAAAACGATAACCAGTGTATTGGTTAATCTTGATGCCCATTTTGTCACTGATAGGTATTTGTTGTTCCCAACGTTCTTGCAGCTCAGCACACCATTCCGGTCTTCTTAACACCTTAGCTAAAGGGTCAAGCTGTTTTACCATTTGTTGATGGCGCACAGGACCTTTCTGATCATTGAGCTCTCCTTGGCTAGTAAATCCATTTTTTTCGTAAAATGAAATCGCATCTTCACGAGCATTACAAACCAGACGCTTCACCCCTTCTTGACGGGCAAAAGATTCCAATGCCACTAGAACAAGAGAACCCATCCCTTTATCACGGCGATTACTTTTTACTGCCATATAACGAATTTGGCCTTCGTTATCTGGGGTAATGTATAAACGACCGATAGCCATAGGTCTTCCTCGCCCATCCACTATCATGCGATGATGACTCATCTCATCGTATTCGTCACGCTCAGAACCGAAAGGTAATCGCCATGGCTCTCTTAGCATCTGCCATCTAAATTGGTAGTACTTAGCTAACTGGTTGTCAGTTTTTGGAGTAATAAGCTTAAACATAGATATCCTTTCGCATGCAAACTAATGCTCTACTCGATTACACTTGTAGCCAGAAGGTCACAGGGCCATCATTAATTAATGACACCTTCATATCTGCGGCAAAGCGACCACGCTCAGTCGGTAAAACTTCGGAACAGTGATCGGCAAAGTAATCATAGAGACGTTCAGCATCAGTAGGATAAGCTCCGCGCGAAAAGCCAGCCCTTGTTCCTTTTTTGGTATCCGCAGGCAAGGTAAATTGCGATACGACTAAAACACTCCCGCCAACTTGTTTGACGTTGAGATTCATCTTCCCATTCTCGTCTTCAAACACACGGTAGGTGGTTACTCGCTCGACTAAACGTTTCGCTTTCGCTTCGTCATCGTCTTTTTCAACACCAAGTAGCACTAATAAACCTTTGTCGATCTTCCCGACGATTTCGCCATCTACGGTTACCGACGACTCACTGACTCTTTGAATTAGTGCTATCACTTATGCTTTCCTTGTTATCACGCTTTTCAATCATAGCTTCAGATTGTAACACGCTCGAATCGGGTAGCCAGTGTTCTTTCTCTCCCATCGCCGCGGTGAATTCAGCCCCAATTAATACAATAAACCAACACAAATAAATCCATAAAAACAAAATAGGAATGGCGGCTAATGCCCCGTAGATAAGTTGGTAGGAAGGGAATTGCGTAATGTAATAAGCAAAGCCCTTTTTACTAATTTCAAAAAGTACAGTAGCGACAATAGAGCCAACAAGTGCGTGACTAAAACGTACTTTCTTATTTGGGACCAGCATATAAAGGCCGATAAAGGCAAAAAAAGCCATGATTGCTGGTAACCATGCGATAAACAAACTAAAAGCACCACTAACGACATCGTGCTCCAGAGCTTTTAAAGACGTCACATAGGAAGTGCCTACAATACTCGCACCAATTAAAATAGGTCCAAGAGTCAGAATCATCCAATACATCGAGAAGGAGAAAACTCTACGGCGCTTAACTTTCACACGCCAGATATAATTAAGATTACTATCGATATTAGAAATCAGCATGAGCGCAGCAACAAATAAGAACGCACTACCTATTGCCGTCATCTTACCGGTATTCGAGACAAACTCGACTAGCGCAGAGTACACCGCATCTCCAGCGGCAGGGACAAAATGTCTGATAATAAAGTCTTGAAGTACTTCCCCGGTGTTTGAAAACACAGGAAATGAAGACAACACCGAGAGCAGCACCGTTAAAAGAGGGACGATAGATAACAAAGTGATATAGGCAAGGTAGCCTGCATTAACATTAATTCTATCGTGAGACATTCTTTGCGCTAAGTAGCGAGAGAAGTTTAAAGTTTCTTGTCCTATAAATAACAGCTTACTGATAACCACGTCTGAGCCTTTGATTTGCATCTAACTATTCCTTGCTATGCCATTAGGCCTAAATGAGCGTAAGACTCGGTCAAGACAAAATCAACCCTCTGATCTAGGTGCGAAAAAGGCACTGTGATACAACGATATCCTAAGGATTGATATTGCTTTATCAATTGTCGATGAATCTGTAACGCCTCTTCAAACGGATATGGGCGAACTTCATCTTGAACATATGTCTCGATATTAGGTTCACAGGTAAAGACTATACTCTGATATCCGGTTTTAGCTTGCTCTAGTACTTCTGATGGTACTTGCTCATTACCGAAGTTCAGATAAGCACATATATCAGGAATAGCTCGGTCCAAAAAGCTCAGCGATTCACTGCTTGAAGCCTTATGCTTTTGACGCATCATCTCAATAAAGCATAGCTCAGCAAAAGCGGCCAATTGATTCCAAGGAAGTATCCCATCCTCTTGTTTCGATTGCTCTTCAATGAGCATTCTAGGCACTTCTGAAAACGTCACACAATGATGAGCAGCTAAGGCATCAAGCAAGGTCGTCTTACCTGCTCCTGGTCCACCCGTGATAATGAAAGGACTATATCGTTCCATCGTAATACTGCTAGTAAACAAACAAAGATAATAACGAGTCTAACACTGTTTTGATTTGAGAAAAGGTTACTGTTTAAGACGAGAAGTGTGAAACGCCCCAGCAAATACTGAGGCGTGGAAATAAAGCTTATACCAATCTAAGTAAAAATATGATCTAATTGATGCTATTACTTTTGCGAAAAAACGGATGCTATGGACAGCCTCGATAACATTGACTTTAAAAAGCTCGCTAGCCAACAAAAATCTATCCAGATGAAGATGCGATTACTTGCGTTGTCCCACTTTAAAGATGGTCATTCTCGCACCCAAATTGCCAAGTTCCTTAAAGTCAGTAGAACCAGTGTCAACAAATGGGTACAAACTTTCCTTGAGGACGGGCTTGATGGGTTGCAAGAAAAACCAAGAACGGGTCGGCCTGCTTTCCTTAATCCTCAACAACGTGAGCAATTAAGCCTATACATAAAGAATCGAGCAGAGGATTCATCAAGGGGTAGATTAACTGGTGCTGACATTCATACCTATATCGCCGAAGAGTTTGGTAAGTACTACCACCCAGATTCTATTTATTATTTGCTCAATCATATGGGCTTTTCTTGGATAACCTCCCGCTCCAAGCACCCTAAACAATCCCAACAAATCCAAGACGATTTTAAAAAAATTCAAAATCGAAACGATCCTTAAGATCCACGGACATATGGGACTTGAGAGAGTTGATGTTTGGTTTCAAGATGAAGCAAGATTTGGCCAGCAAAATACGACAACTCGACTTTGGGCTGAACGTGGTTCAAGGCCTAGAGCGGTAAAACAACAGCAATTTGAGTATGCTTATTTGTTTGGCTCAGTATACCCCACTAGAGAGCTCGGAGAAGCAATGGTAGTTCCTTGGGTTAACAAAGAGATTATGGTTGAACACCTTAAGCAGATCGCCGCAGTCACCGAAAAGGGACGTCATGCCGTCGTCATTATGGATGGCGCAGGATGGCACACCGAAGATATTGCTGATGAATTTCAGAACATCAGTGTCATCAAGCTCCCACCCTATTCTCCGGAGCTAAACCCCATAGAACAAGTATGGAGTTGGTTGAGACAACACTATCTCGCCAATCAGTCTTTTTCGGATTACGAAGATATCGTCTCTAAAGTGTGTAGCGCATGGAATAGTTTTTTGGAGTGCTCCACTAGAGTCTCCAAGATGTGTTCGAGACGATGGATAGAGCTGACCAGTTAATTTTCCAGATTAGTATTAGAAGACATTTCTTAGATACGAAAACGCCCCAGCAAATGCTGAGGCGTGGAAATAAAGCTTGGCGATGTCCTACTCTCACATGGGGAAACCCCACACTACCATCGGCGCTATTGCGTTTCACTTCTGAGTTCGACATGGAATCAGGTGGGTCCACAATGCTATGGTCGCCAAACAACATCTTGCTTGGGTGCATCTCGCGCTGCAAGATGACTCTAAATACTGGTGCTGATACCCAGACTCGAACTGGGGACCTCATCCTTACCAAGGATGCGCTCTACCACCTGAGCTATATCAGCATAGTGGTTGTCTTTAAGGACTAAAAAAGCCCGTCTTTTAAAACGGGCTCTTTAAAATTTAAAGCCTGGCGATGTCCTACTCTCACATGGGGAAGCCCCACACTACCATCGGCGCTATTGCGTTTCACTTCTGAGTTCGGCATGGAATCAGGTGGGTCCACAACGCTATGGTCGCCAAGCAAATTCTGCTTTTACTTTCAGCTTTTATTAAAAACTGAAGGCAAAAAATCTGGAAAACTGATTTTAAAAGTCTAAATACACATTCAAAGT
>NZ_OANU01000044.1 GCF_900089835.1 Vibrio thalassae | reverse complement strand
CTTTGCGATTACGCTTCCGTACGCCGCTCTCAAGCTGAAGTTTTTGCCACTGGGGTAGAAAAGCCTGACAAAAGTCATCGACATGGCAAAATAAGTCCACTAATTTGTGCATAGCTGGTTCCTTGTGATAAGTCTCTCTTGGTCGAAAGATCTGATCGCAGAACCAGCTTTTAGTTCCCTTCTTTTTTTATCCCGAGTTCAGGTTAATTAATAATATTAGACAAAGCTAAATAAAGTACTTATATTAGATAAAACTAAATTAAAAATGGAGTCTACCATGAGTGTTCGAATTAGTAAGTGGTGGTTGCTGACCAGTTTTGTCTTCCTCTCGCCTGCATTTGCTTATGACACTATCAGTGTTGGATTAACGCAGACCAAAAAGATTATAGAGTTGGATGGTACAGTTGAGGCGGTAAACCGCGGGACGTTAGCTGCGCAAACGTCTGGTCGTATAGTGGCCGTTAATGTGGATGTTAACGATATAGTCAATCAAGGTGATGTTCTTCTTGAAATCAGTGCAGAGCAACAATCGGCATCGCTTGATGCAGCACTTGCTCAGCTAAATAGTGCCAAAGCACAAAATATTAAAGCAACAGCACAGGTTAGACGCTACCGAGAGTTGTTTCCGAAAGGTGCTATTTCTAGAGAACGTCTTGATGCAGCAGAAGCAGAAGTTCGCTCTTCAATTGCGAATGTCAAACAAGCGAATGCTGCAGTGACTCAAGCCAAAGAATCCTTGGGTTATACCAGTATTACAGCTCCTTATACAGGTGTTGTCACTCAGCGTTATGTCGAACTAGGAGAAACTGTAGGGCCGGGCACTCAACTGATTACGGGATTCTCGCTATCACCTCTTCGTGTTGTCACCGATATTCCTCAACGTTACCGCGACCAGGTAGAGCAACCGGAGCAATTTAGCATCACCACACTTACCGGTGAAACACTTGAACCTTATGAAGCAAAGCTATTTAACTATGCACATCAACAGTCTAGAGCATTTAAGCTCCGTTTGGAGCTTCTAGAGGAGCCCCAAAACTTATTACCAGGCGAGTGGGTTAAGGTCGCTTTCCGATATGGTGAAAAGCAATCTTTGTTTATTCCCCAAAGTGCTGCGCTTCGCCGAGGCGAGTTAAGTGTCGTTTATCGTGTACATAATCAAAAAGTAATTATGAATCCGATCCGAATTGGTCAACAACATGGAGAGATGTTAGAGGTCATTAGTGGGCTAGAAGTTGGCGATATTATCGTATCCGATGCTGTGTCGTATTTGGCAGACAAATAGGAGAACAACATGAGCAGTAACAAGATAGGGATTTCAGGGCTAATTGCTGCGGCTTTTCAGAATTCCGCAATGACGCCTCTATTGGCCTTGGTTGCACTACTTTTAGGGCTAGCAGCAATTGCGGTCACTCCGAAAGAAGAAGAGCCACAGATTGATGTAACCTTTGCGGATGTGTATATCCCATTCCCCGGAGCCTCTCCTAGAGAGGTTGAAAGCTTAGTAACTAATCCTGCAGAACAGATCATCTCGGAAATAAACGGCATAGATAAGATTTACTCGTTCTCACAGCCAGGTGGAGCGATGATTGTCGCCATTTTTGAAGTTGGTATTCCACGCAATGAAGCAGTAGTTAAAATCTACAACAAATTATATTCAAATAATGATTGGATGCCTCATAACATGGGGGTAGGTCAGCCACTGATTAAGCCTCGTGGGATTGAAGATGTACCTATTGTCAATGTGACATTATCACCAAAAGGGGAGTCTCCGGCACTGCGGGAGTTGACGAATGTCGCTCATGGGTTAGAAACCGAATTGAAGAGGATCAAAGGGACACGAGATATTTATACCGTTGGACGTCAACCGACGATTGTAGACGTTAGACTTGACCCTGCCAAAATGTCAGGTTACGGCGTAACAATTGATTCCCTTAATAGAATGCTTCCTGATGCAAACTCTGCATCACCAATGTTAACTCTTACTCAGGATAATCAGGCAGTCCCTATACAAATCGGTGAGTTTTTAACAAACGTAGATCAAGTAAAGCAGTTGGTTGTTGGCCTTCACAACAATCAGCCCGTTTACCTTGCTGACATTGCTACTGTCGATATTGGGATCGACACACCGACAAAAGTTGTATGGACAAGCGATAAGGTCACCCTTAAACCAGCTGTTACGATCGCAGTTGCGAAGAAAAGCGGAGAGAATGCAGTTGACGTAGCAAAAGCGATAGAAAGGCGCCTTGCGGAATTAGATAGCACGCTGATTCCAGATGATGTTCAAGTCGATGTCACACGAAACTACGGTCAAACTGCCGCAGATAAGGCGAATACTTTAATTGGTAAGCTTGCCTTTGCCACTGGCGCTGTAGTGCTATTGGTTTTGGTCACAATGGGGATACGGGAAGCGGTTGTTGTTGGAGTAGCGGTTATTATAACGCTATTACTGACACTGTTTGCTTCTTGGGCTTGGGGTTTTACGTTAAACCGAGTGTCACTGTTCGCACTGATTTTTTCGATTGGTATTCTGGTGGATGACGCTATAGTTGTCGTGGAAAATATACATCGACATATGATCAAAGGTGGCCAGAAATTGGCTGATCTTATTCCAGGAGCTTTAGATGAAGTGGGTGGTCCAACGATTCTTGCAACGCTTACAGTTATAGCGGCATTGCTGCCGATGGCATTTGTATCAGGGTTGATGGGGCCGTATATGAGTCCGATTCCGATCAACGCGTCGATGGGAATGTTAATTTCATTAGTCATTGCTTTTGTACTGACTCCTTGGCTATCGCGTATCCTTCTAAAAGAGGGGGAAGTTCACCACGAAAAAGTCAGTAACAAACAAGCTACATTCTTTAAAAAGCTTATGTCCCCATTCGTGGTGAGTCGTGTACAGAAACGCAATCTTCTGCTGCTCGGTGCGGGTATCATGATCGCGATTTTTGTCTCAATGTGGCTGCCAGTACAGAAACTGGTCGTCATGAAAATGCTTCCTTTTGACAATAAATCTGAATTTCAAGTCATCCTAGATATGCCGGAAGGAACATCATTAGAGCGTACACAGCGAACATTGTTTGAGATGAGTGAAGTACTCAATGAAGTGGAGGAGGTAAGTGACTATCAAATCTATGCTGGTACGGCAGCCCCTATTAATTTTAATGGTCTAGTTCGTCACTACTTTCTCCGTCAAGCACCAGAAAAAGGGGATATTCAGGTCAATTTAGTCAATAAGTCTGAACGGGATCGCTCTAGTCATGAGATTACTTCACAGCTTAGACCTGCATTAGTTAAAATCGCGGAACGATTCGGTGGCAAAGCAAAAGTAGTCGAAGTTCCTCCTGGTCCACCAGTTTGGTCACCGATTTTGGCGGAAGTTTACGGTCCGACTCAAGAAGTACGTGAACAGGCAGCTTTGCAACTTAGGGAAATCTTCCGAGAGACAAACGATATTGTAGATGTCGATCTTTATTTACCAGAATCTCATGAAAAATGGCAAGTGGTGATTGACCGTTCAAAAGTGGCTAGATTGGGGGTTGCCTACTCATCCGTCGTCGATTCACTTGCGACGGCTGTTGGTGGTAAGGCAGTAAGCTATTTGCACAGTGAGCAGAGCAAATACCCTATTCCAATTCAAATCCAAGCGAAAGAGAGTGCTAAGGCTCGACTTGAGCAAGTGATGAATATGAAGATCAGTGCGGCAAATGGAAAACAATATTTATTGGCTGACTTGATTAAAGTTCGACAACAACCGATGGATAACTACATAGTACACAAAAACCTAGTCCCAATGATTATGGTTGTCGGGGATATGACCGGAGAATTGGATAGCCCTCTATATGGTATGGCAGACATTTCAACCTCGATGGCGGATAAAAATTTAGATGTTGAACAGTACTTCATTAATCAACCGTCAGGGTTAACTGACGTGGAGATATTCTGGGATGGAGAGTGGACGATTACCTATGAAACGTTCCGAGACATGGGTATTGCTTACGCTATTGGTATGGTACTGATCTATATACTTGTTGTAGCGCAATTTAAGTCGTATTTAGTTCCGTTGATCATTATGGCGCCTATTCCCTTAACTATTATTGGGGTCATGCCAGGGCATGCTTTATTAGGGGCTCAGTTCACAGCAACGTCGATGATTGGCATGATAGCGTTAGCCGGGATTATCGTTCGGAACTCTATACTGTTAGTGGACTTCATAAATCACCAGTTGCGAGATGGAATCGAGCTTGGAGAGGCTGTTATTGAATCAGCAATCGTTCGCGCAAAACCAATTATGTTAACGGCTTTAGCTGCAATGATAGGGGCGGTTTTTATTCTCGATGATCCGATATTTAACGGACTTGCTATTAGCTTAATCTTTGGCATCTTCGTTTCGACTGTCCTGACATTATTGGTTATACCAATTCTGTACTATGTGGCACTTAAGCGCGGTATCGTAAGCACCAATTATTAATAGTAATGGCCTCGTTATTAGGATAGCGAGGCCATTTTTTTAAACTTGTGAATTAGCAATAGCTAATTAAAGGAGTTGTAAATGAAAGTCGAAAATGGTATTCGAATTCTAGCGGGCACTATGCTACTAATATCACTGTTATTGACATTGTACGTCAGTGAACATTTTATTTGGTTTACTGTTTTTATTGGTCTAAACCTAATCCAAAGCGGATTTACTGGCTTCTGCCCACCTAAGAAAGTGCTAATGAAATTGGGGTTGAAAGAGTGACACCGAACGTTAGTAAGATAAGTATTCGATGATCAATATAATTCTATACTCAATGGGCAATGGTCACTCATTTGATAATTTAATACGTCTTTTACAGGCATAGTATCTTGTTGAGCGGGGCTGGTTCGAAGTTCCGGACTAACCACAATATGGTCAATTAGCGAACGAAATTGATGTGTTTTTGATGGGTTATTACGAGATCTCACTTTACAGTCAGCTTGGGTATGCTGAGAGCTTAAACGTGGTACTGTGTTTAAGTTCTTGGTGATTGCTTTCCACAGCCAGTCATCTCGATACGCCAAGTTGTGGTTAAAGTCACCAAGTAATACGTACGCTTCGTTTTGTGATTCTATTTGATGCAGCCAGCTATTTAATACCTTTCCTTGCTTCTTTAAGGTATGGCAGGAATTCTGATTTGTGAATTTACCACTGCAACCAGCCTTTAGATGCAAAGAGAGTAGATTGATCATTTCTCCATTAACCTTTAACTTGATGGCTGACGCAAATCTTAATCGATTTCCTTTAGTTAAAGGAAAGTCGGCTACGTTTACAACTTTAATGTCGTTTCGAACGGCGAACCCTGTGTACTGGTTTATCGCACCGAATTGATGGTGCCGATTGACGGGCAAAGAGCGGTCAGAGAGGTAAATAGTGTAGTTAGAGCCAACTACCTCTTCGATAGCGTCTGTGCTATCAACTTCTTGAAACGCGAGTACGGCCGGGGAAATGGCTGTAAAGTGACTCCTTAAGGCTGCGAAGTCATCTGAATCTCTATAACTTGACTTAAATTTGCTCGATGGCGTTAACGTCAACCATTCAATATTCCAAGTTGTTAATGTCGTAGCTGTTCCCAATGTAGGAAAAATAGAGATTCCCAAGATTAGGCCAACAACACTTGTGTAATGACTTAACGTTCGTTTCATATTAACTATCACTGTCAGATTCCTTTAGAGCCAATGTGCCGCAAGCCTTGCTAAAAATGCAACTAAAATTGACCATATTTTCCTGAAAAATTTTGTTTTTCCTTCATATGAGATCTACTTCATCTAGATCGAATTCTTCTTGTCCACTACCCATTTTTTATTGATCCATATCAATACTTTGATTTGGTGCTTTTCGTTAAATACACCACAATATATTGTGTCAGAATAAAAAGTAACAACCCTATATAGTGTGTTTGTGGATAACTCTGTGAGTATGCTTTGGGTAAGGAGAAAGGGTGAAAACAATCGTAATCAAGAGAGACGGCTCTCGTGCTCCGTTTACAAAGGATCGTATTGAAGCTGCTGTGGTAAGTGCGGCGGAACATGCAGATAAAGAGCTTGAAATTTACGCTAAAAATGTGGCGTTAGCGGTAGAGCTTAAACTGCAGGATTGCGAACACGTCGACATTCAAGAAATTCAAACGGCGGTAGAAAATGAATTGATGCAAGGCCCGTATAAGGGGCTTGCTCGCTCATACATCGAATATCGTCATGATCGTGATATTGCTCGTGAAAAGAAAAGCGCTTTGACCAAAGAGATTGAAGGTCTGATTCAAGAGAGTAATGCTGATCTTCTTAATGAGAATGCGAATAAAGACGGCAAGGTTATCCCAACACAACGAGATTTATTAGCGGGTATTGTTGCTAAACACTATGCGAAAACTCGTATTCTTCCTCGTGATGTGGTTCAGGCTCACGATGAAGGGGACATTCATTATCACGATCTGGATTACGCTCCGTTTTTCCCAATGTTCAACTGTATGCTTATTGATCTTAAAGGCATGTTAACTCATGGCTTTAAAATGGGTAATGCAGAGATCGATACTCCCAAGTCGATTTCAACCGCGACAGCGGTAACGGCGCAAATTATTGCGCAGGTGGCTAGTCATATTTATGGTGGCACTACTATCAACCGCATTGATGAGGTGTTGGCACCTTACGTTAAAGCAAGTTATGACAAGCACCTACAAATTGCTCAAGAGTGGGACATTCACCAACCTGAGGCGTTTGCTAAAGCACGTACTGAAAAAGAATGTTATGACGCATTCCAGTCTTTAGAGTATGAGGTGAATACCTTGCATACCGCGAATGGTCAAACACCATTTGTGACTTTTGGTTTTGGTTTGGGTACCAGTTGGGAATCTATACTGATTCAACAGTCAATCCTAAAAAATCGTATCGCTGGTTTAGGAAAAAATCGCAAGACAGCGGTATTCCCGAAACTGGTATTTGCCATTAAAGATGGACTTAACCATAAGTCAGAAGATCCAAACTACGATGTTAAACAGCTAGCACTAGAGTGTGCATCAAAGCGTATGTATCCAGACATCTTAAACTACGACAAAGTGGTTGAAGTGACAGGGTCATTTAAAACCCCAATGGGATGCCGTAGTTTCCTTGGTACATACGAAGAGAATGGTGAGTTGCAACACGAAGGACGCAATAACCTTGGCGTTGTTAGCCTTAACTTGCCGCGTATTGCTATCAAAGCACAAGGTAGCGTTGATAAGTTTTATGAATTACTCAATGATCGTTTAGTACTTGCCCGCAAAGCGCTTGAAACACGAATTAGTCGTCTAGAAAAAGTTAAAGCACGTGTCGCGCCGATTCTTTATATGGAAGGTGCGTGTGGTGTACGCTTAAAAGCGGATGATTCGATTGCACCAATCTTTAAGAATGGTCGTGCTTCTATTTCTCTTGGTTACATTGGTATCCATGAAATGGTAACCGCACTGTTTGGTAATGATGTTCATATGTACGACGACAACGCTATGCGTGACATGGCGTTAGACGTAATCAAACATATGAAAGAAGTGGTTAACCAGTGGGCAAAAGAGACGGGTTATGCCTTTAGTTTGTATGGTACACCGAGTGAAAACTTGTGTAGCCGCTTTTGTCAAATTGACACAAGAGAATTTGGTATTATCGAAGGGGTCACTGACAAAGGTTATTACACAAACAGTTTCCACTTAGATGTACAGAAGAAAGTGAATCCATACGACAAGATAGACTTTGAAATGCCATATCCAGAAGTTTCTTCAGGTGGTTTTATCTGTTATGGCGAATTCCCCAATATGCAACGTAATATCGAAGCACTAGAAAATGTCTGGGACTATAGCTATACACGTGTTCCCTATTATGGAACCAACACTCCAATTGATGAGTGTTATGAGTGCGGCTATATGGGCGAATTCGACTGCACTAGTAAAGGATTCACTTGTCCTAAGTGTGGTAACCATGACTCTACACGAGTATCGGTTACGCGCCGTGTTTGTGGCTATTTAGGTAGTCCGGATGCACGTCCATTCAACTTTGGCAAACAAGAAGAAGTGAAGCGTCGCGTCAAGCACCTTTAATCACTAATAGGCATAAAGAGAGTCAATTTATGAATTATCATCAGTATCATCCTATCGACGTCGTCAATGGGCCCGGTACACGTTGCACTCTCTTTGTGTCAGGCTGTGTTCATCAATGCCGCGGGTGTTATAACCAAGCGACTTGGTCGTTACACTCTGGGCATTTATTTACCGATGAATTGGAAGAGCGGATCATCGCTGACCTCAATGATACTCGAATAAAGAGACGAGGACTGTCGTTGTCTGGTGGGGACCCTTTACACCCAGCTAATGTCAGTCGAGTATTGCAACTGGTAGAGCGAGTAAGACGAGAGTGCCCTAATAAAGACATTTGGCTTTGGAGTGGCTATTTGCTCAAAGAGCTTACTCAAGATCAACAACGAGTCATCGATCTTGTCGATGTGCTCATTGATGGCAAATATGAAAAGTCACTTGCCGATCCGGAATTAGAATGGCGGGGCAGTTCTAATCAAGTTATTCATCGATTCAAACAGTTTTAAATACTTCAAAGGAGCTATGTGCTCCCTTAATTTTTACAGTTTGAAGTTTCCTAACATATAACAAAACTATTTCAAATTGTTTAATCTAATGCTAACGTGAAGCCACTACTTGAATTTCAAAGGGTTGTGACTTTCATGTTCTCTCAATTACCCGAGCCAGTGCTCGATCCAATTCTTTCCTTATCCGTTGCTTTTAGAAATGATTCCCGTGCCGATAAAGTTGATTTAGGCATCGGGGTCTATCGTAATAGTGATGGGCAAACTCCTATTATGAAAGCCATCGCTGAGGCTCAACGTATTGTGACATCAGAACAACAAACGAAGGCGTATGTTGGTCTTGCTGGATGTGAAGAGTTTAACCAAAGTATTGCTAAAGTCGTTTTCGGTGAAACGCCAATTTACGATCGTTTGTCGGTGATTCAGACGCCCGGAGCAAGTGGCGGCCTACGTATGTTAGGGGATCTCATGAATGTCGCTCAACCTGGAACGACGGTATGGTTATCAAATCCAAGCTATGTTAATCACAAACCCGTCATGGAAGCGGCCGGTTTACAAGTAAAGTATTACCGATATTTTGATCCTGTGAGCAAACAAGTCGACAGAGATGCCATGCTGTCGGATATTGCGCAAGCAGGGCAAGGTGACGTGGTATTACTTCATGGGTGTTGTCACAATCCAACCGGCGCCGATATCTTGTTTGAGGATTGGAAAACCATTACATCGCTGAGTATCAAAAATGGTTTTGTGCCGTTTGTGGATGTCGCTTATCAAGGCTTTGGTGACGGTCTAGAGCAAGATGCGTACGGACTCCGCTATATGGCTGAAAATGTGGAAGAAATGCTGCTTACAACCTCATGCTCTAAGAATTTTGGTTTATACCGTGAGCGTACTGGCGCAGCGATAGTCATTGGTAAAAATGCAACGGAAGCTGCCAACGCAAAAGGCAAACTACTTACGTTGGCGCGAGCCACCTACACAATGCCACCAGATCATGGGGCCGCGTTGGTGAAAACGATTTTGGCAGATGAATATCTAACCCACATGTGGTCACTTGAGTTATCTGAAATGCAACAGCGTCTCGTTGCGCTGCGTGATGGTCTTTGTAAAGAATTGAAAAATACTCATTCATCTGACCGATTTGACTTTATCATGTCTCACAAAGGCATGTTTACTGTGCTAGGATTTACACCAGAGCAAATGCAACGTCTACGTAACGACTTTGCTATTTATGGTGTGGATGACGGGCGCATCAATATCGCAGGCTTATCTGAATCTCAATTGCCATACGTAGCGAACGCATTGATTGCCGTCAGTCAATAGCAGATGAGCAACATAGCGAATCTGAGAAATAGAACGAATAAAGGTGAATGAATGAAACCGTGGAAAGTGATTTTACCACTGATGTTAAGTGGTGGCTTGGTAGCTTGTAGTACTACGCCAACTGAGCCAGTAACTCCACCACAAGTTGAGCAGCCAAAGCAAGAAACTGAAGCTGTAAAACCAGAGAAAGAAACTGAGAAGAGCGCGACAGAAGCAACCAAGAAAGAAAGCGACCCTCAGCCAGCTAAACCAGAAAAAGAAACGAAACCGGCAAAGAAACCCGAAGTTAAGCCAGAAAAACCAGCCGTTAAACCTGCACCTGTTAAAACGGAAGAAGGGAAGTTGATTCTAGGCGAACAAGAGTATGTCCGTTTAGTTGATATGAAACTAACCACGAAGGCACGCATCGATACCGGTGCAACCACATCGTCTCTGAGTGCCGTTGACATTGTTCCGTTTGAGCGTGATGGTAAAGACTGGGTGAAGTTTAAAATCAAGCATAAAGGTGTCGAGTCAAAAGAGATGAGTATGCCTGTGGAACGTTGGGTTAAAGTAAAACAGGCAAGTTCGGAAGAGAGTGATAAACGTCCAGTGATTGTCTCCGTTATTAAAATTGGCGACATGACCAGTAAAACGGAGTTTACCCTTGCTGATCGCACCCATCTTAAATATCCGGTGCTATTAGGACGTAGCTTTTTTAGAGACGTAGCGTTGGTGGATGTTGGTCGCAAATACGTACAACCAAAACCAAGTAGCAAATAATAAAAAAGGCTTTCCCCATGGAAAGCCTTTTTTAACTTCATTACCTTAATTAAAAGTTGAATGCCACTGACATCTCAACTTGGTTTCCATAGATACCGTTATCAAAGATAGCCGCACCTAGAGAAAGTGCTTCTGTTGAATGGAATCTAGCCCCAATTTTCCAGATAAATTTGGTGTCACCACCACTATTAAGCATACCGATTCGAGCATCGCCCTCTACATTCTGAAGGAACCAAATACGAGAGCCAATATTAAATTCAGAACCAAAGTCAGTATTCCACTTATCATGATCTTTGGTTTTTATGTTGTGGACTAATAACTGACCGTAAACATCAGCGAATTGACCAGCAGGGCCATTGAATCCGATACCACCAGCTAAATCCCAATCCCCTTCGAAACGGCTATCACCGCGAACAATAAAGTGAGTATTCTGCGTAAAGAAGGTCGTAAATTCAGCACCGAAAGTACCTGGATCAGCACCCAAGCGTACTTGAAAGGCGTTATAGTTAAAATTGTTAGCGTGAACCAACGTAGGGGCGGTGACTGCCATCGTTAAAAGGGCGGTACGACTTGCTTTACCTAGCATGAGAACTCCATGATGAATTGATTTCGGCATAGTAGCTATAAACGAATCAGTCTAGTATATAGAAAAATGGTCTGCAAGATACAGACCATTTTGTACTAAGTCGAACTTTTCTTTACATTATTTGAATATGGTCAACTTCAATTTCTGGCGTTTGACCACCCTCATATTCACCGAATATTCTTACTTTTGTTTTGTTATTAATCGGCGTGTTTAATCGTGCATCGTCCATGTCGACTTGAATTTCTGCTTTACCATCACTAAAGATAAATTTGTCATCGCGAACTTGGCGGATTAAATAACCATCAACGATAACGTTCTTTTCAGTAAACATACTGGTGTCAGCCAATAACTCATTCACAGAGGTGGTTTCAACCGGACCGGTATAAACAACGCCAGGAGTTTTTGAGTCATGATGTCTGCCGTCTTTGGCTAACACAAGTGTAGGAGCAAGGATTAATGCAGCGGCTAGAGCTAATACAGTCTTTTTCATAATTTTGATTCCTTTTAAGGTGTCTGTTCAGTTGACGAGAGCTATTAAACTCCAAGTAAACTTAACCGTTACTGAGCGCCATATTCATATTCCATTCACTGAAGGTTTTTCAGGGTGGAGGTTAGGAACAAAAGACAAAAAAAGGTAAACTAACCAAAGACTTCATCATTATATGGGAACATATGCGTCGCACTTCACAAGCTTTAATGGTCCAAGGCACTACTTCTGATGCAGGTAAAAGTGTTTTGGTGGCAGGGTTATGCCGGGTATTAGCACGTAAGGGGATCAATGTTGCCCCCTTTAAGCCACAAAATATGGCCTTAAATAGTGCGGTCACCAAAGATGGTGGTGAAATAGGTAGAGCACAAGCCGTTCAGGCACAAGCGGCGAGAGTGGAGCCTAGCGTCGATATGAATCCGGTACTGATTAAGCCTAACTCAGATACCGGAGCACAGATCATTATCCAAGGCAGAGCATTTGCAAACATGGACGCCGTCGGCTTTCATGATTTTAAAAAATTAGCGATGCCGTATGTCTTAGACTCGTTCTCTAAACTGACGCAACGTTATGACGCTGTGATGATAGAGGGAGCCGGCAGTCCAGCAGAAATCAATTTAAGAGCCAATGATATTGCCAATATGGGCTTTGCAGAGGAAGCCGACGTTCCTGTTATTATTGTTGCTGATATTGATCGTGGTGGAGTTTTTGCTCATTTGTATGGAACGTTAGCGCTATTGTCTCAAAGTGAGCAGAGCCGAGTGGTTGGTTTTGTTATCAATCGATTTCGTGGTGATATTTCTTTGCTTGAACCTGGACTTGACTGGTTAGAACAGAAAACGGGAAAACCAGTGTTCGGCGTGATTCCTTTCATTCATGGCCTTAATATTGAAGCTGAAGACGCGATAACCGTTCAACACGTTACGTCTCAAACCACTAAGCTTAATGTTGTTGTACCTGTGTTACCGCGCATCAGTAATCACACAGATTTCGATGCCTTAAGATTGCATCCGGATGTTAATTTTAGGTATGTAGGTAAAGATGAGCGAATAGACAATGCCGATTTGATCATTCTACCTGGTACAAAATCGGTTAGAGATGATCTTAATTACCTGCGACAGCAGGGCTGGGATAAAGACATTTATCGCCACTTAAGATTTGGTGGCAAGGTCATGGGCATTTGTGGCGGCTTTCAGATGCTAGGGCAGCATATTGCTGATCCGTTAGGCATCGAGGGAGAAGCAGGCACCAGTAAAGGGTTAGGTTTGCTTGATGTTAGTACTGAGCTTCAGCCGGAAAAACAGCTCACTAATGTATCTGGCGTGCTTACACTTAATCACAAGCAAGCAAAGGTTACGGGTTATGAGATACATGCAGGGCAATCTCAAGTGTCTTGTCAACCTCTTATAGAACTTGAACAAGGAACTAAAGATGGTGCTATTAGTGAGGATAATCAAGTAATTGGTACGTACCTTCATGGCATACTGGATACAGCTGAATGTGTCTCTTTGTTGGTGCACTGGGTAAATGGCGAATCAATCGCAGATTATTCTATCAAGGATGAAAAAGAACGTGCGTTGGACACTATTGCCGATGCCATTGAACATCACCTTGATCTTCAACAATTATGGCCAGACTTAGGGTTTTCTAACAAATGAAAAAGTTATTAGCACTATTTCTTGTTACGCTGTCACCTATTGCATGGGCGGCGTCGCTTAACATTTACGCTGCCTCATCCATGACTAATGCTGTTGATGAACTTGCCAATGAATTTACTAAAAAAACGGGTGTACAAGTCGTGAGGGTATATGGCGGTTCATCATCGATGGCACGGCACATTTATCAAGGTGCGCCCGCTGATGTGTTTATATCAGCCAACGTAAAATGGGTAGATTATTTGGTCGAGAACGGCGTTGTTGATAAGAACAATGTCTCTAATATTGCGCGGAATCAACTCGTGTTGATTAAGAACAACAAGGTAGAAGACAAACCATTTAAACTCAACGCAAAGGAAAGTTGGACACAGTGGCTTGATGATAACCGTTTAGCTATCGGTGCCGTCTCATCCGTTCCTGCGGGCATTTACGCTAAACAATCGCTTGAATCGCTGGGTGTCTGGTCTTCTGTGAAAACACATCTCGCACCGGTCAATAATGTTCGTCAAGTCTTAGCTTTGGTTGAACGTAATGAAGCGCCGCTAGGAATTGTTTATCGAACCGATGCATTGGCAAGCCAAGATGTCGATATTATTGAGGCATTTCCTGAGTCAACGCATGATCCTATAATCTATCCATTGGTTAAGTTAACGCAGCGGGAAGAAGTCAACATGTTTGCTGAATTTGTACATTCACAATCAGGGCAAAGCGTGCTCGCTAAATTTGGTTTTTTACCTTCAAACGGCAGTTAACATGCTAACTGATTATGAAATACAAGCTGTACAGCTAAGTCTCAAAGTTGCTGCTGTGGCAATCGTCTGGTTAATTCCTATCGGTATCTTTTTTGCTTGGCTCCTGAGTAAGAAAGAATTTCCAGGAAAAAGTGTTCTAGACAGTTTGATCCATCTTCCTTTGGTGCTTCCTCCGGTGGTTATTGGTTATCTGTTGCTTCTTTCGATGGGCAAACAGGGTGTCATCGGTAAGTGGGTGTATGAGTTAACTGGCATTACCTTTAGCTTCAGTTGGCGTGGTGCCGCCTTAGCTTGCATTATCGTCTCTCTCCCCTTGATGGTTCGTTCTATTCGACTTTCTATGGATAGTGTTGACCAAAAGCTTGAACAAGCTGCTCGCACTTTGGGCGCATCACAGTTAAAGGTATTTTTTACTATTACACTACCATTAGTTATTCCGGGGGTGATCAGTGGAACGATGCTTTCTTTTGCTCGCAGCC
Source organism: Vibrio thalassae (assembly GCF_900089835.1). Lineage (GTDB taxonomy): Bacteria > Pseudomonadota > Gammaproteobacteria > Enterobacterales > Vibrionaceae > Vibrio > Vibrio thalassae. The sequence continues at coordinate 13,232 of NZ_OANU01000044.1, read as the reverse complement.
TAGGTGAATTTGGCGCCACGATTAGCTTTGTTTCCAACATTCCTGGGGAGACACAAACGATTCCCCTCGCGATGTATAACTTTCTCGAAACACCGGGGGCAGAAGACGCCGCGATGCGTTTATGTATTATCTCAATTGTTATTTCGTTGGCGTCGTTGTATTTTGCTGAAGGGTTAAATAGGTGGATGAGTAAACGGCTAGGGGTAACAAAATGAACCCAATTATTATTGATGTTACCAAAGCATTTACCGATCGAACGTTTCATTTGAAAACACAAATACCTTCAAGAGGTATTACCGCTATATTTGGGCGTTCTGGCGCCGGCAAGACAACATTGATCAATTTGGTGAGCGGTCTAGTCACTCCAGATTCCGGACGCATCGAAGTTACACAACGTGTATTGTTTGATTCTGCATCCAAGCTCAACTTGCCGATAGAAAAACGCAAAGTCGGCTATGTTTTTCAAGATGCTAGATTGTTCCCTCATATGACAGTAAGGCGCAATTTGTGTTACGGCGTCACTCATCCCGATACTGATTACTTCGACGAAATCGTAGAGCTTTTGGCGATTGGGGACTTATTAACGCGGTATCCTAGTCGCTTGTCGGGTGGTGAGAAACAAAGAGTAGCGATAGGTCGGGCATTACTCAGTAAACCGCAGATCTTACTAATGGATGAGCCCTTGGCGTCATTAGATATTTCCCGTAAACGGGAACTCATGCCATTTTTGGAAAAGCTCTCTCATTCTATTGATATTCCGATTCTTTACGTGACGCATAGCCTAAGTGAGATTCTTCGCTTAGCGCAGCACTTGGTTGTTGTTGAAGATGGAACAATTGTTGAAAGCGACATAATAGAAAACGTCTGGAGCTCTTCAATTATGCGTTCATGGCAGTCGTTCTCAGATAGGAGTTCATTGTTTAAAGGTGAAATCTTAGAGCAAAATAATTATTACGGCCTTACTAAGGTTGCACTGAGTGAACATCACTATTTATGGGTTCAACACACTCAAGGTGTTATCGGAGAACACGTGAGGTTACGTGTAAGAGCCAATGATGTATCCATTGCTTTAGAGCGTCCGAGCAAAACGTCTATCCGTAATATTCTCTCTTGTACCGTACAAGCCATCAATCTTGGTGGTAAAGGAATTAATCGGCAGAGTGTAGAAGTGATTCTTATGTTGACGAGTCAGCAGAAACTACTCGCGACCGTAACCCAGTGGGCAATCGATGATCTTGCGTTAGAAGTCGGTCAAAAAGTGTATGCACAGATCAAAGGTGTGAGTGTGTCACAAAAAGATGTGGCCATTGAGCCCCAAGTATAAAAAAAGGTCGCGACTGAGCGACCTTTTTATTGAAGAGTCGCTGACTATTTCTTAAATACGTCTTTGAAATCACGCTTTAGAATGGCATCTCTGCGCGCTTTTTTGATTTGTTTAACCATATCTCGGATACAGTTGCTTAATACTTTATCAAGCAATTGAGCGCGATAATCTTCTTTTTCTTCGTCACTCATATCTGCTGGAAAGTCCATGGTAGTGAACTCTTCCATGGTACCAACGCCTGCAAATGCTTGACTCACAGAAATTAAGGCATGGAATTGCTCAAAGTTATCTAGGATATTCTGTGCACTGGCAGGTAATGTGTCCCAAGCTTCACGCACTGCTTCTTCTGTCACTTCGTGAATAGAGACTACCATGTTATGCAATTCTTCAGGAACGTCATCAAATGTAATTACTTGACGCAATTCTGGGGAAATCAATTCTAGGTCAACTTTTGTTGCTTCGTTGTTTTGTGTCTCAGACATACTACTATCTCAGTGTTGATAATTGCGCTTATCCTAGGAGAAGCGATACAAAAGTCAATAATAATCGATGTTGTTGTAAAAATCCTCCCGTTATTAGACAAATCGACTTAGTCTATATCTTAAAGCCGCGATTAAAGTGGGCCTAAGTGAATGTTAGCCTAGTACCCATATTTCGATCCAGCGATGGGATATTTAAACTATTACATACCAATTTTCGATATCGAAGTGGTTAGGTGACGTTGTCACTCGGCGTGTCCAACTTGATTCCCTTAGTTAGGGTGTCAAGACAATTAATGAATTGTATGAATGTGCTGACAAACTGTTGTATCACGAGAAGATAAGTGATCGAAATAGATTTGTTTGACAAATTGAAGCCGATATCATTAGTACGACGTCGTAAAACTAACGTATGCTTAGCCCTGTAGGCTCCTCATTTTAACTGAGGAGTTTTTTATGTTTTCGAATTATCCTCGTAATAATCGTCTAACTTACAAACTAATACTCACACTTATAGGGTGTGGCGCTATTATTTAAATATATCGATTGAATTGGTAAAGCTGTGTCAAAGGCTCGTTTTGTTTTTTTGTTATGTTCCACGGCTGTGTCTACACACAGCATAGCCGAGCCTGAATTTCGTGATTTGTTTGAACAAGATTTTGCAGCCGCAATCATCCTTACTGATAGCGATGCATTAACGCTAGGGTTTACAGATTTTGATCCAAGCTCTGTGCTTAACATCGATAACGATAATATTGGATCTCAAGAGGCGCTTGATAAGCGTAAAAACATAGCGGTATCTGCACTGCCACTAACGTTTGAACTCAATGATGACGATGCTTTTCAGCAAAGAGTGACGTTAAGGTTTTCAGCATTACGTATTGAAGATCAAATCTTAGATGTACCAGATCGCCATACTAAATATGTCTTGGGTGCTTTTACTGGTTACGAGCAAGAGATAAAGTTCTCTGACCATTGGGCCTTCGAGACAGGCATCGGCGCACATCTTCAGTATTTGCACAGTGACTATGACTTTAGATCACCGACCTCGAAATATTTCCAATCTTACTTTGATGGGAAAATAGTCAACACATCGGTCTGGGCGGCCAGTTTTCAACCTAAAGTCGGTTTCAACTATCACGAAGATAAACCGTGGGGTGAGTTGAAATTTAAGTCCACATTCAATTACTTTTCCGGTATTGGTTGGGGTAAGGCGAATGACGGTGATGTGGGCACACCAGAAGGATGGTATTGGTCTAATGAAGCCAAGCTATTTTACGATGTGACGGATTGGGGACGTTCAGTGCAAACCATTTATACCAGTATTAGGCGTGTTGATATTGGTGGAGACACACTTGGTATGCTCGGATCTCCTCATTACTACGAAGGCACCATCGGGTGGTTAATGACACCGCCATTCCAAATACAGTTTGTAGATAATATAGGAATAGGGCTGAGTATTAATTATGGAAGTGATTTGAAAGGCGGTAGCATTGTGCTGTTTTTCAATCAAGACTGACGATAAGGTCCTGACTAACGGGCGCATTGAACTTGATTGCGCCCTTTTTCTTTCGCGGTATATAGCGCTTTATCGGCTTTTTTGAGCACTTCTTCAGGTTTTTTTGTAGTCTTGCTGTCTGCTGCACCAATACTCACAGTAATGCTCACAGTAGAACCTTGACTATTTGCACCGCGCTGCTTTGCGCCTTTTTTGTTGTCATTTGGTCGCTGGGCATTATTTCTAATGACCATCTCGTAATCGGCTATTTTTTCTCTTAATTCATCGAGATAGACTTTACTGTCTTTGGCCGTTTTGCCTTTAAATAAAATGGTAAACTCTTCGCCGCCATAGCGATATACGCGGGCATTCCCACCCACGGACAACATCCTTGAAGCCACTAGTTTCAGTACATCGTCCCCAGTGTCGTGACCATAGGTGTCATTGAATTTTTTAAAATGGTCAACATCTAGCATGGCGATAGTGAATTTTCTTCCTAAATGCTTCATATCCATCTCTAGAGCTCGACGCCCAGGAATATTTGTTAGTCGATCATTAAATGCCATCTGGTGACTGGCCGAAATAACGTAAATAATGACTAAAATGCCGGCTAAAGAAAATAACGTACTCGACATATGTGGTACATGAAAGAAAATAAAAGTACTGCTTGAAAGTAGAATACTAGTATAAATAACTGCGTCGATAGGTCGGTTATAATTGAGAAGAAAGATGCCAGTCGCGCCAGTCACTGCAAAGCTATAAAGAACCAAAACTAACGGTAAGCGCGAGACTTCAGGAATAGCTAACAGTAAGTCGTTGTCAAAATGGTTAAATCCGCCGTTGTCAAAATGACTTAAAATCAAATAACTCCATAGTAAGAAACTCACAACGATGGCCGAAAAAATGTACATTCCCTTGTTTAAAACACCGGTGTCGGGAAACAAAAAGGCTAAGCAGCACGCTACGGGAAGCAATAAGCTTAATAGGGAGAGTTCTAAGAGTGTTGTGCCTGTTGACAATGGAGTTTGCAATCTTACTTGTATTACCGCGTAGGCGAGCAGCATAGATAAGGCGACCATCGCGATACGAGACTGTTTAAAACTATGGCTTAACGCAAAGGCGGTACCAAACAAGATATAAGGAAGATTAGTGACGAAACCTGAGTTAGCTTGTGTTGCGGCGATGATGTGGTTTAACCCTGCTAGGATACCCACAATCATTATAATAGGAATAAACAGCCGGAACAGGTTTGAGCTAGCAAAGGATGGCGACATTACTGGTATGACTCAGAAACTTCATTAAAGACTATAGTTCAACACCTTAGGATACGGTAATTTGATGGTTTGCCAAGTAATTTGTTAATGAGACGTTCAAAACTCACACCGTTTTCGCAAACTCAACAAAAACTTTCGTGCTTGTTTAATCTCAATATAAAACCCAACGCCTTATCAAAGCGGAAAACAGACTGGATAAATTGCCAACAAGATTCACTTTCCTAATTCAAGATGTTGACCGATGGAAGCAAACCCTACAACATGGAGAGATCGGTCTTACAAGAGGAAAAAACGTGGGATTCTTCTCTAAATTATTTGGTGGTTCGAAAAGTACCGAACCTAAAGTGGTGGAGCCTGTGGAGTACAAGGGCTTTTTGATCTATCAAGAGGCGCTGGCTGAAGGTGGTCAGTATCGAGTCGCAGGCAGAATAACGAAACAATATGGCGAGGAGCTTAAAGAACATCGTTTCATTCGCTCTGATGTTGTTGGCTCAGAATCTGATTCTAACGAATTGATGTTAAAGAAAGCACAAATGTTCATTGATCAGATGGGAGACAACATTTTCTAAAGCTACAGCACGTCAATTTATCCACATCAATTGATGAAGATTTATGCTGGCAAGACCAGTTTTAGTTATTTGATTTAATTGATGTTGGTCATCTGTTTGCAGTAATTATTATCATAATATGACCTACCTACACGAAATTCCTCTTTAAAAGCGTATTATATTACTGGTATGACCTTCTTAATAAGGTTTTCGTGTGGTTTTTTTACTAAAGATAACTGTTTAAAAGTCATTACGTTCAGTTATATGTAATGAAATATTGATTTTTTATTACAAATTGCTTGATGTTGTGCACTTCGTTGGTTAAAAAAGAACAATACTTCTGCCAATAGTTAAGGAATAGCTATGCAAATTGGTGTGCCAAAAGAAATTCTCGCGGGAGAAACGCGAGTCGCTGCGACGCCCAAGTCGGTTGAGCAGTTACTAAAGTTGGGGTTTGATGTCTCGATTGAGCCTCAAGCAGGTCTGTTAGCGAGTTTCGATGACTCAGCGTACGAAGCAGCTGGAGCGACCATTACTTCATCGAAAGAGGTTTGGGAAGCGGACTTGGTACTGAAAGTCAATGCCCCTACTGATGAGGAAATAGCGCTGCTTAAAGACGGTGCGAGCCTAGTCAGCTTTGTATGGCCAGCTCAGAATCCAGAATTAATGGAAAAGCTTTCTAGCAAGAACATTAATGTTATGGCTATGGACGCTGTACCACGAATCTCGCGCGCGCAAGCATTGGATGCGCTCAGTTCTATGGCAAATATTGCGGGCTATAGAGCAGTTGTCGAAGCGGCACACGAATTCGGTCGTTTCTTTACCGGTCAAATTACCGCGGCAGGTAAGGTGCCTCCTGCAAAAGTATTTGTCGCTGGTGCGGGTGTGGCAGGTCTGGCCGCGATAGGTGCGGCGGGGAGTCTTGGTGCGATTGTACGCTCGTTTGACGTTAGACCAGAGGTAAAAGAACAAGTCGAGTCGATGGGCGCTGAATTCTTGGAAGTGGACTACCAAGAAAACTCGGGGTCTGGTGACGGCTACGCGAAAGAAATGTCCGATGAATTCAACAAGAAAGCCGCTGAACTCTATATGCAGCAGGCGAAAGACGTTGATATTATTATTACCACAGCGCTCATTCCGGGAAGACCCGCTCCAAAACTTGTCACTAAGGAAATGGTTGATGCGATGAAGCCGGGCAGCGTTATCGTTGATCTCGCAGCGGCCAATGGTGGTAACTGTGAATACACTGTCGCGGATCAAGTCGTCATGACCGAAAATGGCGTGAAAGTGATTGGCTATACCGATATGGTAGGCCGTCTTCCGACTCAATCTTCTCAGCTTTATGCCACAAACCTTGTCAATCTTCTAAAACTGCTTTGTAAAGAAAAAGACGGTAACATTAACATCGATTTTGAAGATGTCGTGCTGCGTGGCGTTACTGTTGTTAAAGAAGGTGAGGTCACCTGGCCGGCACCACCTATTCAAGTATCGGCACAGCCTGCACCAGCAAAAGCTGAAGTGAAGAAACCTGCGGAAAAAGTTGAAGAACCAACATCTCCGGTGAAAAAACTTGTGGGTTTGGTCGCCGCTGTTGGCGTATTTGGTTGGGTTGCCTCTGTAGCGCCTGCTGCATTCTTGTCTCATTTTACTGTATTCGTTTTGGCGTGTGTCGTTGGCTATTATGTGGTCTGGAACGTAACACATGCACTGCATACACCATTAATGTCTGTAACGAACGCGATCTCAGGGATTATCGTCGTTGGTGCTCTGTTGCAAATTGGTCAAGGAAGTGGCGTTGTCACGTTTTTATCCTTTATTGCCGTTTTGATCGCGAGTATCAATATCTTTGGTGGTTTTACCGTTACCAAGCGTATGCTTGAAATGTTCCGTAAAGATAAATAGGAGGCAACATGTCTGCAGGATTAGTACAGGCAGCATACATTGTTGCTGCATTATTTTTCATTATGAGTTTGGCTGGTCTTTCCAAACAAACTTCAGCTCGTTCAGGCAATTATTATGGCATTGCTGGTATGGCAATCGCGCTTATTGCAACTATCTTCAGTCCTGATGCGCAAGGTTTCGGTTGGGTGATCGTTGCAATGGCTATTGGTGGTGCTATTGGTATTTTCTATGCTCGAAAAGTAGAAATGACCGAAATGCCAGAACTTGTGGCAATCCTTCACAGTTTTGTTGGTTTGGCGGCGGTTCTAGTCGGCTACAACAGTTACATTGATCCACCGGCAATTGCTAATGTCGCGATGCTTTCTGCATCTGAAGTTCATGCTCATCACGTTATCCACATGGTGGAAGTGTTCTTAGGTGTGTTCATTGGTGCGGTGACGTTTACTGGTTCGATTGTTGCATTCGGTAAGCTTCGCGGTGTTATCTCTTCTTCACCACTTAATATTCCACACAAACATAAGTTGAACTTAGCCGCGATCGTGGTATCGACCTTGCTGATGATTTACTTTGTGAAAGCTGATGGCAGCATGTTCGCTCTGATTGTTATGACGCTTATTGCTTTTGCATTCGGCTATCACCTAGTGGCATCAATCGGTGGGGCTGATATGCCAGTTGTGGTTTCAATGCTTAACTCATACTCTGGTTGGGCAGCGGCAGCAGCAGGCTTCATGTTAGCGAACGATCTTCTTATCGTGACAGGTGCCTTGGTGGGTTCCTCGGGTGCGATACTTTCTTACATCATGTGTAAAGCGATGAACCGTTCATTTGTTAGTGTGATCGCTGGCGGCTTTGGTCAAGAGGTCGTTATTTCAAGTGATGAAGAACAAGGCGAACACCGTGAAGCGTCGGCAGAAGAAGTGGCTGAAATGCTCAAAAACAGCAAATCAGTTATCATCACTCCAGGATATGGAATGGCGGTTGCTCAAGCGCAATACCCGGTACATGAAATTACTGAAAAGCTACGTGCTCAAGGTGTTGAAGTGCGCTTCGGTATTCACCCTGTTGCAGGTCGCTTACCAGGCCACATGAACGTTCTACTTGCTGAAGCTAAAGTGCCGTATGATATCGTTCTTGAGATGGACGAAATTAATGACGACTTTAGTGATACGGATACCGTTTTGGTGATTGGCGCTAATGATACAGTAAACCCTGCGGCACTGGAGGATCCAAATAGCCCGATCGCTGGTATGCCAGTTCTCGAAGTTTGGAAAGCGCAGAATGTTATTGTATTCAAGCGTTCGATGAATACAGGATATGCTGGTGTACAAAACCCGCTGTTCTTTAAAGAAAATACCTTTATGCTATTTGGTGATGCGAAAGATAGTGTCGACGCTATCTCAAAAGCACTATAAAACGTATTTATTTAATAGAAAGCCAGCTGATGCTGGCTTTTTTATTTTTGAAACCTCGACGTGAATTTTTCTTAGAATTGACCAAATAATTGCGTGCACTTGGCGTGAATCTTGCGGATAATACTTACATTAGTCTTTTTTATGTTATTGACCAGACAAGAATATTCGTTTGAAGAAATTAGCGCGCCCATTGCTTACAATCGCATCTATTGTTCTAGCTCCTTTTGCTTTTGCGGAGTCGCTTCCCGAACGTATAGATAACTTCGTCAGTTTTTTCGATTTCGAGCAAGCGACGGCTTCATACGATGTACGAGTTATTCAAGCCGATTATCCGACACAGCTTCTCACACCGACCTCAATGCTGCCTCAAACCAGCAAGTATCCGCTAAAGGAAGTTCAGCAACTTTATCATTTAGCAGAGAAATGCAGTGGCGCACTGCCTCTCAGTCCATTGATCACTGAACCTTTGGTATTTACTAGAGCAATGTGTGGAGGACGTAAACTATCGACCAAATGGTTTGCTAGAAGCGGGTTGATTCACCCTGGTGGGGGAACTTATGCGGCTAGATACATCACTGAGTATCCAGATAAAAAACAAGAATTGCAGAAGTTTATGCATATTAAAGAAAGAGAACTAGCGCCTCCAGGTTCTCTTTTAGGTCGATTACAAGTGATGGATGAGCAAACCGTGATATCTCTTATAAGAGGTTCATCAATGTTTGTGGAGAATGAAGAGCTATGGTTGAGAAGAGGCGATATCTATTACTTGTTTCCGTCAAACATATGGACATCAAAAGCGAAAGAAGCGGGGCTGAATTTTAAACTTGCATCCCAGACCAACACTTGTTTTGTGCAAAGAGGAAACTTATGTTGGGAAGTGGAAGATCACTCGGATGTGTTACGAATCAGTATGATCAGTTTGATCATCGCCAATATACTTTTGGTGATAGGCTGGGCGATCTACCGTTGGAATACCAAACGCCAAGAAATGAAAAGTCGAATGTTGGTACTCCAAATCCTAACTCACGAACTACGTACACCTATTGCTAGCTTATCCTTAACGGTTGAAGGATTTAGACGTGAATTTGAGCACTTGCCAGAAACTGTATATGATGAGTTCAGGAGACTATGCGAAGATACGCGGCGATTACGTCAATTAGCGGAAGCAAGTAAGGATTATCTGCAGTCTGACAACAAGCCTTTGTCGACTGAATGGTTACCTTCGGTACAAGATTGGCTAAGTTTCAAAGCCGAAGAAGAATTCGAAGCTGACGTGAATTTGACTATTAATCAGGACGTAGCCGCTAAAATTAACATATATTGGTTGGGAACTTGTATTGATAACCTAATACGTAACGCGATCAAATACGGCGTTGCACCAGTGAGTTTGAACGTTGTGACTTCGTCAAATTCACTCAAAATCGAAGTCATCGACAATGGACAATTAACTTCAAAGGATTGGCGTGAGCTTAGAAAGCCATTTGTAAGTAAGGCGGGCTTAGGCCTAGGTCTTACTATAGTAGAATCTATGGTTGGTCGAATGGGCGGTAAGATGTACCTAGTTGGACCACCAACAACATTTATTTTGGAGATACCTTGTGAAACAGACACTGCTACTTGTTGAAGATGACAAGAATCTAGCTGACGGCCTTTTGGTAAGTTTAGAACTGGCTGGTTATAACTGCCTTCACGCTGAATTTATCTCTCAGGTTGAACAACACTGGGAAGAAGCAGACTTGGTAATTCTCGACAGACAACTTCCGGATGGTGACTCTGTAGAGCACCTAGCTGGTTGGAAGAAAATTAAAGATGTTCCCGTTATCTTGCTGACAGCACTAGTGACTGTAAAAGACAAAGTGACCGGTTTAGACGCTGGGGCGAATGACTATTTAACCAAACCATTTGCAGAAGCAGAACTCTTTGCACGTATCCGTGCACAGCTTCGTGCACCGGAGGCAGACTCAGAAGATGCAACAAAAGTCGTCACTGATAGTTTAGTGATCGATAAAGCGACTCGTGAAGTTAACTACAAAGGTGAGTTAATTACGCTTACTCGCACTGAATTTGACCTATTACTATTTTTGGCGAGTAACTTGGGACGCGTATTTACACGCGATGAATTACTTGACCATGTTTGGGGTTATAACCATTTCCCAACGACACGAACTGTTGATACTCATGTGCTACAACTTAGACAAAAACTGCCTGGGTTGGAAATCGAAACGCTACGTGGTGTTGGCTACAAAATGAAAGGCTAATGTCAAGAAAATCCAAACTCTTAGCGCTAGCATTCCTTACGGCATCAACGACAGTTGGTGCCGATTGGTTTGAAAACAATACTACAATTACTCAAGCGCATCGACACCTCCTTAATCGCGATTTGGAATCGATGTTCCAATCATTGGTAGAGGAGTGGCAGCAGCAACCAACCAAAAGCATAAAAAACCATATCAATAGGTTATTTTTGCAGTCGTTGGAAGTTGATTGCGGTAAAGGCTATTCCTCTCAACCTCTACCAGAATGGATAGATTCTGTTGTAGTGAGACAACAGTCGATTCAAAGCCCAGGCAGAGATACTTATTTATCTGCTATCGAAATAGAATCAAAACGGGTCATTTCGGAGATCAGTCTCAAAAAGTGGGTTGATCGCAGAGTCTCCAATGACAGTGAGTTTTATGTTAACCCTATAGGTGACGCTGTAACAGAAAAAGCGGCTTATGGTATTCGTTATAACCTGTCATCTCCTTTAGATGTAGGGCTGTATCGTCTTGATGTTCGGTTGTTAGATGGAGAAACGTGGAGTCAGTGGTTGATCTTTAACGACCAGTCGCTAAAACAAACCGTTCGTTGGTCAGCTAAGGATGAATGGCGAATAGAAAAAAATGCGCTTCTGAATCCATATTGTCCACTGCCAAGACTTGAGGTAGGACTCTACGACTACATCGATGGCAAATACACGCAAGTTTGGGGTAAAGAATATGAATCTGATTACCCAACAAGTCTTGAAGCCAATAATGTCACACCTGATCGTTATGTTTTGGCGGTTTCGATGAAGCAAAGTCGTTGGCAAGGGCCAATATTGTTTGAAAGGTCGCAAATCATCAGTAAAACCTTCGATGTTTCAGCTGACGAATAACACACAAATAAGATTTCCTATTGAAATCACTAAAGAATCTTAAAGTAACGCCGTTAATAAATGCATAAAGGATTAACGGCGTTACTTTTCAATGAAAACTCAATTAAAAACACTTTCTGTTCTTACTATTTTGGCTTCAATGTCATCTGAAGCGTCAACATTAGCTATTGATGCACGAGGCGATGCCATGGGAGGAACAGGGGTCGTATCAGCTTCGTATCTTACGGCACCATTTTATAATCCAGCGCTTGTGGCGATCTATCGTCGTAACGACGACGCCGGGATGTTGATCCCCAGCTTAGGGCTAAATTACAACGACGAAGATAAAATGTTAGACAAAGTTGATAACGTCATTAGTAATCCAAGTAGTACTGCATTAAATGAATTAAATGGAACGCAGGCGAAAGTTGACTTTGGTGGCGCGCTCGCGTTTGGTCTACCTAATCGATATATCGCAGCAAACGTTTTTGGCAAGGCTTATGTTGAAAATGTTGCTACACCGGAGATTGATAAAACTGGCAGCAATGATGCAGAACGAGCTGCACGATCAGCGGTTAAAACAGCGTCGGTTGCAGTGACAGAGATTGGTATTTCTTTCGCTAAATATCAAACGTTATTCGGACAACACTTTTCATTTGGTGTGTCGCCAAAAATTCAAAGAACGTATACCTATACTTCCTTAAGCTCCCTAAATGATTTCAGCCTGAATAACATCAGAGAAAATTCTCAAGGTGACACGGCATTTAATATCGATGCAGGAGCTTTATGGTTCCACGGCCCATTTCGAGCAGGCTTTTCTGCCAAGAACATCTTGTCTAGAAACATTCAAACTGCACGTGGCACGAAGAACATAGGCGGAAAAGATATTCAATATGGGTATGAATATCAGTTATCACCACTCTATACCGCTGGTGTTGGTTTTATTGCTGACTACTTTCAATTCTCGGTTGATTACGATCTAAATACGGAGAAGAAATTTAGCAGTTTCGATGACGATACTAGAATGTTGAGAGCTGGTGTTGAAGTGGATCTGGCAAGACAGGTCCAACTTAGGGGAGGGTATATGAAAAATATGGCGCGAGATTCTGAAGGCACCCTCACTGCGGGTATTGGTTTACGCCCGCTCAACATTATCGAAATGGATATTGCGGCAAGTTATACCTCACCCCAAGCTATGGGAGCTTCAATCAATTTTATTGCGACTTATTAACGTTAATTTTCTTGCCAGCGATTGCAAATAGTCTATAGTCCTCACATTAGTTAATGTCCAAATTAGTGGGAGGACGACATGTTCGATGATTTATCCCTTAGCCATGAAGAGCAACAAGCAGCCGTTGAGAGAATTCAAGAATTGATGAAGCAGGGGATTAGCACCGCTCAAGCAATAAAAATTATTGCTCAAGAGATCCGAGAAGAAAAAGCCGAAGCGAGCAACCCCCTGTGTCAGGGTAGTTGTCGCCCTTAATCCTCAATAAAAGTAAAACAGGGAGCGGTAAGTTTAATTAAGTGAAGCGTTATTCAGAAGAGCATAAGAAAGCAACTATTCGCAGGTTTGTTGAAAGTGGTTTATCCTTGCGGGAGTTTGCAGATAATGAAGGTATGCATATCTCTACTCTGCACGATTGGAAGAATAAGTATTTAGAAGTAGCCCCATCAATG
>NZ_OANU01000008.1 GCF_900089835.1 Vibrio thalassae | reverse complement strand
CAAAGAAGGCATCTGTAACTTTGCAAAGTATGACCGACTAACCAGCTCTATAATCGAGGCTGGCAATGTATCAATAGGATTGTTGCGTAGAAGAGCTCGCGGGATAAGAGATACCGAATACTTCAAACTGAAGATTAAACAGCTTTCAGTACCTGAGGTAAGTTCAATATTATACCCTTCTGTCAAGCTCATCTAAGCGGAGAAGAGCCTGTAATCCTAATCTGATAGATTAACGATTAGTTCTACTATTAATAATAATGTAATAAACGGTCGCCAGTGGCGGCCGTTTTTTTATGCAAGAGTTTCGAATAAAACGCAGACAAAAAAACACCGCCATTTAGGCGGTGTAAGAAAATTTGACAGACAGGTCAAAATACGGGAAGTACACACATCAACTAGGGGATAACTAGCCAAAGTGTGGTGGTAGAATCTACCTAACTCGAAAATCGAGATTGCAAACACAACATCGCAAGCGCAAGTCAATTGATTCTAAAGAGAATCAAGCCGTTCAGACCCGCGTTTGCGGGATGAAATATAGAATTTCTCTGGCTGTTCGGCAATGGACAATTTATAATGTTTCAGATTAAAAAAACTAATGCTTTAGAGAGTCGCTATGTCTAGACGTTTGCCCCCCCTAAACTCGCTAAAAGTTTTCGAAGCTGCAGCGCGCCATTTGAGTTTTACTCGTGCAGCGGAAGAACTGTTTGTAACCCAAGCTGCGGTCAGCCATCAGATTAAAGCCCTTGAAGAGTTCTTGGGATTAAAACTCTTCCGTCGCCGCAATCGGTCATTGCTATTGACTGAGGAAGGGCAAGGTTACTTTCTCGATATTAAAGATATATTTACCTCTTTGGCTGAAGCAACGGATAAAGTACTGGAGCGCAGTGAAAAAGGGGCATTGACCATCAGTTTGCCACCGAGTTTTGCGATTCAATGGTTGGTACCAAGACTTGCGGACTTTAATGACCAAGAGCCTGATATTGACGTACGTATTAAAGCCGTGGATATGGACGAAGGCTCGTTAACCGATGACGTGGATGTAGCCATTTACTACGGCCGAGGTAACTGGCCAGGTTTGCGCGCTGACAAACTCTATCAAGAGTTTCTCGTGCCGCTATGTTCTCCAGCGTTATTACTTGGTGTGAAACCGTTAGACAAACTGTCTGATTTATCTCAGCACACCTTATTGCATGATACCTCCCGCAAAGATTGGAAGCAGTTTGCGAAACAAAACGAAATTGATGGTGTCAATGTTAACCATGGCCCGATCTTCAGTCACTCTACTATGGTATTACAGGCTGCGGCTCATGGTCAGGGGATTGCACTGGGCAACAATGTATTAGCGCAACCAGAACTGGATGCAGGGCGATTGATTGCTCCGTTTGATGAGGTGTTGGTGACTAAAAACGCGTTTTACGTTGTCTGTCATGAAAAACAAGCCGATATGGGGCGTATTGCGACTTTTAGAGATTGGATGTTAGCTAAAGCACAAAGTGAGCAAGAGGAACTACTGGATGAATAAAATTGTGTTTGATGGCCCGGAAGATGGCCCGCTATTTTTGTTTGCTCACGGTGCTGGCGCTGGAATGGACCATGAGTTTATGCAAGATGTGTCGACTCGATTGGCAGAAAAAGGGGTGCGTGTGGCTCGCTTTAACTTCCCTTATATGGAGAAGCGCGCGCTAGATGGAAAAAAACGACCACCAGATCGTGCCCCTAAATTGTTAGAGGCGATGACCGCGGTTATAGAGGAAGTTGCTGACGGTCAGCCGATAGTTATTGGTGGTAAGTCGATGGGAGGCCGTATGGCGTCCATGCTTTCCGAACACCCTATGGTGAAATCCATCGCCTGCCTTGGTTTTCCATTCCACCCTCCCGGTAAGCCAGAGAACTATAAAGGTGCTCATTTAGCGACGATAGAAAAACCAATCCTTATTATTCAAGGTGAACGAGATACGTTTGGAAAATTTGAAGAGTTTGAACAGTTCGAGTTTTCTAATCAGGTGTCTAGCAGCTTTATTCCTGATGGGGATCATAGCTTTAAACCGCGTAAGTCTTCAGGGTTTACGGAAGCTCAAAATCGGCAGTTAGCGGTGGATCGCTTGGCGTTGTTTATCAAGGGGATATCGGATGTCTAGTCGTCTTTTGGTCATTATCGCTTCTCTTTCTGGTTTCCTTAGTGTTGGACTAGGTGCGTTTGCCGCCCACGGTTTGAAAAAACTCCTTTCACCTTATTTAATCGGTGTGTTTGAAACCGGTGTGACCTACCAATTTATTCATAGTCTGGCCATTTTGTTGTGTGCACTGTTGGCGTTCATCGCTGGCAATTCGAATGCTAGAAAGGCATTTCATCGTGCAGCGATTTGCTTTATCATCGGCATCCTTTTCTTTAGCGGTAGTCTGTACGCCTTAGCGCTAACTGGGGTGAAGTGGTTTGGGCCTATCACTCCTATGGGCGGCGTGATGTTTATGCTAGGTTGGTTATTCCTTGCCTATGCTGGATATCAGATGACTGACGAAACAACCAAAGATGGAGTCAATCAGTGAAACAAGTAATGCTTTATTGCCGCTCTGGATTCGAAAAAGAGTGTGCAGGTGAGATTCAAGACAAGGCGAATGCGATAGAAGTCTTCGGCTTTCCTAGAGTTAAGAATAACTCTGGCTATGTAATATTTGAATGTTACCAAGCAGGCGATGCAGATAGATTGATTCGTGAAATTGATTTTCAGTCACTGATTTTTGCTCGTCAAATGTTCGCCATTGCCAGTGAGCTAGAGTCACTCCCAGCAGAAGACCGTATTACTCCGCTTCTCGAGTCACTGGAGTCCATCGAGTCGTTTCCTCGTTGCGGTGATTTACGTATTGAGACCCCAGATACCAATGAAGCGAAAGAACTACTTAAGTTCTGCCGTAAGTTCACGGTACCGGTTCGTCAAGCGATGCGTGGTAAGGGCTATCTGTTCAATAAAGAGCACAGCAAGAAGCCAGTGCTGCATATTTGCTTTATTCGTTCTGGACACTGTTTTGTCGGTTACTCCTATCCAGAAAACAGCTCAGCGTTTTTCATGGGTATCCCTCGTCTTAAGTTTCCTGCTGATGCGCCAAGTCGCTCAACATTAAAGCTTGAAGAAGCATTCCATGTCTTCATCCCGAAAGAAGAGTGGGACACTCGATTGGCATCAGGTATGTGGGGTGTTGATTTAGGTGCTTGTCCAGGCGGTTGGACGTATCAATTAGTGCGTCGTTCGATGTTTGTTCATGCTATCGATAATGGCATGATGGCAGACAGCTTGATGAATACGGGGCAAGTTAAGCATCATCAAGTCGATGGTTTTAAGTTTGAGCCGCCACGTAAAAATGTCACGTGGTTGGTGTGTGATATGGTGGAGAAGCCAGCTCGGGTTGCTCATCTGATGGGTGAGTGGTTGATACGTGGCTGGGCCAAAGAGACTATCTTTAACCTCAAGTTACCAATGAAGGGTCGCTATGATGAGGTTCTTCAAGATATTGAAAACCTTAAGATGTTCTTAATCGAAAACAAGGTGAAGTTTAAGCTTCAAGCTAAGCACTTGTATCATGACCGTGAAGAGATCACGGTGCACATTCAAGTGCTATCCAACATCTCACCTCACTAAAGCGTGTTGAGGGCTTAAGACTGAGTGCTTGAGCCCTCAAATCGAATATCCTGTAAATTAAAGCCTAATTCAATGTCGGTTTTGAGTGCCGCAACCTGCTTACACTTTCTTGCCATTTCAATATGCTCATCCAACTTTTTGCGGTATTTGGCCGCCAATGTTTCTGAGGCATACGCCGACTCAATATCTTGGAATTGATTGAGGATTTCCTTCGCTGCCTTAGGGCCTATTCCTGGCACACCTGGCACTTGAGATGAACTGATCCCGGTTAACCCCCAATAGTCGGCAAGCTGCTCAGGTTTGACACCAAACTCTTGTTCAATAAACGGAGCATCTAGCCAACGGTGTTGGAAGTAATCACGAATTTGTAACGTTGGCGAGAGTATCTGGCAATAGCCTTTGTCAGTCGAAATAATAGTGACAGTCTTGTTGTGGCTGGCCACTTTGACCGCTAATGTGGCTACCAAGTCATCAGCCTCATCGCCCTCTGACAGCAAAGAATCGATACCTAATTGCCACCATGCATCCTGAATCTTCTCCAAGCCATTGAACAAAGGCTCGGGCATAGGTTTACGGTTTTGTTTGTATTCTGGAAGAAGCTCAGCTCGCCATCCTCGGTCTTGTTCATGGTGATCAAAGACCGCGATGATGTGCGTCGGGTTAGCCTCATTTAAAATGCGATGTAAGGTTCTTGAGGTGGTTTGAATGGTTCTGTCGATATCTGTTGGGTCGGGTTGAACCGCATGTACTCGGCGGATGAGATTGAGTGCATCGATAATAACGAGATGAATTGACATAAATTTAAGGCCACTTGAGAACGTGGCCTTATTGTAAATAATCTTCGGTTGAGTTTCAGTGTTTTATTCGCCGTTAGCGATTCGGTAACACGGCACATATTCCGAACCAGGTAATTTCATTCGCTGCTGCGCTACGAAATCGCCTAACAGTCGGTCCATTTTTCTCATTAACGCCTTATCGCCGTCAATGATAAACGGCCCATGTCTTTCGATCTCTTTGATACCTTCCGCTTTTACATTACCGGCGACTATTCCTGAGAATGCTTGACGTAACGTCGCAGCAAGGTTTTCTGGTCGCTGATTTAGATGTAAATCGAGTTCTGCCATATTCTCATGAGTTGGGTCGAATGGCAGCTGGAACTCCGGCTCAATATGCAATGACCAGTTGTAGCTGTAGGCATCACCGGTTTGTTTGCGATGTTCTTTCACTTTAGGCATCGCTTGCTTCATGATTTGTGCGGCTTTCTCTGGATTATCGATGACGATCTGATAATACTTGGTCGCTTCCTCACCCAACGTTGAACGCACAAACTCATCAATTGAGCGGAAGTAGGCTTCGCTCTCTTTTGGCCCTGTGAGGACGATAGGCATAGGTTGGTCGGCGTTCTTAGGGTGCATCATGATACCAAGGATATATAACAACTCTTCTGCCGTACCTGGGCCGCCTGGGAAAATAATGATGCCGTGGGCAATTCGAACAAACGCTTCTAAACGTTTTTCAATGTCAGGCATGATGACCAGTTCATTGACGATAGGGTTTGGTGGCTCTGCCGCAATGATTGATGGTTCGGTTAGACCAAGATAACGTTGCTCGGTATAACGCTGTTTGGCATGACCGATGGCAGCGCCTTTCATCGGGCCTTCCATGGCGCCAGGGCCACAGCCAGTACAAATATTAAGCTCTCGCAGACCAAGCTCGTTACCAACCTCGCGAGTGTATTGGTATTCGGTCGGATTGATGGAGTGTCCGCCCCAGCAGACGATTAAGTTAGGCTCGATACCCGGAATCAAGGTGCCCGCATTACGCAAGATACCAAACACTAAGTTGGTGATATGAGTAGCGTTGGTCAAATTCAATCGCTGACTATCGGCTAAATGCATGTTGACGTAGACGATGTCGCGAAGCACTGAAAAGAGGTGTTCTTGGATACCTTTGATGATTTGGCCGTCCACGAACGCATGTTCCGGCGGATTGGTTAATTCGAGCTTGATGCCTCGCTCACGGCGCATCACATTGACATCAAAAGTTTGATACTTGTCGAGCAGCTCTTTTGAGTTATCGGTATGGCTGCCTGAGTTGAGCACTGCTAGCGTACAGTTTCGGTAAAGCTGGTAAAGGTCACTAGAAGCGGTTTTTTTAAGACGCTCTACTTCTAGCTGAGACAGCAGATCCATACTCCCAGCAGGGCTAATATGTGTGATCATAGGCATTTCCTTTTCTAGAATCGAAAGCGATTGGTGTCTCGCGACTGTCTTTATTTATGGGTAGAAAGCTCAGAATCAAATATCAGACAGTGGAGCAATCGCCTTAGTTATTCATGTTGTTATAGTTATTGGCTGTGAGTTTAGCTGCGATCACATGGTGCGGTTAACTACACAGACAACTATTAGATTAGCAAATGTGAGGCAAGTTTCTATAACTATTTGAAAAATATAAGAGGTCTAAGGTTTCCAAGCCAATTGGTTAGGGCCTAACTTTTGAGTATGAGCAATGGTTTTGTGCAAACGCTCAAGGACTTCATCAGGGGTGTCGTTATGGCTAAAGGCTGTGCTTGCGGCTGATAACGTGATAGTGATCAGCTTATCACGGAATTTAAAAGGTAAGTTGCTGATTTTATTTTGTATTTCTCTAACTTTTGCTTGGCAATGTGCTTCATTTTGCTCAGGCATAATCAACACAAACTCTTCGCCAGAGAAGCGAGCAACTGTATCGGTTTTTGCAACGGTGCTTGAAATAGTTTTAGCGATAATTTTCAGAGCCTTGTCTCCAGCACTATAGCCGAAGTTATGGTTGATGCTCTTGAATTTATCGATATCAAAGATAATGACCCAAAGCGGGTGCTGATTTTTAAGCCAGCGACGATATTCGATCTCAAGTTTATCCAGCAAAGCAGTGCGGTTGTAGACCTTAGTTAGAGGGTCTAGCAGCATGCGCTTCGATTGATCTTCTAGACGGCGTCGATAGTCTTGCGTTACATCGTAAAGGGACTCAAGTTGGTTGTTGCTGTGCGTCATTCTATCTAAAAGAGCTTGTTCTCGCGCTTCGGCATGTTGCAATCGCTCGGTTAGCGACGCGAGCTGAGCAAACAATGGATTCATGGTTCGCTTAGCGTCTTCTGCATCTTGTAAGTTTGCGAGGCGATGTTGACCTGTTGTTACTAAGTCACTGAGCTCTTTACTCATTATTTGACGCTGTTCGTAGTAGATCTGATTCTGGTCGAGGTTTTGAGCATGACTTCTCAATGAAGAAGACAGGGAGGTATTGACTCGCTCCAAGAATTGCTCGGAGGTGCGACGCTCGTACTTGGTGGCGTCGATAACCAAACGTAATACTTGCAGTGTCAGCTCAAGTAGGTTGTTACCTGAAGCATCAGTAAGTAGCTTAGAACGAATCTCGAACAGTTGCTCGCCGGGCTCTCCATCAAAATCAAGCTCGGTAATTAAGTTTTGCAGCTCATCACCCAACGTGAGTAACAAGGCCGCATCCGCACTGAACTCAGGTTCTTTGGTCATTAAGGCTGAATTAGAGGTGATGATCTTAATCGCGCGTTCATAAATGGCTAGAAGCTTTACCGCGTTGTCGGTCAATTTGAGCGAGTTAGGGTCGTTATAGGCGAGGATCGCACGTAAATCACGTTTGATTTGCGCAGGAAGTCCAGAGACACGCTGTAATGTTTCTCCGCTGCGTTGGGTTTGCTCTTCCAGTGAGTTGTGTTGTTTTTCCATGGTAACTGCCTTTTGACCGATCAGGCGATCCAAAATTGCAAACTTAGGCACCAAGCTACTGATGTCTTTGTTATGCTCTAACTCATGGCGTAATTCAATCAATTTTTCGTCAATTCGCGAGTGCGAACCGATATGGGCATGGCTAAGCGTAGCAATAAATCGTTTGAGAATAGTTTGCTCGCGACGAGATTTCAGCGATGCGTCACGTTGAGCAACACGTAATTGCTCCAACTGCATTCTAAGCTGGTGGAGATTCTCCATTGTCTCGCTATCCTGTGAGCCCATAAATCCTATAAAAATAAACTAGTTGTCAAACTTATTGAAGTATTGATTGATAATATCAAAAAACATCACAACGTCACGTAATCTTGCATTCAAGTGCAGGATTTTTACTCACTAGTCAGTATTTTTTTGAACCCGTCCTCATTCTGAGAGGATGAATGGACTTTTATTAGTCCTTGTTTTATCGCGGTTCGACACGCTTGTCGGATATCTTCAGTTGCCAAACTGGCAGCAGGAGCGTTGTCTATCGCCTTTAAATAGACCCAATGACTCTTACTTTCTTTCATACTAACGTCTCGCGCCATATATGTAGCGATGAGTAAGATATCCAACAGTTCTTTGTCATTAATAGCCGTGTAGGCGCGTGGCAAAAACGGATAATTAGCCATACCCACGCGGACGATGCGATTGATGTGTCGATTTGGCTCAAATTCATCTACCCAGCTTTGAATTTCTTCAAACAAACTCTCAGCAGTGCGAGGCTTAATACTCGGTTCGATATAAAGCAGGTTAGCGTCTGAGAAATGGTAAATACGTGCAGGGTTCTCTATCTTGTTGCGAATAAACTCACCAAATGCACGTTCCAATTCCAAGCCTGATTTATACCCGTTTTGGAGGTACATGTTTCTTAGGAATGGCAGGTCTATCATGACAAAGCGAAGGCGGTCACTCAGGGGCTCGTGAATAAGCTCCCCAACTTGCCATTGTTCGAAATGGCTTTGAGTACGTAGTAATGAACTTGGTAATTTGGCGTTCAGTAGACGTAGATTTGGTAAACCGGATCGAGCATGAGAAAACAGGGTATCATTAAGCTCCTTAAGTTCCGCTTTATTACGTCGGGAAACATAGAACAAACGAAATGCTATAAGAGCTATGACGGACAGAGCAAAGAATAGACCCAAAGCGACTTTTTGGAATTTCTTTTGCTTTTCTAGCGCTTCTTTCAGCTTCTGATCTTGGGCTTCGTAATGCAGACCTTGTTCGACAAACTGCTTTTGTTTTCTAAAGGCATCTTCGCTGATTTGGTTGAGCTGATCTTGTTGGTGAATACGTAGCGAATTTGCTTTCTTGATTTCTGCTAACGCTTCTTGGTAATGACCTTGTTGCTCATAGCCCAGTGCAAGTAATTGGTGCGCTTGCTGTTCAAGCGACGTTTGGTTAAGTGATCTGCTTAGCTCAAGCGCTATGGTTGCGTGTTCGATCACTTTATCTTTTTTTCGTTGTTGGTACGCCAGACCTGCGTAAAGCAGCGCAGCGCGTGCTTTGAGTGCCGGATAATCGGCATAGCTGAGCAAGCTTTCTGCCCGGGTCAGGTACTGCTCGGCTAGCGGATAGTTATAGAGCTGCAAATAAGTCGATGCCAAGCTAATGCGAATATCGATCACTTTCTCAATGTTTTTATCTGTTGCCTGATGATCGATAACATTGAAGTAATGAACCAAGGCTAAATTGTATTTCCCTTGAAGAAAATAGATATCGCCCATGAGTTTTAGCACGTCAGCTAAGATCGGTGCTTCAGGATAATTCCCGTAAAAGTCGGCCGCTTGTGATAAGTGCTCAAGAGCTTTGTCTAAAACCCGACGCTGCATGAATAGTTGTGCTAGAAGCTGATTAATGTGGGCTAATTGATCGCTGCTATTTAGCTCGATGGCAGTCCAGTAGGCTAATAGCAGTTCGGATAGTGCCTCGTTATAACGTCGGTAACGAAGAAAGTGCTCCCCATAAGCGGTATGATATTCAACCGCCCACTTTGATAACTTAGCTTGAGGGATGAACGCATTCGCCTTCTGATACATATGATTGGCGAGCTCGTATTCATTTTCTGCCGACGCTATCTCAGCTTGCAAGATCTTAATGCGATAACTGGTACGATTGGCAATGCTCTGTCCCTTACGGATGGTTTCAAGATCGTTCTCAATATGTCTGAGTGCATCCAGTGCCCTTGCCCCTTCGCCATCGCTAAGCCACAATAGGCGTGTGTTGAGGATACGAACATCCAGCTCTAAAAACAGTAGATGATATTGCTTCGTTATGGCTTCGGCTTTATCCAAGCCCTGCAAGGCTTCACGGACGCGACCTAAGTTGAATTCAGCTTGAGAAGCGATGATCAACGCGTGCACCGTACTAATGGGGGTTCGAATGCGTTGGTCGGTATCGTCGCGGGACAAGTTAGGTAAGCGATCATCATTGGGCTCTGATAAGCTTCGATTTGTTAGATAGTCATTGGCGATCTCTAGCGCTTTGCTAGGCTCTATCTCGACCCACTTATCCGCTTCAACCAGAATGGGAGAAGTAAACGAGGAAGAGGCGTTTGCTAGTACTAGATGACTTAAAAGTGCTGCAAAAACCCCTAATACAACCCAAAATTTAGAGCCCATGAATGTGTCCATTTCCTGAAGTTAGAGGTTACTGTCTTGCCATACGAGCATTATGCTCAGGAGCCTGATGTTGATTTGAGCGATAGGGATTAATATCCAAGCCACCACGACGTGTATATCTTGCATACACGGTTAACTTAGTCGGGTTATAGTATTGCATCAAATCCGTGAAAATTCGCTCAACGCATTGTTCGTGGAACTCGTTGTGTTCACGAAATGAAACCAAGTAGCGCAGCAGGGCCTCTCGGTTAATCTTGGCGCCTTGATATTGTATTTCAACACTACCCCAATCAGGTTGGTTGGTGATCAAACAGTTCGATTTAAGCAAGTGACTATGAAGGGCTTCTTCGACCACTTCATCACCCGCTGCTCCTTTAAGCAGTTCTGCATCAAACTCGTAGTTATCGATAGTAATATCTTGGTCATCAATACAGTCACCTGCCATACCCACAATCTTACTGTTTTCGAAATCGGCAACCGGAATCAATGTAACGCTGACGGTTTCGCCAGCGCAGTTTGAGAGGTCTGTGGCCAACGTCGTTTGTACTTGTTCCCAAGAGTCAAAGCGTGTTTGGTTGTAGCTGTTTAAGTACAGCTTAAATGACTTGGATTCAATAAGGTTGGCGCTGGTTGCTGGAATGGAGACTTCACCGATCGCAACTTGAGGTAATCCCTTTGCGTTGAGCCATGAAATTTCATACAAAGTCCAAATATCACACCCTTGGAATGGTAATGTGTCTCCAAGCTCAAGGTCATCACGATTTAAGCTTCTTGGTACCGGTTGCAGTAAACTGGCATCGTAGTGATTGGCGTACTCGGTTTTTTGACCAAGGGTGAGACCTGAAAGCTCTTTAGCGTTGGAATATTTGCTCATAATTGTGTGATATTTCGATTAGAATAAGCTGAATTTTACGAGATCCCTGAATCGCTGTCATCCTTTGTCGCGGCAAAAGGCGTTACAAGCAAGGGCAACCGGAGAGAATATGAATCAAAGTGTACAACAAGCTTTGGAGGCGTTTTCAAAACGCTATCAACAAGCATGGCAAGAAAAACATCAAACGCTTCCTGCAAGTGAAGAACTGCATGGATTGGTTTCACCATGTATTGATAGCAAAGACGAACAACAGGTTTATTGGACATCTTGCCTTCGTGACACTCCTGAAATGCTTGAAAATATAGAGCAAGGGATCGAGTTAGGCCTTCATGATGACATCAAAGCGTTCTATGGCCATCAATACAGTGCAGATATGGAGGCGACGTGGCAGGGTAATGAATTGACGTTACTTCAAGTTTGGAGTGACGACGATTTTACTCGCTTGCAAGAGAATATTTTGGGCCATTTAGTCACACAAAGAAGGTTGAAACTTAAGCCTACGGTGTTTATCGCTGTCACTGATGCTGATATGGATGTGATTTCAATCTGTAACATCACTGGAAATGTGATTCTTGAGCGTCTAGGGACTGACAGACGAGATGTTGTGGCCGATGATATTGCCACCTTCCTTGATGGATTGGAGCCGAACGTTTAATTATGTATGTCGTTGAGCTTCATTTTGAGTGTTTTGATAACACTACGATCAGTGCCGTAGAAAAAGGCATTAATAGCCTGATGGATGCGCTGCGTTATAACGGCCAGGTCTTAGGTCGTGAATTTCCAATCGTCATGGGAGAAGGGGAGTTTTTTGTTCGAGCAGTGTGTCCTGAGCAAGAGAGCCTGCACCCCAAGCACCATTCTGATTTTGTCAAAGTCTGCCTAAAGCGGTTATCTGATGCTTGTTTGTTGGCACCTAAAGTACGATTGTTAGGGCGTGATATTAACTCAGAGCAAGCAGCGGAAGAGGAAGTACCGAGTTGGCAGGTGCTTTATACTACCTATGTGCATACTTGCTCTCCACTTCGCAGTGGTGAGACTTTATTGCCTATTCCGCTCTATCGAAATCCTCCCACGTTAAATGGCGATCATAAATCGGTCATTAAATGGCAAACTGAATGGCAAGCTTGTGATGAAATTCAGATGGCGGGTGGATGTAAAGCGGAGCACGCGGCTTTGCGAGAGTTATCGGACATTGGTAGCGATATTTTCCGCCGCGGTTGGGATATTCGTGGACGTATTGAATACATCACGCAGATTCCGACCTATTACTATCTCTACAAAGTAGGCGGGAAAGATCTAGCAGAAGAGCAAGCGCGGAAATGTCCTAAATGTGGTGGTGAATGGTTACTTGATGAGCCTCTGCATGACATTTTCTATTTCAAATGCAATGCCTGCCGAATTGTATCGAATATCTCTTGGGATCATCTGAAGTAGAACCGTTTGCATTCAGGATGTAGAACGTAAAAAGGTTGAAGCGAGATGCGTCAACCTTTTTTGTATCTGAGTTAAAAGCGAATGATTACCAGCCTTTAACGACACCACCTTTGAAGATGTCAGAAGCCGCATTGTAGACTTCGTCAGTTTGGTATGCTTTTACGAAGTTTTGTACGTTCTCAGCGTTTACGTCGTCCTCACGTGCCACGATGAGGTTTACGTATGGAGACTCTTTGTCTTCAACGAATACACCGTCTTTTTGAGGAGTCAGGTCAATGGAGCTGGCATAGGTCGTGTTGATGACAGATAGAGCAACGTCATCCAGTGAACGAGGTAACTGTGCAGCATCTAGCTCGACGATAGTGAGGTTTTTTGGGTTACTTTCAATGTCACGAACAGTCGCTAATAGGCCAACACCATCACGCAGTGTGATTAAGCCTTGCTGCTCAAGCAGTAATAGTGAACGACCTAGGTTAGTGGGATCGTTTGGTACTGCGATGCGAGCGCCATCTTCGATTTCATCCAAAGATTTTACTTGCTTTGAGTAACCTGCAATTGGGTAAACGAATGTGTTACCAGCGATAGTCAGCTTGTAATTACGGTCAGTCACTTGTTGATCTAAATATGGCTTGTGTTGAAAAGCGTTAATATCGATGGAGCCATCATCTAGCGCTGCGTTTGGCGTTACGTAATCGGTAAAGGTAACGAGTTCCACATCGAGGTTGTATTTTTCTTTAGCGACTTTTGCAGCTACTTCGGCTACTTGCGCTTCTGCGCCCGCCATGACACCTACTTTGATTTTGTTCGTGTCGGCTTCTTTCTCACCACAACCCGCTAGAACCAGCGCCGATGCCGCGGCTGCGATTGCAAGTAAATTCTTAACATTGAATTTCATGACTCTCTCCTTGTTATAAACCTAAAACTTCAATTTATCTGTGGTCGACACGGAGTACGATGGTATCGCCAATCGACTGAATAATTTGCACCAAAACAATAAGCATGACGACAGTAACAGCCATGATAACTACGTCATATCGGTGGAATCCGTAACGTATTGCGACATCACCAAGACCACCGCCACCCACTGTGCCAGCCATTGCTGAGTAGCTTACAAGAGTTACTAATGTGATTGTCACTGAATTGACAATAGTCGGTAATGCTTCAGGAAGCAGTACTTTAGTAATAATTTGATAAGGCGTCGCTCCCATAGATTGTGCGGCTTCCACTAGACCTGTTGGTACTTCAAGCAAGGCCCCTTCGATCAAACGAGCAACAAATGGAATGGCACCCACTGTTAATGGAACGATAGCGGCTGTTGTGCCGATAAAAGTGCCAATTAGCATTTTCGTCACTGGAATAATGGCGACCATCAATACCAAGAATGGCACAGAGCGACCTACGTTTACGATAGCGCCTAGCACACGGTTTAGGCGTGGATTTTCAAGCAACCCACCTTTTTTAGTGGTATGCAGTATGACCCCTAAAGGAATACCGACAGCAAAGCCAACAATACCAGCCACAGCGACCATGTAGAGTGTTTCCCATGTGGCGCCAAGTAGTAGGTTACTATTAAGTGATAGCCATTCAGAGACAGTATTAAAGGACATAACCAAGCACCTCTACTTTTACATTGTGATCGCGAAGGTATTGGATGGCAGCATTATCATCGCTTTCATTACCGAATAGCTCTGCTACCATCATTCCGAATTTAACCCCACCGGCGTAATCAAGATCTGAACTGAGAATGCTCACATCTATATTGTATTTGCGTGCTATTTGCGTCATCAGAGGAGCATCGACGGTTGCTCCGGTGAACTCAAGGCGAACTAACGGGTAACTGCCTTCAACACGCTCATTCTGTAAGCGAACTCGGTAATCTTCTGGGATAGAAAGGTCGAGTGTGGAGCGAATAAACTCGTGCGCTAACTCAGTTTTAGGATGAGCAAAAATGTCACCTACCGTGCCTTTCTCGACAAGGCGGCCATCACCAATAATCGCGACTTCATGGCAAATGCTTTTGACCACATCCATTTCATGTGTAATGAGCAATATGGTGATCTTGAGCTTACGGTTAATTTCTTTAAGCAGTTCAAGAATAGATTGAGTCGTTGCTGGATCAAGGGCACTTGTGGCTTCGTCACAAAGGAGTACTTTCGGATCTGAGGCCAATGCACGAGCAATAGCAACACGTTGCTTTTGTCCACCACTGAGATTCGCCGGATAGGTATCGCGTTTATCAGCAAGACCAACGAGCTTGAGCAGTTCTGAGACTTTGCGTTCGATGGCCGTTTTAGCTTTGCCTGCCAGCTCAAGAGGTAAGGAAACATTCTCAAACACCGTACGCGACGAGAGAAGGTTAAAGTGCTGGAAGATCATACCAATGTTGCGGCGAGTTTCACTAAGCTCAGACTTAGAGAGCTTAGTCAGATCAATGCCATCAACAATCACTGAGCCAGACGTTGGTGCTTCTAACATGTTAACACAACGGATAAGGGTACTTTTTCCTGCGCCGGATGAGCCAATCACACCAAAAATGGTGCCTTCCGCAATGTGAAGGTTAATATCAGACAAAGCGTTGATTTCCTTTGTCCCCTGATAAAACACTTTGTTTACCTGATTAATTTCGATCATCTAAGCAACCTAAATCTAATGAGTAGCATAAAAGTTTGAACTCCGTCTCAATTGATAGAAGATGCTATGGGTTTCACTGATTTGTGTCAATAGATATTTTTACGTCTAGACGTCTAAACGGCATTTTCATAGTGATGTGGATATAAAAGCATGTAATAATTCATGTCATTAGCACTTATCTATAGCAAGAGAGTAACCTGTGGCAAAACCGGCTGTGTTTTTAGACCGTGATGGCGTTATCAATATCGATCACGGCTATGTAAGCGATGAGCATGATTTCGAATATATTGAAGGCGTGTTTGAAGCAACTAAAAAGTTGCAAGAGATGGGCTACATGTTGGTGCTTGTTACTAACCAGTCTGGCATTGCGCGTGGCATGTTCTCAGAAGATCGCTTTTTGTCTTTAACTCAATGGATGGATTGGAATTTCTCTGATAATGGTGTTGAGTTTGATGGTATTTATTATTGCCCTCATCATCCTGAGCATGGCGTAGGTGACTACAAACAAGATTGTGACTGTCGCAAGCCAAAACCGGGCATGTTCATTTCAGCAAGAGATTTTCTCAAAATAGACATGGCTAAGTCCGTGATGGTGGGTGACAAAGCAGAAGATATGATGGCAGCAGAAGCAGCAGGTGTGGGGACTAAGATTTTAGTACGTACAGGTAAACCTGTTACTGAGCGTGGTGAATCTGTTGCGACCGTGGTACTTGATAGTATTCGCGATGTACCTGCTTATCTGGCTAAATAGCGATCTTTGCAACGATCCATGGTTGCAAAAAGCGATTGTTACAAAACGATAGTTACAAAGCGATAGTTACAATAAGCGTTAGCTTAGAAAGGAGAGATGATGTTTTCAATTGTGCAAAAAACGTTATTGCTTGTTCTCACAGTGAGCGGATTAGCCGCGTGCAGTAGCAATGGTCAAACGCAAGCCGACACGAGTCGTTATCATGTACTGCAGTATCAGTGTGATAATCAAAGCTTCCAGGTTACACAACTTTCTAGTGAACAAATTTTATTGTTAATCGACAATACTGAGTATCAGTTACAGCGAGTTCGTTCAGCTTCTGGTGTGCGTTATGCCCTAGACGGAGAGTCACAAGAAGATTCGAATATTGAACTGTTCAGCAAAGGGCGAGAAGGCATGCTGACAATGAATGGTCAGACGGATAAATCTTGCCAAATGATCACACGCGGTATTCCTCAAGGCTAATGAGTAAAAAACTGACCATACTTGATATTGCGAAACTATCGGGAGTCGGAAAATCAACCGTCTCTCGTGTTTTGACCAATGATCCCAAAGTAAAACCTGAGACACGCGAGAAGGTGGAGCGCGTCATTGCCGAGCATGGCTACGTTCCGTCTAAATCAGCACAGTCAATGCGCAGTGGCGGAACTCAGAAAGTCATTGGTGTGATCATTTCGCGCTTAGACTCTCCATCTGAAAACAAAGCCGTCAGTAGTATGCTAAAGGTCCTTTATGGGGCTGGCTACGATGTGGTGATCATGGAAAGTCAGTTTGATCCCTTAAAGACGAACGAGCATTTGAGTGTTTTGCGAAAGCGCAACGTTGATGGTGTGATTGTGTTTGGCTTTACCACATTAGATCTTGATGTTGTGGCGAGTTGGGATGAGAAGGTCGTGGTGATTGCGATGGATACCGATCGAGTATCGTCGATCAACTATGACAATGCAGGGTTGATCCAAGCTGTTCTGGATAAGCTTAAAGCTCAAGGCGTCAGCCAACTTGCATTTATTGGTGTGGATCCCAATGATAAAACGACAGGGTTAGCTCGTTTAAACGCTTATCAAGCTTGGTGTGAAGAGCAGCAACTGCCAATTTGCTTCCGCACTGGAGCGCTTCATCACGAAAGTGCCTACTCGTTAGTGGATGATGTCGTGACTGACTCTTTGCAAGCGATTGTTTGCGCAAGTGATACTCTAGCGCTCGGTACCATTAAACGTTTACAAGAGTTGGGAAGAGAAGACATTATTGTCACAGGTATTGGTGGCAATGAGCTACTGTCGTTTTTATTTCCCAATATCTACAGCATTGACCCTGGCTATCACCAAGCCGGTGAAAAAGCGGCTAACTTATTGATTAAACAATTAAAAGGCGAAGCCATCGTCTCTCATCTCACCCAAGAAGCTATCTATTAGTCGCGTTTTAACCGCTATTCTTATCGTTTTCTATTGATGCATTTCTCTACGATTATTGTGATCACTCTCAATCTATGGTAATGTTCCCATTTAGCGCGTTACGGTATTATTCATACAATGAGACACATGGACGTCTGTTATCCAACGTCTCTATATCAGTAAAAGGTGTACATACGATGAGCAAGATAGCGAAGCAAGACATTGCAGCCATCATCGAAGGAGTCGGCGGAGCCGATAACATTGCCAGTGTTAGTCACTGCTTAACTCGTTTGAGATTTGTCCTCAACGAGACAGCGAAAGCAGATAAGGCCGCACTAGAAAACTTAAAAGTTGTTAAAGGTTGCTTTACAAATGCTGGTCAATTCCAAGTGGTCATTGGTACTGAAGTCGATGAAGTTTATAAATTGCTTATAGACATGGCAGGCAAAAAAGCCGCATCTAAAGACGATGCTAAACTCGCTGCTCGCCAAAATATCAACATTCTCGAGCGTGGTATCTCGCACTTAGCCGAAATTTTTGTTCCTCTTTTACCTGCGATTATCACTGGTGGTTTGATTCTTGGTTTCCGAAATGTGATTGGTGACATTCGCATGTTCGATGGCAAGACGCTGGTTGAAATCAGTCAATTTTGGGCCACTGTTCACTCGTTCTTATGGTTGATTGGCGAAGCTATCTTCTTTTTCTTACCAGTCGGTGTGTGTTGGTCGACAGTCAAAAAGTTGGGAGGCACACCAATTTTAGGTATTACTTTGGGTGTGACTTTGGTGTCACCACAGTTAATGAATGCCTATTTAATTGGTAAGCAAGCACCTGAAGTCTGGGACTTTGGATTGTTCGTGATAGAGAAAGTCGGTTATCAAGCTCAGGTTATTCCTGCCATGCTAGCCGGTGTTGCTTTGGCTGTCATCGAAACTAACCTTAAGCGTATCGTCCCAAGTTATTTATATCTGGTTGTGGTGCCTTTCGTTTCGATCATTTTATCTGTGATTTTAGCGCACGCACTTATTGGCCCATTTGGTCGTGTGTTGGGTGATGGCGTCGCTTACGCTGCTAAAGCTGCGATGACGGGTGACTTCGCAGTTCTTGGTTCTATGGTATTTGGCTTCCTATACGCACCACTTGTGATAACGGGTATCCACCACACGACTAACGCCGTTGACTTACAACTCATGCAAGATCTTGGTGGTACACCAATCTGGCCTTTGATTGCCTTATCAAACATTGCTCAAGCTTCTGCTGTTGTTGGCATCATCATTATTAGTAAGCGCGAAGGTGAACGAGATATCTCTGTGCCTGCTGCGATCTCTGCCTATCTAGGGGTAACAGAACCAGCAATGTACGGTATTAACCTGAAATACAAATTCCCGATGTTGAGCGCGATGATTGGCAGTGCACTTGCTGCAGCAATTTGTGGTAGTGCTGGCGTAATGGCAAATGGCATCGGTGTTGGCGGTCTACCAGGTATTCTTTCTATCCAACCTCAGTATTGGATGGTGTATCTCATGGCAATGTTAGTAGCAATAGCGGTGCCGATTGTGTTGACTTTGTTCTTGTATAAACGCGCTCAGTCAAAAGGTGAGCTAGAGCTTGCAAGCGCATAATTCCCGCGTATTAGTGGCTCAATTTGAGCCACTGTTTTCTTTTTATTTCTTTTTGTATTGGTAAGTGAGATTGAAATCGATGAGTCAACAAGACTGGTGGAAAACCGCCACTATTTATCAAATCTATCCGAAGAGTTTTTGTGACAGCAGCGATAAGGGAATGGGGGATATCAAAGGCATTACCTCAAAGCTCGACTACCTTGGACTACTCGGTGTTGATGCTATCTGGCTAACACCAGTGTACGCCTCTCCGATGATTGATAACGGTTACGACATTGCTGACTATTACGCGATTAACCCTGATTTTGGCTCGATGGAGGACTTTGATGAACTTTTAGAGCAAGCTCATCAAAAAGGCATTCGCATCATCATGGATATTGTAGTGAACCATACATCCACACAGCATGAATGGTTTCAGTCGGCTTTGGGAGACAAGCAAAGCCCTTATCGTGATTATTATATCTGGAAACCTGGTCGTAATGGCCAAGCTTCAAACAACTGGCAGTCAAAATTTGGTGGTTCTGCATGGGCGCTAGATGAAGCGACCGATGAATACTATTTGCACCTTTTTGCTAAAGAGCAGGCCGACTTGAACTGGGAGAACCCTGCGGTTCGAGAAGACGTGAAACGTGTGATTGAGTTTTGGGCGCAAAAGGGCGTGGATGGTTTCAGGCTAGATGTCATTAACCTGATTTCAAAGCAACAAGATTTTGCTGATGATCATATTGGTGATGGCCGCCGCTTTTACACTGATGGCCCTAGAGTGCATGAATATTTGCAAGAGATCAGCGAAGCGGTATTCCAAAAGTATGGGTCGGTGACGGTTGGTGAAATGTCTTCGACAACCCTTGAGCATTGCCAGCAATACAGTGCATTAGATAATAAAGAGCTGTCGATGGTGTTTAACTTCCATCACTTGAAAGTGGATTATCCAAACGGAGAGAAGTGGACCAAAGCGGATTTTGACTTTGCCCAGCTTAAGCAGATTTTCAATCACTGGCAAACGGGGCTCAATGGCAAAGGTTGGGGAGCGCTGTTTTGGTGTAACCATGACCAGCCACGTATTGTTAGCCGCCTAGGCAATGACACTCGTTATCACAATGAATCGGCAAAAATGCTCGCAGCCTCTGTTCATTTGATGCAAGGAACGCCATACATATTCCAAGGTGAAGAGATTGGCATGACTAACCCGGGCTTTACCGAGCTGAGTCAGTATCGTGATGTAGAAAGTTTGAATATGTACAAGCTAATGGTTGAAGAGGGTACAACGTCTCATGATGAGATGATGGCTATCTTACAGCAAAAATCACGTGATAACTCTCGCACACCAATGCAATGGAATAGCAATACTAATGCAGGGTTTACCTCAGGAACCCCTTGGATTGGTATCGCTGAAAATTACCCAGAAATCAATGCTCAGACGGCGCTGCAAGACCAACAATCCGTGTTTTACTTCTACAAGGAACTTATCCGTCTTCGCAAAACAGT
This sequence comes from Vibrio thalassae, assembly GCF_900089835.1. Lineage (GTDB taxonomy): Bacteria > Pseudomonadota > Gammaproteobacteria > Enterobacterales > Vibrionaceae > Vibrio > Vibrio thalassae. Next base: position 73,866 of record NZ_OANU01000008.1, on the reverse strand, counting down.
GCCTGTGATAACTGATGGTAGTTATACTGATATGTTCCCAGAACATGAGCAGGTGCACGGTTATCTGCGAGAAAACACAGACACTATGTTGCTGTGTCTCAATAACTACTTTGGAAAAGAAACTGAAGTCGCTCTGCCTGAGTCTTTTGTTGCGCTAACAGGGCAACAAATCTTGAGTAACTATGGTCTAGAAGGGACAGTAACGCTTGACAAAAAAATGGTCATGAAGCCGTATGAGACGGTCGCTATTTTGATTAACAAGTAGTAAATCTTGCCCTTCGCTAAATTGAGAGGAAAGCGAAGGGCTTCGAGGTTTAACCGTAAGTCACCACGTAGCGCGTAGGCTTATGGTTCATCGCAAGAACAAGGTTTAGCATCACGGCCCCTAAGATGGAGGTCATAATAACGCTCGGCGAAACAAAAAAGAACGATGCAATCAGAATCGAACAATCAATGGCCATTTGCGTTTTCCCTACTGAAATACCGAACTTGTCTTGAATAAACAGGCAAAGCACATTGAACCCACCAAGACTTGAGCGATGTCGGAAGAGAATCAACATACCGAGTCCCATCAACAAGCCGCCAGCAATGGCACAATAAATATCGTTAATATGATCCAGTGACACTACGCGATACATATTGTCCGTAATAACAGAAACTAAAGCACCAGAAATAGCGCTGCTTGCTGCGAAACGTTTACCAAACCGTTTCCACGCTAAAAGGTAAAATGGTGTGTTGAACGCAAAATACAGTGTGCCGAAAGAGACGGGCACAAACTGGCTGACAAGAAGTGCTAGTCCTGTAGTACCACCGGTCAATAGTTGAGCGGACTGGAGCAAGAAAATACCTTGAGCCACAATAAATGTGCCAGTCAGTATTGCCATCCAATCTTCTCTGCGTGAGTGTTTTTGCATCAGTTAAAAATTCTTCTTAGTAATAATCGCTGCAATAGTATTGAAAAGATGATCTTTTCGGTAGCTTGAAGGCGAAATTTACGGTAAACCTATGTAATTCAAATTTTACACTGTGTAAATGGAATTATTGACACCTAGTGTACTCATTGTCGTACTAATTGAGGCGCCCATGATGATACCTAAGGTTCACTATGAGAAAACTGCATGAGAAATTTCCAATTTTCTCTTTATGACATAGATCAAATTATGTATGATGCAAGTCATCAAATGTGGTGACGAAAACGTTTGCTTTTGGTCATTGTGTGGTTTTTTTGAAACTTTCAGAACAATCTGAGTCAGGAGATACAGATGCTTAAGCGTGATATGAACATCGCTGATTACGATGCGGAGCTATTTGCAGCTATTCAAGAAGAAACCCTTCGTCAAGAAGAGCACATCGAGCTTATCGCTTCGGAAAACTACACCAGCCCTCGCGTAATGGAAGCGCAAGGCTCTCAGCTAACAAACAAATATGCTGAAGGTTATCCGGGCAAGCGCTACTACGGTGGTTGCGAGTACGTCGATAAAGCAGAAGCACTGGCTATTGACCGTGCGTGTGAGCTATTTGGTTGTGAGTATGCGAACGTTCAGCCTCACTCTGGCTCTCAAGCGAACAGCGCAGTTTACATGGCTCTACTTAACCCTGGCGATACCGTTTTAGGTATGAGCTTGGCTCACGGTGGTCACCTAACTCACGGCTCACCAGTTAACTTCTCTGGTAAGCACTACAACGTGATTCCTTATGGTATTGATGAAGCTGGTCAAATCAACTACGACGAGATGGAACAGCTTGCACTAGAGCATAAGCCAAAAATGATCATTGGTGGCTTTTCTGCATACAGCCAGATCGTAGATTGGGCACGCATGCGTGAGATTGCCGATAAAATTGACGCGTATCTGTTTGTTGATATGGCGCACGTAGCGGGCCTTATCGCTGCTGGTGTCTACCCAACACCTGTTCCTCATGCACATGTTGTGACAACCACGACACACAAAACACTAGCGGGCCCTCGCGGTGGTCTAATCCTGTCTAACGCAGGTGAAGATATGTACAAGAAGTTGAACTCAGCTGTGTTCCCTGGCGGTCAAGGTGGTCCTTTGATGCATGTTATCGCTGGTAAAGCGGTAGCGTTCAAAGAAGCCATGGAGCCTGAATTTAAAGAGTACCAAGCTCGCGTGGTTAAGAATGCTAAAGCGATGGTTGCTCAGTTCCAAGAGCGTGGTTACAAAATCGTATCTAATGGCACTGAAAACCACCTGTTCCTTGTTGATCTAATTGACAAAGACATTACAGGTAAAGAAGCTGACGCAGCACTAGGCGCAGCTAACATCACGGTAAACAAGAACTCAGTACCTAACGACCCACGTAGCCCATTCGTAACATCTGGTATCCGTATTGGCACTCCAGCGATTACTCGTCGCGGCTTTACTGAAACGGACGCAACTGAGCTTGCTAACTGGATGTGTGATGTACTAGACAACATCAACGATGAGTCAGTGATTGAAGCGACAAAAGTTAGAGTACTAGAGATCTGTAAACGCCTACCTGTTTACGCTTAATAGATTTATCTAAGAAATAATAAAAGCGAGCTTTGAGCTCGCTTTTTTGATCTTGTATCCGTTTAAAAAGTAAACGCTAGCTACTTGTTGATATTCAGTAAAGTTCCAGATTTACACTTGAACGAATAGTACTTGCGACTTTCACTAAATTGTCCCAAGCCTTCACCATTACAGTAATCAATATTAATGTCACGCATGATATCCAGCGTTTTCTCGCTGTTCAGTGCGAATTTAGCGCCGTCTTTACAAACGATACGAACTCGACCATCGTCGCTCACCGAGTATAGATTTACCTCGGTATTACACAGCTCAAATGACGCCTCTAAGTAGTTGTCTTGTTGCGTATTCTGCGCACAACCACCAATAATAGTAGCGGCTAAAATAGGCAGACTAACTTTAAGTAACTTCATGCTACATCCCTGATTGAATCTTATTTTTATTTAATCCTACCTAAATATCGCGAAATTGCGAGTATGAGATTGTCATCTTGGCGAGTTTTCTTAAAAAAACACGGATGGCTCTAAGAGCGAATCCGTGTTTAACAAGCAAAGAAAAATAGAATTACTTAATTTCTACGCCTTGAGCCTGTAGGTCTGCATGATAAGAAGAGCGAACAAATGGCCCACATGCAGCGTGGGTAAAGCCCAGTTCCAACGCAATTTCTTTTAGCTCATCAAACTCTGATGGTGGCACGTAGCGCTCAACAGGTAAGTGGTGACGACTCGGCGCTAGGTACTGACCAAGCGTTAGCATAGTAACACCGTGCTCGCGAAGATCTTTCAGTACTTCTACGATCTCTTCTTTCGTTTCACCTAAGCCCATCATTAGGCCCGATTTTGTTGGGACATCAGGGTGCATCTCTTTAAATTTCTTGAGCAGTTGCAGTGACCACTTGTAGTTTGCACCAGGACGCGCTTTACGATACAGACGAGGAGCGGTCTCTAAATTGTGGTTGAAGACATCGGGTGGGTTGTCTTTCATCGCCTCAAGCGCAACATCCATACGACCACGGAAATCTGGGACCAGTGTTTCAATACGGATTTCTGGGTTAAGTGCGCGGATTTCACGGTTACAGTCAGCAAAGTGTGTCGCGCCACCATCACGAAGATCATCACGGTCTACAGAGGTCACGACGACGTACTTAAGCTTCATGTCTTTGATGGTTTGTGCCAACTTCTTAGGCTCTCCGGCTTCAGGCGCGTTAGGGCGACCATGGGCGACATCACAGAAAGGGCAACGACGAGTACAAATGGCACCAAGAATCATAAATGTTGCCGTACCGTGATTGAAGCACTCCGCTAAGTTAGGGCATGACGCTTCTTCACAAACAGAATGCAGATCATTTTTACGCATTGCGGACTTGATATCCTGAATGCGCTGGCTGTCTGCCGGCAGTTTGATCTTCATCCATTCTGGTTTACGAAGGATTTCTTTTTGCTCAGTTGGCATGTTCTTCACTGGAATCAGTGCCATTTTGTCAGCGTCACGGTACTTAACGCCTTTTTCCATTTGGATAGGTTTGCTCATCGTCTTATGCTTCTTCGCTGAATTCTACTTGCTCGTAATCAAGTATTGTTATGAGTGCTTTGATTAATTGGTCTTCTACGACGGACACTTGCTGTGGACCGCCTAATTGGCTGACCTGAACCATTTCCATGCCGGCATAGCCGCAAGGATTAATTCTTAAGAATGGGGTGAGATCCATATTGACGTTGAGTGCCAGTCCATGGAAAGAGCATCCTTTTCGGATACGTAAGCCCAACGAACAGACTTTTTTATTGTCGACATAAACCCCAGGAGCATCGGGTCTCGCTGCTGATTCGATATTGTATTCTTTGAGTGTCTGAATCACGAGGTTTTCAATGTGAGTTACCAACTCTCGGACACCAAGTTTCTTGCGGCGCAAGTTAATAAGAAAATAGGCGACCAATTGACCAGGGCCATGGTAGGTAACTTGTCCGCCACGATCACTTTGAACTACGGGAATATCACCAGTGTTGAGTAAGTGCTCAGCTTTACCTGCCTGTCCTTGGGTGAAGACAGGGTTGTGTTCTACTAGCCAAACTTCGTCACGCGTTTGCTCAGTGCGATTATCCGTGAACTCATGCATTGCTTTCCAGACTGGCTCATAGTCTTTTCTACCAAGCTTTCTTACAACTAGTTGATTTTCCACTAATCGCTCCGCTACCACTTAATAAAGTATTCGCATTATAAACATGTTGGTGGTTTTGAACTACCAATAAATAACGAATTATTAACGACTGACGGTGTCAATGTGGCTAGGTTTCTGATATTTAAAAAGAAAGCAGCCTAAGCTGCTTTCAAAAAAAATTTAAAATTTAAAACTTTTATAGAACCATACGAACAATATCGATATCACCAAGCTCTTTATACAAGGTTTCTACCTGCTCGATTGAGGTGGCAGTAATGTTGATTGATACTGCGTGGTAGTTACCTTTTGCGCTTGGTTTGATAGTTGGGCTGTAGTCCCCTGGCGCGTGGCGCTGGATTACTTCCACTACCTTTTCAGGAAGTTCTGGCTTAGCGTAACCCATCACTTTGAATGTAAAAGAGCAAGGGAACTCTAGTAGGTCTTTGAGTTTTGCATCAGAGTTGATGGTCAACATATTAGGGACTCCAAAAAATACCAATTCGTTATAACGATGCGAATAGTAATGCCTTATGTGGATGATCTCAAGCCAACAAAAATTAAAGCCGCACAATGCGGCTTTACTGAGACTTGATTACGGTTAACTCAAGCGTTAGCGTCTTAGAACAAACTCTTGAAAAGTAATACGATGTAATCCCATAAACGACTGAACAGGCTACCTTCTTGAACATTCTCAAGAGCAAGTAGTGGATATTCAGCAACATCTTCGCCGTCTAGTTGATAGTATAGCTTACCAACGACATCGCCTTTAGATATTGGTGCTTCAAGTTGTTTTTCAAGTACGAAGCTGGCTTTTAAATTCTTAGCTTGACCACGTGGCAATGTGACGAAAGTATCTTGGTCTACACCAAGCGCTACGGTATCTTTGTCACCCATCCATACTTTTTCTTCCACAAAGGTTTCATTCGCTTTGTGCGGGTTAACCGTTTCAAAGAATCGGAAGCCGTAGCTTAGTAGCTTTTTGCTTTCTGATTTACGTGCATTCGCACTCTTTGTACCCATCACAACCGCGACTAAACGCATTTTGCCTTCGGTTGCAGAGCTGACCAAGTTATAGCCAGCCTGACTGGTATGGCCGGTTTTGATACCGTCAACGTTCATGCTCTTATCCCAAAGCAAGCCATTGCGGTTGTATTGAGTAATGCCGTTGTAGGTAAATTTCTTCTCGGCGTAAATACGGTACTCGTCTGGAACGTCACGAATCAGCGCGCGACCAAGGAGTGCTAAGTCGTACGGAGTAGAGTATAAGTTAGGGTTGTCTAAGCCATGAACATTGGCAAAATGAGAGTTGTTCATGCCAATCGATTTTGCCCATGCATTCATCAAATCGACAAACGCATCTTCTGAACCTGCAATGTGCTCTGCCATGGCGACACAAGCATCATTGCCAGATTGGATGATGATGCCTTTATTCAATTCAGCAACGGTAACTTTTGTACCTACTTCGATAAACATCTTCGATGAATCAGGGAAGTTTTTTGCCCATGCATTTTTACTGATGGTCACTTCATCTTCTGGCGTGATGTTACCGCGCTTTAGTTCTTGGCCGATAACATAACTGGTCATCATTTTTGTCAGGCTTGCTGGGTGAAGTTGAGTGTTCATCTCTTTTTCAGCAAGGACTTTGCCTGAATTGTAGTCCATCAAAACGAAGCCTTTCGCTGCGATTTGAGGTGCATCCGGCATAACAACAGGAGCCGCAGAAGCAGAAGTTGCTGCTAAAGTTGCGGTAAGAGCGATGGAAGTTAGAAGTTTCATAGAAGGTTTATTCTTATTCATTTGAATACAATTTTTGTTTGTTGTCCGTATATTAACAGAACGGTCCAGGCAAACTAGATAGCTTACACTAAGTAACAACCGTTATTTATGTCAATGATGTTTACATTTTTTTGACGAAAGCTGAGGAGTAGCCAATCTTTTTCACTTGTTCGAGAACATCTTGAGTCTGCTTATAGTCTTTGAATGGACCTAGCATCAGACGGTAGTTGCTATTAATAGGTGTTAGAAATGTATCCACTGCTAGCTTTTGACCGAGTTCTTTCGATAAAGTTTCGATGCGATCTTTATGCGGAGAGGCCGCAACTTGTATCGTGTACTCAGGGTGCTTTTCTGCTTTGTGCTGACTGGTTGAGCGCTCAACAATGATGACTTCAATTTCAACGTTTGCTGTACCCGTCTTAATGACATCCAGTTTTTTCGCCGCCGCGTAACTTAGGTCAATGATTCGTCCCTCATGGAAAGGGCCACGGTCATTGACGCGCACGATGGTTTCTTTGCCGTTGTTTAGGTTGGTGACTTTGACATAGCTGGGTAACGGTAAGGTTTTATGCGCAGCTGACATCGAGTACATATCATATACCTCACCATTTGAGGTCAAGTGGCCATGAAATTTTTTACCATACCAAGAAGCTTGGCCACGCTCTTTAAATCCGGCTGGATCTTTAATCACCTTGTAGCTTTTTCCTCGCAAGGTGTAATTTTTGTTACCGCCTAAACTATAGGGCTCATATTTGGGTTGAACGCCTTCGATGTGGTCAACGGAGATAGGACTTGAAGGCGCGACATCATCGGCTAACTCGTAGCGACTATCGGATGATGAACAACCAGCCAGGGCGACCAATCCTACTGTAAAGCAAAGCAATGCCTGATAGTGACGGTAGTGGGAAGAAAATCGGTTCATTACGTTGCCTTTGAAAATGCCTTTCTGTGCGTGTGAATAGACATTAGGATGCCGAAACCAGCCATCAGGGTCACCATTGAGGTGCCACCATAGCTGACAAGAGGTAGAGGTACACCTACCACGGGTAATATACCGCTTACCATACCAATATTTACGAAAACGTAAACAAAAAAGCTAAGCACGATACTGCCTGCCATCATTCGACCAAATGCAGTTTGGGCTGAACTGGCCAAATATAAGCCACGCCCAATGATGAACAGATACAGAGTCAGGAGGAGCAAGATGCCTATCATGCCCCATTCTTCGGCGATGACGGCAAAAATAAAGTCAGTATGCCTTTCTGGGATGAACTCAAGTTGTGATTGAGTGCCTTGCATCCAACCTTTTCCACTAATGCCCCCAGAGCCGATGGCGATTTTACTTTGAATAATATGATAACCGGCACCAAGTGGGTCTGACTCTGGGTCGAATAAGGTTCTAACGCGGACCTTTTGGTATTCACGCATCAAAAAGAACCATAAAACCGGGATAAACCCGCCAAGTGCGACCATTGCACCAATGATAATTTTCCAGCTAATACCAGCAAGGAAGATAACAAAGATCCCCGAAGCCGCAATCAGAATGGAGGTCCCTAAGTCGGGTTGCTTTGCAATGAGTATGGTTGGTACAAACACCATCACCAGCGACATGACTAGCGTTTGAAAAGTAATCGGTAGTGAGCGTTTACCTATATACCGGGCAACCATCAGAGGCACTGCAAGTTTGAGTAACTCAGATGGCTGGAAGCGAATAAACCCAAGATTAAGCCACCTTTGCGCGCCTTTGGAGGCTTCCCCGAAAAACAGCACCCCCAACAAGAGCAAGACACCGATAAAAAACATGAAAGGGGCCAGTGATTCATAGGTTCTTGGTGATATCTGAGCGAGCACAATCATCACCGCTAGCGCTAAAACCATGCGCATGGCCTGTCGGTCCATCATTGCCAAACTTTGTCCACTTGCGCTGTACATCACCACAAGACCAAAGCCCATTAACGCCAAAATCCCTAACAGTAATGGCAAGTCGATATGGAAACGTTCGAATAGAACTCTATTTTGTCCGGTTGATGGATCAAATCTCATTCTTCTTCACTCTTTTCGTCTCGAAGGGCTAAGTCAAACAGCTGTCGCACTACTGGCGCGCCGTTTGAAGAACCGCCACCCGCGTTTTCTAGAACAACCGTCACCACCACTTCTGGCTTTTTGAAAGGGGCAAAACCTGTAAATAAGGCGTGGTCTTTCAAGTGCTCTTCTAGCTCTTCGGCGTTGTACTCTTGGTCTTGAGCTAGGCTAAAGACTTGAGCAGTACCAGACTTACCACCAGATTGGTAAGGCATGTTCTTAAAGGCACGTCTTGCGGTTCCCTTAGGGCCGTGGTTTACCAAACGCATCCCTTCAAGCGCAATATCCCAGTAGCTTTCTTTCACACCAGTAATGGGTGGACGAGAATCAACTTCTGCCATGGTTTGATGTTCAAAGCTATCCCCATTATCAATTGTTGCACGTAATAGATGAGGAGAAAGTACTTCACCATGATTAACGAGTACGGATGTTGCTTTGGCAATTTGCATTGGAGTGGCTGTCCAGTAACCCTGACCAATACCTACTGGAATCGTATCGCCTTGATACCATGGCGTTCGGTGACGAGCCATTTTCCATTCTCTTGTTGGCATATTGGCTTTACTTTCCTCGTAGATATCAATACCGGTATAGTCACCAAAACCGAACATCATCATCCATTTGGATAGCCTGTCTATGCCCATGTCATAGGCGATTTGATAGAAGAAAGTATCCACAGACTCTTCAATAGCTTTGAGAATATCGACCTTACCGTGACCCCAACGAAGCCAATCGCGGAATGGGCGAGTTTTCGAATTTGGAATGCGCCAATATCCTGGGTCATTCCGCGTTGTTTGCGGTGTAATGACCCCTTCTTGAAGTGCACCTACCGCAATAAAAGGTTTTACTGTGGAAGCTGGTGGATAAATACCAAGCGTTGCACGATTCACTAACGGACGGTTTTTGTCTTCGAGCAACGCTTTATACGCTTTACTAGAGATACCGTTAACAAAGGCGTTCGGATCGTAGCTTGGGCTTGAAACCATCGCAAGGACGCCATTGTCATTTGGATCTAATACGATCGCAGAGCCACGACGTCCCGCCAACAGCTTATGGACCTTAAGTTGCAACTTGATATCGAGGTTTAACACGATATCTTTACCAGGAATTGGTGGCACAAATTTCAACGTGCGTAGTACACGACCGCGGCTGTTCACTTCTACTTCTTGATAGCCCGCCGTACCATGTAGAATTTCTTCGTAGTAGCGTTCTATACCTAATTTACCGATATCACGCGTGGCTTGGTAGTTCGCTTCTCTTTCTTCACGCACAAGACGACGCATATCGCGATCATTGATTCGCGATACGTAACCAATTACGTGGGTTAGCACATCACCAAAGGGGTAGTAACGCTTCAGGCTTGCTGTTATCTCGACGCCAGGAAACTTATGTTGATTGACAGAAAATACAGCCACTTGCTCTTCTGTTAGTTGAGTGAGCAGCGGGATAGACTTGAAGCGACGCGTGCGCTTTCTATCTCGATCAAACGCTTCAATTCGATCTTCAGGAATGTCTAAAAATTTGCGTAGTCCTGCAATGGTTTCATCCATATTTTTCACCTTTTCAGGGGTGATTTCTAAGTTGAATACCGGACGGTTTTCCGCCAGCAGGATGCCGTTTCTATCGTAAATAAGGCCGCGATTAGGTGCGATTGGCACCACTTTTATGCGGTTGTCATTCGAACGAGTCTTGTAGTCTTGATACTGATTAACTTGAATATTGTAGAGGTTTGCAACAAGTACTAGCATCATGGAGATGATAAATACAAATGCAACAACAGCACGGCTTTTGAACAGCCGTGCTTCTGCCTGATGGTCCCGTATCTGGCTACGTTTACGTCTCATCACTTGTAGGCTTACTCTCTATGGTAAGGATGGTTTGCAGTAATTGACCAAGCTCGGTAAAGGCTTTCTGCCATTACAATTCTCACGAGTGGGTGAGGTAGAGTAAGCGCGGAAAGGGACCAGCTTTGGTCGGCAGCAGCCTTACAAGCTGGAGCAAGTCCTTCAGGGCCGCCAATCAAAATAGAAACGTCACGTCCATCAAGCTTCCAACTCTCGAGTTGTTCCGCAAGTTGTGGGGTATCCCATTTTTTTCCAGGAATATCTAATGTCACGATGCGATTGCCTTTTGGAACCGCGGCCAACATTGCTTCCCCTTCTTTTTGTAAGATGCGGGCAATATCAGCATTCTTACCTCGTTTGCCCGCAGCAATCTCTACCAGTTCAAGTGGCATATCATGTGGGAAACGACGTTTGTATTCTTGAAAGCCTTCTTCGACCCATTTCGGCATTTTTGTACCGACAGCGATGAGTTGGAGTTTCAACGTATTAGCTCCAAAGCTTTTCTAATTGGTAAAGCTCGCGGTGTTGTTCTTGCATAACATGCAGCATGGTTGAACCCATGTCGAGAACGACCCATTCGCCTTCTTGTTCTCCGTCAACACCAAGAGGCTTCATACCTGCTTTCTTTATTTCAGAAGCAACATGATCGGCAATTGAAATAACATGTCTTTTGGACGTACCAGTGCAGACAATCATAAAGTCAGTCACGGTTGACTTACCTTCAACATCAATCGTTACGATGTCTTGTGCTTTCATATCGTCGGCTTTGTCGGCTAGAAATAGTTTCAACTCTTCGCGTTGCAAAAGATTTTCCTCGTTGTTCTTAAATAGGTTGAGCGAGATAGCTCAATTGACCCGCAATTATACCACGAATTTATGGATGTAAAGACAGGCTGCTGTCAGTAGCGCTAAGATTGAGCGTTAGCTGGTGTAGAAAGGGCCATGGACTCATCTCATACTGGGTCTTTACTTGGACCTCAATAGAAGCGAGTAGTTGCATGGCTGGTTTTAATCGCGTTGCGGTCAGTCGCTGCAGCGCCGCGCTATAAAGTGGTTTTTTATTTTGCCATATTCTAAAGCTATCAAAGACTTGGCTAAGCGAAGATTGGCTTAACATCTGCTGCATTTTTATCAGCTGTTGCAATTCTTTTTGTATCGAGCGTAATAAGATAACCGCCTCAATACCTTCAGCCTCTAGCTGCGACAAAATCCGGTTAGCACGTTTGGGCTTTCCTTCTAAGATCGCATCTATCCAATGGAAGACCGTAAAATGGTTATGGCGACTTAGTGACTCTTGCACTCGAATTAAGTTGAGTTGTCCATCTGGGTAAAGTAGTGACAGTTTTTCTAAGCTCTGAGAAAGGGCAAACAAGTTACCCTCGTGCCATTGGCAAAGTAGCTGTACCGCCTCGCCATCAGGCGTTAATCCTGAAGCATGACATCGTCTCATCACCCATTGCGGCAGATGTTTTATATCTGGTGCGTTGCAGCTGACCAAACAACCATTTAATGCTTTGAACCATTTTGCAGACTCTTGAGCTTTCGTCAGCTTGCTTCCGCTGATGAGGACAACGATATCTTCGTTGAGATGCGCTGAAATTTCTGATAATTGCTTGGCAATCGCAGCACTAACACCTGATTCAGGAATAAATAGCTCTATGATTTGCTTTGACGAAAACAGACTCAGTGCTTGAGTACAATCATAAACATCATTCCAATCGAGTGCGCTATCCACTGAGAAACGATAGTGCTCCTCAAAGCCTAACTGTCGAGCTTTAGCGATAATTAAATCGCGGCTTTCTTGAACAAATAATGGTTCGTTACCAAAAATAAGGTAGCAGCCATGCCACTGACGAGTCAGTGTTTCTACAAGGCGGTCGGCAAATACTCTCACGTTGCTTTACTCTATGGCACTAGGGTTGTGACGACGCTGGAGTGTCAGATTTAACGGTCTTTTGTTGCGCTTCGTATTGCTCAATTTCGGTTTTTAAACGTGCCATTTGACGCATCATTTGTTGGGCTGAGAAACTTCTCATTTCATCTTCAATCAGCGATCTTTCTTCAGATTTTGCCAATGCTGATAGAGGGTTATCTAAGTAACTACGTGTGATTTGCGCAGAGAAGTCTTTGGAACCAAGGCCGGGTACGGTAACGCGATAAGTGACGACATAAGTTAATTCTTTTTCTGCCGCTCTCGTGTTTTGATACAAAGACAGCGTGCGGTCACTGATTGACTCACCGGTAATGTGAAGGTTTGGAATATCAGGTTGAGGTTTAACGATCTCAATTTTGCTTAATCGCAGTTGCTCTTTTACCAAACGGGTGATTTTGCCATAGGGATCAAAGCTGGTGACGGATATTTCTTTAATACCTTCGGGCACATTGTACTCGCCACGTAGGTGGAATCCACATGCGGTGAGTAAAGTCGATAAGAAGAGGACTAAGCTGAGTTTTGCTGTTTTATTTTTTAATAGGCGCATAGTGATCGCAGACTCTGTTAAAAAGGCTTATGTGAGTTCCAGTGATTCGGGAAACTTAAATAAAACTTTTGCTAGGTTGTAAAAGAGTCGCGAAGTCTCCTTCGCGACTCTTAATATCATAAAGAGAACGGCATTAATTAGCTACAATATTCAGTAGCTTACCAGGTACGTAAATCACTTTACGGATGGTTTTTCCGTCAATGAATTTCGTTACGTTCTCATCGTTTAGACCAAGCTCTTCAACTTGCTCTTTCGTAGCGTCAGCGGCCACAGTCAATTTAGCGCGAAGCTTACCGTTGACTTGAACAACGATGAGTTTTTCGTCTTCAACAAGCGCTTTCTCATCAAATGTTGGCCAAACGGCGTTATCTATATCTGCATTGCCTAACGCTGCCCACATCTCAAAACAGATGTGTGGAGTAATTGGGTAAAGCATAGCAACGACAGCATTTAGTGCTTCATCTAAAATGGCACGATCTTGAGCGTTATCTTGAGGCGCTTTCGCAAGCTTGTTCATTAGTTCCATAATGGCAGCAATTGCTGTGTTAAACGTCTGACGACGATCAATATCATCCGTTACTTTGGCAATAGTCTTATGAACATCACGGCGCAGAGCTTTCTGATCGGTAGAGAGAGCTGAAACATCGACAGCCTCTGCAGTGCCTTTTTCTGTATGCTCTTTTACAAGCTTCCAAACACGCTTAAGGAAACGGTTAGCACCTTCTACACCAGACTCTTGCCACTCTAGCGTCATGTCGGCTGGTGATGCGAACATCATAAATAGACGTACGGTGTCAGCACCGTATTTGTCGACCATCTCTTGCGGGTCAATACCGTTATTCTTAGACTTCGACATTTTGATCATGCCCGAGTGCTCTACGTCACGACCTTGATTGTCTGTTGCTGAAGTAATGCGGCCTTTACCGTCACGTTCAACTTTTACATCAGTAGGTGCAATCCACTCTTTTGTACCTTTTTCATTAGTATGGTAGAAGGCGTCAGCAAGCACCATACCTTGGCAAAGTAGTTTCTTGAATGGTTCGTCTGAGGTGACATAACCAGCATCGCGAAGCAATTTGTGGAAGAAACGAGAGTACAGTAAGTGCATACATGCGTGCTCGATACCACCGATATATTGGTCTACTGGTAACCAATAGTTCGCTTTTTCTGGGTCCAAAATGTCGTCAGCTTGCGGAGAGCAGTAACGCGCATAATACCAAGATGACTCCATAAAGGTGTCAAAGGTGTCTGTTTCACGTAGTGCAGGTTCGCCGTTGAACGTCGTTTTTGCCCACTCTTTATCTGCTTTGATTGGGCTAGTTACGCCATCCATCACCACATCTTCTGGAAGGATCACAGGAAGTTGCTCTGCTGGAACTGGATGAACTTGGCCATCTTCAGTCGTGACCATCGGGATTGGTGCACCCCAATAACGTTGACGAGATACGCCCCAGTCACGTAGACGGAAGTTGACGGTTTTGTGTCCTTTACCTTCGGCTTCTAGCTTGGCAGAAATGGCATCGAATGCCGCTTGGAACTCGAGTCCGTCAAATTCACCTGAGTTAAATAGAACACCTTTCTCCGTGTAAGCCGCTTGTGAAATATCAAGCTCGCTATCGTCAACAGGTTTGATCACAGGAAGGATGTCTAGGTTGTACTTAGTGGCAAACTCGTAGTCACGCTGATCATGACCCGGTACCGCCATAACAGCGCCTGTACCGTAGTCCATTAAGACGAAGTTAGCGACAAACACTGGTACTTCACGACCATTTAATGGGTGAATTGCAGTTAGGCCTGTTGCCATCCCTTTCTTTTCCATCGTTGCCAATTCAGCTTCGGCAACCTTGTTATTCTTACATTCATCGATAAATGCAGCTAACTCTGGATTGTTTGTAGCGGCAGCCGTTGCCAATGGGTGACCTGCTGCGATACCCACATAAGTAACACCCATTAGAGTATCTGGACGAGTTGTATACACTTCTAGGTCTTGGTGGCCTTGCACTTCAAACTTAAGCTCGACACCTTCAGAGCGTCCAATCCAGTTGCGCTGCATGGTTTTTACCATTTCAGGCCAACCATCAAGATTATCTAGATCGTCTAAAAGCTCTTGAGCATAAGCGGTAATTTTGATGAACCACTGAGGGATTTCTTTTTGCTCTACTGGAGTATCACAGCGCCAGCAGCAGCCATCTTCAACTTGCTCATTCGCTAGAACAGTTTGGTCGTTAGGACACCAGTTAACAGATGATGTTTTTTTGTACACCAAGCCTTTTTCGTAGAGCTTGGTGAAGAATTCTTGCTCCCAACGGTAGTACTCTGGAGTACATGTTGCGAACTCACGATTCCAATCGTAGCCAAAACCGAGCAATTTAAGCTGGTTTTTCATATACTCAATATTTTCATAAGTCCATGGAGCAGGTGCGGTGTTGTTTTTCACTGCAGCGTTTTCAGCAGGCAAACCAAAAGCATCCCAACCAATTGGTTGCATTACGTTTTTGCCTTGTAGACGTTGGAAACGAGAGACCACATCACCGATAGTGTAGTTACGCACGTGACCCATATGCAGTCGTCCACTTGGGTAAGGGAACATAGACAGACAGTAGAATTTTTCTTTATTTGGGTCTTCACTTACAACAAAAGTTTTATTGTTGTCCCAGTGCTGTTGAACATCACGTTCAATATCTTGCGGGTTATATTGTTCTTGCATCGATGATTTCCGGTTATCATGGAATTTGTGATTTCTGTTACCACAGAAACTATTAGATCGTCATAGAATACCTAAAGGAAGCTCGGTCAACAATAGTCAATATCCCCTTCGTCGGGGATGACACGGTGTACTTAACGGTTATTACTACTCGTTCTGCTACTTTGGTGAATATAGGGGGATGTATGCCTAAGCGTAAAGCCAGTTATGAAGAAATGATTGAAGATGTGGTGGACAACCTTAAACACAGTCCTGAAGAGCTACAGCATGTACTTGAAAAGTCGGGGCAAGTGGTTGAGGCTGCCAACGATATGACTAAAGACGAAAT
This sequence comes from Vibrio thalassae, assembly GCF_900089835.1. Taxonomy (GTDB): domain Bacteria; phylum Pseudomonadota; class Gammaproteobacteria; order Enterobacterales; family Vibrionaceae; genus Vibrio; species Vibrio thalassae. The sequence goes on along the minus strand of NZ_OANU01000008.1, from coordinate 57,990 downwards.
GGCATTAATCTCTGCTTACGTCAAATCAGATTTAAAGGAATTTGCTGAAAATTATGAAGAGAGTAAAAGTGGCCCATTTTATCTGATGATTGCCAATTCAATTTGGCAAGGACTACTTGATATTACCGATAAAACAAAAGTGGAGTGGGTTGAGCTGTTTCAAGACCTCGAACACCAAGGCGTCTATTCCTCTGGTGAAATGATAGGTTTAGGTAACTTAGTGTGTGAGCAGTGCGGACACAAAACAGAATATAACCATCCTACGACCATTTCTCCTTGCACCAAATGTGGCCATAAAACCTTTAGTCGTCAGCCACTAAAACCATAACGTCGCGTTAGAGCGAACGTAGAGATCGTATTGATAAGATACGGTCTCTACATCAGGATAACTTTAATGCTCTTGGTCTAGTGACACTGCAATACTTACTGGTATTGCGGTTTGAATTCTTGTACCCACATCGCGGTAGCGCCGCATACCGATACAGGTACAATGAACAGATTCAGTATTGGTATTGTGGTAAAGACCGAAACTAGCATGCCAAAACTGTATGCTTTTCCCTGTTTTTGTTTCATCGACATACGCATATCGTTGAAGGGTATTTTGTGGTTATCAAAAGGATAATCGCAGTATTGTATTGCGAGCATCCAAGCGGTAAAAATAAACCAAAGGAATGGTCCTATAGTTTGACCAAGTGCGGGAATCAATAATAGCAGAAATAAGCCAATAGCCTTGGGTAGGGTGTACATTAGCTTACGCCATTCACGAGCCATGATTCTAGGTACATCCTTGACTACACTCATTAGCCCTTCTTCTGATACCTTTTGGCCTGTCAGCATTTCTTCTACTTTTTCGGCCAATAGTCCGTTAAACGGCGCTGCAATAAAATTGGCCAACGTACTAAAGAAGTAAGAAAAAGTCGCGAGTATTGTCAACGCTAGCAAAGGCCAAAGAACGTAGCTAAGCCAAGACAAAAACTCAGGCAAGTAGCCTAGCCAGCCTTCAATCCAGACATTTAGATGGGAGAAAAGGTAATACATGGCTGAACCAACTAACACGATGTTAGCGAGTAATGGAAGCAACACATAACGACGTATGCCGGGAGTAAAGGCGATTTGAAAACCTTGATGAAAGTAACCGAATCCGGTCTTGGCTTTGTTCAAAATATGTTTCCTTTTTACCATTTGCTACAGTTGATTCTTAGCGACTATATCAAAAAAGACTTAAGGAAATCACAAACTTCTTATACTAAGGTGTTCTAATAGTCTATAGAGTTTTGGTAAAGTAGAGCGAGTTGAGGTGTGTTCACCTCTTTAAGGACTATTTTTTAACGTTGAGAGCAAACAATGCAGGAATTGCGATTCGTACTCATTATTGTCGGTGCCCTAGCTATCGCGGCGCTGCTGTTCCATGGCCTTTGGTCTAGTAAAAAAGAAGGACAGAAGAAGTTCGGTGACAGGCCGTTAGGAAAGTTGGATGACAAAACTGAGCAAGAAGACGAATACATTGCGCCAGAAGACGATTTCGAAATCATAAGAAAGACGCGTAATGAGCCTGATTTCGGTTTGAAACAACAATCAACTTATGACCCGCTGGATGATGTATCGAGTCATTCGGAAAAGAGTTTCGATCTTGAAGACAGCGTCGTTGATGAACCTAACGTTGCACAGGAAGCAGAAAAACCACAAGTCTCTTCGCTGTCGGAAGATAATGAAGAAGAGTTACCCTCTTTTTCTGCGAAATCTGATGAAGAATTTGAAAAACTGGAACCTCAGTTTGATCTCAATAAAATCGATGATGTGGCGGAAGAGCTCGAAAGCAAGCCTGAGCCTATCGTATCATCCAATCTGGCGTCAGCGCCAGAACCAAGTGCCCCAACACCGCCTGAAACAGAGCCTCAAGAGCCAGAAATGCAAGTCATCGTGATGAACGTACACTGTGCTGGCTCGGAAGAGTTTATTGGCACTAAATTGTTTGACAGTATGCGTCAAAATGGGCTTATTTATGGTGAAATGGATATTTTCCACCGTCACGCAGACTTGTCTGGAACCGGTAAAGTATTGTTCAGTGTCGCCAATATGATGCAACCAGGCACACTTCAGCACAATGATCCTGCAACCTTTACCACCAAAGGTATCTCGTTCTTCATGACTTTGCCTTGTTTTGGTGAAGCTGAACAGAACTTCAAACTGATGCTAAGAACAGCGCAACAAATTGCAGATGATCTCGGCGGTGATGTTCTTGACGATAACCGTAAATTGATGACGCCGACAAGGCTCGATGCTTATCGTAAACAAATTCAAGATTTTAACGCGGCGAAAGCCAGCGTATAGTCTTCCACTTAGTTAGAGAAAAGGCTCCTCAGGAGCCTTTTTTATCCGTACGACCAAGGTATATCATGTCGCAACAACGATTAAATGAACTGAAAGAGCAACTTCACTATCATGGCGTGAAGTATTACGTCGAAGACCGTCCTGAAATTCCAGATGTCGAGTACGACAGATTGATGCAGGAGTTGCTTGCGATTGAATCAGCACATCCAGAGTGGGTCAGCGTTGATTCACCAAGTCAGCGAGTCGGTGGGTTACCACTGGACAACTTTACTCAAGTAAAGCACGAAATTCCTATGCTTTCGCTTGATAACGCTTTTTCGGACGACGACTTAGACAGCTTTAACAAGCGTATTTGTGAGCGATTAAACCGAACCGAAATTGGCGCTTATTGCTGTGAAGTGAAACTCGATGGGTTAGCGGTGAGTTTGCTCTATGAAAATGGAGTGTTGGTTCAAGCCGCAACGCGAGGTGATGGTACGACGGGGGAAAACATTACTGAAAATGTGCGTACAATCAGTGCGATTCCCCTGAAGTTACAAGGCAATGATATTCCAGCACGCATCGAAGTACGTGGCGAAGTCTTTATGCCAAAAGCGGGATTTACCAAACTGAACGAGTTGGCGGCTAAAAAGGGTGAGAAAGTATTTGTTAACCCAAGAAATGCATCAGCAGGGAGTTTGCGCCAGCTGGATTCTCGAATCACGGCAACGCGTCCTCTGAGCTTTTACGCATACAGTCTAGGGGTGGTAGAAGGGACATCGCTTCCAGCCAGTCATTATGAGCGCTTTCTTAAACTGAAAACGCTGGGCTTTCCAATGGGACCTGAAACGAAGCGCGTTAGTAATATTGAACAAGTTAAAGCCTATCATAAGGCGATACAAGACAAGCGTGATGATCTTGAGTACGAGATAGATGGTGTCGTCATTAAAGTGGATGATATTGCGCTTCAAGAACAATTAGGGTTTGTTGCTAGGGCACCTCGCTGGGCTATCGCCTATAAATTTCCCGCTCAAGAAGAGATTACGGTACTAAACGCAGTCGATTTTCAAGTTGGGCGTACGGGGGCTATTACGCCAGTTGCTAAACTAGAGCCAGTGTTTGTTGGTGGTGTGACGGTGAGTAATGCCACCTTGCATAACGCCGACGAAATCGAGCGCCTGGGAGTGAAAATTGGAGATAGTGTTATTATTCGCCGTGCAGGTGATGTCATTCCGCAGATTGTTTCCTATGTTCCCGAACGTCGACCTGTCGATGCGAAGGCGATTGTATTTCCGCTAGAGTGTCCTGTGTGCGCTTCTATGATAGAACGCATTGAAGGAGAAGCCGTAGCGCGCTGTACTGGTGGGTTAGTGTGTCAAGCGCAGCGTAAAGAAGCGTTGAAACACTTTGTATCTCGTAAGGCTTTAGACGTTGATGGTCTTGGGGAGAAAGTCATCGAGCAGTTAGTCGATAAGGAAATGGTTGAAACACCAGCCGACCTGTTTAAGTTATCTGCAGGACAACTCACTATCTTAGAACGCATGGGGCCTAAGTCGGCACAGAATGTCGTGAATGCTCTGAATGTTTCAAAACAAACAACGCTTGCTCGATTCTTATATTCTCTAGGGATTCGAGAGGTAGGGGAAGCAACCGCGGCCAACCTATCAGCCCATTTTAAAACGTTAGAGAAGGTGATGAATGCCAGTCATGAGCAACTCATCGAAGTACCAGATGTTGGTGACATTGTGGCTAAGCATATTAGGTTCTTCTTTGCCGCTGAATCAAATCAAACAGTTATTGAAGCCTTGATCGCTGCGGGTATTCATTGGCCAGATGTCGAGGCTCCGGCTGACAATGTTCCACAACCGCTAGCGGGTAAGATCGTGGTATTAACAGGCTCATTATCTCAATTAAACCGTAATGATGCCAAAGCAGCACTTCAAGCTTTAGGGGCAAAAGTTACCGGAAGTGTTTCTAAGAAAACGGACATCTTATTTGCGGGTGAAAACGCAGGTTCTAAGCTCGCAAAAGCACAAGAACTTAATATTGAAATTAAAACCGAAGATGACTTAATCGAATTAATAGGTTAACTGTCTGTCGAATCTTAAAAGAGCTCCTATATGGGGCTCTTTTTTTGCGAGTAAGTTCAAATTAGAAGTTGAATGTACGGTGGATAGTAAAAGCAACTTTCTAAAAAGCACTTTTTTATTTAATTTCTTTAAATAAAAAAGTCATGCGAGCTACATCACTAATTCTGAATGTCGTTAATTTTTAAGTTATTGAAAATTAACGATGTAAAGCATTTTATTCTTGCTCTGATTAAAAAATAAGATCTTCATCAATAAGCATGATGAAAGTTTGTTGTGCGTCATATTTTTCTTAACGTAATTGATTTTGAAATTGATAATTTTCTCCGCGAAGTTAGTCTTGTGGGTATGGATACACAAGGTGTAGACAGGAAAATTAACCAGTCTATTTGGTTAAATAAATAAGGAAGTATTTCACCCTTCGGCGGCCAACTTAAGGGTTAAATATAAAAAACAGCTATATCCATTTTTAGGAGTTATTCCATGGAAAAAATGTTTAGACGCACTCTTATCGGTGCAGCAGTGGCGTCAATGGTATCCTTCTCAGCAATGGCTGATGAGGGGGCTGGTGGTCAAGTTGGTATCAACTCTGATTTTGATGTTGAGGTGTATGGGGTTGCCGCGATATCTGCGGTGAATTACAACGTTACTGATAACAAAGATGACAGTGCCGGTTTTGCGATTGAAAACGAATCTCGAATTGGTTTTCGAGCGTCTGGTGACATGACAGATAGTATTCGAGTGACTATGCAGATTGAGTCTGGTTATGTTGATAACACGGACTGGGCACATGGTGGAGTTTCTGGTGGTGTGCTCGGTTTCCGTGATACCTTCATCGGCTTATCTGGCGACTTTGGTAATGTACGAATTGGTCGTGTATTAACACCACTTTACGAGATCGTTGACTGGCCATTCTCAAACCCAGGTCTTGGCTCAGTGTTTGACTGGGGTGGTATTAATGCTCACTATGATCGTCAATCGAACCAAGTACGTTATGATTCACCAAAGTTTGGTGGGTTCACTTTTGCAGCTTCAGTCGGTCGTGATGACAACGCCAATGGTGGTGGCGCTGCGACACGTGATGCTTATTTTGCTGGCGCGAATGCACGTTACGCATTTGAAAAAATAACACTAATGGGTGCCGTTGAAACTGGAAAACGCCCAGGAAGTACCACCCCTGAATCATGGCAAATTGCGCAAGAAGCAGGGACTGATGACAATGGTGATGTGTATAATCCAGGTGACTCCTATTATACTAAAGCTTCGACCACTGCTGATACGGATACTTTAGCGTATATTGTTGGTTTCGAGGCGGCTCTACCAGCTGGCTTTGGGCTTGCCGCTGCTTATAAAAATGAGCAGTTGAAACAAAGTGGTGTAACTCACGACCAAGGTTCATATTCGGTAATTGGTCAATATTGGAATGGTCCAATTGGATTTAAATTAGGTTATGCTGCTAACCTTGACTCGAAAAAAGGTGGAGTTTCTCAGGATGACGCAGAAAGCACCATCTCTGGCCAGTTGATGGCAGTGGTTAACGGTTTTGTCCCTTATGTACGTGTTGCTCAACGCACAACGAATATCAAGGATAGCACGGACAATCGTTCAGATATCGTGACTCGCGTGGGTCTTGAGTACGGTTTCTAAGCGTTATAAAAATAATCATGAGATTGAGCATTAGCTATTTTAGCTGATGCTCTTCTTGTCAAAGGAGAGAAATATGTTCAGAAGTCTTGTAGTAGTTATTTCGTTGTTGTTAGGAGCGTGTTCCTCTCTTGATTCAGATAGCGACTTTTCTCAGTCTGTAGAAACAGTGGACTATAAAGGGGGGCAAACTCGTGTAGTTGGTAAAACCTACACACCAGAAACCATCTCTAGTAACGGTGGTGATATCGTCAAATCACAAGTGGTTGTAGTGCTAAATAGCAAAAACAGTCAACCTAATGAGCTCGCTGGTTTTGTTAATATGGAGGTAACGTATTTTAAATCGTATAACGAGTTTGAAAAAGCTTCATATTTAGGTAGAACCGTTGATCTTATCCCTATTAAACCCTCTACAAGCACATGCTCAGAGCACTGTACAACGTCCCAATATTTTTCTTTCCCAATCGACAAAGCAGCGGTCGATAGTATCGATAGGGGCGACTTCGAATTTGAATTGATAACTAACAGTCGTTATGAAGTTACCTTTACCATTGCGTCGGGCTATATGAAAGCGCTACGTAATGAAATGGAATCCCAAACCCAAAATACGGGTATATTAGCGTCACGTGTTATCGTCAACGACAATCAATCAACATCAAAATCATTAGAAATGATTCAGTATTGGTATGAAAGAAGTACCGATCAAGATCGAGAGAAGTTTATTGATTGGGCGGTGCAAAATCGTAAAAATGGTAATGCTGAAGAGACATTTACATCACAACCTGCACAAATGATGCAATATTGGTACAATACCGGATCTAAAGAAGAGCGCCAACAAGTCTTGGGTTGGGTGCTCTCGCTATAACGAGTGATAGCTCGGGGGAGTGGAAGTGAAGATAGGTCAGGTTTCAGAAATTACAGGATTAACGACCAAAACAATCCGCTTTTATGAGGAACGGCAAATTATCTCCCCGCCAAAGCGAACAATTAATGGTTACCGCTTTTACACGGATGAGCATGTACGTGAGCTAAGTTTTATTTCCAACGCAAGGAAGGCAGGCTTTTCTCTCGATGAATGTCAGTATTTGTTATCGCTGGAAAAAGATACTCACAGAAGGAGTGAAAGCGTTCGACAATTTGCATCAGACAAACTGCTAGATGTTCAAAACCAGATTGAGGCGTTGAAAAAGGTTGAGAAAAGGCTGGCTGAGTGGATAAAGGCATGTCCAGGTAACGAGCAAAGTTATTGCCCTATCATAAATAAGTTGAAAAAGGGGGGGTAACTACCCCCCCTTGCCTACTCATCGCTATTAGTATCTAGCGCTACCATTGGCTAATTGGCAGTATAGTTGCTGTGTTCTCACAACGTTGCCATCAGGTAAAGTGCACTGTACGGTGTACCCTAACACATTTCCTGATCCGTTATGGTTTGATGCTGTCGCTGTAATTGGTAGTGACAAAGCTAAAGTTGCAAAAAAAATAGCTATTTTCATGATTTCGTCTCCATTTTTTCTGATAGGATCTTCTAAATGCAAACTTAGTATGGTATAGGCTCATCGAATAGCAAGAAAAAAAGATGGGCTAAGATAGGCTACGTTGATCTCGATCATTACGATAAAGGTTTGAAACGCAGTTTCTGTATTGAGTTGTTTGACGGATATTGGCGAGATAATGCGGCGCTAACGTTAGGGCGGATCTTAAAATGTGATGTCACGTATTCACTGTCGCGCAAACCATAACACGCACCACCTTTAGTCGAGAGCAATGACGATTTTCATTAATATAAGAGAGGCTTCCTAAGAGTCAGATGAAGTAGAGCAATGAGCTCTACTTGGGGTCGACATCAGAGAAATGTCGTAGCCTAGCTGTCTAAGTAACTCAATGACACTGTGTTCACCAACAAGGTGCATTGCTCCCACTGCAACAAAATAGGTGCCGACTGGGTAGTCTTGACTTAAAACTTTTACCCAACGCTCATTTCGCTCAAAGATAAATGATTGATAAAAAGCTTCATTATAGGTCACTGTTGCTAACACTGCCTCGAGGTTCTTTATGTCTCCCATACGCCAAGATTCGACTAAGCATCGGATACTTGCTTCACTATCTGACCACTCTTGGAGCGTTTGTTTCAGCATAGCTAATCCATGATCAGGCTGAGTGACGAATAAATCGATTTGAAATTGTAAGGTCTCTAATCCCACTATTGGTAATTGATGAGTGTTTGCCCAACGGACAAACTGCATATCAATGCTGAACTCAGGTTGGTAGTTAAGAGATTGGAATTGCCATTGCTGTAAGGTGAGTGCTGCTTGCCAAGGTGGTAAACTCAATATTGTACTTGGGACTAGGGAAGCCTGTTTGATGATTGCAATCAATGCTGCCAAGTGTTCCTCGTCTAACATTTGCTTAGCGCTTGGTTGTGGCTTTTGTGGGAAACGCACTTTTTCATTTAAACGCGTTTCAACGATCAGACTATCTGCCTGGCTCAAAGCTTCTGTCACTTTTCTAGAAAATGGGTCGAGTTTAGTATCCCCAACATGAATTGTTCCCATAAGATAGAGGCGTTGTTCCCCTTTATCTGCTTGCCAAAGCAATGGCTCTGCATTAGAACAAAGTGAAACCAATAACAAAAGACCGGTAAATGAGGGCCTCAAGTAATTTATCACTGTATGAGCCTGAATATCTCTAGGCAATTTATCCACCACTGTCTGAACTAGGGTTGTGTATCCAGACTATCACAATTTAGGGGGGTACAAACGACAACATTGATAGATAGATTCACCATGTTGGGTTGTTTTTTTATCGAACCAACTATTTTTTTAATGCGAATTAAACACTGTTTTAAATCTAAAATCACGTTTGATATCACGATTTTATAAGACAATTTTGAGTCTAATGATGGTATTTACGACATTTTCTCTATCACATTGGCTTTTTAAACATTGTTTTTGTGATTTTTGTCATAGTTAATTTTAATTGAGTTATTTAGGGTTCTTTATTTTTTTATTTAAACATATGATTTTAAGGGTTTTATTTTTTTTGTTGTTTTTTATTGTGATTTTGATCACTGTGGAGAGGTGATTATTTGTCAGCGCGAATTAAATCTAGTTATAGTGTGCCCAAGCCAAACGGCAGCAACATAAGCTGCTTAAAAACTAAAGCATACATAGGTGTTACAATGAAAAAAGTTCTCGCTCTTACTGCTCTTGCAGTTGCATCAACTAGCGCTTTCGCTGGCTCGTCTTACGTAACGGGTAATGTTCAGTTTCACGATTCATATTTACAAGGGTCAAAGCAAACTTCGACACTAGAAGCGGGTCATACGTTTGACTCAAATACAACGCTTTTAGTTGAATTTGATGCTATTCCTTTAGGGAAAACGCAAACACCAGAGGCGGGCAAGAAAGGTCCTCTACCAGCTACTACTTTGGGCATAGAGCAGGTGTTTAACGCAACAGACCACCTTTGGTTTGCAGCAGGTTACCACCACTTGATTCAAGACGGTGAAACGATTCAATACCGTCCACTAATCAAGATTGGCTATAACTTCGATAATGGTCTGTCTTTGAGCAACCGTACTCGTATGCACATCAACAACCAACTCGATGGTCAGACCCGCAGATCAGATAGCGATGTTCGTTTAGATAACAAAATTGCTTATCAGTTTGCAGACCAACCACTTGCACTTTCGTACAACAACGTATATGTGGTTGCAGGTGATAAAGATGCATTCGGTCACGATAAAGTAAACACGATGGATCATGAGCTTCGTGCAACTTGGACTCGTGACGGTGTACAGCCATATTTTGAGTTCCGTAGCCAAGCTCACGGCCTGAAGAATGCAGACGGTGGCAGTGCTGTAAACAACGCTGTTGTATTCGGTGCTTCTTACGGTTTCTAAGCGACGCAAAGATTGTTAAGATTTCCATATTTGGGGCTCCGTAAGGAGCCTTTTTTTATCTTTATGATTTGATGAGCTCGATTGGCGATTTAGGATGAGATACAACCGGCATTTTTCAAGATAGTTGTCATCATTCGCTTATTTATAAAGACCACTTCAATAACCTGAACTTGGTCCAGCACTTTAGTTAGTTTTAATAAATTTGGTTTTTGCTCAGGTAATTTTACCTTTCTCGTTTTAGGCTGATTTTTGGTCGAACTTAGTGTTTTTTCAGACCAGAGTATGTGATCTTCACACGGTTTGCTTACATCGCTAGATATGAGAGGCTCTATTTCATTGATTTAACGTTATTTGTCTGATTTTTGGACAATTTTTATCTTACAAAACGATGACTTTGTAAAGATTTGCTATAGGGGATGGTGGTAAGGAAGATGCAGGCTCTTCCACACTATTTAGGATCCAAACTTTGCGTCATACATCGTTGTTATTATTAGCCTTAGGTTCTAAGGCCGCATTTGCGGCATCATCTTATATTGAAGGACATATTCAATTTAATAGTACGTATCTTTATGATTCAAAAACCACAGCTAAGATGGCTGCTGGTCATACTTTCGATACAGATACGACCGTTAAATTCAAAATTGAAGATATTGCAATTGGAGCCACACCGCACAGCGATAGGCACCACCATCACGATATGTATTATGGACATAGCGTCAGGGCACCCTTGCTGACATTAGGTGTGGAACAAAGGTTTCAGATGTCAGAGAGTTTTTGGTTAGGGGCGGGCTATAACCATTTAATGCAAGTAGGTGAAACGGTGCAATACCGACCGTTGTTCAAGATAGGTTATGACTTTGAGCAAGGGCTATCCCTAAGTCACCGCACGCGAATAGAAGTGTATGCCCAGAACGACCGCTGGGAGAATAAGCCAGCTACGGATTATATCGCTTTGATAATAAAATAGCGTATGCCTTCCAAACACATCCAGTGAAGGTGCACTATAACAATGTGTACCATGCTATTGGGGCTTATACGCCTTATTATCCATATTCAGATAATGCAATGGATAATGAGTTTAGACTCACACTAACGAAGTATGCGTTTCAGCCTTATTTTGAATATAAGAGCCAAGGTGAGTTCAAAACATCACGTTATGGGCGTGGAGTAGCAAACAGCGCATTTTTGGTCGGTGGAACCTATAACTTCTAATAACGAGAAGCGCCATAGTGATTACTATGGCGTTGACCTATGGTTTACATATTGTATGCACGGAAGCTGAAAACTTGGCCTTTTTCGTCATAGGCATAAACATGATAAGGGTCTTTCTTATCACCATATTCCATACCAGGAGAGCCAACAGGCATGCCCGGAACGGCAAGACCTTTTGCGTTCTTAGGAGGATTATCTAGGAATGCTTTAATGTCATCGGCTGGAATATGGCCTTCGAACACATAATCGCCAATAACCGCAGTGTGGCAGGAAGCGAGTTCCGGCTTGATGCCTAGCTTTTCCTTAATAGGGTTCATATTTTTATGCTCTTCAACCGTGACGTTAAATCCGGCATCCTCCATATGTTTAACCCAGTCTTTGCAGCACCCACAATAGGGTGATTTGTAAGTGAGCATATCTGTGGCAAACGCCGAGCCTGTCACCATTGCAAACGACAATGTTGCCAGTTTGAAGAGACGTGTTTGCTTTGACATATTGATTCCTTATTGACGAGTAACTATTGGCTTAAAAATCGTTAAATTGTGACGAAAATTAGCCTTTATATTGAAAGTTTCTGAGTCTATTCGCGTTGCTGACAACGGTAATAGAAGACAGGGCCATTGCTGCTCCGGCAAAAACAGGGCTGAGCAGGAAGCCAAATATTGGGTAAAGAATCCCAGCGGCAATGGGAATCCCTAACGAGTTGTAAATAAACGCACCAAACAGATTTTGCTTGATATTCTTCACCGTAGCTTTGGATAAAGCGATGGCGTAAGCGACAGTGGCTGGGTTACTGTTGAGTAAGGTCATTGGCGCACTCTCAATCGCGACGTCACTTCCTGATCCCATAGCAATACCAACATCAGCTAGCGCTAAAGCAGGGGCATCGTTAATACCGTCACCTACCATAGCGACATGACCAAATTTGGCTCTGAGCGATTCGATATGCGCGGATTTTTCATCAGGTAGAACTTCAGAAACCACTTCATCAATACCCAGTTGTTTACCTATAACGTCAGCAACATGGCGGTTGTCACCAGTAAGCATGACGGTGTGAATACCTTGATGTTTTAACGACGCTACCGCAGAGGCTGTCTCTGGTTTTAGATCATCGGCAATCGCAATGACGGCGACGGCACTATTGTCAACGACAACCACGACAGGTGTAGCAGCGAGTTTTGCTGCGGCATCGAGTCCGTTTTGAATTGGTGCTACATCGATGCTTAACGTTTGTACGTGATTAAGAGACGCAATGGTCACGTTTTTACCATCGACAATCCCTGTTACCCCTTTACCTTTCAGGTTTTCAAATTGTTGTGGTTCACTAACTTCAATAGCAGTCCAATAGCGAGTAACCGCTTTAGCTAAAGGGTGCTCAGAGCGTTTTTCTAATGGTAATACCATTCGCGCCAGAGCTTGCTCTGTCATATTTGGCGCAAATACTCTTTGTACCGAAGGCTGACCCATTGTCATGGTGCCTGTTTTGTCGAACACGACAACGTTCACTTTACTCAGTTTTTGCAACGCATCAGCATCCTTAATTAACACACCGGCTTGAGCGGCTTTACCTATTCCAACGGTGATAGATAACGGTGTGGCAAGGCCTAAAGCGCATGGACAAGCAATAATCAACACTGTGGTGGTAACAACAAGCATGTAGCTCGCTTTGGGTTCTGGACCAATGAAGAACCATACCGCCGCCGCGACTATGGCAATCACTACTACAACCGGGACGAAGACGGCTGAAATAGAGTCGGCTAGTTTCGCAATTGCAGGTTTGCTACTTTGCGCTTCTCGGACCAAATTAATAATGCGAGACAACATGGTGTCAGCGCCTACCCCAGTTGCTTTGATCACCAAGCTACCGTCAGTATTTAACGTACCGGCAGAGACGAAGTCATTGATGTCTTTGGCAGCGGCAACGGGTTCTCCAGTAAGCATTGACTCATCTATATAACTGTGACCTTCAACCACTTCGCCATCAACAGGCACTTTTTCTCCTGGCTTTATTCTCAGAAGCATCCCAAGGTTAATATCCGATACCGCTATTGATCGGTCCTGACCATTGATAATGGCAGTTGCATAGTGTGGTTGCAGATTCATCAATGCTTGCAGCGATTCATTGGTCTTAGATTTGGCTTTCGCTTCAATGTAATGACCGAGGGAAATAAGACCGACAATCATTGCACTCGCTTCAAAATAAACATGCCGAGATTGATGTGGGAACCAACTTGGCTTGATGACCACTAACATAGAATAAAACCATGCTGCGCCAGTACCTAAAGCGACCAGTGTATCCATAGTGGCGCGTTTGTGCTTCAGCGCTTTATATGCGTTGACATAAAAGTCACGACCTGAGGTAGCGAGCAGCCATAGACACACAACACCGATAACCCCCCAAGCCATCTGGTCAAGAGGGTTGCGGATCATCATGTTCCCGCCTAAGACCCCCCACAACATTAATGGTGCACCTATCGATAATGCAATGATGGTATGTTTTTTCTGCTTAGCTTGATGAGCTAATAGCGTTTGTTGCTGTTGGCTCTGACTTGCGGCTAGATCTTGAACCAATTCAGCCTGATAGCCGGCCTCTGAAACGGCTTTAAGCAAGGCACTATTGATCGTTTCAGCGGTTTCACTACTTATTACCATCGCGCTCTGTTCGGCAAGGTTGACTCGAGCACTTTCGACACCATCTACGTTAGCCAGAGCTTTTTCTACTGAGCTAACACAACTGGCACATGTCATTCCTTGAATAAGGTAGTGAAGACGATGACTTCCTTCAACCAGTGGTAAATCTGTCTTTGGCGCTGTGACTGTTGACTGAGGGCTCGTTGATTCAGAATCGGTGGTATTGGTTTGTGGCGTAGAGTCTGCTTCACTAATGGTATCGATGTCCACTGATTCTGCCTGATAACCAAGCGCCTTGATGCTGTCAATGATGGTTTGCGGATCGACTAATGTTGCGATAAGCAGCTCGTTTTTTGACAGCGCAATAATGTCACTGTTATCGAATAAATCGAGTTGAGCGCGCACCTTAGCGACACATTTACCGCAGTTCAGACCCGATAACTTGAAATGCCACATTGGTGTAGCTTGGTAGTTAAGCGATTGAACGATATCAATAATGTCTTTGGTATCAGATGGTGTCATAACAACCAGCCGTTCTGTAGTCAGTGTTTCTACATCAATAGATAGAGAAGAGGCATTGAGTGCTTTTTTCAGCTTATTCACGCACCCCATACAGGAAAGTCCTGAGAGTTTTAGCGTTATGTGATTCATAAAACACCTCGAATATGAGTTTGACTATTACTAACGATAAACCTTACCGCAAGGGTAAGGTCAAGCTATTGATTGTAGATTTAGCTTAAGGTGATAAAATAGCGCCCAAATTTGCAACGCACGATGACAAGCATCGTGCGACGTTGACAACAAGGTACATTCGATGACGGTTAAAACACGTTTTGCTCCTAGCCCAACAGGCTATCTTCATGTCGGTGGTGCACGTACTGCACTCTATTCTTGGCTATACGCTAAAAACCAAGGCGGTGAATTCGTTCTGCGTATCGAAGACACCGATCTAGAGCGTAACTCACAACAAGCAGTGGACGCGATCTTGGAAGGTATGCAGTGGATGGGATTGGAATGGGACGAGGGTCCGTATTTCCAATCTAAGCGTTTTGACCGTTACAACGAAGTGGTTGATCAGCTATTAGCAGAAGATAAAGCATATAAGTGTTATGCATCCAAAGAGCTGCTAGAAGAGATTCGTGCAGAACAAGAAGCGAACAAAGAAATTCCGCGTTATGACGCTAACCACCCAAAAATTGTTGCGGCTAATGCGGCAGCAAAAGATGGCGATCCATGTGTTATCCGTTTCCGCAACCCAAAAGAAGGCAGTGTAGTATTTGATGATCAGATCCGTGGTCGTATCGAGATTTCTAACAGCCAAATGGATGATTTGATCATCCGTCGTACTGACGGTGCACCTACGTATAACTTTGTAGTTGTTGTGGATGACTGGGATATGGGTATTACTCACGTTGTTCGTGGTGAAGATCATATCAACAACACGCCTCGCCAAATCAATATTTATGAAGCACTTGGTGCGCCAGTACCAACGTTCGCACACTGTGCAATGATTTTAGGTGATGATGGCGCAAAATTGTCTAAGCGCCACGGCGCAGTATCAGTAATGCAGTACCGTGATGAAGGTTATTTACCAAACGCCTTGAACAACTATCTAGTGCGACTAGGCTGGTCTCATGGCGATCAGGAAATCTTCTCTCAAGAAGAGATGATCAATTTCTTCTCTTTGAATGCCATTTCGAAGTCAGCCTCTGCGTTCAATACTGACAAACTAAACTGGTTGAACAACCACTACATTAAGACTTCTGAGCCAGAATATGTGGCGAAGCATCTACAATGGCATCTTGATGAGCAGGAGCTCAACACAGAAAATGGTCCTGCAATTACTGATGTGATTAAACTCGTGGGTGAGCGTTGCAATACATTGGTTGAACTTGCTCAGCAAATTCGTTACTTCTACGAAGACTTCTCTGAATTCGAAGCGGGCGCAGCGAAAAAACATCTACGTGGTGTTGCGAAAGAGCCGCTAGAAGCAGCGTTAGCGAAAGTAGAAGCTTTAGAAGAGTGGACGACGGACAACATTAAAGATCAAGTCATCACAGCAGTTTGTGACGAGTTAGAAATTGGCATGGGTAAAATCGGTATGCCTCTTCGCGTTGCTGTAACCGGCGGTGGTCAATCACCATCTGTGGATGCGGTGATGGAACTGGTTGGTAAAGAGCGTGTGATTGCTCGCATTAAGATGGCGTTAGCATTTATTGCAGAGCGTGAAGCGAACGCTTAATCGCGGTTGCTAGGCGATATCAAAAAGACTGCAATCCTTATTGCGGTCTTTTTTTATTGCTGAAGAAACAAAAAAGCGGCCTAAAGCCGCTTTAAGTGTGAAAATGAGTCAGGTTATTTCACCAGATAGTCACGAATGGACTTTTCAATCCCTGTCGCATCCAGTCCAAGTTCAGCGTGCAGTTCATCTTGAGTGCCTTGGGCAACGAACTTGTCAGGAAGGCCTAGGTTAAGAACTGGCTTCATTAACTTCTCACGCATCATAAACTCAATAACACCAGCGCCAGCGCCACCGGCAATTGCGTTTTCTTCTAACGTGACAATCACATCGTGGCTGTCACACAGCTCTCGAACTAGCGCTTCATCTAGCGGTTTTACAAAGCGCATATCGGCAACGGTTGCATTGAGATTTTCCGCCGCGACAAGCGCGTTATCTAAGAAAGTACCGAAAGATAAGATGGCCACCTTACTGCCTTGACGGGCGATGCGGCCTTTACCAATTTCTAGCGCAGTAAATACCGCTTCTGGTGTTGTTCCATTGCCACTACCACGCGGGTAGCGTACGGCACTTGGCCCATCATGAATATGACCTGTGTAAAGCATCTGACGACACTCATTCTCGTTACTCGGTGCCATGATGACCATATTAGGAATACAGCGCATAAAGCTTAAATCGAACGCTCCTTGGTGCGTTTGACCATCTGCACCGACTAACCCAGCACGGTCGATCGCAAACATCACAGGGAGATCCATAATTGCGACATCGTGGATCAGTTGATCATAGCCGCGTTGCAGAAAGGTGGAGTAGATCGCAACGATCGGGCGATTTCCCGCGATGGCCATACCGGTAGCCAGTGTCACGGCGTGTTGTTCGGCAATAGCAACGTCGAAATACTGATTCGGGTACTCTTTTGAGAAGCGAACCATACCTGAGCCTTCACGCATTGCCGGAGTAATCGCCATTAGCGACGGATCTTTAGCGGCCATGTCGCAAAGGAAGTCACCAAAGATCTTTGAATAGGTTGGCTTACTTGAGCTGCTTTTCGGCAAACAAGAGTGCGAAGGGTCGAATTTTGGTACGCCGTGATAACCAATAGGGTCCTTTTCGGCAGGCTCGTAGCCTTTACCTTTTTTGGTCATAATGTGTAGGAACTGCGGACCTTTGAGCTCACGCATGTTCTTTAGCGTTTTGACCAATTCATTGACATCATGCCCGTCAACAGGGCCGATGTAATTAAAGCCTAACTCTTCAAACAACGTGCCCGGAACGATCATGCCTTTCAGGTGCTCTTCAGTTCGACGAACTAGCTCTTTAATTGGCGGTAATCCGGATAGCGCTTTCTTGCCGCCTTCGCGAATAGAGGTGTACAGACTGCCAGATAGCACTTGAGCCAGATGGTTGTTAAGCGCACCAACGTTCTCTGAGATAGACATTTCATTGTCATTCAAAATGACAAGCATATCTGGATGGACATCACCCGCGTGGTTCAGTGCTTCAAACGCCATTCCAGCAGTAATCGCACCATCACCAATAACGCTCACGACTTTCCGGTTTTTACCTTCTTTCGCAGCGGAAATAGCAATGCCAAGCCCGGCGCTGATAGAGGTGGAAGAGTGACCCACAGACAAAACGTCATATTCACTTTCTTCACGCCAAGGGAACGGATGTAGACCATCTTTTTGGCGAATGGTCGACAGCTTCTCTCGGCGTCCGGTCAAAATTTTGTGTGGATAAGCCTGATGGCCCACATCCCAAATCAGCTGATCAAAAGGCGTGTTGTAAACATAATGTAGGGCAACAGTTAATTCAACCGTACCTAGTCCAGAAGCCAAGTGTCCGCTTGACTGGCTCACAGAGTTTAACAAATACGTTCTTAGCTCTTCACAAAGCTTCGGAAGTGATTCTTTCGGCATCAAGCGAAGTTCTTCCGGTGTATTTGCTAATGTCAGTGTTGGATATTTTGAAATATCAAGTGTCATAGTGTTAGCGCTTTAATTGTGTTTAGTTGTTGCGCTCGATGACATATCGGGCGAAATCTTCGAGTAATTGAGTATTGTAGGGGATAGCCTCTAAAGCACAAAGTGCTTCTTCAAAAAGCTGCGCTGCTTTTTGTTGAGCCCCTTCTAATCCTAGCAAAGCTGGATAAGTACTTTTGTTTAATTGAACGTCAGAGCCTTGAGGTTTACCTAGAGTTTCTGTGTCACCCACGATGTCTAGGATGTCGTCTTGGACCTGAAACGCCAAACCGATAGCGTCTGCATATTGTTCTAATTGCGGTAGGTATTGCACACCTTTTTCGCCAGCAGCTAATGCACCGAGCTGCACCGCACACTTGATAAGCGCCCCAGTTTTGTGCCTATGGATGCGTTCAAGATGCTCTAAAGTGACCTGTTGATTCTCTGCTTCTAAATCGAGAGCTTGTCCAATACACATTCCCGCAGCGCCCGAAGCATGAGCGAGCTTCTGTACCATAGTAATACGTTGCTCATTAGCAAAGGGTGCTAATTCACCTTCAGATAATACCGTGAAGGCGAGTGTTTGCAGAGCATCCCCTGTGAGAATCGCCGTGGCTTCGTCGAATTGAATATGGCAGGTTGCTTGACCTCGGCGAAGTTCATCGTCGTCCATTGCTGGAAGATCGTCGTGAATCAGCGAATAAGCATGAATACATTCAATCGCGGCTGCTGGAGTATCCAATTGTGCTTTAGTGCAACCAAAGATTTGTCCGGTGGCGTAAACGAGAAAAGGGCGAGCGCGTTTGCCACCGAGTAGCAAGGCATATCGCATTGCCTCTATTAATCTTTGTTGCTGAAAAGGATAGTGGTCGAGCCAAGCGTCCAGTTGCTCGTTATTGCGCTGTTGATAAGACTTTAAAGCCTCAATCATGGGGATACTCACTTTTGGTTCTATTCTTCTGACGGGGAGAAGTCTTCAAGTTCTGCGTCATCATCTTTTGCTAATAGGATGCTGACTTTTTGTTCTGCTTCAGTAAGCTTATGTTGGCCTGCACGAGCTAAGGCGATACCACGTTCAAATTTCTTTAAGGCATCGTCCAGTGCAAGGTCACCATTTTCTAGTTGTTCGACAAGCATATCAAGCTCGTCTACTGTCGCTTCAAACGACATGTTCTCTGGTTTTTTCGTCGCCATAACTTACTTGTTTTATCAGAAATGTTCGAACGTTACATGAGCCGTAACGGATGGTCAAACTAATGGTGTCAAAAATGTAACCAAGATGCTTTCCACGTGCTGTTTCTGCTACAAAATTGTTCACCTACATGGATCTCAAAATACTGGAAGATATTGTTTTCTTGTGATTTCTTAAGCAGATAACTCAATCCAGTGCTTCGAAAAAGGAAATTTGTGATTTTAAGGTCATAAATTACTTAAAGATATGAGTATACGGTCGATAACCTGAATATAACGCGATAGACTCGTGCGGTTATTCTAGTTCGTCAATAATCATTGATGGCAATTATTTATGGGGTGTTGAGTGGATTTAGCAACGCTAATTGGTCTCATTGGTGGGGCCGCTTCAATCATTATAGCGATGGTGCTTGGTGGCAGCATCATGACGTACTACGATACTACGTCGGTTTTCATCGTGATTGGTGGTTCGACATTCGTGGTTTTAATGAAGTTCACTCTTAGCCAGTTCTTCAGCGCGACCAAGATTGCTGGTAAAGCCTTCATGTTCAAAACGGATGAGCCAGAAGACTTGATCGCCAAAATCGTTGAGATGGCAGATGCTGCGCGTAAAGGCGGCTTTCTTGCGTTGGAAGAAATGGACATTCAGAACAGCTTTATGCAAAAGGGTATTGATCTGTTAGTCGATGGCCATGACGCTGAAGTGGTGCGTAATGCGATGCAAAAAGACATTGCGCTAACCGACGAGCGCCATGTGAAAGGCGCCGGGGTGTTTAAGGCGTTTGGTGAAGTCTCTCCTGCGATGGGAATGATCGGTACTCTAATCGGTCTCGTGGCGATGTTGTCGAACATGGACGATCCCAAGTCGATTGGTCCTGCTATGGCGGTGGCGCTATTGACGACGTTATATGGCGCAGTTCTCGCCAATATGCTTTTCTTCCCTATTGCTGACAAACTCGCATTGCGTCGTGAGCAAGAAAAACTCAACCGTCGATTAATTATGGATGGTGTCTTGGCGATACAGGATGGCCAAAATCCTCGTGTGATTGATGGCTATTTGAAAAACTACCTCAATGAAAGCAAGCGAGCCTTTGATTTGGATGGTGAGTAATATGGCTATCCCACATATTAAGTTGTTGTAGGAGGGGAAGTGGAAGAGGAACAAAAATGTGATTGTCCGCCACCTGGCCTTCCTCAATGGATGGGGACATTTGCTGATTTGATGTCGCTACTAATGTGCTTTTTTGTACTTCTACTGTCATTTTCCGAAATGGACGTACTCAAGTTCAAACAAATAGCGGGTTCCATGAAGTTTGCTTTTGGCGTGCAAAATCGCCTTGAAGTGAAAGATATTCCTAAGGGGACAAGTATCATCGCTCAAGAGTTTAGACCGGGGCGTCCCGAGCCGACGCCTATCGATGTCATCATGCAACAGACAATGGATATAACTCAGCAAACTCTTGAGTTTCATGAAGGTGATTCCGACCGAGCGGGTGGTAACCAGCGGGATGATGGCAAGATGACGGGCGGTCAAACGGCAGAAAGGACACAGAAAAACCAGATTGGTAGTGCTTCCTCTCAAAGTGACCAAGAAAGTGACGATCTGGATAAGCTAGAAGAGATCATAAAGAAAGCACTGCAACAAGAAATCAAACAAGGTTCGGTTGAAGTTGATAATCTCGGTCAACAACTGGTTATCCGGATTCAAGAAAAAGGTGCGTTCCCTGAAGGTTCAGCATTTTTACAACCCAAATTTAGACCGTTGGTTCGTCAGGTCGCGGATTTGGTCAAGGACATTCCTGGTCAAGTTCGCGTATCTGGGCATACTGACAACTTACCGCTGGATTCTGAGCTGTATCGCTCTAATTGGGACTTGTCTTCTCAGCGAGCGGTCTCCGTGGCTCAAGAAATGGAGAAAGTGAAAGGTTTCTCTCATCAGCGTTTGCGAGTTATTGGCGTTGCAGATACTGAACCATTAGGACCAAATGACACTGAGCGACAACGAGCGCGTAACCGCCGCGTTGAAATTAGCATCATGCAAGGTGAGCCTGTATATACCGATGAAGTACCGGCAGAGGGGGAAATAAGCCGTTGAGCAGACAGATATATCGACATATTTGATTCGAAAAAATTTAGGAAAATTTACGAAAGAAAACATCCCCAAATCATGACTGCCTACTAAAGAGAAAGCCTAGGTCTATATTAGCCTGGGCTTTATGAGCAGACAAGCGTGGCAGCAACGGTTTCATCCCGTCAATATTGCTATTCTTGACACTACGTTAAGTGCAGCATACAACATGCCAATAACTTCAAATCTGCAGATTTTTTTAGTAATTGCGATTGACTTATTGTTATTTTGCAAATGCTATGCAACCTATCTTAAAGCTTGGACAGGCTAGTATTATTGATTCAAGTTTCTAGCACTTCATTCATAAGTTATTAACATAACCAGCTCGATTGTTTTTTTGAATTCCAGCTCTACAGATTCATTTCAGGCTGACAGGCGCATATTTCTATCAGGTTACAAAAATATATGTTGACCATATTCGATGCGCATAAACCTTAGATATTTACCTTACTTTAGATGAAGTTTTTAATTTCAATGGCATGATGTTATGGATAACAAAAGTCGTCAATATTTTTCTTTTAGCTTTACTTTAGCTGTATTTATTGCGGCAATTTCGATGGTCGTAAACGTATTATTTTTAGTCGTGCCGTTGTTTTCTATGCAAGTTTTTGATCGGGTTCTCACGTCAGAGAGTTATGAAACACTGACAATGCTCATCATCATTACATTTTTTTTCGTCTCAATACAATCAATTCTAGAATGGATAAGAAGCCAAATTACATTGCGATACGGGTATCGAATTCAAGAGTCTTGCAGTGCCTTGGCCTTTCACGCTTCTTTGAAGCAATCGTTGGCAAAGAACGCCATTCATAGTCAGGCATTATCAGACCTTGAGCGAGTTCGGGAAACGGTAGCATCACCGGGCATTTTTGCGCTCTTTGACGCGCCTTTTGTGCCTATATTTTTAGCGACCATGTATCTCATGCACCCGCATTTAGGTCACTTTGCTTTAGCTGGCGCTATTGTGTTGTTTGCTATTTCTTTGCTAAGCATGATAGTGACAAAGCGCCTGCAAGAGCGATCGTCAAAAAATAAAAATGTTTTTAATGCATTAACGAGTGACTGGTTAGGGAATGCGGAAATAATTAGTGCCTTAGGCATGAGCCAGAATTTAATTAGCAAGCGAAGTGATGAAGCGATTAACTCGACAGTAGATAAAGCGAATGCTGACAATTTGTTGAGAGGGATCATGTCGTTATCGAAATATATCAGAATGATGCTGCAAGTTGGGATTTTAGCGGTTTCGGTCTTGCTAGTGCTACAAAACGAAGTTGGAGCTGGAGTATTGATTGCCGCTTCTATGATCATGGCGCGGGTACTCTCTCCAGTAGAACAGGCGATTCATAATTGGCAACACTGGGTTGAGGGCTGGCGTTCTCATCAAAGGCTGAACGAGGTGATGGTGTCCTTAGAGCAAGATAGGGTAGAGCTACCAAAAATTAGCGGAGATATCAGCTTCGATAATGTGACACTGGGTCATCCTAATGTAGAAAAGCCGTTACTTGAAAATCTTTCGTTTCACATTCCAGCAGGAACGTCAGTCGCGATAGTCGGTACTAGCGGAGTAGGTAAGTCAACACTAGCGAAAGCAATACTAGGCTTGGTGGTTCCAAGGCTTGGTGAAATTAGAATTGATGGTGCGACATTAAATCAAATACAACGAGAACAGTTTGGCCATCAGGTCGGTTACGTTTCGCAAAATGGTAAGTTATTAGCCGGTACGATTGCTCAGAATATTTGTCGTTTTGAAGAAAATGCACTTTCGAAAGATATTGTCGACGCTGCTAAATTGGCAGGTGTGCATGAGATGATCTTGACCTTGCCGAATGGGTATCAAACATTGGTAGGGAGTTTGGGGGTTCGATTATCTGGAGGTCAGCAGCAAAGAATTGCGATGGCTAGAGCCCTTTATACCAAACCTACATTGTTGGTTCTTGATGAACCGGACTCAAGTTTAGATCATCAAGGACAATCGATGTTAATGAATTTCTTGGCGCATGCGAAGAACAAAAGTGTCACGGTGGTCGTGATCTCCCATCGCATTTCTATTTTGAAACATACGACGTTAGCGATTGCTTTAAACGGGGGAAAAATAGAAAAAATTGGTGCGACGGCGGAAATCCTTGGTCTCCCAAGCTCGAAAGTCGAATCGATTGGGAGTGCACTATGAAATTGCGGCATTCAGAATCATCACTCAGTTTTAATCTAAGTCTTTCTCCTTTTGTGTGGGCGGCTGGTTTAATTCTATTGATAGCGGTTGTTGGGGGCGGGGTTTGGAGCGCGCTTGCACCACTTCACTCAGCATCGTTAGCTCCGGGTAAGTTAGTTACAGAAGTTGAAAATCAGGCGGTTCAGCATCATTCAGGTGGCGTCGTTGAGCGGTTGCTGGTAAAGGAAGGCCAGAAAGTTCAACAAGGCGATTTACTGTTGGTGCTATCAGACCCGATATTGGCAAGCGAATTAGAACAGTTAAGTCAGATGCAGTTTACTATTCGGGCACGTCTTGCGCGTATCGAAGCAGAATTGACAGAACAAGCAATTGCATGGTCTGACGAGGATGAATTGACACAGGTTCAGCGACAAATTCGTCAAGACCAAGAAACATTGCTGAACCAAAACCGGTTGCTATTAAAGGAGCAATTACTAGCGATTCGACAGCAGATTATGCAAACCGAAAATGATCGAGACAGTTTTCAAGCTTGGCTAATTAGCGATGAGCAATCGTTGGTGCTTCTCGAGGAGGAGATTGAGGCAAATGCGACGTTATTAGATAAAGGCTATGTGTCTAAGGTTGCCTATCTAGAATTGAAGCGTGAGTATGCAAGCCTAATTGCTCGTATCGCAGAGCATAAGGCTCGTATTAAGCGAGCGCGCAGTATTATATCGGAGTTAGGCTCTCAACTTGAAGCGAAGAAGATAGGCTTTTTCAAGTTAGCACAAGAGCAAAAGCAAGAGTTAATCGCAGAACAACAAGCGATTATAGAGCAGTTGGTCGCGATTAATACCCTTAATGACAGAATTGAAGTACGCGCTCCTGTCAGTGGCGATGTGATTAATCTTGTGGTTCACACCCAAGGTGGGGTGGTGGCACCAACAAGCACCATTATGGAAATCGTACCCGATAACACGCGGGTTATTGCCAGTGTCAATATTCAGCCTAAAGATATTGAAGCAGTGTACAAAGGTCTCTCTGCGAATATTCGCTTAACTTCATACAGTTTTCGTCAAGTTCCAGCCGTCAGCGGGGAGTTAATTCATTTATCTGCGGACAGCATTGTTGATGAATCAACAGGCGCGCATTTTTATCAAGGAAAGATCGCACTTAATACGCTGGAATTATTGGATTTGGGCGTCGATCTTAAACCGGGAATGCCCGTCGAAGCACAAATAGTGCTGCAGCAACGAACCATACTCGATTACCTTTTATCTCCGTTACTACAAAGTATGGAGAAAGGGATGAGGGAACTATAACAGAAAGGGAGTAGCAAATATGAGTAACTATAACATTCAAATCGGCACAGAAAATTCAGACGCTATGAAAGGAAAAAGTGGCTCTGACTTCATCCGAGGTAAACAAGGTGACGACTTCATTCAAGGTACTAAAGGTGACGATATTGTAGAGGGCAATCGTGGTGATGATACTTTGCACGGTGGCAAAGGCAGTGATTTGTTATTCGGAGGTGTTGGTAACGATACCCTAATTGATTTGCAAGATGGTGATCCTGACACTTTCTCTATGCGTGTTTTCAAAGGTGGCGATAACACTATTTCTGGTTTCAATTTGGGTCAAGACAGTTTACAACTGGTATTTAATCGCAAAGATTATGTGCTCGAAAATGAAATTTACGCTAAGCGCTCGAATGACTCAGATAAAGACTTTTCTGCACGAGTAGAGAAGCTGGAGGGCAAATTAGATGCTCAGGTTGAGAGCGCGGTGAAGAAACTTGGTCTTGGTGATGAGGGTATAGAGAGCGCCGATGACTTCCTGGAACATGCAATGAACGAGGCTGTTATTAGCATCAGTGACGATGGTAAAGATTTGATCATTGATATGGAATTACTGCATGCTAAAAATGATAAAGATCTCGGAACAAGCATTACCTTCGATGATTTTTTTGTCAATAATGCCCAGCAAGGGGACTACATTGCAAGGTTGATTCAAGAAGGAAAGACCGAACTTATCCTCGATATGCTAACTAACCCACAGGACTTTACTACGGATGGCACTGCTAGTGATGAAACCCTCAGAGGTGACAGTGGGTTTGATGTGATCAATGGTGACGCAGAGGATGATAATCTTTATGGTGGTAAAGGGCCAGATGAGCTGTTCGGCAATGATGGCGATGACACCTTGTATGGCAATGAAGGCAACGACACCCTATATGGCGGTGACGGCAATGATACTCTTCATGGTGGTAAGCATAGTGATGTACTATTCGGTGGTAAAGGCGATGATACGTTAAACGGTGATGATGGTGATGATACCGTTTACGGCGATGCGGGTAATAATGTGGCTGATGGTGGTGCTGGCGAGGACGATTATGTTATTGAAGGTCATACCGGGTTCAAAATTACCGCTCTTACTGGTGAACAGGAAGGTTGGTATCAGGTTGAACGCTGGGATGAAGATAATCTCATAAGCACAGATCTTATTACCAACTTTGAAAATGTTGTTTCTAATGGTAATCATTATGAAATGGATTTTTTTAATTAAATATCAGCATAGCGATTAGAAGTGATGCTTAATGTAGCCTCAGTATTGGTCTGAGGCTTTTTTGTGGTATTTCTATTGCTTATTCGGTGGGGAAACTGCGCCTAATATGACAAACGAGAGGTGAGTTGGGGAACCAACTACCTCTCGTTGAAGATGCCTATGATTGTTATCGATGCTTGACTTGAGAATCAGTCTCGATAGTAATGGCGAGATTAACCAAACTTCACTCGAATCGTCGACATGACGGCCGTATCATTAATATCGCCGTCGGCGTAGCCCGCTCTGAGTTCAAAGGTGGTGCCTGGTTTAAATTCGTAGACAGCATTTAAATCATAAAACGTTGATTTGACTCCATCACGGAAGATGTCTGCGTTATACGTATCCATATCCATGTGGCCGACCGCGAACGTCAACTTTAATTTTTCGATTGGGGTCCAGTTACCGCGCATTCCAAATAACACACCATCTTTACCGCCATTCCCGTTGTAGTTACCAAATCCACCAAAGAATTCTGATCGAACTGGGTTGATGTCATTTCTAGGGTCGCTGTTGATAAGCATAGAGTAACTGTCCCAACCACGGCCAACTAAGCCGCCGTCACCCATTGCAGCAACTTGAGCTTGCAGTTGAAATCTGTTAACAATTTGGTAGCCACCTTCAACAAATCCTGACCAACTATTGTTCCCCCAAAAATAAATAGGAAGATCTTTATTCGCATCAGAAAGGATGACATTGGCTGCACCTTTTACCGAGAAATCACCAATGGTTTTGCTAAAGTATGGAGAAATATTATAGAAATAATGAGTATAGTAAGGGTTCGACACTTCGTTCATGAAGTCTGTTGCTTCAGAACCATCGAAATAAGCGGCTAAAATACCCCAGTCTAAGCCCTTATAGTTACCAATAGCGGCTAAAGAATACATACTTAGGTCGCCGGTAAACTCTTTGTTTCCCGCTGAGGCGGTCGAAAAGTCTTCCGCAAAACGTAAATCATAAATACCTAAGAATCCCACGTAACCACTATCTAGCATCATAGTTTTCATCGCTAGTATACGGTCACGACGGTCATCGGTAATATTAAAACCATAACCCCAGTTTGCTTCTTGTCGGCCAACTCTAAATAACCAAGAATTAATACCGCTATATTCAAGGTAGGCTTCGTCTAACGATAAAGAATCGTTGTTGACACCATCATTATAATTTGTTCCTGAGCCGCCAGAATGACGTCTATCACCAGCCCAGTTATAGAAGCCTAAAAATCGAGTTTTAATTGCCCAACCAGTTTCGTCATACATGTTTATACCAAGACGAACCCGTGTTAGCACGCCGCTTTTATCTTCAGGCAGAACTAATGGGTTATTATCTTCACCATTGCTTAAATGATAGCCTTTTACAGCAGCATCTGCGTTAAACTCTAGTTTTCCGATACCATCAAAATTAAAGGTAGCTGCTTGAGCTGACATTCCGAACAAGGCTAACGAACACATTAGCGCTGAACGTGATAAGCAAAACCGGTTAACAACCATTTTAACCACTCCATTGTTGTTTTATTGCTTGAATTTTGTCTGATTCATTATGATTGCTATATATCCAGGTGACCTCAATATACGTAATTCAGAGAGAGTGACAGGGTATAATGCTATTACACACGTTATGAAACCATGATAATATCAGCTTGTAAGTCATCATTTCTGCTTATTAATAGGTGTCGATAACATCTGGATAATATATGAATAATGGAAAATTTATTATCTCGATTTACAGAATTCTGTTTTTCATTTTGTGCATAATTCGGTTTCTAATTAGTGATTAAACTAACATTCCTTGACTAGGCTATCTATTAGTATCACCGCAATTTATTAAGTAATTAGGAATGAAAATGTATAACAAGGTAACATTAAGCAATAGTGAGTCGATTGCGTATATTGATCGAGGTCAGGGAACAACATTGCTATTACTTCACGGCAATATGACATCTTCGAAGCATTTGGAGCAATTTATTAACACTCTGCCTAATAATATTCGAGTTATTGCACCTGATATGCGTGGATTTGGCTTGTCGTCATATCGAAAGCCGATTGACTCACTTAGTGAACTTTCAAGTGATATTAATGAATTAATGCAACTGCTTGATATCGATAGTTTTGCTGTTGCCGGATGGTCAATGGGTGGCGGTGTTGCGATGCAAATGGCATGTGATTATCCTGAGAAAATTACCCACCTGATACTCATTAGTAGCATTGGTACTGCGGGCTATCCATTAAGAGCCAATTTTGGTCAAGGTGAACTGCTCACAAGCAAGGAAATGATCTGTCAAGATGCGGCTATTTCTACGGTTGTTTCGGCTTTTAAGCATAAAGATAAAACCTTTGTAAAACAGCTTTGGGATACGGCCGTTTATAACCATAAAAAACCCGAGGAATTTTACTATTCGCAACTCATCGATGATGTCCTCACTCAAGTAAATATTGATAATGTGTATTATGCGCTATCGAGGTTTAATATTTCTAACAAAACAAATGGTATTGTAGATGGTAATAACTTACTAACTAGACTGAAGGCTCCTGCATTAATTTTACATGGTGAGTCTGATTTGGTTATTCCTTTGATAACCGCTCAACAAACCAATGAAGAACTAACCACGCTAGGTATAAGTATAGATATTCATGAGTGCTCGGATTCAGGACACTCACTCTTTATTGATCAGCCAGAATATCTTTGTAAGAAAATATCAGATTTTTTGATAGGTTAATTTAAAAATATTTTATTTATATCTCTCTAGAGAAATAGTTCAAGGAAATAATAAATGAATAAGCCAACTATCGCTACCTTATCGTCGCTGTTGTTATTTGGGTTATTATCAGGCTGTGCGCAACAGCAGACTTACCCTTTACCTGAAATGAAAGCACTGTCGGTCGAGCAACAATGTACTCAGAGCTTTTGGCTCGACTGTGTCAATTATCCTTTTCCAGTCAAGTATGCCACTGTCCATGATGGCAAAGATATTGAATGGCAAATTGCCTATATGGATGAGTATTTAGGTCAAGATCCATCACCGCCTGTTGTGGTGCTCATCCACGGTAAAGGCATGTACGCGGGCTATTATGCGGAGCTTATGCGTGACTTGTTAGCGCAAGGCTACCGTGTGATTGCTCCAGATTTACCTCATTACGGAAAATCCATACCCGGTAATCTAGATAATCCTATTACTCGCTCTTTGGATGATACTCGTGTCGCAATACATGACTTATTAAGTAACGAACTTAACATCGATAAAGCGCACTTCTTAGGACATTCGATGGGGGCACAGTGGGTGCTTGGCTACACGCTGAAGCATCCAGAGATGGTGGATAAAATAGTCCTAGAAGCGCCAGGTGGGTTAGAAGAGTTCTCAACGGCACCTTTTTTCAGTCCTAACCAGGCGGATTCTTATGACAACTGGTACAAAATTTGGGGTAGTACAGTAACACTGGAACAACAAAAAACACCTGAAGACATCGCATTATTTAACTATTTTAAAGCTAAGAACCCGAAGACTGGAACCATAATGGAGTCATCGTCTGGTTATTTCTTAACGGAAACACCAATGACAGAGTACATTACGGATGTTCGTCAATTTATGATAGATAATAGTCGAGACGAGTTTGAATCTTGGACTAAAACGTATATACGCGATATTTATTCAATGGGAGCGGAAACGTTAAAAGAAGATCCAAAGAGTTTGGTAAAACAACTTGATCGTATTAGCTCGCCTATATTTGTGACCTATGGTGAAAAAGAACCGTTTATTCCTACGACTGTCTTTAGTAATAACCAAGATCTCCGTTGGGATATTGTCAAGCCTCTTCATGATAGATTATCGGAAGCGGGGAACGTGCCGACCGTCGTTATTTATCCAGAAGTTGGGCACTTTATCCACACCGATATTGCTGAGCAATTTAACCAAGATGTGATTCGTTTCTTAGGCGGTAAATCTAACGACAATGCGGAAGAGGTTGCGAAATATCAAGCGCCTATAGTCACTCCGCCTCAAGAGGTTATTGCGTTTTTCGACAGTTTCAAAGCGGCCATTCTAAGTCAAGACAAGGCGCGTATCGCGACGTTCTATGCGGATGATTTTGTTGAAAATGGCTACGATAAATCTAGCTTCCTAGCCATACTATATAGCCAACTGAAGAACGTTACGGACTATAAGGTGTCGCTAGTGAAATTTGAACAAGATAGCGCGATTACCGATGAGTATTTTGTCGAAGGTATGGTGGATGTTGGGGTGATGAAAGTACCGTTTAAGCCTGGTAGTAAAGTCAGAAAAACCGAACAAGGATGGGTATGGTTAGGTAACCGAAAATCATAACGTGTAACCCTTTTGCCCCAGCGCTCGGCTGGGGCTTTTTTCTATTTCTTGTTTCAAAGCACGATACTTAAACTTAGAGCTTTAGCAGTACAGAGCAAAAATCGCGGTTCAGACGCTGCTCGACGGCGGTGATTGCAACACTCGCATCTTAATTGCGTAAAGTATATACTTGCGCCCCAAACTGTCTCTTGTCCGCTTAAGTCTCAAACTTGGTATGATGAGATGGCTGAGTTTGTACTACAGTTGATATTAGTTACCTATACTGTCGCGTTAAGACAGCATTGCAACGAGATGTGAAAAGACTATGAGATTTATCGTAAAGCCCCATCCAGAGATTTTTGTAAAAAGCGATTCAGTGCGTAAGCGCTTTACCAGAATCTTAGAGTGCAACCTGCGAATTATTATCCAACGCCGTACTGAATCTGTAGCGGTATATAACCGTCGTGATCACATTGAAGTGAATGCTAACTCTGATGAGTACTATAACGAAGTATTGGAGATCTTAACCCATACGCCAGGTATTCATCACGTGCTTGAAGTTCAGCAATCAGACTTTGCTGATATGCACGATATTTATGAGCAAGTATTGGAACTGAATGGCAGTCGTATCGAAGACAAAACGTTTGTTGTCCGTGCTAAGCGTCGTGGCAAACATGATTTTACGTCAATTGAGTTAGAGCGCTATGTTGGTGGTGGGCTGAATCAGGCCGTAGAAAGTGCTCGCGTTAAATTGTCTAAACCAGACGTGACAATCAATATTGAAGTTGCCAACGATAAGTTGAATCAAGTGATCGCTCGCCATAAAGGTCTAGGTGGTTTCCCTCTTGGAACTCAAGAGGATGTGCTGAGCCTTATCTCCGGTGGTTTTGATTCTGGTGTGTCGAGTTATCTGCATATCAAACGTGGTTCAAAAACTCACTACTGTTTCTTTAATCTTGGCGGTCCAGCGCATGAGATCGGTGTTAAACAAGTCGCGCATTACTTGTGGAACAAATACGGTTCTTCTGCAAAAGTGAAGTTTATATCGGTAGACTTTGAGCCGGTTGTTGCTGAGATTCTTGAAAAAGTTGAAGACGGTCAAATGGGCGTCATCCTCAAGCGTATGTTTATGCGTGCTGGTGGAATGCTTGCTGATAAGTTTGGCATCGAGGCATTGGTGACCGGTGAAGCGTTGGGGCAAGTATCGAGTCAAACGCTGACCAACTTACGTCATATTGACGGGGTTACGGATACCTTAATTCTTCGTCCACTGATCAACTGGGACAAAGAGGATATTATTAATCTTGCTCGTGAGATTGGTACGGAAGATTTCGCTAAGACGATGCCAGAATATTGCGGTGTGATTTCTCGAAAGCCGACAGTGAAAGCGGTGAAAACTAAGCTAGAAGCAGAAGAAGAGAAATTCGATTTTGCGGTTCTTGAGCAAGTGGTTCACGACGCTCGAATGATGGACATTCGCGATATTGAGAAAGAAAGCCAAGAGCAAACGCAGGAAGTGGAGCAAGTTCAAGCGGTTGAGCAACACGCTGTCGTGCTTGATATTCGCAGCGCGGAAGAAGAAGAGGCGAGTCCGTTAGAACTTGATGGCGTTGAAGTTCAACACCTTCCATTTTTCAAACTGGGCACCAAGTTTGGTGATCTAGACCAATCGAAAACCTATCTGTTGTACTGTGATCGTGGCGTGATGAGCCGTCTACAGGCGCTGTATTTGCAGGAACAAGGTTTTAACAATGTGAAAGTGTATCGACCTTAAGGTTCTCCTTATCGCGATAGATTGGTCACAATGTATAAATGGGCTCCTTTGGGAGCCTATTTTTATGTCTATTAATGACCATTTGATGTTACATGCTGCTTTGTGGCCAGTCGTTTGGGACGACAAACCAAAAATGGCCGGTGTCAGATTGGCAATGAATAAAATGGGGCGGTAATTCAGTGACAGGAGATTTGCCTTTGGCAGTTAGCCCGGTAGCCCAAAGTGGTTTTGTTAACAGATAGACGGGCTCGTTGATTTTATCGAACTGACTTTGATAGCACCAAAATCCGGTCACTCTCTTCGGGTTGATTTTTAAACCAAGGCAGTATTCGGGAATCGTTGGGTTTTCGAATGGGTTGATATAAAGCCGACCTTGCATTAGCAAGTGTTGAGTGATGTCTTCAAAATCTGGGTATAGAGATTGAAACGCTGCTGTGCGCGTCATCATTAATTGATGTTCAAGCATACGATGCAATTTTTTGTCCAGTCTATCCTTGGCATTTGGTCCGTACCAGTAGCCATCTTTGAGCAAATAGAATTTGATAGCCACTTCCCAGTGTTCAATTTGCTGGGTCGTGAGGTTCTCAAGTACAAAGTCAATTGCGCCAATGGTGCGGTTATCTTGTTGTAACTGTAACTCCTCAGCAACAACGCGGTAAGGGTGGCTAGCTTCAAATTGTCGACGACATAGCTCTTGATATAAAAAACCAAGTCTAGGGTTTCCTTCATAGTCGGAATGATCGCTAGTGGTTAAATCGCTAGAGGAAATAGGGAAAGAAGGGGCTATTCGATGGTCATTCATCACTAGACTGGGACTGGTCCTTATCCACGATGAGAATTCCTTTATTATATTCATGTTCATGTGCTTGCGTTTTCCTTTCGACAACCTTAGATTAAATTGTTATAACCACGAAAATCAAGAAAATGCTCAGGAAGTGCTATGAACAACTTACAACTCGAAGCGGTGCTTAATGACAAGTTGTCGCCTCAACTGATTAAAGATTACAGCCCGAATGGATTACAAATTGAAGGCACGAGTGAGATCAAAAAGATGGTAACAGGTGTCACGGCTTCACAGGCCCTCATTGATTATGCGGTTTCAGTTAATGCAGATGCTCTGCTGGTTCACCATGGCTATTTCTGGAAAGGCGAACCAGAACCTATTCGAGGAATGAAAGGTAAGCGTATCCGTACCCTTATTAAGAATGACCTCAATTTGTATGGCTATCATTTGCCCTTGGATATTCACCCTGAACTGGGTAACAATGCGCGATTAGCAGACTTGTTGGGGATTGAAGTGATTGACGGACTAGAAGGTCATCCTCAATCGGTTGCCATGTTTGGCAAATTGGCCAACCCGATGTCAGGTGAAGCTTTGGCCCAGAAAATTGCTCAAGTGCTAGCGAGAGAACCGCTTCATATCACACCAGATCAAGCAAACAAAATGATTGAGACTGTTGGTTGGTGTACAGGTGGTGGACAAGATTATATTGAGCTTGCCGCGTCAAAAGGTCTGGATGCATTCATCTCTGGTGAGATCTCAGAGCGTACGACTTATACCGCACGCGAACTGAATATTCATTATTTTGCTGCGGGTCATCATGCGACAGAACGGTATGGCATCAAGGCTCTCGGTGAATGGTTAGCATCGGAGCATGGTCTCGATGTCGAGTTCATTGATATTGATAATCCAGTATAAACAACAAATCCAATAAAAAGAGCAGCGTTAGCTGCTCTTTTGTTTCTAGATGTTGTGTTTGTTGTGATTATTCTGCTATTCACGCTCGTGAAGCGGTTTGAAATCACGCATCTCTTCACCAGTATAAAGCTGGCGAGGACGACCGATACGGTTACTCGGATCGCTGTGCATTTCATTCCAGTGAGCAATCCAACCGACCGTACGAGACATCGCGAAGATAACCGTAAACATAGAGACAGGAATACCAATCGCTTTTAGGATGATACCTGAGTAGAAATCTACGTTGGGATACAATTTCTTCTCAACAAAGTACTCATCTGAAAGTGCGATACGCTCTAGCTCCATGGCTACATCGAGTAGCGGGTCTTTGATGTTTAGCTCTTTCAGTACTTCGTGACACGCTTCACGCATTACTGTGGCACGTGGGTCATAGTTTTTATAAACACGGTGACCGAAGCCCATTAGGCGGAATGGATCGTCTTTGTCTTTCGCACGCTCTATGAACTCAGGGATCTGGTCAACAGAACCGATTTCTTCAAGCATACGCAAACAGGCTTCGTTTGCACCGCCGTGAGCAGGTCCCCATAGAGACGCGATACCAGCTGCGATACACGCAAACGGATTAGCACCCGATGAACCAGCAAGACGCACGGTCGAAGTCGAAGCGTTTTGTTCATGGTCTGCGTGTAGCGTAAAGATCTTATCCATTGCACGTGCAACGATAGGGTTCACTTCATATTCTTCACATGGGTTGGCAAACATCATGTGTAGGAAGTTTTCCGCATACGTAAGGTCGTTGCGAGGGTAGATAAATGGTTGACCGATGGAGTACTTGTAACACATCGCTGCCAGTGTCGGCATCTTAGAAATCAAACGATACGCTGCGATTTCACGGTGGGTATCATTATTGATGTCTAAAGAGTCGTGGTAGAAGGCTGCAAGAGCACCTACGACACCACACATTACGGCCATTGGGTGAGCATCGCGACGGAAACCGTGGAAGAAGCTCGCGATTTGTTCATGGACCATGGTGTGACGTGTAACGATTTGCTTAAAGCTCTCATATTCTTCTCGTGTCGGGGCTTCACCAACGAGAAGGATATAGCAAACTTCCAAGTAGTCTGCATTGTTAGCTAACTGATCGATTGGGAAGCCACGGTGTAGGAGTACACCTTTGCCGCCGTCGATGTAAGTGATTTGAGATTCACAAGATGCAGTGGCAAGAAAACCTGGGTCAAAAGTAAAGTAACCATTGGCCCCAAGTTTACGAACGTCAAGAACTTCCGGTCCGATTGAACCTTCCATAATTGGCAGTTCGATTGGCGCTTGACCTTCAACATGAAGGGTCGCTTTCTTATCCGCCATAACAATCTCCTTTGTTTATTATTTAATCCGTCCAGGATGTTTGTGTGCCAATTTTTTACTTCGCTTCGTAGTTAAAGTCAATTTTTAAACGGTGATGTGTGCACTTGTTATGATTTTTTATAGAAAAATGGTTAAAAATCTGTTCTGTGTAGCATATTTTGTTACACCAATTGTATTAGAATGTTGCCAGCCGTATAGTTGCGGTGAAATTGTTGGTCAAATCCTTATAAATTCTAGGGTACAAACCGAGGTGAGGTGGTTTTGAACCTTAGTGTGTTAACATTATTGTTACAATTATCTCTCTTGTAACACGAATTTATTGTTAACTTTATGTTAACTTTTGAGGCTTACGGACCAAAATTTATTCATAACAATAAATGGCTCAATGGAGCTGAGTGAGCAAGCCCGTGAAAGAAAGAAAGTCCAGACCTGTTAATTTAGATTTGCAGACAATTCGCTTTCCGATCACAGCAATCGCTTCCATCCTGCACCGTGTGTCGGGTGTGATTACGTTTGTGTCGATCGGTATACTTCTTTGGTTACTATCCAAATCACTCTCTTCTCCGATTGGTTTTGCAGAAGCCGCTGACATCGTCGATGGTTTCTTTGTGAAATTTGTCCTTTGGGGAATTTTGACGGCTTTGGCGTATCACATTGTTGGTGGTGTGCGTCATTTGATTATGGACCTAGGCTATTTTGAGGAGCTCGAGTCGGGCACCAAAAGCGCTAAGGTTGCCTTCATCGTGACAGGTGTTCTGTCGCTGCTGGCTGGAGTATTGGTATGGTAAACAACGTCTCAACATTTGGTCGTAATGGCGTTCACGATTTCTTATTGATTCGTGCTACCGCTATCATTATGACCCTTTATACGATTTATCTCGTGAGCTTCTGCGCGTTTGCAGGAGACATTTCCTACGTATCGTGGACCAATTTCTTTGGTGGTACTTTCACCAAAGTCTTCACTATGTTAGCGCTAGCTTCAGTGCTGATTCATGCGTGGATTGGTCTATGGCAAGTTCTTACAGACTACATCAAATGTGCCAAGCTTCGTGGTGCGCTGCAACTGACTTTCATCGCAGTGCTTCTTGGTTACTTCTTCTCTGGTTTCTTTATTCTGTGGGGTGCGTAAGTGTCTATTCCAGTTCGTGAGTTTGATGCCGTAGTTATCGGCGCTGGTGGTGCGGGCATGCGTGCTGCACTACAAATTTCAGAGCAAGGCCTATCGTGTGCATTGCTATCCAAAGTTTTTCCTACTCGTTCACATACAGTATCCGCTCAAGGTGGAATCACGGTTGCGCTAGGAAACTCGCATAAAGACAACTGGCAGTGGCATATGTATGACACTGTTAAAGGTTCTGACTACATTGGCGACCAAAACGCTATCGAGTATATGTGTAAAAATGGTCCTAAGTCGGTTATTGAGTTAGAGAAAATGGGCCTACCTTTTTCTCGTTTTGAAGATGGTTCTATCTATCAACGTCCGTTTGGCGGTCAGTCTAAAGAATTTGGTGGCGAGCAGGCGGCGCGTACTGCAGCTGCGGCTGACCGTACTGGTCACGCTCTTCTTCATACCCTTTATCAACAAAATATCAAGCATAAGACGACGATCTTTTCAGAGTGGTACGCGCTTGATCTAGTAAAAAACCAAGACGGTGCGATTCTTGGTTGTACTGCGTTATGCATGGAAACGGGGGAGATTTGTTACTTCAAATCTAAAGCCACTATTCTAGCAACAGGCGGTGCAGGTCGAATCTATGCATCCACTACCAATGCTCACATCAACACGGGTGATGGCGTGGGTATGGCGTTGCGTGCAGGCGTTCCTATGCAAGACATGGAAATGTGGCAGTTCCACCCAACGGGTATTGCTGGTGCTGGTGTACTGGTAACAGAAGGTTGTCGTGGTGAAGGTGGTTATCTTCTTAATAAAGATGGTGAACGCTTCATGGAGCGTTATGCGCCAAACGCAAAAGACCTTGCTGGTCGTGATGTCGTTGCTCGCTCAATGATGATTGAAATTCGTGAGGGTCGCGGCTGCGATGGTCCATGGGGTCCACATATTAAACTGAAATTGGATCATCTAGGCAAAGACGTACTTGAGTCGCGCCTTCCAGGTATTTGTGAACTATCTCGAACGTTTGCACACGTTGATCCAGTGAAAGAGCCAATCCCTGTTATTCCAACGTGTCACTACATGATGGGTGGTGTACCAACGCAAGTTTCTGGTCAAGCGATTAAACAAGATGCCTCTGGAAACGACCTTGAAGTACAAGGCCTATTTGCTTGTGGTGAAATTGCTTCGGTATCGGTTCATGGCGCTAACCGTCTTGGTGGTAACTCACTGCTTGACCTCGTGGTATTTGGTCGTGCGACGGGTCTTCATCTAGGTGAAACTTTGGCTGCGCAAACAGAAGCTCGTCCAGCAACGGAATCAGATATTGAAGAGTCACTGGCACGTACTATGCGCTGGGAAAACAGCACTTCAGGTGAAGACCCAGTTCAGATTCGTAAAGATCTACAAACTTGTATGCAAAACAGCTTCTCGGTATTCCGTGAAGGCGATGCAATGGCAACAGGTCTAGAAGAGCTAAAAGTGATTCGTGAGCGTCTGCAAAATGCACACCTTGCTGATAAGTCTTCAGAATTTAATACCCAACGCGTTGAGTGTTTAGAGCTTGATAACTTGATGGAAACGGCATTCTCTACAGCGGTTGCAGCTAACTATCGTACAGAAAGTCGCGGAGCACATGCTCGCTTTGACTACCCAGAGCGTGATGATGAGCAGTGGTTATGTCACTCTATCTACAATCCGGAAACTGAACTGATGAGCAAGCGTGATGTGAATATGACGCCGATTTATCGTGAAGCTTTCCCACCGAAAGCACGTACGTACTAGAGGGAGGACCAGACTATGAAACTTAATTTCTCTCTATACCGTTACAACCCGGATGTAGATAAAAAGCCTTATATGAAGGCATACACGCTCGACGTTGATGAAGGCTCGGACATGATGGTGTTGGATGCCTTGATTCTTTTGAAAGAGCAAGATCCAACGTTATCGTTCCGCCGTTCTTGTCGTGAAGGTGTTTGTGGCTCTGATGGCCTCAACATGAACGGCAAAAATGGCCTAGCTTGTATCACGCCACTGTCAGCTCTGGAAGGAAACGAGATTGTAATTCGTCCACTTCCTGGGCTACCAGTAGTTCGTGACTTGATTGTCGATATGACTCAGTTTTATGATAACTACGCGAAAGTTAAGCCGTTTCTTATTTCGGATGGTAATTTACCACCTTCGCGTGAAAATCTGCAGATGCCAGAAGAACGAGCGCATTTGGATGGATTGTATGAGTGCATTATGTGTGCATGTTGTACGACATCTTGCCCGTCATTTTGGTGGAATCCAGATAAATTCATCGGACCGGCCGGTCTACTTGCCGCGTACCGTTGGTTGATCGACAGTCGTGATACTGCAACAGACGAACGCTTATCAAATCTTGACGATGCATTTAGCGTTTTCCGTTGTCATGGCATCATGAACTGTGTCAGTGTATGTCCTAAAGGATTAAACCCGACAAAAGCAATTGGCCACATCAAGTCAATGCTTGTGAACCGTTCGGTGTAACAAATAATAAAATTGCCGGCTCGACCTTTAGTAAGAGCTGGCTTCTACTAGCTCGGCGTAGACCGAAGCATACGTGAAAACTACTACTGGTTAAGGGAAAATATGCACAATGGTGTGATGAAGGCATGGCTCGAGTCTTCACACTTGGCAGGCGCCAATGCAACGTACGTAGAAGACCTCTACGAACTGTATCTAAGTGATCCCGATCAGGTAAGTGAGGAGTGGAGACGTGTTTTTGAAGGGTTGCCTGTGCAACCTGACGATGTGGTTGAACAACCGCATTCACGTGTCCGTGATTACTTCCGACGACTCGCTCAAGAAACAAAGCATTCAAGTGTTCAAGTAAGTGACCCCGAGGTCGATGCTAAACAAGTTAAAGTACTGCAGCTGATCAATGCTTACCGCTTCCGCGGTCACCAAGCTGCTCACCTAGATCCTTTGGGTCTATGGGAACGTCCAAACGTTGAAGAATTGGAACCCGCTTTCCATTCTCTGACGAAGGATGATCTGGATGAAACATTTAATGTTGGCTCTTTTGCTATTGGGCAAGAAAGCATGACATTGCGTGACCTCCATAAGGCGCTGCAAAAAACCTATTGTGGCTCCGTTGGTGCAGAATATATGCACATGACCAATACCGCACAAAAACGTTGGATCCAGCAGCGTTTAGAATCCGTAGTCGGTCAGCCCTCCTTTGATATTGAACATAAACACACTTTCCTTGAAGAACTGACGGCGGCAGAGGGTCTTGAGCGCTATTTAGGTGCCAAATTCCCAGGTGCGAAGCGTTTCTCTCTAGAAGGTGGTGATGCCCTTATTCCAATGACCAAAGAACTGATCCGCCATGCTGGTAGCAAGGGGATGCGTGAAGTTGTAATTGGTATGGCGCACCGTGGTCGTTTGAACATGCTGGTCAACGTCTTGGGTAAGAAGCCACAAGACCTATTTGATGAGTTTGCTGGTAAGCATGACGAAACATGGGGTACTGGTGATGTTAAGTACCACCAAGGTTTCTCAGCAGACTTTGCAACGCCAGGTGGAGATGTGCATTTAGCTCTAGCATTTAACCCATCTCACCTAGAAATCGTTAACCCAGTAGTTATTGGCTCAGTGCGTGCGCGTCAAGATCGCTTAAGTGACCGTCATGGCAGTATGGTACTGCCGATTACTATTCACGGTGACTCTGCAATTGCGGGTCAGGGTGTCGTAGCTGAGACGTTTAACATGTCTCAAGCTCGCGGCTTTAAAGTAGGCGGCACCATTCGTATCGTTGTGAATAACCAAGTTGGTTTTACCACATCCAACCCTCGTGATACTCGTTCAACTATGTATTGTACCGATATCGCGAAGATGGTTCAGGCACCAATTTTCCATGTTAACTCTGATGATCCAGAAGCGGTTGCATTCGTTACCCAAATTGCACTCGATTTCCGTAATGAGTTTGGCAAAGACGTGGTGATTGATCTCGTGTGTTATCGCCGTCATGGTCACAATGAGGCAGATGAGCCAAACGCGACTCAGCCTTTGATGTATCAGAAGATCAAAAAACATCCGACACCACGTAAGCTATATGCAGATGTTTTGATTGAGCGTGGAGAAAGTGATATTGAAACCGCTACGCAGATGATCAATGAATATCGTGACGCGCTAGACCGTGGTGAAGTCGTCTGTAAAGAGTGGCGTCCAATGGCACTTCACTCTGTTGACTGGTCACCTTATCTTGGTCGCGACTGGGATGAGGCATGGGCAAGTCAAGTAGAGCGTGATCGTCTGGTTGGTCTTGGTCAAAAACTTGGTCAATACCCAGACAGTCATAAGCTACAAAGCCGAGTCAACAAGCTTTACAACGATCGTGCTGCGATGATGAGTGGCGAGAAAATGATCGACTGGGGTATGGCTGAAACGCTGGCGTACGCAACCCTTCTAGACGATGGCAAACGCATCCGTATCTCTGGACAAGATTCAGGCCGTGGTACTTTCTTCCATCGTCACTCGGTACTTCATAATCAAGATGATGCGAGTACATATATCCCGTTAGCGAATCTCCATGATAAACAGGGGCCGTTCCAAGTCTTCGACTCTGTGCTTTCAGAGGAAGCGGTATTAGCGTTTGAATACGGCTACGCAACCGCAGAGCCAAGCGGTCTAACAATTTGGGAAGCACAGTTTGGTGATTTCGCCAACGGTGCTCAAGTGGTTATTGACCAGTTTATCTCTTCAGGTGAGCAGAAGTGGGGCCGCTTATGCGGACTGACAATGCTTCTTCCACATGGCTATGAAGGTCAGGGACCGGAGCACTCGTCAGCTCGTTTGGAACGTTATCTTCAATTGTGTGCTGAACAAAACATGCAGGTCGTTATTCCATCGACACCCGCACAGGTTTACCACATGATTCGCCGTCAGGTAGTTCGCCCGATGCGTCGCCCACTGATCGTAATGTCTCCTAAGTCACTGCTAAGACATCCATTATGTGTGTCCAGTATTGAAGATTTATCGGAAGGCACGTTTGAGCCTGCGATCGGTGAGATTGATGATATCAAACCAGAAAATGTCAAACGCGTCGTATTCTGTTCTGGCAAGGTGTATTTTGACCTTCTTGAGCAGCGCCGTAACAACGACCAAGATGACGTAGCGATTGTTCGTATCGAGCAGCTTTATCCGTTCCCAATGGATGATGTAAGAGCGAAAATCGCCGCTTATACCAATGCGAAAGATTTCGTGTGGTGTCAGGAAGAGCCTCAAAACCAAGGTGCTTGGTACTCAAGTCAACATAACTTCCGTGCAGCTATTCCTGCTGGCGCTGACTTGAAGTATGCAGGACGTCCTGCGTCGGCTTCTCCAGCGGTTGGCTATATGTCAGTACACTTAAAACAACAGAAAGCGTTAATCTCAGACGCGTTGACTCTAGATTAAGAACTAGAAGTAAAAGGAAGACACAGATATGACAATTGAAATTCTGGTTCCAGACTTACCTGAATCAGTTGCAGACGCGACAGTCGCAACTTGGCACAAGAAACCAGGCGAAGCGGTAGCGCGTGATGAAGTTATCGTTGATATCGAAACAGATAAAGTAGTGCTAGAAGTGCCAGCACCAGACGCGGGTGTTCTAGAAGAAATTATTGAAGAAGAAGGTGCAACCGTTCTTTCGAAACAGCTGATCGCCAAGCTAAAACCTGGCGCGGTAGCGGGTGAACCAACAAGGGATACTACAGAGTCAACGGAAGCTTCACCGGACAAGCGCCATAAAGCCACTTTGACCGATGAATCAAATGATGCGTTAAGCCCAGCAGTCCGTCGCTTGCTCGCAGAAAATGATCTAACAGCAAACGATGTAAGAGGAACGGGTGTCGGCGGCCGTATTACGCGTGAAGATATCGAAGCGCATCTTGCTGCTGCGAAATCCGCGCCTCAGGTGGAAGCCGAAGCATCGGCTGCACCAGTCTTAGCTCGTAGCCAGAAACGCGTGCCAATGACTCGTCTTCGTAAGCGTGTTGCTGAACGTTTGCTAGAGGCTAAGAACAGTACTGCGATGTTAACGACTTTCAATGAAGTTAACATGAAGCCGATCATGGACCTTCGTAAGCAATACAAAGACCAATTCGAAGAGCGTCACGGTACGCGCTTAGGTTTCATGTCTTTCTATGTGAAAGCCGTTACTGAAGCATTGAAGCGTTATCCTGAAGTGAACGCGTCGATTGATGGCGATGATATTGTGTATCACAACTACTTCGACATCAGCATGGCAGTATCTACGCCTCGTGGATTGGTGACGCCAGTACTTAAAGATTGTGACACGTTAGGTTTTGCTGACATCGAAAAAGGCATTAAAGAACTCGCGATCAAAGGCCGTGACGGTAAGTTAACCGTTGAGGAGTTAACCGGTGGTAACTTTACTATCACAAACGGCGGTGTATTTGGCTCGCTTATGTCTACGCCAATCATCAACCCACCTCAAGCGGCTATTCTAGGTATGCATAAAATCCAAGATCGCCCAATGGCGGTGGATGGCAAAGTAGAAATTTTGCCAATGATGTATCTCGCTCTATCTTATGATCACCGTTTAATCGATGGTCGTGAATCCGTAGGTTTCTTGGTCACCATTAAGGAACTATTGGAAGATCCAGCACGCTTGCTACTTGATGTGTAATTAAGCGTTGCTTTTTAATTTGGATGTATAGACGTCCAAATCAAAGGGGGCTAGACTTGCTCACGTCTAGCTCCTTAGTAAGCCCTTAAGGCGACTCTAACGAGTACTCCTAAAGACGTATAACCGATACCGGTTTTATGGAAATAAAAAATCCCTCAGGGATATAACAAATGGAATCGCACAATGAATTTGCATGAATATCAAGCCAAACAGCTGTTTGCAGAATTCGGATTGCCTG
This sequence comes from Vibrio thalassae, assembly GCF_900089835.1. Classification (GTDB taxonomy): domain Bacteria; phylum Pseudomonadota; class Gammaproteobacteria; order Enterobacterales; family Vibrionaceae; genus Vibrio; species Vibrio thalassae. The sequence goes on along the minus strand of NZ_OANU01000008.1, from coordinate 14,797 downwards.
TACCAGAAGGCTACGCATGTGACACCCCACAAGAAGCGTTCGAAGCCGCTGGTCGTATCAGTACTGAAAAGAAAGTAGTCAAATGTCAAGTTCACGCTGGTGGCCGCGGTAAAGCGGGTGGCGTTGAACTTCACGACACCAAAGACGGTGTTAAAGAGTTTGCTCAAAAGTGGCTAGGCAAAAACCTAGTGACTTACCAAACAGACGCCAATGGTCAGCCAGTAACAAAAATCCTAGTAGAAGAAGCATCAAATATTGCTAACGAGCTGTACCTTGGTGCTGTCGTTGATCGAGCTTCTCGTCGTATCGTTTTCATGGCATCAACAGAAGGTGGTGTGGAAATTGAGAAGGTAGCAGAAGAGACTCCTGAGCTGATTCATAAAGCAGCAATTGATCCATTGGTTGGCCCTCAAGCTTACCAAGGCCGTGAGCTTGCATTTAAGCTGGGTCTTGAAGGCGATCAAATCAAGCAATTTGTGAAGATCTTTATGGGTCTTGGCAACATGTTTGCACAGTACGATCTTGCTCTACTGGAAATTAACCCTCTTGTTATTACTGGCGAAGGCAACCTACTGTGCCTAGACGGTAAGATCAATATCGATTCAAACGCGCTTTACCGCCAACCTAAGCTTCGTGAAATGCACGATCCTTCACAAGAAGACGAGCGCGAAGCACATGCCGCACAGTGGGAGCTAAACTATGTTGCTCTTGATGGCAGCATCGGTTGTATGGTTAACGGTGCAGGCCTAGCGATGGGTACTATGGACATCGTAAACCTTCACGGCGGTCAACCTGCAAACTTCCTAGATGTTGGTGGCGGCGCGACAAAAGAGCGTGTTACAGAAGCATTTAAAATCATCCTATCTGACAGCAATGTGAAAGCGGTATTGGTAAATATCTTCGGCGGCATTGTACGTTGTGATCTCATTGCGGACGGTATCATCGGTGCGGTCGAAGAAGTAGGTGTTGAAGTCCCTGTAGTTGTTCGACTTGAAGGTAACAATGCGCCTCTAGGTTCGAAAAAACTGGCAGAAAGTGGTCTTAATATCATTGCTGCAAACTCGCTAACAGAAGCAGCGCAAAAAGTAGTTGCTGCAGCGGAGGGCAAATAATGTCTGTACTAATTAATAAAGATACAAAAGTTATCTGCCAAGGTTTCACTGGTGGTCAAGGTACGTTCCACTCAGAGCAAGCGATTGAATACGGCACACAGATGGTTGGTGGTGTATCTCCTGGTAAAGGTGGTCAAACTCACTTAGGTCTACCTGTATTTAACACCGTGCGTGAAGCTGTTGAAGAAACGGGTGCAACAGCATCGGTGATCTACGTTCCTGCACCATTCTGTAAAGACGCGATCCTTGAAGCTATCGATGCGGGTATTAAGCTTATTGTGACGATTACAGAAGGTATTCCGACACTTGACCTTCTTGATGTAAAAGTACGTCTCGATGAAGCTGGCGTAGTCATGATTGGTCCAAACTGCCCAGGTGTTATCACTCCTGATGAGTGCAAAATTGGTATCATGCCTGGTCACATCCACAAGAAAGGCAAAGTGGGTATCGTTTCTCGTTCAGGAACACTGACTTATGAAGCGGTAAAACAGACGACGGATGAAGGCTTTGGTCAGTCTACTTGTGTCGGTATTGGTGGTGACCCAATCCCTGGTTCTAACTTCATCGACATTCTTAAGCTGTTTGAACAAGATCCAGAGACTGAAGCGATCGTAATGATCGGTGAAATCGGTGGTACGGCAGAAGAAGAAGCGGCGGCGTTTATTAAAGATAACGTCACTAAGCCAGTGGTGTCTTACATTGCTGGTGTTACGGCGCCTCCAGGTAAGCGTATGGGCCATGCTGGTGCGATTATCTCTGGTGGTAAAGGTACCGCTGAAGACAAGTTTGCCGCATTAGAAGCTGCAGGCGTTAAAACGGTTAAGAGCCTAGCCGATATCGGTAAAGGTCTGCGTGAAATTACTGGTTGGTAATTCGACGTACAAAAAAGCCCCTGCCTTGAAAAAGGCAGGGGCTTTTTTGTCTCTGCAATTTAGGCTCTCGACGGCACCAACTGTGCAAGTAAGAAGAAGCTTGCAGCACTGATCACCACGGATGGCCCTGCCGGCGTGTCGTAAAACCAAGATAAACTCAGACCACAAAATACGGCGATGATACCAATAAACGAAGCGGTGATGGCCATTTGCTCTGGTGTCACAGTAAATTTTCGCGCAGTTGCCGCTGGTATGATTAGTAGTGAGGTCATGATTAACGCGCCAACGAATTTCATACCTATAGCGATAACTAACCCCACCATTAACATAATGATAAGACGCATTAGGTCGACGTTAACGCCTTCAACAGCAGCTAAATCTTCATTAACTGTAGTGGAGAGCAGAGGTTGCCAAAAGACAAACAGTAAGGCACTAATGATGGCGACTCCGGCATAGATATACACCAGATCTGTCGGTGATACTGCGAGTAGATCACCAAACAAATAGCTCATCAAGTCCACTCGGATGTTATCTAAGAAACTGACGGCAACTAAACCCAACGATAGCGCACTGTGAGCCAAAATACCGAGTAATGTATCTGTGGCGACCAGTCGTTGTTTCTGCAGTGTCACTAGGATGATAGCCAAAGCCATACAACAGACAACCAGAGCCAAATATAGGTTGATATCTAATAAGAAACCTAGCGCAAGCCCCATTAAGGAAGCGTGAGCTAATGTATCACCAAAATAGGCCATACGTCGCCAAACAACAAATGACCCTAAAGGGCCAGCGATTAATGCGATACCAATGCCTGCGATGATAGAAGGTAGTAAGAATTCGATCATGATGAATGCCCATGGTTGTGATGAGCACATTGTGACGCGTCACCTTTCACCGGCTCTCCGGACAAATCGTGATGATGATGTGTGTGCTGATGTTGATAAAAAGCCAGTGTCTCTTTAGTCGCACTGCCAAAGAGCGCGATGTAAGAGGGATGTTGAGTGATAGTTTGTGGGCTGCCTTGGCAGCAAATATGGTGATGTAAACAGATGACATCATCAGATTTTGCCATGACTAAATGAAGATCATGGGAAACCATAAAGACAGCGCAGCCAAATCGGTGGCGCAGAGTATCGATAAGCTCATAGAGATCAATTTGTCCCTGGACATCAACACCTTGTGCAGGTTCGTCTAAGACCAAAAGATCAGGTCGTTGCAGAAGCGCTCGCGCGAGTAGCACACGTTGGTTCTCACCACCGGATAATTGGTGCATGTTGCTCTTCATTAAATGTTGGGCACCAACGAGCGTTAAGGCATCTTGCCTTTCTTGAGCGCTGTATTTACCTGCAAGCGCAAGAAAACGTTCCACGTTTAGTGGCAGAGTGTCATTTAACTTGAGTTTTTGAGGAACGTAGCCAATTCTTAGTTTTTTGGCTCGGGTAATATCACCTTGAAAACGAGTTTGTAACCCTAGCAGAACTTTAACCAGAGTTGATTTACCAGCGCCATTTGGGCCGATAAGGGTTAAAATTTGGCCTTTGTTTATTGTAAGGTTAATATCGTCTAACACCTTACGTTTACTGAACTCGACGGTCACGCCGCTCAGTTTTATCAGCTCAGTCATGAATAGAACTCATTTGCAATTTCATATTGTTATAATGTAACATTTCGAATCATTACACGCTAGTAGACATTTAGAGGGCACATGTACCGTTACATTCCGATCTTGGCACTTACTACACTGCTTCCATTGAAATCGCAAGCATTTGAAGTACTCAATAGTATAAAACCGTTTGAGATGATATCTCACGAATTGATTCTAGATGATCAAACATCATCTTCCTTGTTAAGTGCGAACGCGTCACCACATGATTATGCCTTAAAGCCCTCTGATGTGAAAAAGTTAAGAAGCAGTGATTTGGTGATTTGGTTTGGCAGCGACCTTGAGAGTTTTCTAGACAAGTCGCTTGAAGGGAAAAGTAATGTACTTGAGATTCAAACCATTCCGGGCTTAGCGCTCAGAGAGTACGGGGATGAGGACGGACACGATCATGGCCATGAAGGGCATCATCACGGCAGCTATGACCCGCACGTATGGCTTGGTCCAGAGCAGTCAAGACAAGTAGCAAAAGCCATTACCGCTAAACTCATTGAGCTAGACCCTGATAATGAAGCTGGTTACGTGGCTAAGTTAAAAACATTTGAAACCAATTTAGATTCAACAGAGCAGACAATCCAACAGCAGCTGAAACCTATTCAGTCTGAAGGTTACTATGTATTTCACGATGCGTATGGTTATTTTGAAAGCTACTTTGGTTTGAATAATCTAGGTCATTTTACGGTGAGCCCAGAGCGTAAACCAGGTGCGAAGACGCTTATCTCGATTAAGACGATACTCCGAGAGCAAAATGTGAAATGTGTGTTTGCTGAACCGCAATATACACCGGCGGTGATTCAGTCGGTAACGCGTGGAACGAACACCTCAATCGGGACATTAGACCCGCTGGGAACAGATATTCAAGTGGCTGATGGCAGCTATTTTACTTTTCTGGAATCTATCTCGACCAACATTGTTGATTGTATGACGCAATAGTCGAGCTGTGCCCAATTAGTCAATTGCCAACCTTGAGATGTTGATTGTTTTTGAGTAACTATCGAAAACGACCAACATCTCAAGCGTGATCTAACAATCATTTATATGCGTGGAGTCACACTATTACTTTCCCTAACTAAATAAATCTATTAGATTGTCGATAATTATCGACGCAAATTAACTAGGTTTATTTTGATCCGACGTTTTCCTTACTCATTACTAAGTAGACGCCTGCAGCACCATCGATGCGGGAAAAGTAGGGATTGTTCGTCATATTTTTTTTCTCTTATTACCAAACTCATTAGCGTTGTGCTGTTTGGTTGGTATTCTGTCACTAGCTTCGCTGTTGAACTCCCTCCTATTTTCTACCCTTTGACACTTCAGACCGAAGGAAAATTTCTAGCAGCGAGACAGCTGTTCCCTGGTGAAGAAGGGGGATTGTGGTCTATCGATGTGCATGACAAGGTTCGCTTTTTTGATGGATACCGCTTCGTTGAACTGAGTGACGTGCCTTTTAATAGTGAGATCGTGACTTTTACAGATGGTCGATTTTGGTATGCGAGAGGCAATGAGTTATGGTCTCGATACCCTCTGGGTGAAGAGCGACGTTCATATCAAGTAGAGATTACCGATAGTATTCGCCGCGTTGGCCATAGCGAACAACGAGTTTGGTTTACTGATCAGAAACACCTCTACATCCAAGACCAAAAATCGCAACATTTCTCGCAAATTGAACTTGCTATGTTTGAGCGTTTTTACAGTGGTTCGAATATCGATGTCCAAGCGGTTTTAAACGTTAATGGCACTTGGTATTTGGGCACTAACGTCGGCGTGTTTCAATGGCATGATAAAATGCTATCACAGCTAAAGACCAGTCATCGAGGTAGGGTGACTCAACTATTCTATTCCAATTCTAGATACCAACTTTTGATAGGTTATGGTGCCGGAGTAGAGCAGTTTTCTTTGGAAACCAACGAGTCTCATTATCACCAACTTAATCGAGCTAAGGTCCTTACGCTTCAAGAGTCAACACGGTACTTTTGGGTGGGGACAGAGCATGGCTTATTCCTTATTGATAAAAATACCCAACGGATAGAGCGTGTACGACACAACATTAACGACAATTTCAGCTTGTCTGGAGACAAAATCTACTCGTTGGTGTCAGATCGAATGGATGGAATGTGGATCGCGACGGATAACGGCATACGCTATTTTTCCGAATATGGTGATTTATTTCGCCGCTATACCGTGTCCTTAGAGGATGAACTGCAGCGCGTTGAAGCCAAATTAGAAGTGATTGCCAACCCATTAGGTGGCTACTGGGTAATCACACCGTCGGCACTTTATTCTATTGACCTTAAGGGAATATCAACGTTGGTATTTTGGGGACGAGTGTCTTCGTTGACCCAACAGAATAAACAGTTATGGTTAGCGACAGATCGCGGGTTGTTGCTGTTGGATCTCGCTAAATATCGAGTCACACCTCTTCGACAAGATATCGATACTATCCCAACTCATGTTGACCAGCTTGCGATCGGCGCTGGAAAAACGCTTTGGTTGAGTGACGGATTAAGGTTAATGAGCGTTGATACCGAGACTCATCAAGTGACGGACTTTGGTCATGAGTGGGTAGTGAGTAAACACTTACCAGCAAAAATAACCGAAATCGACGTCGTCAATCCCAATCTTACTGTGGTGGGAACGGATCACGGTCTTTATCTGATTGAAGATGGTAAAAGCCACTTTATAAAGCAAAGCGAACCGTTTGGTAGCGTTATCGAGGTATCCTCGAGCAAAGAGCAGGTTTGGGTAGCTAGTGGTTACGGCGCTTTTTCGCTGTCTTTGCCAAACCGTACCTTTAGAACCTTGCCACTGTTTCATGACAATATTCGTCCTGTGTGCATCACTCAAGCCAATGACAATGTTTGGTTGATGACCTCAGCAGGCATTTCCGCTTACTCGTCTGAGGGTGATATCCGCAAATATTTCAGCGCACCTTATGGGTTAATCAATAATGAATTTATCAATGGTAGTTGCAGTTATAGTGACAAAAGCGGCGAAGTGATCGTCGGGTCGCACTATGGCATTGTTGAATTTAACTCAGAGCGGTTACTTGATGCTCAGTTGCCATCTCCTGAAGTGTTGGTATCAAAAGTGTTGATAAACAACCAACCCGTTCATCTGGGCGGTCTGGCGCGATTAACGCCAGAGGTTGAGTTCGGTGACTCTATAGCCCTGCAGTTAGGTCTCTGGCCGTTTACACAGGGCAAAAGTTTGATGTACCGAATTGGTGGCTCAGATTGGCAACAACTGCGAGGGCAGCAGCTAAACATTGATAAACCCAAACTTGGTAAGCAGCATATCGAAATTGCGGTTTCGGGCCAGCAGGATAGTACCAAAGTTACCGTGTTTGAGTTCAATGTTCTTACTCCATGGTATATGACGGGCTGGTTTTATGCGCTGTTAGCGGGGAGTTTTATCGGCTTGACGGGATTGTTCATTTACTGGCGTTCGCGCCGAATACAAGCAATGAACACGGCGCTAAAAACACAGGTGGCGCTAAAAACAGAGCAATTACAACACCAGAGTCGAGTGTTAGTTGGCAACAATCAACAGTTACGAAAGGCCTTTAATATACGTCATCATGTGCTCAAGGAGTTGACGGAACAAGCAATCAGTCATTCCAAACAATTTAAATTGGAGAACGCCAACTACGCCTATAAAGGGGGGAGCGCGAGTGACAGTTTGAAGAGTGTACGTGCTGTTTTTGAGGAAGATAATCAAAAACCGATGCTTTGCTCTGTGAAGCGAGTCATGAAGTTTACGTTGGCGGCCTGGCAAAAAGAACTCGATAGCTATGGTATCACCGTAGAGCTTGTTAACCATGCTAGTCGCGATGTTGTATTAGTTGATAGCTGTGATTTGGATATCATATTTAATTCGATTATAGCGAATGCAATGAGACGTCTAGTACGTGGTCAAACTCTCCGTATAGTGTTAGATGACGATAGCACCAAACTCAGTGTTTGTTTTGAAGACAGTGGGCTGCCATTGCCCAACTTTAGTGAAAGTCGTGCGACTCAACGTGATGACATCACCGTGAATCAACTGGACTTTAGTCCTAGCAGCCTTCCATTCCATATTCACCACTCTGGTGGGGAATTAAAACCGGTTGAACGTAATGGGCGAAATAGAATTACCATGCGTTGGACACTATCGGGTGAGGACTCGCTAACGAGTTCAAATGAAAAGAGGTCAAGAGCGAAACCGAATACAGAACTTGAGACGTCTGCGATTGAAGCAAAGAGTGATAAGTACGAAAGCTGGAAACGGCAAGTCACCCAATTAGTGTCCGCACATTTTAGTGATCCGGATTTCAGTACAGCATTGGCAGCGAAATCTTTGTTTATCTCCGAACGTAGTTTTCAACGTCGTTTTAAGTCGCTGTTCGGTGCGACATTTACTGATTATTTGACCGACGTGAGAATGGAAAAGGCGTGCGAGATGTTGCTGCAAGGTGAGAAAGTCGCGGATGTGGCGTTCTCATGTGGCTTCAATGACCCGTCATATTTCTCACAACGTTTCAAACTCTATTTTGGCTTACCTCCTTCCAAGTTTGCGTCCTTGGATGTGGAAGAAGCCGGCGATTAAAGTTCGAAAAAGTGGTAAAAAGCCCGTTGTTTTTGGCGTTCGACTTCGAGGTTCGTCAGCTGAAAACGAATATGATCGCCAGGTTTCAACTGACCCAGTTTGGGTAGATCTCTAAACGCAACCGTACCGAGTTTTTTGTAGCCACCTAAGGTTTGCCTATCCTGCAATAAGATAATGGGTTTCCCGTCGGCAGGAATTTGCACCGCACCACAGACAATCCCTTCAGATATAATGGACCCAATATTAGAGGACGAGCTTAAGGCGGTATTGCTGTTTTCAAGTCGTATCCCCATGCGATTGCTGTTGGTGGAGATGCGATAACGAGAAGATAGGATGTCCTGCACTACCTCCGCGGGTAATTGTTGATACTGAAAGGTTGGAATGAGCCTTAGCAAACACTCTGAATGGTAGTGGGGAATAACGGATTGAGGGGTGTGAATGAGCTTGGTTTGGTCGTTACTTTCTATCGTCAGTGTGTCGCCCACTGTAAGTGGCTTTCCCTCACCTAGCCCCCCTAGCTGGTTTCTCTCAACCGTAGCGACGCTACCTAAACATGAGGGTAACTTGAACGCTCCCCGCACTGACAGATAGGTTCTCAGACCTCTTCTTGGTACTGATAGATGCAGTTCATCTCCATCATTTAAGCGAAATGCTTGCCATTGAGGCAATGATATTCCTAAAGTGGCATTGATGGCTTGGCAATCGGCTCCGGTGAGCACACAATCAACTTGGCCAATCGCTCGTAGCTTTATACGGCCAAATACAATTTCCAAGCTTGGATTTTGCGATGGGTTACCTAACAGTTTTTGACCCCAGCAGTGAGCGTGGAGATCGCTGACCCCTCCTTGACTCAATCCAATGTGAGAACAGTGGTAGCGACCAAGATCTTGAATCGTAGTGTGGTGACCTTGATTGATCACTACCAACTTCGGCATATTTGACCTCCGAGACGAATAAACTCTTGTTGGTTAATGGCTTCGAAGCGAATCTTATCACCAATGCTCAATTTGCAGTGTTGTGGTTGTTTGGGGTTATACAGGTCAATAGGGCAGTTACCAATTATTTGCCACCCCCCTGGTGTATCTTGAGGATAAACGGCGGTTTGATTTTTAGCGATGCCAATACTGCCTTTTGGTACTCGGTGCCGAGGTGTCTCGAGCCTAGGAACTTGGATTTCGTCAGGAACTTGCGCCAAGAACGCAAACCCTGGAGCGAAGCCAATAGCACAAACCGTGTAGAGTGCTTCGCTATGTATTTGGATAATACGCGCTACTGATAATGACAGTTGATTTGCCATTATCGTTAAGTCTGGACCTACTTCGGTGGCATAGTAGGCAGGTAATGTTATGACCGATGATGCTAGGCCCGCGTCCGTGTGGTTGACTTTAATAGTTGTTATGAAATGACTGAGCTGCTGTTGATTGGTGCGTAAAGGATGATATTCCACCAGTAAACTTGTGTAGGAAGGGGTAAGATTCAGAATCGCTGTCCCAAACTGAGCTTGAAGACAGTCGCATAACTGGCGAATGGCACTGGGTAAGCTAAGCTCAACTTCCTTAGCAAAGTACACCATGAGCGCAGATTCAGAAACGGCGATTAGGCGCAGGTCGGGTCTCATGAATCACCTTGAGAATCAATAAGCGAGCGAATTGTCTTCGCCATATGAATGGATGCTTCATTATCGCCATGTACGCAGAGTGTTTGGGCATTTAATGTTAACGTTTGCCCGTTAATGGTCTCGACAGATTGGTGTGTAATCAGGGAAGACACTTGTTTGAGAATATCGGTGTCGTTGTGCAGAACCGCGCCATCAAGGCTTCGCGGTGCTAATAAACCAGATGCGAGGTAGCGCCTGTCCGCGAAGGCTTCGAATATCAATGTGGCACCATATTGATTCGCGAGTTCCAGAAGCTTTGCTGAACGGCAAGTCGCCAACACCATAACAGGAAGCTTGATAGTCGCTGACACGGTAAGCATACATTTAAGTATCTCGTCAGATTGCATCATGTCATGGTATAAAGCACCATGCGGCTTGAAATAACCGATGTTACTACCACGATATTCAGCCAGTGCCTTGAGCGCACCAATTTGATAAAGCATGGAGTGAATGAGTTCATTAGCGGTCATTGGAATTGAACGTCGACCAAATCCTTCTTTGTCTGCATAACCCGGATGTGCCCCTATTGTAACGCTATGTGTTACGCAGAGGTCGATGGTTTTTACCATGTTGTCGGGGTCTGAGGCATGAAAGCCGCAAGCGATATTCGCCATATCGAGTAAAGGGATCAGGGAAGCATCTTGCCCCATCTGCCAGCGGCCGAAGCTTTCTCCCACATCACCATTGAGTTTCAACATAGTGTCGAATTCCATTTGTTCATCTTGTTCTGAGTATGGGAAACAGAGTAATTGTTTACAAATCAGAAAAGTAGCTGTCGGAGGGAAGTTTGAGAGGCGAGTAAGAAAAAATTCGCGGCATAGCCGGGGGACCATACCGCGGGCGTCAATGACACCTTCGCTTGCTGCCGGAGTGATGCGGTTACCCACATCACCTCTGGAATTTCGATTAACAGGAGCAGGTTTGCTCTGTTGCTCTCAACTATAAGTAGTTCTACTTATTTTACTTATAAAAAAAACGGCAACTTATTATAAGAATCGCGCCATTGTTTGATATTTGGTTTATGTAATTGTTTTATAAGCCTTTTGTTTTTATTTGTCTTTTATTTCTGTCATTTCTTCGCCATGAAAAGTTGTATTCGTTTATGAAATTGACGTAATTGACGGACACATTTTGACAAATAATACAGTTGCAATCTGGTTAAAATTGATTTCACTCAAAGCGGTATGTTAGTTTTCAATTATAAAATTAGTGCTAATAGTAATATTTCTCATTACTAAACAGAAATCGGGTGAATCTAATGAAACTTGCAGAGCTGAAAATAGGTAGTAGTGGAAGAATCACTGCATTAAATGGATTGAACGACGATGTTCGTAAAAAGCTAATGGTAATGGGGATATTACCGAATACAGAAGTCAAGATGGTTCGTCGTGCTCCGATGGGCGACCCATTGCAAATTGAAGTACGTGGCGTGGCTCTTGCTATTCGTAACAATATCGCCAATGCCATTGAAGTAGAGGCCCACTCATGAACTACAAGATTTTAACGGTAGGTAACCCTAACAGCGGTAAGACGACATTGTTTAATGGCCTAACTGGAGCTAAGCAGCAAGTTGGTAACTGGGCAGGGGTTACTGTAGAGAAGAAAACCGGTCAATACCATCATCTTGGTGATCATTTTGAGTTAACAGATTTGCCCGGAATCTATGCTTTAGATAGTGGTAATGACGGTAATAGTATCGATGAATCTATTGCTTCCCGTGCGGTGTTAACAAACTCGGTGGATCTCATCATTAATGTCGTTGACGCGACTAGTCTTGAGCGCAGCTTGTACATGACACTGCAACTGCGTGAGTTAGGTCGCCCTATGGTGGTTGTACTCAATAAGATGGATGCACTAAAGCGAGAGAGAGTGAATCTCGATGTCGTTGCTCTTGAAAAAACATTGGGTTGTCCTGTTGTGACGTTATCTGCAACGGATAAAACACAAGTCAAAGTACTCAAAGACCGCTTGCACAAAATCGTAGTTCAAGGCGTTACACATGATGCACTTAGTATCAAGTATGACGATGCTATGGAACAGGCTATCGATAAAATAGCACCGATGTTTGAAGGCGGCGAAGTGAGTGCTCGCGCTTTAGCGATACGCGCTCTGGAAAATGATGTCATGGTACTCAATACGCTAAATGCTGAGCAGCGTGACTTAGTGCATTTATCGGTGAAACAAACTGGACTAGACATTGACCTTCAAGTCGCAGATGTTAAATACACTTTCTTGCACGAGCAGTGCAAAAAAGTTCGTCGTAGTGAAGGTAAATTAAGCCGCAGTTTTACTGAGCAAGTCGATGCCATCATTCTCAACAAATGGGTGGGTGTTCCATTCTTTTTTGTTGTTATGTACTTAATGTTCATGTTCTCAATTAATATTGGTAGTGCATTTATCGACTTCTTTGATATTGGTGTCGGTGCATTGCTGGTTGATGGGGGCCACTATTTGCTTGATAACCATCTTCCAGTTTGGCTTGTCACTCTTATCGCAGATGGTGTTGGTGGTGGTATCCAAACCGTAGCAACCTTTATTCCGGTTATTGCCGCGTTGTATTTGTTCTTGGCAGTACTTGAAAGCTCTGGCTATATGTCTCGCGCAGCGTTCGTACTAGATAAAGTGATGCAAAAAATCGGTCTACCGGGTAAAGCTTTTGTTCCTTTGGTTTTAGGTTTTGGCTGTAACGTGCCATCTATCATGGCGACACGGACATTGGATCAAGAACGTGAGCGAAAACTTGCTGCTTCAATGGCGCCATTTATGTCTTGTGGTGCTCGCCTTCCTGTTTACGCTTTATTTGCCGCAGCATTTTTCCCTGAAAGTGGTCAAAATATCGTGTTTGCTCTTTATCTGCTTGGTATTGTGGCGGCTGTATTTACTGGGTTAGTGCTAAAAAACACCGTATACCCAGGGTCAAGCGACAGCTTAGTAATGGAAATGCCAGACTACGAATTGCCTACGTTCCAAAACGTAATGATCAAGACATGGCAGAAGCTCAAGCGCTTTGTTTTAGGTGCAGGTAAGACCATTGTTGTTGTAGTGACTATTTTGAGTTTCTTAAATTCAGTCGGAACTGATGGCTCATTTGGTAATGAGAACACTGAAAGCTCAGTCTTATCGAAAGCCGCTCAAGTGGTGACACCTGTGTTTGCTCCAATGGGCGTTCAACAAGATAACTGGCCTGCTACTGTAGGTATTATTACCGGCATCTTTGCAAAAGAGGCTGTCGTTGGCACGCTAAATAGCCTATATACTTCTAGTGAAGCTGAAGATACTGAGTATGATTTGGTCGGTAGCTTACATGAAGCCGTAATGTCTATTCCGGATAACCTAGCAGGGCTAAGTTACTCTGATCCATTAGGTGTTGATGTGGGTGATCTGTCGGACAAGTCTGCCGTTGCAGAAGATCAAGAAGTAGACACGTCTATCTTTGGTAACTTGAAGGGGTTCTTTGTTACAGGTAACGCTGCATTTGCTTATTTGATTTTCATTTTGCTTTATACACCTTGCGTAGCAGCAATGGGGGCTTATGTGAGGGAGTTTGGTCAAAAATACGCTCGCTTTATTGCAGTGTGGACGATGGGTCTTGCCTATGGAAGTGCGACACTTTATTACCAAGTGACGCATTTTAGCGCCAGTCCAGTGACCAGCTCTGCATGGATCGCGGCGATACTGGTGGTCTACGCTCTGGTATACAAGCTGTTGAGAAGCGAAGGTAAAAAGCAAAATAACCTGGAGGCACAAACAGCATGATTTTGACTGAGCTCAAATCGTTTATTGAGACGCATCCTGGTGTGAGCCGGCACGATCTTGCAAAGAAATTCTCTATTAGTGAAGATGGAGTTGATGCGATGCTAGCGGTATGGATTCGTAAAGGTTCAATATCACGTATGCTCGATACAAACAAAGCTGATCAAGTGACACGCGTTCGTTATGCGATGAATGGCGATAATGGGTTGTCCGTTACCGTAACTATGTAGCGTGTCACCTAGAGTGAAGATACTAAATGGCTGCCCTATCGGGCGGCCATTTTTATTTGTGCTGACTGAGTCCCAATAGTTTAAGCCCAGCGCTAAGCATGAGAATCGCCGCGGGTAACACCAACATTTCCCATCGAAGTTGGTTGAAGTTTATTAAGACCAGCTCAAGAAACTTAACAAAGAGAATGATAATAATGACTTCGGCGAGTTTATTTTTTAAGTGCCCGATATTTGGCGTTTTTATCCAGCTGAGAGTGGTGCCAGTCTCTTCTGCCGACTTGTTCTTGATAAATAAGGTATACACACCATGGGAGAAGATAAACAGAACTAAGGCGACGAGAAAAGTATCCAAAGACTTAATGAGATAACTGATGGCAATATCAGCTCGGTCTAGATGCAATAATTCTGCTGGTGGCGCCGTATTGAACAGAAAAACTCCGAACGCATTGTACGTTTTTGCTGCTCCGATTAGGAACAATAAAACAGAACCTGCCATAGAGCCAATGATGGCAATCCAGCTTACATAACGGAATTGAACTAATAATCGTTTGGTCATGACTTGCTCCTATATTTCAACGAGGCAAGTTTATAAACAAATTAGATTCGTGATAATAATAGTATTTTATTAAAGATTATTACGATTATGTAATTATGCCTAGGATCTTTGCGCTAGCAGAGATCCTAGGCAGCAAGATTAGCGGTAAACTGGGCGTTAACAGAATAACTTAACCTGAGATCGGTTTAAGCCATCGCCATCAATCCTGTCTTTTCAGTGTTTGTGATGTTGAGTGATGGCTTTTCTGGTTTCAGACAGTAAGCGATTAGTCCGCCAAGTAAATTCAACATAAAACCATGTAAGCTGCGATGCCTTGAGTGCTCTATTTGAGATATATTCTTTAATTGGTCATTAATCGTTTCAATAATGAACC
>NZ_OANU01000003.1 GCF_900089835.1 Vibrio thalassae | reverse complement strand
CAATTTAAGATTTTGTTCGGCTCAATGAATACTGAACATTACATAAAGTAATGTTTGAATTGACTGTGCTGAATCTTTCGATTCAATGGTCACTTCGTTTCATTGAAACCTAATTTGATACCGCTCTTTATTAAGAGAAATATCTAATTTGATTATCATCAACGAGTGCCCACACAGATTGATAGGTTTATATTGTTAAAGAGCTTGTTTCGAGCTTTGCTCAAAACGGACGGTCATTTTAGCTATTTCAGTTATCGTGTCAACCACTTTTCTAACTAATTTTGCTTTGCTTTTTACAAGCAATCTGACCGACTAACGCGCTAGGGCTTTTAGTTGCCTCACCCCGTGTCAGTGAGGTGGCATTATAGAGACGAACCGATTGTTGGCAAGCATTAATTTTCAATAAAATCGTTTTTTTATGCTGTTCGAACACAAAAGAAACAAAGCGCTGAAAAAAGGCACAAAAAAGGGGGCGAGGCCCCCTTTTATCTCTCAATTATCTTTACTATTTATTGCCCTACCGCAATTTTGTCGTTGCTCACTATTAAGCGAACAGGCTTAGTTGGGTCGACTTTGCCTGCAAGGATTTCTTTCGCAAGTGGGTTTTCGATAGTTTGTTGAATCGCTCTTTTAAGCGGCCTAGCTCCATATACTGGGTCATAACCTACTTTGGCGATGTAATCTAACGCAGCATCAGCCACTACCAAATGATAACCACTGTCTTCCATACGCTTGCCCAAGCGTTGCAATTGAATACCAGCAATCGACTTGATGTGCTCCTCACCCAACGGATGGAACACGACACTTTCATCGATACGAT
This sequence comes from Vibrio thalassae, assembly GCF_900089835.1. GTDB lineage: Bacteria > Pseudomonadota > Gammaproteobacteria > Enterobacterales > Vibrionaceae > Vibrio > Vibrio thalassae. The sequence goes on along the minus strand of NZ_OANU01000003.1, from coordinate 182,041 downwards.
TTAAGAACTCAGGCTTAAAGTGGGAGGTCACCACATCCATGACTTCTCGCTTGATACCATCATAATCCAGCACCTGAAAATTCTCTTGGATCCGTGATGAGCCAAGATTAGATGTCATAATAACAACCGTATTTCTAAAATCGACGGTTCTACCTTGTCCATCGGTTAAACGACCATCGTCGAGCACTTGCAGTAGAATATTGAACACGTCAGGATGTGCCTTCTCTACTTCATCGAGCAAAATGACCGAGTAGGGTTTACGTCTAACGGCTTCCGTTAGGTAACCCCCTTCCTCATAACCTACATACCCCGGAGGTGCACCAACTAATCGAGCAACTGAGTGTTTCTCCATAAACTCTGACATGTCGATACGCACCATGGCATCTTCGCTATCAAACATAAAGCTTGCGAGCGTTTTACACAGTTCGGTTTTACCCACGCCAGTTGGACCAAGGAATAAGAAAGAACCTATTGGACGGTTAGGATCTGCAAGGCCGGCTCGACTACGGCGAATAGCATCAGAGACGACTTCGACCGCTTCCGCTTGGCCGATGACACGTTTGTGCAGTACATCTTCCATTTTCAAAAGCTTGTCTTTTTCTGCCTCAAGCATTTTAGATACAGGAATCCCTGTTTGCTTTGACAGCACTTCTGCGATTTCAGCATCTGTCACTTTGTTTCGAAGCAAGCTCATTTCTTGCATCTCAGCTTGAGTCGCCAAATCGAGTTGTTTCTCTAGCTCTGGAATACGACCGTATTGCAGTTCAGACATTCGGTTCAAATCACCGGCACGTCTTGCTACATCCATATCAAGTCTTGCCTGTTCAAGCTCAGACTTTATATGTTGAGTCCCCGATAACGCTGCTTTTTCAGCATTCCAGACTTCTTCCAATTCTGCGTAATCACGCTCTTTGGTCTCTAACTCTTCATTCAGAGCAAGCAGACGCTTCTCACTGGCATTATCTGACTCATTTTTAAGAGCTTGCTGCTCAATTTTTAGTTGAATGATTTTACGTTCCAACTTGTCCAAAGATTCCGGCTTTGAATCTATCTGGAGTCGAATGCTCGATGCGGCTTCGTCAATAAGATCGATAGCCTTATCCGGTAGTTGCCTATCCGTAATATATCGATGCGATAAACTTGCCGCCGCAACAATGGCAGGATCGGTAATTTCTACATGGTGATGAAGCTCATAACGCTCTTTCAAGCCACGTAATATCGCAACGGTGTCTTCGACACTCGGTTCATCAACCAGTACTTTTTGGAAACGTCGTTCTAACGCTGCATCTTTTTCAATATATTGACGATATTCATCCAACGTCGTCGCACCAACACAATGTAGCTCACCTCGTGCCAATGCAGGTTTCAACATATTACCTGCATCCATCGAGCCTTCGCCTTTACCTGCACCAACCATCGTGTGCAGCTCATCGATGAACAGAATGATATTACCTTCTTCTTTAGCTAGCTCGTTTAAGACCGATTTCAAGCGTTCTTCAAACTCACCGCGATATTTCGCACCCGCTACCAGTGAGCCCATATCTAAAGAAAGCACTCGACGCCCACGCAATCCTTCAGGGACTTCATTATTGATGATGCGTTGAGCAAGCCCCTCTACGATTGCCGTTTTACCTACACCGGGCTCACCGATTATGACGGGGTTATTTTTGGTACGACGTTGAAGCACTTGTATAGTACGGCGAATTTCATCGTCACGACCAATAACTGGATCCAGCTTTCCTTGTTCCGCTCGCTCAGTGAGATCGATGGTAAACTTTTCTAAAGCCTCGCGTTTTTCTTCTGCATTAGGGTCATCCACTTTCTGACCACCGCGGATTTGTTCGATTGCTTGATTAACTTTAGTCTCAGTTAGCCCTTGCTGTTTCAAAAGTGCACCTAAGGGGCCTTTATCTTCAATTGCCGCAAGCAAAAAGATCTCGGAAGAAATGTAGGTATCTTGACGTTTTTGGGCAATTTTGTCGCAGAGATTAAATAACTGCCCCATGGCACTCGACAACTGAACATCGCCACCAACACCTGTGACTTTTGGCAGTTTGTCCATTAACTCAGACAACTTAGAACGCAATTGAACCACGTCAACATTTAGCATGGTTAACAATGGACGAATAGAACCGCCCTCTTGGTTGAGCAGCGCAACCATGAGGTGGACAGGTTCAATGTATTGATGATCTCGGCCCAATGCCAGTGATTGAGCATCAGAAATAGCAATTTGGAATTTGCTAGTAAATCGATCTAGGCGCATAGCAACCCCCTATTAAATTACATACCACTTGTTATGCAATTAAGATGGTTGCTAGACCAACGGATTTCAAGATAAAGAAAACAAAATCAATGATTGATCCAGATAAAGCTTGCCATACGCCCCGTCTGTCCATCACGTCGATAAGAAAAGAAACGCTTTTCATCGCTAAATGTACATAGACTACTTAGCGTGACATCCCTAATGCCTGACGCTTGCAACTTCATCTGTGCAATATGTGCTAAATCAGCAAGCCACTTATCTGGGTTCGCGCCTGCTTTAAACGCAACGCTATATTCTGGGTTCGTCTGACAAAATGCATGCTTAACATCCAGACCCACTTCAAAAGCGTCAAAGCCAATTGCGGGACCGATCCAAGCTTGCGCCTCGCTATCAAACAAATTCGCAGCCTTTTCGACAATTCCGTCAGCTAAACCACGCCAGCCTGCATGCACAGCCGCCACAGCGCTTCCATCCTTGGCACATATTAGAATTGGCAAGCAATCTGCCGTCATAGCACTTAACACCACACCTGGCGTTCGTGTGAAACTCGCGTCCGCGTCCAGAACTTGTTCCGTTGCGGCTTGGACGATAGCGATGTTAGTCGAATGCGTTTGATTCAACCAAACAGGTGACGACGGCATATCCGCACTGATTTGCAACACCTGACGGTTTGCCAAGACATCGGAAGGTTCATCACCAACATGCATCCCCAAATTAAAGCTGGAAAATGGCGCCTTAGAGACGCCATTTTCACGTGTTGAACTTACCGCCTCAACATTATTAGGTGTGACCCAGTTTGGTGTCAGAAGTGACATTAATAGTCTTCTTCTTTATTCAACTTGGCGTCTTCACGCAGCGCTTCGGTCATCACAACCATGTCATCTGGAATAGGCGCATGGAACGTCATCTCTTTTCCAGTAACAGGATGTGCAAACTTAAGCATGACCGCATGTAGAGCTTGACGATCGAAGCTACGAATCATTTGGGTCAATTCCTCACTCGCTCCGCGTGGAATGCGAGCGCGGCCGCCATAAGCGCTATCGCCTAACAATGGGTGTTGCAGATAGGACATATGAACACGGATTTGGTGCGTTCGGCCCGTTTCTAGACGTAGACGAATACGCGTATGCTCACGGAAATGCTCAGCGACACGATAATGTGTTACTGCTGGTTTACCGAGTTCGTTCACTGCCATCAGTGTACGTTTCGTCGAGTGACGGCCAATCGGTTTATCGACCATACCGCCAGCGGTCATTTTACCAATCGCAATAGCCTCATATTCACGTGTGATGTTGCGTTTTTGCAAAGCACGCACTAAACGAGTTTGAGCGGGTACGGTCTTAGCGACAACCATCAAGCCTGTCGTATCTTTATCAAGACGGTGAACAATACCTGCACGAGGTACTTCTGCAGTCGCTGGAAAATGATGTAACAATGCATTAAGAACCGTGCCATCTGGTGTCCCTGCTCCAGGATGAACAACGAAATCTCTTGGCTTATTGATTACAATAATGTCATCATCCTCATAAACGATATTTAGAGGGATGTCTTGAGCTTCGAAACGCTCCTCATCTTCTAGTTCAGCTTGCACGGTAATAACTTCACCGCCCATTACTTTGGTACGTGGTTTTGTGATTACCTCGCCGTTAACGGTAATTTTCCCGTCCAAAAGCCACTCTTTCAGGCGTGAACGAGAAAAATCTGCGAACAATTCAGCCACAGCTTGGTCTAAACGCTGACCTAGCTGGCTGTCTTTTACTGTATTTGTTAATTCAATCTGCTGAGCCATATCGAACTTTTTAAAAAACCTTGGGACTAATACCACGAGTGTGGATAATATAGCCCATCATTGTATCTGTTACTGACAAGAAAAGTAATGGACACGGAAAAATATTTACGTCAAGGAAACTCGTTCTCGTATGAAACTACTTAAACTAACAGGCTTGCTTTCTCTAGCTTTGTTGTTTGGTTGTGCTGACAAAGAAGTCACCGTCCCAGATGTTCCGCCTTCTCAGCTTTATGCTGAAGCTCAAGAATCGTTACAAGGTGGTAACTGGACATCAGCCATTGAGCGTCTTGAAGCGCTGGATTCACGTTACCCATTTGGTGCTTATACAGAACAAGTGCAACTTGATTTGATTTACGCTTATTACAAAAACGATGATTTAGCGCTAGGCTTAGCGACTATTGAGCGTTTTTCTCGATTAAATCCAACGCATGAGCGTTCTGACTGGGTATTGTATATGCGTGGATTGACGCATATGGCACAAGACCGAAACTTCATGCACGATCTTCTCAGAGTCGATCGTTCTGATCGTGACCCGGAGCCGGTAAAAGCGGCTTTTGCTGACTTCGATCGTTTATTAAAACGTTACCCTAACAGCGCTTACGCAGAAGATGCACAAAAACGAATGGTGGCGTTGAAAAACCGACTGGCGAACTACGATCTTGCTACGGCTGATTTCTATGTTCGTCGCGAGGCTTGGATTGCCGCGATTAACCGAGCTCAAGAAATTCAAAAAACGTACCCTGACACCGAAGCTGCTCGTCAGTCACTCGTTTTGCAAAAGAAAGCCTTTGAAGAACTAGGAATGCAGGAACAAGTCGAGCGTACCGAGAAATTGATGGAGCTAAACCCACTTTAGGGTTATGGACAAACTTGCCTTTCAAAGCGCTGCCACTGCAGCGCTTTTTTTATATCCATTAATTGGAAAAATCCCTTTTTTATTTATATATTTATCTATAGCGCAGTAGCAAAAAGGGATAGTTGTGAAGGCGATTTTAATATGTTTTGTCATAGGGATTATGACGCTTCCAGTAAGAGCTTTAGAGTTAACGCCTCTAAGCAACGAGCCGTACACTGGCAATCTAGAGACTTTGACTGAAAAGCACATTATTCGTGTTTTAGTCTCAGCTGATCTCGGTTTTTACTACATCGAAAAAGGCCAGCCTAAAGGTATTGGGGCAGAGCAACTTTACCACTTCGAAAAAAGCCTGAAAAAAAGGTATCCGAAGGTGAGGCTGCAAGTGATTCCCGTTCCTCGGGACGATCTTATTCCAGCTCTGGTCAATGGGTATGGTGACCTGGTCGTTGCCAACCTTACCATTACGCCGAAAAGAGAAAAAGTCGTCCAGTTTAGCACACCGATTCTTTCAGATATCAGTGAGCTCATCGTAACGAATGATGATTTTCCTGCTTTAGATAGCATTGAGGACTTAAGTGGCAAAGAAATTTGGGTTCGTGGCAGTTCTAGTTACTTCGAGAACCTTCAGGCTTTAAATCAAAAGCTTACAAGTCAAGGCAAAGCGCCCGTCTACGTGCAGTATCTAGAAGAAACCTTACAAGACTACGAGTTGGTTGAAATGGTCAAACAAGGATATATCGACGCGACGGTACTAGACAGCCACAAAGCCTTCTTTTGGAAAAAGACATTCGGTGACCTAAATATCCATGATTCCATTCCGCTTAGTAACAATGGTCAAATTGCTTGGGCTATGCGCAAGAATTCTCCACAGCTAGCGAAGCTGGTGAACGGCTATATAAAAACAGCTAAGCAAGGAACATTATTAGGAAATGTTATTTATAATAAATACTTAGAAAATACATCTTGGTTTTCAAAAGCACTTGATCCTAAAAATGTCCAGCAGCTAGACAAACTTATCTCACTGTTCAAAAAGTATGGTGACAAGTACGATTTCGATTTTCTTATGATCGCGGCTCAGGCCTTTCAGGAATCTAAGCTTAACCAAAATAAGGTCTCTCCTAAAGGGGCGGTAGGCATTATGCAAGTACTGCCGAGCACCGCAAGGGATCGAAACGTCAACATCAAGAATATCAATGAAATAGACAACAATGTTCATGCTGGTGTGAAGTACATGCGCTTTATTCAAGATCGGTATTTTAGCGACGATGACATTAGCGACGATGACAAGGTCTATTTATCACTTGCGGCGTACAATGCCGGTCCAGGAAACATTGCTAAAATGCGCCGATTAGCGACAAAGCACGGATACAACCCTAACAAATGGTTTGGTAATGTTGAGCTTATGGCGCGGAGAAATATCAGTTCAGAACCAGTCACTTATGTCGCAAACATCAATCGTTATTATGTTATTTACAAGCAACTTGAATCACTTCAACAGATTAGACAAGAGCAGCAAGCACTCAATAGTGACATTGAATTTTATAGAGTTTTAGGTTCAAAAAAGGAAACCGCCACAGAGTGACCAATATCACATTTCTATATAGGGTGAATTTTAAGCAGGAGATTTCTTAGGTCGTAATAGTGCGCCAAAAATGGAGGATTTTCAGTGCGCTACTCTTTCCAACTTAATGACTTTTGACGGAAAAGAAAGTCTTTTTGTGTGTTAACAGTAAAAAGTTTTGCGTTAGATCACATTTAAATTTGGATGCGAAAAACCCTCTCAATTTAGTGATCTAGATCACATTCTTTTCTCTATGGATAAGTAATCTGGAGTTAACCCATGAGGGATGCAACAGAGGAAAAAACATATGAGAGTAAACATCACTGGTAAAAACATTGAGATCACCTCTGCAATCCGTGAGCATATCGAAAGCAAGTTTAAGAAATTAGAAAAATGGCAAGTCGACATCATTAGTTGCCAAACTGCTTTCAGCGAAGAGCCAAACAAACAAATGAAATTCGAAGCGTCCATTACGGTACCCAAAGGCAAACTTGTCGCTTCCGCTACTCATGAAGATTTATACGCTGCCGTTAACGAGGTAGAACAGAAGTTAGAACGTCAGCTGAACAAACTCAGACATAAGCCAGAAGCGAGACGCACCGATAAGCCTGAGTTGGCAGAAGAAACCGAATAAAGGCTCATAAATAGAACGATTGTAGAATAGCGCCGTAAGGCGCTATTTTTTTGCTTGACGCTCCCCACTCCCTTGCTTATTGTGTGGCTTAGCCCAATAAAAACTTACGACTACATATACTATGTACCCGACTAATCTGTTCTTTTTTGACTTCTTTTTTCTCCACTAGGCTTGGAGGCTTCTTCGTTTTCGAAAGAAAAGTCAAAAACGAACGGAAAGCCTCCCAATGGGAGGTTTTTTTATAAGGATTATTTGATGATAGACACAAACTACTCACTTGAAGAAATTCGCTTACGTCTGAATGAACTAGACGACAACCTGTTGAAGCTTCTTTCTGAACGTCGCAAACTCAGTATTGAAGTAGCAAAAAGCAAAGTCGAAACTTCAAAACCGGTTCGAGACGCCGCTCGTGAACAACAGTTACTGGTTAAGCTGATCACTAACGGTAAAGACAAATACGAACTGGATGCGTCTTACATCACCAAAATTTTCCACACTATCATTGAAGATTCCGTCTTACTGCAACAGGTCTATCTCCAGAATCTTGCCAACCCTCAACAAAGCAGAAAGCCGGTTGCTAGAGTCGCCTTTCTAGGCGCAAAAGGGTCTTACTCACATCTCGCTAGCAGAGATTATTTTTCACGTAAGAACACAGAGCTAATTGAACTGAATTGCGATCAATTTAAAGAAGTCACCAAAACGGTTGAGTCTGGTCATGCCGATTTTGGAGTCTTACCTATTGAAAACACCAGCTCGGGCTCAATCAATGAAGTCTTCGATTTACTACAGCACACAACGTTACATATTGTTGGTGAAATTACTCAACCGATTGAACATTGCTTAGTTGCGACGAAAGAGATTCGTTTAGAAAACATTAAAACGCTGTATTCTCACCCTCAACCTCATCAGCAATGTAGTGAGTTTTTGGGAAGACTATCAGGGGTTCAACTAAAATCTTGTGCAAGTACCGCGGACGCGATGCAGAAAGTACAGCAGCTGAACCGAGATGATGTCGCTGCCATTGGACATGCAGCAAGTGGTAAATTGTATGGGTTGCAATCGATTCAAAGTGATATCGCTAATCAAACCGAAAATCATACTCGGTTTATTGTTGTTGCTAGAAAGCCTGTCGAAGTATCGGCACAAATTCCGGCCAAAACGACTTTTATTATGGCGACCTCTCAACAAGCGGGTTCTTTAGTCGAAACCTTATTGGTACTGCAGCGCTATGGCATCAATATGACCAAACTCGAGTCACGCCCTATTATGGGGAACCCTTGGGAAGAGATGTTTTATGTGGACGTCGAGGCGCACAAAGATTCTGAATCAATGCAACACGCGATTCGGGAGCTGATTAAGATAACCAAATATCTTAAGGTTCTTGGTTGTTATCCCATTGATAATGTCAAACCAGTGATGCCTGATTTAGGTGAGTAACACACAATAGCCCCAGATAAATAAGCTGGGGCTACTTTTATCTCATTGATAAATCAATGTGATTACTTAAGCGGTAATATTTTGATCTCTACACGACGATTACACTGACGCCCTTCAGGAGTAGCATTGCTGCAAATAGGAAAACGCTCGCCATTACCACGAGCAACAGCACGTCCTGGCGCGACATTCTGACTAATCAAGAACGAACGGACTTGCTCAGCTCTTTTTTCTGATAGTTCTTGATTGTACTGAGCACTGCCAGTGCTATCTGTATAACCGTCAATCACCAAACTGGTATCAGGATATTCCACTAAAATACGCGCAACGCCCTTGAGCGTATTATGAATGTTACTGTTGAGTGCGTGAGAATTGCTGTCAAAACCAATACCATTTTCTAAGCGCAATAGCAGTTGATTATCGCCTACCCGTTGCACTTGGACACCTGAGTTCAATAACTCCTGTCTTAACGCCTTTTCTTGTTGATCGAAATAGTATCCGACTCCGCCCCCAAGCGCTGCACCACTTGCTGCACCAATAAGAATCCCACGGCTGTCACCGCCTGACGCAATCCCTACAGCCGTTCCCGCAATAGCGCCAATAACCGCGCCTTTAGTTGCAGAATTCGTTTCGTATTGCCCCGTTGTCGCATTTTGTCGCTGCGTTGCTTGGCAACCAACAAGAGAAATAAGCCCTAAGGCAACCACTACTTTTTTCAATTTCATTTCTAGTATCTCTTATGCGTATCATACCCTGAAAAAGTACAGTATACCATACCATATAAAATGTAATTATTCCTAATTGAGGCATTTAGCGCTCGCTAGAATGATAGAAAACTCATCACCATTAAATGACAAATTTAAGGTAGATTTACGTTAGAATTGAGCCCAAACGTATAGATATGGATAATTCATCATGAACAAAGTGGTTATTGCGTCGCTAAATCCAGCAAAGATCAATGCCGTCAAGAGCGCTTTTGAATCCGCTTTTCCTCACCAATCCTTTACTTTTGAAGGCGTCAATGTCCCTAGCGGTGTGGCAGATCAACCAATGAGCAACGACGAAACTCACCGAGGCGCTAAAACACGCGTTCATAATGCTAAAAACGTCATCGTGGATGGCGATTTCTATGTTGGAATTGAAGCCGGTTTTGAGGGGTATTCTACGTTTGCATGGATGATTATTGAAAAGGGTGCGCAGGTGGGTGAGTCAAGAAGTGCTAGTCTTATGCTTCCACCAGCAGTCATCAAACAGTTATCACCGACGGTTGAACTTGGTGATGTAATGGATCAAACCTTTGGTACCGATAATATCAAACAAAAAGGTGGCGCTATTGGTTTGTTAACTCAGCATCAGCTAACTCGCAGTTCGGTGTACCACCAAGCATTGATATTGGCATTGATCCCATTTACCAATCCTGAACACTTCTAAATAAAAGTTATCTAATAAGGTAAGCGAAACCTAATGGTTTCGCTTATTTGAGTAAAAGATCACTTAGCGCATTCTTATCTTTATCTGCCAAACGCTTTACCTCAGCAGATCCTCGAGTAATCGTCGCCACACCTACGCCAAGCATCTGACTAATTTGACGCTGCGACATGTCTCCTTTTAATAACTCACAGAGAATGTTGACACGTGCCGTCACCGCTTCGCGTTCATCGGGTGTCAGCAACATCGTCATCAGCATCGCTTGTTGTTCACTGCTTTGTGAACGCTGAATAAGGTCTAAGACTTGCTGCCAATCTTGATAGTATGGTTCCATTTAATATTCCATCAGAAACATTCAGTTCTCATTCTACCCCCAAGGCGACGTGAATTGATAGTCTCTCTCAATTAGTAACGCTGATTGCTTTCCGATTCCGTGAGGAAACTTCCCTCAGCACCGAGTAAGTCTCGATAGTAAACTTGGAACATAAGAATATTTTGAACATAACCGCGAGTTTCTCTAAATGGTATGGCTTCGATAAACGCTATGGCGTCTAACTTTCCATCCGAGGCTGCCCGCCAACGTTTAACGCGATTGGGCCCTGCATTGTAGGCCGCTAACGCATAAATGCGGTTGCCGTCATAATTACCGAGTAATTCATTAAGGTAGTGAGAACCTATTTCAATGTTTTTACCCACCTGATACAAATCGTTGGTGCTGCTATAACGAATCTGGTGCTTTTTCGCCGTGTACTTCGCCGTCGCTGGCATAATCTGCATCACGCCACGAGCACCAACAGGCGAACGAGCTTCAACATCCATCGCACTCTCTTGTCGTGCTAAAGACATGAGTAATACACTATCTAGATCGAGCTTGTCACTGTAAAAGTCAAACCACCAACGGTGTGCCATCGGGAACCGTAATGACATGTTGTCCCACATTTTGGCAGAAATGGTTGCTACCACAGTAAAGTGATGCCAGCGTTTTTTACCAGCATAAGCCGCTAACATCTGCTTTTCATCGGCACCTACGTTCGACAATAAGAAACGCCACTCTGATTTAGCAACGGCAATCTTGTCTCGCTCAATCAACTCCTCAATTCGATCTAAACTGCGCTGATATGGCGCGACGATGTTCGGATTTAGAACCGTAGTAGAAACCGGATAGACAATGGAATGTTCCAGGTAGGTTGCAGCAGCTGCGCTGTAAAAGTTACGTTGACCGACGATCCCTTCTAGGCGTTTTATTCCTTGTTCTTGATTGCCTGTCGCCAGCTCAGAGCGTGCCAACCAATATTGCCAGCGGCTGGTTTCTTGTTTCTCAGGCGACATTTTACCAACCCAGCCATTTAGGCCTTCCCAGTCGGCTTCTTGCACAGCGAGACGTGCTCTACGCTCTAAATAACCAGCATTATTTGATTGGCGAAGCACTGAATCACGCCATTTAGCGTCGGAGTCAGAATCCGTTGTCATATAGCGCATGGCGACATAATCTTGCATTGACGGCTGTAACGTATCGTCTAAGGAAGCGTTTCTCGCTAATGTTGCTAAAACCGTTCTTGCCTTATCTTTATCACTGCGTGCTAGTTTTTGCAGCGATAGTTCAATAAGCTGATTTTTATACGGTTGTGGGAAATTACTGTCAGCGAAAGACACCACTTTATTCGGCGACTTAAACAGCGTTTTGATTTGATTGCCTTGTTGCTTACCTGTCGAAGATGACAATTTTTTATTCAAATAGTTAATCAGTGAACCATTGCGTTTCTCAAACGCTAAAATCATTCGCTCGACGATCAGTTCATCAGTCAACGCACCCGACTTATCCCACGCCGAGAATAAACCATCGCAAGCACTGTCGACACTATTCCCACTCAACCATAAGGTTTCCGCGCCTTTAAACGCGTCTCGCTTATTGCCAGTTTTCCACTGAGCATAGTGATAGTGGCATTGATATCGTTCACCATTTGGATAAGAGGTTTGAAACGTCAAAATGTCTTGCCATTTGTTTTGGCGAGCCAGCTGGTCCAAGTACGGTGCTCGAATACGAGAAGAAAAAGGGAAGCTCTTATGTTGTTCTATAAACGTCTCAACGTCATCGGGCGATTTGTCGCTTAGCTGTAAAGAAAATACTCGATAGTCGATATAAGGCGTGAGCGAATAGCCTGCAATTTTAGGGCGAAGCTTTTGATAACCACTAATATCTTTGTTATCTATCAGCTTCTGAGCCTTATCATAATCTAAGCGCTGTTGTTCTAATTTTGATTCTGCTGCCAATGTAGGCCATGCCAAAGAGGCTACAATGACCGAAGTAACTGCAAGCAGTCGTTGCTTATACCGCACGTATAAAAGCATGTGCCGTTTTCCTTAGATGCTGTGAAGAATGACCAGAGAGATTATTGTTGTCGTTTTTCATTTAGCCTTGTCAGCTTCATTTAAATACATGGTCAATCTTCAATTTAAGACCAATTCCCTCTACTTGCCAATGGGTTTGTGATTAAGAATTTGTTTCCAATGTTGAGAATTCTCTGGTTCATCCCCTAATGGCACATTTTGACTAATAATGAGGCTTAAGATCGCACAACGAAAATTGAAACGTTCTGACTGCGTAGTGTAAAATAACAACTTTATTGACCTCAGAAAGTAGGAACGATCGGCAATGGCTGAATACGTCTATACCATGTCGCGCGTGAGCAAAGTAGTGCCACCCAAGCGACAAATCCTTAAAGATATCTCTCTTAGCTTCTTCCCTGGTGCAAAAATCGGTGTTCTAGGCCTCAATGGTGCTGGTAAATCTACCCTTCTACGTATCATGGCGGGTATTGATACTGATATCGATGGTGAAGCGCGTCCGCAACCTGGTCTAAACGTAGGTTACTTGCCGCAAGAACCTGTTCTTGATGAATCAAAAACCGTACGTGAAATTGTTGAAGAAGCCGTATCTGATGTTGCGGGTGCAATGAAGCGCTTAGACGAGGTTTATGCTGCTTATGCTGAGCCAGATGCCGACTTCGATGCTCTAGCAAAAGAGCAAGGCGAATTAGAAGCACTTATTCAAGCGAAAGATGGTCATAACTTGAACAACGCCTTAGAGCGTGCCGCGGACGCACTTCGTCTTCCTGAATGGGATGCTAAGATTCAACACCTATCGGGTGGTGAGCGCCGCCGTGTTGCTATCTGTCGCCTATTACTTGAGAAGCCAGATATGCTGCTTCTCGACGAACCAACCAACCACCTAGATGCAGAATCTGTTGCGTGGCTTGAACGTTTCCTAGTGGATTACAATGGTACTGTTGTTGCGATTACCCACGACCGTTACTTCCTAGATAACGCAGCAGGCTGGATTCTTGAGCTGGACCGTGGTGAAGGTATTCCATGGGAAGGTAACTACACGTCATGGCTAGAGCAAAAAGACGCACGTCTACAACAAGAAGCGTCTCAAGAGAAAGCTCGTCAGAAAACCATTGAGAAAGAGCTGGAATGGGTTCGTCAAAACCCTAAGGGTCGTCAAGCTAAATCAAAAGCACGTATGGCACGTTTTGAAGAGCTACAGAGTGGCGATCATCAAAAGCGTAACGAAACGAACGAGCTATTCATTCCACCAGGCGAACGTCTAGGTGACAAAGTTCTAGAAGTGAACAACCTGACTAAGTCATTCGATGGCAGAGTGCTGATTGATGATCTTTCTTTCAGCATTCCAAAAGGTGCTATCGTCGGTATCATTGGTGCCAACGGTGCAGGTAAATCGACACTATTTAAGATGCTAAGCGTTACAGAACAACCGGATTCTGGCACGATTGAACTGGGTGAAACCGTGAAACTGGCTTCTGTAGAGCAGTTCCGCGACTCAATGAACGACAGCAATACGGTGTTCCAAGAGATCTCAGAAGGCGCTGACATCATTAAGATCAACAACTTTGAAATTCCAGCGCGCGCCTACTGCTCACGCTTTAACTTCAAAGGTAGTGACCAACAGAAGATCATCGGTGAGCTTTCCGGTGGTGAGCGCAACCGTGTTCACCTAGCTAAGCTGCTTAAAGCGGGCGGTAACATGTTGCTACTCGATGAGCCTACCAACGACCTAGACGTTGAGACACTACGTGCACTTGAAGAAGCGCTATTAGAGTTCCCTGGCTGTGCCATGGTTATCTCGCACGACCGCTGGTTCCTAGACCGTATCGCTACTCACATCATCGACTATCGCGATGAAGGTCAAGTTAACTTCTACGAAGGTAACTACACTGAGTACATGGAATGGCTGAAGAAGACTTTGGGTCCAGAAGCTGCTGAACCACACCGTATTAAATACAAACGCATCTCAAAATAACCGTTTGAATTTGAGATAAACTTGTTTTTTTTCAAGAGGGCGCTAATAATAGCGCCCTCTTTTTTGTGATTTTCACCCACAAAATAACGAAATTAACTGAAAAATCACCACATTCCATAGACAAATGTGGTGTAGCGATAATCACTATGCCGAATAGAATCAAGGTAGTAATACCGAATGAACAAGGAAAGAAACGAACTCTGCGTTTAGGACGAAAGCGTACTTACACAGCCATCCTCTTCGCTGCAGCCTTTCCTGTTGCCTTGGGCTTAGTCGGTTATTCCTATAACCAATCTCGAACACAGCTGTCATCCACTGAAGTGTCTCTGACGGATCTACAGCAAGAAAAAGCGCTACTTGAAGCTAAGCTAGAAGAACAAGTCAATGTCACTCACGATCTGTCTCAAGAGCTTGAAGAGAAGCGTGATGAGCTCCAGCTTTTGAGTAAACGAGTCAATGACGTTGAAGCAGTTCTAGGTCTCACCAATGAAGAGCTCTACGATACAGACATGCCATTGGCGGAACGTATTGATGCTGCTGCCATTGACTCTGCAGTACGTGCCACTATGCTGCGCTTAATTCCCAATGACAGCCCGGTTACTTATCAGCGCGTTTCCTCGTCTTACGGACGACGTACTAACCCGATATCTGGTAAACGTCAGTTGCACACTGGTATCGACCTCACCTGTAAAACAGGTGAACAAATCTTAGCGCCAGCCGATGGGGTGATTGAAACAGTAAGACCAAGCCGTCAGGGTTATGGTAACTATATGACGGTGCGTCATTCATTTGGTTTTATGAGCTCTTACGCCCACTTACATAAATTTAAAGCTAAGAGTGGCCAGTTTGTCAGTAAAGGGGACGTCATTGCTACATGTGGTAACAGCGGTAATTCAACCGGACCACACCTTCACTATGAAGTACGCTTTTTAGGACGCACTCTTAACCCTCAATACTTCATTGATTGGAGCCCTGAGAATTTCGATTACGTATTCGAGAAAGAAAAGAAAGTACAATGGGCACCGCTGATTGATCTTGTCGGTAGCGTGGTTAAGTTACAAATAAACCTTACCAATGCGCCTTATGTGGACTCTTCGATCAACACCGCGGTTACCGAAGACACTTCCGCTGAACTAGGCGAACAGACCAACTAAAAAAACGCAGCGAAATCGCTGCGTTTTTTATTGCTTCATTCACCACTCTGATCTAACCGCGATGAATGGCATCATTAGCTTGCTTAAGTAGGTTTTGACTCTCAGACATAAATTGCTGCGAATAATCACCAAACCACTGGCTTACTTCATTAAACTCAGAGATGAACTTCTCTTTATCTTTGCTATCTAATAATGCCAATGCATCTCCAAACTGTTTATGGAAGCACTTGATCATCTCAATGTTCTCTTCCGATGACATAATAATGTCGCCGTATAAGCTTGGATCTTGAGCAAATAATCGACCGACCATCGCTAACTCGAGTCGGTAGATAGGTGAACTCAGTTTAACGAGTGTATCTAAGTCGGGGTTCTGCTGACTTAAGTGGCGACCGTAAGCAAACGAGGTAAAGTGGCGAAGTGCTTGGATAAGCGTCATGCCTTTATCATGCTGCTCGGCAGAGATCTGACACAAACTTGCGCCCCAAATTTTGAACTGCTCCAGCAGCCACTGGTATTCGGCCTCACCTCGGCCATCACAATAAACAATAACTTGCTTTGCAAGGCTTGGTACATCAGGACCAAACATAGGATGAAGACCAACAACCGGACCATTGTGAACCTCAAGCATTGAATGCAGAGGTTTAGCTTTGATCGATGTTAAATCACATAGGATACAATCCTGCGGTAACGTATTCAGCTTTTCTATCACGCCCTCAGTGAGGTGAATCGGCACAGTGACCACAACCAGACCAGCATTATCGAGAATTTCATCTGCACGATCCCAGTCTTGACTACCAAGTACCTTAACTTCGTAACCAGACAGTTTGAACATTCTACCGAACAGACCACCAAGCTGACCATTACCACCAACGATCACCACTGAACGTAGTTGTGGATTTAAACATTTAAAGCCAGAGTCTTTTTCGCTCGCATATGACTCACGCATCGTACGACGCAGAATGTCTTCAATCAGTTGAGGTGGTACGCCTTTCTTCGCCGCTTCTTCACGACGAGACGCCAGCATGGCCGCTTCTCTATCCGGAGCATAGATAGGCAATCCATGACGGCTTTTCACCTCACCAACTTGTTCTACTAGGGATAGACGCTTCGCAAGAAGCTCGAGCATTTGCTTATCGACCTCATCAATTTGGTCGCGCAGTGCGTTCAGTTCAGCAGCCATGGACGTAATTATTCCTTAATACGATTTTCCAAGAATGGGACGAGCTCTTTGTGAGCATGACGTAATAGTGCCTCAGTTGTATCCCAATTGATACACGCGTCGGTGATCGACACCCCATATTTCATTTGTTCTAGAGGAATATCTGAACTTTGGTTTCCTTCATTGATATGACTCTCAATCATCAGACCAATAATGGATTTGTTACCTTCACGGATTTGATGGATTACGTCTTCAGCAACAAGTGGTTGGCGGCGGTAATCTTTACGAGAGTTAGCGTGGCTACAATCCACCATCAATGACGCATCTAGATGAGATTTCGCTAACTCTTGCTCACATTCAGTGACCGAGACAGAGTCGTAATTGGTTTGTTTACCACCACGCAGAATGACATGGCCGTTTTCGTTTCCTTGAGTCGTGAGTAACGCGACTTGACCTTCTCGGTTGATTCCCATAAAGCGGTGACTAGAAGACGCAGCCTGCATGGCGTTAATTGCGGTTGCCAAACTGCCATCGGTACCATTTTTAAAGCCAATGGGCATAGAAAGACCACTGGCCATTTCACGGTGGGTTTGTGATTCGGTCGTTCTAGCACCAATTGCTGCCCAGGAGAAGGTATCGGCCAAATATTGTGGGCTAATTGGGTCAAGTGCTTCTGTCGCCAGTGGAATGTCCATTTCTGCAAGCTCGACTAATAATTCACGACCGACATGTAACCCATGCTCAATATCAAAGGTGCCATCCAATTGAGGATCGTTAATCAAGCCTTTCCAACCCACCGTCGTACGTGGTTTTTCAAAGTAGACTCGCATAACAATGTAAAGCTGGTCACTAAGCTGCTCTGACAAGGCTTTCAAACGCTTAGCGTATTCTTTCGCTGCCTCTAAGTCATGGATAGAGCAAGGCCCACAGACCACCAGAAGACGATGGTCTTTTTTGTGAATAATGTTGGCAATTGTCTCACGAGACTCTTGAATGAACTTTCTTGCTTTTTCACTCAACGGTAATTTTTGTGTTAGTTGTTCTGGTGTAATCAGTACCTGCTCGTCACTGATGTTAATATTACTTAGTTCACTCTTTTTCATGGCCTCACCTGTATACATTGCTTTACACCGAATCTAATCACTCAAATCATCCGGATAAGCTATATCCATTAATATACCCAGATAAAAATCACATGCAAGCGTAAACCACAAAAAACACTTAACGTAAACATTAATTTACATCTAATATTGCTCGTGCCATCACTCTTGCTAACAGTTCGAACATAACAAACTGCCACGATTGGCCTGTTGCGTATACAATAAAATACAACTTCGTTGTTGGTTGTAATTTATGGACTTAATCATCTCCCTTTTGCAGCAGATGTGCGTGTATCTCATGCTCGCTTACATGCTAAGCAAGACTCCGCTTTTTATTCCGCTGTTTAGTGTTTCCAATCGTTTTAGCCATAAACTCAGTATTTATGTGTTGTTTTCTTCTTTTTGTATTTTGGGGACCTACTTCGGATTGCAAATCAACGATGCCATAGCCAACACCCGAGCGATTGGTGCGGTCATGGGCGGTTTATTTGGCGGCCCTATAGTAGGGTTTGCAGTTGGGTTAACCGGAGGTTTACACCGCTATTCGTTAGGGGGATTTACTGACTTAGCGTGCGCGATTTCCACCACAGCAGAAGGAGTCATCGGTGGTTTAATGCACTTGTACTTCATAAGGAAAGGCAAGAAAGAACAGCTGTTTAACCCGCTTGTCGTCTTCTACATCACTTTCGTCGCAGAACTGGTTCAAATGCTGATTATCCTTATGGTCGCTAAACCGTTCGATCAAGCCTACGCACTCGTTTCCGATATTGCGGCTCCAATGATTATTGCTAACTCGGTAGGGGCTGCGCTCTTTATGAGTATTCTTCAAGATCGTAAAACTATTTTCGAAGAGTACTCAGCAACGTTCTCCCGCCGCGCATTAAATATTGCCGAGCGCTCTGTCGGTATTTTGGTTCATGGGTTTAACTCCAACAACGCCAGCAAAATTGCCCGAATTATCTATGAAGAAACCAATGTTGGTGCCGTTGCCATTACTGATCATGAAAAGATACTAGCCTTTGTCGGCATAGGTGCAGACCATCACCAACTTAATCGTCCTATCTCCTCTCAAAGTACCCTCGACGCCATGAATAACAATGAGATTATTTATCTCGACGGTAAAGAAAACCCCTACCAATGCTCGATTTCTGAAGACTGCAAATTAGGCTCGGCGCTCATTATCCCGCTACGTACAGGAGATGAAGTTATTGGTACCATTAAGCTGTACGAGCCGAAGAGAAAATTGTTTTCAACCATTAATATGTCTATGGCGGAAGGTATTGCGCAGCTACTCTCCAGTCAGATTCTTCATGGCGACTACATTAACAAACAAACCTTGCTAAATCAGGCTGAAATCAAGCTACTTCATGCGCAAGTGAATCCACATTTTCTGTTTAATGCATTGAATACCATTAGCGCGATTACTAGGCGCGATCCTGATAAAGCACGCAGCCTAATACAGCATCTTTCACAGTTTTTCCGCAGCAATCTGAAACAAAACATTGAAACGGTGACCTTGAAGGAAGAGTTGGCCCACGTTAACGCTTACCTAACGATAGAAAAAGCACGCTTTACCGACCGTCTAGATGTGGATATTGATATTACTCCCGAACTATTAGAACAAGAGGTTCCTAGCTTCACCTTGCAGCCTCTGGTTGAAAACGCAATTAAACACGGTATTTCCAATTTAATTGAAGGTGGAATCATTCGTATCTACAGTCATACCACTGAGTCTGGGAGTGAGATAGTCGTCGAAGATAATGCAGGCACCTTTATTGCACCTAAAGAGGGCCATGAAGGATTGGGGCTGCAAATTGTCGGTAAACGCCTAACCAATCAATTTGGTCGTGACGGAGCGCTAAAAATTGAAGTGGAAAAACACCACTTTACGCGAATGAGCTTTATCATCCCCTCGCCTTCAACACGCAAAGATAAAAGGACGGCTATTGCGTCATGACACAGTTAACAGCTTTAGTAATTGATGACGAACTCTTTGCTCGCGAAGAGCTGATAGAGCTCTTAGAAGAAACCGAGCAAATTACTATCATCGGTGAGGCAAGTAATGCCATTGAGGGTCTTAAGAAAATCAACCAGCTAAAACCGGATGTGGTCTTCCTTGATATTCAGATGCCACAAGTCACCGGTATTGAGCTGCTTGGTATGCTCGATCCAGATACCATGCCGAAAGTCGTCTTTGTTACTGCTTATGACCAATACGCGATTCAAGCGTTTGAAGATAATGCCTTTGACTACCTATTAAAGCCAGTTGACCCTTGTCGTCTTGAGAAAACCGTCAAACGACTAAAAAAACGTGACCAACAAACGCTAGGGGCTATCAATACTCTCGCTCCACAAACGCTGGACCAAATCCCCTGCGTCGGCCATAACCGAATTGTGATTATTCCAACGACTGATGTTGAGTTTGCCTACAGCGACCTGTCTGGTGTGCATGTGCAAACAGCCGAGCAAAAAGCCACCTCACAACTGACACTCAAAGTACTCGAAGATAAAACGCCGTTGATTCGTTGTCACCGACAGTTTTTAGTCAACGTAAAAGCGATTAAAGAGATCAAGCTATTGGATAACGGGTTAGCAGAGATTATTACGCAAAGTAACCACCCAATACCGGTAAGTCGTCGCTACCTAAAAGCGTTAAAAGAAACGTTAGGCTTTCATTAAGGCGAGTCTCACAGAACCGATAGTGCAACGGCGCGAAACATGGCTCAACTGGAGGTTTCCCCCGCATTGGCAGGGGAACTCGACTCGCCGTTTTCTAGCCTTCCAATGACGACAGAATTTTGTGATTCGCCGCATTCCATTGAGCGCTGTTTTTAAGTTCTTTTAAGTTGAACTCTTTCTTTCTTAGCATGCGGCTTGCCTGCTTCACTTTCGTAATTGGCAAGTTATCGAGTACTTCGATAGAGAAGTGGCGATTATTGCACATAAGTAACATATCACAGCCTGCATCTAGTGCTTGTTGAGCGCGCTCTGCTGGGCCGCCCATAACCGACGCGCCTTCCATCGAAAGGTCATCAGAGAACACGATACCTTTAAACCCTAGCTGTTTACGAAGCACCTCTTTTAACCAATAGCTTGAACCACTCGCTGGTTTGTCATCATAGTGTGGGTACACGACGTGTGCTGGCATCATTGCGTCCAGCACACCCGATTTGATATGAGCTTTAAAGATTCGCATATCATCTTCAAAGATAGTATCGCGATTATCCATAGGGGTTTCAAAATGAGAGTCCGCTGTCACGCCACCATGACCTGGAAAGTGTTTGCCCGTAGTCGCCATACCAGCCGCTTTCATGCCAGCCATAAACGCCGTGCTGTACTGAACGATAGTTTGGAAATTGTCACCAAAAGCACGATTGCCAATCGCTTTAGATTGGTGTCCTTGGTCAAGGACAGGCGCAAAGCTCAAATCAATGTCGTGAGCCATCAACTCAGCTGCCATCAGCCAACCCGATTGATGCGCGAGTGCTTCATCCCGTAACTGCGCATAGCGAGCCGCTGGCGGTAATAAGGTAAAACCATCTCGAAAACGTTGTACACGCCCCCCCTCTTGGTCCACACCGATAATAATGGGATTTTTCGCCGCTTGACGGATTTGACGATTTAGTTCAATCAGTTGCTCGGAATCATGATAGTTACGAGCAAACAAAATCAAGCCACCGACGGTAGGATGCTCAAGAATCTCTTTATCTTCAGCACTCAGTTCATAACCTTCCACATCAAGCCATAGCGGTCCCATAATTGCTCCTCTGCAAATTTATTATCAAATGGGCGTCACCAGAGATTATTCTGATTATTTTTGATTTACAATATTGCTAGGTAAAAACGGAGTAAGTTTATGATGTCTAAGGAAGCGCTGTACATTGGCATAATGTCGGGCACCAGTTTGGATGGTGTCGACACAGCATTGGTGTCGATCAAAGGCCGTGAAATTACCTTGCTTGCAAGCGATTTCCTTAACTACCCTGAATCATTAAAAAAAGGGGTTCTTGCTATCTGTCATGGTGAGGAAACCACACTTAAACACATCGGTGAACTCGACCACCAGCTTGGGCTACTTTATGCCGAGGCAGTCAATGCTCTGCTTAGTAAAACCTCGTATTCTGCTCACGATATTACCGCCATAGGCAACCACGGCCAAACCGTGTTCCACCAACCTGAAGGGGCAATACGATTTACCACACAACTTGGTGATAACAATCTCGTGGCAACGCTAACAGGCATTAATACCGTCGGTGACTTTCGACGTAAAGATATGGCTTTGGGTGGGCAAGGCGCACCTTTAGTCCCCGCATTCCATCGTTACTTATTTGCCGATAGCGACTCAACACAAGTGATTTTAAACATTGGTGGCATCTCCAATGTTTCAATATTGCAGCCCAATGGTGATGTGATTGGCTTTGATACCGGCCCTGGTAATGTGCTTTTGGATCATTGGTGTTCTCACGCTTTTTCCCAATCTTTCGACAAAGACGCTCAGCTTGCTAAACAAGGTCATGTGATTCCTTGTTTATTAGAAGAGATGCTCAACGATGATTACCTAGCACGCCCTGCCCCGAAAAGTACTGGGCGAGAGCGGTATCATGAACAATGGCTAAGTCAATGTCTTGCCGCCATATCAACACCGATGACCGATCACGATGTGCTTCGAACATTAACTGAATTTACAGCCCTAACTATCGCCAATGCTATTCAAAATTGTTCCATCGGCACCACACCAAAACTATTGGTGTGTGGTGGCGGCGCAAACAACCCAATAATAATGAAGCGCCTAAGTGAATTACTCATAGGCTGGAGCGTGGCACCCACTGACAGTGAAGCCATTAGTGGAGACTACATGGAATCCATGGCCTTTGCTTGGCTTGCACACTGTTACCTCAACAAGATACCGAGTAATTTGCCCTCAGTAACCGGCGCCAGTAAAGCCGTACCTTTAGGCGTACTCTATTCAGCTGACTAGGAACTACTATGACTAACGACGCACTGCTCAATGCGCTTTCTCAACTTGTCTCCGAGGGCAGAAACCCTGAGACCATGGATATCGATTTACTGTCATCGCAACAGATTCTAGCGCGCATGAACCAACAAGATGCCCTAGTTCCTCTTGCCGTAGAAAAGGTCATTCCTGACATTGCTTTGGCGGTAGATGCCATTACTCAGGCCTTTAAGCAGGGAGGCCGATTGTTGTATCTAGGTGCAGGCACTAGCGGCCGACTAGGCGTGCTCGATGCATCAGAATGTCCACCGACCTTTGGTACCGACCCTGAGATGGTCGTTGGTATCATCGCGGGCGGCAACGATGCTATGTTCCGAGCCAAAGAAGGAGCGGAAGACAACCCTGCACTCGGTGAACAGGATTTGATTGCTCACAACCTCACTTCACAAGATGTGGTGGTTGGCATTGCCGCAAGTGGGCGCACCCCCTACGTTATTGGTGCATTGGAATACGCCAACCAATTAGGCGCGACAACAGTGGCGCTGTCATGCAATCCCGCTTCCGACATTGCTAACATCGCTCAAATAGCGATCAGTCCAGTGGTAGGCCCAGAAGCGCTAACCGGCTCCACTCGACTGAAATCGGGCACTGCACAGAAGTTAGTTCTCAACATGCTTACAACAGCAAGTATGATCCGTTTAGGTAAAAGCTATGAGAACTTGATGGTGGATGTGAAAGCGACCAATGCAAAGTTAGTCGCCAGAGCGACGCGCATTGTTATGCAGGCCACGGATTGCAACAAACAACAGGCACAAGTCACGTTAAAAGAAACTCAATATGACGTGAAGCTGTCGATTCTCATGATTCTAACTGGATTAGATAAGCAGCAAGCACATCAGCAGTTACATCAACAAGACGGTTTCCTAAGAAAAGCGGTAATAAGCAAGAGCCAAGAAAGTGAATAAAAAAGCTAGGGTGTCATGCCCTAGCTTCCTAAATCATTTTTTAATGGGAATAGTCATTCCAACCGCGTTGCCATTCCATTCTAAAACGCTGTCCATCGGGTAAGCCTTCACACGCCCCAGTGTAATACTGCCCAGACAACCCGATTTGATAGGCAAAATCAGCATCACAAAACTCTAGAATGCCTCTTTGATAACCCGAGTCGTATTCTGAATGAACGGCAGCGCCGAGTTTATTCAGGTCAGAGTAACTGCGAGACAATTGTCCACGCACACCATCTTGATAGCCAATCTGTTCCCAGCTTCCCTCTTTAGCGAGGTCATCCACTCCTTTGGCGCATCCAAATATTAACAAAGCGGATGCTGCCACTAAAAATGCTTTCATGAGATTCCTTTTCATCCAACTCTCTCTGCCGTCACAATGCCAGTTTTAAGTGTTTTTTACCACTCAATCCTTGACTAAGTGATGAGCTTCACGCTTTTCTACCGCCACTTAACTCGGAAAAATGACCACTTACTCTTCGATAAAACCACTTAAGTTGGTTATTGACCACTTAATCATCTATTCCACCACTAACCGAATAAGCCGATGTGTAGCCAATTCATCATTTTTATAATGGTTACCAGAATTTAATGTCATCACAAACTAGGGATAACAGTTATGTTGTGGTTTTTAACTTGTGTTGCAGCCTTGATCGGCGGCTACTTTATCTACGGGGCTTTCATTGAGAAGGTCTTTGGTATTAATACAAAACGTCAAACACCAGCTCACACTAAAGCTGATGGTGTTGACTACGTGCCAATGTCGACCAAGAAAGTGTACTTGGTTCAATTGTTAAATATCGCTGGTGTTGGTCCAATCTTCGGCCCAATCATGGGTGCACTATACGGTCCTGCCGCTATGCTTTGGATTGTCATTGGTTGTATCTTTGCTGGTGCAGTGCACGATTACTTCTCAGGTATGCTTTCAGTACGTAACGGTGGTGCTTCTGTTCCTACTATTACCGGTCGTTACTTAGGCAATGGCGCCAAACACTTTATGAACATTTTTGCCATCGTCTTGTTGCTACTTGTTGGTGTGGTATTCGTTTCTGCACCTGCAGGCATGATCACTAACTTAGTCAATGATCAAATGGGCATGTCAATGAGCATGACAACCATGGTTGTGGTTATCTTCGCTTATTACATCATCGCAACTATCGTCCCTGTCGATAAAATTATCGGTCGCTTCTACCCACTATTTGGCGCACTACTCATCTTCATGTCTGTTGGTCTAATTACAGCGGTAGCACTATCAAGTGAGCACCAAGTAATGGGCGGATTTGAAATCAGTGATATGTTCACTAACATGAACCCGAATGACCTACCACTATGGCCAGCTCTATTTATCACGATTGCTTGTGGTGCAATTTCAGGTTTCCACGCAACACAATCTCCGCTGATGGCGCGTTGTATGGAAAATGAAAAGAATGGTCGCTTTGTCTTCTACGGTGCAATGATCGGTGAAGGTGTTATCGCTCTTATCTGGTGTGCTCTTGCTCTGTCTTTCTTCGGCTCTATCGACTCGCTAGCAGAAGCAGTTAAAAATGGTGGTCCAGGTAACGTAGTGTACAGCGCTTCATTTGGCCTATTGGGTGTCTTTGGTGGTGTGCTTGCTTTCCTAGGTGTGGTTATTCTGCCAATCACTTCAGGTGATACTGCGTTCCGCTCTAGCCGCCTAATCCTTGCTGAATACTTCAACATGGAACAGAAAACACTACGTAACCGCCTACTGATGGCTCTACCACTGTTTGTTATCGGTGGCATCTTAACTCAAGTAGACTTCGGTATTATCTGGCGCTACTTCGGTTTCGCTAACCAAACAACCGCAGTAATGATGTTATGGACAGCTTCAGCTTACCTACTGCGTCACAACAAGATGCACTGGATAACCACAGTTCCAGCCATCTTCATGACTACGGTTGTTATTACCTTCATCTTGAATAACGCAACCCTAGGCTTTGGTCTGCCAATGCAGCTGTCAACAATTCTAGGTATTGTTGCCTCACTATCTATCACTGGCTACGTGATTAAGAAGTCGAAAGGTAAAGGTGAAACAGACCTTGCAGATGAAGAAAAGCCACAAGGCAAAGCAGAAACTGCTTAACTGATTATCCCGTTATCCGCTCTTTGAGCTAAAAAAGCGCCTTCACATTGAAGGTGCTTTTTATTTGCTATCTGATTATTCGCTAAGATAACCCAAACCACCAGCAATCAGACTTTGCTCCATCACTTCAATGACGGCTCGGCTGGTTTCATGCTTTAGGATTGATGAGGTATTAGCGCCTTGCAAAATCAGCCCACTTAGATGATCAATTTCATGTTCAAAGCCAGTCCCGATTGTTTGCGGTGCTATCAACACGGTCTCATCTCGATACACCACTTGAATTGATTTCGGGTTCCACCACTTTTCAGCAATGGTCGCTTCAAAGTCCTCACCCTGAATGACAGCACTACGCACTAAATTACGTGTTATTGAGGCCGCTAACTGACCTTGAAGACCAGATTTAAAATGAAACTCTGCGGTCTCATCCACCTTTGCTTGAGGGTTATCTTGAGAAAAGACCACATCGGGCTTACCAATAGTTACGCCACACAATGTACATAAATCCGCGTACAACCACAGCGCATACACTCCCACATCCAGTGTCGCACCACCAGCTTGCTGAGCATTGAAGATCTGGTAGTTTTCATCATACTCATGCCAATTACCAAATGCTGCCTGTAGTGAGGTTAGCTTGATATTGTTGCTGACAATAAACTGTTTTAACTCTTGGTAGGCAGGAAACACAACAGACTTCATGGCTTCCGCCAAGATGACACCATGTCGTATCGCTAGCGCAGCCATTTCATCCCAATCTTTTACATTGGTAAATGCGGGTTTTTCTACCAGTACATGCTTACCAGCGCTTAAAAAAAGCTCCACCAAATCTCGGTGATAGGGATGCAATGTCGCAACATAGACCACATCTACGTCGGCATCATCCGCTAATGCTTGGTAGGAACCATACGAGCGGCTGCACTCAAACTCTTCGGCAAACTTTGAGGCCCTAGCTTCATCACGTGCTGCCACCGCAACCAATTCGCCACATTGCGAATGTTGAGTTAAGTCGATGGCAAACCGACGTGCTATTTTCCCTAAACCTGCAATACCCCAACGAGCTTTCTCCAACATCCTATACCCTTCACATTATGTTTTTTGCCAACCATACCTAAGTCATACGATTACTCAAGTATCATACGGTGTGACATTGTCAGCTATTACCATCCAAGCTTTGCGATGATGCTAGCAAGCTGTGATGCCTCTAGATGAATACCAAAGTGGCGTTCAACGTTCTCCGCCAAGTCCGCTTTAGTCAGTTCTACTTCTTGCGCCTCTTCGTTACCCATTCTGATTTTTAACGTGCTATCGAGTAGTGTAATGATGCCGCCTTCAGTCGGCTTTGCTGCAATCAAACTGTTAGTAAAGTGAGTCTCTGGGCTGGTCGAGGTAAAATGATTGCCATACGCAATATCGCCACGACATACATAGGTCATGTCCAAGCTGTATAGACTCACCCAACCTTGCTGTTTCACTTGAAGTAAATAACCACAGCACTCATCTTCAATAAAACGAAAACACTGGTGGTCAATACACTGCTCGCGATGCAACGTCAGCTCCAGAGGTGCTCTTGGCGTATTCGCACCAAACCCTGCATCAACAATCCACTGCTGGTCATCAATCGTAGTCAATGTCACTTGATGGCTTCGTCCCGAAGGCTCGCCGCTAAGATGCACTCGTGCTAATAATGGCCTAACGGTAAAACCTAAGCTCTCCATAACTCGAAGCAGTAACCCGTTGACTTCAAAGCAATAGCCGCCACGCTGATGACTTATCAGTTTTTCGAAGATCGCATCAATATCAAGTTTAATTCCTTGGCCAACGTAGACGTCAAAGTTTTCAAATGGCAACGTCCGATGCTGAGCATGATGAAGCGATATCATATCGGCCACCGTAGGCTCAAGCTCATTCTTAATGCCAAGCTTATCGAAATAATCACGCATTTGAACAGGGGTCATCCTGTACTCCTTTAATAGTGGCAGTGTTTATTGTTTTAGGTAATCCGCAAACAACAGATACAAAAAAACGCCCGAAACCTAAATGTGCTTACTCAGCTACACTTAAATTTCAAGGCGTTGCGATTAGTGTCATCTAGACCTATTGGACTCGGCGTAACACCGCTTTTAGTGCCTCAAAGTCATTGGCTAAATCTTCAGATAACAGCTCCATTGCCGCGTGTTTAGCCAATGGCCCAGGTAACTCAATGTCAGAACCTAAGATATCATCGACCACTTCTTTAAACTTAGCAGGATGCGCGGTACACAAGAACAAGCCTGTTTCACCCGGTTGCAACTGCTCTTCAAGTACTCGATAAGCAATTGCACCATGAGGCTCACATAAGTAACCTAGATCATTAAGATCGCGAACCGACTCCGCACTTTGCTCATCCGAGACTGCACCTTTGCCTAGCGTGTCCAAACCCCAACCTTTAAGACGGCAGAGTTCTTCGATACGCGGCCAGTTGTTTGGTTGACTAACATCCATCGCATTTGACATTGTTGCCACCGTTGGTTTTGGATCCCATTCACCGGTTTCTAGATAGCGTGGCACGGTATCATTCGCATTGGTTGCCGCGATAAAACGCTTAATTGGCAGCCCAAGCGCTTTCGCAAGCAGGCCCGCGGTTAAGTTACCGAAGTTACCGCTTGGAACCGATACAACAAGGTTTTCACGCTGCTCTTTGCTCAGTTGAGACGCGGCTTCAAAGTAGTAACAAATCTGCGCCATCAAACGACTGATGTTGATCGAGTTTGCTGAGTTTAATCCAATTTCTTCACGCAATGCCGCATCATCAAATGCCTGTTTCACAAGCGCTTGGCAAGCATCAAAGTCACCATCGATGGCCACTGTATGAATGTTTTTGCCTAGCGTACAGAACAGCTTTTCCTGAAGTGGACTGATTTTGCCTTTTGGGTAGAGAATCACGACATTGATGTCTTCCATACCATAGAAAGCGTGAGCGACTGCCGCACCGGTATCACCTGATGTTGCTGTCAAAATAGTAATTTTGCCACCATCAGAAACCGCGGCTAAAGACTGAGCCATAAAACGGCCTCCAAAGTCTTTAAATGCCAATGTCGGGCCATGGAAAAGCTCTAGTGCGTACACACCATCTTTCACTTGGTTGATTGGAGCCGGAAATTGGAACGCATTGTCCACTAATTCGCTGACTTTCTCTGCAGGCAACTCCTCGCCAATTAGCGCAGAGAGAATCTTTGCGCTGCGCGACACAAAATCTTCAGCCAATAAAGCATCAACGTCATCGAACTTAGGCAGTTCAGATGGAAAAAATAGACCTTGGTTGCGACCTAAGCCTTGACGGACAGCTTGGCCAAACGAGACTTGCTCGTCATTTTCTTTGATGTTGTAAAGCTTCATAGCTCACTTCCTGTTACTTTCGAACCCTGCTTGTCTAAACGACAAACGTGCACGAATCCTTCGTTATTTTGTACGTAATTTTCTTCTAGCCAGCGAGCCACTCGCTCTGCCACATCTTTTTCTTTACAGATGCTGAACAGCGTTGGGCCACTACCTGAAATTCCAGTTGCCAAAGCCCCCGCTGTTGCCGCGTATTCACGCGCTTGACTAAAGCCGGGTAGCAACTTAGCACGGTATGGTTCGGCAATGACATCTTTGATCATCTTTGCTGCCAATTCAGGCTGATTAGAATGACATGCGTGGATAAACCCTGCCAGGTGACGACCGTGAGCAATGATGTCTTGACGACGATATTGAGAAGGTAAAATTTCGCGCGCTTCTGCCGTTGACACTTTAATGCCTGGATACGCCATCACCCAATACCAATCATCAAAACAAGGCACTTCTTGGCTAATAATACCAAGCTCTTCCAGCATCAGTTGCACACCGCCTAGATAGCAAGGTGCCACATTGTCGTAATGGATGCCACCAGAAATTTGCCCTTCCATTTCACCCATAAGAGCCAGTAACTCGGTCTCATTTAATGGATTACCATGAAATTGGTTCAAAGCGTCTAGTGCCGCGACGATAGAACAAGCACTCGACCCTAAACCAGAGCCGATTGGCATGTTCTTCTCCAGTGTCATAAACACAGGTTTGAGTTCTAGACCTTTCTTCTCTAATTCACGGGCATACACTTTCCAGCAATCGTAAACAATGTTCTCTTGCGGGTTGGTGGGCAGCTTATCAACAAAGCGGCCTTTGGTGGCTAGGTCAAAAGGTTTATCACCGAGTTTAACCTCAACACAATCGCCAAGCAGAGTGCCATCAATCGGAGAGACCGCCGCACCCAATACATCAAAACCAACACTCACATTACCAATAGAGGCCGGAGCATAAACGACAACGCTATCACTCATCTTACACTCCTAGTTTCCAGCCTAATGTACGCATCACATCAGAGAACACGCCTGCAGCGGTCACCTCGGTACCCGCGCCGTAACCACGCAATACCAGTGGAATTGGTTGATAATAGCGACTGTAAAATGCCAGTGCGTTCTCACCATCTTTAATCTTGAACATTGGATCATTTTCATCCACAGCAGCGATGTGTACGCGACACTTACCATCGGCGATTTCACCCACGTAGCGCAGTACTTTGCCTTCTTTGGCAGCATCCGCTGACAGTTGGCTAAAATAAGCATCCGCTTCAGGCAAACGAGCCATGAACTCATCCACTGAACCTGAATCATCGAAACCTGGTGGCAACGCTTGGTCAACTTCGACATCTTCAAGTTCAAGTGCCATCCCCGCTTCGCGAGCTAAGATAAGCAGTTTACGCGCTACATCCATACCAGATAGGTCATCACGTGGATCGGGCTCAGTGAAACCTTTGTCTTTCGCAACGTTAGTTGCTTGGCTCAGCGTTAACCCTTCGTCTAGCTTACCGAAAATGAAAGATAACGACCCCGAGAGAATACCGTTAAATTTCTCTAGCTCATCACCCGCTGCGATCAGGTTCTGTAGGTTCTCAATAACTGGCAGACCTGCCCCTACCGTTGTCTCATACATTAACTTACGACGAGAGTTACGAGCAACATCGCGCAGTTGGTGATAGTAAGACATGCTCGCCGTGTTTGCCTTTTTGTTTGGTGTAACGACATGGAAACCAGCAGCCAAAAACTCGGTATATTGATTGGCAATGTCTTCGCTAGAAGTACAATCGACTAACACTGGGTTAATGATGTGATTACGCTGAACCAATGCGGCTAAACCAGCCACCGAGAACTTCTCACTTACATCGCCCATGCGATCACGCCATTGGCTCAGTGGAAGCCCTTTACCATCGAGCAAGACGCCTTTGCTGTTTGCTAAACCACAGACACGGATAATGATGCCTTTTTCTGCCAGTTTGCCTTGTTGGCGCTGAATCTGATCCACCAGTTCACCACCAACACCGCCAACACCGACGACAAACACATCTAGGAAATGCTTGGAATTGAAAAGATTTTCATGACACGCTTTGATGGCCTCAGAAATTTTGTCTTCTGGGATTACCGCTGAGATAGCGCGCTCGGAGGAGCCCTGTGCGATTGCGACAATATTGACGTTAACTTCTGCCAGTGATGAGAAGAACTGAGAAGCGACACCGCGAGATGTGCGCATGCCATCGCCCACTAGTGTCACGATCGCGACATCATCCATAAACTCAACAGGCTCTAGTAAACCGTTTTTAAGTTCCAGTTCAAAGGCTTCGCGCAATGCTCGCTCTGCATCAAGCTTGTCTTCTTCTTCAATACAGAAACTGATGCTGTATTCTGAAGATGACTGAGTAATAAGAACGATAGACACACCCGCTGATGACATAGCGCCAAAAACGCGACTCGCCATACCCACCATGCCTTTCATACCAGGTCCAGATACGTTCACCATGATAAGGTTAGACAGTGTCGTGATACCTTTGATTGGTAAATTGTCTTCACCAGTATCTTGACCGATCAAGGTACCAGCCCCTTGTGGGTTAAACGAGTTTTTGATGAGGCATGGAATATGGAATTGAGCGATAGGAGCGATGGTTTTAGGGTGAAGAACCGAAGCACCGAAATAAGAAAGCTCCATTGCTTCTTGATAGCTCAGTGACTTGAGGAGGCGAGCATCATCAACCAAACGGGGGTCGCAGTTATAAACGCCATCAACGTCTGTCCAGATTTCACAACAATCGGCACGTAAACACGCCGCTAGTACCGCCGCTGAGTAGTCAGAACCGTTACGGCCCAGAGTGACAAGTTCGCCCTTTGCATTACCCGCTGTAAAGCCCGGCATGATATGGACAACCCCTTCTGCCAGCGGGTTAGCTTGGAAGTTTTGTGTGGAGACTTCCACATCGACAATAGCTTCTAAATGATCACCTTGAGCAAACAGGTACTTCACCGGATCAATAAGCTCCGCGGCTTGACCTTTGGCTTGCAGTACCGCTTTCATAAGTTGAATCGAGATTCGCTCACCTTTAGATATGATGCGAGCATTCACGTGGTCGGGGCATGTGCCAAGTAAACGGATACCATGGACAAATTGATGCAATTGGAATAGCGAGGTTTTAACTTGATTGTCAAAATCCGTGCGCTCAATGTTCGGGAGTAAAACAGCGATATCTGAAAATAGTTGATTGAATGAGGTTTCAAGCTCTGAAATCTGCAACTCAACTTCATTGTTTTTTAGTGCGGTTTCAATCACGGCGACAAGTTTGTTTGTCGCTTTACCAGGTGCCGATAACACCACGGCCAAATCTTCTTGCTGGGCATTATTAGCGATGATATCCGCTGCTCTTAAAAAGCGGTCTGCATCAGCTAATGATGAACCTCCAAATTTTAGTACTCGCATCCTTTCCTCCCGAAATACTCAAAACAGATAAAAAAAAGGCCCGTATCTTGGGGATACAGGCCTTGTTTTTGAATTTCTTCCGTCTACCAGCCCGCCCCAACATTGGTAATGTCGGTAATAATAATCGTAGTGGTCATTACTACGTGCTGGCAACTAAACATAGGGTTTTCTTTAAAATCTCTTATGTGCTTACCCATACGTTTAACTCATTTGTTGTTGCCTAGTCAATCAAAAATTGCACTTTTGTTGCTTGAACGACGTTTTTTTCACATATGCATAGAAATTGATAATCGAGGATAACTTATTCAGTTACGATCTAAATAAATAACCAATTGCTATATAAAAATGCAATTAATTGCTTATTTTATGTGCTTTAATTAGAGGTCAATAAACTATAAAAACAATAACCAAGGAGTGGTGTCATGCGAGCAGTGTCTTTGTACGTCTTACTCTTGTTATTGTTATTGTTATCTACAACATCCCTTGCTGTAGATTTACCTACTCTCCCCTCACAACATAATGCGTCGCCCCACGGCTTCTTTCTCTCTTCTGGCAGTAAGCTCGGTAGTAGTGACTCGTTCGACACTTGGAATATCGATAGTGGTTATTCCTACTCGATTTTTGACTCGTTAGATGTCTACATCGGCGCGAGACTTAACAACTCTCACAACTCTGTCGACCAAGGCTTTCTCAGTGGCGTAAGTTATAATGTTTCTGACCGTATCTCGGTAAAAAGCACACTTCGCGGCTATCAGTATGAAGAGAATAATGAAAAGCAGGGCGCGATGGCGGCTGAAATATCAAGTAGAATGAGATTAACCGAAAACCTAGACGTTCACGCCACCTTCGATTTTGAGAAGGTACAACAAGGCGTAGAAGTAGGTCTAGGCTTCCGGTTTTAACTTATTCTAGCTCTCGACGAGGGCTACAATTTATCCCTTTTTCATCAAACACGTAGCAATCTTTTCCTTCGAACCATAAATGAACTTCTTTGGTTTTGCTTGCGTTCAAGCTATCCAGACGTACCACGAGGCACTCATCCAATTGGTCTAATTCCGTGTAAAGAAGGCTTTCATTTCCGAGCCATTCAACTACCTCACAAGGAATAAAGTTCATCTTTGGAGAGCCAATAAACCCAGCTACGAAGAGGTTGGCTGTATTACGGTATAACTCCATAGGAGCATCATCACTGGCTTTTAGATCGCCGCTTTTGATATCTGAGTGTCATCATTTATGCGTTCTAACAACGATATCGCCGTTTAAAAATCCAATGCTTCCTTGGCTATCAAAACCCCATTCCAATCACAATAGATGTAATGTCCAGGTTGGACGATTTGATTATTCATTGTTAAGGTAACGTTAATTTCACCCGCACCGCGCTTTTCGGTTTTGAAAGGACAAGCCGCTAACGCCTTCACTCCCAAATCCATCTCAGCCATAGCCGCTATATCTCGAACAGCGCCATTTACAACTACGCCTTCCCAGTCATTTTCTATCGCCAACATCGCTAATTGGTCGCCAAGCAGTGCCTTAGCACAAGAACCATTGCCGTCGACAAAGAGCACTTTGCCTTTGCCATTTTGTGCTAACACTTCTCGAACCATAGAGTTATCGTGATAACAGCGTACTGTTACCATTTCTCCCCAAAATGCCGCTCGTTGCCCAAAATTTTGTAGTGGCAAACCCAACAACATGACTTTGTCTTCATGTTGGTCACAAATATCAGGTGTGATATCTCTCATTTTTCCTCCGTGATCTTTGCTCAATAGCCATGTAAAACGCATGTCTTTAGGGAGCAATAAATTAAAATCCTTTGTTGTCGACCCGGCAATTTCTTCCCGTTAACATAAGAAATTGCCTAATCGACCTAACTTTTTTTGTGTTTGATTGTCACCGCAGGAAACCAAAAACAGTACACCATTTTTCACCCAATAAATGGCATTTTGCTGGTATTTTTGCACCAACTCACACCCAAGATTTACGGACATTTCTACTGCAAAACTGTCTTCAACCCTGTGAAAACTTGCGTCACCAACCTTCACATTTTGGTAGTTGTATTTTTTGATCTTTTGCTCTAAATCCAAGTTTTTTATGCAATTTAGCTCGTTAGACAGCTTAAAACCTCTTGGGTTCCAAGCGGTTATGATAACGTAATTATCACAGTCCCATTCAGCATCAAACTCTATAAGAATTTTTGAATAGGCACTCCATAAGTATGCATTAATACTCATATTATCGAAATTATTGTATTTGCCCAACACTATTAATATTTGTTACAAAAGCGCTATTGATTTAAATCAACAAAGTGCATGGAATTAACATTTGACCATTGTTAGCATGCTGTTAACATTATAGAATTCGCCTCAATGACATAGCAGAATAATAAGAGATTTAAGGGATTTCTCGTTTTTAGCAACATCACGGAAGGCGACTTAACCTGTAACTGTTTCTACGATTTTGAGTAAACATCCAAGAAACATTACCTATATGTTAACTTTTTGCCTAGAATTTATTCTACTAGCGACAGAATTATCACAAGTTTAAATTAGGTACCGCCGATGCAAAGCCCGCAGATTCTTATTGTTGAAGATGAGCAAGTAACCCGTAACACCCTTAAAAGCATTTTTGAAGCAGAAGGATATGCTGTATTCGAGGCCAGTGACGGTCAAGAAATGCACCAAGTCATGTCAGAGAACTCTGTAAACCTCGTTATCATGGACATTAATCTTCCAGGTAAGAACGGTCTATTGTTAGCTCGCGAGCTTCGTGAGCAAGCAAATGTAGCACTAATGTTCCTAACTGGTCGTGACAATGAAGTTGATAAAATTCTTGGTCTAGAGATTGGTGCTGATGATTACATCACGAAGCCATTCAACCCACGTGAACTGACTATTCGTGCACGTAACCTATTGACTCGTTCTATGAGCTCAAATGCTGCAACTGAAGAAAAGCGCAGTGTTGAGAAATACGAATTCAATGGTTGGGTTCTAGATATCAACAGCCGTTCACTGATTAGCCCAAGTGGCGATGGTTACAAACTACCTCGTTCAGAGTTCCGTGCACTGCTGCACTTCTGTGAGAACCCCGGTAAGATTCAAACTCGCGCCGATCTTCTTAAGAAGATGACTGGTCGTGAGCTTAAGCCACACGATCGTACTGTTGACGTAACAATTCGTCGTATCCGTAAACACTTCGAGTCTGTTTCTGGTACACCAGAAATCATCGCGACGATTCACGGTGAAGGCTACCGCTTCTGTGGTGATCTAGAAGAGTAATCTCTTTCTAGCGAATAGATAAAAGGGACGCATCATGCGTCCCTTTTTAACATAGAGCCATTCAAATCAATATACCGTATCCACATTGACTTGTTTGTTGACCACCCAGGTCTGATTTTTGCCACCAACCAGCTGAACCGCCACATCCACTGGTTTGGTTATATTCACTTCGAGCTGCCAGTTAAATGCCACTTCCCATTGGTTTTCTGAGTGATTTCTCAACTCAAAATCATCGCCTTCAAACACCCAAGAAACGCTCCCTTGTTTCAATACGACCATCGTCACATCCATATCCGCAGGCAACTGTGTATCGGTCACGAGATTGAGAGCGCCATGAAGCATTTGTTCTTTAAGTAGTGCTGTCGTCTCACCAACCTTCGGCATCATATCAATCCAAAGGTTTGACTCTAAACGTACTGACTGCTGTTCTACATTAGCGGTATTTCCAGCCATCCATACTTTTGAGTCTGTCGCTGGAGACGTCGCACAACCAGCTAGAGCAACTGATAGTGCGAGTGCTGTGAGTATTTTCTTCATTTTGATTCCCTACTTTCCAACCACATTTTAAGTACTTGAATATCGTTGTGATATTCGTTTTTAATCTCTTCAACCCAATCTTCAATATTTTCCCACCATGCTGGCATATCTGGCGACTGAGCTTTTTGAGCAACCGATTGAATTCGTTTTAATCCAATAGAACCGGCCGCACCTTTAATTTTATGAGCCTCTGAGGCGATACCCGACTGATCTTTCGCTGTCATATTAGAATCTAAAATCTCGATGTAGTCTGGCATCATTTTTTCGAACATAGCGATGCTATCGTACACTGGTTTTGTTCCTACAATATCAACGTAAGAATCCAACATATCGAAGTCTAACAAGCGGTTAAATAGTTCATTGTTCATATCCGTTGTTTCCATCTCCACGCCCTCTTGCTCGTCTACCAACACTTCATCTACTGCAAACATATTGATCACTTCAGTTAGCGCTTTAACGCTCAGTGGTTTACTAATCGCGTCATCCATCCCTTGCTTCAGATATTCTTGTTTATCTTTTAGAAC
The DNA here is from genome assembly GCF_900089835.1 of Vibrio thalassae. Taxonomy (GTDB): domain Bacteria; phylum Pseudomonadota; class Gammaproteobacteria; order Enterobacterales; family Vibrionaceae; genus Vibrio; species Vibrio thalassae. Next base: position 145,152 of record NZ_OANU01000003.1, on the reverse strand, counting down.
GTTGGCCGTTAGGGCAACTAACGGAGGTAACTGCTCATAATGCTCTCTGAAGTATTGAGCAACATCAAAGCCAGTCATATCGGGTAATTGGATATCCAACAACGCAAGATCGTAGTCCTCCGGTTTGAACTTCTCGATAGCTTCCTCACCGGTCATCGCCACGCTCACGGAATGCCCTAAGCTTTCCAGCAGCGAACGGGCAACGGTAATATTGAGCTCAATATCTTCTAATAAGAAAATATTCAGACTGCCTTGTTGCTTCATTTCGACCGGTGCTAACTGTTGAGTATTGGCACAAGGCACATTGATAGAAACAGTAAAAGTACTACCAAATCCCTCTTCACTATCGACAGTAATGTCACCACCCATCATTTTGATCAATTGCTTAGACACTGCTAGCCCTATACCTGTGCCCACTGCATGCAAATTGTCTTTACCAGACTTCACTTGATAGTACATTGCAAAGATCTTATCGAGCTCTTGTTGAGGAATACCAATGCCGGTATCTTCAATCTCAATGATGATATGAGCATAGTTGTCCTCAATATCCGCACTGATGGTCATCACTACGCCACCTTGCTTGGTGAACTTCATAGCGTTACTCACCAGATTCCAAATAACCTGACGTAAACGCGTGGCATCCACAACCACTCCTTCAGGAAGGTCGGTTAAGCGCTCAAGGTCAAATCGCAATCCTTTTTGTTCTGCCATAAGGGCAGAAATGCTTTCAAGTTCAGTGACAAAATCTTCAAAATTCAGTGGTTCTGGAAACAGCTCTAGTTTGCGGCGATCAAACTTGTCCATATCAATAATGTCATTAAAAATATGCCCAAGAGTAATAGCGCTCACATTGATGGTTTGCATATGCTTACGCTGCTCATTATCAAGTTGGCTATCTAGTAACATTCGGCTTAAACCGACGATGCCATTTAACGGCGTGCGCAATTCATGACTAATGGTCGAGATAAACGTTGTTTTGTCTCGACTGGCTTTCTCTAAAGATTCTTGATGACGTTTACGCTCAGTGATATCACGACCAAAACCTACTAGACCAAGGTGTTTGCCATCTTTACTGTAGAACGGCACTTTACGCAGTTCATAGAAACACTTCTTGCCATCGGGATACTCTAGCCACTGCTCATAAGTTAGCGCTTGGTTGTCCCCCATCACTTTGTGGTCCGTTTCCACCACTTGCTTAGCGATCTCTTCGGAGTACACATCCCATGGAGTTAGACCCACAAGTTCTTTTTCTTTTCGACCCGTTAGCTCTTCCATTGCTCGGTTGCAACCAGAGAACACCCCTTCGGCATTGCGGTAATAGATCAAGTCTGGTGAAGCATCGATAAAGGAGCGTAATAAAGCGGTTCGCTCAGCCAGCTCTAGTTGGGTACGTTCACGTTGAAACACCTCGTTCTCAAGATCTTTCATTGCCTCTTCTCGCGCTTCTTCCGCTTTTTGACGCTCTTCCATTTCTTGATTGAGTTTACGAATATTTTGTTGCAGCTTGTGGTTCAAATCTTGGTCACGCGAACGCATGTCTTTTAGCTTGGAAACCATTTTGGATAAACGCTGGCGTGATTCTTCTAATTGGTCGACGACAACAGAGAGAAAATACACCGCCCATGGCGTAATAAGCAGACCGAAGAAGACCGAACGGACAATATCGATATCGTCTACGCGTCCATTCAAAACAAGGGTGATACCCACCTGAACCACAACGGCTAACGCCACTAAAGCCAATGCAAGAAGAATAGAAAAACGAACAATGCCGAGCTTCACTAACAAGTCGACATAATATTGAGCGAGGTTTTTGATAGGTTTCATTCAGCACTCCGTGCGTTACAACTGGCCTAAGTCTATCATTAAGCCAGAAGCTTCACACGGTAGTAGAATTATTTGAGAACAGGTTTGTGATAAATAAACGGATTCGGGGTCAATGAGCCCTGTGAACCCTCTTTGGTTAACACACGCCCTAGCTCTGTCATCGCCAACCAGCGATTCTCACACCAAAGTGGGGATAACAAGGTTGGTCTTCGAGCTGATGACGATACGCGGTGAAAAATAATGGTTGCTGGTGTGCGTCGAATCATCTCACTGGCCACATCCAAATAAAACTCTAGCGTTGGCGCTTCTAATCTCCCAGCTCGCCATGCCTTACCCATGGTGCTGCCTTCAACAATGTGTAAACCATGCAGTTTTATACCATCGGTACCTGTCGATAGTACTTTGTCTAAAGTAATAAGGTTATCTTGCTTAGATTCATTTGGTAGACCAACAATTATATGAGTACAGACCTTGATACCCAGCGCTCGAGCACGTCGAGTGATCTCATCATAAACAGCAAAGTCATGACCACGATTGATACGCTTAAGAGTATGATCATGAGCGGTTTGTAAGCCTAGCTCTAACCAGATTTCATAGCCTTGCTTAACATATCCCGCTAAGAGGTCCAGCACTGAGTCAGGAACACAGTCTGGACGCGTTCCAACGCATAAGCCAACAATATCGGCATATTTCAGCGCTTCTTCGTACATATTTTTGAGCACCTGTACTTCCGCATAAGTACTGGTGTAAGCCTGAAAGTAGGCGAGATATTTTTTAGCACGCTTCACTTCACCAGCGCGATCGCTGAGCTGCTCATGAATCGATTGGATCTGCGTCTCTTCACTTGCAAAAGAAGCGACATTACAAAATGTGCAGCCCCCACGACCTATTGTGCCATCCCTGTTTGGACAGCTAAAACCACCGTGCAGGGTAAGTTTGTGAACTTTTTCACCATATCGGCGCTGAAGGTCTTGGCCGATGGTATTCACTAGCTCATGTAATTGCATGCTCGAAAAAACCTATTAATAAGAATGAATCTCACTCTAACTCATGAAACTAAATTACATCCCTGCAAAATAAAACCATGCATCGTAGCAACTGGAGAGACAAACACCTTTAACCGAAATCAATAAATATTCATAAAAACAACGAAAAACGGCACATGCTGCACAAATGTTATTATTTATATTCAAAAAGAGATAAAAAAATGCGGGACAGACGTAACTTTCGTTGGAATTACCTAGCGCAAAATTGTAGGATACTTACACAATTCTGCTATTTTTGCCGTTTTTATTACAGTACAAATTAGTAGATTGAAGGTTGATATTCTACTCCCACCAACATATTCCACTGGATTGTGGAAAGATGACATTGAATATCACCACGGAATGTTTTTCTCGCAATACTTTTCCTGCGAGATGCAGAATGGACTCGAAAGCTGCCCCCTCTGGCAGTCAAGAATCAAAATTACAAAGGACAAGGCACAAACACACACTCAAGTTGTGCCTGGATTAAACTGGAAGGAAGTATCTATGGTAGATAGAGAGCAGAATACACAAGGTCTGTATACTCCAGAATTGGAGCATGACGCTTGTGGTATCGGTTTTGTTGCTCACCTAAAAAACCGTAAATCACACGAAGTAGTGACCCAAGCCCTGGATATGCTAGCACGTATGGAACACCGAGGTGGCCAAGGTTGCGATCCATGCAGTGGCGATGGCGCAGGTATCCTACTTCAAAAACCCCATGAATTTCTTTTAGAAGAAGCGGTTAAGCTTGGAATTAAGCTTCCTTCTTTTGAAAAGTACGGTGTCGGTGTAGTTCTTTTCCCTAAAGATGAGCACAAACGTGCACAATGCCGTGACATTCTAGAGCGCAATGCGAAGCGACTAGAATTAGAAGTCATTGGCTATCGTGTATTACCAACAGACAACTCAATGATCGGTGCCGACCCACTTAGCACAGAACCCCAATTTGAGCATGTCTTTGTTTCTGGTGGTCCAGGTTGTACGCCTGAAGAGCTGGAACGTAAACTCTATGTACTACGTAACTACACGGTCCGAGTTTGCCTAGAAAGCGTTTCTAACATTGGAGATGACTTCTACATCAACTCAATGTCCTATAAGACGCTTGTCTATAAAGGTCAGCTCACCACCGAACAAGTTCCACAATACTTCCTCGATTTACAAAACCCAACGATGGTGACAGCACTTGCTCTGGTTCACTCTCGATTCTCTACCAATACTTTCCCGAAATGGCGCCTAGCGCAGCCTTTCCGTTACATTGCCCACAACGGTGAAATCAACACAGTTCGTGGTAACTTGAACTGGATGAAGGCTCGTGAAGCGATCATCGAGTCTGACTTGTTCACACAAGCAGAAATCGACATGCTGCTCCCTATCTGTCAAGAAGGTAGCTCGGATTCATCAAACTTCGATATGGCACTTGAGCTCCTAGTTCTTTCTGGTCGTAGCCTGCCTCATGCGTTGATGATGATGATCCCTGAAGCATGGCAAGAAAACAAAAACATGGACCCAACACGTCGTGCGTTTTACCAGTATCACGCCAACGTCATGGAACCGTGGGATGGTCCAGCATCTGTGTGCTTTACCGACGGGGTTCAGGTAGGGGCAACTCTTGACCGCAATGGCCTACGTCCTTCACGCTATACCGTTACTAAGGATAACTTCTTAGTTATGGCATCAGAATCTGGTGTGGTAGATATTAAACCGGAAAACGTTGAGTTTCGCGGTCGCCTACAACCGGGTCGTATCTTTGTTGCCGACCTAGAACAAGGTCGCATCATCTCTGATGAGGAAGTGAAAGACGGTATTGCCAGTGCTCAGCCATACCAGAAATGGGTGGAAGAGAACCTGCTAAGCCTTAAAAAGCTTCCAGATGCGAGCAACGAATTCAGCCAACCTTCACCTGAAAAGCTACTGCACAAGCAACAAGCGTTTGGCGTCAGTTCAGAAGAAGTGAACGAAATCATTGTCCCTATGGCAAAAGATGGCAAAGAGCCACTCTCTGCAATGGGTGCCGACTGGCCATTGGCAATCCTGTCTCACCAGTCACAACATCTATCCAACTACTTTAAACAGCTATTTGCTCAGGTGACTAACCCGCCAATCGACCCGATTCGTGAGCGTATGGTCATGTCTCTGAACACTTACCTAGGTAAGGATCAGAACCTACTGTCTGAATCTCCGGAGCACTGCCAAAAAGTAGAACTCGAGTCTCCTGTTTTATCGAACTCAGAACTTGAAAAGCTGCGCGCTATCGATAATGAGCACCTGCAAGCAAAAACTCTGGATATCGTTTTCCAAGCGAGTGAAGACGAAGGCAAGCTAGAACGCGCCCTAAAGCGTATTTGCCAATACGCTGAAGACGCGGTTATCGATGGTTATTCAATCATCCTGTTAACTGACCGTGCGATCAACTCTAACCACGCAGCAATCCCAGCAATGTTGGCGGTAGGCGCGGTTCACCACCACCTCATCCGTAAAGGTTTACGCGCTAAGTGTGACATCGTTGTAGAAACTGGCGATGCACGTGAAACACACCACTTTGCAACGCTAGTGGGCTATGGTGCAAACGCAGTTAACCCATACCTCATTATCGAAACGATGGTAGAGCTACAGCGCACTAAAAAACTGGATCCAGAAACTAGCATCTCTGAGCTGTTCGAGAACTACCGCAAGTCTATCAACGGCGGTCTTCTGAAGATTTTCTCGAAGATGGGTATCTCGACACTTCAGTCTTACCACGGCGCACAGATTTTCGAAGCGCTAGGTATCAGTAAATCTGTGGTTGAGAAATATTTCACGGGTACGGTTTCACGTATTCAAGGTCTCACCATCGATGATATCGCCAAAGAAGTCTTAGTTCGTCACCGCATTGGGTTCCCAACACGTGAAATTCCAGTTCAGGTTCTTGATGTGGGTGGCGTATATCAATGGAAACAACATGGTGAAAAACACCTGTTTAACCCAGAAACTATTTCCCTACTGCAAGAGTCGACTCGCAACAAAGATTACGCTCAGTTTAAGAAGTATGCGAAAGCCGTCGATGACCAAGGCGATAACGCTGCGACTCTGCGTAGCCAATTAGACTTCGTTAAAAACCCAGCAGGCTCAATCCCGCTGGAAGAGGTAGAACCAATCGAAAAGATTCTGAAGCGCTTTGCTACAGGTGCGATGTCATTCGGTTCTATCTCTTACGAGGCTCACTCAACACTTGCTGTAGCCATGAACCGTATCGGTGCTAAGTCTAACTCCGGCGAAGGCGGTGAAGACCCAACTCGTTTCGAGCGTAAAGAAAACGGTGACTGGGAACGCTCAGCAATTAAGCAGGTTGCATCAGGTCGTTTCGGTGTCACGTCTTACTACTTAACTAACGCTGATGAGCTGCAAATCAAAATGGCTCAAGGTGCGAAACCAGGTGAAGGTGGTCAGCTTCCTGGTGATAAAGTGGATGATTGGATCGGTGCAACTCGTCACTCGACGCCAGGCGTTGGCCTGATTTCACCGCCACCACACCACGATATCTACTCAATCGAAGATTTGGCACAGCTGATCTACGACTTGAAAAACGCGAACCGCGCTGGTCGCGTTAACGTGAAGCTAGTGTCAGAAGCGGGTGTAGGTACTATCGCCTCAGGTGTAGCAAAAGCGAAAGCTGACGTTGTACTAATCGCCGGCTTCGATGGTGGTACTGGTGCATCACCAATGTCTTCCATTCGCCACACAGGTCTTCCTTGGGAGCTTGGTTTGGCAGAAACACACCAAACGCTTCTAAAGAACGGTCTACGTAACCGTATCGTGGTTCAATCCGATGGTCAGATGAAAACGCCACGTGACCTAGCAGTCGCCACTCTACTTGGTGCTGAAGAGTGGGGTGTCGCAACGGCTGCGCTTGTGGTCGAAGGTTGTATCATGATGCGTAAGTGTCATAAGAACACCTGCCCTGTCGGTATCGCAACGCAAAACAAAACACTACGTGAGCGCTTCGATGGCCGAGTAGAAGATGTCGTTACCTTCTTCCAATACATGGCCGAAGGTTTGCGTGAAATGATGGCAGAGCTTGGCTTCCGCACTATCGATGAGATGGTAGGTCAATCTCACAAACTCAAAGTTCGTGAAGATATTGGTCACTGGAAATATAAGAATCTAGATCTTTCTCCTGTTCTGCACATTGAACAGGCTCGTGAAGAAGATGGCGTATATAACCAGACCACCCAAAACCACAACCTTGAAGACGTTCTGGATCGTAAGTTGATTCAAGCCGCTATTCCTGCGCTTGAAAAAGGCGAAGCCGTGAATGCGGAATTCCCTATCATCAACACTGACCGTTCTGCGGGTACCATGCTGTCGAATGAGATTTCTAAAGTCTATAAAGACCAAGGTCTACCAAAGCCAATGAATGTGAAATTCACTGGCAGCGCAGGTCAATCATTCGGAGCATTCCTAGCGAAAGGCGTGAAGTTTGAAGTGGAAGGCGATGCGAACGATTACTGGGGTAAAGGTCTATCAGGCGGTACTTTGGTACTCTACCCTGATGCAAGGTCTACCATCATTGCTGAAGATAACATTGTCGTAGGTAACGTATGTTTCTACGGCGCTACGTCCGGTGAATCCTTCATTCGAGGTATGGCTGGTGAACGTTTCTGTGTACGTAACTCCGGCGCTAAAGTGGTTGTTGAAGGGGTTGGTGACCACGGCTGTGAATACATGACAGGTGGTGTCACCATTATCCTGGGTTCAACAGGCCGTAACTTTGCCGCTGGTATGAGCGGTGGTGTCGCGTATGTTTGGGATACTGCTGGTGACTTTGAAACCAAATTAAATCCAGAATTGGTCGATCTCGATCCAATCGAACAAGAAGATCGCGAACTACTGAAAGATATGCTGACGAAGCATGTGGAGTTCACAGGAAGTGAAGTTGCTCAGTCGTTTTTAGACAATTTTGAAGCAAGCCTTGCCTCATTGGCAAAAGTGATGCCGCGTGACTACAAAGCAGTGCTTCAAAAACGCAAAGCAGAAGCTGAGCAAGCTCAAACGGAAGAAGTGGAGGCAGTATAATGGGTAAGCCTACTGGATTTTTAGAACATGGTCGCGAGCTTCCAAAGAAGCTCGATCCAGCCGTTCGTATTGAAAACAATAAAGAGTTCGTACTTAACGAAGAGTTTGGGAACAAGATCAACACGCAAGCTTCTCGTTGTATGGATTGTGGCGTACCTTTCTGTCACAGCGGTTGCCCTATTGGCAACATCATCCCTGAGTTCAACGACGCGGTATATCGTGATAGTTGGGAAGAAGCTTGGAACATTCTAAGCTCTACCAATAACTTTCCAGAATTTACTGGACGTGTCTGCCCATCTCCATGTGAGAGTGCTTGTGTACTTGGTATCAATCAAGACCCAATTACTATCTGTAACATTGAGAAAACTATCGTAGAAACGGCATACCGTGAAGGGTATGCCAAACCGAAAACACCGCGTTCTCGTACGGGAAAAACGGTCGCTATCATCGGCTCTGGCCCTGCTGGCCTCTCTGCGGCAGAGCAGCTCAATAGTGCCGGCCACTCTGTTACCGTCTTTGAACGCGATGAAAAAGTGGGGGGTCTACTTCGCTTTGGCATTCCAGATTTCAAATTGGGTATGGACATCATTGACCGTAAGATCAATCTGATGGCGGAAGCAGGCGTTGAATTTAAAGTAAATCAACATGTGGGCGTAGATGTTAATGCGCAGCAGCTGCGTCAAGAGTTTGATGTGGTGTTGCTAACGGGTGGCTCTACCGTTCCTCGTGATTTACCTGTTCCAGGGCGTGAGCTACAAGGCGTGCATTTCGCTATGGAGTTCCTTGCTCAGAACAACCGCCGTGCAAACGATATGGATCTAAAAGGCGAAGAGATCCATGCTAAAGATAAGCACGTTGTAGTTATTGGTGGTGGTGATACAGGCTCTGACTGCGTGGGCACATCAAACCGTCATAAAGCAGCCAGTGTTACTCAGGTCGAAATCATGCCGATTCCACCAGAAAAACGTCCAGCGAACATGCCTTGGCCGCAATATCCAATGATCATGAAAACCACCACTTCTCATGAAGAAGGTTGTGATCGTCATTGGAATATCCTGACCAAAGAATTTATCGGTAACGATGAAGGTCAGGTAACAGGCCTTCGTATTGCTGACATCGTCTGGAAAGACGCAGCGCCGGGTGAACGCCCTAGTTTTGAGGAAGTGGCAAACTCTGAGCGCGTGATTCCATGTGATATGGCCTTCTTAGCAATGGGGTTCTTACACCCTGAGCCAACGGGCGTTTTAGCACAACTTGATATCAAACTGGATGAGCGAGGAAACGTCGCGTCACAAGGTTTCCAAACCAACCAACAAGGTGTTTTTGCCGCAGGTGATATGCGTACTGGTCAGTCTCTGGTTGTACGATGCATCAACGAAGGACGTGAGTGTGCACGTGCCATCGATGAGTACCTAATGGGCAACACCAACCTTGAAGCGAAAGCCGATTCATTAATGCTTTCAGCCTAAAGGTTGTCTGTCTGGTTACACTAATAAGTAACTAACAGTATTCCTTCCTAATTTGGCCAGCAGTTTTGCTGGCCTTTTTTTGTCCTCAGTCGACATTCTACTGTACAAACTGTTAACCACCTCACTCTTTCCAAGCAATTTGCCGGTGAATTGCTTAGAGAAATCGTTTGAATTTCTGAAACATACACAACAAATTTCTGAAAACTTGACCTTTATCGCCATAAGCTATACGTTGTGAAGTTGGTGAAAATAAAATAGATACAATTTGTTAAGCATTTAATTTCTGAAAATTTGACCTAAATAACAACAAAAAGTCATTAAAAAGCATTAATTTACTGTCAGGATGACAGCAAGCTCAAAGGGAGAAAGGCAATGGCTCTTTACGATCCTAGTCTTGTTAAAGACAACTGTGGATTTGGTCTTATTGCACATATGCAAGGTCAGCCCAGCCACAAACTGGTTCGCACCGCAATCTCGGCATTAGACCGCATGACTCACCGTGGCGGTATCAACTCAGATGGAAAAACAGGCGACGGTTGTGGCCTACTACTTCAAAAACCGGATTCTTACTTTAAACTTATCGCAGAAGAAAATGGTTGGAACCTAGGTAAACAATACGCTGTAGGCATGCTGTTTCTTTCCAAAGACCCAGTCAAGGCGCAGTCTGCGAAAGATATCATCAATCAAGAACTGTCACAGGAAACGTTAACCATTTCCGGTTGGCGAGATGTTCCTACCAATAATGAAGTACTTGGTCCAATCGCATTAAGCTCAGTACCGAGTATCGTTCAGGTGTTTATTTCTGCTCCCGCAGGTTGGCGTGAACAAGATGTTGAACGACGCTTGTACATCGCTAAACGCCGCATTGAAAAGCGCATCCTTGATGATGAAGATTTCTACATTTGTAGTCTGTCGACGCAAGTGATCGTCTACAAAGGGCTATGTATGCCTGCGGATCTGCCGCGCTTCTACCTTGATCTTGCCGATCTTCGCATGGAATCCTCGATCTGCCTGTTCCACCAACGTTTCTCGACCAATACTCAACCTCGCTGGCCATTGGCACAGCCATTCCGATATTTAGCGCATAATGGTGAGATCAATACTATCGAGGGGAACAGACAATGGGCAAAAGCACGTGCCTATAAGTTCGCGTCACCACTGCTACCTGATTTGCAATCCGCAGCGCCATTCGTTAACGAGACTGGCTCAGATTCATCCAGCTTAGATAACATGCTGGATCTATTCCTTTCTGGAGGCATGGATATCTTCCGCGCTATGCGTATGCTTGTGCCACCAGCATGGCAAAATCATCCAGATATGGATCCCGATTTACGTGCCTTCTATGACTTCAACTCTAAACATATGGAACCTTGGGATGGACCAGCAGGCATCGTACTATCCGATGGTCGTTATGCCGCGTGTAACCTTGATAGAAACGGCCTTCGTCCAGCTCGATATGTCATTACCAAAGACCATTTGATTACTTTAGCCTCTGAGGTCGGTATCTGGGACTACGCCCCTGATGAAGTCGCCAAGAAAGGTCGTGTTGGTCCAGGTGAGTTGTTGGTGGTCGATACTCAACAAGGGGAACTGTGGCACTCACAAGACATAGATAATGATCTAAAGAGCCGTCATCCTTACCGCGAGTGGATGGAAAATAATGTCCACAAACTGACTCCATTTAGTGCGCTTCCTGACGATCAAGTTGGCGCTCGCAGTTTTGATGAACCCCTGTTAAAAACCTATCAGAAGCAGTTCGCTATGACGAACGAAGAGACGGATCAGGTCTTACGCGTTTTAGGTGATATGGGCCAAGAGGCCGTCGGCTCTATGGGTGATGATACCCCAATGGCAGTCCTCTCTTCTAAAGAGCGTTTAGTCACCGACTATTTCCGTCAGAAATTTGCTCAGGTCACCAACCCACCGATTGATCCACTGCGCGAAAAGCATGTGATGTCATTGGCGACCAGTGTTGGTCAAGAGATGAATGTATTTTGTGAGACCGATGGTCACGCCTATCGAGTCACGTTCGACTCTCCAGTACTACTTTACTCTGATATGCAGCAACTGCTAGAGCTGAGTGATAAACACTATCGCAATACTATTTTGGACATTAATTACGATCCGAATGAGAAAGATCTCAAGCAAGCTCTGCTTGACCTTTGCGATAGTGCCGAGAGCGTCATCAAGCAAGGAACCGTTTTATTGGTTCTTTCAGATCGAGCTCTAGTCAAAGGAAAACTACCTATTCCGGCAGCAATGGCCGTCGGCGCGGTGCAAACTCGTTTAATCGAAGCCAACTTACGTTGTGACGCCAATATTATCGTTGAAACTGCAACGGCCCGAGACCCTCACCAATTTGCTGTATTGCTTGGTTTCGGCGCTACGGCTATCTACCCTTATTTGGCCTATGAAGCACTTGGTAAACTGATCGATGATTGTGCTATTGATAAGTGCTACCGAGACGTGATGCAAAACTATCAATACGGTATCAATAAAGGTCTGTATAAAATTATGTCCAAAATGGGCATTTCCACTGTTGCCTCCTATCGCTGCTCTCAGCTGTTCGAAGCCGTTGGTCTGCACACCGACATCGTCGATCTTTGCTTCAAGGGAGTGACTACTCGTATTCAAGGTGCAAACTTCGAAGATTTCCAACAAGACCTGTTTAACCTATCGAGAAAAGCATGGGCAAAACGCAAGCCTGTCGAGCACGGTGGACTACTAAAATATGTTCATGACGGCGAATACCACGCCTACAACCCTGATGTTGTTGGTACGCTGCAAAAAGCAGTGAAAAGTGGTGAATCATCTGATTATCAGACGTTTGCCAAACAAGTAAATGAACGTCCTGTGTCTATGCTGCGCGATATGATGGCACTGAAAAAGTCAGACTCACCACTGGCACTAGACAAAGTCGAGCCGAATTCAGAGCTGTATAAACGTTTCGACTCTGCTGCAATGTCCATTGGTGCTTTAAGTCCAGAAGCTCATGAAGCACTGGCTATGGCGATGAATAAGCTTGGCGGATATTCTAATTCAGGTGAAGGTGGTGAAGATCCGCGTCGATTTGGCACTAATCGTAACTCTCGCATTAAACAAATTGCCTCTGGACGTTTTGGTGTCACGCCGCACTATTTGACCAATGCCGATGTGTTGCAAATCAAAGTGGCTCAAGGCGCTAAACCCGGTGAAGGCGGACAGCTTCCTGGCCATAAAGTGACAGCGGAAATTGCCAAACTGCGCCATTCAGTACAAGGTGTTACCTTGATTTCCCCACCTCCTCACCACGATATCTATTCTATTGAGGATTTAGCACAGCTGATTTTCGACCTTAAACAAGTCAACCCAAATGCGCTCGTGTCGGTGAAGCTGGTGTCTGAGCCGGGAGTTGGCACTATCGCAACAGGAGTTGCAAAAGCCTACGCCGACCTTATCACTATTTCCGGCTACGATGGCGGCACGGCGGCGAGTCCACTAACGTCGGTCAAATACGCAGGTTGTCCTTGGGAACTCGGTCTGGCTGAAACTCAACAAGCTCTTGTTGCCAACAACTTAAGACACAAGATTCGTCTGCAAGTTGATGGCGGTCTTAAAACCGGGCTTGATGTGGTCAAAGCTGCTATTTTAGGTGCGGAAAGTTTTGGCTTTGGTACTGCACCAATGGTGGCTATGGGCTGTAAGTTCTTACGTATTTGTCACTTGAATAACTGTGCCACGGGTGTAGCCACTCAGGATGAGACCTTACGAAAAGAGTACTTTAAGGGCTTACCTGAAATGGTGGTCAACTACTTTACAGGTCTTGCTGATGAAGTGAGAGAGTTACTCGCTCAGTTAGGCGTAGAGAAGCTCACTGACCTTATCGGTCGCACTGAGCTATTGGAAAGCCTTGAAGGTATGACAGCAAAACAAGCCAAACTTGACCTGTCGAATATCTTAGAGGCTCCGGTTTCACCATTATCACTGCCTTTGTACTGGACCGAGCCGAATCAGCCGTTTGATAAAGCACTGCTAAATCAGAAAATTACCGAAGAAACACAGGCGACGGTCGAAGCCAAATCGGGTGGCAGTTTTTACTTTGATATCCGCAATACCGACCGATCTGTTGGGGCAAGACTTTCAGGGGAAGTGGCCAAACGCTATGGCAATCAAGGCATGGCAAGCCGTCCTATTAAGCTTTATCTCGATGGTACTGCAGGCCAGTCTCTTGGAGTCTGGAACGCAGGTGGCGTTGAGATTTATCTAACCGGTGATGCCAACGACTATGTCGGCAAAGGCATGGCTGGAGGCAAGCTGGTTGTGAAGCCGCATGTAGGTACAACGTTCACTTGTAATGAAGCCACTATTATCGGTAATACCTGCTTATACGGTGCCACGGGCGGTAAACTGTTCGCTGCTGGTACGGCCGGAGAGCGTTTTGGTGTCCGTAACTCAGGCACGATTGCCGTTATCGAGGGTGCAGGCGATAACGCTTGTGAGTATATGACTGGCGGTATTGTGGCGATTCTTGGCGCAACAGGAGTCAACTTCGGTGCGGGTATGACGGGCGGATTTGCCTATGTGATGGACACTAATGAAGACTTTGCAGGGCGAGTCAACACCGAGTCCGTCGAAGCCATCGCATTATCCGATCTCTATATCCACCAAGAACATCTTCGTGGACTGATTGCCGAGCATCTCGAGGAAACTGGTTCGGTGCATGCTGAGAATATTCTGGCGAACTTTGATGAATGGATTCCGAAGTTCTATCTAGTGAAACCAAAAGCGGCAGATTTACGCACGCTACTTGGTCACCAAAGCCGAAGCGCCGCTGAGCTGCGCGTTCAAGCACAATAATTGGAAGGAGCCAGAATTATGAGCCAGAACGTATACCAATTTATTGATGTGAATCGCATCGACCCGGCGAAAAAGCCACTCAAGGTTCGCAAAATTGAGTTTGTAGAGATTTACGAACCTTTTACCAAGCAACAAGCTACCGCCCAAGCAGACCGATGCCTTGACTGTGGTAACCCTTATTGTGAATGGAAATGTCCTGTTCACAACTATATTCCTCAATGGCTGAAGCTTGCCAATGAAGGACGAATCATTGAAGCAGTAGAGCTATCACATCAAACTAACAGTCTACCGGAAGTATGTGGACGAGTTTGTCCGCAAGATCGTCTATGTGAAGGTTCTTGCACGCTTAACGAAGACTTTGGTGCCGTGACCATTGGTAATGTCGAGAAATACATTACCGACAAAGCCTTTGAAATGGGCTGGAAGCCAGACATGTCGCATGTGGAATGGACGGATAAAAAGGTCGCAATCATAGGCGCAGGTCCTGCGGGGCTCGCCGCTGCTGATATCCTAGTTCGTAATGGTGTTAAGCCTGTTGTCTTTGACCGCTACCCTGAGATTGGCGGACTGCTGACCTTTGGTATTCCATCGTTCAAGTTAGAAAAAGATGTCATGTTAAACCGACGTCGAATCTTTAACGAGATGGGTGTTGAGTTTCAACTGAATACCGAAGTGGGTAAAGACATTGAGATGGCGACACTGATCAGAGACTATGACGCGGTATTTTTGGGAGTTGGCACCTACAAAAATATGCGCGCGGGTCTAGAGAATGAGGATGCACCAGGTGTATTTGATGCCCTGCCATTTTTAATATCTAATACTTACAAAGTGATGGAATTAGAAGCCACCGCTCCTTTTATTGATATGAAAGGTAAGAAAGTCGTCGTACTTGGTGGTGGTGATACCGCAATGGACTGTGTCAGAACGTCGATTCGCCAAGGTGCAGATAACGTTATCTGTGCTTACCGCCGAGATGAAGACAATATGCCAGGCTCTCGACGCGAGGTAAAAAATGCCCGAGAAGAAGGCGTTAACTTTATGTTCAACTTGCAGCCTTTGGGCATAGAGGTAGATGCCAACGGCAACACCTGTGGGGTTAAAGTCGTCAAAACAGCACTGGGAGATCCTGACGAAGCAGGTCGCCGTCGTCCAGAACCTGTAGCAGGTAGTGAGCACGTTCTTGCCGCTGATGCTGTTATCATGGCGTTCGGTTTTCAACCGCACCAGATGTCATGGCTTGAACCTTACGGTGTAGAACTCGATCAATGGGGACGGATCAAAGCTCCAGCCTCTCAAGAATTTATGTATCAGACGACCAATGAGAAGATCTTCGCTGGTGGTGATGCAGTTCGTGGTTCAGATCTCGTGGTTACTGCCATTGACGAAGGGCGCAAAGCGGCAGAAGGCATACTAGACTTCTTAGCGGTCTAACACCAGACACGCCATTCCGATCTTCATCAATCAGAATGACCATTGTTTTCTTAGCCCAGCCTAGCTGGGCTTTTGTTTAAGGGATGATTATGACATTACCCAAGTGGCTTACACTTTCTTCAGTGATGATCCTAGCCGCATGCGGCGCAGGTTATAAAACAACAACGGACCGGACAGAGCAGCGCTGTGGCGATAGCCCTCGGTGTGTTTCAACCCAAGATAGCCGAGAAGAGTTTACACTTGCCCCATTCACATTAACGCCAAACGCTAATATCAATCAGATAGAACAAGTCGCCCTAACCCTTCCGAATGCCGAAGTTGCGGCCAAAGAAGGCAATTATCTGCGGGTTGAATACACCTCCAGTGTTTTTCGCTATGTCGATGATATGGAGTTAAAAATTGAAGGAGACCAATTATTGGTTCGCTCCGAAGCTAGAATTGGCTATTACGACTTTGACGTGAACCGTGAAAGAGTTGAAGCATTTCGCCTCAAGTTGATCGAATCAGGACTGATTGAAGCAAACCCTTGAGTAATTGCTATAGCAATGGTTGGGCTGTGCAAAGACTATTGCTATACTGCACGCCAAATACGTTTTCCAACCTGAGAGAATCTCTATGAAAATCGGCGTAATCGGCGCAATGGAACAAGAAGTTTCCATCCTAAAATCAGCATTAACAAACCTTGTTGAAACTAAAAAAGGCGGTTGCACCTTCTTTACTGGTCAACTTAACGGTGCGGACATTGTCTTGCTACAGTCAGGTATTGGCAAGGTAGCGGCAGCTGTAGGAACAACGATTCTTCTTAGCGATTACCAACCTGATGTGGTTATTAACACAGGTTCTGCAGGTGGCTTTGAGTCTTCACTCAACCTAGGAGATGTCGTCATCTCCACTGAAGTTCGTCATCACGACGCTGATGTGACGGCATTTGGCTATGAAATTGGTCAGATGGCGGGTCAACCAGCAGCCTTCGCTGCCGACGCTAAATTGATGGAAACAGCAGAACAAGCGCTTGCACAGATGAAAGATAAGCACGCAGTACGTGGTCTAATTTGTACTGGTGATGAGTTTGTATGTCGTCCAGAGCGTCAAGAAACTATCCGTAAAAACTTCCCTGGTGTTATCGCTGTCGAGATGGAAGCATCAGCTATCGCGCAAGTTTGCCACCAGTTCAATACACCTTTCGTAGTGGTACGTGCTATCTCTGACGTGGCAGACAAAGAGTCACCAATGAGCTTCGAAGAATTCCTACCTTTGGCAGCGCAAAGCTCGTCTGAAATGGTAGTAAATATGGTGGATTTGCTTAAGTAACCCTTCAACTTAAGCCTCCTAAGGGAAATAAAACGCAAGGACTGCTGAATGAGCTCTTTTCTAGAGAGTTTATATGGAAATGGCGCACTACTGGTAATGTGGAGTGCGCTGTTATTTCATCTGCTAATTCCAATCCCCTCCGCCGCTCATCCTGTTCGATTTTGGCAGCAGATTGCTGCGCTAGTAGCAGGTAAAGTCAATTCCCCATCGTCAACAAACGAGCAACAACGCCTTGCGGGTTGGCTTGCCCTGTTACTAATGCTAGTCCCCACTAGCCTAGTACTTTGGGCTCTTGAGCCATTAGTTTGGAAGCCAGAATTCTATCAATTAGCCTTGCTTCTCTTGGCCATTGATTGGCGCAACAACGAACAGTACGCCCACAAACTTATTAATGCCCTCGCTCAAGAAGATAAAGCCAATGCGCGTAGACTGCTGTCAACCAAAGTAAACCGAGAGACCAACAACCTATCGCTTCTGGGTATTGGCAAAGCAGGCTCTGAGACGCTACTTCTGAGTTATGCTAGAAACGTGGTCGGCGTGCTGTTTTGGTACGGCGTTAGTGGTGGTGTTGGCGCTTTGCTGTATCGACTGACTTTAGAGCTCGCTCGCAATTGGAGTCCTAGCCAAAAAGGCTTTGCTAGTTTCGGTAAACCTATTGCTTGGCTATTTTCACTGTTGGATTTCGCACCCCAGAAGCTGTTTTCAATACTCATGTTTGCTGGTCTGCCCATTGCCTCTATTAAACACGCCATAATGCAAGCTAAATCGTGGCATAACCCAGTCACGGCTTGGCTCATCAGTGGCTGTGCACACCGTTTTGAGCTTGCTCTTGGTGGGCCAGCTATCTATCAAGGTGAAAAACTTCAGCGAGCACGTATCGGCGGAAAAGTAGCACCATCAGCTTATCACTTGGCCTTGTTGCAGAAACACATTGCTTGGCGTATCTATTTTTGGCTAGTGATGCAGAGCCTAGTCATGTTTATCATTCACAGAGGTTTCTAATTTCATGAAGAATTGGCTCATACTTGTCATTACTTTTTTGGCAACTCAACATGCTCTAGCAGACACACAACGTATTATCAGTTTAGCTCCTCATGCTACGGAACTGGCGTATGCCGCAGGACTTGGCGATAAGCTTATCGCAGTAAGTGAATACAGTGACTATCCAGAGCAAGCGAAAGAGTTGGAGCGAGTGGCCAATTACCAAGGTATCAAATTGGAACGAATCGTGGCGATGCAACCTAACCTCATTCTTGTCTGGCCTGCGGGAAACCCTGCACGTGAATTGGAGAAACTAGAAAAGCTGGGATTTAACCTATTTTACTCACAAACCAACACTCTCGATGATATCGCTATCAACATCGAGAAATTAAGCCAATATGCCGATGACCCTTCCATTGGCTTAAACGCAGCCAAAGAGTTTCGTCGAGGTTTAGCGCAGTTAAAGCAAAAATATGACACAGAAACACCCGTTCGCTACTTTTACCAGCTAAGTGAAAAGCCCATTATCACCTTAGCGCAAGGCAGTTGGCCGAGCGAAGTGTTTGAGTTTTGTGGTGGTGAAAATATTTTTGCCGATAGCAAAGCCCCCTATCCACAAGTCAGCCCTGAACAAGTAATAGTTCGCCAGCCCCAAGCCATTTTTACTTCAGAACATGCCATTAAAAACGGCACCATGTGGCACAAGTGGCAGCAGGAGTTACCAGCAGTTAGCCAACATCATGTGTGGTCATTGACGTCTGACTGGCTAAACAGACCAACACCAAGAACACTTCTAGCCATACAACAGGTTTGCAAGTATCTGGATCAGGTAAGAACTCAATAATAATTGAGAGATGGATCACATTCAGCTACGAACCACTAGGCGCAATCGTTAAATCCCGTAAAATTGGCGAACTTTCCTTTTAATGCTTCAGTGAGAAACTAGCTGTGGACTCCATGCTCTATTTGGTCGACTTATTTGGTACGGCAGTGTTTGCGATATCAGGAGTGATACTTGCAGGAAGACTCAGGATGGATCCTTTTGGTGTAATGGTACTCGGTAGCGTCACTGCGATAGGTGGCGGCACGATTCGAGACATGGCACTCGGTGCAACGCCAGTTTTCTGGATCACCGACAACACTTACCTTTGGGTCATTTTCATCACCTGTATTGTGACCATGCTATTGATTCGCCATCCACGTCGACTTCCTTGGTATGTGTTACCAGTGTGCGATGCCGTTGGTCTTGCGGTTTTTGTCGGTATCGGGGTTGAGAAGTCCATGTTATTCCAAAACTCCTATATGGTTGCAGTCATTATGGGGGTAATTACCGGATGCGGTGGCGGTATTATTCGGGATGTGCTGGCTCGCGAGGTCCCTATGGTACTGCGCCGTGAGGTATACGCAACAGCCTGTATCATAGGTGGTGTTTTCCATACCTCAGCTCTGTTACTTGGTGCTTCTTCAGAAGTGGCCTTCTTGTGTTGTATTGTTGCAACGCTGGTTATTCGCTTAGGCGCTATTCGCTGGCACTTATCCTTACCTACGTTTGCTTTAGATAAGTAACCTGATTACCAAAAGCTAGAGATAACAATCTCTAGCTTTTACTCTTCATTTTTCCCTTTCGCTTTAGTATGTTGGTTAATTCATCGTCTCTCAGACCAATGACAGGGAAAAGTCTATGGATGTCATCTTCAATCACGTTTCTTTTGACCGATCTGGTTCTATCTCTATTCCAAATTGGCGCATTCAATCTGGTGAACATTGGGCAGTATTTGAAACCCAAGGCAATGTAGGCTCCTTATTAGGCGACTTATTGTGCCAAGAAATCCTTCCTAAAGAAGGGGAGGTTCTTGGTTTACAAACGGACATCGCACAAGTTTCTTTAGCAGAACAGCAGCGGTTACTTGAACTGGAAAATGCCAATGACGATACCGACTTTATGGATCGAATCGATTTTGGTCGTACCGTGGCTCAACTGGTATCCGAGTTTGCCAGCAACGAAACTGTAGCAGAGCAGTTGATTCAAGAGCTGGATCTTTTGCACTTAAGAGAGCGAGGCTTTAAGCAACTATCAACCGGCGAAACACGTCGCGTTATGTTAGCTAGAGCATTAGCAACCTCACCTAAACTGCTTATTTTGGATGAGCCATTTGTCGGCTTAGATACGTTGCATCGCAAAATGCTCGCCGATTACCTTCGCGACCTATCACTGCATATTCAATTGGTGGTGATCACCTCAAGGGAAGATGAAATCCCGGTTTGGGTTAATCATGTCGCGATGTTTGAAGATGGTACATTGACCGAGCAACTAGGCTACCAGCAATGGCGCACTCACCCTGTCATTTCACAGCTACTGGCTCAATCTTCAGCGCAAAGCGAACAATGGCTTGCGCTAATTCGTAAGCATCAACATCAATCGAAGTTTCCAGACCCCTTGGTTAAAATTACCGATGGACACGTAGAATACGTCGACCAAAAAATATTCTCCGGCGTGAACTGGCAGATTAACAATGGAGAGCACTGGCAAGTTCGTGGACCAAACGGTTGTGGAAAAAGTACATTGCTCGGCATGATCTTTGGCGATCATCCACAATGTTATAGCAATGACATTCTGATTTATGGTTTGAAGCGCGGCAGCGGAGAAACCGTTTGGGACATCAAACAGCATACTGGCATGGTCTCTTCTGCACTTCACTTGCAATATCGTGTCAGTTGCAGCGCCTTGGAAGTCTTGTTATCGGGCTTTTTCGACTCTATCGGACTTTATGATAAGCCTAGCCAAAATCAGATAGATGCGGCGAAAGAGTGGTTAACGCTGCTTCATATGGAGCACTTGCACGACCGTTCTTTTAAGTCCCTCGAATATAGTCAACAAAGACTCCTTTTAATTGCTCGAGCTATTATCAAACAGCCTACTATCCTTATCTTGGATGAGCCTTATCAAGGGCTTGATTTTCTAGGCCGTAAGCTGGTGATGAATGCCCTCGATATGATAGCCAAAGAAAACTTAAGCCAGTTGCTCTATGTCTCCCATTATGTGGAAGATGAACTAGACAGCATTCACCATTTTGTCGATTTTATTAAAGATGAAGACGATGAATACTATCGCGTTGAACTCACACAGCCTATGTAGGAGATTGAGATGTCAAACATCGCTATTGTTTACTTCTCTAAGAGTGGAGCGACACGAGCACTCGCAAAAGCCATTCAAAGTGGCATCGAGTGTGCGCTCTATAGTGCCACTCTGTTTGAGATTGAGAGCTGTGATATTGAAGAGGGTCGTTACGTCAATAATCATTTACTTTCATCACTAAAGCATTTCGATGCTATTGTTTTCGGAAGTCCTACTTACATGGGTTCGGCCAGCGCTCAATTTAAGGCGTTTATGGATGCGAGTAGCGATGAATATGTCCAACTCAATTGGCGTAATAAGCTTGCCGCAGGATTTACCATGGGCGGTAGTCTCAATGGTGAGCAACAACAAACGCTGCTTGGTTTCTTTGCCTTAGCCTGCCAGCACGGTATGATTTGGGCAGGGTTAGATGTTTCAAAACACACAGATAACAAAGCTTTGAACCGCACAGGCTCCTCAATTGGCTTAGTGGCAAGCTACGATGACAATAAGCAAGTTCATCCTAATGACTTAGAAACTGCACATTACTTTGGTAGCCGAATTGCTGACTTAGCCCACCAACGTCGTCATCAAGTTATGTTAGAATAATAAAATCTATTCCCAATTTTCATCAAAGCGTATGCTATTAGAAGGCATTGAGACCTTACTTGTGCTCTCACAAGAAAAAACCATGAGCCGTACTGGCAGCAGGCTATATATCAGCCAGTCGGCAGTCAGTAAGCGAATAGCCAATCTAGAGAGAAAACTTGGTAAAAAGTTAATCGAGCCAGAAGGGAGGCAAATAAAATTGACTCCTGACGCCCTCTCTCTTATCGATCGTGTTGGTCCAAGTCTGCATGAGCTTCGCGGATTAATTGCTGAAGAGCAGACCCTTGATGATCAAACGATTATTCGCGTAGATTGTTCGGAAACCTTAGTGGCAGGTTATCTCAGTGAAGTATTTCCCACGTTGCTGCTTAAAGACCCATTCCTCACCATTACCACCAACCATACGCCCCGAATCATTGAACACGTTAAAGCTGGGGACGCGGCGATTGGACTCTGTGCAGGGCATCTTAATAGTCGTCTTGGCCTGCATGCTACCCATCTATTCAACGAACCGTTTCGAGTCGTGAGCCATCAACCGCTTACCACACCGCCCGCTAAACTCATCACTAACGACCTCAACAATCCGGCGAATACCTATCAAGCGGGCTTACTTCAACAAGCGGGTATTATTCCAAGCATGCAGATGGACTCCTATACTGCAGCAGCCCAGTTGGCAATCAAAGGTGTCTCTGCCGCTTTGGTTCCTTTATCAATTATAAAAACCCTTCACATTGATGAAGGGCTTTTCTTTGACTTCGATTTTCTTGCTACGTTGACACGTCCCGTGCACCTTGTTTATCGTCCTTCAGCACTGAAATTAGAACGAGTTAGAACAGTGATTGAAACCATTGAGGATGCTGTTCCCAAAGTAGCTTCAATGCCATGACCATTGACATGATCACAACCAATGGGCGGATGAATTTTTTCCCCTTAGATACAACGACCTTAGCTCCCATTCTGGCACCCAAAAAACCGCCAACTGCCATAACTAAGCCGATTTCCCAAACCGGTAAGCCTGCAATAATGAAAAAGATTAATGCGGCTAGATTGGAAGTAAAATTTAGTACTTTGGTTTTTGCTGTAGCGTGAACAATCGACAGTTGTGCGATGGCGACAAAACAAATGGTAAAGATAGAACCAGTGCCCGGCCCAAAGAAGCCGTCGTAAAATCCGACACCAGTACCTACAGAAAAGGCAAATAGGGTTTCTGACATCTTAGGTTTGCCACCGCCCTCTCCTGCTTGTGGAGCCAACAAAAAGTACAGAGAAATCCCGAGCAGTAAAACTGGAATCAAGCTAGTCAGCACCCCTGCATCAATATGCTGTACTAATTCAGCACCAACTGCAGATCCTATAAAAGTACATAGAATCGCAAGTCGCATTTCCTTGAGGTCAACAATACCATTGCGCACAAAATACCAAGTTGCCGAAAAGCTACCAAATGAGCTTTGCAGCTTGTTAGTTGCCAATGCTTGAGTTGGGGGAACACCGACAGACAGGAGAGCAGGAAGAGTAAGTAACCCACCACCACCAGCCATCGCATCAATAAAGCCCGCTAATCCTGCGACCAGGAATAGGAGTCCAAGAATTTCTATCGTAACTTCCATTATGCTAACTCAACGTGAAATATCGTCTCATTTTACTCGCGACAAATATCAACACTAGCGAAATCATGGATACAAACCTATTCCCTGGAGGAATTAATTAGAAGAAGTAACTTAAGCCGATATTGACGGCATTACCTTTATAAAACTTGCTTTGAGCTAAAGAGACATATTCTAATGACCCTTTAAGTTTATCCGTAAAGGAATAAGAGACACCGGCACCTCCCGAAAAATACCCTTTATTTTGACTACTTGCGGAATATTCTTTCGCAAAGTTGACCCCAGCTAAGGCGTAGATCGAAAAAGTGTCATTGAGTGGATAGCTTGCTTTGGCATAAATTTGCGACTGGTGCTGAGGCAAAGAACTTGAACGATTGACTGCATAGAAATATCTTCCCTCAAGGGCAAAATGCTGATTGAATGAGTACCCGGCCTGAAGTCCTAAATTACTAATATTGTGTGTCGATTTGTCAACGCTCTCATCCGCTGCTCGCACCGTACTATATATGGTACCTAGGTAAAAACCATCGTCAGACAAAGCTGAAAAAGATAATGTCATTGCCGCCATTGAGACGAATAAAGTATGTTTAATTTTCACTGCTAATTTCCTACGTTTTTATTAGAGGTAGGAATATAACGACTAAAATAATTATTTAAAAAACACTCTCTGAATAAAGAATGCGACACAAAAAAAAGCCCGCTCAAATAAGCGGGCAATGAGGTTGTCTAAAAGGCAGGCGCTAGTTCTGCTTCTTAGTTTTTATCTATTAAGCACTTTTTACTTGTGCATGAAGCTCTTGAACCGATGTCACTGTCGACTTTGCATCTGCGGTATGTGCCATACAGGTTGCAAACGCGGCATTTAACGTTGTGGTGTAGTTCACTTTCTCCGCTAGTGCACCTCGACGTAGAACTTTTGAGTCCTCAATCGCTTGACGACCTGCTGCCGTGTTAACGATGTAGGTGTACTCGTTGTTCTTGATACGGTCTAGGATATGTGGACGACCTTCGTGTACCTTGTTTACAAGACGAGGGTTGATACCTGCTTCACCTAAGATTACTGCCGTACCGTGTGTTGCATCTAGCTGGTAGCCAAGCTTAGTAAGCTTAGAAGCTAGGTCAACAACACGCTCTTTATCACCTTCACGAACAGACAGTAGCGCACGACCACCTTCAGGATAAACGTTGCCACAACCTAGCTCTGCTTTCGCATAAGCTTCAGCAAACGTCGCGCCGACACCCATTACCTCACCAGTAGAGCGCATTTCTGGGCCTAATAATGGGTCAACGCCTGGGAACTTATTGAATGGCAATACCACTTCTTTCACTGAGTAGTAAGGAGGAATAATCTCTTTGGTAAAGCCCTGAGACTCTAGAGATTGACCAGCCATTATACGTGCTGCGATCTTGGCAATAGGCGCACCTGTTGCTTTCGATACAAACGGAACGGTACGCGCTGCACGTGGGTTAACTTCAATCAAGTAAACCTTGTTGTCTTTCACCGCAAATTGTGTGTTCATTAGGCCGCGAACACCTAGTTCGAACGCCAGTTTTTCAACTTGCTCGCGCATGGTGTCTTGGATTTCTTGGCTTAGCGTGTAAGCAGGAAGAGAACATGCAGAATCACCTGAGTGAACACCAGCTTGCTCGATATGCTCCATAATACCACCGATAACGACACGCTCACCGTCACATAGTGCATCGATATCCACTTCAACCGCGTCGTCTAGGAAGCTATCTAGCAGTACTGGAGACTCGTTCGAAACGCTCACCGCTTCGTTGAAGTAGCGACGAAGGTCTTGCTCGTCATAAACGATTTCCATTGCGCGACCACCAAGTACATATGATGGACGTACAACCAATGGGTAACCGATTTCACGAGATTTCTCTACCGCTTGCTCCATCGTGGTGACGGTTGCGTTTTCTGGCTGTAGAAGACCAAGACGGTCTACTGCAACTTGGAAACGCTCACGGTCTTCTGCACGGTCGATTGCATCTGGGCTAGTACCAATTATTGGCACACCCGCAGCTTCCAGAGCGCGAGCCAATTTCAGTGGCGTTTGACCACCGTACTGAACGATGACGCCTTTTGGCTTCTCTACACGAGCGATAGCTAATACATCTTCCAGAGTGACTGGTTCGAAGTACAGACGGTCAGAGGTATCGTAGTCCGTTGAAACCGTTTCTGGGTTACAGTTCACCATGATGGTCTCGTAACCATCTTCGCGAAGTGCTAGTGATGCGTGTACGCAACAGTAATCAAACTCAATACCTTGACCGATACGGTTCGGACCGCCGCCCAAAATCATGATTTTTTCTTTATCTGTTGGATTCGCTTCACACTCATCATCATAAGAAGAGTACATGTAAGCGGTATCAGAAGAGAACTCAGCCGCACAGGTATCCACTCGCTTGTACACTGGGTGGATATCATATTGGTCACGTAGACGACGAATTTCGCTTTCCGCAACACCTAGAATCTTAGATAAACGTGCATCAGCAAAGCCTTTACGCTTCAGCTTATTCAACTCTTGCTTATCAAGACCAGCAAAACCTTTTGCTCGTAATTCTTGCTCTAGTTTCACAATCTCTTCGATTTGAACTAGGAACCAACGGTCGATTTGCGTTAGGTTGAAAACACCATCCACAGACAGGCCAGCACGGAATGCATCAGCAATATACCAAATACGCTCTGCACCCGCTTCTTTCAGCTCATGGCGGATTTTAGACAGTGCATCTGGTGCATCTAGGTCAACCATTTCGTCAAAACCAGTCGCGCCAACTTCTAGACCACGAAGTGCTTTTTGTAACGACTCTTGTTGGTTACGACCAATCGCCATTACCTCGCCAACAGACTTCATCTGTGTCGTTAGACGGTCGTTAGCGCCAGCAAATTTCTCGAAGTTAAAACGAGGAATCTTAGTTACTACGTAGTCGATAGTTGGTTCGAACGATGCAGGAGTAGCACCGCCCGTGATGTCGTTCATTAGCTCATCCAGCGTGAAGCCAACGGCCAGTTTCGCAGCAATCTTCGCGATTGGGAAACCTGTTGCTTTAGACGCTAGTGCAGAAGAACGAGATACACGTGGGTTCATCTCGATGATAACCATACGACCATCTTTCGGGTTGATACCAAACTGTACGTTAGAACCACCAGTTTCAACGCCAATCTCGCGCAGTACCGCTAGAGAAGCGTTACGCATTAGCTGGTATTCTTTGTCTGTTAGTGTTTGCGCTGGTGCAACCGTGATTGAGTCACCCGTGTGGATACCCATTGGGTCAAAGTTTTCAATCGCACATACGATGATACAGTTGTCCGCTTTATCACGAACCACTTCCATCTCGTACTCTTTCCAACCGATAAGAGATTCATCGATGAGAAGCTCGTTAGTTGGAGAAAGGTCTAAACCACGGCGACAGATTTCTTCGAATTCTTCTTTGTTATATGCGATACCACCACCGGTACCACCCATAGTGAAAGAAGGACGAATGATACAAGGGAAACCCACCATCTCAAGAACGCCATAAGCTTCTTCCATGGTTTTAGCAGTATCAGCACGCGGGCACTCTAGGCCGATTGACTTCATCGCTTTATCGAAGCGAGAACGGTCTTCTGCTTTATCAATCGCATCAGCTGTTGCGCCAATCATTTCCACACCGAACTCTTCAAGAACACCATGCTTTTCTAGGTCAAGTGCACAGTTCAGTGCTGTTTGACCGCCCATTGTTGGTAGTACAGCATCTGGACGCTCTTTTTCGATGATTTTACGCACTACTTCCCATTGAATAGGCTCGATGTACGTTGCATCTGCCATATCAGGGTCAGTCATGATGGTCGCTGGGTTCGAGTTCACAAGGATAACTCGGTAACCTTCTTCGCGTAGCGCTTTACACGCTTGTGCGCCAGAATAGTCAAATTCACAAGCCTGACCGATAACAATTGGGCCAGCACCAAGAATTAGAATACTTTTAATGTCAGTACGTTTTGGCATTCTCAACTACTCCGAATTACGCTTTGTGTTTTTTAATCAGTTCAATGAAGTGGTCAAACAATGGTGCAGCATCGTGTGGACCTGGGCTTGCTTCAGGGTGACCTTGGAAGCTAAATGCCGGCTTATCTGTGCGGTGAATACCTTGTAGCGTGCCGTCAAATAAAGATTTATGCGTCGCACGTAGACTTTCTGGTAGCGTCGCTTCGTCAGCCGCAAAACCGTGGTTTTGTGATGTGATCATCACAACATTACGAACTAGATCTTTAACTGGGTGGTTCGCTCCGTGGTGACCAAACTTCATTTTTACAGTTTGTGCACCAGAGGCTAGAGCCAAGATTTGGTGACCAAGACAGATACCGAAAATCGGCAGTCCATTATCTAAGAACACTTTTGTTGCTTCGATAGCATATGTACAAGGTGCTGGGTCACCAGGGCCATTTGATAGGAAAACACCATCTGGGTTAAGTGCCAGCACTTCTTCTGCTGAAGTTTGTGCCGGCACCACGGTTAGGCGGCAGCCGCGGTCAACGAGCATACGCAAAATGTTGCGTTTTGCACCGAAGTCGTAGGCAACAACATGATATGGCAATTCACTGTCGTCTTTCGCTTCAGGAAGTCCACCCTCAAGCGTCCACGAACCCTGTTTCCATTGATACGTTTCTTTTGTTGTAACCTCTTTCGCAAGATCCATACCTTTCAAGCCAGGGAATTCTTTTGCTTTAGCCAGTGCTAAAGCTTCATCTAGATTGTCGCCTGCCACGATACAACCGTTCTGAGCACCTTTTTCACGAAGAATACGAGTCAGTTTACGAGTATCAATATCAGCGATACCGACGATGTTTTGTGACTTGAGATAGTCAGAAAGGGATTGTTCGTTACGGAAGTTTGATGCGATAAGAGGAAGATCGCGAATCACAAGGCCTTGTGCATGGATTGCTGAAGACTCTTCGTCTTCTTTATTAGTACCAGTATTGCCAATGTGAGGATAAGTAAGAGTTACGATCTGCTGAGAATAGGAAGGATCAGTGAGGATTTCTTGGTACCCCGTCATCGAGGTATTAAAAACAACTTCACCAACGGATAAACCATCTGCTCCAATGGAAATACCGTGGAACACTGTCCCATCTTCTAGGACTAACAGTGCTGATTTACTCAAGACAACCTCCGGAATAAAAATGCATAAATTTTAAATTAAATTGCAAATCTGCCTTCCTCTTCGCTATAAATAAGCGCTTTTAGGTAGTTCAGACAAATTGGCGGTATTCTAATGATGACCGTGACAAGTGTCAATAACCGCTGAAAAATAAAATTAAATTTTATTGCCATTGAGCATTTTTTTACTCTAAACCCTCAAAAAACCACATTTCAAGAGTGAAAATCAACCAGTTATGAATTCACATAGTTTTTCTCGCTAGCAAAGCGAACCAGAGCGCTGCATTTTTTCACTCAATACCACGCAAACGTTAACCGAGACGAGTTAACATAAAAAAATGCGCAGCAAATACATTTTTTTCACCCAAAGGCATAAAACACACATATAAATACATTTATTTTGTACAATTATTGTGTTTTTAGTCGAATTAGAGAAGTCGTACCCTATTCCTTGCTCAGGCTCTATGATTAAGAATAATTATGTAAAATGACTGAGCTTTTAGATTCCTTTCTAAGAGATATAAAAAAAGCGCCAATTGGCGCTTTTTTTAAATGTTATCGAGACCGAGTACTTCAGTCATTGTATAAAAGCCCGCGGGCTTGTCATTGAGCCACACCGCCGCTTTGACAGCACCATTGGCAAACGTCATCCGATCGGTTGCTTTGTGGGTAATTTCAACACGCTCACCTATATCGGCAAACATCGCGGTATGTTCACCAACAATGTCACCCGCTCGAATCGTTGCAAAACCAATTTCATCACGACCACGTTCACCAGTAATGCCCTCTCTAGCATACACAGCAACGTCACTTAGATTATTACCCATAGCTCCTGCAATGGCTTCTCCCATACCAATAGCTGTACCTGATGGAGCATCTACTTTATGACGGTGATGCGCTTCAACAATTTCGATATCACAGTAATCGCCCATCACTTTTGCCGCTTTCTCTAGAAGCTTAAAGACTAGGTTAACCCCAACACTGTAATTTGGTGCCATTACAACAGGCACAGACTGAGCCGCATCATCAATGATGGCTTTCTCTTCTTCACTAAAGCCTGTTGTGCCAATCACCATTTTTTTGCCATGTTGTTTGCATAGCTCAAGATTCGCAAGGGTACTCTTTGGCGCTGTGAAATCGATAATGACATCAAAATCATTGATGGACTTATGAAGGTCATCCACCAAAGCAACATCGAATCGTCCTTCACCACATAGTTCGCCAACATCAACACCGACTAAAGAAGATTCTGGACGCTCAGAACCTGCGCCCACCTCAGCCTGTTTGTTGTGAAACGTTGCTTTCACTAGGTTGCGACCCATACGGCCCGCTGCTCCTGCAATCGCAATTCTTACCATTGCGCTATTCTCCGTTATTTATGTTGTTACCAATGTAACGTAAAGACACTAGGGCTACCAGAGTCGGTATGGATTTTAGCGGTATTTTTCGACCACTTTGTCGAGGATAGGAATATTCGCCTCTGGGAACGTGTAATTCGTGAGGTCGGCAATACTGACCCAACAGCCTTCCTGCCCTTCTTTTCCATAAGGCTGATTGTCAAAAGCGAGCACAGACACAAAGTCGAACTCCAATGATTTATCAGGATAGTCATGAAGAAGATGCTCAAATAATTCAAATTCTGTGACTTTAATATCAATCTCTTCAAACAATTCGCGAGTAATCGCTTCTCCAACAGATTCTCCTGACTCCACCTTACCTCCAGGAAACTCCCAGAATCCCCCTTTATGAAGGTTGTCTGGACGTTTGGTAATGTAGATTTGCGTTCTATCTTGGTTAAAGATGATCGCCGCCACAATATGGACTCGCTTCACTTTTTCCCCTCACGTATTACTCAGATTGACTCATTTATTTGGACTAAAAAAAGAGTCGCATAATGCGACTCTTCATTTTTACATCACGGTTTAATTAATCTTACCATGGCATTGCTTATATTTCTTACCAGAGCCACAAGGACATGGCTCATTACGTCCTACTTTACGCTCTTCGCGAACCATAGGCTGCTGAGCACTGCCTGCAGACTCTTCGGAATGATCGGCAAGTTGATTCTCTGCTTCCGCATGCTGAGCTCGGGCTTTCGCTGCTGCCGCTTCAGCTTGCGCTTGACGCTGAGCTTCCATTCGCTCGACTTCTTCTTGCTGTTGAACTCGCACTTTAGAAAGTATGGAGATCACATCAAACTTCAATGAATCTAGTAACTGCTCAAATAGCTCAAATGACTCACGTTTGTACTCTTGTTTCGGATTCTTCTGAGCATAGCCACGAAGGTGAATACCTTGACGTAAATGGTCCATAGCCGCCAAATGCTCTTTCCAAAGCGTATCGAGAGTTTGCAACATCACTGACTTTTCGAAGTTACGAAGAACTTGAGCACCCACTGTTTCTTCTTTCTCTTTGTAGATAGCAACAGCGGTATCAAGGATCTTCTCTCGTAGCGCTTCTTCGTAAAGCTTGTCATCTTCAGCAAGCCAAGCTTTGATGGGTAGCTCTAGATCGAAATCATTCTTGAGGCGTTCTTCTAGACCTTCAACATCCCACATATCGTCTAGAGATTGAGGTGGGATGTACTCATCGATAACCGTAGTGAACACGTCGCCACGGTTATGCTCAAGCATTTCACTGATATCTTCCGCAGTCATCAATTCATCGCGAAGCTCATAGACCACTTTACGTTGGTCATTCGCCACATCATCAAACTCAAGCAACTGCTTACGAATATCAAAGTTACGGCCTTCCACTTTACGCTGCGCTTTTTCGATAGAACGCGATAGCATCTTACTTTCAATCGCTTCACCTTCGTCCATACCACTTTGGATAAGACTTGCCATACGATCAGAAGTGAAAATACGAAGCAATTGGTCTTCCATGGATAGATAGAAACGAGATGAACCCGCGTCACCTTGACGACCAGAACGGCCACGTAACTGGTTATCGATACGGCGAGATTCGTGACGTTCTGTACCAATAATGTGTAAACCACCAGCAGCAAGAACTTGATCATGAATCACTTTCCATTCTGCTTTAATCGCGTCAATTTGCTCTTGAGTCGGCTCAGAAAGCTGTTCAACCTTAGATTGCCAGCTACCACCCAACACGATATCGGTACCACGGCCGGCCATGTTAGTTGCGATGGTGACTGCGCCTGGCGTACCTGCTTCAGCAACAATTTCTGCTTCGCGTTCATGGAATTTCGCGTTAAGAACGTTGTGTTTGATCTTCGCCTGTTTTAACGCATTAGATAGCAGCTCAGATTTTTCAATCGAAACCGTACCGACAAGAATAGGCTGGCCTTTTGCACTGCGCTCTTTGATATCTTCGATAATGGCGTTGAATTTTTCAACTTCAGTACGATAAACCACATCAGCCATATCATCACGAACCATAGGCTTGTTGGTTGGAATAACCACTGTCTCTAGGCCATAGATAGACTGGAATTCAAACGCTTCAGTGTCTGCAGTACCTGTCATGCCCGACAGTTTTTCGTAAAGACGGAAGTAGTTCTGGAATGTAATAGAAGCGAGAGTTTGGTTTTCGTTTTGGATCTTAACGCCTTCTTTTGCTTCAACAGCTTGGTGAAGACCTTCCGACCAACGACGGCCTGGCATTGTACGGCCAGTGTGTTCGTCAACGATAACAACTTCACCTTGCTCGTTAACGATATAATCTACGTTCTTCTCAAACAGAACATGAGCACGAAGAGCTGCGTTCACATGATGTAGTAGGCTGATATTGGTTGGTGAGTAAAGTGTGTCACCCTCTTCCATCAAACCGTTTTTGATCAGTAGTTCTTCAACAAACTCTTGACCCGTTTCAGTTAAGTGAACTTGTTTCGATTTTTCATCAACCGTGTAGTGACCATCACCACGGTATTCTTCGGAATCTTCTTGATCTTGTTGTTTCAGTTGAGGGATCAGTGTATTGATTCGAGTGTATAGATCTGAACTATCTTCTGCTGGACCTGAGATAATAAGAGGAGTACGAGCTTCATCAATTAAGATTGAGTCCACTTCATCGACAACAGCAAAGAAACGCTCACGCTGAACTCGATCTTCAACACGGAACGCCATGTTGTCACGTAGGTAGTCAAAACCGAATTCGTTGTTTGTTCCGTATAGGATATCAGCTTGGTACGCTTCTTTCTTTTCTTGTGGATGCATGTTTGGCACGTTGACGCCGACAGTCATTCCAAGGAATTCAAACAGAGCGCGGTTTGTCTCAGCGTCACGTTTTGCTAGATAGTCATTCACGGTGACGATATGAACGCCTTTGCCCGGAAGAGCATTTAGGTAAGCTGGCAAGGTTGCGGTTAGTGTTTTACCCTCACCAGTACGCATCTCTGCGATTTGACCTGAGTTCAACACCATACCACCGATAAGCTGAACGTCGAAGTGGCGCATACCGAAGACACGTTTAGACGCTTCACGAACTGTAGCAAATGCCTCTGGTAGAAGGTGGTCTAGGTTTTCACCTTTGTCCAATCGCTCACGAAACTCTACTGTTTTTGCTTTTAATTCTTCGTCAGACAATGCTTCGAATTGTGGCTCGTAGTTATTGATCTGCTTTACGATTTTTCTTAGTCGACGCAGTGTTCTGTCGTTACGACTACCGATGACCTTTGTCAGTAGGTTAGTAATCATTGTGTTTTTATTCTCTCTACCATTAGATCATATCGACCTATTAAAATTGCCTTCCGTCTCGACTAGGGTCTATTGTCCTAACTGAGATAAAATCTATACCAACTGATATTGAGTTCAAGCTGTTAAATTTCAAGGCAGATAAACCAATTAATGGCACATAGTTTAAGGAATTTTTGCCCTAACAACCAAGCTTCAATACAAACTAACCGTAATTAGTTTGATGTGTTTGGAAGTTTTGTCATATCAAGCTATTTTCAAGGCTGCATTGTGGCGGATATTTCTAGCCGGAGATAGCCACTGCATACATTAAAATTGAAAACTTAAACTGCACGGTGAATCTTCTATCAATCGCTTGCTCTTAAGATCGCAAAGATCCTAACCAGATCTTTGCCACTTCAGAACTCATCTCAAACAGGCAATAAACGGCCGCATCGCTTTTGGCAGACATAAAAAAACCAGACTCTAAGTCTGGTTTTTCAAATGCTAGCAAGGGTAATTATGCAAGTACCATGTTTGGCTCTGCAAAAGCCACTGGCGAGCCTGCTTGCTCTTCAAACGTTGCCCATTCCCACGCTTCTTGGTCTGCTAGTACAGTGCGAAGCAACTGGTTGTTTAGACCGTGCCCTGATTTATACGCCGAAAACTCACCGATAATCGCATGACCAGCCATATATAAATCGCCGATCGCGTCTAACACTTTATGAGTAACAAACTCGTTATCAAAACGAAGGCCTTCTTCATTCAAAATACGGTAGTCATCTAACACAATAGCGTTGTCAAAGCTGCCACCAAGTACTAAGTTCTGAGACTGTAAGTACTCAATGTCACGCATAAAGCCAAATGTACGAGCTCGAGAAATATCTTTGATAAAGCTCTGAGATGAGAAATCAAACTGCAAGCGCTGTTCGTCAGCATCAATCGCAGGATGGTTAAACTCAATCTCGAAATCCATACGGAAACCGTTGTATGGACGAAGCTCTGCCCACTTATCACCGTCTTCGAAACGCACAGGTTTCTTAATACGGATAAAGCGTTTTGCTGCATTCTGAGTTTCGATGCCTGCTTGTTGTAGCAAGTATACAAACGGGCTTGCACTGCCATCCATAATAGGGATTTCAGGCGCATCGACCTCAACGATGATATTGTCGATACCCATGCCTGCTAATGCTGCATTTAGGTGTTCTACTGTTGAGATACGAACACCTTCATCATTCACTAAAGCAGTACATAGCATAGTGTCGCGCACAGAAAGAGGATCCGCAGGGAAATCCACAGGCGGATTCACGTCAGTACGACGGTAAACGACACCAGTATTAGCAGCCGCTGGACGCAAAGTTAGTGTTACTTTACGGCCAGAGTGGAGACCCACTCCTACAGTAGTCACTATTTCTTTAAGCGTACGTTGTCTGATCATCTACAAACCTCTTCTTCAACGCTACAAATCACGGTTGATTATGTAAGCAACCGCGAATCCTACCAGATTTTTGAGCTGTGTCAAATTTAAGCGAACAGCTTAGTCTGCTTGACGGCGTAAAAATGCTGGAATATCTAGGTAGCCACTTTCCTTTTCAGGTTTTGGTGCAGCACTGGTATTCGCGCCTGATGCTGGTGCATTTGAGCCCGAATGACTTGGCGTATTCACCTCAGCCTTGCCCTGCTTATTTGCATGCAAAGTTTGTGCCACTTTATCTTCAACTTTTGCAGCTGGAGCTTGTGTTTGCTGTTGCGGCTGACTTGCTGTCACTGGTGTTTTGCCACCTGCTACCAACGTGATGTCAGGCTTACGTTCGTTGCCAATACCTGTAGCAACAACAGTAACACGAATTTCATCACTCATATCTGGGTCTAGAGATGTACCGATAACCACTGTAGCATTATCAGAAGCAAATGCTTTGACTGTGTTACCAACCGTCTCAAACTCATCTAGACGCATATCTAGGCCAGCAGTAATGTTCACAAGAACACCACGTGCACCAGCTAGATCGATATCTTCTAGTAGCGGGCTAGAAATTGCCATTTCTGCGGCCTCTTCTGCACGGTCTTCACCTTTAGCAACCCCACTACCCATCATCGCATGACCCATCTCAGACATCACAGTACGTACGTCCGCGAAGTCGACGTTAATCATGCCCGGGCGAGTAATTAGCTCAGCGATACCTTGAACAGCATTCTTAAGAACATCGTTCGCACTTGCAAAGGCTTCTAAAAGAGTGACACCACGACCGAGTACTTTAAGTAGCTTTTCATTTGGAATAGTGATTAAAGAGTCTACGTGCTTTGATAGCTCTTCAATACCCTGCTCTGCAAATGCTAGGCGCTTTTTACCCTCGAAGCTGAATGGCTTTGTTACCACTGCTACCGTAAGGATACCCAGTTCTTTTGCTACTTCAGCAATAACTGGAGCTGCACCGGTTCCGGTACCGCCACCCATACCAGCTGCGATAAACACCATATCGGCGCCAGTAATGCTTTCTTTAATTCTTTCTTTATCTTCGAGAGCTGCATCACGTCCAACTTGTGGGTTTGCACCCGCACCCAAGCCTTTTGTAATATCGCCGCCGATTTGAATGACGTGACTAATACTCGTTTTGCGAAGTGCTTGAGCATCCGTGTTCACACTAATGAAATCAACCCCTTCGATTGATTCACGAACCATGTGTTCTACAGCGTTACCACCGCCACCGCCGACTCCAACTACTTTAATGACTGCTTCGTCAGACATTTCCATCATCGGTTCAAACATTTGTTATCTCCGTTTTCCTGCAACTCAGGTTAAAACTCTTTTTGTATCCAATTACGCAACTTTCCAAAGATTGTCGACACCGATTGACGTTTTGGTTCGTTATAATCATTGTCGTCATTGATCTGACTGTCTCTTGCGTAATGAAGTAATCCAACGGCCGTAGAATGATACGGTTCCTTTACATAGTCCGTTAAGCCGCTCACCTCTAGAGGTTTGCCTACACGAACCTGGTTACGAAAAACGCGTTCTGCGCATTCCACAACCCCTTCAATTTGTGCTGCGCCGCCCGTTAAGACTACGCCTGCTGCGAGATGATGTTTTACACCATTCTCTCTTAGTTTAGCTTGAACATTATCAATGGTTTGATTTACCAGTCCCATTAATTCTGTATAGCGTGGTTCTATCACTTCAGCCAATGTTTGACGTTGCAAACTACGAGATGGTCGACCACCAACACTTGGAACGTTAACGGTATCATCTTTGCTCACTAGTTCACTTAATGCACAACCATACTTTACTTTAATTTCTTCTGCATCACTAATAGGCGTACCAAATGCAAATGCAATATCACTGGTAACGGCATTGCCGGCATAGGAGAAAACTTCGGTGTGTCGAAGTGCGCCACCAGTCCAAATGGATACATCCATTGTTCCCGCGCCGATATCAACCACACAAACACCAAGCTCTCGTTCATCTTCAGTAATAACCGCATTACTAGAAGCCAATCCAGAGAAAACCAACTGTTCAACTTTCAGTCCACAACGTTCAACGGCTTTGATAATGTTTCTTGCCATATCATTGTGACAAGAAATCAGATGAACGCTCACTTCCATTCGAACACCAGACAAGCCAAGCGGGTTCTTAATCCCCTCTTGATAGTCTATGGTAAATTCCTGAGGAATCACATGAAGAATACGTTGTTCGTCACCAATTTTTATGGATTTCGCGGTATGAATCGCCCGATCCATATCATCTTGTGACACTTCTTCTTCGGAAATGGTTCCCATGCCTTTTTCAATTCGACTCGCAATGTGCTTGCCTGAAAGAGAAATAAATACATTGCTAATCTGGCATTCTGCCATCAATTCAGCTTGATCGATCGCACGCTGTACGGATTTAACCACTGACTCTAGGTCGTTTACACCGCCTTTATCCATGCCTCGAGAAGGACTGGAACCAGCGCCAATAATATTGACCTGACCGTCGGGTAATACTTCACCGACCAAGGCAGATACTGTTGCAGTGCCTATATCAAGACCGACAATAATATTGTCATCCGTGGTCTTCGTCATCTGTACTCTCTTTGTTATAAATATTTCAATTTCCAGCGAACAATCTTGTTGCTCAATGTCCAAACTGAACTTAGGTATCGATAAACTGCTTTACCGATACGTAATACCAGTCATCCTACTTTGTTATGTTCTGTCTGACTGGTTTCCGCTTCTTCCGGAAACCACCCTACAGCGGCACCAGTATCATACCGTAGATCGATATAACTGATTTTTGATACTTGATCACCTAGCTTTCGATAAAGAGAAATAAAACGTTCAAGACGTTCTTGCCTAGAATCTTTACCTAATTCTAATCGAATGCCGTTGTCTAAAATAACTTGCCAAGCGCGGCGCTCATTCAGCACCAATGAAGAGATAGATAGACCTAAAGGTGCCAACTGCCCATTGCTGTCGCGGTAAGTTTGAAGCACTTGCAACTCTGTCCCTTTCGGGCCATAGAGTTTTACTTTTTGCTCTTCTATTTCAGACACGTCACCACTAAACACAACACCGTTGTTATCTAGCATATCAATACCATTCCAAATGGCACTAGCTTGGTGTTCAGTTAGAAAGACTTTTACTGTATCTGGCCACTGTTTACGCACGGAGGCCTGAGACACCCACGGGATCTGCACGACGCTTTGCTGCAACACATTAATGTCTTGAGACGCAAAGGTGCCTATGTGTTCAAGGTTAGCAAACGCGTGTTGCACATCCTTGGCGGTTACATGAGTCAAATCGCCCTGTAACACTATCTTTGATAAAGGAAGGCGCTGGTCATCCCACATCCAGCTAATGGTGGAGTAAAGTGTTGAACCTATTACGGTGATCACAGCCAATAAA
This sequence comes from Vibrio thalassae, assembly GCF_900089835.1. GTDB lineage: Bacteria > Pseudomonadota > Gammaproteobacteria > Enterobacterales > Vibrionaceae > Vibrio > Vibrio thalassae. The sequence goes on along the minus strand of NZ_OANU01000003.1, from coordinate 107,236 downwards.
AAAACCGCCCCGACCCCATGTTTAGATAACAAGGTAATTCGACGCGTTGATTCTGCACTGCTCTCTGAAGTTTCAGTCAAACTCTTTGGCCCTTTATTAACTTCTCTTCGCCTGTCCTTAAGATAGTGGAATAAGAGTCTAATCTAATATTGTTAACCTTAGGATTATACTAATGAATATCAAACTATCAAACACTGAACCTAAGAAATATCGGCTTTTGCACATTGAAATAACAAAAATGTTCGACTCAGCGATCAAAATTCTCGATAGCTTAGTCGAACAGTTAAGTTTTTTGCTAGTTGAACGGACGTTAGCTATTCTGCATCTGCTTAATATCCAACTTCATTTGCTCAAGCTTTCTGGCTACTTTACCGATATCACCAGCGCCTTGCGTCAGAAGAAGGTCGCCTTCTTGCAAAAGATTCGATAAAACCGATGGTAACGCATTCACATCTGGAACAAAAACAGGATCCAGCTTACCTCTTGTACGAATAGTACGACATAGTGAACGGCCATCCGCTCCGGCAATTGGTGCCTCACCTGCTGAATAGACATCCAGCATCACAAGAACATCGACCTGTTCAAGAACATTGGCAAAATCGTCATATAAATCGCGAGTACGGCTATAGCGATGCGGTTGGAAAATCATCACCAAACGCTTATCTCCCCAACCATTGCGTGCTGCTTTAATCGTTACGTCAACTTCTGTTGGATGATGGCCATAATCATCCACTAGCATCACGTTACCATTGCCTGTTTCAAAATCCCCAAGATGCTCAAAACGTCGTCCCGTTCCTTCAGTTCCAAGCATAGCGTTTACAATAGCTTCATCATCAATGTTATCTTCCGTCGCAACGGCAATCGCAGCGGCGGCATTCAGGGCATTATGCTGACCCGGAATATTCAGAGTAATCGCTAAGTTCTCTCGGTCTTTTCTGACAACCGTGAACTTACCTTGCTGGCCTTCTTGTCGGTAGTTTTCGATTCGCACATCTGCATCCGCAGAGAAGCCATAAGTGATCACTTGACGGCTAACACTTGGAATCAATTCACGCACTACAGGATCATCAACACACATCACCGCTTGACCGTAGAATGGCAGGTTATGTAAAAAATCGATAAAGGTTTGTTTTAACGTATCAAAGTCACCACCATAGGTATCCATATGGTCTGCTTCAATATTGGTAACAATACTCACCATAGGCTGCAGATGGAGGAAAGAAGCATCACTTTCATCCGCCTCAGCAATCAAGATTCGGCTTGAGCCTAGTCGAGCGTTAGTGCCAGCACTTTTCACCAAACCACCATTAACGAAGGTTGGATCCATACCCGCTTCCGAGTAAATCTGCGTAACCAGTGCCGTCGTCGTGGTTTTTCCGTGTGTACCAGCCACAGCAATGCCGTGTCGAAAACGCATCAGTTCCGCCAGCATTTCAGCGCGGCGCACTACTGGAATTCTTAGCTCTTTTGCAGCCACTAGCTCTTGGTTTTCTGGGTCAATAGCGGTAGAAACCACCACCACACTTGCGTTTTCAATATTACTTGCATGGTGACCAATATAGACCGTGGCACCTTTTTGAGTTAGACGTTCTGTCACAGCGTTTTCAGCAAGATCTGAACCGGTAATCTGATAGCCTTCATTAAGCAGTACTTCGGCGATACCACTCATGCCAGCGCCACCAATTCCAACAAAGTGAATACACTTCACTCGTCTCATTTCAGGTATCAGGGCACGTATTTGTGCTAGGTCTTGAGTATGTTGCTGTGTCATGGATTAAATCTCGTCAATCTATTTTGTTAATTCGATAATTTCTTGGGCGACGCGTGTATCTGCATCAAGTTTAGCGGCTTTTCTTGCATTTATCGCAAGCGCTAGTAACTGCGAGCGACCAAGCTGTTTTACCTGCTGCGCCAATTTTTCTACCGTTAAATCCGGCTGTTCAATCATATAGGCGGCACCACAATGAACTAAGTGATCGCCATTAAGCGCTTGCTGCCGATCTTTGTGCATAAAAGGAATAAATATTGCGCCCACACCGACCGCCGCCAGTTCAGAGACCGTCAATGCACCAGAGCGACAAATCACTAGGTCAGCCCAACGATAGGCCTGTGCGACATCATCGATAAACTCGGTAACGTCTGCGTTGTCAACTGCATTGGCGCGATACAGTTCGGCCACTTCTTCGCGACTCCCTTTACCCGCTTGGTGGCGGATTGTATAGCCTAAGCCAAGCTCTGCCATGACTGAAGGTAACGTCTGGTTTAAAATACGTGCGCCTTGACTGCCCCCCATGACAAGAATACGAATATCACCCTCGCGACCTTCAAGTCGCTGTTGCGGTTCTTCAATATCAATTAAATCTTGTCTTACTGGATTGCCGACGACTTCAGCATTAGGAAAAGCGCCAGGGAAAGCCTGAAACACTTTCTTGGCAATTTTTGATAACCATTGATTGGTTAATCCCGCCACACCATTTTGTTCATGTAATACTACTGGAATACCCATGGTCCAAGCCGCAATGCCACCAGGCCCACTCACATAACCACCCATGCCAAGAACCGCATCAGGTTGCCATTTTTTAAGGTGCTTTCTTGCCTGTAATATGGCACTAAATATCTGAAATGGCGCTTTAATAAGTTTGGCTATGCCCTGCCCTCGAAGACCTTTCACTTTAATGAAGTCGATCTCAATACCATGCTTTGGCACCAAGTCGGCTTCCATGCGATCAGCCGTGCCTAACCAGCGAATTTCCCAACCTTGTTCTTGCAGTCGGTGTGCAACCGCAAGACCCGGAAACACGTGACCGCCAGTACCACCAGCCATCACCATTAAACGTTTATTCTTTTTCATCTTTGGCTTTTTTCTTGTCTTTCTCAGGAGGCGCTTCCTGAGGTCTAGGTTCATCGATGTCTGGTAACAGACGGCATTCATGGTCGATACGTAGCAGTATCGACACCGCAACGGACATAATTATAAGACTGGAACCACCATAACTGATTAAGGGCAATGTCAAACCTTTGGTAGGAACCATACCAGCAGCAGCGCCAACGTTGACTAACGTTTGAAAAGCAAACCAAATACCAATCGCAAAAGAGAGATAGCCGCCAAATAGTTGCTTTTTCTCAAAGGCACGCTTGCCGATGTAAAGTGCTTTGATGACTAGCGCAAACACCAACAACAACACTAACAGCACGCCAATAAAGCCTAATTCTTCAGCGAGAACCGCAAAGACGAAGTCAGTATGAGCTTCAGGCAGATACTCCAGTTTTTGCACCGAGTTTCCTAGCCCTTGTCCCATTAAATTCCCACGGCCAAATGCCATTAGTGATTGTGTTAACTGGTAGCCACTCCCAAAAGGGTCTTCCCATGGGTCAAGGAACGAGGTTACACGACGCACACGATAAGGTTCCACCAAGATCAGAGCGATAACCGCACCGACGCCAGCCACCAATAACGCGATAAATTGAGACAGCTTTGCGCCCGCAATAAATAGCATCCCAAACAGCGTCACCAACATCACAACCACTGTTCCTAAGTCAGGCTGACCCAGTAACAAAATAGCAAAGGTCGTAAACACCATGATCGGTTTGATAAAACCGCCAAAGAAGGATTGCCTCACCTCATCTTGCTTACGAACCAGATAGCTCGACATGAAAATAAACAGTGACAATTTAGCGACCTCAGCGGGCTGCAAGTTAAAGAGCCCTAGCGGGATCCAACGCGACGCACCATTGACAGATTTCCCCACGGCCAATACGACAACCAAAAGGAATATCGACAACGCAAGTAAGTACGTACTGTAGCGAAACCATTTTTCTGTAGGAACTTGTAGAACAATGGATGATGTCCCAAGCGCTAGAACCAAGAAAATCGCATGTCGAAACATGAAATGGAATGGTTGGTCAGTAAGTCTTGAGCTAATAGGAAAAGAAGCCGACGTTACCATGACCAAACCGGTAATCATCAATGCAAACGCTAACCACACTAACTGTCTATCATACAGAGCATCAGGAGCTGGTTGCGAGAACCAACCTGTTAGCCTTTGTCGAAATTGATGGAGCATAGTCGTGAGTCCGTTTAGCTAACTTGTTTTGAAAATTGCTGAGCCAACTGAGTAAAGTCATCTCCACGAGCCATAAAATTAGCAAACTGATCAAAGCTTGCGCACGCAGGCGATAGCATTACCATATCCCCCGTTTGCAGTTTGGGAGTCATGTCGGTTAGAACTTGATTGAGCGTGTCATATCGAACTGCCGACGGGTGCAAAGCCATGAACTCATCCCCATCACGCCCAAAACAGCATAACGTCACATTCAACTCGGACAGTGGTTTGGCTAACTCTGAGAAATCAGCGCCTTTACCAACACCTCCTACCAAGAGATACAGTTTGCCCGCCAAGCTTAGCCCAGATAACGCCGCGAGCGTGCTTGCCACATTAGTCGCCTTGGAGTCATTCACCCATTTGACGCCCTTTTCATCCGCAACCACTTGGCAACGATGACTCAAGCCAGTGTACGCGGTCAAACAAGCCAAACCTTGTCGATAGTCGATACCGCTCAGCTTGAGCAGTGCACAGGCTACCAGCGCATTAGACCAGTTGTGCTTGCCAACCAAACGAAGCTGGTCGGTGGAAATAATGGCTTCACCGTTGTCAACGAGCCAGACTCGTCCATCAATTTCACGCATACCAAAGTCTTGATCATTAAAACCAAACGTAGCGACAGGAAGTTCATCATCCTCTGGGTAGGTCTCTGACTCATCTCGATTTACCAAAGCATGTTCCGCATTGAAGAAAATACGGCGTTTCGCTTGAGCATAATCTTCCATCCCTTGGTAACGATCCATGTGGTCTTCAGACAGGTTCAAAAATGTCGATACCTTGGTTTTTAGAGAAGAGGTGGTTTCGAGTTGGAAACTAGATAATTCTAGGACATATAAATCGGCATTCAGTTCCAGTAGATCTAAAGCCGGAACGCCGATATTACCGCCAACACCCACGTTGATACCCGCAGCTTTAGCCATTGCTCCGGTTAGGTCGGTCACGGTACTTTTGCCGTTAGAACCCGTAATCGCAATCACTGGTTTATTATTGGCCCAAGCAAACAGTTCGATATCGCCTACCACTCGAACGCCTTTGTTTAGCGCTTGTTGTATTTCTGGCGTTGCCAGGGCAATACCTGGGTTGCAAACAATAAGATCTGCTTGATTCAACCACTCTGGATTAAAACTTCCCGTATGCAGTTCAACCCCGCTCGGTAACTGTTCCGCACCAGGAGGGTTCTCCCGACTGTCCATCACACGCAAGGTCACACCCGGGTGTTTTTTTCTAACATGATTAACGACAGAGAGCCCGGTAATACCGAGCCCAACTACAACCACTTGCTTTATGTCTTGCCAAGAATCCATGAACTGAGTGTCCTACTGCGTTTCTAACGTACTTTAAGAGTGGCTAATCCAATAAGAACTAGTACGATTGAAATAATCCAAAAACGAACAATAACACGTGGTTCCGGCCATCCTTTTAGCTCGTAGTGGTGGTGAATAGGCGCCATACGGAAAATACGCTGGCCACGCAGTTTGTATGAACCTACCTGAAGAATAACCGACAGCGTTTCCATTACGAATACACCGCCCATAATAACAAGCACAAACTCTTGACGAACCAACACCGCAATCACACCAAGTGCACCACCAAGTGCCAGTGAGCCAACATCACCCATAAACACTTGTGCTGGATACGTGTTAAACCAAAGGAAACCAAGGCCAGCACCAACCATTGCGGTACATACAACGACCAACTCTGAGGTATAGGGGATATAAGGAATATGTAGGTAGTTAGCGAAGTTAACGTTGCCCGTAGCCCAAGCAATAACCGCAAAACCCGCCGCTACAAGTACTGTCGGCATAATAGCCAAGCCATCCAAACCATCCGTCAGGTTTACAGCGTTACTTGTGCCTACAATAACAAAATAGGTGAAGACGATATAAAACAGCCCCATCTGCGGCATTACGTCTTTGAAGAAAGGCACAACCAGCTGAGTTGCCGCCGTATCTTGTCCATGAGCATATAAAGCGAAAGCCACGAACAGAGCGATAACTGACTGCCAAAAATACTTCCAACGAGCAATCAAACCATCAGTGTTCTTACGGACAACTTTGCGATAATCGTCGACAAAACCCACTGCGCCGTAGCCAAGTAAAACAACCAATACAGCCCAAACATAAGGATTGCTTAGGTCAGACCACAACAACACTGTTAATGTAATCGCAAACAAGATCATCACGCCGCCCATGGTTGGCGTTCCGCGCTTACTAAAGTGCGATTCAGGACCTTCGTTACGAACAACTTGACCGATTTGCAACATTTGCAGGCGAGCAATCATTTTAGGTCCCATCCATAAGGACAACCCTAAAGCGGTTAACACACTGACTATGGCTCTGAATGACAGGTATTCAAACAGTCGAAAAAAAGAAAAGTATGGCTGTAGTAATTCCGCAAGCCAAATAATCATGTGTAAGTCTCCTTCAGTGCATTAGCAATGGTGTACATGCCTGCACTTAGTGCCCCTTTCACCAATAAGGTATGAGAGGTCTGGTTTAGCTGTGTTAAATTGCGCTCGATATATTCAAGCATGCTGTCGTGACTCTGAAAATGCATACCACCACATAGGTCACTGATAATCTTCGCATCTTCACCATAGGTCAAAACATGTTCAAATGCGAAAGGAGCAGCATGTTGTCCGACTTCTTTGTGAAGTGCAAGACTTTCATGCCCCAATTCTGCCATATTACCCAGAATCAACCAGCGCTGCCCTTGCTTAAACTGTGCAAGCAAGTCAACCGCCGCTTTCATCGCAGGCACACTGGCGTTATAGCTGTCATCAATTAAGGTAATGTGCTCAGTAAGTTTTTCGACATCAACACGACGTTTAACCTTACTTAGCGATTGCAAACCTATTTTGATTTGCTCTAAGGTCGCACCACATTGAATCGCCAAAGCACTCGCAGCAACGGCATTCGCCACATTATGCTCACCTAGCAATGACAACTGCAGTTCGACATTGCCGATTGGTGTGTGCAGTGTAAATAACGGATAGCCCTCTGATGACATCGCTATGTCAGAGCCATAAAAATCGGCGTTAGTGTTTTGTTTAGAGAACGTTATAAGGTTTTTATCTTGTAAAACTTCTGACCAAATCGACTCACCTTGGCTATCGAGATTGATCAGCGCTGTCCCGTTGGCTGTGAGACCCTGGTAAATTTCACCTTTCGCAGTTTTCACGCCATCAAGAGAACCAAAGCCCTCTAGGTGCGCTTCTGCCACATTATTAACCATGGCAATATCAGGTTTCACCAGCGCCGTGGTGTAAGCAATCTCGCCAATATGATTCGCACCGAGTTCAATAACAGAAAAGTCATCTTGTGGTGTGCTGCGAAGTAATGTCAGTGGAACACCAATATCATTATTGAAGTTGCCAGCTGTGTATAGCACTTGTCCAAGGCCAGATAAGATACTCGCCACCATCTCTTTTACTGTGGTTTTGCCACAGCTACCAGTAATGGCAAGAGTTTTTGTCCCACAACGACGATGCACTTCAGCCCCTAATAAGCCAAGTGCAACTTTACTATCTGCTACGATAACCTGCGGAATATCAATATCCAGTTGACGTTCAACAATGAGTGCGGCGGCACCTTTATCAGCAGCTTGCTGGCAAAAATCGTGAGCATCAAAGCGCTCACCGACTAACGCAATAAACAGTGCTCCAGACTGAATCGCACGAGTATCTGTCGTGACTTCTTGGATTTGAATCTCACCGCCACTCTGCGAACCTTCAACAATATTGGCAATGTCAGATAGTGTTAATGCAATCATAATGTAAGTCCCAATAATGTTGCGGCCGATTCTCTGTCCGAGTAATGCACCGTTTCGGTGCCAATAACCTGATAGTCTTCGTGACCTTTACCAGCGAGTAAAATAATGTCCGATGCCCCAGCTTGGTTCATCGCCACCTGCGCCGCATCAAACCGTTTGTGTTCAACAATAGCAGCTTGCGGTTGGCTCATACCGGCCAACATATCTTCGACAATCGCTGCAGGATTCTCACTTCGAGGATTATCGTCACTAAGAATAACGTGGTCAGCTAAACGCTCAGCGATCGCCGCCATCATTGGCCGTTTCCCTTTATCTCGGTCACCACCGCAGCCGACAATGACCCACAATTTGCCTTCACAATGCACCCGCAATGCCAGCAGCGCTTTTTCAAGAGCGTCAGGCGTATGAGCGTAATCGACCACTATTTTAGGTTGGTTTGCAGATTGAAATAGCTCCATTCTTCCCAAGACTGGCTGCAGCTTCGGCGCAGTTTTTTGTAGCTGTTCAATATCAAAACCCAGCGATAATAACGCCGTAAACGCCAACATCAGGTTGCTGGCATTAAATTGACCAATCAGTGGTGCATTCAGTACGCCCTGACCAAAGTAGCCATCGAACTCTACCGATATGCCGCTATCACTGTATTCAACGCTCGTAGCCCAAAGCCCTTTCTCACCGAGTTGATGACCTTCCACAGACACCGCAATCGCATCAGTTCGCTCCGTCAACCAACGGCGACCAACCACATCATCAATATTCAGAACCGCATGTTCGCAATGATGGCCCATAAATAGCAGTTTCTTAGCGGCCTCGTATCCTTCCATGGTGCCGTGATAATCGAGATGGTCGCGGCTCAAGTTGGTAAAAATCCCCAGTTTAAATGGAACAGCAGCAACACGCCCTTGAACTAAGCCATGAGAGGACACTTCCATCGCTGTATAATTCGCACCTTGCTGATCTAACTTTGCTAAGATTCGTTGTACATCAATGGCACTACCTGTAGTGTTCTTTGCCTCTTCAAGCTGATCTAAGAAGCCATTGCCTGTGGTGCCCATGATCGCAGCTTTATTACCGAGTAAACCAATCCATTGAGCAATCAACTGAGTGATAGTCGTCTTGCCATTCGTCCCTGTTACCCCAATTACTTGTTGCTTATATTGATATAAGCGTGCCGCGATAACAGAGAGCAATGTGTCGAGCTGGTAAAGGTGAATGATTGGTACATCATCCAGATAGGTAACTTGACCATGCTTGTATTGGCTGTCTGCTTGCGCCAACACAGAAGTGGCACCGGCTTGTACCGCTCTTTCAATAAACAGACGACCATCAACAGTATGGCCAACAATAGCGACAAATGTGTCGCCTGCTTGAATGGCGCGGCTATCAAGCTCCAAATTAGAGACAAGAATGTCATCAAGAGACGAATGGGTTAATGAGCTTTCTGGTTCACTAATCCATGGTTTTAGCAGTTTTGCCAATGTCAAAGAGGTCAACATTGTTTTCACCTATTTTTGAAACTGATTTTCATCAGGCGCTACGTTTAGAATCTGTAGCGATCCTTTCATAATTTCTGAGAAGACAGGCCCGGCGACAGCACCACCGTAGTACTGATCACCTTGCGGCTCATTGATCACCACAACCAGTGCAATTCGAGGATCACTGACTGGCGCAACACCCGATGTAATCGCCACGTATTCATCGCTATAGCCGCCAGCCGCGGCCTTTCTCGAGGTACCGGTTTTGGCTGCCACACGATATCCAGGTACGGCCGCCCTCGTTGCCGTGCCACCTGGTTGAGTCACCGCTTCTAGCATGTGCAGCACTTCAACCGCATAGTGATGGTCAATGACCTGCTTCGATAAGTCTTGTTGGTTATTCTCAATAATGTGCACTGGCTGATACAAACCGCCATTACCCAACGTCGCATAGGCGTGCGCTAGTTGCAGTGGGGTAATCGAAATACCATAACCAAAAGCCAATGTTGCGACTTCAAATTGAGACCAGCGGCGACGGTTTGGGAAAATACCCGTGGTTTCACCAACTAAGTTCAGACCAGAAAGCTGACCAAAACCGATGGAGCTATACATCCCCAGTAACTCTTGCAGCGGCATCTCCAACGCCAGCTTAGCGACACCAATGTTACTGGATTTTTGTAGAATCTTTGCCAAGTTGGCCTTACCAACTTTTGACGTATCTCGAACACGGCTGCCACCGATCTGCATGATGCCATTACCAGTATCAATCACGGTATTTTCATCGGCTACACCAGCTTCTAACGCGGCTAAAACAACAAACGGCTTCACCGTTGAGCCTGGCTCCATCGCATCAGTGATCACTCGGTTGCGCATGGTAAAGGATTGACGAGAAGAGCGATTGTTGGGGTTGTAGGAAGGAGCATTGACCATGGCGAGCACGCCACCAGTCTTCACATCGATAATCACGGCACTGCCTGAGGTCGCGCGGTAATCCGCTACGGCTTGTTTGACTGCGCGATAAGCGATCGCTTGTAAACGTTGGTCGATAGTCAGCTCTAACGATTTACCTTCTTCACGCTCTTCCAAAGAGATGTTTTCTACGACTCGACCGTAGCGATCTTTACGAATAATTCGTTTCCCTGCCTCGCCCGTTAGCCATTTGTCGTAGCTTCGTTCCACCCCTTCAAGACCATGACCATCGATCCCAGTGACCCCAACTAAGTGTGCACTAACTTCACCAGCCGGATAATAACGGCGAGATTCCGCTTTGAGCCCAACACCTGAGAGTTTGAGTTCTTTAATATACTTTGCCATCGCAGGGCTAACTTGACGCTGCAGATAGATAAAACGACGAGTTTTATTTTTCTCAATCTTATTAATAAGCGCTTGGCGGTCCAAACCGAGAACATCTGCAAGGGCATGCCAACGATCAAGCTTTTCCAACCCATTGTCTTTAAATATGGTTGCTGGATCGGCCCAGACGGCTTGAACGGGAACACTGACAGCCAATGGCTCACCATTACGGTCCGAAATAATGCCTCGAGCAGAAGGGAGAGCTTTAACGCGAACCGAACGCAAATCGCCTTGTTTAATTAGGTTATCCGGTTCGATCACTTGGATGTAGCCAATTCTAGCCACCAAGGCGACGAAGATTAACAACACACAACCTAAAATGAGACGAAAACGCCAAGCAATAAGCGATGGTGTTTCTGCCGTTGGTGTACTTGTCTTCTTATTGGAGGGTTTTACGACTTTTTTGCCTTTCATTTCAGGGAAACCACTACTTCCTTGTCAGCATCAGGACGCTTCATATCAAGCTCTCGTTTTGCCATCGCTTGTACCCGACTGTGCTCTGACAACGCATTTTCTTCAAGGAGCAAGTTGCGCCACTCATTATCGAGCCTTTCTCGCTCTTGAAGTGCTACATCTTTTTGGTTGATTGCCTGACGAGTATGATGGGTAGCAAAAACAACCCCCATCGCAGTGGCGAATATGAGTAGCAATACCAATAGCGGCACTCGACCCACAGTGATGATATCCATCCCGATGAGCTTAGCTAGGTTGTGTTTAGACTCGTTAGACATCCATTTGTCCGCTACAGTTTTTCAGCAACTCGAAGCACAGAGCTGCGTGAGCGCGTGTTCATTTCAACTTCTTGATCTGAAGGTTTCAACGCTTTACCAATCGTTTTTAAATTTGCACTACCTAAGGCGCGAATTTGATCTTCCGTCATCGGAATACCGTGAGGCACTTGAGGACCTTTGCTTTCTTTGCGCATAAAACGCTTGACCATGCGATCTTCCAATGAGTGGAAACTGATCACAGATAAACGACCTTGTGGCGCTAGAATCTTTGCCGCCCCTTTTAAAGCCGTATCGATCTCTTCAAGCTCACTGTTGATATAAATACGAAATGCTTGGAACGAGCGCGTCGCTGGATGCTTTTTCTCTTTGAAGCTTTTTGGCGCTGCATCAGAAATTAGCTTCGCTAATTGGCCGGTGCGAGTAAGTGGCTCTTTTTCTTCATCTTCACGATGAGCAACGATCGCCTTCGCAATGCGGCGCGCGTGTTTGTCTTCACCAAACTCGCGAATCACCCAAGTGATGTCATCAAGATCAGCGTGAGCTAACCACTCAGAAACCGGCATACCTGATGTCGGATCCATACGCATGTCCAGCGGGCCATCTTTCATAAAGCTAAAGCCACGCTCTGCATCATCTAACTGAGGAGAAGAAACGCCTAAGTCTAGCAACACACCATCGACTTTACCCACTAGGTCATAGCGTTCAGCATATTCAGCCATACCCGAAAATGGGCCGTGAATAATAGTGAATCTTGGGTCATCAATTTTTGCTGCTTCTTCAATTGCTTGAGGATCTCGGTCAATGCTGTAAAGGCGACCGTTTTCACCCAGTTGTGAAAGAATTTGACGGCTGTGACCACCACGTCCAAATGTACCATCGATATAGATACCGTCAGGTTTAATGGCTAAGCCATCGATAGATTCATGAAGTAGTACCGAAATATGTTGGAATGGTTCGCTCATTGGTGATCTCGAGAGTTGCTTAAGGCAAAGTAGACAAGTGTACTGATTTCCTTCAGTAACGTCATCTGGTTAAGTTCAGCCTAACGTAAAGATAGGTGATAAAAAAGCAAAAAACCCATCACAAAATCAATTTGTAATGGGTTTTTTTATAATAGGTGAAGTTGACCTATAAGCCGGGTTCTGTATCCGCCGAAGCGGTGATAGCCATTCGTCTAGGCCAGCAATCGCTCACTGGCTCGAGCAACCTACCCGCCTCCTTACGCGAGCAACGCAATGTGGAGGCCTATTTGGTCTTGCTCCGGGTGGAGTTTACCCTGCAACGAACTATTGCTAGTCGTCCGGTGCGCTCTTACCGCACCCTTTCACCCTTACCTGTGCTCCTTCCGAAGAAATGGAGCCATCGGCGGTCTTCTCTCTGCTGCACTTGTCGTAGGCTTTCGCCCCCCAGGCGTTACCTGGCACCCTGCTCTGTGGAGCCCGGACTTTCCTCCCCTCCGTCAGTCTCCCCCAAGACAAGCTCAAGGGGACGTCAACGAAGCAGCGACTATCTGGTCAACTTCAGGGCGCGGATTGTAACGAAGCGCGAGCAATTACTCAAGGTTTTCTAAACCCCATTTGTACAATGCGTTCTTTTTCAGGTTATAAATTTCCGCAGTTGCAGCCGCGGCTTTCTTCAATGGTAACGCTTTAACTAGAATAGTTAGGGCACGAGTCGCCTCATCAGGAAGCGTGTCTGTCGCCGGTTCGCGATAGCCATGAATCAATAACACCATCTCCCCACGCTTGCGGTTTTCATCTTCTTCAATCCATTCCACCAAGTCACCGAGTGGCAACCCCTGTATGGTTTCGTAAGTCTTTGTCAATTCGCGTGCTAATACCACTTCGCGCTCAGAACCGAGAACCTCAAGCATGTCCGCCAGAGACTCGGTAATTCGATGTGGAGATTCATAAAAAATACAGGTGCGTTCAGCCTTAGCAATTTCCATAAACTTATCTTTACGGCCTTTGCTTTTCGCAGGCAGGAAGCCTTCAAAACTAAATCGGTCAGACGGCAACCCAGAAGCACTTAAAGCCGTTATCACAGCACACGCACCAGGTAATGGCACAACTTTAACGCCCGCTTGACGACATTGAGAGACTAAATGGTACCCTGGATCGCTAATCAATGGCGTACCTGCATCGGAAACCAGTGCAATGGATTCGCCTGATAACAATTTATCGACCAAAACTTGTGCTTTTTGCTGCTCATTGTGATCATGGAGCGCAAATGTCCTAGTTTGAATATTGAAGTGCGATAAAAGTTTACCCGTATGACGAGTATCTTCAGCAGCAATAATATCGACGCTGTTTAAGACATCGAGCGCTCTTTGTGTGATATCACCGAGGTTTCCAATGGGAGTCGGTACAATAAAGAGCGTTGGTTGCTCAATATAAGTGGTTTTGTTGCTTGTCATTTGTTTACCAGCACTTCAACGATTAATATAATGATTTTACACGAATAGTGATTAAAGAGCTCATGGCAATGATGAACCCAAAGAGAAATAGTGTAACACGCCTACTGACTCCAATTGCATTGGCTTTGTCCATTGCCGCTTGTTCTACTCAGCCAAGCGCCCCAACGAGTGTTGATATCACCCTTGCTCCAACCGCATCTTCAGAGACGTACTTAATGCGCGCTGATGCCGATCAAGGTGGTTTCGCTAATGAATGGCTAATTCTAGCGTTCAAAGCGTCGATTCAAGAAGGCAACTACGAGCAAGCTAAACGACTTTCTAATCGTCTAGCCAAACAAAATTTGACCGTCATTCAACAAGCGGAATGGCAATTAGCCCGTGCGGAGCTGAACTTAGCACAAGGTAATGCACAGGACGCATACTTACAGCTTAATTTCCCAGCCGAGTGGCCTCTTGCCCAGCAACAGTGGAAACATTACTACCAATTACGCTCGCAAAGCTTAGCTGAACTCGGTCGTGACTTCGAATCAAGCCGAGAGTTAATAGCGATGTCAGGCTTTGCTCCGCGCGAAGAGCAGCAGGGTATCAATGATGAGATTTGGAGTAACCTGAACCAGTATTCTGCCGATCAACTGTCGACTTTGGTTGCTGAGCCTAAAGAAGAAGTCCTTGATGGTTGGCTGCAACTTGCCACGTATATGAAAGCGCTCGGAGGAAACCTTCCTCAGCTGCAAAATACTCTCAAGAACTGGCTAGCCGAAAATCCCGACCATCCGGCTGCGGAATATACTCCACAAAGTATCTTAGATATCTTGAGTCTAGAGATCACTGCCCCACATAGCACCGCATTGTTACTCCCTTTAACAGGTAAATATGCGAAACAAGCACAGCTGGTTCATGATGGTTTCATGATGGCGATGTTAGACGATGCGCAGCGTGACCCAAGTGCTATTTTTACTGTTATTGACACAAATGAAACGACTCCGGCTGATATTAAAGCACAACTTATAGCCAATGAAGTCGACTTTATTGTTGGACCGCTTATCAAAGAAAATGTAGAAAAATTGCAGCAAGCTCAGGAAGAGTCACAAACGCCAATTCCGGCGCTCGCTCTGAATATTCCTACTCAGTTAGAGCCTTCGCAAATGATGTGTTATCTAACTCTGTCTCCTGAGCAAGAAGTCGCACAAGCCGCTGCCCATCTTTCTCAAGGTAACTATGAGTACCCACTGGTTTTAGCACCAAGGGGAAGTCTCGGTGACCGTGTAGTAAAAGCATTCGAGCAGGAATGGGCAAAAGTCAGTGCCAACAAAGTCGCCGTTGCACAATATGGCAATCGAGCTCAGCTGCAAAAGACCATAAATAATGTCTTTGGCCTTCAAGACAGCCAGCAACGTATTGCTCAAATGGAAGCCCTAACAGGGATGAAATTAGAGAATCAACCTCGCAGTCGACGCGATATTGATTCCGTGTATATCGTGGCAAACAGTGCCGACCTCACACTAATCAAACCATTTATTGAAGTTGCCATTAACCCAGATGCAAAACAGCCTCAATTATTTGCTGATTCACACAGCCACACGAGTAAGCGTCAATACGAAGATCTGACTGGCGTAGTCTATAGCGATATTCCTCTACTGATTGACCAAGATCCTCAACTTGATGCTCAAATGACCAAGTTTTGGCCTAAGAGCTCAAATGCGGAAAAACGCCTTCAAGCTCTAGGGATGGATGCGTATTCGCTAACCAAAGAACTGCCACAACTAAAAGCGGTAGAAGGTTATTCTGTTAAAGGGCAAACTGGTACCTTGAGTGTCGATTCTGATTGTGTAGTGCAACGTCAAATATCTTGGGGAGTGTATGGACAAAAGCCGAATCAAGTAACGCAAGCTGTAGATACGCAAACCTCTAGCACGGAAGATGGTACAGATGGCACTGCTGCCTTGGAACAACCGGTCAGTCAATAAGAGAGCGGTTGGCAAAAACTACGAAACTCTCGCTAAGGACTATTTGGGCCGACAAGGCCTAGTAGCCTTAGCGGAGAATTATACCGCCAAATGTGGCGAACTGGACCTTGTCATGCAAGACGGTTCCACTCTTGTCTTCGTCGAGGTAAAGTATCGGCAAAGCACTCAGTATGGCTTAGCTCAAGAGATGGTCACGCCCTCTAAAGCTCGAAAGCTACAAAAAGCAGCCACACTCTGGTTGCTGCAAAACGGCTTATCGCCCTACGATACTGATTTTCGATTCGATGTGGTTGCCATTCATCAGCAAGGCAATGACATTAACTGGATAAAGAACGCGATCACTCAAGGATAACCATGCGCGATAGCATTAAAGAAAGTTTCACTGAAAGTATTCAAATTCAAATTGCAGCGGCAGAAGCACTTCCTGACGTTATTACTCATGCGGCACAAGCTATGGTAGCGACGCTACTTAATGGACACAGAATACTTTGCTGCGGTAATGGTGGTTCTGCTTCCAATGCTCAGCAATTTGTCTCTTGTTTACTCAACCGTTTCGAGACCGAGCGTCCTAGCCTACCTGCGATGACATTGACTGCCGATAGCACCACCATGACGGCAGTCGCGAACGACTACAACTTTGAGGATATCTTCGCAAAGCAAGTTCGAGCCTTTGGTCAGGCGGGTGACATTCTACTGGCGATCTCTACCAGCGGTAATAGCAAAAACGTTATCAAAGCGATGGAAGCTGCGGTGACACGAGATATGACCATTATTGCTTTCACCGGTAAAGACGGTGGCGAGATGGCTGGGCTGTTAGGTGAGAACGATGTTGAAATTCGGATCCCATCTCACAGAACGGCGCGCATACATGAGGTGCATATGGTAACCCTGCACTGCTTATGCGATCTTATTGATCAAGTTCTGTTCCCTTCGCACGAAGAGTAATGCCATGAAGACGTACAAAGTTCTGACGTTGCTGCTGGCGAGCACCATCTTGTCTGGGTGTGCTGGTTTGTTTGTTGCTGGTGCGGCCACCACTGTTAATTTGGTCACCGATACTCGAACCACCAAAGAAATATGGAACGATAACTCACTAGAGTCCGAAGTAGCCGGCATGAGTAATAAAGCACCCTATGTGGGTCAAGTTCGTGTCGTAGCGAGCTCTCAACGCGGCACAGTGGTTCTCATGGGGCAATCTAAAACCCAAGCACTAAGCAACCAACTCGAAGCACAAGTGGAAGGTTTAAATGGCGTAAAACGAGTTTACAATCAAATTCGAATTAAAGAGCCTATCAGTTTCACTAGTGTTAGTAACGATAGCTGGTTAACCACTAAGGTTAAGTCTGCGTTACTTACTGATGAGCGTCTAAACGGTGTCAAAGTAAAGGTTATCACTGAAGATAAAGAAGTGTTCTTGCTCGGTTATGTCTCTAAAGAACACGCGGACGTCGCCACTGAAATCGCTCGCAACGTCTCAGGAGTAAAACAGGTTATTCGTGCTTTCCAATTTAGTGAGCAGCAAGACAAACTCAATACCGACGCTCCGGTTGAGGAAACCAAACAACCCGAAGCTCCGGTTAAAAATGCTGAACCTGAAGAAGAAATGAGACCAATTATTGAAGAGCCAGCACCTTTTCATGAAATAGAAGGTTAATGCCCTCTGAAACGTAAAAAGCGAGCTTAACGCTCGCTTTTTTAATATCAGTGTTGCTTATAACCTTACGGCTTTAGTGCTCGCTCACCACGCGCAATACCCACAATACCACTTCGCGCCACTTCCACCACGTCGGTCACTTCAGATAAAGCGGAAACGAACGCATCCAACTTCTCAGAAGTACCAGCAAGCTGCACCGTATATTGAGACGCCGTCACATCGACAATCTGACCTCGGAAGATATCCGCAGTGCGTTTTACTTCAGCGCGCGCGAAACCACTGGCTTTTACTTTCACCATCATCAGCTCTCGCTCAATATGATCAAACTCAGTGACTTCTTGAACCTTCAAAACATCAATCAGTTTGTGAAGCTGTTTTTGAATTTGCTCAAGCTCCATCTCATCCGACTCAGTGGTGATATTGAGACGAGATAGAGTTTCATCATCCGTTGGCGACACGTTGAGTGACTCGATGTTATAACCACGCTGAGAGAACAACCCTACCACTCGAGAAAGTGCACCCGGCTGGTTTTCCATTAGTAGTGAAATGATATGTCTCATATTATGTTCTCTCCGTTTTGCTTAGCCACATTTTATCCATGCCTTCCCCTTTAATTTGCATTGGGTAAACATGTTCTGTTTCGTCAACATTGATGTCGACAAACACTAAGCGATCTTTCATTTCTAGCGCTTTCTTTAAACCAGATTCAAGCTCGCTTGGGTTGGAGATTCGAATCCCAACATGGCCATAAGCTTCGGCAATCGCAGCAAAATCTGGAACAGAGTCCATATATGAGTTGGAGTGACGACCCTGATAAATCATGTCTTGCCACTGTTTCACCATTCCTAAGAAACGGTTATTGAGGTTAATGATCTTAACGGGCACATCGTATTGCATCGCCGTTGACAGCTCTTGAATATTCATTTGAATACTGCCATCACCTGTGACACACACTACTTCCTCGTCTGGATGGGCAAATTTCACGCCCATGGCAGCAGGGAAGCCAAAGCCCATCGTCCCTAGACCACCAGAGTTTATCCAACGGCGAGGCTTGTTGAATGGGTAGTAAAGTGCAGCAAACATTTGGTGCTGGCCCACATCCGATGCAACATACGCATCACCACCCGTCAGTTTGTGCAGCACTTCGATAACTTGTTGTGGCTTGATGCGCTCTTCGGAGGTTTCATAACCTAAACAGTTACGCGCTCGCCACCCAGCGATGTCATCCCACCAAGCATTAAGTGCGGCTTCATCATTCGTTCCGCCTTGCTCCACTAACAATCTCAGCATGGTCTCAAGCACCACCTCCGCAGAGCCTACAATCGGCAGATCTGCACGAACGTTTTTAGAAATCGATGATGGGTCGATATCGATGTGAACAACTTTGGCATCAGGGCAATATTTGTCGAGGTTATTGGTAGTACGGTCATCAAAACGGACACCTACACCAAAAATAAGGTCAGCCTTGTGCATCGCTAAGTTTGCTTCGTAAGTACCATGCATACCAAGCATGCCAAGCGAGTTTTTATGAGTACCTGGGAATGCCCCTAGCCCCATTAGCGTGCTAACAACCGGTAGGTTAAGCGTTTCTGCAAGCTTAACAATATGCTGATCAGCTTCTGACATCACTGCACCGCCACCAACATACAGAACCGGTTTTTTCGCTTCTAGGATCGCTTTAAGTGCTTTTTTGATTTGTCCTTTATGGCCCGTCATTGTCGGGTTGTAAGAACGCATTTTGATCGTTTCCGGATACTCGTAAGGAAACTTAATTTGCGGATTCATCACATCTTTGGGAACATCAACAACCACTGGACCTGGACGACCCGTAGAGGCGATATAGAACGCTTTCTTTAATGTTTCAGGTACATCTTCAGCCCGTTGTACTAAGAAGCTGTGTTTCACCACCGGACGAGATACGCCCACCATGTCACACTCTTGAAAGGCGTCATTACCAATCAGGTTGTTTGGTACGTTACCAGAGATAACAACCATAGGGATTGAGTCCATGTATGCGGTTGCAATACCGGTTATGGTATTCGTCGCACCTGGGCCAGAACACACTAACACCACACCCGGTTTACCGGTTGCACGTGCGTAGCCATCTGCCATATGAGTCGCAGCTTGTTCGTGACGAACTAGGACATGTTGAATACTTTCACGCTTTTCATGCAGCGCATCGTAGATATCAAGAACGGAACCACCTGGGTAGCCAAAGATTTGTTGAACACCTTCGTCAATCAAAGATTGTACGATCATCTCTGCACCAGATAGCATTTCTGGGGTTGAATCTGCCATATTATCTCCTTACCAGTGATCTCAGCAATTTGGTTATTGCTGAGCTGGCATTACATAGTTAGGTCTTATTCGTAGCCTAAATCGAAATCACTCACTTTCGGCTATGTCACGCCTAGCTTGTCATAACAAGCTATTCGTTTACGCAACAACTGTAACTCTTTATTAGCACAAGATCTAACCCTATCAAGCTCCCAAAAAACACACTCGTCTTAAATTTCCTCATCCAACAAATATTTGTCACAGAGTAGAGAGCATAATCAAACGATTAACGCAACAAGGAAAGGAAATTTAGTGTAAAATTCTTTCGCGCAATAGCTAAAGACCCAATCAACGGCTTAGCTATGAATATCCACCAAGCCCAAAAAAGCCTCCAAATGGAGGCGCTTTTAGACACTTAAACTGCTTTAACGGCAACGTTGGCTTTTTCGGAACGCCAGCGCTTAAACATTGACGGTTTAGATTGCTGCTGTTCTCGTTTCCCTAACATCAATAAACACGGCGTTAAGACTAAGGTCAGTACCGTGGCAAACGCTAAACCACCAGCAATTGCTGTCGCCAATTGTGACCACCACTGGGTACTAGGAGCACCAAATTCTATTTTTTGGTTAATGATGTCGATATTCATCTCCAACACCATGGGCATTAGGCCCAATATCGTTGTTACCGTGGTCAAGAGTACCGGACGTAAACGTTGTACTCCGGTTCGCAATATCGCATCTCGTTTATCCAAACCACGTTTTAGCAACTGGTTGTATGTATCGATCAAGACGATGTTATTGTTTACCACTATCCCAGCCAGAGCAATCACCCCAATTCCTGACATCACAATGCCAAATGGTCGCTGGAAAATAAGCAACCCTGCAAATACCCCCACCGTTGAGAAGATGACCGCACTCAAAATAAGGAAAGCTTGATAAAAGCTATTAAATTGAGTGATCAGAATCAATGCCATCACCGCCAATGCAACCAAAAATGCACTTTGTAGGAATTCAGAAGAGTTCTTCTGTTCCTCATTTTGACCACGAATTCTATAGTCGATACCAGCAGGAAGATCGAGACGGCTCAACTGCTGCTGAAATTGAGGAAGCTCCACCGCAAGGTTATACCCTTCTGCCATATCGGCTTTAACACTAATTATTCGAATGCCATCTAAACGGTTGATCGTATCTTGTTTTGGCTGAGGTGTGATCTCTACAAAATTGGTCATCGGCACTAATCCTGCTGGTGTCTTGATACGAAGTTCATCAAATCGGCCAATATCACGCTTCTCACTTGGAAAGCGAACCAAAATATCTACCTCTTCTGTCGAGTCATCTGGTAAATAGTCGCCTATTTTTAATCCGTTAGTGACAAATTGCACCGTATTACCCACCAAAGTGGCATCGGCGGCAAACCGTGAAGCGTCATCTCGACTGATATCAATTTGCCAATCAATACCCGGTTTATTTGAGGTATCACTGATATTCGTCAGCTTCGAATTTCCATCAGCCCATCGACGTATCATTTTAGCGGCTTCATCAAGCTTTTCCGGGAAACGCGCTGATAGTTCAATCTCTAGATCATGCTCTACAGGAGGCCCTGCATCTGGGAATTTGTATTCAATCTCCACACCGGCAAATTGATTCGTTGTCTGTTTAAGCTCCTCAATGATGACATTTACTCGACGACGATCTTGCCAGTCAATAGGGGTAATTTGTATCGTGCCGATTTCATCTTTACCACCGGTTTTAGTGTAAACACTCTCGAATTCTTTGTGGTTCAACATGACCTGTTCAACCACTCGCATCACTTCATCTTTCTCATTGATCGACAAGTCGCCATGAGAACGCACTTTGACATTAAAATAAGGAGGATCCACTTCAGGGAAGAATTCTGCACCTAAGCCAGCTTTGTTGTAGGCAAAACCGACTCCCACCGCCATTACAATCGCAAGAAGCAGAATTTTCAATGGGTGACCAAGAGCAATATCCAAAGTATGGTAATAGAGCTTAGTGATGCCAGTTGCTTGGTCAAACTGACCATTTTGCAGTGCGACCATCTGCTGCTGTCGCCTCTCTGACACATATTGTGGTTTGCCTATCAAGCCTCCAATTACCGGGACAAACAGCAGCGCCATCACAAGTGACGCTGTCAAAGTGGCGATAAGGGTCAAAGGTAAGAACTTCATAAACTCACCCGTGGTATCTGGCCAGAAGAGCAGAGGGGCAAAAGCGGCTAACGTGGTTGCTGTTGAGGCAGTGATTGGCCAAGCCATGCGCCTTGCCGCAT
The DNA here is from genome assembly GCF_900089835.1 of Vibrio thalassae. Taxonomy (GTDB): domain Bacteria; phylum Pseudomonadota; class Gammaproteobacteria; order Enterobacterales; family Vibrionaceae; genus Vibrio; species Vibrio thalassae. The sequence goes on along the minus strand of NZ_OANU01000003.1, from coordinate 85,200 downwards.
CACGATAAGCTTGTTTGCGTGGGGTACCTTCTTGCATTCGGCGATCCGCAAATTCAGTCACAACAATGGCACCGTCAACCAGCATCCCCACCGCCATTATCAACGAGAACAGCACGATGATATTCACGGTCAAACCAAACACCGACAGTACCAATAAACCGGTCAAAAATGAGCCTGGAATCGATACCCCAACTAGCAAGGCGGTACGAACGCCTAGTATGGCTATGATGACAATCACCACCAGAATGATCGCAGAAAGAATATTATTTTGAAGGTCATTGAGCATGATCTTCACATCTTTCGATTCGTCTTTGGTAAACTTAACTTGAAGATTGTTCGGCCACTCCGGCAACATCTGAGCTTGGCGCAATACTTCTTTAACAAGGTCCACGGTTTCAATGATGTTCTCACCGGCACGCTTTTTCACATCAAGCACCACGGCCGAACGACCATCTAAACGCGCAAAACTGTCAGGATCTCTGAATGCACGGCGCACTGTCGCTACATCGCCAAAAGTAATGACTTGTTTGCCATCAACTTTCACTGGTAACTCTAAGACATCTTTCAAGCTATCAAATACCGACGGGACCTTAACGGAGAAACGGCCATACCCGGTATCCACAAAACCCGCTGCCACCACCTTGTTATTGAGTGCTATCAAATTGTAGATATCACCCTGATCCAATCCATAACTCTCCATTAATAATGGATCGACAACAATTTCAACGATGTCTTCACGATCACCAGCAATGTCTACTTCAAGGATTTGACGATAGCTTTCCAGCTTATCGCGCAATTGACGAGCAAGTTGGACAATGGTGCGTTCAGGAACCGTCCCGTAAAGCACAACAGATAAGACGGGCTGCTGAGATGCTAATGTCACCTCATTCACCGTTGGCTCATCACTGCCATCAGGTAGTTTAGGTTTTGCTAAGTCGACGGCGTCTCTCACATCAGCCATGGCTTTTGCCAAATCAACCCCGACATTGAACTCCAACGTCACCGAACCATGACCTTCAGAAGCGGTAGCCGTCATCTCTTTTACTCCTTCTATGGAGCGCATCTCTTTTTCAAGAGGACGAACTAACAGTCTTTCACTGTCACTCGGTGATATACCTTGATGGGTAACAGAAACATAAATAATGGGAATGGTAATGTCTGGGCTCGATTCTTTCGGTATTGAGTTATACGTTGCAATACCAGCGATCAAAATCAAAACCAATAAACTCAACATTGTTCTGGAGCGAGACAGTGCCGCATCAATTAACGCAAACATAATGGCTCCTCATTGATCTTGCTGCTGAGCGATTTGATTGGCTTGTTCAACGCTGATAGCTTCCACGTTGTCGCCATCACGAACAAAACCTTGTCCCAGTACAATAATGTCCACTTGCTCACCTAATCCGGTCAACCAAACGCCGTCTTGCTCGGCTTTAACAAGTTTAATAGGTATGAAGGCGACGCGATTTTCCTGAAGCGTTTTCACGCCTAAATTGCCACTTTCATCTAGCGCCAGCATTGCGGGGGTAATCTTGATCGCCAACTGCTCATCTAACGCCAGTTCAACCTCAGCACTAACTCCAGCGGGAATTCGCTGGTTAGGATTCGGCACTTCAATTTCTATCGGAAAAGTATTCGTCGACTCTGAAGAGACTCTTGAGATGTAGCGCAATTTCCCTGTTACTTCATCACCGCTTATAAAGCGGATTTGTGATGGCTGGCTGGTCACCAATTGCTGAATGTGTCTTTCACTGACGTCCGCTTCGATGATCAAGGTATCAAGATCAATCAGCGTTGCTACTGGATCACCAACCGAGACAAAGTCACCCAACTCAATGTATAAATGGTCAACAATGCCGCTAAACGGCGCTTTGACTGATGTGTTGCGCAATGCCAATTTCGCAGCGCTCACCATCGCTTTTGCTTCGGTTAAGTTGGCGGCAGCGGTTGAGTAAGCTACTTCACCTTGAAGCCCTTTACTCTTGAGGGATTTGGATGCATTGAATTCCTGCTGTCTCACATTCAGCATTGCTTGAGCCCGCTCTAAGCGGATCTGTAAATCCCCAAGATCAATCTGAGCAATAGACTGACCCGCTTTAACAGAGTCGCCTTTTCGCACATTCAGCTTAATGATCTTACCGGCGATTTCAGCCCCGAGTTTCGCTGTGCGATCGGGTGCGGTTCGGCCATAAAGGTCGATTTTCTTCTCAACTTGTTGAGCATGGAACGTTTGAAACACCACGCGAGCTAAAGGCGCAGCAGTGTCGGACGGTGCAGAGGGCTGGGTTTCTTCAGCTTTTAACACGCCTAAGCCTAACCAAACACTAAGTATGACGATACAGAGCAAAGAAATAAGCCAAGGACGTTTCGAAAAAAAGCTGCCAGATTGACTGATTGGCATAATCATTTCCTTATAATTGTGTTTTTGACGCTAACGGTTAGATACGTTGCTCTCAGGCAACTAGGTCTAAAAATTTATTAACAATCAAGCATTAAACGACATCCTCTGTTTAATGCAATAACTAGACTACTTTACTCAGCCTAAAAAATAGACAACTAAACCTCTCTCCTAATCTACTTTGGGAAGGTCATTTTTGACTGTGTTCAAAACTGGATCTAAAAAAGGCGAACTCATGGCTCGCCTTTTTAAACACTATACGCTGAAGGATGCGCCACAACCACACGTAGTGGTTGCATTCGGGTTATTGACGAAGAAACGAGAACCTTCGAGTCCTTCAGTGTAATCAACCACACCGCCAACCAAATATTGCAGGCTCATTGGGTCAACCACTAAAGTCACACCGCATTTCTCAATAGTCGTGTCACCTTCGTTTACATTCTCATCAAAGGTGAAACCATATTGGAAACCACTACAACCGCCACCAGTGATATAAACACGAAGCTTGAGCTGTGGATTTTCTTCTTCTGCAATTAGGGTCTGTACACGCGTCGCCGCGGCATCTGAAAAATCTAAAGGAATAGCTACATCACTCACGGGAACCTCTCTTGCTACTCAATCGCAAATAACACCCTACCACAACCTAATGATGGGCAGATATCCCCTGCGATGAAAAACGACGGCCCAGTTGCTCACCAGACCTTGCATATAATTTTTAAAGTTATTGCACCAGATTATCTAATACCTGACTGCTTCGTTCAAGTATTACGCAAAAGCAAATTAGCTTTACAGCAGATTCAAACGCTAATTTACGAAAATGTGCTCAAAACACTACTAGAATCTGTGCGGAGATGTACAATGCTGCTCAACTTGGTCCGAACAAGCAAAGAGGAACTTTCCATGACCAAATCAGCTGAGCTGTATGAAAAAGCGCAACAGACCATCCCGGGCGGTGTTAATTCTCCGGTTCGTGCCTTCAACGGCGTAGGTGGTTCACCTATTTTTATCGAACGTGCCGATGGTCCATTGATTTTTGATGCTGATGGTAAAGCGTACATTGATTACGTAGGTTCATGGGGTCCTATGATTCTAGGCCACAACCACGCTGCAATTCGTGATGCAGTGATAGATGCAGCACAACGTGGATTAAGTTTCGGTGCACCAACTGAAATGGAAATCAACATGGCGGAATTAGTCCGCAAGTTGGTGCCATCCATGGAACAACTGCGCATGGTAAGTTCTGGTACAGAAGCAACCATGAGTGCGATTCGTCTAGCGCGTGGCTACACGGGTCGTGACAAGATTCTGAAATTCGAAGGTTGCTACCACGGTCATGCCGATAGTCTATTAGTGAAAGCGGGCTCAGGTGCTTTGACACTCGGTCAACCAAGCTCTCCTGGTGTACCTGCTGATTTTGCTAAGTACACGCTGACTGCACGTTTCAATGATTTAGACTCTGTTAAAGCATTATTTGAAGCCAACAAAGGCGAAATCGCGTGTATTATCGTTGAGCCAGTCGCCGGTAATATGAACTGTATTCCACCAGTTGAAGGCTTCCATGAAGGTCTACGTCAGATCTGTGATGACGAAGGTGCTCTACTTATTTTTGATGAAGTAATGACGGGGTTCCGTGTTGCTCAAGGCGGCGCACAGGCACATTACAACATCAAACCAGACCTAACTACACTGGGTAAAATCATCGGTGGCGGTATGCCTGTCGGTGCTTTTGGTGGTCGTAAAGAAGTCATGCAGTACATCGCACCAACAGGTCCTGTTTATCAAGCTGGTACGCTCTCGGGCAACCCTATTGCTATGGCGGCGGGATACGCTTGTTTGACGCTACTGTCAGAAGAAGGTAATGAGAAGCGTCTGACCAACAAAACTAAGCAGCTAGCTAGCGGCTTTAAGCAACTGGCTGACAAACACGGTATTCCTCTGGTTGTAAACCAAGTGGGTGGGATGTTTGGTTTCTTCTTTACCGAGCAAGACACCATTACTTGTTATGAAGATGTCGCTAAGTGCGATGTTGAGCGTTTCAAACGTTTCTTCCATTTAATGCTAGACCACGGTGTTTACCTAGCACCATCAGCATTTGAAGCGAGCTTCACCTCGTTAGCACACGGCTCTAAAGAAATTGAAGCGACGCTTGAAGCGGCGGATTGTTGTTTCGCAATTATTGCTAAAGAAGCATAATACCAACTCAGCGTTAACGCTTAAGGGCTGATTAATCAGCCCTTTTTTATGCCTGCCAGTGAAATATAGCAAGAATGATCAGTAACCCAATTGTCAAAGAAAACCAAGGAATAGTACGCTTTTTACGCTTATTTGATGGACACTTCTTGTCATCATTACAGCACCCCATATCCCCTCCTTATAACCCGTGAATGCAAAGCAATTAACGTTGATCGTTCAACATTTTGCGTCCATTATATGACCACTATAACTAAGTAAGAATGCCTCGTGTGTAGGCGTTTGTCAGAAAGTCATTGCCCCTTCCCTGAGAAGGCTTGAGGAAACGTTGTGAAAAATAAAATGAATGTAACTGCCAGTCACTGGGTGTTGATCTTCGCCCTACTGTTTGCAGCGTTTGCTTGCTTTTTATTAGTCGAACCCTATATGAACTCCATTGTGATGGCGTTCATCCTATCGTTATTGATGTTCCCCATTCACGAATGGATCGAGAATAAACTACCAAACCATAAAAACATCGTCGCTTTGCTGTCGTGTATTGTGCTGACGTTTATTATTGTGATGCCGCTACTTTTAGTGTTTAGCGCTATCATGCAGCAAGGAGCTGTGTTTTCGCAAAACTTGTATCAGTGGGTGACTGGTGGTGGTATCCAAGAAGTCATTGCTCATCCTTGGGTGAAAACCGCCCTAAAGTTTATCAATAACTATCTCCCATTCGATGCTATTAACGCTCAGAATATTGCTCAGAAAGCGGCTGAGTTCGCCACTTCATTAGGTTCAAATCTAGTGGCAACCAGCGCTAAAATTCTTGGTGATGCGACGAATTTCCTCATGAACTTTTTCTTGATGCTGTTTGTTTTATTCTTCCTATTACGAGATCACGACAAAATCATCGCTGCGATCCGTCATATTTTGCCCTTCTCTCGCAGCCAAGAAGATCGTCTGTTGAATGAGATTGAAAAAGTATCCAAATCAGCGGTCATGGGATCATTTTTAACCGCCATTGCCCAAGGTGCTGCTGGTGGCTTCGGTATGTGGATGGCAGGCTTCCCTGGGTTATTTTGGGGCACGATGATGGGATTTGCTTCCTTCATTCCTGTTGTGGGAACGGCGCTTATTTGGATTCCTGCCACGGCTTATCTGTTGATAAGCGGTGACACCACTTGGGGCTTATTCTTAGCCGCATGGAGCATTGCAGTGGTTGGCTCGATTGATAACGTCTTGCGCCCACTACTCATGCAAGGGAGCGCAGGTATGAATACCCTGATGATTTTCTTCTCTCTACTTGGAGGGATTCATCTATTTGGTTTAATTGGCTTGATATACGGCCCGCTTATCTTCGCTATCACTATGGTCTTATTCAATATGTACGAAGAAGAATTTAAAGACTTCTTAGACGGACAAGATAACAGCTAGCTACTTTTTTCAGGGAGGGCTTTGTGAGAGAATCCCCTCCCTTTTTACTTCCAGAGATAACTCGTCATGGCAACCTACATCGCACCCAGTCAAATCGCGGAAAGGCAACTCGAATACTTCGCACAAAAACGCGTGTTAGTCATTGGCGAAATTGAAGATCAATTCCCGTTCGAGCTTAGCAAGCACTGTGACAAAGTCACGGTCTTTACCAGTAATTACATTACTTACCGCATGTTAAGCTCCTCAAGCAAAATCACCACTTTGTTTGGCGCTTCATTACCAAGTGACATTGATGCGGATATGATTTTACTGTACTGGCCAAAAGCCAAAGCTGAAGCGCAGATGCTGCTAGAAATGGCGTTGGCGCAGCTTGGTAACGACACAGAAATTGCCGTCGTCGGAGAGAACCGCTCTGGGGTAAAAAGCATTGAAAAAATGTTCAAGCCATACGGACCACTCAACAAATACGACTCCGCTCGACGTTGCTCATTTTATTGGGGAATGTGCCAATCCGCACCAGAATCCTTTGCGCTAGACAGCTGGTTTAAACACTACCAAGTAGAACTTAACGGACTGCCTATTACCGTCAAAAGTCTACCAGGTGTGTTCAGTCATGGTGAGTTTGATGGTGGCAGCCAGTTACTGCTAAATAACCTTCCTGAACTCAAAGGAAAAGTGCTCGACTTTGGTTGTGGTGCTGGTGTAATCGGTGCTTACATGGGACTTAAATATGGCAACATTGAACTCCACATGTGTGATATCAATGCCTTTGCCATTGAATCCAGCAAACAAACGCTACTGGCAAACAACCTTAAAGGTCAAGTCTTTGCGTCAGACGTCTACTCAGATGTCGAACCGGGATTAGACTTTATTGTCAGTAATCCGCCATTTCATGCAGGCCTAGATACTAGCTACTCAGCCACCGAAACGTTATTGTCTGATGCGCTTAATTACCTAACTGACGATGGACAATTAATGATCGTCGCCAATAGTTTCCTCAAATACCCTCCGATCATTGAGAAACAATTTGGTCACTGCCAGACTGTTGATAAAAATCGCAAATTTGCCATCTATCACGCAACAAAATAAGTGACAAACCGCATTACTGGCTGGCGCTCCCGACAAGAGCGCCAACCGATTGAAATTATTTAATTTACTCTCTTCTCCCCGCTATCTTCGATTAGTAAAAATTTATTCCAAACGTTATTTTTGTGTTACTCCACACGATTTACCGCCAACTTACTTGTCAAAGAAAAAAAAGTTATTAGATTGATAGGGTTAACTCTTTCTTAATTCGTCATACTGAGAGCCAAGCGATAACTATGTTCAAGTTGTATCGAAAACAAAAATTCAAGCGGCTACAAAACACCTTGATGATGGCTTTTCTGGTGCTTAGCATTACGCCCTTGACCGTCATCGCTCTATTCTTTCTCAATGCTCATAGCCAAGATCTCAAAGATCAAAGCACCTCTCATTTGGTTTCAATTAGAGATACCAAGAAGCAACAGCTGCTCAACTACTTTCAAGCACAAGAATCCGAAGTCATGGGTTTTGTAAGATCAGAACTTGCTTATGCCAGTGGCGGGCGATTCTATGGTCTGGTGAATGCATTCCAACGCCTTGGCAATGATATAGAACAAGCGAGGCAGCATGCCCAAGAACGTTATATACAAGGTTCAGGTAATCAAGTAAAAACCGCGATCCTACCAGACTCTAGTAGCTACGTAGGAAGTGAGCGCTATCGTCTTCTTCACAAGCGCTACCATAGAGCTTTTATGGAGCATCTCAAACGCTCAGATTTTGACGATATCATCCTGGTTGATCTGGCTGGTAACGTCACCTACTCGGTGTACAAACATCGTTATTACGGCACAAACTTAGAAACGGGTGAATTTTCAACTCAAATCCTTGGCGAAACGTTCGATCGTTTAAAGTCGGAGGTCACACACAAGCGCAAAGAAAACGAAGAATACACCCCAGTTGTCATTTCCGATTTTGCCCTGCAGGATGATCAACAATACGCCTGGCTTGGCGCACCTATCATCCAACAAGGCTACCTTCACAGCTATGCCATGTTCAGGCTCCCCATTAAAGGCATCACTAAACTCATCACAGATGGCAAGCCTGATGATATTGAATTGCTGCTAGTCGGAAGCGACCATAAACCAAAGATACTTGGACTCAAACAAGACACCATAAACAACAGTAACGACGTTATCTCGCAGGCTTTGTCAGGGTTGACTATGGTGGGTAGCTACACTAATGCTAAAGATGAAGACTATTTTGCAGCCTACACGCCCATACAACTCAATGACACCAATTGGGCATTGGTTGCTGAAACACCAGAAGCCATCGCTTTTGCGAGTGTAAGGCAACTCGAAAAGCTGTTTTTTATCGCCATGCTGACCGCGATTGTGCTCGTTGTCATCGCCTCACATTACCTTTCCAACTTTATTACTTCGCCACTGCTCAAGCTGACATGGGCCGCGGAAAGAGCCTCTGGCGGAGACTTAGAACCTTCGATTATTAGCGCTGACCGTAAAGATGAAATTGGTCGACTCGCGTTGAGCTTTGAACGTATGAGACGATCAATAAAAGAGAAAATCGAACTTATTAAGAGTCAGAACCAAGAGCTAGAACAAAATTTAATCACCATTAAAAAGCAAAATGAAGAATTACAGCTAGCCAACAAGCTGAAAGATGAGTTCCTTGCAACTACCTCTCACGAACTTCGCACCCCTCTTCACGGCATGATCGGAATTGCAGAGGCAATGATCTCTGGTGCCAATGGGCCAATTGGTGCCAATCATAAATACCAGCTTGATATCATTGTTAACAGTGGCCAGCGCCTTGCCGGGTTAGTGGACGATCTTCTCGACTATCACAAAATGCGTTATGGCAATTTAGATATTGAGCGTTCCGCTATCAGTTTAACCAGCGCTACGCAATTGGTATTGGAGCTATCACATCATCTACTTGGTGACAAAAAAATCCGAATTATTAACCAAGTCCTCGAGCCATTGCCTTATGTCTCAGCCGATCCACAGCGCTTAGAACAGGTGCTTTATAACCTTGTTGGTAATGCCATCAAATACACCAATGAAGGCAAGATCGTATTGTCAGCCACCGCTATGGATGATCATATTCGTGTGCAAGTTGTCGATACTGGCCAAGGGATTCCTGCCCAGCAGCTTGAACATATCTTTGAGCCACTGGTTCAAGCAGGCCATGATTCCGGCCATTACCGTCAAGGGGCAGGGCTTGGTTTGTCGATAAGTCGACAGCTTATTGAGTTGATGGGCGGCTCTCTTTATGTCAGTAGTCAGCCTCATGTTGGCACGACATTTAGTTTTACCCTTCCTTTAGCGACACAGGAAGAAATAGAGCATATGTCGCAATTAGGTCAAAATAGTCATTTCCATATCGCCGAGCCGACCGAGATCAACCCAGAAGAAGAGGAAGTGCTTCCTGAGAATCCTGATGGGCCAGTACTGCTTGTCGCGGATGATGAGCCAGTAAATTTACGTATCTTAGAGAGCTTTTTAAGGCTAGAAGGCTATCAAGTGAAACTAGCCAAAGATGGCTTAGAAACATTGGATATCATTGAGCATGAAAAACCGGACTTACTGCTGCTGGATATTATGATGCCTGGAATGAGTGGCTTTGAAGTGTGTGAAACCATTCGTGAACAATACGATCATGCCGCGCTACCTATCATTATGCTCACCGCTTTGAATCAATCGGAAGACCGAGTTCGTGGTTTTGAACTCGGTGCTAATGACTATCTTGCCAAACCGTTTAGCAAGCCAGAGTTAGCAGCACGTATCGCCGCTCACCTTCAAGCCAGTAAAGCCGAAGAACGACGCGCTGAAAATCAACTTCTCAAGTATGAAATCAAACAGCGTGCATTGGTTGAAGCTAGCTTGTTAGAAACACAAGGCCGTTTAATCGAGCAACTCGATAGTGCACCAGAAGCCATTCTGTGTATCCGAGAAGACCTCAAGGTACAGTTCGCTAACCAAAGTGCCGGACGTATGTTTAAACGCAGTGTTGAACAGCTCAAACGCTCCAACGTTGAAGATCTGATTGCCCCTAAATTTATCCATTTGTCTCAGGAGCATTATTGCGGAGATATCGATATTTTTGTCGATGATGTACGCCAGCACATCAACACCGACATTCTCACCTTACCTGAAGGCTCAGGACTCAAGAGCATCTATATCTTCGAACAAGGGCAATCCCTTGATCAAACGCGTGTGAAGAATCTTGAAACGGCTATCGATGCATTGTCGCGCTACGCCATTGAAGGTGACAAAGCGAAACTGCTGGAACTCAAGGAACTTGGGGGCGAATTTACTCAATTGGCGGATAAAGCCGTCGACGAAGAGAAATCGCGTCCTGAAATGATGCGTGAGTTGCTAGTCGATACCATGACCAACTCTCTAGAGTATTGGGAAAGTGTTACCGGACAAAGCAAATTTGCCTTTGCTGAACAAAGTGGTTTATGGCGTGTTTATCTCGACCGCAGCACCTTACAGACTCGCACACTGGATAAGTACTTACGCTTGGAAACATTACCCAAAACCCCTCGTTGGCGTACAGTACTGAGCTCCGTAGAATATATACTCGACCATTGTCACCGCCTAGGCCCAGAGCGTGATCATATTGTTGCTCTACGCGACAAGCTGCAAAAGTTGCTGACCAATTAACCTAGATAACATCACTAACTCAGCGCATAAAAAACGGCCACTCAAAGTGGCCGTTTTGCTATTCAGCATAGAGCTCTTAGCAAGCTCTATAATTCACCATTAAGCAGGCTCTTGAAAGATAACTGTGTCTGCTTTTTCTGTGTACTGCCCCATACGGTGGAAGTTTAGATAGCGGTATGTATCTGCTGCTGTTGGGTCAATCTGCTTCATATACTCTAGGTATTCTTCTTTCGTTGGAATCTTACCTAGGATTGCACCGACTGAAGAAAGTTCAGCTGACGCTAGGTATACATTAGCACCAGTACCAAGACGGTTCGGGAAGTTACGAGTCGACGTAGACATAACTGTCGCTTCGTCAGCCACACGCGCTTGGTTACCCATACACAAAGAACATCCCGGAGTTTCGATACGAACCCCAGCACGACCAAAGATACCGTAGTAGCCTTCTTCTGTTAGCTGGTCACGATCCATTTTCGTTGGCGGAGCAATCCATAGGCGAGTATCTAGTTGACCATTGTACTTATCAAGCAACTTACCAGCTGCACGGAAGTGACCAATGTTAGTCATACAAGAACCAATGAAGACTTCGTTGATTTCTGTCCCTTGCACCTCAGAAAGTAGACGAGCATCATCAGGGTCATTTGGTGCACAAAGGATTGGCTGCGTCACGTCTGCAAGGTCAATCTCGATAACATGTGCGTATTGTGCATCGCTATCTGCTTGCATTAGTTCAGGACTCGCCAGCCACTCTTGCATTGCAACAATACGACGTTCGATAGTACGACGGTCACCATAGCCTTCTGAAATCATCCACTTAAGCATAGTGATGTTTGAGTTCAAATACTCTTCGATGGACTCTTGAGACAGTTTAACGGTACAACCTGCAGCACTACGCTCAGCCGAAGCATCAGAAAGTTCGAATGCTTGCTCAACAGTGAGATGTTCAACGCCCTCAATCTCTAGGATACGACCAGAGAACTCGTTGATCTTACCAGCTTTCTCAACCGTCAGTAGACCTTGCTGGATAGCATAGTAAGGAATCGCATGAACAAGGTCACGAAGTGTGATACCTGGCTGCATTTCACCTTTAAAGCGAACAAGGATAGATTCTGGCATATCCAGAGGCATCACTCCGGTTGCCGCCGCAAACGCGACCAAACCAGAACCTGCTGGGAAAGAAATGCCTAGAGGGAAACGAGTATGTGAGTCACCGCCTGTACCAACAGTATCAGGCAGAAGCATACGGTTTAACCAAGAGTGGATAACACCATCCCCTGGACGCAGTGACACACCTGCACGGTTCATGATGAAATCAGGCAATGTGTGGTGAGTGTTCACATCTACTGGTTTTGGATACGCTGAGGTGTGGCAGAATGACTGCATGACTAGGTCTGCTGAGAAGCCAAGACATGCTAAGTCTTTTAGCTCATCACGCGTCATTGGGCCTGTCGTATCTTGCGAACCCACCGTCGTCATTTTAGGCTCACAATAAGTGCCCGGACGAACCCCTTCAACACCACACGCTTTACCCACCATTTTCTGAGCCAGTGTAAAGCCAGCATTTGACTCTTCAACGGCAACAGGGCGGCGGAAAACGTCTGACGGCTCAAGGCCTAGAGATTGGCGAGCACGGTCTGTAAGACCACGGCCAATGATAAGTGGAATACGACCACCAGCACGCACTTCATCAATCAGTACGTCTGTTTTTAGTGCAAACTCTGCTAAGGTTTCACCTGAATCGTGGTTGCATACTTTGCCTTGGTATGGATATACGTCAATCACGTCACCCATATTCAGCTTAGTCACATCCACTTCAATTGGCAGCGCCCCTGCATCTTCCATTGTGTTAAAGAAGATGGGTGCAATCTTGCCACCTAAGACATAACCACCAGCACGCTTATTAGGTACGTTTGGAATGTCATCACCCATAAACCACAACACGGAGTTGGTTGCGGATTTACGAGAGGAACCGGTTCCTACTACGTCACCAACATAAACAAGTTGATGACCTTTTTCTTTTAGTGTTTCAATTTGTTTGATTGGACCGATTGAACCTGGTTGATCCGGTTCAATACCATCACGTACGTTTTTCAGCATCGCTAACGCGTGTACCGGAATATCTGGACGAGACCATGCATCAGGTGCAGGCGACAGGTCATCCGTGTTGGTTTCACCCGTCACCTTGAATACTGTCAACGTAATTTTTTCTTGTAGTTCCGGTTTAGACAGGAACCATTCGGCCTCAGCCCAAGACGTTAATACTTGTTTTGCGTAGGCATTACCTGCTTTTGCTTTCTCTTCTACATCGTAGAAAGCGTCAAACATCAGTAGCGTATGAGACAAGGCTTTAACGGCAATTGGCGCTAGCGCTGCCTCGTCAAGCAAAGCAATCAGTGATTCGATGTTATAGCCACCTTGCATGGTGCCAAGGAGTTCAGCTGCTTTTTCACGACTCACTAGTGGCGATTCGACTTCGCCCTTAGTGACAGCCGTCAGAAAACCTGCTTTAACATAAGCAGCTTCATCAACACCAGGTGGAATACGGTTCTCGAGGAGGTCTAGAATAAACTCTTCTTCACCCTGAGGTGGGTTCTTTAACAGCTCAACAAGTCCAGCAACTTGTTCGGCGTCTAGGGGTCTTGGTACAACTCCTTCGGCAGCACGCTCTTCGACGTGTTTACGGTAGGCTTCAAGCACGACTTTTTCCTCTCATTGCGGTCCCTCCTTAATAATTAGAATTAGGAGTGGACATCCTTGGAAACTTGGCTCTCCCTTGCCTTATCTCGTCATCAAGTAACTGAATCAGCAGTGTCAGAGAGGCCAAACTGTGGGGCGAAGAATAGCAAATTTAACGTTAGATTAAAATCTTATCATTTTGACCAACATTGCAAGTTTGAGTAAAAACAAGCATTTTGCGACTAAATTTGCAGCAAGTCGCTGCAATACTACCCTTCATTTAGAGTATTTATGTTCAACATAACTTGCAGTGATAACGACGCTTAATACGCGGCTCCAATAATCAAATAGAACGATCTCAGCCCAGTTTCTACTTGACCGTACGACAGCATAATAGGTCCAACTGGAGAGTCGATACCAGCAAATACGGATCCTGCCATATACAGAGGTGCATTAGACAGCGAGCGGTCACCATCCCAAACGCCACCATATTCGGCGCTAGCGCCTAAATAAACGGGTGACTGGAACATACCAAAGTCGTTATCGAACCAACGATAACGATACACCAAGCTACCATAGAGCTTGTTTTGACCAATCAAGCTATTACGAGGGATACCAGACATATTCAGAAAGCCACCAAGCTCTCTCGGACTCACGGGCAAGGAATCGTTTTCTGTCTCAATCATTTCATAATCGAACGAGCCAACAAAGGTGTTGCGATTGAAGGTTTTTGCATATTTAGTAGCAATGTTAATTTCGTACGCATTATCAGAAAAGTCTGAGGGATCATTGTGGATACTTTGGTCGCCACTGTCCTTAGAGAGTAAATACTCCAAGTTCACCAACCATCCTTTAGTTGGCAAACTGTAATCATCCAGCGTATCCAATTTATAGTTGACGAAGAATCCTCGGCGGTCAAAGTCGAACTTTCCAGAAGAAGGCAACGGCGATACAAATGATTCACCCGTGGTATAACGAGCACCAATTTTGACCTCCTGCCACAGTGTTGGCTGATAACCGACTGCAAATTCTCCTTCCCATTCACGATAGGTCACCGGAACAAAATCGTCATTGCCCTCAAGCGCTGGATCGACACAGCCATCTTCCGTGGCATTTATCTGACACAGCACATTACGTTTATCACTGTTGTAACGAAGCCCTGCCAATAAGAAGAAGTCTTGGTTGAACATAAAAGGCGAATACAGCTCACCTTCAACACGCTTATCTGTGCCAAAGTCCGCGTTTACCCTCAGCTCAGCACCACGATCATTTAAATCGGTAAAGTTCGTTGTGACACCAATTGAGTAGAAACTGTTGGCATTAAAGTCTTCTTCAAGATAGAAACGAAAGTCCATATAGTTGGGACCCCAAGACTTCTCTTTTACATTAACGACCAGTTCGGTCTCACCATCACTGTCGTCATAGTGGTAGGTAATGAGTTCAAAACGATCCAGCGCATAAAGCTCTTCAATATGTTGTTCTATCTCGTCCGTTTCTAATACCTCACCCGCTTCTAGTCCTAAACGACTTTTTATCAACTCATCACTGTAATGGCTTTGATTGTTAACAACAATTTTATCAACAACATTCTCATCGCCATACACTAGCTTCTTTCGCGCAGCTTGTTTAACGTCAATATAGTGTTGAAATTTAGCACTGTTGACAGTGAGAGCTTTTAACTTTTTCTCATTGCGATAAGCGGCTTGATAACCTAAATCATAAGCCTTCGGCATAGCAGAAAAATCCGTGGTAGCTATCTTGCCTACATCAGGATGCACAAGGATGTCATTGCTATCCAGAGCTTGCATTTGCTCTTCGGTACTGCGACGCACCAAGTAATTGGACAGCTGCTCCCCAACGGTAAAGAAGCTATTGAAATCTTCTCTGGTTTTGTAGTCACTGCTGATATCGACCGCGATGATGATGTCCGCTCCCATCTGTTTGGCGAGCTCGACGGGCATATTGTTGGTCACGCCACCGTCCACCAAAAGATAACCATCTAGCTCATAAGGTGGCAGCGCTCCGGGCACAGACATACTCGCCATCATGGCGTCCACCAGATAGCCTTTATCCAGAACGACAGGCTCTAGTTTTAAAATATCAGTTGCGACAGAACGATAAGGGATGGCTAAATCATCGAATGACTTAAATTCGGGCAGGTTTCCGGTCGTTTTGCGCAAAATACGCAACATATTCTGACCCTGCACGACACCTTTTGGTGCCTCAATCGAACCAAAGTGTAAACCAATATCCGTTCGAATTTGATAGCGATCTTCCGACTCTTTGTCTCGAACTCTGCGTTGGCTACGGTTCACACGATCACGATAGCCGTTATTCCAATCCACGGTATAGATGAAACTCTCAATCTCATCCGCGCTCATACCCGTGGCGTAAAGGCCACCAACATACGCCCCCATGCTAGTACCCGTAATGATATCAACGGGAATGTGCATTTCTTCTAGCGCTTTTAACACACCAATGTGCGCCGCCCCCTTCGCTCCCCCGCCAGCTAAGACCAACCCGATTTTAGGGCGGTCAAGCTCTTTTGCGTTATTCTCGGTATTGTCAGTTGCTAACACCAATCCACTGTTGGAAAGGAGAGCGACGGCTACTAGCCATTGAGTTAGGCGTTTCACATTCATCCCTAAAAGCACTTCTTACTATGGTAAATCCAATATATCAGTTAATTAGCAATTTCTCTTCATAATTACATTTAGTTGAAATCACCAGTCAAACAGGTTTTTTATCCATTGTTTGGGTTGATTGTCACAGGACGCTTTCAGTTTTCCGCCTTCATCCCAAACGGGTAACTCAAACTGACTACCACAATCAAACTCAAGCGCTCCGCTACTTTGTTTTGAGAATCCAATCATGCTGATGTCTTTCGGCCACGGTAACGTCAACTTCTCAGGAATTCGAGCGCTCAAATAATCTGAATACACTCTTAGTGCACCACTCGAGCCAGTGAGTTTTGTGGTCTTATTGTCATCGCGCCCAACCCAAATTGTCGTCACCTCTCTGCCATCAACACCCACAAACCAACTATCACGAGTGTCATTACTGGTGCCGGTTTTGCCTGCGAGTGCCGCCCAAGCAAACTGGCTATTAAGGTAGCGTCCCGTTCCTTCTGCCACCCCTTTCTTCATCGCGAACGTCGTCAACCACGCAGCCTGTTGCGGCACTTTTTGCTGTGCTTTTGGTAAAGAACGATAGAGCACCTCACCATCGACTGTCACCACAGAGCGTAATGCCGACAAATCCGCCTGACGCCCTGAGTTGGTGATCGTTTGGAACATCTGCGCGACTTGATACGGCGTTAACGATAGTGACCCAAGAAACATCGATGGAACGGGTCTAATTTCACTAGCATCAACGCCAAGGCGAACTAACGTATCGGACACAGATTTAATGCCTAAAGACATTCCTAAGCGCACAGTGGGCACATTGAGAGATTTCGCCAGAGCTTGATAAAGCGGCACGTCACCACGGAATTGACGATCGTAGTTTCGTGGCTGCCAAACATTACCTTTACTACCTTTTAAGGTTAGTGGGGTATCTTGAAGTGTCGAGGCCAAATCATATTGTTGCGGCTGCTCTAGTGCCGTGAGGTAGACGGCGGGTTTGACCAACGAGCCTATTGGTCTACTCGCGTTCAACGCACGGTTAAAGCCACTATAGCCAGTGCGCTTACCACCAACCATCGCGCGTATCTCACCAGTATTACGGTCCACGGCAACAGCGGCAGCCTCCAGGCCTTTTCCTGACGTTTTCTCTAATCGAGGAATGCGTTGAGCGATGGCCTTTTCTAACTTGTCTTGAGATACAGGATCGAGAGAGGTAAAGATTCGAATACCTTTGTCGCCGCGCAGCTTATCCCCTAGCTTGCGGTCTAGTTCTCGATTCAGCTGCTGGAAATAAGCAGGTTGACGACTGGCTATTTGCGGATTTCGCTGCAAGTCTAGGTCACGAGATGCTGCCACTTCAAACTCGCGCCCAGTTAACATATTTTGATCCATCATGAGACGTAGCACTAAATCTCTGCGCTCTTTGGCGCGTTCTGGGTGACGAATCGGATTATAGTAAGAGGGTCCTTTCACCATACCGACCAACAAGGCAAGCTGATCGATTCTCAGCTCTTGCAGTGGCTGACCAAAGTACAAACGAGCGGCCAGCCCGAACCCATGAATGGCTTCCCCTCGGCTTTGACCAAGGTAGACTTCATTCAGGTACGCTTCCAAAATTTGGTCTTTGCTGTAGCGATAATCAAGAATTAGAGCAATAAATACTTCGCGCACTTTTCGCCACAGTGTTCTATCGCTAGTTAAGAATAGGTTTTTAGCCAACTGTTGCGTTAAGGTACTGCCTCCTTGCACCGTGCGACCAGCGCGAATGTTGGCAAAAAATGCTCGAGCGATTGCGGTTGGCGAGATGCCATCATGTTGGTAAAAGTCACGATCTTCGGTTGCAAGTAAGGCATCGATCATAATCTCCGGGAATTGATCGCGCCTTAAAAACAAGCGTTGCTCATCGGCTTTTTTCTCGAGCATTCCCAACATTTTCGGTTCAATTCTTAAAAAGCCCAAATCCCCTTTCTTTTCTAAGGACTGAATCCGAGACAAAGTACCATCACTAAAGTACAGCATGACATGACGGTCAGGCTCAGGCCCATCAGCAAACTCAAAAGGACGACGAATTAATTCTATTTTGGTGGAAGACGAAGAGTATTCACCAGGATGACGAGGCTGAGCAACCTTGCGATAATTCAAGACGTCCAATTCATTGCGAAGCTGAGCAATGGTAATCGCGTCGCCAACAGACAAGTTAAGCACTCGCGCATACACCACAGTCGGCAATTCAAATAAACTCCCTTCAAAGCGCTCTTTGACAACTTGGTCAAGGTAATAAAACACCGCACCGAGTGCGACTGCGCCCACCAATGCCAGTTTCCACCCGATGAACAATAAGCGTTTACCCCAACCTGCTGTTCCTTTTTTGTTGCTCGGTTTACGTTTTGGCTTGGTGCTTTTCGCTTTCGGCTTAGCCGCTGACTTTGTAGTGGTTTTTCTTGGTGCTGGCTTTTTACCACTAGGTGCCAGCTTTTTGGTTACTGTCATGAATTCAATTGTCTTTTTGTTTTGTTCGTTGCCTGATGATTCATTGGGTCATCAGGCCAAGGGTGTTTCGGGTAACGCCCTTTCATCTCTTTCTGAACTTCTTTATAAGCGCCTTGCCAAAACGCCGCTAAATCTCTGGTTATCTGCAAGGGGCGCTGGGCCGGAGAAAGCAGCTCCAACACTACGGCCTGTTTACCTTGTGCAATAGTGGGCGATGACTTTTCTCCAAACATTTCCTGTAGCTTCACCGAGAGAGTTGGCGCTTCTCCCACTTGGTAATGAATTGCCTTCCTGCCACCAGAGGCTACTAACAAATGCGTCGGAAGCCACTCATTGAGTCGTTGCTGTTTATCCCAACCTAGACGGGCTTGGAGTGCTTCCATTACATCCAACTTCTTTAGCTGTTTGGCATTGTTGATACCGACCATAAATGGCAACAACCAAGTATCAAGCTCGTTCAGCAATGCCTGCTCAGACATATCCGGCCACCCCTCTTCAGGCAACCACTCTAAAGCACACATCACACGGGTACACAGCGCTTGGGCATTAACGTTCCAATCCAACGCAGCAATACCTTTACGCTTAACATAACCCAGCAACGCAGCTTCAACATCGGCATTTGCTGGCACAGGAATCTCTTTATGATGTACAACAATCGCACCTATTTTACGTTGTTCACTAGCAGTCAAGCGGCCTTTCTGATCATCCCAATCCACGACCGATACCTCGTCAATTAATTGCGGTGCTGTTGTGGCGAGCCTCTCAATATCTAGTGGCAACGCCTTAAAAATCTGGCTACTACTCTGACCTGTTTTCATCAAATCAACGACCGCCAGATAGGATGATTTCGCTAGTGTATGCTGGCTATCTATACTCGCCCCATGCCCATTGGCTAACAAGTAGTGCCCCGATGTCACATTGCGACTTGCCGCTATTCTATCTGGGAATGCAAGCACTGCGACAAATCCGAGTAAAGATTCGTTGATCGCACCTAAAACGAAACGATGCGACAAGCGCTGGGCTAAGACTGTCGCTCTTTGAGAAAGTGCACTGCGACGAGGATGTAAGCCTTGCTGCCATCGCGTCATTGATTGGGTTAGATCCAACTCGTTGCGTTCAGGTTCTTCAATCAAACAACACACCGCGATTGCTGCATTCAACGTTTCAGCCCCCAATTGCTTAGCCTGTAACAGCATACTAGCAAGTCGAGGTTCAACGCCTAATTCATGAGCTTGATGACCTAGTGTGGTTTGCTTACCCATCTCGTCGATAAGCTGCAGTTTTTGAAGCAGTGACTGTGCTTGCTGTAAATGCGTTGGTTTAGGTGGGTCAATCCAAGCCAAATCCATCGCATCAGAACAGCCCCACTTTGTTAGCTCTAATTGCAAGGCTGATAGGTCACTGCGCAAAATTTCCGGCGTACTTTGTTCAAGTTGTGAGTTGAACTGAGTCTCACTGTATAGACGCACGCAAAGTCCAGGTTCTATTCGCCCAGCACGTCCTGCCCTCTGAATTGCTGATGATTGTGCAATACGTGTTTGTTCAAGCCTTGAGACCCCCGTTTTTAAATCAAACCAAGATTGGTTCTCTAATCCAGAGTCCATAACAAGGCGAATACCTTCGATGGTTAACGAGGTTTCTGCAATGTTGGTGGCGAGAACGACTTTGCGCGTTCCAGATTTAGCAGGCTGAATTGCCTTTTGCTGCGCTTTAAAATCCAATTGCCCATACAAAGGACAGACTTGTGCTTCAATACCAGACTCAAGTAAAAGCTCTTCAACTCTTTTGATAGCACCAACGCCTGGTAAAAAGGCCAACAAAGAACCCGACTCACGTAGCATCAAGCTTTCAATGTTTTTTGCCATAAATATAGGAAGGTTGTCATTACGGCTCATCGGTACATAATTAATATCCACAGGGAAAGAGCGTCCACTGGACTCAATATACCTAGCTGCTGGCAATACGCGTTGAAGATCATTGGCTTCCAACGTTGCTGACATCACAATCAACTTCAAGTCATCTCGCAGCGCCTCTTGGCTTTCAAGAGAAAAAGCGAGTGCGGTATCGGCATGTAGGCTACGCTCATGGAACTCATCAAAGATAATCGCCCCCACGCCCGTCAGCTCTGGGTCGTCTTGCAGCATACGAGTTAAGATGCCTTCTGTCACAACTTCTAACTTTGTATCCTTGCTTACCTTACTCTCACCACGTACTCGGTATCCTACAGTTTGACCAACCGCTTCATTACGCTGCGACGCGACGTACATGGCTATATTCCTCGCCGCAATACGTCGCGGTTCGAGCATGATAATTTTGCCGTCTATCAGTCCACTTTCAACCAGCTTTTCAGGAAAGTACGTTGACTTACCGGCACCAGTCGCCGCCTTGAGTATGATCTGATTCGATGAGGAAATCGCTTCAAATATTGAAGGCAACACTTGTTCTATAGGGAGCTGTGACAACGCTTTGACCTTATGTTGTAATGTGGCCTCTCATTCTAATAAAAAATGGCTTCGAAATGCACTTTGATCCTCCTTTAAAGCAAGGAAAGCTAATAAAACGATACAAACGCTTTCTTGCTGATATTTATTTAAGCCACGAAGAACAGATAACCATCCACTGTGCCAACACAGGGGCAATGACGGGTTGTGCGGAGCCTGGCTCTATCGTTTGGTACTCGACTTCTGACAATGCGAAGCGAAAATACCCAAATAGCTGGGAGGTGACTGAAACCGCTTTAGGTCATAAAATTTGCGTTAATACCGTTAGGGCTAATACTTTAGTTGTTGAGGCAATAGAAAATGGCGTTATTGAGGAGCTGACTGGCTATCAATCTTTAAAAACTGAGGTGAAGTATGGTCAAGAAAACAGCAGAATCGATATTTTATTACAAGATAGTGATCGCGCAGATTGCTACATTGAAGTAAAAAGTGTCACACTACTTGATAATACAAGCACCACCGGTCAGGGCTACTTTCCAGATGCACAAACCACAAGAGGACAAAAGCATTTGCGAGAGCTCACAGAAATGGTTCAAACCGGACATCGAGCTGTATTATTTTTCGCTGTTTTGCATTCAGGGATTGAAAACGTGTCAGCGGCACACCATATAGATGCGAAATATTCACAATTACTCAAGCAAGCAAGGGAAGCAGGGGTAGAGGTCATTTGTTACAAGGCAGCGTTTTTTGACAATGAAATAACGCTCTTGTCTAAAGTCGATTTCAGCTAAAAGTGATTTCACTTCACATTGATAAGAACTTTAACAAACTTCATTTGCCACCAGCATTTCTTTTTGCTATAGATACCCGCCTTAAAATTACTGTACGCACAGTTGACTAGGTGTAAGTAGGAGATGCTGCATGCCAGAAACTAAGAAAAAAGCGCTAGGCATCCTAGCCATTGCAGGTGTTGAACCATATCAAGAGAAAGCTGGTGAAGAATATATGTCAGCTGCTCAGATGGAGCACTTTACAAAAATTTTGAGCGCTTGGCGCAACCAACTTAGGGAAGAAGTTGATCGAACTGTGCACCACATGCAAGACGAAGCCGCTAATTTTCCAGATCCCGTTGACCGCGCTTCACAAGAAGAAGAGTTCAGTCTTGAACTTCGCAACCGTGACCGCGAACGTCGCTTAATCAAAAAGATTGAGAAGACGTTAAACAAGATCGAAGAGGACGAGTTTGGCTTTTGCGACTCTTGTGGTATAGAGATCGGTATTCGTCGTCTAGAAGCACGTCCTACCGCCGATTTATGTATCGACTGTAAGACCCTTGCTGAAATCAAAGAAAGACAGATGCAAGGTTAATAAGCGACAAGAAGAAAGGGAGCTAACGCTCCCTTTTTTGATCCAGAACTTCATGCGAAACAAATACTATGTATATCGGTCGATTTGCTCCCTCCCCCTCAGGTCCACTTCATTTTGGTTCTTTGATTGCCGCTCTGGGCAGCTATTTTCAAGCAAAAAGTCACTCTGGTCAGTGGTTGGTTAGAATAGAAGATATTGACCCACCACGTGAAGTTGCTGGGGCGGCTTCGCTCATCTTAAAAACACTCGACACCTATCAGCTGCATTGGGATGGCGATGTCCTTTACCAAAGTACCCGATTAGAGGCTTATCAAGATCAGATAGAACGCTGGATAAATAATCAACAAGCGTATCTTTGTGAGTGCACGAGAAAACAAATCAAAGCACATGGAGGGTATTACTCCGGAACTTGCCGCGATAAAACCTTACCGGCAAGTACCCCATGTGCCGTCCGACTCAAAATGCGCTATCCTGTCGAATCGTTTATTGACCAACGTTATGGTCAGCTTGATATCCCAAAAGCTTTGGCTGAAGAAGATTTCATTATAAAACGCCGCGATGGGTTATTTGCGTATAATCTTGCCGTGGTACTTGACGATATTTATCAAGGCGTGACTGAAGTCGTTCGCGGTGCTGATCTTATTGAGCCCAGCGGTCGTCAAATTAGCTTATATAAGACATTAGATGTGGAACCAGTGAGTTACCTACACCTTCCTTTGGCAATTGATGATAATGGCAACAAATTATCCAAGCAAAATCATGCCACTGCTATTGATTTAGACAATCCAGTACCCACATTACTTAATGCAATGCGTTTTCTCGGTTTCAATATTGATAACAGTATTGAAACCGAAAGCCTTGAGACTATCATCCAGTGGGGTGTGGAAAACTGGCGACTTTTACAACTGCCAAATGAGCTCAAAATCAAACCACCATTCTCAAACGAGGCTCTCTAAGCTATTATAAGCGGCAAATTTCATGCGTCAGGCACGAAATGTACGCCTAATCGTCGTCGTTTCGCGAACCTAAATTGCGTTAATATTATGAATAAAAAAGAAAATTCTCAAAAAGTTCAATCGGTGTATCACGAGCTTTCGTTGCAAACTTATCACCGAGAAGAACACAACATCTCGCGCAAGCAGATCAGCGAAAACGCGTTAAAAGTCTTGTATCGTCTAAATGGTGCAGGATATGACGCTTATCTCGTTGGCGGTGGCGTGCGTGATCTGCTGCTTGGAGAACAACCTAAAGATTTTGATATAGCCACTAACGCAACGCCAGAGCAAATCAAAAAATTATTTAGGAATTGTCGCCTCATCGGTCGACGTTTTCGTCTTGCACACATTATGTTTGGTCGCGACATCATTGAAGTCGCTACTTTCCGTGGGCACCATCAAGAGCAAGAGAAAAATGTCTCTCAGCAGAGTAAAGAAGGCATGTTGCTGCGAGACAATGTCTACGGTTCCATCGATGAAGATGCTGAACGTCGTGATTTCTCGATCAATGCTATGTACTACAACATTGCAGATTACTCGATTCATGATTATGCCGGCGGGATAGAAGATCTTGAAGATCGCCTGATTCGCCTTATCGGTGAACCTGAAGTCCGCTACCGTGAAGATCCCGTGCGAATGCTCCGCGCGATTCGTTTTGCCGCCAAATTGGACTTTGATATTGAAGAAGATACGGCAGCACCGATTGAAGATCTTGCTCCTTTGCTGCGTGATATTCCATCCGCTCGATTATATGAAGAGTCGTTGAAGCTCTTGCAGTCTGGCTATGGATTAGAAACTTACCACTTACTCAGAGAGTACAATTTATTCCAACAGTTGTTCCCAATCATAGCGCCGCATTTTACTGAAGAGTATTCTTCTCGCACTGAGCAAGCCTTAGACTTGGTGTTAGATGCAACCGACGAACGCATCGAAGAAGGTAAGCGTGTCAACCCGGCATTTATGTTTGCCGCTATGCTTTGGTACCCAATGATGGAGTATGCCAACAGACTGATATCGAAAGGCATGTCCGAATACGATGCCGTGATGGAAGCAAGCAATAGCATCCTCGATGAACAAGTGAAATCGACTGCGATTCCACGTCGTCATACCGCGACAATTCGTGAGATCTGGCAACTGCAACTGAGATTACCTCGTCGTTCTGGTAAACGTGCCTACCGACTAATGGAGCTCAATAAATTCAGAGCTGGCCTCGACTTTCTTGAAATGCGCGGTGAAATCGAAGGCGGTGAAGTTGCAGCGCTTGCAAAATGGTGGTCGACTTTCCAATTGGCTGGACGCAACATGCGCCAAGCAATGGTCAATGATCTCGGTGGTTCAAGTGCTCGTCCTAGCTCTCGCCGCAAAAGAGCCCCAAAGAAGCCAAAGAGCGCTGAGTAATGACCACTTGTTTTATTGCCATTGGCAGCAACCTTTCCGATCCCGTCGCTCAAGCAAAAGAAGCGATTGAAGCACTCAAACATTTGCCTAAAAGTGAACTAACCTGTTGCTCTTCGTTATACAGCAGCACGCCGATGGGACCGCAAGATCAGCCTGATTACATCAATGCTGTTGCACAAATTACTACTGAATTAACGCCACTTGAACTTCTCGATTGCACACAGCGAATCGAGCAAGAACAAGGGCGTGTCCGTAAGGATGAGAGATGGGGCCCAAGAACTCTTGATCTCGATATCATCCTTTATGGCAATGAGGTGATCGATTCCGAGCGACTCACTATTCCTCACTACGGAATGAATGAAAGAGAATTTGTTCTCTATCCGTTACTGGAAATCGCACCAAATTTACAACTCCCTGACGGGTCTGAGCTCAAAACCTTGGTGAACAATGTGGCACGTAATGGGCTCAGAGTTTGGCTACCATAGCCAACCCCTAAGTAAGGACTAAAAATGAAAAAAATCACCATCAACGATCTTGTTAAATGGAAACAAGAAGGTCGTAAGTTTGCAACGTCTACCGCTTATGATGCGAGCTTTGCAGGTTTATTCGAAAGTCAAGAAATGCCAGTGTTACTTGTAGGTGACTCCTTAGGTATGGTACTTCAAGGCCAGAACGACACACTTCCTGTAACAGTAGAAGACGTTGTTTATCACACTCGAAGTGTACGAGCAGGTAGCCCAAATTGCCTTCTCATGGCTGATATGCCTTTCATGAGTTATGCCACTCCAGAGCAGGCTTGTGAGAATGCCGCTAAGCTGATGCGTGCTGGAGCAAATATGGTTAAGCTCGAAGGCAGTGACTGGCTAGTTGATACCGTAAAAATATTGACCGAGCGCGCCGTTCCAGTTTGTGCTCACCTTGGCCTAACGCCACAGAGCGTCAATATTTTTGGTGGTTATAAAGTCCAGGGACGTGATCAAAAGAACGCAGATAAAATGGTTCGCGATGCATTGGCTCTACAAGAAGCTGGCGCGCAAATTGTTCTTCTAGAATGTGTCCCACAAGAACTTGCGAAACGTATTACTGAAGCTCTTGATGTACCCGTGATCGGTATCGGCGCAGGTAATGTTACCGACGGTCAAATTTTGGTCATGCATGATATGTTCGGCATTTCCGCGAACTATATGCCTAAGTTCTCGAAAAACTTCCTTGCAGAAACTGGCGATATGCGCAGTGCTGTCGCAAAATACATTGCTGATGTGGAAAGTAGCGCTTTCCCAGACGATGCTCATACGATTGCCTAGGGGGAATCATGCAAACTTTAGCTGAAATTGCTGAACTTAGAGAACAAATAGCGCTTCTCAAGCGTGAACAGCGTCGTATCGCTTTTGTACCTACAATGGGAAATCTGCACGAGGGGCATCTCACATTAGTGCGTAAAGCTCGTGAGCATGCCGATATCGTAGTGGCGAGTATTTTTGTCAACCCTATGCAGTTTGACCGCGCAGATGACCTGAACAACTACCCTCGAACTCTTGAAGAGGATATGTCTAAACTCACGGCTGAAGGAGTAGATCTCTTGTTTACGCCTACACCCGAAGTCATGTATCCACAAGGACTAGACAAGCAAAGTTTTGTTGAAGTTCCTGGCATTTCTCACATGCTTGAAGGTGCTTCTCGCCCAGGTCATTTCCGTGGCGTCTCTACCATTGTGACTAAGCTGTTCAATATTGTTCAGCCAGACGTCGCTTGTTTTGGTGAGAAAGATTACCAACAACTCGCGTTGATTCGTCAAATGGTCAACGATCTTGCTATGAACATTGAAATTATCGGCGTACCTACGGTGCGTGAAATGGACGGTTTAGCCATGAGTTCACGCAATGGTTACCTAACAATGGATGAGCGTCAACGCGCACCAGTGTTAGCAAAAACCATGCGTTGGATTAACAGTGCGATTCGCGGTGGTCGTGATGATTACGCCTCTATTATTGAAGACGCGAGTGATCAATTACGTGCAGCTGGTCTTCAGCCTGATGAGATCTTTATTCGAGATGCTCACAGCTTACAACCTATTGGCAGCGATTCAACGCATGCGGTTATCTTGATGTCTGCTTTCTTAGGAAAAGCACGTCTCATTGACAACCAAGTACTAGAACTGCAACAGCAACAAGCAGAAGCGGAATCAACAGAAGAAAGCTAATACCGCTTTTTGCTGCCCATTAGCACATCGTCATTAGATAAAAAAGGGAGGTCACTGTAACAGCGGCCTCCCTTTTTTTGTTGTTGCTTTTTACACTTTAAAAGATTGAATCTTGCCATCGAGCTCTGCGGCGTTGTTTTGCATCATTTCTGAGGTTTCGAGCAGCTCTGTCACCACTACAACCGACGCTTCTACCAGCTCCCTCACATTAGTCAGGTTTTGATTCATCTCTTCCGCTACACTGCTCTGCTGTCCTGCTGCGGTAGCAATTTGGAAGTTCATATCATTAATCTGGTTTACTTGGTTCACAATACCATCAAGCTCTACCCCCGCATTGGTGACAAGCTCGACACCATCAGCGGCTTCCACCACACTCTTTTCCATCAGCTCAACCGCTGAATTCGCACTGGATTGCAGTTGAGAGATCATCTCTTGAATTTCAACCGTCGCTTGCTGTGTGCGTTGAGCTAGATTACGTACTTCATCGGCTACTACGGCAAAGCCTCGACCAGCCTCCCCTGCACGTGCTGCTTCAATAGCCGCATTGAGCGCGAGAAGATTCGTTTGCTCTGAAATACCTTGAATCGTACCGACCACACTACCAATTGACTCAACGCGCTCTTCAACTTGATTTACCGCCTGAGCAGAAGCGGCAATATCATCCGATAGTTCACTCATTTTGGTCACAGTACCTTGAACAAAGCGTTGACCCGTTGAGGCTTGTCCTGAGGCTTGTTCTGTCAGCTGAGAAGCATTCTGAGCGTGATCTGCCACGGTCTGAACTGTTGAGCTCATTTCGCTCATAGCCGTTGCAAGCTGGTCTATCTCGTGGAATTCCTCTTGAGAAGACTCTTTTGTCTCAGACATGCTTAATGTCATGACTTCGGTTAATGTCGCAAGCTCTTGAGACGTCACAACTTGGGTCTTGATGATATCTTGTAGCTGAACTCGAGTACGCTCAAGCTCTCTCGCCACGTCGCCATATTCGTCTTTACAGTCCATGTTGACAGGCACAGTCAAATCTTTGTCTGCCATACGTTTGATGGCATCACTCAGATATGTGGTCTGCTTTAACATCGTCCTTGCAGCAAATAACAAGAGAGCCACAAACAAGACGATCATCAGCGCTGTTTGCCAAACCACTTGAACTAAGTAGGCTTCATAATGTTGCTGGGCAACTTCTGTGTTTTGAGTTGCTGCAAGTAAAGAATCATAAAATGTACTGGCATCCCACAATTGCTTACTTACCAACAGAACCGTACTAAATATCATTAACATCAACATCTTAGGAACTAAGCGAACGTCCGTTATTACTCGCTCCCAAGGTTTAAATGCCAGTGTGGTCATTATCCGTTCTCCATTATTTATTATATAGTTAGGTTGTTTTACCTAACTTTGAGCTAACGTTATTAACTTGTAAGTCATCTCTACTAGAGGAAGTGGCATGCATGAGACCAAGTTATTTATTTCGAGCCTCGTATGAAAGCAAATGATACCAAAACTGAAACTAAGCCTCTGAGTTTATTATCACTTTTCCTGTCGTTTATGGCGCTATTTGTGATCTCAGCCTTGTTGTTTGCGCCTATCAATAGCGATGAGCGTACTGTCCTTATCGGCCTCGACTTTGTAATCTGTAGTTTATTTCTAATGCAGCTTTGCGTAGATCTGATCCGCTCCACAGATCGTTTGCAATTTATGAAAATTCACTGGATCGATTTCATCGCCAGCATTCCTTTAATCGAACCACTGCGCTTTGCGAGAGTGTTTCATATCTTTCGTGTGATCTTAGTGATTCGCTCAGGTGAAGCCGTGTTAAGACAACTCGCTCGCAACAAACACGAAACAACCATTGCCTCTATCTTGCTATTGCTGTTGTTACTGATATCAGCAGGGGCCGGACTGATGCTGTGGGCTGAAGGCGACGATCCTGAGGCCAATATTCAGCACCTTGGTGACGCCGTTTGGTGGGCATTTGTAACCGTGTCGACGGTTGGCTACGGTGACCATTACCCCGTCACTGGTTTAGGTAAAGCCCTAGCTGGAGTGATCATCATCTGTGGTGTCGGTGTATTTGGTATGACGTCAGGATTAATTACTTCGTTGCTCTCTTCACCAAGTTCAATGGATGAACGACGCTCGAAACACAAAGAACTGATGCTCCAAAAAGTGTTGAACCAACAAGACATCATTCTACGCAAGCTAGAGAAGTTGGAAAAGCAATTGGACTCACTCGATTCCAAATAAAAAAGAGGCATTACGCCTCTTTTTTATTTCGCTTAATGGACCACTAATCTTGCCAATAGGGCTCTGCTTCAATACTGATCTGGCGAGTTTGTTCCATCGCATGCAAAATTGAGCTTTCTTGACGCTTTAACCAACGCTCAAGCTGCTGCTGTTCTTCACCCTCTAATTTGGTCACTAACCCTTCAAGAGGCTCAAGCATCAACAAATCGTCAATTCCTTGCAGTAAGTCTGCCCACGGGAGTCGAAAACTATTACGCTCTTCGCTGTTATAAAGACTCGCAAAACCAACCCCAGTATAGAGATTTCTCATCAAGCGATATTGTTGATCAATATAATCTTGTCGAGTCAGGAGTTTTTCCGGCGGGAACGCTTCTATCAATTCAGCCCAAGTACGCGCAAGTTGCTTAATTGAAAATGGTTTGACGTTTTGTGCCATCTTGTCGCGCGCTTTGTCATCAAGAAACGGCTGCCAACCTCGAGAGAGAATCCAACGACTTAAATCAAGTAACAGGCCGGCATAACGAGCTGAATGAATCAATTTAAGCATGTCTTCACGATCTGGTAGCTCTTGCTCCATCTCTTTTAACTCTGCAACAAGATACTTTCGTGCGTCCAATTTTCTTAGCACATGGCCTTTGTCTTCAAGTAACATTTCGAAGTGATCATAGCTCTTGAGCCAATCAAGTTCCTCTTCCAGCCACTTGAGTTCTTGGCGCAATATGGCGCTAGCGCGACGTGGCACAATACCACCATATACTGTCAGAATTTGGCGAATAAAACTCAACGCATGACTGATTTCGTGCAGCGCTTCTATGGACTCATGTTCAACGTAAATTTGTTCGTGATAATGCCAATGCGCCAAAGCATGCTCGAGAGATTGGATAAAGCAGGTTTCCACACTGTCGCTTTCGACCGTATTGACTAAATCCATGGTTTTAACAGGATCACCTTGATAATCCATCGCTAAGCGGTAACCTCTCGCCGCTTTGCTTAGGTTTCCTAAACGAATGCCACCAAACTCACTCAGTGAGCGAGCTAAAGTGAATAGCGCATCGGTTTGGCCCGATTTTAGCTCTAGTTCAACTTCGCAAATAGGATAGGTTCTGTCACCCGAAGACACGACACCTTGATCGAAAGCCACTTCCACTTGGCTGCCATCAGCCATACCTATCAGCCACTGCTCGCGCGTAAAATCAGTCGCAAAAATTGGCATCAATTCAGCTTGCAGCACATCTATAGTTTTCCCGTGAGGATAAATATCCAACGGATGAAGAGTGAGCAGTGGAGAGTTAGAAGTGTGTTCTGCATTAAATTCTGGACGTTGGTGCAAACCTGCTACTACGCGTCCAGCTGTTTTTACAGTTTGCACAAAAACATCATCAAAACGGCGAATTCTTAAGCCAATATCATGTTGGCGTAACCAATTATCAGGAGTATCGAAGTAAGTGTTTCCTAACTCGCGACAACTGTGCTGAAGTACTTTTGTTTCAGAAATTTTGTTACGTAAAGTTTCTGAAAATTCAGGAGAAACAAAAAACTTCAGTTCTATCTCGGTTTCCATAGTTTTACCTTTCGGGGACACTCACAACAGGATATGAGCAATTGTTGCGTTCAGCAAGTGACAAATATCACCCAAATGATGATCTAAAACAGTTTAAATCAGACTTTTAATGGGTTACCATGCGCGCCTTTATAGCCATCGCTCAACATTTCACCATGAATTGGTGTATGTTTATTTCAGGTTATATTAATTAGGTTGAATGACCATGCCAGTAAATACAATTATGGGGTTATTTGCAAAGTCCCCTATTAAGCCTTTGCAGCGCCACGTTGTGTGCGTAACAGAATGTTGTTCTCATCTTATCAACTTCTTTGAGACAAGTGCTCAGGGAGATTGGGAGAAAGCAGCAGAGATCCGTGCGCAAATTTCTCACTTAGAGAAAGAGGCGGATGTACTTAAGCGTGAAATACGCCTAAAGCTACCACGCGGTTTATTTATGCCAGTGGACCGTAGCGACATGCTTGAGCTACTGACACAGCAAGATAAGTTAGCAAACCTATCAAAAGACATTGCCGGTCGTGTATACGGTCGCCAACTCGTCATTCCAGCTCCACTGCAAGAAAGCTTCATCGCTTATGTGAAGCGTTGTCTTGATGCAGCCAACCAAGCTCAAAAAGTAATCAACGAGCTTGATGAACTGCTAGAGACTGGCTTTAAGGGCCGTGAGGTTACCCTTGTAGCAGAAATGATTCATCAGCTAGATATCATCGAAGATGATACTGATGCAATGCAGATCCAACTTCGTCAACAATTGATGACGATTGAGCACGACATGAATCCAATTGATGTCATGTTCCTCTACAAGATTTTTGAATGGGTCGGCGGTATTGCAGATCAAGCTCAGCGTGTAGGCGCTCGTCTTGAAGTAATGCTGTCTAGGTCTTAATCGAACGTTAACTAAGTAACAAAGAGCAAGGATGAATTAGGCGTTGAGCACAGACAATGCTTAAGAGTCTGCCCTGCGCCTAAAGAATTGCTCCGCTTGTTATGAAACAAAACTAGGTATTACAATGGATATTCTTGCAAACTACGGCACTATCCTAATTATTGTTGCAGCGGTATTCGGTTTCCTTATGGCAATCGGTATTGGTGCAAATGATGTTGCCAATGCAATGGGTACTTCTGTTGGCTCTAAAGCTCTAACAGTTAAGCAAGCGATCATCATCGCGATGATCTTTGAATTTGCTGGCGCATACCTCGCCGGCGGTGAAGTGACGGATACCATTCGTAAAGGTGTTATTGAAACGTCACTGTTTGCCCATCAACCTGACGTTCTTGTCTACGGTATGATGTCTTCTCTACTCGCCGCAGGTACATGGTTGCTATTAGCGTCTTACATGGGCTGGCCAGTATCAACGACACACTCGATCATCGGCGCCATTATTGGTTTTGCTTGTGTCTCTGTTGGTACAGAAGCAGTAGACTGGAGCTCAGTCAAAGGCATCGTAGGTAGTTGGGTGATTACCCCTGTTATTTCGGGCTTTTTTGCTTACGTAATATTTATCAGTGCACAACGACTGATATTTGATACGGAAAAACCACTGTTCAACGCCAAACGCTTTGTACCGGTTTACATGTTCATTACGACCATGGTTATTGCACTGGTAACGATTAAAAAAGGCCTTAAGCACGTAGGTTTGCACCTTGATGGTATGGAAGCGTGGCTGTGGGCTGCCGGTGTATCGGCACTGGTTATGGTCGGTGGCTACATTTATATCCAACGCAAATTTGCCAATCGTGAAGAAGACCACGGTTTCAGCGGCGTTGAGGGTATTTTCAGTGTTCTAATGGTTATCACCGCTTGTGCAATGGCATTTGCACACGGTTCAAATGACGTAGCGAATGCGATTGGTCCACTGTCAGCGGTAGTATCTACTGTTGAGCACATGGGTGAAGTGACGGCGAAAAGCTCTATTGCTTGGTGGATTCTTCCTCTAGGTGGTATCGGTATCGTTGTTGGTCTTGCAACAATGGGTCACAAAGTAATGGCGACGGTTGGTACTGGTATTACAGAACTAACACCAAGCCGTGGTTTTGCGGCTCAGCTTGCAACAGCATGTACCGTTGTTTTGGCGTCTGGTACAGGTCTGCCTATTTCAACCACACAAACACTCGTGGGTGCGGTTCTAGGTGTTGGCTTTGCGCGTGGTATTGCAGCACTAAACCTAGGCGTTGTTCGTAACATCGTTGCGTCTTGGATTGTGACTCTGCCAGCGGGTGCACTATTAGCTGTCGTATTCTTCTATGCGATGCAAGCTGTGTTTGGTGCATAAGCCCAATGTGCAATAAAGTCAGATAGATGTAAAGCTCACGTAATATTTGACTCAAATTCAAATAAAGGGAGGCTTTGCCTCCCTTCTTTGTTGCACCCCGTTAAGAAACTTCATACTATTTGCCCATTCTTAAAAATTTACAAATAGAGAGTCCGTCCCCGCAATCAAAGCGAACGATACTTTCTTGTTCATTCCCCATTGAAACACTTAAGGGACTTACTGTGAAAAAACTGATCTGCATGATCATGATGTCATTACTGGCAGCCCCTGCTGCATTGGCTCAGGATCGTTATATTGCTGACAAGCTATTTACTTATATGCACTCTGGCCCGAGCAGCCAATATCGAATCATTGGTAGTATCAATGCTGGTGATAAAGTTCGACTGATCTCGACTAATAAAGAAAATGGTTACTCTCAAGTTCAAGATAGTCGCGGCCGTAAGGGCTGGGTTGAAACGAAGTACGTAACGACTCAGGAAAGTATGGCCGTACGCCTTCCACGTCTTGAGAAAGAACTCACAGAAGCAAAATCGTTGCTTGCTAATGCACGCGAAACCGCGAACAGTGAGAAAGACGGTCTAGTAAGCTCTCTAGAGGCTCGTAACAAGCAAATTGCTGAACTTGAGCAAAACTACTCAGATATCAGCTCACAGCTAACCTCATCGCAAACAGAAATCCGTGAGCTACGTGCGAAACTGGATACACAAAAAGAAGACCTATTGCTACGTTACTTTATGTATGGAGGTGGTGTTGCTGGAGCTGGCCTCTTGTTTGGTTTGATTCTTCCGCACATCATTCCTCGTCGTAAAAAAAGTCCAAACGGCTGGGCATAAAACTGTATTCGGTTTTATTAACCAAGACAAAAATACCGCCTTATGGCGGTATTTTTTCTTCAAGAAGCGGTAAAT
Organism: Vibrio thalassae; assembly: GCF_900089835.1. Classification (GTDB taxonomy): domain Bacteria; phylum Pseudomonadota; class Gammaproteobacteria; order Enterobacterales; family Vibrionaceae; genus Vibrio; species Vibrio thalassae. The sequence goes on along the minus strand of NZ_OANU01000003.1, from coordinate 51,309 downwards.
TAATCGTCATCGAAATTGAACAATGACTCCATATTTAACCCTTGCTTGATTAAGATGTCGCGAAGTCGACGCAAGCCTTCTACTTGAATCTGTCTCACACGCTCGCGAGTCAGATTAATTTCAAGCCCCACTTCTTCTAACGTAGATGGCTCATAACCTAGCAAGCCAAAACGTCGCGCTAAAACTTCTTTCTGCTTAGGGTTTAGCTCATCTAGCCAGTGAATCAATGAAGACTTAATATCGTCATCTTGAGTTGAAACCTCTGGATCTGAGTGTGTTGAGTCTGGAATGATATCCAGAAGTGCTTTCTCACCATCACCACCCATAGGAGTATCTACAGAGCTAATGCGCTCGTTTAAACGCAGCATCTTAGAGACATCGCTCACTGGTTTATCTAGCTTTTGAGCAATCTCTTCCGCCGTTGGCTCATGATCGAGCTTTTGAGATAATTCACGAGCGGTACGCAAGTAAATATTGAGTTCTTTCACTACATGAATCGGCAGACGAATAGTACGAGTCTGGTTCATCAACGCGCGTTCAATGGTTTGTCTGATCCACCAAGTGGCATATGTAGAGAAACGGAAGCCTCGTTCTGGATCAAACTTTTCTACTGCTCGAATCAAGCCGAGGTTTCCTTCCTCGATAAGATCCAACAAAGCCAGTCCACGATTACTATAACGTCGAGAAATCTTCACTACCAGACGCAAGTTACTTTCGATCATGCGTTTACGTGCAGCTTCGTCGCCCTTTAGGGCACGTCGTGCATACAGGACTTCTTCTTCCGCGGTAAGCAGTGGAGAGAAACCAATTTCGCCCAAATAGAGCTGCGTCGCATCAAGACTTTTCGCCGATGCGTCATACTTATCTTCGGAAATCGATTCGTCGTTGGTTAGTGTGCTTTCGACGATCTCCGTTGAATCGGTCTCAACGTCGAAATTTTCATTTTTGGTTACTGCATTGCTGATACTCATAGCGCCTCCCCCTGGCGAGCTAGCAAAACATGACTACAAACTATGTCGCTAACCTTCTCTGATAACGTCAATCAAATTGCAAGTAGCTTTCGTATTATTAATATCTATACGGTCATTACGGTAGATAACGCTTAGGATTTACCGATTTACCTTGATAACGAATTTCAAAGTGCAGTCTCACGCTATTGGTTCCAGAGCTTCCCATCGTCGCGATTTTTTGCCCCGCTTTTACACTTTGTCCTTCAGATACCAGTAACCGATCGTTATGAGCATAAGCACTGAGGTAGTTATCGTTGTGCTTGACAATAACCAAATTTCCATAACCTCTTAGCGCGTTACCCGAATAAACCACGGTTCCTTTTGCAGTGGCAACAATTGCTTGACCTCTTTGGCCGGCAATGTCGATACCTTTATTTCCTTGGTCCCCTGCAGAAAAGTTCTTTGTTACACGACCCTTAGTTGGCCATTGCCAGCTTGTCACTTTGCCATTTGTGCTTGACGGTGGCTTCGGCTTAGCTTGAGCGGTGCTCTGTTTTGCCGTATTGGGCTTCGTATTATTAACATTTTGTTTACCTTTAGATTCACCATACTCCTTTGGTTTTGATTGATCAACCTTATTAGTGGCTGTTTTTTGACTATTTTGCGTTGATGAACTGTTCGCCTTCGCTTTAGAGGATTGTGAGCTGGAGGGCTTCGTTTGAGCGGTTGTAGAACTTGCTGCAGCCGTTGCAGCAGAAGCGGTTGCCACTTCTCCGGCACCACCATACGCAGGAGGAGTATAAACAGGACGCCATAAATTAAGGCGTTGTCCGGGATGGATCGTATAAGGAGTTCGAAGATTATTTAATCGAATCAGATCTTTAACATCTTTGTCTGTTTTGTAGGCAATAAAATAAAGTGTGTCGCCTTTTTGAACTTCGTAGTAGCTGCCACGATAGCTCCCTCGAGAAACATTATCGTACTTGCCTCCCAAGTTTGAGACAGGTGCAGGAGAATGCCCAGTACACCCAACAAGTGTACTGGACAACATGATTATGGATCCCACGGCCTTAAAACGGCTTTGCATTTACGCTAATTCACCTGCAATTAAAGGAACAAACCTTACTAATTCAATAACTTCGGTACTAAAACTATCACCTTTTCGAGTGATTTTTAATAGTTGTTGCTCATCATCGCCGACAGGAATCACTAAACGGCCACCGTCTGTTAACTGGGACAACAAAGCTTCAGGCACCGAAGAAGCCGCCGCCGTTACGATGATCGCATCAAACGGCCCTTTTGCTTGCCAACCTTGCCAACCATCACCATGCTTTGTCGACACATTGTAGATATCCAATCTCTTGAGACGACGTTTGGCATCCCATTGAAGCGATTTGATCCTTTCTACCGAGAAGACGTGCTCAACCAATTGAGCCAAAACTGCAGTTTGGTAGCCAGAACCTGTCCCTATCTCGAGCACTTTCGTGTCTCTAGATAGCTCTAAAAGCTCGGTCATCTTAGCAACAATATAAGGCTGAGAAATGGTTTGCCCAGCTCCAATCGGCAGCGCATTGTTATCATACGCTTGATGTAACATGGCTTGTGACACAAATTGTTCTCTGGGTACAGAGTGGATAGCTGCTAATACTGCACCATTGGTAATGCCGTGGCCTTTGATAAACTCAACGAGTCGTTCCGCTTGCGGATTCATTACCTTAATCTCTCCCTGTTATCCAACGTTCCATTGCACCAATAGACTCATGTGCGGTCAAATCAACTTGTAGCGGTGTAATGGATATATGCCCATGTTCAATGGCATAGAAATCCGTTCCTATACCAGCATCTTGCTCTTTTCCGGGAGGGCCTAGCCAGTAAATATCGTGACCACGTGGATCTTTTTGTTTGATCATACTTTCAGCATGATGGCGTGCGCCCAAACGAGTCACTTTTACCGAGCACAGTTGAGCTAAAGGAAGATCTGGAATATTAATATTCAACAATCGATTCGTTGGCACTCTTTGCTTAAGATGTCGCTCAACAAACTGACGGGCAACCATCGCCGCCGCCGCAAAGTTATGCTTACCGACCAAGCTAAACGCAATGGATTGAACACCAAGAAAATGCCCTTCCATAGCCGCAGCGACTGTCCCTGAGTACAGAACATCATCGCCAAGGTTTGCCCCATGATTGATGCCAGAAAGCACAAGATCCGGCAGATCGTCTTTCATCAGTTCATTGAGTGCAAAGTGGACACAATCCGTCGGTGTACCTTGCACAGAGTATACCCCAGGCTCAATTTGATTAACGCGCAGAGGTTGCTCTAGCGTCAATGAATTCGAAGCACCAGATCGGTTTCGATCTGGTGCAACAATAGTCACTTTTGCGAGATCACTGAGCTCTCTCGCTAGTGTCCTAATGCCTTCGGCATGAACGCCATCATCATTGCTGATCAGAATGCTAAGTTTTTTACTCATATCCATATGTTTAGAATTGTCGTTCCACTTCTTCTATTTGAGCCAATTCTCGTAAAATTGATGTGGCAAAGCTGCCTGAATCTAAAAAGAACGACAGTGTTACGGCACCATCTTCAAGTTGACTTTTCAGTGACTCAGGCTTGAGTAAGATCGCTCGACGATCATGTCGCATACGATTACCACGTATCAGCAACATCAGATCAAGCTCTTGATCAATGATGCTTTGTTCAAGTGTTAGGGCTTCTTGTTCTGTTGGCAATGCGTTGTCACCAGCAAGAGCAGCGGTAATCACGCCATTCTCTTCTAAGATATCACCAGCGATTGGGCTCTCGAAACATTGAGCCTCGATCCGCTTTGAAACAATCTCGTTGAAAATCCAAGAACGCGCGGCCGATAAATAGAGGCTGCGTTTATTCTGGTTGCGAGTTCGTACATTTTCACGTCCCCAGCGTCTGGCTTCAGTGACATTACCACCATCTTGGCCAAAACGTTGCTGACCAAAATAATTAGGAACGCCACCTGCTTCAACTTGCTGTAATCTCGTGCTCAACTCGGTCATGTCAGAAACGTCTGTAAGACGAATCTCAAACTCGTTACCCGCCAGATCTCCGGGCCTTAATTTCTTGTTGTGCCAGTCAGTCGCCACAATCTCAATACTTGGGTATTGCTTATGAAAATCAGCAAAATCAGCAAAATCAGCAAAATCAGCAAAATCAGGAACATTCTTTTTCGGAAGATGTACACTTAACCACTGCTCAGTGACCGCATGCCTATCTTTCAACCCTGCCCAACCTATATCTTTGGATTTAACACCACAGAACTTGGCCAGTTCGTTGGCAACAAAGCTGGTATTTTCGCCATTTTTTCGTACTCGCAGCATCAAATGCTCGCCTTCCCCAGCAAACGAATAACCCAGTACTTCTCGAACTATGAAATCTTCGTTGGTTGCTTTAAATTTGGCTGTCGTCGTTGGCTTACCGTTTAGGTAGGCTAAGTGTTGTAAAACATCGGTCATTATCATTGCCTATTAAGACGTAATCTTTCTAATCAATACCACAGCTTCGGTGGCAATTCCCTCTTTACGTCCTGTAAAGCCTAATCTTTCCGTTGTTGTCGCTTTCACATTCACATTCTCAATATCGGTATTGAGATCTTGTGCAATGACTTGACACATTTGGTCAATATGAGGAGCCATCTTAGGTGCTTGCGCCATAATGGTAATATCAGCATTAACCAGTTCGTAGCCCTTGGCTTTCACTTTGCTGTAAACATCACGAAGTAAAGCGCGACTATCCGCCCCTTCCCACTCTGCATCGGTATCCGGGAAATGACGCCCGATATCACCCGCGGCTATCGCACCCAGTAATGCGTCGCATAAAGCATGAAGTGCAACATCACCATCAGAATGCGCGATCAATCCTTGCTCATACGGGATGGCTACACCACCAATGATTACAGGACCTTCGCCACCAAACTTATGAACGTCAAAGCCATGGCCTATTCTCATTGTTGTACTTCCTCTTTCGTTAAATAAAATTCAGCCAGAGCTAAATCTTCTGGCCTAGTAATTTTGATGTTGTCTCCACGCCCTTCGACAAGCAATGGAGAAAGCCCAGTCCACTCAACGGCTGACGCTTCATCGGTAATCGAAACGCCTTCTTCTAACGCATTAGTCAGTGCGCTATGCAACAACTCTACTTTGAACATTTGCGGCGTCAACGCGTGCCACAGGCCCGCTCGCTCTACCGTATGGTCAATACCATTAACATCATCAGCTCGCTTCATGGTGTCTTTAACAGGCGATGCTAAAATTCCCCCTACTGGATGTACCGACACTTCGTAGATCAACTTACTAATATCTGCCAGTGTAATACAAGGGCGTGCAGCATCATGAACTAAGCACCAAGCATTGGGTACACGCTGCTTTACATACTCGATAGCAGCCAGCACAGAGTCAGCGCGTTCACTGCCTCCTGTCACTCGTATGACCGGTTTTTCGGATAAAAACGATAGACCTGCGTAATATGGATCATCTTCACTCACTGCGATGATGACGCTTTCCACGCTTGGATGGGAAAGCAACTTATCTATGGTGTGCTCTAGGATGGTTTTATCGTTTATCTTTAAGTATTGCTTAGGGATATTAGCTTGCATCCTGCTACCCACCCCTGCTGCAGGAACGATAGCTATTATTGGATGGTGTTCGGGGATCATTGGTTATCCTCACCTATGATGCGATAGAACGTCTCTCCGTCTTGAATCATACCAAGCTCATGTCGAGCTCGTTCTTCAATAGCATCAAGCCCTTGTCGAAGGTCATCAATTTCAGCAAACATCTCATTATTTCGGGTTTGAAGATTGTGATTAACTTGCTGCTGCACTTGGATTTCTGATTCTACTTGATTGAAGTCGACGATACCGTTTTTGCCAAACCAGAGAGTATATTGCAACCAAGAAAAAACCACTAACAACACTAAGGTAAATATACGCATAAACTGGCACGTTCCATCGAAAAAATCTGCTCTTTATATACCACAGTTTACACCCTGAAATAAGTGTATAGAAAGTCCTGTGGGTGACTAAGATAAAAAGTGAGTGCCCACTCGCTCCAATGACTGGCTTGAACTCACTTTTCTGCGTGTGTCATTTTTAAGTAATTTGACACTAAACCCTACTGATTAAACCAGATACCCATCAATGTACCTTTTGCCCCACTTTTTGATACTCGCAATTTCAAACACCATCAGCAGAAAGACGGCTTTTAAGGACGATTATAGCTAACGGCAGCATTCACGTTGCTTTTATTTTCCCTACCTCATTAATGCCAGGCATTTGTTAATAAACAAATTAATTACATACTGATAACCTTTCAGATGCAATTAATCAGCTTAAATTTCAAAAGATACAGATTGTTACACTTGTCGATATCTTAAATGATAATAAATAGCATTAGCATTTATTCACAATGCTAATATGATGCCATATACCAATAATTAAACATTCAGATTTGTCTCGATCTTACGAGCAAGGAAAAGCCCATAATGAAATTCAAAGTGACCACACTTTGCAGTGCAGTGGTACTCGCACTTAATACCTCTCCGGTCTTTGCTGAGCAAAACGATTCTAATGTTGACGAAACTCTCGTTGTACATGCACAAAGTTTTGACGATTACAAAGTTGATAGTGCTTCAGGTGCTATGCGTACTGATGCCTCAATGCTAGAGACACCTCAATCAGTAAATGTTATCCCTGAGATTGTATTGGATGAACAACTAGCAACCACTTTAGGCGAAGCATTGCAAAACGATGCGAGCGTCAGTGCAGGCTCACAAAAGTGGAATAGAGAAACGTTCTACCTTCGCGGATTCGAGCTATCCTCAACTAACGGCTATTTACGCAATGGTCATTCGTTGTTTACCCACTACATGCTACCAATTGAAACTTTAGATCGCATTGAAGTGATCAAAGGCCCATCAAGTCTTTTATATGGTAACTCTGCGCCAGGCGGCATGATCAATATGGTGTCAAAGAAACCTACCGCTACACCGAAAGTGAATGTGGGAGCAGACTTCGATAACTTGGGTAGTACTCGTTATCACGTTGATGCCTCTGGCAAACTAAATGAGTCAGGCACACTTCGCGGTCGTACCGTTCTCGTTAAACAAGATAGTGTTGAGAACCGCAAATATGCAACTGGTGATAAAAGAGAGCGAGACCGTTTCCTAGGCTACGGTGTGATCGAAGCCGACCTCTACGATTGGGGTCTATTGTCATTCAACTATGAAAAAACACAAGACAGTGCACCAATCGACTCAGGCTCTTGGTTTGATCTCAATGGCAACCGAATTGGCACTCAAGAGACGATCAGAGATGCTCATTGGTCATTCATCAACAATGATGTTGAGAATTTTGGTGCCGACCTAAATCTGTATATTAACAGCCAATGGGAAGCCAAACTTAGCTACAACTTGCAAGACATGAAGCGTCACCGTTATGACTCAATGCCAACGCCAAATTCCAACACAATAGCTGATGGCAGTTACACTATGAGTCCTTTTGATCGTCATGATCATTGGAAAACCCAAGCTTTCCATGCCGATCTTCATGGTAACTTCACTGCGCTTAATACGGACCACCAAGTCTTAATTGGTACCAATGGTCAGTTCTATGACTATGCTCAACAGCGAGTAAAAGGCAGTTCCATTAGTGTGCAGCCTAGTGAAAACCCTGCAAACCCTGGGCTAGACTATAACAATGCCACGTCTACTTATGAAAGCAACAATCACTTCTACGGTTTTTATGCTCAAGATTTGATCACTTTCAATGACCAGTGGCAAGCACTAGTTGGTGGTCGATATGACATGTACTTTGCCGATGGTACCAACTCAAAAGATGAAGTTGTAAGCGGTGCAAATGACAGTCAATCCTTCTCTCCAAAGGCAGGCTTGATTTTCCATCCAAGCTATAATGGTAGCATCTACGCCAACTATTCTGAGAGCTTCAACCCAGTCTCTAACGTGGTGAATGATGACAACTCTATTACCGAACGTGTACCTGAGAAAAGCCGTCAGTACGAGTTGGGCACAAAATGGGAGCTAATGGACAATCGCCTACTGCTTACTGGTGCTATATTCGATATTGAGAAAAAGAACATCAGTATCAAAGAAAATGGAATCACGACACAAAACGGTACTCAGCGCCACCAAGGTGTAGAAGCTGGTGCACAAGGTCAAATTGCTGACAAATGGTTTGTGATGGCAACGGGTATGTATCTAGATGCTAACTTCGACAAACACGATACATACCAAGATAAGCGTCCAGCTAACGTTCCTGAGTGGAGCGGTTCTGCTTGGACTCGCTACGCAATGACTGAATCAACAGCATTTAACCTTGGTATGTTCTACCAAGGTGAGCGTTGGGCAGACAATGCAAACACACTTAAGCTCGATGGTTATGTTCGCTTTGATGCGGGTGCATCGCACAAAATCAAGAGCGATTATGTCGTTTGGGATTTCCGATTCAATATCGAAAACTTATTTGATACAGAATACGTCGCTGGCACAGGCGGCGGTGGTGAATACACTCCGAAAGGCGGAACCCCGACAGGTGTGATTAGTGATGTTCACTACGGTAACGAACGCCGCTTCAAGTTATCGGTCAACGCGACATTCTAATTGATAAAGACCAAGCCCAGCGCCTCCCTAGCTGGGCTTTTTTTCCTCTCATATATCAATCACAGAGCATCTCGCTGATGTCATGGTTTTGACATCAATACGTCACTCATTAGCCATCTGTTGTTCGCCATTTTGACATCTCGACAACATATCCTTTTAACAACATTAATTTGGTTTATGGTTAGAGGGTGTTATGGCCAACACAAGTCCTTTTCGTCTACCACGCAAATCTCCATTAGGCTTAGCAGAAAATGTCACTGAATGGGCTACAGGACACTATCAACATTAGACAGACTGTACGCTCAACGCCCAGCAGGCTGTGATACCGAGTCTTTCTTACGTTTCACTTTGGATGTTTTGGAGATCGATTATCACATTGTATCGGGCAACAGTGGGACGATACCAAAAACAGGAGCAACCGTCGTTGTCGCGAACCACCCTCTTGGCTGCGTCGAAGGCGTCATTTTGGCACAGGTGCTACTTGAGATTCGCAAAGACGTAAAGATTCTCGCTAATGAATTTCTTAAACTGGTTCCTGAATTGGAACCGCTGTTTATCGGCGTCGACGTATTCAACGGAGCCAACGCACATCAAGCAAATTCCAGAGCATTCCGATAAGCCAATCACCATTTAGAGCGTGATGGTCTGCTTCTTGTGTTTCCGGCTGGCGAAGTATCTCAACTGGTTAATAAAAAATCGCTGCAATTAGAGGACAAACAATGGAGCCGGTCTGTAAGCAGCTTAATCAAAAAAAACCAGGCGACGACAGTTCCCGTGCATATCGGTGGTGTTAACTCTTGACCTTTCTACCTAGCAGGAAAGGTTCACCCCATACTGAGGACGGCAATGCTCGGCCGCGAGCTTCTCAACAAAAAGAAGTCCGTTATACCAATTTCAATCGGTAACAACATCAAATTTAGCGAAGTGAGTTCATTGGACAGCCAGCAACTGGTTCTTTACTTGCGTCTCAATACTTATTTGCTCAACCATTCGCATCCAAACAAAAACGCTCTCTCCTCGTCTCGACAGCAGATAGAGCAAACTATTGCCTCAGAAACGCACCTTAGCGAACTGCTTGAGGACATTGAGTTGCTCCCCGAAGAACACTTACTTCTCACTAGCGGCGAGTTTGAGGTTTACTGTACCACCATGGACCACATTCCTGCGGTGATGCGAGAAATTGGCCGAATCCGCGAAATCAATTTTAGGCGAGTTGGTGAAGGAACCGGGCAGCCTTTGGACATCGATCAGTTTGATCAGAGTTATCAGCACCTATTCGTTTGGGATAAAGAGAAACAAAAATTAGTCGGTGCTTATCGGCTTGGTTTAGTTGATCAGCTCATAAAGCAAAATGATCTACGCGCCTTATACTCACGAACTCTATTTAATTTCGAACAATCATTCTTGGATACCATGGGTAGATCCATTGAAATGGGGCGCAGTGTTATCGCCGAAGAATATCAAAAGAGCATGGGCGCCTTGCTACTGCTTTGGAAAGGCATTGCGGAATTTATACGCCGACGTCCAAACTATACTCACTTATTTGGTCCAGTGAGCATTAGTAATGACTACAGCGATATGGCTCGTCAGCTCCTCACCGACACAATGACATTACATCACTATGATAATGAAAGTACACGACATGTCAGTGCATCGAATCCTCCCAAACAGAACCATTACAAACAATGGTGCCCGCAATCGCTGGGCGATCTGGCGGATGTTCAACTGTTATCACGCGTTATCTCAAGATTAGATACAGGGAAAGGCGTACCAGTATTGTTAAGGCAGTACTTAAATTTAAACGGCAAATTGGTGTGTTTTAACGTCGATGCCAATTTCAATGATGCATTAGATGGTTTGATCGTCGTCGATCTCACCACTGTACCTCAAGAATCCCTAGCTCGTTATATGGGCACTGATGCCGCTAAACACTACCTAAAACATCATAACTCCCTATCAATCTAGTATGTGTTACTTCCGGATCTAAAGCAGCTTAGGCTGCTTTCCTGTGGTGAAAACTGTCTCAGAAATGAGAACTAAGTCATTCTTTTACAATAACTATCAACAAGACGATACGCATCACAGTTCTTATGTTATCAGCGTGCTACAAACGGCTGAAAAAAAACGATAACTACATCGGCCGCTTTTCAGCTGTAGGAAAATCGGACTTACTTGAGTGAGATTTTAGCAGTGACAGATTTGACATATCACCAAGCAAATGAACTATTTCGCCATTTCCCTGGGTTTCTGTCGATTAGAAATTCATCCCAAGAATATGTGTACATCAATGACAAATTCACTGTCTGGCTGCGACAATTTACCGATGTTAATCCAATAGGGATGACAGCAAGTGCACTGGCGAAAATCGTTCCTAAAAACTTAGCGAGTATGCTTCAAGAATGTCATGACGCCAGTATTGATTACATCGAGTCTGGTCAATGCGTTCCTAAAATTGTTAAGTTTCAGAGCCTACACGAGACGTCCTACTATAACGTTTTAAAATTTAAGGTTGATATTGAAGGCGAATCTTTTATCTACACCACCAGCTTTGATGTTTCTGAACTGCATCAGGAAGCCAAATTTTTTGAAAACAAAGCCTATACTGACCCATTAACTAAACTACGAAATCTAACCTACTTAAGTTCTATTCGCTGGAACAAGGGGTTTTGTATCGTCATTGATCTTGATAACTTCAAACAGATCAATGACAACCGTGGCCACAGTGAGGGTGATTTGGTGCTACTTCGATTCGCTCGATGTTTACGACATAGTTTTTCAGAACAAGATGTGATTGTTCGCTATGGTGGCGACGAATTTGTTGTACTGACTCATTATGAAGAGGAAGCGATGCTCCACCAAGCGCTGGAAAAACTACAACAAGTGTTTATGGAAGATTTTAAAAGCTACCCAGAGCTTTGCCACAGTATTGGCTATGCATCATTTCAGTCCAGTTTAAGAATTACTTTGAAAAAAGCCGACCTTGCCATGTACCAAAGCAAGCACGATAAACGCACCAAAAAGCCCAAAGCACTACTGTAAAAAAAGCTGAGCCTACTGCTCAGCTTTGCGCTTTCATCCCAGAATTAGTAACGTTTTTTCATTTTAAGCGTGAAGTTCACCAACGCGATCAATACTGGCACCTCAATCAAAGGACCAATCACCCCAGCAAACGCTTCCGGCGAATTCAAACCAAATACAGCAATTGCCACAGCAATAGCCAGTTCAAAGTTATTCCCCGTCGCGGTGTAGGCAATAGAGGCATTCTTATCAAAAGGAACTCCCATTCTCTTAGCAACAAAGAAACTCACAAAGAACATCATAAAGAAGTAAATAGTAAGTGGAATTGCCACACGTACCACTTGCATCGGCAATTCAACGATCATCTCACCTTTGAGGCTGAACATCAGTACGATGGTAGCCAGTAGTGCGATTAGCGTCATTGGTGAAACCTTAGGAATAAAGGTTTCGTTGTACCACTGCTCGCCTTTCCTCGCGACTAAGATCTTGCGACTTAAAAATCCAGCTAAGAAAGGAATACCTAGATAAATCATCACACTTTCAGCGATCTCACCCATTGAGATGTCCACGACCTGCCCTTGGAAACCAAATTTTGGTGGCAACACGGTAATGAATAACCAAGCAAGGAAGCTGTACGTGATGATTTGGAATACGCTATTTAATGCAACTAAGGCTGCGCCGTACTCTTTGTTACCACCACCAATGTCATTCCACACCAGCACTATAGCAATGCAACGAGCTAGGCCAATTAAGATAACACCAGTCATTAAACTAGGTTCATCACCCAGAAATATCAGTGCCAGCACAAACATAAGAATTGGGCCAACCAGCCAGTTCATAACCAATGAAAGTGTTACAGCCTTTTTGTCTTGGAGCACACCGCCCATCAGACCGTAATTTACTTTTGCCAGTGGCGGGTACATCATCAGTATTAAACCAATGGCAAGCGGTATGTTAGTGCTGCCAGCTGTCATAGACTCATTCAAGCCCTCTATTTGGCTTGGAAACGTCACCCCTAAAACGACCCCCAATCCCATCGCTAAAAAGATCCATAAAGTAAGGAAGCGATCAAGGAAGCCTAGTTTTTTCGGTTGTTCCATAGCTAACTCGGACATGTTAACTCTCCACTATCGTTAATCGTCGAATAACGATTAAATTATAGTAATAAAAGTCGGCAATGCCGACTCAATCATCAGTCAATGATAGAAACTTTACTCAATCAAAGACCGATTGTGTTAGCAAAGCAAAATCACTGAGCGCCTCTCTTTGGATTCGATAACACACCTTTGGTGGTATCGGCTCTGCACTAATAAAACCGGCAACTTTGAGTATACGTAAATGCTCAGATACCGTTGATTGAGCAAGACCCAACTGAGAAACCAAATCGCTGTTTAAACAACCACCAGCTCGCTCCAGATCTGACAGAATTCGTAAGATACGAACACGAGCAGGATGAGACAATGCTTTAGCTTGCGTTGCCAGTTTTTTCTCTTGAGCCAGTTGCTCTTCTGACGCAATAAACATTTCAGTATTATCAACTGTACAATTCGTCACATGCTACCCTCTATCGTATTTTGACGATAAACATACGCCTGACATAAAAAAGAGTCAATCGTCTTTTAACGATTAACTCTTTTGAAATGGATATATTATGGCTTACTGAGCGATCGCTTTCGGTGCACCAGGCAGACGGATAGAAATAATAGTTGTGAGCACAAGGAAGGCAAAAGAAACCCACATACACGCGGCCAGACCTGCAACTTGAAATACCCAACCAGACAACACAGTGCCAATTAAACGTCCCATCGCATTAGCCATGTAGTAAAAGCCTACATCCATGGAAACCCCATCACCTTTGGCATAGCTGACGATCAGATAGCTATGGAGCGAGGAGTTTACTGCAAAGATAGCACCGAAAATCAATAATCCAACTACAATCACAGCCTTTGGGTGCCACTGCATTTGAACACAATAAGCGATTATGCCAGTCACGGCCGCAAGTGCTAATGCCCACCACATTGCTGCGCTGCCATCGGGCACCTTTCCTTGGGCTTTGCCCGTGATTTTTGGGGCAATGCCTTGAACAAAGCCATAGGCAATTACCCACGTAGCCAGAAACCCACCGACTAATGTATGGTCCCAACCGAACACCGAACCAAGGTAAATAGGCAATGCCACAACAAACCACACATCGCGAGCGCCAAATAGGAACATGCGTGCCGCTGACAGAATATTGATGCTCTCCGATTTAGAGAAAATCTGCTTAAACTTAGGCTTCGCTTTCGCTTTACCAATATCACTTTCTAGGCTAAGTACACTGCCTATAAACACCAAACTAAGCACAGCTGCCATGGCAGCAACGGCATATTGGAAACCGAGCACCGAGAGCAGTAGACCACCGATAAAGAAGCCGGCCCCTTTCAGTGCATTTTTAGAACCTGTGAGAATCGCTACCCACTTGTAGAGTGCTCCTTGCTGCTCGTCAGGCACTAGCGTCTTAATGGCGCTCTTCGCACTCATTTTATTCAGATCTTTGGCGATTCCAGATAGCGCTTGTGCAGCCATCACCCAAGGGATGGTTAGCCAGACACTCGGCACAGCCAACATCAACAAAGCGAAGATCTGCATCCCAAGGCCGATGTTCATGGTTCGATTGAGCCCCAAGCGAGCCCCAAGCCAGCCACCAATTAAGTTAGTGACCACACCAAAGAACTCATAGAACAAAAACAGAGAAGCAATAGCTAAGGTGCTATAACCTAGATCATGGAAATACAGCACCACCAACATGCGCAGTGCACCATCAGTAATAGTGAAATTCCAGTAGTTAAAAGTAACCAGCATATACTGGCGAACGCTTTTGCTAAGGTTAGACAACATAATTCTTCTGCCTGAGTAGGTTTAATTACTCGTATAAAGTCGAGTAACTCAGCCAAACAGAGTTACTCAGTAAAGCATCGTCATCCCTGCTCAGGCAGGGCGCTACCCAACGTGCGTATCAATGAAAACGAGACGCCTGTTTTCATTGATACCGTAATTGGGCTAGAAGTAAAATGAGAGACAATTAGAACGTCGCCGCCAACTTCTCTACATAGTCGATTTGTGGCGGTTTGGTAAATGCACCTGGACGTAGTGCCTGCACTTCACGGCGAATCGTCTCAAGATCCCAACCTTTCTCTAGCAGCAAATTAGCCGCTAGAAGACCAGTACGTCCCGAACCACCCATACAGTGCATTGCAATCTTTTCACCCGCCTCAACCGCCTGATGTAATTCTGGCGAAATTGCTTTCCAATCCGCAGCAAATTCAACACTTGGCGCACGATCATCTTCAATCGCAGTTTGAAACCATTTGATTCCCAGCGCTCTTGCTTTTACACCAAGCTCTGCGACTCCGGCTTCCTCCATCTCGTGATTGTCAAGAGCCGTCACAATCACCGTCACACCTTGAGCTTTAAGTTGCGCTAATGAATCATCCAAAGACACATCTTTAGTGCCTGGACAAGGCGTTAATACAAGCGCTACGTTATCTACTTTAAGTTCCCATGTTGGATGCATCATCATTACCCCGCTAGACCGACTTTACGAACCAATTCGGCCGTGCGCGTTGCATAGCCCATTTCATTGTCATACCACGCATAGATTTTCACCATGCGAGAGCCGACCACCATTGTAGATTGTGCATCGACAATCGTTGAACGCTGATCACCTTTATAATCGATGGACACTAATGGTCGCTCTTCAAAGCCAAGAATTCCCTTCAGCTCACCCTCTGATGCTTCTTTCAGTAATGCGTTGACCTCTTCTGCCGTAGTGTCACGTTTAACGTCAAAGATAATATCAGTCAAAGAGGCATTCGCTAACGGCACACGAACAGCGTGACCATTAATCTTGCCCTTAAGCTCTGGGAAAATCTCAACGATAGCGGTTGCACTGCCTGTCGTCGTCGGAATCAGGCTCATACCACAAGCGCGAGCGCGACGTAGGTCTTTGTGTGGTGCATCCAGGATAGTTTGAGTATTAGTCAGATCATGAATCGTAGTAAACGATGACTGCTCAATACCCAATTTTTCGTGAATTACTTTCACCACAGGCGCAATACAGTTAGTCGTGCATGATGCTGCCGTGACAATGCGATGTACTTCAGCATCGAAAATGTCGTCGTTAACGCCGACGACGATATTAGCAATGCCTTCCTCTTTCACTGGAGCAGAAACTACAACACGCTTAACACCTTGTTTTAAGTATTTATTCAAGAATTCAGTTTTACGGTGCACACCCGTTGCTTCAATCACCACGTCACAGTCAGACCAATCGATCGCGTCGATATCGCGCTCTTGCGTGGTTTTAATGCGTTTACCATCAATGACAAGCTCATTACCTTCGACTGTCACACCATGATGCCAGGTACCTTGCACTGAATCGAATTCAAGCAGGTGACCTAGTGTGGTGGCATCGCCTGTGACATCGTTGATCAATACAAATTCTAATTCTTGCCAATCGAAAGCCGCACGCAGTGCCAAACGACCAATTCGACCAAATCCGTTAATACCTACTTTAATCGCCATAACTCAATCTCTTAATTACTTAATACATTTGGTAGTGAACCAACGCCTGATGCTTACTTAGAAGGTGGCACAAGTTCGTTAAAGTTTAGTTGATAGGCGCTTTGCAAGCAGTTCGATTGCTCAAGCCCTTTCAAGGTTCTGTATAACCAGCCCGGCAGCCCTTCTGCCAAACTGTAAAAAACATGCTGTCCTTTACGAGTATCTTTGAGTACACCTGCTTGCCTTAGCATCGCCAAATGTCTTGAGACTTTGGGTTGGCTCTCTCCCAGTGCCTCAACAAGACTATTCACACAAACCGATTCATTCGCAGATACCCACAACAAGGTTCGGATACGTGTTTCATCAGACATCAATTTGAAAAACTCATGTGGAAGCATAATTAAACACCTATATATGAATATGCGTATATATTAATTTTTATATATTAAGAGTCAAGGATCTTTTTGACCTGTCATAAAACCTTCATGTTTGAATTGATTAAGAAGCAGAAAAAAGCCCACCTACTTTTGACAGTCGACGGGCTTAAATGGAGTAATAAAATATATATTTAACTGTTGGCTATCGATGAAGCCTTTCCACAGCTCTGATGGTTTTACTCAAGCTCTCTTCCGCTAAAGATGGCATTTTGCTTGCCATGGTGGCATACAAACTGTCGATCATCGCCAATTTAACCAAACGTGCAGTGCCGTTTTTGCCAAGTACAGGCTCGGGCGACGCTGGCGCATAAAGTGGGATATCCGACAAGGATGACAGTTCAGCATGATAGTTGTTGGTAATAGAAATCACCGTTGCACCGGACTGTTTTGCCTGACGCACCGCATCCATAAGATCAACCGTCTGACCAGAATGAGAGACCACCAACACAACGTCTTGGTCTGTCATAATGCTCGCTGACATCAGCATTAAGTGACGATCTTTAGGGACTGACGATTTAATACCGATACGTAGCAGCTCATGCTGAAAATCTTCACAAATAATGCTCGATCCACCCACTGCGAAAAGCTCAATATTACGTGCTTTTAGAAGCGCATCCGCCGCGGCATCGACCATTCCAACATCCACAAAATTGAGGATCTCAGTCAGAGCATTAATGGAGTTTTGCAGCACCTTTGACACTATCTTTTCAACACTATCATCTGGCAACAAACGCTCACTTGATGCATAAGATTGGGCTTCGCTCTGCTCATAACGCGACTCTTTCAGCTGTTTAAATCCACTAAAGCCCAATTTCTTCGATACTTTGACAATCAGCGCTGGAGAAACACTTAACCGTTCGGCAACCTCATTTATTGAGGTCGATTATTGCAAGAAATGTGGCTGCAAAAAGTTTTCAGCTATCGATTGTTCCGTCTTAGTCAGCGACGGCATCATCATGCGTATATTGGGGATTACCTGATTCGAGTTCACAACTTTCAACACAGCTCTCAAAGTATTTCCTTCATTATAACCCTAAAACTACTGGATTTTCTGCACCTGTCAGCGACGAGTGTGCACTTGAATCACTAAACCTCTAATGTCCAATGCTGGCAGCTAACCGCTTGGTCACTTTCGAATCGAAAGCCACATTGCAAATCACTGTCAATGGCTGCACCAAAGAATCGACTGGTAAACCTGGTAGTTATGCAGAAACGATGCAACAACTAAGAGCGATCGCTGATGGGAAGCTCGCCACAGCCGCTTAATTCCTCCCAAAATATACCACTCCTGATGTTTCGCTAGGTTAGGCCTTTCTGTCATGAAAGGTCTTTCTTTCACTATCAATAACTCCCATAATACTGCCAGCAACCATACTGTTACGCTCAATCTCTTGAGGAAATCATGACCAAAAAGATTCTCTTTGTCTGTCGAGGCAATTCAGCACGTTCACAATTGGCGGAAGCGATAGTAAATCGCGATTATGCTGAGCTTTATCAGGCTTATAGTGCTGGGAGTAGTCCAAGTCAGGTTGACGTCAGAACGATAGAAACGTTGGATAATGCAGATTTTCCAACCGATGAGTTGCGGTCAAAATCAGTCGATGAGTTTAAAGATACGTATTTTGACTACGTTATTACCCTCTGTTCTTCAGCTCAGAGGGAATGCGGCGTGTTTGAAAACACTCAAGAGAGTATCTATTGGGATCTTCCCGCGCCAACTTCACTCTCTGATTCCTCTTTCGAAGCCTCTTTATATGATCTACAAAAGCGCATCAATTTGTTTGTCACGGTACATCAACCAACTAACGATTTAGACTTTGATCCTCTCGTTCTCCACAAATGTTTAGGCGATCAGACTCGTCTAATGATCACATTGTTGATCTTTACTGAAGTTGAGCTGAGTGTTGGGGAATTGTGCGATGCATTACAAGAATCTCAACCTAAAACTTCTCGAGCACTCGCTGTACTAAGAAATTGCGGGATCGTTTCAGATCGTAGAAAAGGTCAGTGGGCGTTCTACTCTATTTCTGGCAAACTGCCGCTCTGGGCGATCGACATTCTAGATGCTTCAGTTGTTAGCATGAGAGGTGCTTTAGTGGCCGCTAATCAGTTACTTAACCAATCTACCAACCGCCCAGATAAACATAACTAGTTGCTCACTGTCCAGTCATCAAATAAAGCGCAGCAATTGGCGCATTTCCGTAATATGATGCAAATATGAGCTGTTGATTGAGGTTTCTTTGTGCGGTTCCGCATGAGAAAAATACAAAGTAGTGACATTGGCATCAACGCCCGCTTGAATACCGACAAGAGAGTCATCAATAAATAAGCACTCATCTGGGCTGACTTGCATTTTATCCATAACGTAATGCAGCAGTTTTGGATCGGGCTTCCAGGCATTGGCATCCAAAGCACTGAAAACCGCTCCTTCGAAGTAGCGGTCTAATTGAGTTAATGGCAATGTAAATGCCATCTTCTCATGAGGTGCATTTGAAGCAATACATACTGCAATATTGTTCGCCTTCAGTTCATCCAATACATCGTAGACGCCATCAATAACGGTTAATTGTTCAGTAAATAACTCCTTGCAGCGCAAGCGATAGTGACGAATAAGCCGAGTTAAACCGTCATTATCAAGCTTGGCATGATCGCCAACCAGCGCCCCAAAGATCACTTCCAACTTCACGCCTTGGAACTTGTCTTTGACATCATCGTAATTCACCTCGACGCCGATATTGCGCAATACCTCGACAATCGCTTGCAAGCACAAGCGTTCACTATCGATCAGTGTCCCATCGCAATCAAAAATCACGCATTTGATTCGGTTGGATGCCATAGTTTATTTCACCACCTGATTTCAGCTTGTTGTCTTTGAGCAACAAAACATCATAAAGAGCACACAATATCATCAGGGTTTATTGGCTTCAATGGACGAAACATTGGTACCGTATGGACGACTATTTTGAAAAAAAGTTACCAAATGATGCCCATTCATCTGGATTATTTATTTTGATCCAAAAATTAAATACTAAGCGCCGAAACCTTGCTCTAAAACAAGTTATGCACAGTGAAATCCGATCAATTCAGTGGTAGAATTCGTGTCTGAAAAGAAACAAAATTACAGAATTAGCGGTTATTTTTTTGTAATCTTATCGAAATATAGTGGATTAGCTCAAAAAAACTGACCAAGAAAGCGTCTCAGTTGGTTATAAAATGACTAAACTTGTTGAAAGACTTTCATTTCTAGAAGAAGCAAGATAGGCAAGACATTTGATAGCCCATGTGAATTATTTATGGGCATCCCTAGCCTTCTAGAGCGACTAATACTAACTTTCAAATTGTAATAATATTTACTCGGAGAGTATCTTCCATGAAAAAGACCAAAATCGTATGTACGATTGGCCCTAAAACTGAATCAGTAGAGAAGCTAACTGAGCTAGTAAACGCTGGCATGAACGTTATGCGTCTTAACTTCTCTCACGGTGACTACGAAGAACACGGTACTCGTATTGCTAACTTCCGTGAAGTAATGGCAAACACAGGCAAGCAACTTGCTATTCTTCTAGACACTAAAGGTCCAGAAATTCGTACTATCAAACTAGAAGGCGGCAACGACGTTGATCTAGTAGCTGGTCAAGAATTCACTTTCACAACAGATATCTCTGTTGTTGGTAACAAAGACACTGTTGCTGTTACTTACGCTGGTTTCGCAAAAGACCTTTCTGCTGGTAACACTATCCTAGTAGATGACGGCCTAATCGAAATGAAAGTTATCTCAACAACTGATACTGAAGTTAAGTGTAAAGTTCTTAACAATGGTGCTCTAGGCGAAAACAAAGGTGTTAACCTACCAGGCGTTTCAGTTCAACTTCCTGCTCTATCTGAAAAAGACAAAAACGACCTTAAATTTGGTTGTGAGCAAGGTGTTGACTTCGTTGCCGCATCTTTCATCCGTAAAGCATCTGACGTTAAAGAAATCCGTGAGGTTCTAAACGCAAATGGCGGTGAGAATATTCATATTATCTCTAAGATCGAGAACCAAGAAGGTGTTGATAACTTCGACGAGATCCTAGAACTTTCTGACGGTATCATGGTTGCTCGTGGCGACCTAGGTGTTGAGATCCCAGCGGAAGAAGTAATCTTCGCTCAGAAGATGATGATCGAGAAGTGTAACCGTGCTCGTAAGACAGTTATCACTGCAACTCAAATGCTCGATTCTATGATCAACAACCCACGCCCAACTCGTGCTGAAGCGGGTGACGTTGCAAACGCAATCATGGACGGTACTGATGCAGTAATGCTTTCAGGTGAGACAGCGAAAGGTAAGTACCCTGTTGAAGCGGTAACTATCATGGCTCAAATCGCTAACCGTACTGACGGTGCACTAAAAGCTGAACTAGGTTCTCGTCTAGACAGCCCACGCCTACGCATTACTGAAGCAGTGTGTAAAGGCGCAGTAGACACAGCAGAGAAACTAGCTGCTCCGCTAATCATCGTAGCGACTGAAGGCGGTAAATCTGCACGTTCTGTACGTAAGTACTTCCCTACTGCAAGTATCGTTGCACTAACGACTAACCCTAAGACTGCTGCACAGCTAGTTCTTACTAAGGGTGTTCGTCCAGTTCTTGTTGATTCTATTGCAAGCACAGATGCATTCTACAAAAACGGTAAAGAATACGCTCTAGAGTCTGGTTTTGGTAAGAAAGGCGATATCGTTGTGATGGTTTCTGGTGCACTAGTCGCTTCAGGCACAACTAACACAGCGTCTGTTCACGTACTATAATTCTTACAGTACATTCAGAACATCTATAAAAAGAGGACCTAGGTCCTCTTTTTTTTGTAATTATCTTGCCCAGTTTTTCAACACACTGTACTATCCTTGCATTTTTACAACACAGCATACCGCTGAGTTGCTTTTAGGTAATTCTATTGAGTTAATGAGGTGCATTGTGTCTAGCCCAACTTTGACAGACAAAGTAGCTAAGCTTATCTGTCAGGATATACTTTCCGGAGAGCTTAAACCGAACCAAAAACTGGTTGTCGCTGAGCTTAAAGAAAAATATAACGTAGGAGCATCCCCTATCCGAGAGGCATTAATTCAGCTTTCGTGGATCAAGTACGTGAAGCTTGAACCACAAAAAGGATGCTGGGTTGCGCCTATTTCTAAGGTCGAACTCTATGACCTCCATGAAAGCCTTAAAGTAGTTTCTTCTGTTCTTCTAGAAAAATCGATCAAGGAAGGCAATGAAGGTTGGGAACTGGAAATACTGACCGAATTCCACAAATTATCGCGCTTTAAGTTCCAGGGTGAAAACTTCAATTGGCAAGAGTGGGAGGAGCGTCAAGAGGCCTTTTATACTTCTCTTTTAAGTGGTTGTTTTTCTAAGAATATGCTTGAGTTTTTCACTGATATTATTAGACAAGTTAAGCGCTATCGACGCATTTCGCTCAACCATTCACCAAAGAATTTTTCTGAGTTATTCAATCTCGACGAACATGAAAAGATCATGAAACTCACTCTCGATAAAGACCTCGATGGGGCCAAGCAGCAACTTGCTGAGCGGGTAAATCGAATGATGAAAGAGATAGAGTCAACGGTAGACGACATTGAAATGACATAAAAAAATCGGGGCAAGCCCCGATTTTTACCATCCGAAGAACTCTTTATGATGCGTATTCAATAGCAACACCATAGGCAAAAAGTATAATGCACTAAGCTTGATACCTAAAACAACAAGAGTTCCTATGGTAAGTCTTACCAAAAAGTGATTGTACATAACGAACCTCTACCACCCAACTATTTGACATCCTAAAGGTATTTGTCAAAAGCTTGAAGAATTCCGTTCTTGAAATCAGTAAAAGTGTTTATAAAAAATGTTACTTCCATTCAAGAACTGGTAGTTTACTGATTATCGCTTTCAGGTCAAGTTTTAACCAGCATTAGACTTTAGTCTAATACAGTGGCACGTATTTTTCACCTTTCAAGATAAAGACATCCAATGAATAGAATTGATTGATAAGAGCGTTCTTGTGAGTTTTCTAGGAATAAAAAAAGCTGCAATCATCTGCAGCTTTTTTGTCTTATGTCTATTTCACCACACGTAAGCTTGGACGACCCTTTGGCTTCGGCGGTTCATCATCACCGTCAGAAGAAGGCGTTTCCTGCTCAGAAGTTTCAAGCTCCGATGCGACAGAGAGTCCAGAAACTGGTGAAGCCTCTGTGATGTCTTCTTCTTCAATCGAAAGATAGGCATCTTCTGGCTCAAACATCGTGCCAGCGCCATTCTCACGAGCATAAATAGCTTGCACAGAATAGAGAGGTACGATTACTGAGTGTGGTCGACCACCAAAACGAGCATGAAAAGTAATCGCTTCATTACCTAGCTCCAGTTGACCGACTGCTCTCGGAGCTATATTCAATATGATTTGGCCATCCTGAATAAACTCTTGAGGAACACGAACTCCAGGCAACATTGCATCGACAACAATGTGTGGTGTTAGATCATTTTCCACCAGCCAATCATAAAATGCACGAAGCATATATGGTCGGCGAGGTGTCATTTTTTCAATATCCATGGTCACTTAGCGAACCAAACGCATCTCACGTTCAGCTTCAGTTAGTGAAGCAAGGAATGAATCACGTTCAAAGACACGATTCATATAAACTTTGATCTCTTTAGAACCAGGACCAATTAGCTCGATACCCATTTCAGGTAAGCGCCATAGTAGTGGTGCTAGGTAGCAATCGATCAAGCTGAATTCTTCACTCATGAAGTATTCGTACTCAGCAAAAATCGGTGCAAGAGTCAGAAGATCATTACGTAGTTTATTGCGAGCAGCCTCAGATTCTTCAGCAGAACCTTTCATGACTTTTTCCGCTAGCGTATACCAGTTACGCTCAATGCGGTAAATCATTAGTCGGCTATTACCACGTGCAACTGGGTAAACCGGCATTAGAGGCGGATGAGGGAAACGCTCATCAAGATATTCCATAATGATTTTTGAGTCGTAAAGGGCTAGCTCACGATCAACCAAAGTAGGAACGGTCTTATAAGGGTTTAGCTCAGCAAGCTCAGCAGGGATGTTCATTTCATCCACTAACTCAACTTCAACACTGACGCCTTTCTCTGCTAAAACGATTCGAACCTGATGGCTATATAAATCGGTAGCACTTGAAAAAAGAGTCATCACAGAACGTTTATTGGCAGCTACAGCCATGGAGCCCTCCGGGATACTTACAAAAAAACAATGGAGGCGTTGCCTCCATTGTGAACAAATTTGGAATTAGCGCGAAATTATAGCACAATTAGTGTACATCACGCCAATACTCTTTCTTGAGCAACACAACCACAATCGTGAAAATGACTAGGAATCCCATCACCCACCAACCTAAAGCGTGACGCTCAAGTTTCACAGGGTCACCAGAATACTCTAGGAAGTTCACTAAATCGCGGACCGCATCATCATATTCACTCGGACTGAGTTCACCCCGGCCATTCGTTTCCGTACCAACAACCACTTGAACTTCTTCACCATCAACGACTTGCGTTTCGTAGATAGGTGTTGGAATACCTTGAAGTTCCTCAAGCACATGTGGCATACCGACATTCGGGAACGTGACGTTATTCACACCAAATGGACGGCTTGGGTCGACGTAGAAGGAACGCAAATAGGTATATAACCAATCTACCCCACGAACACGTGCAACAAGAGTCAGATCTGGCGGCGCAGCACCGAACCAAGCCGCAGCTTGCTTCTGTGGCATCGCATTCACCATCAAGTCACCTATCTTCGCTTCTGGATCAAAAACCAGATTCTCTTTAGCTAGGTCGACAGGAATACCTAGGTCATTAGCGACTCGCTCATAACGTTGATATTGGGTCGAGTGACACGCAAAGCAGTAGTTCATAAACAGCTTTGCGCCATTTTGAAGTGATGCTTGATCACTCAAATCATTGTTTGCTTTATCTAGATGAACATTACCACCAGCAGCTAATGCTAAAGAAGGAAGCAATGCGAAAAGTACTACAATCCACTTTTTCATTTGAACGTCACCCTCTCTGGCAATGGCTTAGTTTTTTCATTCTTACTATAGAAATACAGCAAAATGAAGAACATGAAGTAACCTAAACTGAAGATCTGAGCCAGTAGCGTATACGTTGGCGTTGCCGGTAACGCACCAAGAATACCCAAAGCGATAAAGCTAATGGTGAACTGGATAATGTTCAGTAGATGAATCTTACTTCTGTAGCGATAAGAGCGTACTTTACAACGGTCAAACCATGGGAGTAGGAATAGGAAAACAATCGACAATCCCATTGCCACAACACCTAGTAGCTTATCTGGTACGGCACGAAGAATCGCGTAGAACGGCGTGAAATACCATACAGGGGCAATGTGCTCCGGTGTTTTCAGAGGGTTTGCTGCTTCAAAGTTAGGTGGCTCAAGGAAGTAGCCGCCCATTTCTGGGTTGAAGAACAACACATAACAGAATAGGAAGAAGAAGCCTGCAATACCGACCATATCTTTGACAGTTCCATACGGATGGAATGGGATAGAGTCGATGATGTCGTATTTCTTACTGTAGTAGTCGTGGAACTTAAACTGAGTTTTATAATCGTCGCCCATTGTCCCTTTTGGTAGCTTAGTCTCGATACCATCAGGGTTGTTTGAACCCACTTCGTGAAGGGCCAATACGTGAAGAACGATAAGAAGAAGTAGCACGATAGGCAGTGCGATAACATGCAAAGCAAAGAAGCGGTTGAGCGTCGCTCCTGAGATAATGTAGTCACCACGAATCCAAAGCGTTAGATCATCACCAATAACAGGAATAGCACCAAATAGTGAAATGATTACCTGTGCGCCCCAGTATGACATTTGACCCCATGGTAACAAATAGCCCATGAACGCTTCAGCCATTAGTACTAGGAAGATGAGCATGCCGAAGACCCACAACAGCTCACGAGGCTTTTGATATGAACCGTAAATAAGGCCACGGAACATATGAAGATAAACAACGACGAAGAATGCTGAAGCACCTGTAGAGTGCATATAACGGAGTAGCCAGCCATATTCCACATCGCGCATAATGTATTCAACAGAGGCAAATGCGCCCTCACCTGAAGGCACGTAGTTCATGGTTAACCAAATACCGGTAAGGATCTGGTTAACAAGAACAAGCATGGCCAAAGAGCCAAATAGATACCAAAAGTTGAAGTTCTTCGGCATCGGGTACTCAGATAAATGCTTTTTATAAGCATTCATCGCTGGTATACGTTTTTCTACCCAATCAAGTAACGCTTGCATTATGCATCCCCCTCATCAACACCAATGAGTATCTTCGTATCACTCAAATACATATGTTTAGGGACCACTAGGTTTAGTGGTGCGGGAACACTCTGGAATACACGTCCTGCCATGTCGAATTTAGAACCGTGACATGGACAGAAGAAACCAGAGCGCACACCTTGAACTTGTTCACTAAAAGTGTCTGGTAGATAAGTTGGTGAACATCCTAGGTGAGTACAAAAACCAACCGCAACAAAATACTCGGGTTTTATTGAGCGGAATTCATTTTGTGCATATTCTGGTTGCTGCTCTTCTACAGAGTTAGGGTCTCGTAGTTGACCATCGATCGTGGTCAGGTTGTCCAAAACTGACTGTGCTCGACGTACGATCCAAACCGGTTTACCTTGCCATTCGACACGGACCATTTGGCCTTCTTCGAGCTTGCTGACTTCCACCTCAACAGGGGCTCCAGCAGCTTTAGCTTTGGCACTTGGGTTCCAAGATTTAATAAAAGGAACGGCGACTGCAGCTGCTCCCAAACCACCCACAACCGCAGTTGTAGCAGTAAGGAAACGCCTGCGACCGTTATTTAAAGGCGCATTGCTCATCCAACATTTCTCCCATTTGCTCCTTTGGGTCAATACCGAGCGAATCCAAGTTGCTCTTTCATGTTAAATAACCGTACGGGGAACCATTCCTTGGGTTATTTTCCTTGAATTGAACGAACCAAATCTGTTTCATTATTTTGGCTACTTGAGTCAGCTCAGACATCGATTCCGACCAGCAGAGCATGGCTAACAAAATACGAATTTTAGTTGTATTTATTTGATAGCAAATGATAAAGAAAACCCTACTTTTTGACAAGATAAAGCTACCTTTTCGTAACATCTATAGCGGGAAATCGCTTACTAGTTCACAAAAGGGAAGAAAAGCCCACTCTATTATGAGGAGTCGAACAATTTAGAGGGGTTAGATTGGCGTTAAAAACAAAAAAGCCCAGCCATAAGGCTGAGCTTTTTGATCCACAATCCAGTCGAAACTGGAAAGCACAATCTTCTCGATAAGGAGAAAATTAACGCTTAGAGAACTGTGGACGACGACGTGCTTTACGTAGACCAACTTTCTTACGTTCAACGCAACGAGCATCGCGAGTAACGTAGCCAGCTGCACGTAGAGCAGGACGTAGAGTCTCATCGTATTCCATTAGCGCGCGAGTGATACCGTGACGGATAGCACCTGCTTGACCAGAAATACCGCCACCTTTAACAGTAACGAATAGGTCTAGCTTCTCAGTTAGTTCAGTTAGCTCAAGAGGCTGACGAACTACCATGCAAGAAGTTTTGCGACCGAAGTAAGTTTCTAGATCACGCTTGTTAACTACGATGTTGCCAGTGCCTGGTTTAATGAAAACACGAGCAGCTGAGCTTTTGCGACGGCCAGTGCCGTAGTATTGATTCTCTGCCATTTCCGAAATCCCCGATTAGATGTCTAGTACTTGTGGTTGTTGAGCAACATGGTTGTGCTCAGCGCCAGCGTAAACTTTAAGCTTACGGTACATAGCACGGCCTAGAGGACCACGTGGTAGCATACCTTTAACCGCTAGCTCAAGAGCCATTTCAGGCTTACGATCAATCAACTTTTCGAAAGTGATTGATTTTAGGCCACCTGGGAACTCAGAGTGACGGTAGTAAACTTTGTTCTTAGCCTTGTTACCAGTTACAGTAACTTTCTCCGCGTTTACAACGATGATGTAATCACCAGTGTCAACGTGTGGAGTGTATTCAGCTTTATGTTTGCCACGTAGGCGAGATGCAATTTCACTTGCTAGACGGCCAAGAGTTTTACCTTCAGCGTCTACAACGTACCAGTCGCGTTTTACAGTTTCTGGTTTAGCAACGAAAGTTTTCATGCTAATAATAACCCGTTAATTAAATTTACACTTAAGGAGCTTTCGCTCCCACTGTCTAAGAGCCCATACATCACCCCTTCGAGTGTTGAAACTCTCGGCTAAATGTTTCAAAGAAACTAGCCTGCAGTAACGGTGGGTCGCAGGATTATAGAGAAGCTCGCAGAAAAAATCATCTATTTTTTGGACAAAATTGGCAAAAACCTCAGACCAAGTGCTCGGATGCCAAATACTCATGGCTTTGCATCTCGGTTAATCTCGAAATACAACGCTTAAATTCAAACTCCAGTTGGCCTTGGGTATAGATATCCTCGAGGGCTACCTCTGCAGAAATGATAAGTTTTACCCTTCGCTCATAAAATTCATCAACTAAGGCAATAAAGCGCCTCGCTGCATCATCTAACTTGGCATCCATCTGCTTAACATCGGCCAGCAATACAGTGTGATAAATTCTCGATATCTCGATGTAATCATTTTGGCTGCGCATGGTTTGGCAAAGCTGTGCAAAACTAGCGTAGAGTACATCATCGGCAGAGGCAATCACTTCGATGTCTCGATGATTAATCTCTATTGATTGCTCTTGAATTCGGTCCTCTGTTACTAGCTGACCAAAATAACGGTTGAGATTAGCATGCGCAACGGCATCTAAAGGATAATGATAGATCTCTGCCTGTTCTAATGTTCTCAAACGGTAATCAATACCACTATCGACGTTCATGATATTACAGTTTTTCTGAATCATAGTAATAGCAGGAAGGAACCTTGCACGCTGTAAACCGTTTCGATATAAATTTTCTGGAGGAATATTCGACGTCGCTACCAGTACAACACCACGCTTAAATAGAGCTTGCAATAAAGTAGCGAGAATCATGGCATCCGTGATATCAGAAACATAAAACTCGTCAAAGCAGATGATTTTCGCTTCCGAAGCAAACGTATCTGCGACCTGCTCAAGAGGGTCTTGCACGTCACCTAAGCGTTTTAGCTCATCATGAACTCGATACATAAAACGGTGGAAATGAACTCGCATCTTTTGATACGTCGGCAGACTGTCGAAAAATGCGTCCATTAAATAGGTTTTCCCTCGGCCTACCCCTCCCCAAAAGTATAACCCTTGTGGCGGAGTTGCTTGCTCGGGTGATTTTCCTAGCAGCTTCTGCATCATACTTAATGCAGGGGGTTCGAAGTTTAAATAATCAACATATTGATGATGCAAACGGTCTAAGGCTTCAACGGCTGACCTCTGCGCGGGGTCGCTTTGGAAACCATTTGTTTCAATATCATTATTGTATTTTTCTATGGGCGTCATGGATGACTCGCAACACTGATCCAACGGTTATTATTAGCGTATTTAGCTTTATTGGCTTGAATTCTCATAGTAACATGGCTGAACGACGTGTGTAACCGTTTGGTAACGCACATGTTAATAAACATTATAAAGGAGCTGTTATGCCTTGGATATATGCCATTGTCGGCTTGCTAGTTGGTGCTATTCTAGGAATTGTAATTTCTCGACTGACTACTCCACAATACAAGAAACAAAAGACCATCCAAAAAGACCTAGAGTCCGCGAAGTTTGCACTGGAGCAACAGCGTCAAGAACTGTCTGATCACTTCGCACAAACGGCGGAGATGTTAGATACATTGGGGAAAGATTACACCAAACTATATCAACATATGGCAAAAACCTCCTCAGAGTTGTTGCCAAACTTACCTGAGCAAGACAACCCATTCGTCAAAAAGATTGCGGAGCATAATGTAGATATACCTCACAACGATAGTACTGATGAACCGCCAAAAGACTACGTAAGCGGTGCTACAGGGCTTCTCAGGGAGGAAAAGAAACTGGTCATCGACGCACCACAAGTTATCTCATCTGATACATCAGCCATTAAAGTTTCATAACCTCGTACTTATCGGCCAGCAGTGTAAAATATTTCTGGCCGCCTTATCATTACAATTGAACTTTATAACACTGTTTGAGTCATAGCCCTTACTAATCAATAGAGGAGTTTTATGATGAAAAAACCATTTCTTGTCTTAACGGTTCTATCGTTAAGCTTGAGTTCAATCATCGCCCCATTACCTGCAACTGCTGCTTTACCGTTATCTGTCGATGGCGAACAACTGCCTAGCCTAGCACCAATGCTAGAGAAAGTTACTCCAGCTGTGGTGAGTATTGCCGTTGAAGGTACTCAGGTTTCTCGTCAAAGTTTGCCTGAGCAATATCGTTTTTTCTTCGGCCCTGACTTCCCAACAGAACAACTTCAAGAGCGTCCTTTCAGAGGATTAGGTTCTGGCGTTGTCGTTGATGCCGATAAAGGTTATATCGTTACTAATTACCACGTCATCAATGGCGCCGAAGAGATTCGAATCAAGCTCCATGATGGTAAAGAGTACGACGCTGAGCTCGTTGGTGGTGACGAAATGTCTGATGTTGCTCTACTTAAGGTTGATGATGCGAAAAATCTCACTGAAATCAAAATTGCCGACTCCGATCAACTACGAGTTGGTGACTTCACGGTCGCTATCGGTAACCCATTTGGACTGGGTCAAACCGTAACGTCTGGCATTGTCTCTGCTTTGGGTCGCAGTGGTTTAAACCTAGAGAATTTTGAAAACTTCATTCAAACCGACGCAGCAATAAACAGTGGTAACTCTGGTGGCGCCTTAGTGAACTTAAAAGGTGAACTAATAGGCATCAATACCGCGATCCTCGGTCCTAACGGTGGTAACGTCGGAATTGGTTTCGCTATCCCGTCGAATATGATGAAGAGCTTAACCGAACAGATTATTGAATATGGTGAGGTCAAACGCGGCATGCTCGGTGTTCAAGGTGGTGAAGTCACCTCTGAACTTGCAGAAGCGTTAGGATACGATTCCAGCAAAGGTGCTTTTGTCAGCCAAGTGGTTCCAGATAGCGCCGCTGATAAAGCCGGACTTGAAGCCGGCGACATTATTATCTCGGTTAATGGCAAAAATATCTCAACCTTCAGTGAACTGCGTGCAAAAGTCGCAACACTGGGCGCTGGCAAAACCATCAAGTTAGGTATTGTTCGCGATGGTAAAGAGAAGTCCTTTGATGTCACTCTAACCGAGGCGGCCAAAACCATTACTAAAGCCGATAAACTTCATGAAGGGCTTACCGGTGCTGAATTCGCTAACACCGATAAGAATGACCCTGTTGAAGGGGTCAAAGTGAAGTCGGTCGCAGAAGGCTCTCCAGCGGCTCAATATCAACTTGAACAAGGTGATATTATTATTGGCGTAAACCGCTCTAGAGTGAAAAATGTTGGCGAACTGCGTAAGATCTTAGAAAAGAAACCAGGTGTGTTGGCTCTCAATATTCAACGTGGTGACCGAACTATTTACTTAGTTGTGCGCTAGAAGCTCACAAAAAATGTAAATTCTAAGTGAAAGAGCAGCTCTGTTTTGAGCTGCTCTTTTGTTATTTAAGGTTTAGATGATATCCTCTCTCTTTCTTAGTTGTCGTTTCAAGATCCACGGTTTTCTCGGTTAATATCATGAAATTAATCTCGTTTAAGCCGCTTCTCAATACTATCCTTGCAAAGTATAGGTAGTAGAGACTTTGCCACGACGTCGATTTTTCGTTTGAAAGAGGGAATGATGCTGAAATTTCTAATCCGCTCGGTATCTATGGGTCTGGTTACAGCACTGTTAGTACTATTAGCGGTTCCTTCACTTAGACAAAACATCATTCCCGAAAACTTGACCGCTCAGCCGGCCAACAATGGCGATTTACAAATCTCATTTAACCAAGCAGTGCGTAAAGCAGCACCTGCGGTCGTGAATATCTACAGTCGCCAATATAAAGAAAACGATCGCACTACCTTATCAACACAAGGATTAGGGTCTGGCGTTATTGTTAGCGACAAAGGCTACATCATCACTAACTACCATGTTGTCGCGAACGCTGACCAAATCATTGTCGCGTTGCAGGACGGCCGAGTCGCTGCTGCACAATTGGTTGGTAAAGATCAACGCACGGATATTGCGGTTCTGCGTATAGAAGGCGGTAACCTACCCGTCATCCCTCTCAACCCTAATTATTCTCCGAAAGTTGGCGATGTTGTTTTAGCCATTGGCAACCCCTACAACCTTGGACAAACCACCACTTTTGGAATCATTTCTGCCACGGGACGTTCTTCAATTAGTGCCGGGGGGATTCAAGCCTTTATCCAGACAGATGCAGCGATTAATCAAGGCAACTCAGGCGGTGCTCTGGTCAACACTCTTGGTGAGCTGGTTGGCATCAACACGGCTTCTTTTCAACAAGCCACTGACCTTGAGACCTATGGTATCTCTTTTGCTATTCCCTATCAGTTAGCCAGCAAAATCATGGAAAAAATCATCGCCGATGGTCGAGTGATTCGCGGCTATATCGGTATCGATGGACAAGATATTAATTCGGTTACTGCTCGATTACTCGGAAATGAACACATCGGGGGAATTATTGTTCTTGGTTTAGATCCTGAAGGTCCTGCAGCAAAAGCCGGAATTAAAGTGCAAGATATCGTCTTGATGATAGATGGGAATAAACTGAATGGCCGCCAAGGCGTCTTAGACTTAGTCACCGACCTGAGACCCGGAACAACGGTTAACGTTAAGATACTTCGTGACGGCAAAGAGCTCACTTTGCCAGTAAACGTTGGAGAAGATACACGAGAGTAATACTACATTACTTAAACCCTAGGTTGTCATCACAACACCCAATAAAAAAACCTCCGAGCAAGCTCGGAGGTTCTTCATCTATATTCGCCTTAGTCTTGACTCTCGTCTGAAACCATATCGCCCGAATCAATTTCAATACGTGTAACACGCTGCAAGCCACGAGGCAGTAGACCGCCTCTTCGACCACGCTCTCCACGGAAATTATCCAGGTCAGCAGGTTTCAAACCAAGTTTACGTTTACCAGCATAAAGGGTAATGGTTGCCCCTTGAGGTAATGACATAAGGTGAGAAACAAACTCTTCTCTGGCTTTGGCTTTCGCTGAAGGGATATTGATGATCTTATTCCCTTTCCCCTTGCCAAGCTGAGGCAAGTCTTTGATCGGGAATAGCAACATACGCCCTTGGTTGGTAATCGCAAGAATCTCATCAGAGTCCAAGTCGCCGACCGTCGATGGTGTAATCACTTCAGCCCCTTGTGGAAGCGTAACAAGTGCTTTACCGCTGCGGTTCTTAGAGAGCAAATCTGAGCCTTTACACACAAAGCCATAGCCTGCATCGGAACCCACTAGCCATAGCTGAGACTCTTCCCCCATCACCACTTGGCGAATACTCGTGCCAGCATTGATGTTCAAACGCCCCGTAATTGGCTCACCCTGACTTCGCGCTGAAGGTAGTGAGTGTGACTCAAGCGAATAACTGCGACCATCGCTGCCCAAGAAGACGGCAGGCTGGTTGCTCTTACCTCGAGCACTCGCTAAGAACTTATCACCCGCTTTGTAATTCAGGCTACTCGCATCCACATCATGCCCTTTCGCATGGCGAATCCAACCTTTTTCAGACAGCACAACCGTGATTGGCTCACTAGGAACCAGGTCGCGCTCGGTCATTGCTTTCGCTTCTGCACGCTCAACAATTGGTGAACGGCGGTCGTCGCCATATTTCTCAGCGTCGGTTTGAATCTCTTTCTTTAGCAGAGTATTCATGCGACGCTCAGAACCTAGAAGTTTTTCTAGCTTCTCACGCTCTTTTTCTAACTCTTCTTGCTCGCCGCGGATTTTCATTTCCTCAAGCTTAGCAAGATGACGAAGTTTGGTGTCTAAAATAGCATCGGCTTGAATATCTGTGATTCCAAAGCGCTCCATAAGCACCGCTTTAGGCTCGTCTTCAGTACGAATGATTTCAATCACTTCATCCAAGTTTAGATACGCAACCAACAAACCTTCTAAAATGTGCAAACGAGCTAAGATTTTATCTAGGCGATATTGTAGGCGTTTGCGCACTGTCTCACGACGGAATTGAATCCATTCAGAGAGGATTTGAACCAAACCTTTCACTTGCGGACGATTGTCTAAACCAATCATGTTGAGGTTCACTCGGAAGTTTTTCTCAAGATCGGTCGATGCAAACAAGTGGTTCATGAGCTGATCACAATCGATGCGGTTTGAACGCGGCACCACAACAATACGAGTTGGGTTTTCATGGTCTGACTCATCGCGCAGATCATCGACCATAGGCAGCTTCTTAGCACGCATCTGGTTGGCAATTTGCTCTAACAGTTTTGCGCCCGAAACTTGGTGTGGCAACGCGGTAATAACAATATCAGAGCCTTCTTTGTGCCATACTGCTCGCATCTTCACGCTGCCACGACCCGTGCGATAGATTTTCTCTAAGTCAGCACTTGGCGAGATAATTTCCGCTTCGGTTGGGTAGTCTGGACCTTTTACAAAATCCATTACTTGCGATAAATCGGCTTTAGGGTTATCGATGAGATGGATCGTCGCATCCGCGATTTCACGCACGTTATGCGGTGGAATGTCAGTCGCCATACCAACGGCAATACCTGTTATACCATTGAGCAAAATATGTGGCAGGCGTGCTGGCAGAATCTTTGGCTCTTTCATTGTGCCATCGAAGTTTGGTTGCCACTCAACCGTACCTTGACCAATTTCACCTAGCAGTACTTCGGCGAACTTAGACAGTTTCGCTTCGGTATAACGCATCGCTGCGAACGACTTAGGATCGTCTGGTGCACCCCAGTTACCTTGACCGTCAACCAGAGGGTAACGATAAGAGAATGGCTGCGCCATCAAGACCATCGCTTCATAACAAGCTGAGTCACCGTGCGGGTGGTATTTACCTAAAACATCACCAACGGTGCGCGCAGATTTCTTGTACTTTGCAGAGGCGGACAAACCAAGCTCTGACATCGCATAAATGATACGACGTTGAACTGGCTTTAAACCGTCTCCAATATAAGGCAATGCACGATCCATAATGACGTACATTGAATAATTTAAATAGGCGTCTTCGGTGAACTTTCGCAGAGGCAGCTGTTCTACGCCATCAAAAGACATTTCAGTGGACATTGTTATACCTCAGCCATATCACCGTTGTTTTGCAGCCAGCTACGACGATCATCTGCTCGTTTCTTACCTAGCAGCATATCCATCATTTCATCGGTCGCTTCGTCGTCATCAATCGTCAACTGGACTAGACGACGAGTATTCGGATCCATCGTCGTTTCACGAAGTTGAAGTGGGTTCATTTCACCCAATCCTTTAAATCGCTGAACGTTGATCTTAGCTTTCTTCTTACTTAAGCGCTCAAGTACGCCGTCTTTCTCGTCATCATCTAGGGCGTAGAACACTTCTTTGCCACAGTCGATACGATACAGAGGAGGCATCGCCACGTAGACGTGTCCCGCAGCGACCAATGAACGGAAATGTTTGGTAAACAGAGCACATAATAGTGTTGCAATATGCAATCCGTCTGAGTCCGCATCGGCAAGAATACAGACTTTGCCGTAACGCAAACCACTAAGATCTTCGTTGTCAGGATCGATGCCCAGCGCTACCGAAATATCATGTACTTCTTGCGATGCTAACACTTGATCCGCTGATACTTCCCAAGTATTCAGGATCTTACCACGCAGAGGCATCACTGCTTGGAACTCACGATCACGAGCTTGTTTAGCACTACCACCCGCAGAATCCCCCTCCACGAAGAAGATTTCGGTACGGTTTAGATCTTGTTGCGAACAGTCGGTCAACTTACCTGGAAGTGCAGGTCCTGACGCTACCTTCTTACGTACTACCTTTTTACTCGCACGCATACGTCGGTGCGCATTGGCAATACAGACTTCGGCTAACTGTTCTGCTAGCTGCGGTTTTTCATTGAGCCATAAACTGAACGCATCTTTAACCACACCTGAAACAAACGCTGCACACTGACGTGAAGACAGGCGCTCTTTAGTCTGTCCAGCAAATTGTGGGTCCTGCATTTTAATCGAGAGAACGTATGAGCAACGCTCAAATACGTCATCACCAGTCAGTTTCACACCACGAGGTAATAAGTTGCGGAACTCACAGAACTCGCGCATAGCGTCAAGCAAGCCTTGGCGAAGACCATTGACATGCGTACCGCCTTGAGCCGTTGGGATCAAGTTAACATAGCTTTCGGTGATCATCTCACCGCCTTCTGGCTGCCAGATTACTGCCCAAGTTGCCGCTTCAGTTTCTGCTGCAAACTCACCGGTAAACGGTTGTTCAGGAAGTACTGTATAGCCCTTGACGCCTTCCGCTAGATAGTCTTTTAGACCATCTTCATAATACCATTGATAGTCTTTATTGTTCACCTTATCGCTAAAGGTGATCTCTAGACCTGGACAAAGTACCGCTTTAGCGCGCAGATTATTGACCAGTCTGGTCACTGAGAAGTTCGCTGAGTCAAAGTAACTAGCATCAGGCCAGAAATGAACACTCGTGCCTCGATTTCTTCGTCCACACGTCCCCGTGACCGTCAATTCTTCAACTTTATTGCCGTTTTCAAAAGCCATTTCATAGACTTGACCATCACGACGAACGGTAACTTCAACACGCTTCGACAGGGCATTTACCACCGAAATGCCCACCCCGTGAAGACCACCGGAGAACTGGTAGTTTTTGTTTGAGAATTTACCACCTGCGTGCAACTTGCAGAAAATCAGCTCTACGCCTGAAATTTTCTCTTCTGGGTGGATATCAACAGGCATGCCTCGACCATCATCAATGACTTCCAAAGATTGGTCTGCGTGCAGAATTACTTGTACCTTAGAGGCATGTCCGGCTAGCGCTTCATCGACACTGTTATCAATGACTTCTTGGCCCAAGTGGTTTGGGCGCACTGTATCCGTATACATCCCTGGTCGGCGACGTACTGGCTCAAGCCCATTGAGGACCTCAATGGCTCCAGCATTATATTGTTCTGTCATAATACGGAAATTTTACTCAAATAAAGATTGATACTTAGCAGCAAAAATAGAGATTGTGGCTTTATACCACGCCTGTTTGAAGACACTTTACTGTCAAAATATGACAAACTTCTAAGGCTTACGCGTAAGTACAGACACATCATACTCTGGCTCTGAGGAAGTGTTGTCAAGTTTCAAGCCAAAGTTGCGGATAAATTTATGACAGTCTCCTCAAGCAGAGACGAAAAAAACATCACTTTAAAGTACTAAGAACTCAATTATCCTTTCTGGATAGCGCTCAAAACCAATAAAGCTATGATCGCCATTAGCTTCCACTGTTTGCTTACTGTGCTGATATTTTGCTACTGCTTGGCGATAATCTAAGACCTCATCCCCTTCCTGTTGCAGTAACCAAAAGTCATCCGGATTTCTAAGCTCTGGCACATCCAATGCCTTTAGCTCGTCAATGTGTTTATGCTCAAGAGTATAACACTCATGAGTATAAGGATTTTCCTGCTCACCGAGGAAATCAAGCAACAGCTCATAGGGTTTTACCGCGGGATTGACTAATACCGCTTTACATCCATATTTATCATTAAGCCACGTCGACAAATATCCGCCGAGTGAACTGCCCACGAGTGCAATTTGATAGTCGTGATGATAGCGCTCTATCAATTGTGTTAGCCGTTCAGCAGCTTGTTGAGGGAAACAAGGCACTTGCGGCACTAACACTTTGATATCGGGACGATGCTGCTGGCAGTAGTCCTTCATTATCTGTGCTTTCACCGATAAAGGTGAACTGTTAAAGCCATGAATATATAAAAGTAGCGGCTTCTTGTCCGTCATTAGTAACCTTCCGCGTTGAAGTCAGGTCTAAACGAACCGTTAGTAAGACGTTTCACTTCGGTGTGTAGACTACCGTCTTGTTTTAGCTCTAACTCTCGCCAACCTGGCGAGCGGATGTCTAACGCGAATTCATTCGAATTTGGTTTAAACTGCACGCAAGTCGACGGCGTCGCAAGCACACGCACACCATTACGCATTTCATCTAACTCTTGATGAATATGACCACAAAGCACGGCACGCACATTGTCATGTTTTTCAACCACATTCCAAAACTCATCGGCATCTTTTAACGAATGCTGATCGAGCCAAGCGCTGTTCACCAATAATGGATGATGATGCAAAAGCACCAAGGTATGTCTATCGCTGTAGGTGGAGAGCATACGGTCTAAGAACTCAAGCTGAGCGTCGCTTAAGCGGCCATGAGGTACTCCCACAACCTGAGAATCAAGCAGCACGACTTGCCACTTATCGCCTAAGAGCACATGAGTAACATCCTCGATAAGCGGGGAGCTCACCACACTATTCATACAAGGCTTATAATCATGATTGCCAGGCAACCAATAGCAAGGAAGAGCTAATGGCTCTATTCCTGCAACAAACTTCTCATACGAAGCTTCTGTGTGGTCTTGTGAAATATCCCCCGTCGCTAGCAAGGCATCGAATCGCTGACCTTGTGCGACGATTTCAGCTACAACAGCATGAAAACTCTCTTGGGTATTAACACTCAGTAAGCAGCCATCTTGCGGTGCAAATAGATGCGTGTCGGTCAATTGCAGCAACCTGACGCTACTTAACTGAGATTCATCACTGGGTGTCATTTTCAAAATATAGAAACCTGAACATCTAATTCTTTTTTAGCTTCGATACATGATCGGAGCTCGACTAATTCCGTTTTTTAAGCAAAAAGTTAGCCAATCACCGAGAAACTGATTGAACTGAAATTTTTCGTCTTTTTGCAACATTTTGGCGTTGGGATAATCATAACGCGCATTGACTCTAGCGGTTTGCTCGCAATTACAAACCTCGGCGACTCTGGCATCGTGGTAAAGTCGTACCGTCATTTTAGGCAATGGAAAAACAGGAAGCTCATCATCTTGGCAGATTTCGACCAATGTTGTGTACTTGGTCACTTCTAGTACTTCCAGTTGATACGTCAAATTCGCCGCTTGGTAACAACGCACGTCTCCAACTGTCGGTGTTGTTGGAATCAAACGATTCAATTTCGCGTAATTCGTTTCATAGATCCGCATTAGCTCTGCAAGATCAACGTGATACGTATTACTATCGACAACGCCTACCATAGAAAATTCCTACCAATTTGCCTGTAACTTGCGGTAATTAAGCTCGAGCCATTGCAATGCAATGATAGAAGCTCCGTTTTCGATTTCTCCACTTTCTATCATTTGATACGCCGTTTCACGAGACACTACCCGCACTCGAATATCCTCTCCCTCGGTTTCTA
The DNA here is from genome assembly GCF_900089835.1 of Vibrio thalassae. Taxonomy (GTDB): domain Bacteria; phylum Pseudomonadota; class Gammaproteobacteria; order Enterobacterales; family Vibrionaceae; genus Vibrio; species Vibrio thalassae. Next base: position 12,292 of record NZ_OANU01000003.1, on the reverse strand, counting down.
GACCATGAACGCCGCTCGCTAGTGACGCATCTACATGGCCAACAAATACAGAGATTCGTTCGGAGCATCCACCAGAAGATGGATAGTAACGAGTAATGGGCACTAATGCCTTCACATCTACTCCTGCTTCCTCTACAGACTCACGGCGAACTAACTCTTCGATCGTTTCATCTTTGTCGACGATGCCTGCCACAATTTCCACTTGCCAAGGGGACTCATGTTCCAACGCACCCACGCGAATTTGCTCAATAAGTACCACTTCGTCACGAACCGGATCATAGGGCAGCATAGCTGCCGCCCCACCGCGAACTAACATTTCTCTGTCAATTACGGAACTCCAACCGCCTTCAAACAGTCTATGCTTGAAGCGATAGAGAACCATTTCGAAGAACCCTTTGAACACCGTTTGTTTTGACATTATTTCTACATCATCAGACGTAAATTTATCATGCTGTTGTAAAGAGTCTTTCATAACTGACCTTTGGTTAGAGTTAATCTTATAGTCTACTCAAGGAAAGGGGGTTCTACCAACGACAAGGTTCAACTTTTTACGCAATAATTCAAATGAAATTTGATTTTGGTTAATTATTTGTCGCAATTTTAGGTGAGCTTGCGTAAAAAAGTGCAAAGTTTCGAGTGAATTACGGTCATTTTAAGTTAAACTGTGAATCATACCCTTATCAGTATTATCAGGCAGGATTAGGACAGATGAAAAAACTGCTTCCATTATTTATCACAGCTGCATTAGGAAGCGTAAGTGCAGCGGCATGGGCCGACTCCCTAACGGAAATCTACGATCAAGCTAAACAGAACGATCCTCAGCTTCTAAGAGCTGCGGCACAACGCGATCGTGCATTTGAAGCAATCAACACTGCTCGCGCAACTTTGTTGCCACAAATCAATCTGACTGCTGGTTATGATTTAACTCGAAGCGATACCAGCGGAAGAGACAGTGATAAACTGAGCGCAGGGGTAGGTTTTTCACAAGAACTTTATAACCGTTCAAGCTGGATCACTTTAGATACAGCAGAGAAAAACGCTCGCCAAGCAGATTCTCAATACGCAGCAGCGCAGCAAGACCTAATCCTTCGTACTGCTCAAGCTTACTTTGAAGTTCTGCGTTCAAAAGATAACCTTGAATCGGTACGCGCTAACAAAACAGCGGTAGCTCGCCAATTAGAGCAAACCAAACAACGCTTTGAAGTAGGTCTATCAGCGATTACTGACGTTCACGATGCGCAAGCACAATACGACCGAGTGTTGGCCGATGAAGTTGTTGCCGAAAACAACCTACTGAACCAATATGAAGTGCTTCGCGAAATTACAGGTCAAGAACACAACAACATCGATATCCTTGATACAGACCGCTTCTCAGCGGCACGTCCAGAGCAGTCTGTCGCGTTCTTCCTCGAAGAAGCACAACATAAGAACCTAGATTTACTCTCTGCTCGTATTGGACAAGATATTGCTAAAGACAATATTACGCTAGCGAGCTCTGGTCACTTACCTAAGTTAACTCTTGATGGTGGATATAACTATGGTAATGAGCGAAACGGCGAAAATTCATCAGCTATAATCAATGGCCCTACAGATAACACCTTTAATGCTGGTATCAACTTATCTATCCCGCTATACACAGGTGGCAACATTACCTCGCAAACCAAACAAGCTGAGTTCGCATACGTTGAAGCCAGTGAACAGCTAGAGCAAACATACCGCTCAGTAGTGAAGAACGTTCGTGCGAACAACAACAACATCAACTCTTCGATTGGTGCGATTCGTGCTTACGAACAAACCGTTATTTCTGCTGAGTCGGCACTAGAAGCGACCAAAGCTGGTTTTGATGTGGGTACTCGTACGATTGTCGACGTGTTAGAAGCCACTCAAGCTCTGTATAACGCTGAAAGCAATCTTTCAGATTCGCGCTACGATTACATCATTAGTATTCTGAACCTGCGCCAATCGGTAGGTACGCTAAGCGAGCAAGATATCGTTGATATCAATGCAGGCCTAAAGAAAGCGAAATAATCGCTAACTGACATCAAAAAGGGACGCTAACGCGTCCCTTTTTATTAGTTTATGGGCACGAAAGGACTAACCTCGGCCACCTTTGATTGCCTCAATGATCTCAGTCGTTGAGCAGCCATCTTCAAAATTCAGTACTTTTACTTCACCACCAGCAGCGATCACTTCTTTACCACCAGCAATCTCTTCTGGCTTGTAGTCACCACCTTTCACCAGCAGACTTGGTAGCACTTCCGAAATCAAGCGTTGTGGCGTTTCTTCTGAGAATGGTACCACCCAATCCACAGCTCCTAGACCAGCAAGTACGGCCATGCGACGATCGGTTGGGTTCACTGGACGACCAGGGCCTTTAAGCGCTCGAACAGATTCGTCTGTGTTCACAGCAACAATTAGGCGATCGCCAAGCTCAGCAGCGTGGTTTAGATAAGACACATGTCCTGCGTGGAGAATGTCAAAGCAACCATTCGTCATCACCACGGTTTCACCTTTAGAACGAGCTTTCGCTACTGCTTCAATCAAAGCCGCTTCACTGATCACGCCAAAATCAGTGTCTTGACTGCCGTGAATAGCTTCAGCAAGCTCAATAGTTGATAGTGTGGACGTACCAAGCTTACCAACAACTACACCCGCCGCAGCGTTAGCCAAAGCACAGGCCTCGTCAAGCGGCTTGCCCGCTGCTACTGATGCCGCTAATACAGAAATAACCGTATCGCCTGCACCCGTTACGTCATACACTTCTTTCGCTTGAGTTGGTAAATGGAATGGGTCTTGGTCTTTACGAAGCAAGGTCATACCATGTTCACTGCGAGTCACCAGTAGTGCTTCAAAGTCGAACTCTTTGATGAGTGCATTGCCCTTGTCGATAAGATCCTGCTCGCTTTTTACTTTGCCAACAACATGCTCAAACTCAGCCATATTTGGCGTTAGTAAAGTGGCGCCACGATAACGTTCAAAATCAGCCCCTTTCGGGTCAATAAATACTGGTACTCCTGCTGATTTCGCTTTCTGTATATAGGCTTGTACATGCTCTAATGCACCTTTCGCATAATCAGAAAGCACCACAGATTTCACATGTGGTAAAGCTTGTTCCATCTTAGCCAGAATCAACTCAGGATCGGTATTCTCAAATTTGTCTTCAAAATCTAAGCGGATCAATTGCTGACCTCGGCTTAGAACTCGAAGTTTGGTAATCGTTGGATAATTAGGCAACGCAACAAAGTCACAAGTTACCTTTAACGAAGTCAGGGTTTCAGTCAGCACTTTTGCTGGCTCATCCATACCAACCAATCCAATCGTATGTGCGTGACCGCCTAGAGAGGCGATATTCATCGCTACGTTGGCAGCACCACCAGGACGTTCTTCATTGTTTTCTACTTTTACTACAGGCACTGGCGCTTCTGGAGAAATACGCCCGGTCGGACCATACCAGTAGCGGTCTAACATAAGGTCACCGACAATCAAGACGCCAGAGTCACTGTAATTCGGTAGGATGGGTTTCATTTCTGTACTCCAATATGATGTAAGAGGGCGTGATTGTGCCCTCTTGTCTTAAATCTTTTGGCTAAGCTATTGAATGGATAGTAGCACAACTCTTCGTTTGAATACCAAGCTGAAGCAAGAATTACCCCAGCCACTGGTCCCACGCTTTAACAACAATAGATTTCTCTTGGGGGAACTTACTCTCATCCACATCCGCCTCTAAATTAAGCAGATTACGATGGTGAATTTCATCGCGTAATGTAGTGTAGGCGTGAGTGAGTGCCATCGCCTGCTCTTCTTCCATTACACCCTGTGACATCATTGACTCAAAGATGCGCACATTATCGGACCAACGAGTCAGTTTTGGCTTGTCATGACTGTATTGCAGCACCAAATACTGCGCTAAAAACTCAATATCAGTGATTCCGCCCGCATCTTGTTTCAACATAAAGCGGCCAGCTTTTTTACCGCCCAAATGGTCACGCATTTTTTCACGCATCTCAACCACTTGTTGCTTTAAGGTCTCGGCATCACGCGCCTGACGAAGTACGTCGTTGCGAGTATTTTCAAAGGCTTGCTGTAACGGCGTATCACCATAAATCATACGCGCTCTTACTAACGCTTGATGCTCCCATGTCCAAGCATCATTGTGCTGATATTCATCAAACGCATCGGTTGGGCTCACTAGTAATCCTGATGCGCCAGACGGACGCAATCTGGTATCCACTTCATAGAGAATACCTGATGCTGTTCTGGTTGAGAATATATGGATAATGCGCTGCGCTAAACGAAGATAGAACTGACGACCGTCTATCTCTTTTTTGCCGTCGGTATACGCACTCACCGGGCAATCATGCATAAACACAATATCCAAATCGGAATTATAGCCCAACTCCCAGCCGCCGACTTTACCGTAGCCAATGACCGCAAAACCTTTGCTGGCACGATCTTTCAAATGTGTTGGTTCTCCATATTTAGCCACCATCTGTTGCCAAGCTTGATTGATACCCGCTTCCACAATGGCTTCAGCTAAGTAGGTTAAATGATCGCTTACTTTCATAACCGGCAATACACCTGCGATATCAGCCGCTGCTATTCTGAGAATACAGGTCTGCTTAAACTGACGTAGCGCCTCCATCTGCTGCTCCATGTCCTCTTCTGGAATGCGAGCCAGATAATCACGCAACTCGGTTTTATATGACTCTAGCGGAACCGGGTTATAGAGGTGGGCAGGGTCAAGCAGTTCATCAAGCAAGATTGGATAACGCCCAAGCTGTTCCGAGATCATCGGGCTTGCCGTACAAAGCCTCACTAACTGCACGAGTGCAGCCGGGTGCTCATCCAACAGTTCAAGGTAAGTCGTTCGAGTTACAATGCGATGTAACACATGCAGCACTCGCGATAAACCAAACTCGGCATCCTTGTGAGCATAGATGGCACTAAAGACCTTTGGCATGAGTCGATTGAGTACTTCTCGCCCACGAGGACCCAAGGTTTTCTTCGCCAGATCTGCTTTAAACTGCTGAATCGTTCGCTGTTTGTCGGCTGGATTCTCCACATGCAGATCGTGTTCTAACACGTGTTCAATGACCTCGGATCGATCCGCCATATCCCAAAGTTCATGGAAATGCTTAGCGATAGGATCGGCTTCGTCCTCTTCATCGTCCTCTCCGATCAAACTTGCAAAGGCCTGATGAACATTCAACATATGTTGTTCTGTGGCTTGAATCATCTCAGCCCAAGAGTTAAATCGCATCGCACAAGCCAATTTAAGTTGATCACTCGGCTTATCTGGTAACGTTTGAGTCTGCTTATCCGCCATGGCTTGCAATAAGTTCTCTAAGCCACGCAAGAAGCAGTATGCCGACCTTAACTGCTGAACTTTCTCTGGTTCTAATAACGATAACGTCTCTATCGCGTTTAACGTTTCTAGTAACCCTCTGCCTCGTAAACTAGGTTCACGTCCGCCACGAATTAGTTGGAACACTTGGGCAATGAACTCGACTTCACGAATACCACCAGGGCCGAGCTTGATATTGTTACCTAGCCCTCGACGACGAACTTCACTACTGATCATCGATTTCATACGCCTTAAAGACTGAATGGCGCTAAAGTCGATATAACGGCGAAACACAAATGGACGCAACATTTTGCGCAGCTCTTGGTATTGTGGATACATTTCACTGCCCATTACACGTGCTTTCACCATCGCATAACGTTCCCAATCTCGGCCTTGCTCTTGATAGTAGTCCTCCAGTGCGGCATAACTCATCACCAACGGCCCGCTTTCACCAAACGGACGCAGTCTCATATCCACTCGATAACAGAAACCATCAAACGTCTGTTGATCTAGCGCTTTGATGATGCGCTGCCCTAAACGTGTAAAGAACTGAGCATTGGCAATTGAGCGACGCGTACCCTGCGTTTCGCCGTTCTCTGGGTAAGTGAAAATGAGATCGATATCCGATGAGAAGTTCAGCTCACCGCCCCCGAGTTTCCCCATACCGATAATCAGCATTGGCTGCGCTTCACCCTCTGCATTGCACGGCGTACCCCATTCTGCGCAACACGCTTGATATTGCCATTGGTAGGTCTCAAAGATCATCGCTTCCGCTAACATAGAAAGATGGTGCAGACTTTGTTCTAGACTCCAATCATGAATAAAATCACGCCACGCAATGTACGTCATTTCTCGATTACGGAATCGACGTAACACACGGTGACCTTCCATTTCACTACTACAAGCCTCAAGTTGAGCGGCCAATCGCACTCGATAGTTTTCTGCTCGACTCTGATGCGAAAGCATCTCAGGCAGCTCAGCAAACAGCCCTTCATCCTTCAGTAGTGACTCTTCTACAAAACAGCTCATCGCCATGACATACTTCAGTTGTTGTTGTCGCTCTGGAGTCCAATGGGATAGGTCGGAATAGGATTGTTGAATTCGCTCAAACGCTGATTGAGCATCGTGTTGTAATTGCGCAGGCAGTTGCATTTGTCGTCCTTGTCTCGACTGAAACAAAAAGTGGCAGCTACTGCTACCACTTCATTGATCACATATCAGTGTATTAAGCTAGAATCACATTCTAGCTTCTAAGGCCAATACCCTTAGTCACCAAATGATGGGCTACTGCATAAAGTACCACGATAAACACCAAGAGTACGCCAAAAGATGTCACAATCCCTACATCCGACACACCCAAGAAACCGTAACGGAAAGCGTTAACCATATAAACAATTGGATTGATCTTAGATACGCTTTGCCAAAATTCAGGAAGTAGACTGAGCGAGTAAAATACCCCGCCTAAATACGTCAGTGGTGTCAAAACAAACGTAGGAATGATCGAGATATCATCAAAGGTCTTGGCATACACGGCATTTATGAGACCGCCGAGTGAGAACACCACCGACGTCATAAACACCGTAGCGATAATCACTGCCCAATGCTCTAATTGTAAATCAACAAAAAACAGCGAGACAAACGTCACTATTGTGCCGACTAACAAGCCACGTACAACACCCCCCATGACAAAACCTGCAATGATGACGTAATTCGGAACTGGTGCGACAAGTAGCTCTTCGATATTGCGTTGAAATTTAGCACTAAAGAAAGATGAAGCAACGTTCGAATATGAGTTGGTGATCACCGACATCATGATAAGACCAGGAACAATATACTCCATGTAACTAAAACCGTTCATTTCACCGATTCGAGAACCAATCAGGCTGCCGAAGATGATGAAGTAGAGTGTCATGGTAATCGCTGGTGGGACTAACGTTTGTACCCAAATTCGTGTAAAGCGGTTAATTTCTTTAGTAAGTAGACTCTTAAACGCCGTCCAATACAAACCGTACAAGTTCATCAGTTTGCCTCCGTTTGATTTCGTACAATAGAAACAAACAACTCTTCAAGTCGATTGGCTTTGTTCCTCATTGACAGCACCTTGATGCCGGCATCAGAAAGCTGAGTAAAAATGTGGTTCAACCCCTGAGTTTTCTCAATTTCGATCTCAAGAGAACCATTTACTAGACTTTGTGCTTTTACACCTTGTAGCGCAGGAACCTCAGCCTCTGAGTCAATATCAAGAATAAAGGTTTCTACATCTAACTTATTAAGCAAAGCTTTCATCGAGGTGTTTTCAATCAGTTCACCTCGCTGGATAATGCCAATATTACGACAAAGTAGCTCCGCCTCTTCAAGGTAGTGAGTTGTCAGGATAATGGTAATACCCTGTCGATTGATCTCTTTAAGGAAATGCCACATTGAACGGCGAAGTTCAATATCAACACCCGCCGTCGGCTCATCGAGAATCAGTAATTTAGGCTCATGCATCAAAGCACGCGCAATCATCAGTCGACGTTTCATTCCGCCTGACAGATTACGTGCTCGTTCGCTTCGCTTGTCCCAAAGATCGAGTTGAGAGAGATACTTTTGCGCGCGCTGTTTCGCTACGTCTTTAGTGACGCCATAATACCCCGCTTGCTGAAGAACGATCTGCTCAACTGTCTCAAACTGGTTAAAGTTAAACTCTTGTGGCACCAGACCAAGCTGCTGCTTTGCCAACTCAAGCTCATTGTCTATATCGTGACCAAACACTGAGACTTTGCCGGAAGTTTTGTTAACGAGGGACGTAATGATACCTATGGTAGTGGATTTACCCGCACCATTGGGCCCAAGCAAGGCATAAAAATCCCCTTGCTCAACTTGAAGACTCACGCCTTTAAGCGCTTCAAAACCACCTGCGTATGTCTTTCTTAACTGCTCAATTTCTAATGCGATCATAATTTGCACCGAAGAATGCGTCATTGAAATAGTTTGATATTTCCAATGATATCGAAAAATTTGAATATGTTCCTACACATGATGATGATGGCCCCACTTTTCAAGTGGTGGTGATAAATTACACATAAAAAACGAGCATATTGAATACTCGCTTTTTCAACCCATTACGCTGTCGCCTTATGTGCGGCATCCAGTGCATGCTCTCGCTGCTGATAGATATTGCCATCTGGTACCAAGTCAATAACGTGGAATTTATCTAATTGCTGTCGAGTTTGTACATTTGGACATAACAGGTATACCTCACAATTCGCATCCTTGGCATCCTTGATAGCGTTTTCCAGCGCAAGTCCAACCGTCACATCGATCATAGGAACATCGGTAAGATCAAGTATCATCGCTTGGTAATCAGCAATACTAGAATGTTGGCGTGAAATCGCTTTGGAAACACTAAAGATCATTGGTCCTGATAAGTAGAAAAACAGTACTTTTCCTTGGGTTTGTTCTAACAGCTCTCTCTCGGATTCACTTAACGGCACATCGTCATCATCGGCATCACTGATCGCTTTTACCTGACGCGCTTGTTCGCGGCTCAATCTTTCAATAATAATAATGTTCGAGATAAACACGCCAAGGCCAACAGCAACAATCAGGTCAACAAAAACCGTCAGCAGCATAACGCCATACATAATCGCCATGCCAGCTAAACTCACCTTGTGCGCTCGCTGAATAAAACTCCAATCCAGTATGTTGAAACCAACATAAACTGCGATACCAGCCAACACGGCCATTGGAATTGGCTCAGTAAGTTCACTAGCCACTAACACCACCAAGGCCAACACCAAAGCACGAACTACGCCTGATAAGGGCGAACGAGCCCCAACTTGGATGTTGGTCACCGTTCCCATTGTCGCACCAGCACCCGGTAATGCGCCAAACAAACCCGCAACAAGGTTCGCTAGCCCTTGCCCGCGTAGCTCCTTATCTGAATCATGCTCTTTACGAGTAAGAGAATCAGCAATAACTGCCGTTAACAAGGTATCAATACACCCTAATGTACCGAGTACAAGCGCATCAATAAGCATAGTTGTCAGCATGTCAGCGTTAAAATGCGGTATGACCAAAGACGGCAAGCCTGCAGGGATCTCGCCAATTCTACGAATACTTTCACTATTGAAAAACAACATAGAAATCATAGTGACGAGCACCAAGGCAACAAGTTGCGGGGGCACATGTTGACGATACTTTTTCGGGAACAAAAACAGAATGGCTAGCGTCAGTAGTCCAAGAAACAGCTCTGAAAAATCAATATTGGCAAACAGCTCAGGTAACGCTGTAATTGTTCCAATGACCCCACCTGCAGGTGCAGCTTGTCCCAATAGAGGCGCCAACTGCAAAATTACCAGAATCACGCCTATCCCAGACATAAACCCTGACACAACACTATACGGCATCAAGGTAACGTATTTTCCAAGTTTTAACGTGCCAAGTAAGATTTGAAAAATACCCGCCATCATGACAACAGTGAACGTCATTGCCATTCCCGTTTCCGGATACTTAGCCATCATAGCAGTTAAGACAGCGGTCATAATTACCGTCATAGGACCGGTGGGCTCAGAAATAAGACTGGAAGAACCACCGAATAACGAGGCAAACAGCCCCACCATAATCGCCCCCCAAAGTCCCGCTTCTGCTCCAGCGCCAGATGCGACTCCAAACGCTAAGGCCAGAGGCAACGAAATAATCGCGGTTGTCACTCCACCGAATACATCCCCTTTGAGGTCAAGCTCTTCAAAACGACGCCCTAACTTCATTATCATCCCTAAAAATAACCAAAAAATTGCCTCACCATAACAAATGTGACAATAAGTTAATAACTAATAAAAGTCATTCAATTCTCATAAGATATACGTTTTTTTCACTCAATCGATAAGTTACTGATTTTATGTATATGAACACGTCAGATGAGTACATTTTGATACTTTTTTTTCGAGATTCAATTTGTAACATTGTGTATAGTATCTCGAATTATTGAAGGGAAGTATCATGCCGGAAATCAAACAACTCTTTGACAACAATTCAAAGTGGTCTGAAGAAATTCGCTCTGAAAGACCAGAGTATTTCGCAAAGCTAGAGGAAGGCCAAAACCCTGGATTCCTATGGATTGGCTGTTCTGACAGTCGAGTACCAGCGGAGCGCTTAACAGGGTTATATTCAGGCGAACTCTTTGTTCACCGTAACGTCGCTAACCAAGTCATCCATACTGACCTTAATTGTCTATCTGTGGTGCAGTACGCGGTGGATGTACTAAAAGTCAAACACATCATTGTCTGTGGTCACTATGGCTGTGGTGGTGTAAATGCGGCTATTGATAACCCACAGCTTGGACTTATCAACAACTGGCTGCTTCATATCCGCGATTTGTACTTAAAACATCGTAACTGGCTTGGTGAACTACCACGTGACATGTGGGGCGATAAACTGTGTGAGATTAACGTCGCTGAGCAGGTGTACAACTTGGGTAATTCGACCGTTATGCAAAACGCTTGGGAGCGAGGTCAAGAGGTCGAAGTTCATGGTGTGGTTTATGGTATCGGTGATGGTAAATTGAAAGATCTCGGTGTACGCTGCTCGAGCAGAGAGAGTCTAGAAGTCAATTACCAAGCTGCTATGTCGAAAATTTTGAGTACCGAAGTACTCAAATAATTCAGTATTTAGAAAAATGCCCATCTCACAGAGATGGGCATTTTTTATTTTTGTACGACAAGATTTATTCCTGAGGTACTACTTTACCAATGTAAGGCAAGTGACGATATTTTTGCGCGTAATCGATACCCACACCCACTACGAACTCATCGGGAATTTCGAAACCAACCCATTTTACGTCAACATCAACTTCACGACGAGATGGTTTGTCTAGTAGAGTACAGATCTGAATCGAGTTTGGTTCACGTAGCGATAGAATCTCTTTCACTTTGTTTAAGGTATTACCAGTATCGATAATGTCTTCCACCAGCAGAATGTCTTTACCTTTAATGTCATCATCTAGATCTTTCAGGATGCGCACGTCACGTGAGCTCTCCATCGTGTTGCCATAACTTGAAGCCGTCATAAAGTCCACCGAGTGAGTAAGCTCGATAGCACGAGCTAAATCTGCCATAAAGACGAAAGAGCCGCGTAGCAAACCGACCATCACTAACTCTTCGCTTCCCCTGTAGTATTCAGTAATTTCTTTACCTAGCACTTTTACACGCTCATGAACTTCTTGCTCAGAGATCATGACTTCAACAGTATGTTTCATATCTTTCTCAATGTTGATTAGTTAACTCGGTTGCCACGGCAACACAGGCTATATCCTCTAAAAAAAGACAACGCTATTTTCTAAAAGAGACGCCAAGCGTTCACATTTGCGCGGTATGGTATCACTTTCTGGCTCAGGATAAAAATCAGGCGAAAATTCGGTAAAATATGCATTTGATTTCATAAACCAGAATCAACCTTTGTTGACGACTGCTGTTGAAACAATATAACGCTTTCAGCACAAAGTGTGACCTTAATCCAAATTAGTGCTATCATCAGAATTATCAGTGTAGCGCTATTGACCTATACACATATGCACTACTACACTTACACAACAAAAGAAAAAACAGATCGCTCGATTTCCAAAATGGAAATTGTTAACCAAACACTAACATTATTGTTCTAGTTAGTGTGTATAACAAAATCTGTATTGGAGCGACTCTATGACTCTGTATAACAAACAGGGCGCCGCTGGAAATACTCCCAGAGTTACCAGCCCTACAATGTCAACGCCAGTTTAAAATTGACCCACTTATCGACGTTATCGCCGAAGTAAAACTGACCCACCCAAGTAATTAATTTTTACTTTCAGATAGATTTTCTAGAACTGTTGGTATGGTTCCAGCCGCCTTCTTTCCTCGTAATCGGTAGCTTTCTCCACTGATTTGTACGATGTGCGAGTGATGAAGAAGCCTATCCAGTAATGCCGCC
>NZ_OANU01000116.1 GCF_900089835.1 Vibrio thalassae | reverse complement strand
CTAAATACTTATTCTTCCAATCGTGCAGAGTAGAGATATGCATACCTTCATTATCTGCAAACTCCCGCAAGGATAAACCACTTTCAACAAACCTGCGAATAGTTGCTTTCTTATGCTCTTTTGAATAACGCTTCACTTAATTAAACTTACCGCTCCCTGTTTTACTTTTATTGAGGATTAAGGGCGACAACTATCCTGACACAGGGGGTTAATGCTTGCTTTGTTTGAGATATTTCATGTGTGTTAGCTTGAAGTTGCTGTTCGTTAGAGGCTAGCTTGTGCTCTGTTCTAGCAATGTGTTGCGTGTTGCTCGTGATCTTTTGCTCATCAGAATGTAACGCCTGGTTAGTTTTGTTAATTGCTTGATTATTAACATTCACCTGTTTGGTCGCGGCATCGACTTTTTGACTGATGTTGGAAACGGCTTGCTTATTGTTGGCGATTAACGCCTCATCCTTTGATACGCGGCGATCGTTACTTTGACCGTAAATCAACAATGTACTGCCGATTTTTCTAGAATCCTGTTTGTATTCCGCAATCTTTTGGCTGTTATGAGCGATTGAATTTTGATTTTGCTTAATCAAACTATCAAGGTTTGTGCTATTTGGTGTGGTAGCGGCACTCGCATAGCTTGTTGCTAATGCAAGAGATGCAGCAAATAAAGTTAACGAATGGTATTTCATAGTAGGCCTCAAAAATGTGTTGTTGGTTGTTGCTAACGAGTGAGGCAAGAATATAGCTTTGAAGTTGATATAGCAGTCATTGGTTTGTCTGTAATTGTCAGGAATGAAGGACAAACCCTTACTAAGCTGATGACAGAGCGTTAGCAGTACTTCAAAAAAGGAGGGTGTTGAGAGGGCACCCTCCTGAAGATTTACAATTAGTAGCGTTAACCCAATACTAAGCAGATAGATCTGCTTTGTAATCAAGCAACGAAGTCCAAGGTGGTCTGACTTATTGATTTAATTCAAACTCCGGATATAAATCTCATCAACAACGTCAGTTACCTTAGTAACGCATTGAATAATATTACGCTTAGGAGCTCTTTCATAATTATTTAAACATTATTTAAAGTAAGGTTTTGGGTTTAATGTATTATTAACTTGCGTTTATATTGTAAGTGGCACTAACTAATATTAGTTAAATTTTTATGGAGGTTATCTTTGTGGAAAAGAAAATAATTCGCAACTCTGTTAGGCTACCTAAATTAGATGAGAATGAATTTAAGGTTAGACCAGCAACGATAAAGGACTACCAAATCGTCCATGAACTGTGCGTTTTGGAAGCAAAGCGTTATTGTCGATTACATGGTTTTGCACTAACGTATAAGAAAGAGAGCTTTAGAATTTTTGATGTAGCACCTACTCGTTTACAGATTAAAAAAATCATTGAAGAGTCTGGTCAGATGTTATCTGTTATTGAGCACAAGAATCGGAGAGTCGTAGGTTTTATTTACGGTTATCTCATTTCACCAACAGATCGTGGAAAGAAACATGACACTTCAACACATAGTGCTTATATAGAAAAGTTACTTATTTTAGAGAACTTTCGTTGTAATAGTTTAGCCAATCGGCTTATTCAGAGTTTTAAATATTGGGTTATGGTAAGGTTAGAGGAAAGTAAGGATGGGTGCTGTTTCAAATCGGATGTAAAATGGCATTCTCTATTCTGATTCTCTGATAGGTTTAATATAAATAGATATAAATTATTAGAAAATAAATCCATAGTTGATAAAACGTAAGTGCATAGAGTTGAATAAAGGACTTGGTTTTAATCATGGGAACCAAAAGAACAAAAAAGTTACTAAATAAAAGTGTTTTTGTCACCGCTAAGGAAAGAATTTGCTATCTTTTCGACCACTTCGACAGTCTTTATATTTCATTATCTGGAGGTAAAGATTCGTCGGTTCTAGTTAATCTAGCTATTGAGGAAGCAGAAAAAAGAAATCGGCTGCCAGTTGATGTGTTGATTGTTGATTTTGAGGCTCAATTTCAGCATACCGAAGATTTCCTTAAGCGCTTAATTAGAGCTGGTAAGGTAAACCAGTATTGGGTGTGTTTGCCTATAACCCTTCGTAATGCTGTCTCACAATTTCAACCGAAATGGATGTGTTGGGACCCGAATTGTAAAGATATTTGGGTGAGATCCATACCCGATGTAAAAGGAGTGATCAGCAAACCCGAACAGCTTCCATTTTTTGAAATAGGTACTGAGTTTGAAGATTTTGTTATTGGGTTTGCAGATTGGTATCAAAAGCAAAAAGGGACTGAAATTGCGGTTGTAATTGGTATTCGAGCCGATGAGTCGCTGAATCGTTACCAAACGATTAAAAATGTTCGAAAAATTAGATATAAACATAAGCAGTGGACAACTCAAATGATCAAAGGGGTGTACATGGCGTATCCCATTTATGACTGGAAGGCTAGGGATATTTGGATAGTGAATGGGAGGCGTGGTTGGGACTACAATAGGATTTATGATCTTATGCATAAAGCTGGTGTGAAGCTATCGCTTCAAAGGCTTTGCCAACCGTTTGGTGATGAACAAAGAAAGAGTTTATGGCTATACCAACTGTTAGAGCCAGACACATGGCAAAAATTAGTTGGGAGAGTTGAAGGTTGCAATTTTGGCGGGCGTTATACTAAAAGCCAAGGGAGAATACTCGGGCACTATCGGTTTAAACTTCCTAAAGGGATGACTTATCGTCAGTACAGCAAGCAAATCTTGAGATCGCTCCCTCCCGAACTTGAAAATCACTACAGGGAAAAAATATTCAAATTTCTCCAATGGTGGCGTAAACATGGTCCATCAAAGGGTATTACGTATATCCCAGATTTTGCAGACTCTAAGCTTGAATCAAGAAGACAAGTCCCGAGTTGGAGACGGATCTGTAAGGTTCTGATAAAAAATGACTACAGTTGTCGTGGCTTGTCATTTGGGCACGTTAAGTCATCTAAAGCCAACTCAAAACCTTAATAATTATGCAAAAGGTATGACGCGATATGGAAAAGACTCTAAAAAGAAGTAAGGCCCTGTTTAAATCATTGTTCAAACAATCAGGAGAAGGGTTAAATGAGAAAAGCTCTTCTGAGAGCTTAGCAATAGATGCAGACTGGATAGATCAATATAACGACATAAGTAAGCAGATAGTAAAGCATTTTCCGTTGCTCCCACCAATTTGTGCAGTTGAACTTCTGCCTATAACTTCACTTAACGCAAACGACTACAATCCCAATAAGATGGCTAGGCCAGAAAGCAATTTATTGCTTCATTCTTTAGAGCAAGATGGGTTGACCCTTCCACTTATTGTTAATCGACAGGAGAACGAGCAAGATTACACCATTATTGATGGGTACCATAGATATGAGCTCTTAAAGAAGCATGCACACCTACAACCGATAGATGGCTATGTGCCAGCTATTGTCTTATCTAAAACAAAAGGCCAAGCGATATCGTCTTCTGTTAGGCACAATATAGCAAGAGGTGTGCATCAAGTTGAACTGACTTCTGAAATGATTCTTTTGCTTAAAAACATGGGCTGGACTAATGCGAAAATAGGCAAGGAGCTAGGTATGGATAAAGACGAACTATTGCGAATGCAACAGTTAACCGGCCTTGCTGATTTGTATCGCAATGAGGAGTTTTCAAAAGCCTGGGAATAAGTAGAATCATGACGAATATGGAAAAGCCAAAAATCAACTTCACACGATATATTAGTTATTAAATTTTGATTATTAATTAATTAATAATGATCAATTGCCTAAACAGTTGTCCCATATTTATGCAGGGAAAAGGTCACCACATACATTAAGCAAGTTGAATAGTGTTTTATAGGTGGCTTTTGTGTGAAAGGATGTACTGTTATTACCTAAACGTATATCTGTTCATTCATCTAGTATTTTTGAAAAGCATAAAGTTAAAGGAGTATTTGCGATGGGTAACGATAATAAACCGACCTTAGTGGGAGGAAGTTGCATAATTGCTTGTATTTGTGTTGGGGCGGGAATGTTGGGACTACCAGCGGCTGGTTCTGGTGCTTGGACATTTTGGTCAATACTGGCACTCGCTGGGGTCATGGTCATAATGGTCTTGAGTGGATGTTTATTGTTGGAGGCATTGAAGTCTTACCCAATTCGGTCTTCTTTCTCGACTGTAACAAAGGATCTACTGGGTCATCGGGTTGCGTGGGTGAATAACTTAGCCGTGTATTTTGTAGGAGCGATTCTTCTATATGCGTACACCACTTCTTCTGGATTAATCCTCCAAGAGTATATTAAGGTTAATGCTCAAGTCTCTTCGGTGCTCTTTGTATTGTTATTTTCTGCTTTCGTTTGGTATTCCACGCGACTAGTCGATAGAGCATCATTTGTACTATTAATCTTCATGATCTTTACGTTTTCATTTTCCGTTTCTGGTCTAGTTAGCGGGATTCGTGTGGACTCTCTATATGGTAAATTTGATATAGGGCAGACAAAATATTTACTTTCGTTTTTGCCAATTGCGCTTACAGCGTTTGGCTTTCATCATGCAGTGTCTAGTATGAGAGATTACTACCTCGATGAATACTCTTCCCAGAAGGCGATAGTTGGCGGTGCAATTATTGCGTTTGTAGTTTACGCTGTATGGATAGTGTCGATCTACGGAAACATAGATAGAGGTAGTTTTGTCGATATTAATGCGGCAGGTGGTAATGTTGATTCATTGCTAGCGGCGATTGATGAACGAGTAGTAGATAACACACTTTCAATTGTCATTGGGGCATTTTCAGCAGCAGCAATATTATCTAGTTTTATTGGTGTGGGATTGGGTGTATTTGACTTTATTGCTGATGCATTTCAATTTAGCGCTGATCGAGTAGGTAGAACGAAAACTTGGGCGGTGACATTTCTCCCACCGTTGCTCTTCTCTCTTTTCTTTCCTTTTGGCTTTATATCTTCCATTGGTTATGCGTCGTTATTTGCGGCGATTTGGGCATGCATCATCCCAGTTTTGCTTGTAAGAAAGGTCCGAACTGAGCAAGTGACTACACCAATTACTAACAATCAATATCATCATACTTGGCAGCCTAGCCAGTACCGTTGCTTTGGAGGATCTTTGTCTTTACTGCTTGTTTTCGTGTTTGGTGTCACCATCATATTAATTCACCTATTTGATCTTATTAATTTAATTCCAAAGTTTGGTTTTTAATTAAGTTGATGCACTAGCGATATAAGTAACAAGTTAAATAATTATATATTACTTATTATTTCATCTAATCTGTGATTTTCTAACTGTAGCTGCAGATGTCTCTTTATTTAGTGAGCCTGTAATAACAGGAAGCATCAATATACCACTAATATACCACTGTGTAAGAAGTGTGGCTTAACTACTTGTTTTATATAAAAGGTGCAAAAATTGTTTTATATAAAAGGTGCAAAAAACTCAACAATAGAAAGGTATGATTTATGGCTATCACTAATAGTTCTCATTCAAGATATAAAGGTAAATATAACAATGATGTATATAACGATATAAAGGGTCCCCGTCTAGTGGGAGCTTCGATTTCGACAACAGAGCTGAAATATATGCCTGAACCATATAGAATACGTGTTGTTGAACCAATTGAACAAACGACTCGAGCGCAGCGCGAAGAAGCGTTAGTTAAGGTCGGCTTCAACCCGTTTTTATTGAACAGTAAGGACGTTTTCGTTGATCTACTTACTGATAGTGGTACTGGTGGTGTAACACAGTCTATGCAGGCGGCCATGTTGTTAGGAGATGAATCGTACAGCGGAAGTCGAAGCTATTATGCCCTTAGTGATGCTGTTCAAAACATCTTTGGATATCAACTTACTATCCCTACTCACCAAGGGCGTGGAGCAGAGCAACTTTATGTGCCAAGTCTAATCAAAAAACGAGAACGTGAGAAAGGTCTGCTAAGGGAAAAAATGACGGTAATTTCGAATTTTTTCTTTGATACAACTCAAGGGCATTCACAGTGGAATGGCTGCCGTATTGTTAATGTTCCAGTTGAATCTGCATTCAATACTTCAGTCAAAGCTGATTTCAAGGGGAACTTTGATATTGATCTACTTCAACAAACCATTGAGCAAGTTGGGCCACGTCACATCCCTTATATCGTTAGTACCATTACGTGCAATTCTGCTGGTGGCCAGCCAGTGTCGATCGAAAATCTAAAACAAGTATATGAACTTGCGCAACTTTATGAGATTCCAGTTGTTATGGATTGTGCAAGGTTTGCGGAAAATGCTTACTTCGTAAAACAGAGAGAATCTGGGTATAGCCATTTAACAATTGAAGAAATCACACATATCATGTTTCAGTATGCAGATATTCTCTCTATGTCTGCTAAGAAGGACGCCATGGTACCGATAGGAGGCTTGTTGGCATTTAAGGATCTGTCATTAGATGATGTTTACCATGAATGTCGCACTTTGTGTGTGCTTCAAGAAGGTTTCCCTACCTATGGCGGCCTAGAAGGTGGAGCTATGGAGCGCTTGGCTGTTGGTTTGTATGAAGCTATGAGAGAAGAGTGGTTGGCATCGCGCATCCAGCAAATTCATTACTTAGTCGATGGTTTAGAAAGTATCGGTATTCAGTGCCAGCAAGCAGGCGGACATGCAGTGTTTATAGATGCAGGAAAGATGCTCTCGCATATTCCACAAAGTGAGTTCCCAGGGCATGTGCTGGCATGTGAGCTGTATCGTGTAGCTGGGATTCGCAGTGCTGAAATAGGGTCTCTGCTCATTGGTCGTGACCCTGTAACTGGGTTGCAGCTTCCATCACCAGCGGAGTTGCTGCGTTTAGCTATTCCAAGGGCTACGTATACTAAGGCACATCTTGACTATGTCATTGAGGCCTTTCAACTAGTGCTTAATGGCTGTAAGGACTTAAAAGGGATGACTTTTACTTACGAACCGCCAGTACTAAGGCACTTTAATGCTCAGTTTACTGAAGTTTCGAGTTAAGATCTTTTGAGAGCATTACCTCGAGAATAAATAACGTGCTAGCTAGGCCAAGAAACTTGAATTTCTTGGCCTATTTTGCGTTATGAATCCCAAAAATCAATCGAACCTTCAATCTTACCTTTATGAATATAATTTCTCGGAAAGTTTTGGAAAATATAGACTTCATCTCCGGAACGAATCATCTTATAAAATAGGAATTTATATGCTGCTGATATCTGATTAAATCGGTTATTACTATCTTGCTTATGATCAGTAATTAGTGGAGTTCTAGTGTAAACAAAGTAAATAGTTTGATCGCCATATCTTAACTGCCGAGCTTCTACTTTCCATTTGGATATAATCTCTTTATCCTGTGCAACCTTTGTTTGCAATGCGACAACCTTTCCACGGTAGCATGTCATAAACACATCGCGTTCATCATCTGGAACATGGAGAGAGATCGAGTATTGACATGTAGAACCAGCGACAAACCCATATAAGATTAAGAATACTAATGCTGCGCTCAGCAATAAAGCTGCAGTAATGATAATGTGTTGCCACTTTTGACTTAGAAAGGTTGTACCCAGCATTGGTGTTTTAGTTGTCATTAGAAAACTCAATTAGTCCAGATTTATGTGAATAGTAGAAATTACCATTACTTGCCTTAATATTGGTCAAGTCTGGATTTTCGTTTCTCAAGCTACATACTGATGCCTTTCCAATTTCTATGCAGTCAACATGTACCCAAGAAAATGTAATATATAGCAATGAGTACCCTATCAATAATAGCGATATGAAAGAAGCATAAATCTTTAATGTGTAGCTAAAAGTCGGTTTTATGTTTTCTATCTTGTCAGTTTTTTCAATATTAATGCTATCTGTTAATATTGGTGAATCATGCTCTTTGACTGCATCTTCAGGAATCTCAATCTTGTAACCTTTTCTCGGAACATTAACAATTTTAGTGTTAGAGAATTCAAGTATCTTCCTAAGGTTTGTTATTGCTACTGGTAAAGAATTAGAACCGATCGTCTCAGGCCTTCCCCATGCAGATACAATCAGATCATGCTTGCTAATTACTTTTCCTTGTTCGGTTGCCATTCTTTCTAGTAGACAGCTTTCAGGTAGTGTTATTGAAAATGTTTTTCCATTTTTCATTATTATTTGGGCGCCACTATCGGATCTTTCTAGGACGCAAATACCTATTTTCATGGTTAGTTCATCAATCTGTTTTCTCATTTCTTTTCTACTTGCTTAAGGTTAAGGTGCGTAGGGTGCGTAGGTTTAGTATTAATTTATAGTCCAATAGACTTAAATCAAGACCATTAGAGTTCATTTTAAGTTAATGATGTTAATTATTAATTGTTAATTTAAGTGTAAAGAAGTGGACCCCAATGGTTGGACACATAAGCTAATATCTTAAGTGCTAGTTATTTGTAACAATTATCGGTGTCTAAGTCTGTCTGTGTTTGTCATCGTTTTGTCATTGTCAACGCCAGTTTAAAATTGATCCACTTATCGACGTTATCGCCAAAGTAAAACTGACCCACCCACGTAATTATTTTGTACTTTCAGATAGATTTTCTAGAACTGTTGGTATGGTTCCAGCCGCTTTCTTTCCTCTTAATCGGTAGCTTTCTCCGCTGATTTGTACGATGTGCGAGTGATGAAGAAGCCTATCCAGTAATGCCGCC
>NZ_OANU01000027.1 GCF_900089835.1 Vibrio thalassae | reverse complement strand
ATCGTCGGTCTCGACGACAGTAAACGTCAACAGTTTGAGTGGATTCATCGACCTTAATCGACTGGATTGCCTGCCCCTGAATATGTAAAAGCTGAGAAAGTAACTGGGTCAAAATAGGATTCATCCATACTGACTAAAAAAGGGTTATTAGTCAGTATGGTAGAAGTCATAAGTATTGCGTTATGACTCAACAAAGCGGAGAAGAGCCACATTTGCTAATGCTAGAAGCTCCTATGTTGCCACTCGGTCTCCAATAAGAAGACGTTCTTAACTGAATTTTTGCATTCATTGATATACCGAATCAACTTGAAGATGCAGGCTTGAGAACCTGAAAATTATCATTAATTCGAGATGTCAAAGTAACTGCGATCTCTGGAAGAGTCACAGCAAAAAATTGGTCTATTGCAGCTTTGAAATCCCGTTTCCTTTTGAAGTAAACGTTGTTCCTCGATTTCTCATTCATAACTTTCCATAGCCGCTCTATTGGGTTGAGGTTTGGGCTGTAAGGTGGAAGATAATGCAGTTCAATATTCAGGACAAACGCCGCATCTTTGACTAAGTCACTTCGGTGATACCCCGCACCGTCCAAGATGGTATGAAGCTTATGGGCTAAGGGATAACTCTTTCTTAACTCACAGAAAAAACGAACCATCGATTCACTGTTAATGCTCTCATAGTCGTGAACAATGGTTGCACCAATATCCGAAAGGTTCAGTGCCCCAATAATGTTTAATCGACTGCGATTGCCCGTTGTTTCAATCACTTTATCTTGACCAGTTCGTATCCAGCCATGAGATATTTTTGTTGATAGTGTTGGGTGAACGGCATCAATAAAGACTATCGACTCATCCTTGCCACAGCTTGTCTTTAGCGCTTCATAAGCCTCTATGAATGCTTGTTGTTTTGCTTCATCAAACTTATGTGGAACGCCTTTCGGTTGCTTGTAACTAAAACCATTGTAGTGAAGCCATTTGTTCATACCAGAAACCGTGTAATCAAGTCCAAATGTCTCTTTAACGTAGGCGACAATTTGATGGGTGTGGGAATAGGTTTTCTCAGTCAAATGCTCGATTAACTGCATGGTTTGAGTGGCAGAAAGCTTGCTTTGACTTCCACCATTTTCAGGCTTCAGTTTTTCAGACAGAACGTAGTCGCTGAGATGGCGTGCAACAGTCGATTCATGGATACGAAGAACTTGAGCAATCATGGTCTGACTCCAACCTTCAGAAGCAAGCAAAACTGCTTTAATGCGATCACGCACTCGACCATCACGAGTCGAATCGTGTGTTTGTTCGAGTTGTAGTTTCTGTTGAGGAGTCAGTGTAATTTTCATGGTGCGTAGCATGATCCTGATTCTATTGAAAATCAAGCAACTTCAATGATCACGGGTATAGAACCAAGGCGTTATTTCTAGGTATCTTTCGGTTTTGATATTAATCCGATACCTTCAGCATCAGTTTGCTCTTCTTTCAGAATATTTTGTTTATGTTCACTTGCGATATAAGTGTACATGACAGGAAGAACGAACAAAGTAAATAAAGTACCGACTGCAAGGCCCGCAACGATAACTAATCCAATATTGTAACGTGAGGCTGCCCCTGCTCCTGTGGCCAGAAGCAGCGGTATTAACCCGGCAATCATTGCCGAGGTCGTCATTAAGATAGGACGCAATCGAATCGTGGCCGCCTCCAAGATCGCTTCATGTTTCGTGGCTCCCTTGAACATTTGTTCTTCTCTGGCGACCTCACACATGAGAATGCCGTGTTTGGTAATTAAACCCACTAAGGTAATTAAACCAACCTGTGAATATATATTAAGAGAGGTCTCTCCTGATATATGCGTCCAACCCAGAGCAATTAATGCGCCGCTGACTGCAAGTGGAACAGTGAACATAATAACTAGTGGGTCGCGCACACTTTCAAACTGACTCGCTAATACCAGAAATATGATCGCCAGCGCCAACGCAAAGGTGACATAAAGAGAGCTCCCTTCTTGAACAAATTGTCGAGATTCACCCATAAAATTATAACCGTATCCCACTGGGAGGTCGGTTTTAGCCAACTGTTCAAAGAACGCAATCGCATCTCCCATCGCGACGTTGGGTGCAGGGACGGCTTCAATTGAAATCGAATTCATTTGATTAAAGTGAGGCAAAGATTTTGCCTGCCCTTCAACGGAATAACTGACTAAACTAGACAGTGGGATTGCTCTTCCATTTTGTGCGGTCACGTAAAACTCTTCGATGAGACTCGGGTTGTCACGAAACGAACGCTCGACCTGTGGGATCACCTCATAAGAGCGACCATCAATATTGACCCGATTAATGTAACCGCCTCCCATCATCGTACCTAATGTTGCCCCAATGTCTTGCATGGTCACACCATAAGCACCTGCAGCTTCTCTATCGACTTTTAAACGAACCAAACCCGAGTCGTACTTAAGATTCACATCAGTATAAACAAACAGAGGACTCTTTTTGGCTTTATCTAACAGCTTGTTACCAATAGCATATAACGTTTCAAAACTCGCCGGACTGGTTATAACAAACTGGATAGGTAAGCCTCCGGATGCGCCTGGCAATGACGGCATTTGATATGTTGTCGCAGTTATACCCGGAATTTTTTTGATTTCTTTATTTATATTCGCAGAGATCTCTTTTTGGCTGAGAGTTCTTTCACTCCACGGAATCAACGGGGCAATGGCTAAACCTTGGCTGCTAGTAGGCACACCAATTAATGCCAGTGATGCTTCAACTTGCGATTGTTTTATTACTACATCATTCACTAGCTGCATATTTGCTTGGATGTAATCGTTATTCGATGTCGAAGGTGTTGAACCGATAATAACGGCTACGCCTTGATCTTCATCCGGTGCTAACTGGGAGGGGATGAAACTAAATATAACTGGCAGGGACACCAGCACCAGCAAAGCAAATAAAACCACTGCGGCTTTACGCTCTAATACCGTTAACAACACTCTTTGATACGTATCAGTGATGCTTCCAAGTACCCTTTCAACCATGGATTCGAACTTACTTGGCTTTGCGTGGGCTTTGAGCATTTTGGAGCACATCATTGGAGAGAGTGTTAATGCTATAAACCCGGATATGACAACCGCTCCAGCCAGCGTAAGCGCGAACTCTTTAAACAATGAGCCAGTTACGCCTCCCATTAGTGCAATCGGTGCATAAACCGCTGCCAGCGTGATGGTCATTGAAATTACAGGAACCGCAATCTCTCTTGTCGCTACTAACGCTGCTTGAAAAGGCTTCGTCCCCATTTTTATGTGTCGTTCGACGTTTTCAACCACAACAATGGCATCATCAACGACAAGCCCTATCGCCAGTACCATGGCAAGGAGTGTCATCAAGTTCAAGGTGAATCCAAACACTTGCATAACAGCAATAACACCAATCAGTGATAATGGTATGGTGACAATAGGAATAATCACTGCACGAAAAGAGCCTAAAAACAAAAGAATAACGACGATAACAATCAACGCCGCTTCTACTATGGTCTTTATTACTTCATTGATTGAGTCTGTGATTGCTAAAGTAGAGTCATAAATCAATGTTGACTGAATAGTATTTGGTAAATTCTTTTCAATAACTTGGAGTTGTGTACGAACCCCTTTAGCGACATCAAGTGGGTTTGCTGTTGGCGTAGCATTGATGCCAATGATCACAGCCTCTTTGCCGTTCGCCAACGCTCTGGTTCCATCACTGCTTTTACCAAGCGTCACTTCGGCGACGTCCTGTAATTGGACTACTTGCCCATTACTGCTGTCTATCACAAGACTTCTCAAGCCATCAACGGTCTCGACTTGGGTATCGATCGTACCATTTAATATTGTCAAATAACTATTGAACTGGCCCACTGCAGACTGATAGTTATTTTGCTGTAATACATTCACCAAATCACCAGTGGTCAAGTTGAACTGTCCCAACTTTTCTGGATTAGGCCAAATTCTAAGAGCAAATGGTGTTCCCCCCATCATCTGAATGTTTGACACCCCATTCACCGTCGATATCTGTGGGTTAACTACTCTTTCGAGGTAGTCTACTATTTGGCTCGAATCTAAATCACTACTATAAAACGATATATACATGATCGACGTCGTTGAGCCGGTTGAAGAAGTTACCGATGGATTATAGGCCTCTCTAGGGAGTTGATTAGTAACAGAATTAATTTGAGATAGTACGCTAGATAATGCTTCTTCCGGGCTTGTGTTCAACATCATATTTAATGTTATAGAAGAAGAACCAAGTTGACTCGTCGATGTCATGAAATCTAAATTATCAACTTGAGATAGCGCTTGCTCTAAAGGTTGTGTTACGAACCCCTCAATAAGTTCAGCGTCAGCACCAGGATACGGCGTCGTCACCTTAATCACTGTGTTTGTCATTTCTGGGTACTGACGAACTTGTAGATCTTTTAATGCATTAAGGCCTAGAAGTAGAACTAAGATACTCAGTGAGGCAGCCATCACGGGGCGATGAATGAAAATGTCAGTAAAATTCATGATCGCACTCCTAAAGCTTAGGCATTTTGTCTGGCGTGTCTATCGGGCTCTCTACAATGTTCACTTTTGTATTGTTGCCCAAATTCAAAATTCCTGTTGTGACTACTTGTTGATCAAACTTTAAATCGCCCTTTATTAGCGCGAAATTTCCATCTCTCTGCAGCACTTCAACTGTGATTTGTTTGACACGATGGTCACTTCCGTCCTTTTCTACA
Source organism: Vibrio thalassae (assembly GCF_900089835.1). Lineage (GTDB taxonomy): Bacteria > Pseudomonadota > Gammaproteobacteria > Enterobacterales > Vibrionaceae > Vibrio > Vibrio thalassae. The sequence goes on along the minus strand of NZ_OANU01000027.1, from coordinate 42,191 downwards.
ACAAACACGGAGTTGCCGTAAAGCGCGAACGCAATGGACGTTTGAGGAACGACAAATTGTTTATCTAGATCACTTAACGTCACATTCACCTCTGCGAACATACCACCCATCAAGGTTCTGTCGTCGTTTGGTATCTCTGCCTGAATCATAACTAAACCAGTTTTGTCATTAATTACTGGTTCTATTGCGTTGATTTTTCCCTCATAGTTTTTGTTTGGATAAGATTGAACACTCAGTGAGATGCGCTGCCCTATTTTTAAGTGACCAATTTTCGATTGCGGTACACTAAATCTGACTCGCATCACAGATAAATCTTCGAGTCTTACTATATCAGTGCCAACAGGTACGTATTGCCCAAGGTTAATGTTGCGAATACCGAGTTTTCCATCGAAAGGCGCGCGGATTTTACGTAACTCAATGTTGGCTTTTAAACTTTCGATGTTCGCTAATAAGGCTTGATATTTCGCCTCTGCGGCTTGTAGGCTCTGTTCTGAGACAGATTTTTCACTATAGAGACTTTTGACCCTTAAATAATCATTTCTAACAGCGGGTAGTTGCACCTGTTGCTCTTTTAACTCAGCTTGCTGTACCTGATCATTTAATGAGGCTAATATTGTCGTTGCAGTTACGCGCTCACCATTTTCAAAATTAATTTCAGTCACGATACCAGAGACTTCATTCGAAACATCAACACCTTGATATGGTTCAATAAATCCAATAGCTCTAATATTCTGAGGCCATACTGTTGGTTTCAATTGCTCAACAGTTACTGGGAAAATAGGCTCGGGTAGGTTTGCTATCGTCGTTTTAATCTTATTATTCACAAATAGATTAAATCCAATCACACTCCCGAAGGCAAGAACAGCGATGATAATAACACCAAAAATCCATTTTTTCACCGTAACCTCCTAATAATGATAGTAATGTTAAAATAGAATATATGTTGAACTTACATTATGAGCCCAACATATATTAAAATTTCATTCATTTTGAGGTTTTATTTGCTCTCATTCTTCGATACACAAAAAATGGAATACATAAGGTTATGGCAAAACTTATAATGAGAATTGTCAAGTAAGCGGTAGAAGCATCACCTCCACCTAACTGAGCAGGTGGAATGAATGATATACCAAGCGCGACAAATGAGATAGCAAGCCCTGCTATTGCACAAATTAGTTTTACGGGTGTTCCACCAGGGATTTCAAACGCTCTTGGTAGTTCTTTAAACTTCAATACTACTGTTAGGTATGAAATAAAGAATATAATGTAACCGACTAAGTAAATAACTACGGTTAACGATATTGCAGTAAAGAATGATACATTGGCGCCACTCCCGCCAAAGGTAAGTACTGCTGCCCAAATACTTACTATAATTCCTTGCATAATTAGAAACTTGACTGGGACATCATATTCATTAGTCTCTGCTAGCTTTTTAGGTAACAGACCGTCTTTACCCGCTTCAAGCATACCCCACGATGGACCTACTACCCACGCAGATACCTCAGCACATACTCCAAATGCGATAAATACAGCGACAATCCTAACCACCCAACCTGCGTGGTCCGTAAAATGGGCAAATAAGCCTTCAAAACCTTGTACTACCCCTATGGATAAACCAAGAGATTCTTCCGGTACCACGGCACCGATAGCAATACCACCAATAGTGTTTAAGCCAATTGCCAATAAGACAAGTAAAATAATCGCAATTGGATAATCACGTTTGACATTTGTCATTTCATTTGCGTGTGTTGCTGACGCTTCAATACCTGCATAGGCAAGAATAAACGACACAAAGACGACAACAGTATTTAATTGGGTAAAGTCTGGAACCATGTTGCTAAGTGATAGATCCATATCACTTACGCCGCCAGTCAAAAAGAAGCCCATTGTTAACGTAAACAAAATGATTGCCGGAATAGCAATGCCCAGAATGAAGCCATATTTTGCTATCGTACTTGTGAACTTTGTGCCTTTAAACTGAGATAAAGTCAGTCCCCAGAAGATCACCATAACGCCAATAAAACGTATCATCGGGTCGTTGTTTAGTGCATCCCAGTCAAGGACGTAAGACAGTGCACCAAGTATGAAATAAATCATGGTGACAAACCCGACAGTGATCTGGAACCATTGAAAGAATATGTTAGCAAAACCCCATTTTTCTCCGAGTGTCTTACCCGCCCATGTGTAGACCCCGCCTTTATCCCAGCCCTCTATCGTTGCCATTTCTGCGGCACACAATGCAACAGGAAGGAACCAAAACAGCCCAGCAACAACAAGATAAAAGACTAAAGAAATACCTGAAGACGCAAAGGTTGGGTATTCATAAACCGTCATTACCATCGTTGCGGTTAAGGCAAAGAATCCAAACAAGCTAAGATGCTTGCGACTGCTTACCGACTCATTCATCATCAAATTCCCTGTAAGATCTATACGCATATTCGATTGGCTAAAGTGCAGCTCATTTTTCTGTATACAAATGACTCATACAAAAATTTAAATAACACAGTGTTTCTATGGATACTCAGAACTATCACAAGCTATCGTCAACTCAATTAACTCACCAAGAGTATTCGTCATTAATTTGCAAACCGGATGCGACCGTCACTAGTATTAAACACCTTCATAAATGAAACGTTGACTACGTTGTACATAGGGTCAACCTCATCCAACGTAACACAAGGTGAGTTACCACCTTTATAACCAACGGCATTACACCAGTTATGCCAATAACCTACCACTACACCAGCTTCTGGGTTGACCATTTCATTCGCTGATGCGGCATTCACAATACAGCCTAAACCTAGAGCTACTGCAATAGAGAGCGTTTTGTGCTTCACGATATTACCTCTTATTCATTCAATTCCATGATGGGATCCACTCAGCATTTAGATACAGTAACGCATTGAGTTCACCTGAAATTATATGATTGAAGCAATCAATTATTCATACGGCATGTATCATAGTTTTGTTTGGATTTTCGATATCGTGATCTTAATTCACGAAGAAAAGTGAATTATCTAAAAACTCTAGACCTGAAAGAATAATTAAGGCATACATGCGGGTTTTAACGATAATTCTATCGTTACAAGCCAGTTATCCGACATATATTTTATTGCGTAAATAATGTTAATGAGTCGCTAACGTCGTTGACTGCTCTAGTTAAAGCAGCGATGAAGAAATCAAACCGTTGGTCGCTAAAGTGATTGAGTATCAATAACCCAACCTGTATTGGCCCCTGAGCTGCAGGGGCTCTATACATTGCCGCCACTATAAGTGGTTAACTCACTGTGCGACTAAATTTAATGCTAGTGAACCAAGCCATTATGCCTATTAAGGTGTAAATACCTACATTAAACCAACCTGCTTGCGGTATTGCACTAAAGGGGTTAACGGCAAGAATCGCATGCAAAGGCAGATAGAAAATATCTGAGAAAAACTGGTCAATTCCGTAAAAACCAAACATAGCAATCGGCATCCAACGCAAAGCGTAGATAGCGATTAACATAACAAGTAACGGAGAATTCACTTTTTGCGATAGTGCCATTGCACTCAGTGCTAACGGCAGCAGTAATACTCCCGCAACCGTCATTTTCATACAAAAAACCAACCAGTTAATCACCACGTCAAACAGTGAGGACTGTCGATGCAGTAAGGCTAACTGATGGTCCGTTGAAGTATTGAGTAACCACAATAGTAAATCAGCACAAAATACCAAAGCAGAGCACACGAAAGGAATGACTAGAAGACCAAAGGCCAATTTGACTAGATGCGTTTTTACATCGCTAACTGGCATGCTGCGCCAAAACATGATGCTGCCTTCACAACGCTCTTTACGCAACGTTCTTGGGAAATACTGAGTACCGAGCAAAATTGACAACAACCCTGCTCCACCCATAACTAACATACTCACGTCATTTGCCATATCTTTGTGAAGATCACTCACATCGCCGCTATAGCTCATATGAAAAAACATATTAGTTTGTAACGTCGAACTGCTCATTACACTGATAAATAAAAGCAAACTACACGCAAGCATGAATAGAGGCACTCGTGTTACCAGTGGGTTTTCTATCCACTCTTTACGCAGCATTGCAATAATTGAACGCATTATACGGCCTCCTTTTGTAAAGCCAAAAACAGATCGGCTAACTTCACCTCATATATCGCACCTAATGCTTCAGCTTGCTTTGCGTGGTGCGAGGACAGAAGCCATTTCGTACTTGCTAATCCTTTTTGAAATGAGAGCGGGTTCATGGTTTCAATTTGCATTCGATGTTCATCATTAGCATCAAGGATAAAGTAATCTTCACTGATGGCTTCCATCGAGCTTTGTAATACTGAGCGACCTTGTTTCAGAATCAGCACATCAGCAAGTAGATGCTCTATCTCACTCACTTCATGACTGGCAATGATTAACACTCTCTCTCCATCGTGAAACCACTCTAGCAAGTGACGATAGAACGTCTCTCGATAGACTAAATCTAGCCCTAATGTCGGTTCATCTAAAATGAGTATTTGCGTATTAGTTGCAATCACCACCGCTAAATGAAGCTGAACTTTCATACCTTTAGACAGCGCCTTGATTCGAGTACGCAGCTTGATATTAGTGTGGCGAAGTAGCTCATCGGCTTTGTGACGATCAAACCCTGTGTGCACTCCTTCGGTATAGTTCAGCAGCTGTGCCACCGTCATCCAACCAGGAAGTACATTGACATCTGAAATGTAGGACAGGCTTTGCATGATCTTGTCACGCTGTGTTAATGGCTCGAAACCATTGATGCGTATGGTTCCACTATATTCGTGTGCGCCAAGTAAGGCGTTAATGAGTGTTGATTTACCGGCACCGTTGTGTCCTAGCAAGCCGAGTACCTGACCAGCCTGTAACTCAAAACTGATGTCGTGCAAGCCTTCACCTTGCTTGCTATATTGCTTGGATGCATTTTGCACACTAACTAAAGCGCTCATTGGTCACCTTTAATATGTGGTTTAATTTGCTGGACAAACTCCTCTAAAGACATATCCAGACGCTGCAGTGTTGCGGCAATTTGAGGTATTTGCTGTTCTAGAAAGCGCGCTTTTTCGTCGTTCAATAGTCGGCTTTTAGCCCCAGTCGCAACAAACATACCTTGACCCCGCCTCTTTTCTACCAGCCCTTCATCCACTAGCAACTGATAACCTTTCATTACCGTTAAGTGGTTAATCTTCATGTCTGCCGAGACATTACGAACAGATGGTAGTGGTTGGCCTTCTTGCCATATCCCTTGAAGGATTTGCTGAGTAATTTGGTCAGCCAACTGACGAAAAATCGGTTGACGATCATGCCAATGCGTCATTAGCGCCCCTTAGCTGAATTGGTGTTATATATATGTATAACACCAAGGATGCAGAAACAAAAGGGAATTGTTTTTCACAACAATATGCGCAAACCGCGCCAACGACAGTTGGCGAACGCGGTTTGCGATACGATTACTTGTTTATCACTGTGTAACTTGGTCTGATGCCGCCTTCACTTTGAGGCGATTTTTGTTGTCTCGATTCGCGATCACTTGTTGATAATCATCAACTTGACCTATGGATTTGGCTAAGCGGTCGTAAAGCACTACATTAACCGTCGCCGCAAGATTCATGCAACCATGCGTAGGCACATAAACCACGTGGTCGGCCCTATCCACTATGTCTTGAGGGAGCGATCCATCCTCTGGTCCAAAAATATATACCGCGTTCTCTGGGTGGCAGAATGAAGGCAATGAGGTCGCCCCTACAGCAAACTCAACACAAACAACAGCCACACCTTTATCCAGCTCAGCGGTAAGATCATCCATCTCAACCAAAGCGATTCGTTCCTGAGTATTCTGTGTGTCTGTTTGAAATCTGACCGCTCGACTGTAACGAGTCCCATTGTAGCGAACTTGAGATGCGTCATAGCAGCCTGCAGCTCTCATCACTGCGCCTACATTGGTTGGACTTTTTGGATTATGCAATCCAATAATCACGGTTGATTTAGTTGTCATCGGTATCGTTCTAGTTAAGTACATTGAAAAAGAAAAAGCTCGGCTTTTACGGCGCGCGATTATGCCATAGATAATGGTTGTTTGCTGCATTCGCTTTATCAACAATGAGTCGTGATAAAAGAACGCCATGGAATGTTCAGGCTTCATCGAAAAATCGCACAAAAATCACAATAAGTATCATTAAAATGGACATAAAAACAAAATGTGATACTTATTGTTATATTTCGATACTATTGAGGCGATAGACTTAACTCCGAACTTAAACATCGGAGCATCACAATGAAAATCATCACCAAATCAGTCTTAACATTAAGCCTATTAGCTATGGGGTCAGCGCACGCATTTGAGTTGAAGAGTCAAGATATTCAAGAAGGGCACCCAATGGCCAAAACCTTTGAATATAACAGCTGGGGTTGCGATGGCGGCAACCTATCACCTCAGCTATCATGGAGCGATGCTCCAGCTGGTACTAAGAGTTTCGCCATCACTGCTTATGACCCAGATGCACCTACTGGCAGTGGTTTTTGGCACTGGATTGCTTTTAACATCCCCGCTTCTGTGACGGAACTACCACGAGGAGCAAAGCCAAAAACTGAGAAACGTGCGAATGCATTCCCCTAGTATTATTCAAATTATTTCCGGCAGTAAGCGACTGTTTTGGAAAGATAATGTTATAGACGTATCCCATTCAAAATTGTTGCTGAGTGATGCGTCTGCCTCACTCAGTTTCGAAAATTTACCACAAAAAGGACGATTTTTATCTCGAGTCTTCAGCTTTCATTGTTTACCGCCGGAATCTATGCTCGAGCTCAGTAGAAATAATGGTCAAGGAGAGGAAACACCGCTGCTAAGTGCAACCAGCGGCCTGCAAGACATACTCAATGCTTTGTTCTCGTTTGATCAGTACAACATGAGCAACGAAACACGTACCTTTTGGGTGATGGGGTTTTACCAACAATTAGCGGAAATCGGTGCATTGCATCAGTTATTCTCCGACGTAAACACCCTATTTAGTCAAAAGTTAAGTCGCTACCTTTCACTTTCTCCCAGTGAAGAGCATGCGCTAGAAACCATTGCGATCCACTTTGCGATGAGTCGTGCCACTTTGATTCGTAAACTTAAACAAGAAGGCACACAGTACCGAGAACTATTGGTAGAAGTGCGATTAAATCATGCTTTGTCTTGAATACAGGGTGGGACTCGTAATATCGCTTTGTTGGCGCAGTCGTGTGGTTACCAGTCGGAAGGAAGGTTTAGTCAACGCTTCAAAGGCAAGTTTGGCTTAACCCCCAAGGATTATATTAAGACCGTCACGACATAGTTTTAGGAACCCGCTCTAACTGGACCTGTTAAGCCTCTAAGTTCTAGGACAACGTCCCCAGCTCTCAAGGCGTACTCCTAACTACATTCGAGTTGTCAGTAAATTATTCCGCGTCTTGTTGCGGATTAAGATCAGCGTTTATCTTCGCATACGTGTGCAGCAACTCAGTCAATGTTTTCACCCAGCCAAACGCATCTTGTGGAGGGTCAATCAATAGTTTTTCGACCTGTTCACAGTGCGCTTCCAACGTAATTGCCGTCTCTAAATTGAATGAAATGGCGTAAAAGTGCCAAAGCACTAATCGAGTCATTCGCTCACTGTTCTGCTTAGCGTTGTCAGAGTCATCAAACGCTTGTTGAATCTCGCTTAGAGCAATCGCTGTCATTCGCAACGTTGCGTCAAGGCGCGCTGTCATCATGCGCTCTTCGCTGTCTACTTCTTCGTGTTCAAAGGTAAACAACTCAGTCATCACATCTTCTGGCACCATTCGGCTAATCATTCGAAGACTGAACTCTTCCAGTTCATGACGTGGCATGGTTACTAGGCAGTTAAAGGTGTAATCACGAAGCATATAAAGTCGCTCTGGTTAACGATCAAATTGAACCGCGCATTCTAATAAGATTACGGCAATTTTCCACTGTTTCCTTAAAGTTCCGGGGTTGACTGTGTCCCACACTATCTAAATTACAACGCTAATTCGTTAAGTTATCCGTCTTCGCATCCGCAACGGCAGAAAATATGGCTAAGTCTTTGCAGAATTTGAAGAAGACCATAAAAAGGTAAGAATCTCGGTTGAGCCTTGCGATACCGTGAGGTTTATTATTTTTCGTCTTCTAAAAAAATACTACGTAAATGGATTCGACTAAGCTTAATACTCATCACGGTGGTAGTGCACCATCACGTAATGACCACCATCGAATAACATCATAGCTATCAGCGTGCGAGGTAAAAAATGTCAAAAACAACGAAGCTCGAAAACGAAGACAAGTTATTCAAAAAGGCATTGGAAGTAGGCTGCAAAATGGCAGCGATGCAGGGTTATCCGATTCAGGATCAATCGGCAACCCCCGCAACCAAAGCAAAAGCTCTCTATCATTTTCTTATAGAAGTAAAACAAATCGTCCCTCTCCCAGAAGACAAAGAAGATGGACCTCACATCAAAAAACGACTCGCTATCTGGCTTCACAGTGCCTTGCCTGATAATGACCCTCTAAAATAGCCAATATGTCATGGAGCCTGTTGTTTCGCAGGCACCATGACACTTTCACTAGTGCTCGATGTCATCCTCAATCCAAACATTTCTAAAATCTGGCCAAGACCAATCCGTAATAGATACCCCCTGCAGCACCCCTTTCCAACGTAATGTCTGTCTATGATGAAATAGAGGTGTAAGCCAGTTCTGGTAATGCATCGTTGTCGCAATAGACTCTAGCTTCGCCAAATAATGAGTCACTTGGCTATGTTCACGAACATTGACCACTTCAGCTCTTAGCCACGCTGAAGCATCATCCGATAAACCTTGGTGCAAAATAGAATCTGACATCAACCATCGATAAACAGAGATAGGCAAATTATCATCTACATTAAAACTGGCAATCACTAACGGTTCATTGAGCTCACGGTGTTGCGACAACTTATGCAGTTCTTCTAGTGAGTAGACATTGATGGTGCAGTCGATACCCAATTGATTCAAAGTGTGTTTCATCACTTGAGCGCAATCTTTGATTACTAGATGGTCGTAAACCGCTATATCCAAACAACTTGGAAGCGATGCCGGTTCAGGTTGACAGGGTTTAATCTGTGTCCAACTAGGTAAGAAGTTATAAGCTGGAATCGACGCCATTAACAGTTCTGACAATTGATCATGTTGCAATATCGTTTCAGGTGAAAGTACGCTCACCAACCAACGCCGCTGTGCAAGCGTTAACTGTTGCGTGCTGGCTGCATTAAACAACATATACAGGCAGCCATTTTCGATTCTAGTCTGGGTGCTTTCCCGAACATCACTGCGGTTTTCAATTAAGTAGTCAGGCCTATCTAAAAGATTAGGCTGGTCATAATGGCCTAACTGAATGCGTTCACTCGGCGTATTGGCTAACTGCCAAATTGTTACCGTGTCGGTCAAAGCGCGCAGTCCAAAATAAAAGTCATTTGCTTGTAACCTCAAGCGCTCACCCGATTGCTCGACAACTTGGAACGCGCCAGATCCATCGACTGTCGTTAGGAGATCAGAGCCGATTTGCTTAGGTGGCTGAATGGAATAGCGTAAATCAGACAGCAAGGCGGCAAAACCAAGATCTGGACTGCTAAGCTCAAACGTCACACTTTGCTTCGTATAGGAGATAGCCACCACATGCGACAGTTCTTCACGATATTCTGGAAGATGGCGCAACTGCTCAAATAGGTCTTTGATAAGTGCGGCAGAGATAATCTCACCAGAGTGAAATTTAAGTTGTGGACGAACATAGAAGCGCCAAATGGTCGCGTGTTCATTACTGGTCCATGCATGAGAAAGCTGAGGGGTTAGCTGCCCATTTTTGTCACACCCTGTTAGGCAGGCATAGACTTGTCTCACTAAGAATCGTTCACTGTTCCTCAGTGGAATATGAGGCAGTAATTCACTAAAGACCCGTTGATAAGTAAGTTGAATATGCAACTGATCTTCACGCACAATGGCACCTGAAGTCTGACGCAATAAAGCTCCGAACTGGCGTTGATCCTCTTCGAGAAACGCCATCGCTGTTTCATAGTATCCAGCCTCTATTTGTACCCTTGCCAATAGTTGGCGAAGTTCAGCACGTTCAAAAGCAAGGTGTATCATTGAGCGTTGGTTCCGACCAACTTTAGGTAGCCAAGTAAGCCATTGTCGTTGCTGAAGTTCTTGTAACAAGGTTCGACTATGACGAGTCGTAGTACAAAGTTTCTCCGCCACTTCAGACAGAGAAATCAACACATCACACTTGGTTCCTAGCGGCAGTAAACGTTCATAATAATGCAGTGCGCGTTGGTCTTTCATCTCATCCCTCAATTACCTAAGAATACTGTTTTCGAAGCACAACCGGGAAAATAACGATACATTTTATTCCCCATTTAAATCCAGAACCCCTTATATAGCGCTGAAATTCGTTTAAAAGTATATATTGAGGAAGATTATAAAAAAACATTCGCTCTTTTTTCATTCCCTATATTATTCAATACTAGGTCTATAGTCGTTTTACTTACAGATTGTTGCTGACAGCAAGCTCATTAGCGACAAATCCCAATCAACAAAGCAAATAAGCTTAGAGGTTTCATATGACTCAGTTTCCGGATAACTTCCTGTGGGGTGGCGCCATTGCTGCTAACCAAGTTGAAGGTTCTTATAACCTTGATGGCAAAGGACTCTCGACCTCAGACATGCTGCCTTCAGGCATTTTGAGTCCTCACCAAACTCGCGATCAACGTACACCTGGTATCAAGGATCTTGCTATCGACTTCTACAACCGTTATCCAGAAGACATTGCGCTTTTTGATGAGATGGGCTTTAACTGCTTAAGACTTTCCATCGCTTGGACTCGCATTTTCCCAAATGGTGATGACGCACAACCAAACGAAGCGGGACTTGCTTATTACGACCGTCTATTTGATGAGTTAGCGAAGTACAACATGACACCATTCGTGACCTTGTCTCACTACGAGATGCCTTATGCGTTAGTAGAAAACTACGGTGGCTGGGGTAACCGAAAACTGATTGAAATGTTTGAACGTTACGTTACAACAGTATTTGAACGTTACAAAGACAAAGTGAAACTGTGGCTGACATTCAATGAAATCAACATGTCATTGCACGCGCCTTTTACTGGTGTAGGTTTGCAAGAAGATGCTACAGAACAAGAAATCTATCAGGCTATCCATCATCAATTGGTCGCCAATGCAAAAGCAGTCAAACTTTGCCAAAAAATCATTCCAGATGGCAAGATCGGTAACATGCTGTTGGGGGCGTTAAACTACCCATACACATGCAATCCTGACGACGTTATTGCTGCTATGCACGAAAACAACAAATGGCTTTTCTTCGGAGATGTACAAACTCGTGGTCAATACCCAGGCTACATGCTGCGTTACTTCCGTGAAAATCACATCGAACTCGATATTCACGAAGGTGATCTAGAAACCATCGCTGCTGCATCTGTTGACTTCATTTCATTTAGCTATTACGCCAGTGGCTGTGCAAGTGCCGATCCAAAGCAAAAAGAAGTGGGTAATATCGTTGATAGTGTGCCAAACCCATACCTTGAGAAAAGTCAGTGGGGTTGGTTGATCGATCCGAAAGGACTGCGCATTTTGCTTAACTTCCTGCACGATCGATACCAAAAGCCGTTGTTTATTGTAGAGAATGGCCTAGGTGCGCGAGACGAAATTGATGCAAATGGCAATATTGACGATGACTACCGCATCAAGTACCTAAATGACCATTTAGTACAAGCGAGAGAAGCGATTGAAGATGGTGTTGAACTAATGGGATTCACTAGTTGGGGTCCTATCGATCTTGTAGCGAACTCCACCGCAGAAATGAGTAAGCGTTACGGTTTCATTTATGTCGACCGACATGATGACGGCAACGGCACACTAGAACGGAAGCGTAAAAAAAGCTTCTATTGGTATCAAGAAGTGATTAAAACCCAAGGTAAATCACTAAGCGAATAACCCAAAAGAAAAAAGCCAGACAACACGTCTGGCTTTTGTTTACCGGATTGATTGTAAGCCAAAAGGCGCATTCATTAACTCTGAGTTTGGGTACTATCGCGGATAATGACTTGAACTGGAGGAATATCGTAGTTTGGTTTGTTGCCACTGATTAGGTCGAGCAGGTATCTGACTCCTATTTCTCCCATTTCAGCAAACGGTTGGCGTACCGTCGTTAATCGGGGAATGTAGTATTCATCAATGGGGAGATCATCGAAGCCAATTACCGAGACATCCTCAGGGACTCGCAAATCGTATTGATGTAAAGCTTGAATTGCACCAAAAGCGCTATGATCATTGGCGGCAAATATTGCGGTGGGTTTAATTCCGCCTTTTAAGGCCGTGGTCAAATTTTGAAAGGCGTTTCTTGATTCAAAGTGACCGTCGATAACCATACCAGGTTCGGCGACCAATCCTGCGTTTTGTAGCGAGCGTAAATAGCCTGCAATCCGATTTTCTGAATCTATATTGCCGCTAGGACCAGCTAAGTGCATGATTTTCTTGTGGCCTAGCTGAACTAAGTGGTTAGTGGCTAGGTAGCCTCCCATTTCATTATCAACGTTAATAAGAGGCAGGATCCCCTTACCTCTTCGACACATCAACAACGTTGGGATTTTCCCCGTCAGCGCTGCGATATCTTCTTCCGCCAAATCACCACCGACAACAATGATGCCATCCACTTGTCGCGACACCAGATCTTGCAGCTCGTGACGTTCACGACTTTGTTCCCAGTTCGTAGTTTCGATAATAATGTCGTAACTGTGGTTACGCATCCTTCGGTCCATACCGTATAAAATGCGACTGACATAAGGAGTATCAAATGAAGGTGCGACGACACCGATCTTCATATTTCGTTTGGTTTTAGGCTGTGCTTTGCGGCCTTTAGGTTTAAAACCGAGCTCAAAAATCGCATTTTCGATGGTATCAACTTTATCTTTAGCGATAAAAGTCGTTCTATTTAGATATCGAGAGACGGTGCTTGGCGATACGCCAGCCATTCTAGCAACATCGTATATGGTGGCTTTCTTCTCTTTCATATGGCCGATTTCACCGCATTCCTTTGTGTACTGTTTCGGACAATCACTTCCACTGGTGGGACTTGGTAGTTTGGCTTAACTCCACTAATCAAATCAAGTGCATAGCGTATTGCAATGGACCCCATGATCTCGAGCGGCTGTTTTACTGTGGTGAGTTGCGGTATCAAGTAGCTCGAAAAGGGCAAGTCATCAAAGCCAATTAACGACATATCATTTGGCACTTTGTAACCCCGTTGATCCAGCGCTTGAATCGCCCCATAAGCACTTTCATCGTTAGAAGCGAAGATAGCACTGAATTCTATGCCTTGGTCTATCGTTGCTTTCACAGCTTCAAGTGACTGTTCTGACTTAAACCCGCCTTCAATGATGAGTTCATCCAACACTTCAATACCTGCTTTCTCTAAACTGCGTCGGTATCCCACTACCCGTTCATCTGCATCATTGTTGCCAATAGCGCCGCGCAGGTGAAGAATTCTGGTATGCCCTAGTTGAATCAGATGATTTGTTGCTAAATATCCCCCTAGCTCATTATCAACGAGTACCTGAGGTATACCGGTAATGGTATCTGTTGGTGCAAGGTAGACCGGACTTCCTAGCAGCAGGACTGGCGTTTTACCTAAGATTGCTTTGACTTCCGCATCATTGAGGTAGCTACCAATTAACACTATCGCATCAGCATTTCGGTGTTTAAACTGCTTAAGGATTTCTGTTTCACGCGCTTTATTCCAATGACTTGTCTCAACAATAATCTGATACGAATGGTTGAGCACAGTGCTGTCCATGCCCTTTAAGATTCTTGCAATATGTGGACTATCAAATGATGCTGCAACCACGCCAATAGACATACTACGTTTAGTGACAGGTTGCGATTTTCGAGGTTTACTTTTGAAGCCGGAGGCGAACATCGCTTCTTCAATGGCGAGCACCTTGTCTTTGGCAATGAAACTGGTTCGATTCAAATAACGGGAAACGGTACTAGGAGAGACACCTGCGCGTTTTGCGACCTCAGTTGAGGTAACTTTACTTTCCTTTTCTTTTTTCATGGTCCTACCAACATCAGCGCCCATAAAAAAAGCGCCTAAACATAGACGCTTTATAGCTTACCCGAGTTGACAAAATTAAACCGAGAGCATTAACAAGTATTTCGATTAAAGTCGCTCGGTTTCATCCAGCCTTGCAGCGCACTCGCCTCTCCCAGTGAGGCTCCATTCGATTCGATCACAGACTTATACCAAAGCGCGGATTCCTTTGGCGTTCTCTTCATCGTTTCGTAATCAACATGAACCAGACCAAAGCGTTGCTTATAACCTTCAGCCCACTCAAAGTTATCGAGTATTGACCATTGGAAGTAACCCATAATGTCGACGCCATTCGCAGACGCTTCTTTTAGACCTAATAAATAACGATGTAGGAAGTCGATACGTGTCGTATCATGCACTTTGCCATCTAAGCTGACCCAGTCGTTGGTACTGAGTCCATTCTCGGTCACAATAATCGGCTTGTGATAACGTTCATATAAGAACTCAGTACCCCATTTAAGTGCTTCAGGGGTGATCGGCCAATCGAAATGGGTTTTCGGATAGTTGTTTGGATAGGCCACTTCCGGTTTTCCATCGGCTGTGGCACGCACCATTTCTGACTGATAGACATTAAAGCCAACAAAGTCCAATGGCTGGCAAATCGTTTCCATGTCACCAGGCTTGACAACCGGAGCATCTGCACCAAACAACGCTAATCCATCCTCTGGGTATTCACCGTTAAAAGCAGGATCCATCCACCAGCTCGCGTTAAACATTTCTTTGTTAATAACATTGAACGTATGAGCTTTTGCAGCCGCAACATCTTCCGGACTGTTAGTCATAGGTACTGCCGTTCTAAAACAAGGCGCTGCCCCAACCTTAGCTGGGCGTTTCGAATGTGAACGAATCACTTGCACCGCTTTACCATGAGCAAGTAACGCATTATGCCACGCACGATTGACTTCCTTTACAGGCAGTTCAAGACCCGGAGCATGCACGCCAGTTTGGTGACCTAAACCAATAAAACACGCTTGTTCGTTTAAGGTAAACCAATTCTCCACACGGTCTGACAAACGGTCGACGATGACTTTGGTATACTCAGCGAACCAATCGCTAGAGTCATCATTTAGCCATCCTCCTTTGTGGAACAGAGCCATCGGATAGTCCCAATGAAATAAGGTCACCCAAGGGGAAATCCCTTTAGCAAGCAACTCATCCACTAAACGGTCGTAAAAATCTAGACCTTGAGTATTCACTTTACCCGTTCCTTCAGGCATCACTCTTGGCCACATAATGCTCAACCGATACGCTTGTAAAGCGATGGATTGCATGATTTTTACGTCTTCCTCATAACGGTGATAATGATCGCAAGCCATGAAGCCTGTGTTGGTCCCCTTCACAAATCCGTTGCGTCGAGAGCACATGTCCCAAACCGACTCTGCGCAACCATCCACACCTTGGGTGTTACCTTCAATTTGATAACTCGCTGCAGCAGCACCCCAAATAAAATCGTCTCTAAACGCCATTGTTGCTCCTTGTTCTTATAGGCTTTGGTCAATGCAGTTCGCTACACCTTCCTCGGCTCGGTAATACGACAAGGCTAAACAAATTGTTGTTTTAATTGAGTGATGTTTGTCTCACTACATTCGCCGTATTTTTTATTTATATCGAAACCATGAACAATATTTAGAATTACGACAATGCCATGAAATATTTTCCAAATCAGAACATTAAACCTCTTTATATCAATACTTTATCATGAAAAATATTTCATAACCTGTGAGTTATGCAAATTAGACAGAGTGGATTAGATCACAAAACCTCACATTATTGTTCGATAGCATAATTTTAGACGTTCAGTCACCGCATGTTTGTCCTGTGCATTTTCAATCGGATTTATATAGAGACCTAAAACAAGAATGAAATTAGATAATACGTATTACGAAAAGCTATACGCTGGCATCTTAGGAAAAATAATTGGCGTATATGCAGGAAGACCTTTTGAAGGTTGGATTAACGAGAGCATTGTCGACAAATTCGGAGAGATAAATCGTTACGTCAACGAACAAGTTAATCACCCTCTTATCGTTAGTGACGATGATATTACAGGGACTTTCTTATTTACTCATGCGCTGGCAGACCACCATTATCGACCAGACTTTTCTAGCCGTCACATTGGCCAATCTTGGTTAGATAACCTAATTGAAGGAAAAACGATTCTTTGGTGGGGTGGTTATGGACAATCTACTGAGCACACCGCATGGATCAACTTACGCAATGGGATTGAGGCTCCTCAAAGTGGCTCCATCGAAACGAATGGAAAGACCGTTGCTGAACAAATCGGTGCCCAAATTTTTATTGATGGTTGGGCACTGATTAACCCTGCAATGCCAGACAAAGCAGCGTACTTGGCAGCACAAGCGGCTCAAGTTAGCCACGACGGTGAAGCGGTTTATGCTGCAGTTTTACTGGCCGTGATGGAGTCACAAGCCTTCATCGAAAGCGACCTGCAAACCTTAATCGATCTTGGGCTGAGCTATATTCCAACAGACTCGAAAATTGCTGAGGTCATTAACGCTGTTCGCCGCTGGCATGTTGAAAACCCGCACGATTGGAATTGGGCGTTCTCACAGCTTAAGGCGAATTATGGTTATGACAAGTTCAACGGCACCTGTCACGTCGTGCCAAACCACGGATTAATTATTTTATCCCTGTTATACGGCGCAGACAGTTTCCATGAAGCGATGAAAATTGTGAATACACTAGGCTGGGATACTGATTGCAACGCAGCCAATGTGGGTTGCCTAAACGGCATACGACTGGGCTTAGCGGCTCTTGACGACGGTTTTGATTGGCGCACACCTGTTGCAGACAGAATTCTTCTTCCAAGTGCCAACATTCAAGATCACATTTTTGATGCCGTTCAAGAAGCAGACAAGCTTTATGCCATCGCTCATCAATTACATAACAACGAGCGACTACCGAGACGTCCAAGGTTCCACTTCACGCCTAAAGGATCATTGCAAGGATTTTCCATCAATCCTGATTTGAATTACAACCAAAATGCCCGTCTTAGTAATAGTGAGCAAGCGCTGCGTCTAGATTTCTCGCATTTGGTCTGTGGTGTACCGTTGCAAGTTAGTACCGCCACGCACACGCCTTTAGGGAGTAAAGTCAACGAGTCTTCATATCACATTGTTGGCAGCCCGACGCTCTACCCTTCGCAAGTGATTGAAGCCACGCTATCTGGTGCCACCGACTGTAACTACGCTCGTGTTCATTTCTTCATAGAGACCTACGATAGCCAGATGGGTACCAATCGTATTTTCAGCCAACCATTTGACATCGACGTACAGCCAGAGTGTCACAAGTGGACTTTACCAAAACTCGATAATGTCATGATTGCATCGGTTGGACTTCAAATTAGCAACCCTCACTCGGGTAACGATTCAGGACACATAAAACTGCACTCGTTGGATTGGCATGGCACGCCATCACAAACCATCGGTATCGATTGCAATCCAATCCATGAAATCTGGGGAAGCAGTTTTATTAATACCATGGATACCTGCATTAAGTTTGACAATCAGAACATCTATCGTTTGGTGAACAATGATGCTTCTCGACCAGGAGTCTACGTTTACGGAAGTAATGATTGGCAAGATTACACGCTATCTATTGAGCTTAAGCCACAAATTAAACAGCCCTTTGGCCCCATCGTTCGATATCAAGGACTTGAGCGCTATTACCGATTTGAACTCAATGCACAGAATCAGTTAACACTGATACGTCGAGACTATGGAAACGACGTTGTCATTGCCGCTGAGTCGTTCCATTGGCAGCCTCACCAAAGCTATCAGTTCGATCTGTCAGTGATTGGAAATCAGTTTGCTTGCTCGATTAACGGTAGCACCATTCTGACTGCGACCGATGACGCCATGCCAGAAAATTACTACTCCGGCGGTGTAGGTTTTTATAACCAATTAGGCCCGGTTCACTTTACAGATATGACGGTGGTCGCACTCTAGAACAAACTTACGCTTACCTGACCTAGTGACTTGATTGGTCACTAGCATCAACACTAAAGTGACTCAGCGGACAACAATAAAAAACTGAGCGCTTACCCTAACATTAAAGAGATATAGCAATGAAAACAGCAATTAAATACTCCAAACTTGTCTCTGCTATCGCGCTAGCAACACTATCTGGCACGGCATGGGCGCAAACGACATTAAATGTGGCAGCGTTTGCTAACTATGACCAAGCGATCCGCATGGCGATCCCTATGTTTGAGAAAGAAAACCCAGACATTAAGATAAACCTAACCTCATTAGCATTTGATGACCATCACACGGCGATGACAACATCACTGTCCACTGGTGCGAACGTCCCAGACGTGATGGCGATTGAAGTCGGTTACATCGGCCGTTTTGCCAATGCTGGCGGTTTAGAAGATCTTAACTTGCCACCTTACAATGCTGGTCAGTTTGCTGATTCGTTTTCACCATTTACGATTCCACTCGGTCAAAATACAAAAGGTGAACAGTCCAGCCTACCCGTGGATATCGGCCCAGGTGCGATTTTCTATCACAGTGAAGTGTTAGCAAAAGCTGGTGTCACTCAAGAAGAGCTGCTTCGCGATTGGGATTCTTTCATTGAGTCTGGTAAGAAGATCAAAGAGAAAACCGGCTCCTATCTCGTGGCTGATGCGGTGGATGTGAAAGACATTGTCATTCGCTCCGGTTTAAAAGATGGCGAATCTATCTACTTTGACCAAAACAACAAAATCATGGTCGAATCCGACCGTTTCAAACAAGCCTTCAAGCTGGCTAAACAAGTGCGCGATGCAAAGCTAGATGCTCAGGTTAAAGCGTGGAGTACCGAGTGGACCGAAGGGCTTCGCCGTGGTGATATTGCCAGTCAAATGATGGGGTCGTGGCTTGGCGGTCATTTTAATGGGTGGATCTCTCCGGGAGAAAATGTGTGGCGTACCGCGGATCTTCCTGCCAATACGTTCGCCAGTTGGGGCGGCTCATTCTTGGCTATTCCAAAACGCGCAGAACACAAAGATGAAGCGTGGAAGTTTATTGAGTTTATGAGTCAACGTGTTGATATTCAGATGGAAGTATTCGAACAGCTCAATATCTTCCCTTCTTTAATCGAAGCGCAAAACTCTGAGTTTATGGAACAGCCTGTTGAATACTTAGGCGGTACTCAAGCTCGCATGCAGTGGAAACTGGCTGCTGCCAACATTCCAGCTATCAAAGCACATCGCCACGACCCTATCGCTGAGCAGATTGTCGATGATGCGCTTCAATCTGTACTGACACGTAACGTCGAGATTGATCAAGCGTTATCCGATGCCGCTCGTCAAATTAAACGTCGCGCACGCCGCTAACCTAGTTTCATCAATATTCAAAGCGCCTCCTAGCCATTGTTAGGAGGCCCTCCATCTTAGGTAAGTAGATAACTATGGCTTCTGTAACATTTAAGAATTTGAAAAAACGCTATGGCAAAACTGAAGTCGTTAAGCAGTTTGACCTGCACATTAACGATGGCGAGTTTGTCGTATTTTTGGGGCCATCTGGCTGTGGGAAGTCCACCACACTGCGAATGCTCGCTGGATTGGAAGACATCTCTGAAGGTGAAATCTATATTGGTGATCGTTTAGTAAATGACCTCCACCCTACCGACCGCGATACCGCGATGGTATTTCAAAGCTACGCCCTCTACCCACACATGACCGTAGAGCAAAACATCGCTTTCCCACTCAAAATGGCAGGCCACAGTAAAGAGGATATTAAACAACAAGTCGCTGCTGTCGCAGAATCCTTAGAGCTGACTCAGATGCTTAAACGTTATCCTAAAGCGCTTTCTGGCGGTCAGAGACAACGTGTTGCCATGGGCCGTGCTATGGTCCGTGTGCCATCAGTATTTCTATTTGATGAGCCACTTTCCAACCTTGATACCAAACTAAGGGGTAGCATGCGCGCGGAAATTAAAGCCATGCACCAAAAGCTTAAAACCACCACACTTTATGTAACGCATGACCAAGTAGAAGCTATGAGCCTAGCGGATCGCGTCGTTATCTTAAAAGATGGTTATATTGCCCAAATTGGCACACCAAAGGAGATTTTCGACTCCCCTTCCTGTCGGTTTGTCGCGACGTTTATTGGTAGCCCAGAGATGAATATTATTCCTGCCAGCATGTCGAGTTCACGGGGACTGCATATTAATGATCAAGTGGTGGAGCTTGACCGCAGTTTGCATAACTCGCACGAAGGCATTGAATATGGCGTGCGCCCAAGCGATCTGTACCTTAATCGACAAGCCATTGAGTCTGACCACGTTTCCAGCGTTAAAGTGCGCTTGATTCATGCTGAACTTCTTGGGTCAATGTACCACTTACACTGTCAATTAGGCGACAACAAAATCCTTGCAGAAATCGACTCTTCGGATTCTCTCACTCGACTTGAAGGTGAAGACATCGAGCTGTTTTTTGATGTGAAACGAACGCATGTCTTTAACACTGAAGGCAAAGTTTTGCATGCTGCCTAATCGAGAATAGTTACAGGAAGTTTTATATGTCCGCTAACATTATTTCCACTAGTAAACCGACTGAAAAAACGACGACCTGGCATCAATGGCGAGCCAAAAGCCATAAATGGGTACCCTACCTATTTATCAGCCCGTTTTTCATTATATTCTTGGTATTTGGTATTTTCCCGATGCTATTTTCCCTTTACCTCTCTTTCCATTATTGGGAACCTGCTGCGGGACTCAGTGCCATGGAATGGGTAGGATGGGAGAACTATCAATTTGCCCTCACTGATGACTGGTTTCACAAGTCACTCTACAACACATTTTGGATGGCATTAGCATCAGGTGTCCCTCAGCACCTCGTCGCTATACCACTGGCTTTCTTCATCCATACCAGTTTTAAACGCGCCAGAAATGGGGTCATCGGCGTTTACTTTTTACCTTACATCACCTCAACCGTCGCTGTCGCGATGATCTTTACGACGTTATTCTCTCGAGATTACGGCTTGGTGAATATGGTGCTTACCTCTATTGGCACTATCTCTATCGGCGGCATCGAGCCCTTTGCTTGGATTTTCCCAACACAAAATATCGATTGGAACCAACCTGAATATACCAAAGGCATGATTTCATTCGTTGTGTTTTGGCGCTATGTCGGTTGGAATACCATTCTTTACCTGTCAGCAATGCAAACTATTCCAAAAGATCTGTATGAAGCTGCCACTATCGATGGTGCAAGCAGAATAAAGCAGTTCTTCTACATTACGCTGCCCATGCTCAAACCAATGATGTTCTTTGCCATTACGCTGTCTATCATTGGCAGTCTGCAGATCTTCGAAGAACCGTTTATCATCACCAATGGTACAGGCGGTATAGATCAAGCAGGAAAATCTGCCGCTATGCACATGTACATTACCGCGTTCCAAGAAGGGGATTTTGGTACGGCATCAGCAATTTCTTGGATTCTATTTATGATCATTGCCACTTTATCTTGGGGCAATAACAAACTGTTCTCAGATAAAAACCAAGGAGAGAGCGATGAAAACTAATTTCTCCGCTGGGCAAATCACGGCGTATGGTTTTGTCGCCTTCGGTGCAATCGTTATGCTAGCGCCCTTTTACTTCATGTTTGTATTCGCAACTCACGATAACACGGCCATTATGTCTGTTCCGCCACCCATGTGGTTTGGCAATGAACTAAGCAATAATTTGGCAGCCCTTATCGAATACTTACCTTACTTTTGGAAAAACTTAGGTTGGAGTTTTTACGTCGCTGCTATTACCACTGCATTAAACTTATTGTTTTGCTCGTTAGCCGGTTACGCATTCGCCATGTTTGAGTTTCGGTATAAAAAGGTGTTGTTCGTATTTATTATGGGTACTCTCATGCTGCCTGCGTTTTTAAGCATGATTCCAACCGCTTTAATCATGTCGATTCTTGGTTGGATGAATACTCCCAAAGCACTCTATGTCCCCATGGCGTGCGGTGCGATGGGCATCTTTTTGATGAGACAATATATTGGCAGTGCCATACCTAGAGAGCTCATTGAAGCGGCAAGAGTGGATGGATGCAGTGAATTCGGCATCTACTGGCGTATCGTCGTACCATTGATCAAACCTGCGTTGGGCACGCTGGGGCTTGTCGTCTTCATTGGTCAATGGAACAACTTCATGGGTCCACTAGTGGTAATGAACGACATGGAGATGTACACCGTACCTCTCGCGCTGCGAGCGCTGCAAGGAAGCACTGGATTAGTCCCTTATGGCGCAATCTTCAGTGGCGTTACCATTGCCGTACTGCCTCTTATGGTGATGTTCGTGATTAGCTCTCGTAAGCTTATTGACGGTTTGACCGCCGGTGCGGTAAAGGGTTAAGTCAGCCTTTCGGGTGCTACTGGGTTAGTACCCATTGTTGGCGCCCATTTGCTCAATTCACCACCAACCAAATTTCATATGGTTGTACAGCAATCTCTTTCAATCTATAGTGTTTGCTTATAAATACAGAATAAATGACCCAAGGATGAGGAGTGGTAGCATGAAGAAGTATCAAGCATTATTGGCAATGGGCGCGCTCATTTTGATCGCTGGTTGCGCCCCATCAAATGAATATCGCAATAACCAAGAAATTGGCAACAAAATGGAGCAAGATGCTCAGCGTGAGAAAGAGATTTGCACGGCCTTAGGCGATATCAACTGCGCTCAACAGTAATAAACGATCCCTTGTTGCATTAAGTAACAAGGGATTTTTTCCTCAAGCAAGAACGGTTAAGACCCTTACATTTCCCACAGAACAGCACTAACTCTTGCCAAGCAATTTATTTCTGAACTGTTCCATCGTTCCTTGTATCACCACCCTACTCTGAGCATTAAACATAGTCGCAACACTAGAGCCGATGGTCTGCTCCCAATCTTTAGGATTGTCTGCAATACCTTGCCAATATTTGACTTCCGCTTTCGCAACCGCCAAATGATCGGGCCACGTACTCGGCGCAGACAGCATCCTCTGTACGTTACGACTGCAAAACACACTGACGATCTCCGCTTCGCCAAATGTTTTCATCCCGATATAAATCATCTTGATACAACCATTGACCCCAAATCCCACTTGACCATGTCGGCAATGATTTGTGGCAAGAATTGCATCCACCCGAGTACTGCCGTTTGGATTATATGGGCCTTGCATGGAGATTGCTGTCTCATAGTTTTCAATGATCTTAGGCGCAACATAAATACCAAACCCGGTCACCCCTAGTCCTAGAACGTTTCTTAAAACCATCGATTTCTCTCCTACGAATAACCTGTGTCCCATTAATTATAGGCCACCTGTCTATTGTTATGAGTTGAGGGTGTGATGAGTTGGGAGCTGGTTCTGTTTGCAAACTGTGCCGTCTCGGTGCCTTCTATCGTCACTACCACGACATGATAGTTTTTATCTTTTAGCGAGTTTTCAGTTTTCTAGGGATCAATTCAACACCATGCTTATAGCGTTTTGCAGAGGCATTTAATGCCAGCTCCAAGGCACTATCGCAAATCAGTTCAAACTGCTGAGGTAATGAATTCACTTTTGTTGGTAGAAAATCTAGTAACCGATTATCACCGAATGTGGCAAGTTTAATCTTACCCATTAATTCGGGTTGCTCGATAAGTACATCCAAGACACCTTCCAGCAAGGTATAGGACGTCGTAACAATCGCGTCAGGTATAGAGTTCGACTTGACCCAGTCACTAAACACCCGCTTACCTTCATCATTGTTAAAATGCTCACCATAGGTGAAGAAGCACTTAATACCCGCCTCTTTCGCAGCAGACTCAAAACCTAAGTGTCGTTCGCGAGAGATGTTCAAATCAGGCAACGCGCCGATAAGCCCAATAGATTGAGTGCTGGTGTCGATAACCGAGTGAGTCAGCTCAAACGCAGCGCCAAAATCTTCACTAATCACACAACTAAAGTGTTCATCGTCTAACGAACGGTCAATCGCTATTACTGGAGTACCACGATTTTGGATGGTGAGATAAAAGTCACTGGCCTCGGTAATCGCACTGGCCACAAACAATGCATCAATTCGACGCGAGACTAAGGCATCTGCCACCAACTTTTCCGTTTCAGGATCGTCGTCCGAGCAGCCAATAAGAATTTGGAACCCTGCTTTACGAGAATTTTGTTCAAGCAGTTTTGCAATGCGTGCGTAACTGGTGTTTTCTAGATCAGGAATGATTAAGCCAAATGAACGACTATGGCCAGCACGTAGTGATGACGCAGCGTGATCGGGACGGTAATTATGCTGTTCGACAACCGCCATTACCTTTTTTTGGGTTTTTTCAGAAATTCGATATTTCTGCGCTTTACCATTGATTACATAGCTTGCTGTGGTCTTTGACACCCCTGCTAACTTCGCTATTTCATCTAAAGTCATACTCGATCCTTTTTGTGCTTTAGATCATATAAATGAATTCAAACCTAACTGACAAGTTGAATTATAAGCTGAATCGGTTCAGTATAAAAGCTGAAAGGATTCAGCAAAGTTCACAGTTTTGAAAACTGGCCTATATTTACAGCGACACGAACAACACAACGTGTCTGTCTACATAGGGACTAGCGACAGCAAAGTCGGAGGGTAACAAACACGCTTTGCTGAATTTTTTTAAAATTTTGCTGAATCGATTCAGTTAGCGTAAAGAAAAACCAAAAATCGATTCAAGAACAGAACAACGTGGGTAAGCGAACATGCTTGAACTAAACAATAACAACATCAAACTCAATCAATCGTCGGACGACAAACTAAGCGCAATCAAAGTGATCGCAGCTGATCTCACAGAAAAGGGATTAGTTCAGGAAGGTTATGTCGACGGGATGCTTAATCGTGAAGGTCAAAACTCTACCTTCTTGGGCAACGGTATTGCCATTCCACACGGCACGACAGACACACGCGACCTAGTTCAGCAAACTGGCGTTGCGGTTCATCACTTCCCTAACGGTGTGGATTGGGGCGACGGCAACACTGCTTACGTCGCAATTGGTATTGCCGCAAAATCAGATGAGCACTTAGGCATCCTAAAACAGCTTACCAAAGTACTGTCTGCTGACGGCGTTGAACAAAAGCTTAAGCATGCGAAGTCAACAAACGAAATCATCGCCCTACTTAATGGTGATGTTCAGCTTGAAGCAGATTTTGACGCATCACTTATCCAACTTAACTTCCCTGCAAGCGACATGGTTCAAATGGCAGCAGTCGCTGGCGGTCTGCTAAAAAATACTGGCGGTGCTGGAACAGAATTCGTTGCAGACCTAGTGACTAAATCCCCTACTCACCTAGGTAAAGGTTTGTGGCTAGTGAGCAGCGACAAGGCAGTGACTCGCACAGGTATGGCGTTTGTTTCAACTATCAATCAATGTGAGTTAGACGGTACACCAGTACACGCTCTGATCGCATTCGCAGCTTGTAACAATGCTCACCAATCTATGCTCGACAAAATCACTGAAGTGGTATTCAAACAAGAGCAAGAGAAGTTGCTATCACTATCCGCAGAACAGGTGCTGGGTTTCTTCACTGGCGAAGAAGTAGCAAGTGCCGATGCAAATGACGGAAACGTTGCCGTATTTAAGATTAAGAATGCGCATGGTTTGCACGCTCGTCCAGGTGCAATGTTAGTGGCAGAAGCGAAGAAGTTCGAATCAACCATTACGGTTTCTAACCTAAACGGTGAAGGTAAAGCGGTTAACGCGAAGAGCCTAATGAAAGTGATTGCTCTAGGGGTAAAACATGGTCACGAATTGCAGTTCTCTGCTGAAGGCCTTGATGCAGCAGAGGCACTAGAAGCCATTGGTAAAGCGATCGCTTCCGGCCTTGGTGAAGGTTAAGGAGCTCGTCATGACAGCACAAACTAATAAAGTGGTAACTATTACACTTAACCCCGCACTAGATCTCACAGGGAGTTTAGATACCTTAAATACAGGTTCGGTGAGTCTGGTTAATCAAAGCTCTCTACATGCTGCGGGAAAAGGTGTAAACGTAGCGAAAGTACTTAGTGATTTAGGCGCAAACGTTACTGTGGCAGGTTTCCTAGGCAGCGACAACCAAGAGCTGTTCTGCCAACTTTTCGAGCAGATGGGTGCCAAAGACCATTTTATTCGAGTCTCAGGCTCTACTCGCATCAACGTGAAACTGGTCGAGAAGAACGGCGCAGTGAGCGACATTAACTTCCCAGGTGTAGAAGTCGACGAAGCAGCAATCCGTCAATTTGAAGCCACGCTTGATGAACTGATGCAAGATCACGATTACTTTGTCTTCGCGGGGAGTTTGCCTCGCGGTATTAGTAGCGAGCAATGTGCAAGTTGGATTAAGCGATTAGAGCAAAAAGGCAAACGCGTACTGTTCGATAGCAGCCGCGAAGCGCTCGCCAAAGGTCTAGATTCTAAGCCATGGCTAATCAAACCTAACGACGAAGAACTGTCTCAGTTCGTTGGTCGTCATTTAGAAACTCAAGAACAATGTTTAGAAGCAGCAGAGTCAATTTCAGACAAAGGCATTACCAATATTGTTGTTTCTATGGGTGCCGATGGCGTGCTTTGGCTTGAAAACAACCAATGGCTACAAGCAAAACCACCAAGAATGAATGTCGTTAGCACCGTTGGTGCGGGCGATACTCTGGTTGCAGGACTATGTTGGGGTCACATGCAATCATTCGCTAAAAAAGAATTGCTCTCCTTTGCAACCGCACTGTCTGCGTTGGCTGTAAGCCAGGTAGGTGTTGGTGTACCAAGCATTGAAGAAGTTAAATCAATACAACAACAAATACTGTTACAAGAGCTGAGCCGCTAATCTTTCTGAATCTTTGATTCTGATGTTGTGTGGCACTTATGGACACAAAGGTCAAACCTATGAAAATTTCAATTATTACAGCCTGCCCTAGTGGGGTAGCAAACAGCATTATCGCAGCCGGATTGCTCGATCAAGCGGCTAAAGCACTTGAACACGATGCTTCTATCGAATGTCACTCTAGTGTTGTTGAAACACAAACACTGACTGACGCGCAAATTGCTGACTCGGAAGTGGTGATTGTTGCTACAAATGCGCCTGTGGATACACAGCGCCTAGTAGGTAAGAAAGTCTACGAAGCTAGCATTTCCGAGTGCACAACGGATCCAAAAGCGTTCCTAGCTAACGCAATCGAAAAAGCAACTGAGCTAACCCAAAGTACATCAGTTACTCCAGTTGCAGTTGAACAAACTGGTGGCGCGAAGAAAATCGTTGCTATCACGGCTTGCCCTACAGGTGTTGCACATACCTTTATGGCGGCGGAAGCACTAGAAGAGCACGGTAAGCGTTTAGGTCACACAATTAAAGTGGAAACTCGCGGCTCAGTAGGTGCAAAAAATCAACTGACGGCTCAAGAGATCGCAGATGCTGATTTAGTCATCATTGCCGCTGATATTGAAGTGCCACTTGACCGCTTTGACGGCAAGCGTTTATACAAAACCACTACAGGTCTAGCGCTTAAGAAAACCGAACAAGAAATCGATAAAGCTTTTGCTCAAGCGACCACTTATACTCACTCTGGTGCAAGCAACCAAGCAGGCGCAACGGAAGAGAAAAAAGGCGTTTATAAGCACCTTATGACTGGCGTATCTCACATGCTACCTGTTGTTGTAGCAGGTGGCTTGATCATCGCTCTGTCGTTCGTATTCGGTATCGAAGCGTTTAAAGAAGAAGGCACACTAGCGGCTGCGCTAATGACCATCGGTGGTGGCAGTGCATTCGCTCTGATGATCCCTGTATTAGCAGGTTTTATCGCTTTCTCTATCGCAGACCGTCCGGGTCTTGCTCCGGGTTTAATCGGCGGTATGCTGGCAAGCTCTACAGGTGCAGGTTTCCTTGGGGGTATTGCAGCCGGTTTCATTGCGGGTTATTCAGCGAAGTTGATTGCTGACAAAGTGTCTCTGCCACAGTCAATGGAAGCGCTTAAACCTATTTTGATCATCCCATTCCTAGCAAGTTTATTCACTGGTTTGGTCATGATCTACATCGTTGGTGGTCCTGTTGCAGGCATCATGGCAGCAATGACTGACTTCCTAAACAACATGGGTAGCACGAACGCAGTACTACTGGGTATTATCCTTGGTGCAATGATGTGTTTCGACCTAGGTGGTCCAGTCAACAAGGCAGCATACACCTTTGGAGTTGGCCTACTGGCCTCTCAAACTTACACGCCGATGGCAGCAATCATGGCTGCTGGTATGGTTCCTGCGTTAGGTATGGGCTTGGCAACGTTCCTAGCTAAAGACAAGTTCGAAGCAGCTGAGCGTGAAGCGGGTAAAGCCTCTTTTGTACTGGGTATGTGCTTCATCTCTGAAGGTGCGATTCCATTCGCAGCAAAAGACCCAATGCGTGTTATCCCATCTTGTATGCTTGGTGGTGCGTTAACAGGTGCGCTGTCTATGCTAGTCGGTGCGAAGCTCATGGCGCCACATGGTGGTCTGTTTGTTTTACTGATTCCAGGTGCTATCTCACCAGTGCTGATGTATTTGGTGGCTATCGCAGCAGGTACAGCCGTCACGGGCTTCACTTACGCTTTCCTAAAGCGTCGTGAAGAAAGCAAAGACGTGGCGACAGCTTAACTTTGTAAAAGTCCAAGTGAGCATGCTCACTTGGCACAATGCCTCCCCCAAAATAGGCATTTTTCAGCGCTGCTCCTCGCAGCGCTTTTTTGTCGTATCTGGCTATTTTCTTGTATTCCACTCCTCATGGCTCCATATTCCCTATATCTTGCTAACGATCTTTGAATGCTTAGTATCATTACCGTAAGCTTTTTGATCTTCTTGGTTTTTCATTATCGTGTTGGGGATCGCATTAAGGTCGTTGACCGAGATGAGGATATTTCAGGCATTATCCAAGATATACGAATGTTTCACGTTTTGATTAAACACGACAGTGGTAATTTGATTACTTATCCAAACAACCTAACGCCTCAGAAAAGCGTGATAAAACTCTCAGCCAAGAAAAATCGGAGCACGGCGAGGCAGATCTAAACTCGGATTCAGAAAAATCCCTAACTAGTGAACAGAACGACGGTAATAGGCTACCGCTGCCAGCATCAGTGACAGGAACCAAGCTACTGAGCCCCCGCCCCCACCGTCTGATGAATTAATGGTTGAGCCTCCTGTCCAAACAACCCGCCCATTAGCGGCTAGATAATCAAGACGTTCTTGCTCATCTGAAGTAATAAATGGCGTTTGTGAACCAGCAAGTACGCTATCTATCCAAGAGCTGTAACTCGCCACTTCGGTATACACTGCCGTTACATCCGAGCTCGGGTCACCACAGATAGTAGGCCCAAAGCTCGTGATCCCCACTTGCTCATACATGCCGTTGTGATACCAATAAATAGGACCACCAGAGTCACCCTGACACGTTCCCGCTCTAAGACCTGTTGATTGACTTTGACTACCAGTAAAACAAACTTGTTTACCGGTCAGTTCATTGCCTCTATCAAAGTTTGTGGCGCAATCTGCATTACTGACCCAGAGCAAGTTCGCCCTCTGTAAAATAGGAGTGCCATCGACTCCCGATTGAGTATTGCCGTGGCCAACAGTAACAAAAGTCTCATTAATGTTGCGATATGTTTGTGTCGTAGCTCGAGTCACATTACTGCCTGATGAGGCAGGAGTCTCCAACTTCAAAATAGCGATATCGTTAGGAAGCAGTAAGTTGACATTGTTGGTAAAGTCAGGATGGATATACACTTCAACTACACGACGTCGGTCAGCGTTCAAGAAGTCTTGTTCATTTTCTAACATAGCGACCGCAGAAGTAAAAAGCAGTGCGCCCATATCCCCTTCCAGACAATGAGCTGCGGTCATTACATATTCAGAGGTTAGATATGTGCCTCCACAATAGGCAGCGCTTGAATAACGTCCATCATAATCTATAGACTCAATATATAGACTAGCAAAAGAATCAAAATCGTTGATAGAGGCATTTTCACCATTAACAATCATTCGAGCAATATCAACCCCGCTCGCCTTGACCGGCCAAGCAAACGTCCCCAATGCACAGACGCAGGGCAACAAGAAAAGGGTGGGGGTTAAAAGCCAAGATTTCATAGTAACAACTCCTTTTGCGACTCAACTTTATCTACGACACCATCAGTGTGTTCGTTCAATGATAAGTATAGACGTTTCACTAGAGAGTTGGTGTAAATGTCGTCCAATGCTCAGTACCGACATAGCATTCAAACGTGATTGAACCCTCGGCGCCTGATCCGACCTAGGCCGATTAGCAAGGCTGTAAGTGCAAAGTGTAGTGCCCCACCGCCACCAGAGTCACTCGAACTTCCACCTGACGAACCATTATTGCCCGATGGGCTAATGGTATAGCCTTGTCTAATCAGGTAATTACGCCTTGCTTGATCATCAGAAACATAATTAGGTGTCTCTTGTCCATTGAGCACACGATTGATCCAATCTGAATAATCGGCAATCTCAGTAAAGACTGACGTAACAGCACGCTGTTTATCGCCACACGGTAGTGGGCCAAAACTCGTGACGCCTATCTGAACTTGTAGTCCATTATTATCCCAGTAGATAGGGCCGCCGGAATCACCCTGGCAAGTCCCAGCTAACAGATCAGTCACGTTGCTGTAATCACCGGTAAAACAGATTTGTTTTTGGGTCAAATAGCTGCCGTCAGAGAAAGCACCTGCGCACACGGCGTTGTCTACATAAGTGAGATTCACTTTCTGTAAAATATCGAATGCATCATAACCATATTTGGTATTCCCATGACCGACAGCAGTAAATACAGCGCCAACATTTCGGTAGCTTTCATTGTTTGGGCGGTTGATGGCTATGCCTGTACCAAGGGGGGAGTCTAGTTTAAGTATCGCAATGTCATTGGGGATCAATTTATCAATATCATCGATATATCCCATAGGATGGTATATCTCGACTACGCGTCTTTTCTCTGAATAACGATAATCTGACTCATACTGCAAATTTGGTGCAGCCATAGTGAGAAGTTGTGACTGACGATCGCCATACACGCAATGTGCTGTCGTCAATACAAATTGAGAGTTAAGCAGGGTCCCACCGCAATATGGCGACGTTGAATACCCTACCCCGTACTCCTGAGCATCCAAATACAAGCTGACAAACGAGGGATAGTCGGCCACATTGGCAGCACTCCCATTGACGATATAAGGTTTTGCATCGGTTTGAGCATGGACCGATGAGATAATAGAGAGTGACAACGCGGTGGATGCGAGCACAGTGTATGTTGAACGTTTGCTTGGTAATGAAAGAATCACTAGACAGTTACTCCTTATATACTATCGACGAACTGAGATTCATTTACTTTTGATATCATTTACACACCATACATACAAATTAGGTGTGCACTTTTGTGCATAACCACGTCACAATTTAGAAAAACTATTCCATGATTAGTATTTCTGGTCTTTTGTAAGAGCGCTAGAAATCGCATTTCCTATAAAAAAAGCATCGCGATTGCGATGCTTTTTCCGTCTATCGATTGAATTTAGCCACGATAGTAACGCTGAGGGACAAACGGCATTTTCTCTACCGTCATTGCCAACTTCTTACCTCGTACATCGGCAAAAATCTCAGTACCAATCGGAGAAAATTCAGTGGCGACATAAGCCATAGACACGGGTTTACCCGCTGTAGGGCCTGCCGTACCACTTGTAACAATGCCGATTTCGTTGTCATCAGCATCGAACAACTTAGCACCTTCACGAACTGGTGCTTTGGTCTGACCTACTAGACCAACACGTTTACGTGCAACGTCTTTTGTTTCGATTTGCTTAAGGATAATGTCTGCACCAGGAAAGCCACCAGCGCGCTCACCCTCTGTACGGCGAACCTTTTGAATACCCCACAATAGACTCGCCTCAACCGGCGTCGTTGTGGTATCCAAATCGTGACCATACAAGCACAAACCACACTCCAAGCGAAGTGAGTCTCGTGCACCAAGACCAATCCATTCTACTTCTTCGAAGTCTGTCAGTGTTTTCGCCAAGGCTTCGGCATGGGTAGACGGCACTGAAATTTCATAACCGTCTTCACCCGTGTAACCGGAACGGCTCACGATACACTCAATACCATTGATGTCGAGTTTTCTCACATCCATAAACAGCATGTCTGCTACTTCAGGTTGTAAACGTGCCAACACTTCAGCGGCTTTTGGACCTTGCAGCGCAAGCAACGCACGATCTTCAATCACTTCCATTTCCACGCCATCAGTAAGGTGTGCTTCTAAATGAGTGATGTCTTGTTCTTTACATGCAGCGTTTACGACAACAAACAGGTGATCGCCCAGATTGGCAACCATCAGGTCATCCATGATGCCACCTTGTTCATTAGTGAAGAAAGCATAGCGTTGCTTGCCTTCTGGCAGATCAATGATATCAACAGGCACTAAGGACTCGAGAATCGTCGCTGCTTTTTCTCCGTATAGACGTACTTGCCCCATGTGAGACACATCGAACAGACCGGCCGCGTCGCGACAATGTAAGTGCTCTTTCTTCACACCAAGCGGATACTGAACCGGCATATCATAGCCGGCAAATGGAACCATCTTCGCTCCCACTTCCACGTGTAATGCATGCAGTGGTGTTTTCAACAAATCTTGGGTTGCTTGTTCTTGAGCCATTGTATTCTCCATTGGGTTGGACCGCTTTGACGAGCCCTGCTCCTAAATTGGGGATGTCTAAATTCCACTATTCGGCCTCTATCTGCTAGGCAGTGAGATTAGCGGAACGTGAGTTATCGCACTTTACGTCTAGTCATTGACGCCTATACGAACATTAGATGTTGGTCTTCTGGAAACCTTGTTTCCTATAGTAAACAAGAATGCGCGCATTTTTCACCTTTAACAAGATATGAACACACAAAAATGTGACACTTAACATTCCATTCACAGAATCACATATATCAAAAAAGCGTGGTTTCGACGATATTTTCACCAAAAGAACGCTAATTCAAGACATTTAGAGACAAAAGCAAACGTTTGCCTTTATTATAGGAAACTCGTCTGTTTGATGTTTATTTCGCCGTAACCCACAAAATATGCGCATCCTCTTTACTGGTCGATATCAACATATGACCCATATTTGCGTCGTAATATACGCTGTCTCCCGCTGACATAACCATCGGCTCGTAAAACTCAGAAAAGAACTTCACTTCCCCTGAAAGAATCAGTAAAAATTCTTCACCATCATGTCTAACCCAGTCACCATATTCTTCAAACGTGCGTGCTCTAACAGTACTCTTAAAAGGCATCATCTTTTTGTTAGATAACTGAGTCGCCAAAAGTTCATGCTCGTATGTTGGTGTTGGGTGTGGCTTCCCTTCACCTCGGAGAGTAAAATCACGACGTCCCGTAGCCACTTTTTTCTTCGGCGGTTCAAAGAGTTGCGGCATATCTATGTGCAAGCCCAGTGCAAGTTTTTGCATGGCTTGGAAGGTCGGCGAAATTTGTTCGTTTTCAATTTTGCTTAACGTTGAACGTGCGAGCCCAGTTCTTTGGCTTGCTTCTTCTAATGTCAAACCTAATTTCGCGCGAATATCTTTGATTCTTTCGCCTAGTTTTAGAGGCTCAATGTTCTCATAGCCATCCTTCGCTAAAGTCAGCGATGGGTATTCATCATAGATGTCTTCTGACATGCTTTCCCTCTTCTACTAGTGACTTCCTGTGACTCATTTTCATTGTTGCATGAAGCCATGTCTTTATTAAAGACCATGTACAAAAATAAACCGTGCTCTTGGTAACAGTTTTGGAAAATGTGTTTCCTATAGGAAATTTTTGATTGATTATTGGTGCCGAGAAAGGTATGTTATCAGCTTGTTAGATGAAGAGATGCGTTAGCCCGTGCAGGTTCGTTGCGTTTTTAACATCGATCTGCGCCGTTTTTAAGAATGATTTAGTCCTACATTTAGGATATTCTCGCGCTGCAACAATGGACTCATATTTGGTCCAAGCAGTACTAAGACAAGCCTCAGTCAGTCCGCTAAATAGGTAAGAAAAGGCACTGATTGAACAATGGAAGGTTTACCGCCATGAATGCTCAGTACTTGAAAAGCTACCAAAATCACAGCCTAGAAAGCTTCTTCTCAACCAACCTGTCTGCTACAGACGATGCGGTATTCACCGGAATACAAGCTGAGTTTGTCCGTCAAAATGAACAAATCGAACTTATCGCTTCTGAGAACATTGTTTCTAAAGCGGTGATGCAAGCTCAAGGCACCTGCCTAACCAACAAATACGCAGAAGGTTACCCAAATCGTCGCTACTATGGCGGCTGTGAACACGTCGATACCATCGAAGCTATCGCTATCGAACGCGCAAAAGCTCTTTTTAAATGCGAGTACGCAAACGTTCAACCTCACTCCGGTGCACAAGCTAACGGCGCGGTTAAGTTGGCTCTTTTACAACCGGGCGACACCATCATGGGTATG
Source organism: Vibrio thalassae (assembly GCF_900089835.1). GTDB lineage: Bacteria > Pseudomonadota > Gammaproteobacteria > Enterobacterales > Vibrionaceae > Vibrio > Vibrio thalassae. Next base: position 7,566 of record NZ_OANU01000027.1, on the reverse strand, counting down.
TCGCTTGACGCTGGCGGCCATCTAACTCACGGTGCAAGACCTGCTCTGTCTGGCAAATGGTTTAATGCCGTTCAATATGGGGTTGATAAAGAAACATTAGAGATCAACTACGACGACGTTCGTACTCTCGCTATTGAACATCAACCAAAAATGATTATTGCAGGTGGTAGTGCCATTCCACGTGTTATTGATTTCGCCAAGTTCCGTGAAATCGCTGACGAAGTGGGGGCAATCCTGATGGTAGATATGGCACACATCGCGGGTCTTATTGCGACAGGTGCTCACCCTAGCCCATTGCCACACGCGCATGTTGTCACTACAACAACACACAAAACACTACGCGGCCCTCGCGGCGGCATGATCCTGACTAACCACGAAGACATTATTAAGAAGATTAACTCAGCGGTATTCCCGGGTCTTCAAGGTGGCCCACTAATGCACGTCATTGCAGCCAAAGCTGTGGCATTTGGCGAAGCTTTAGGTCCTCAGTTCTCAACTTATATCGATTCAGTGATCGCGAACGCAAAAGTTCTCGCCGAAGTATTGCAAACTCGCGGTTGTGACATAGTCACTGGCGGTACTGATACGCACCTTATGCTTGTTGATCTTCGCCCTAAAGGTTTGAAGGGCAATCAAACTGAAGAAGCGTTAGAGCGTGCCGGGATCACATGTAACAAAAATGGCATACCGTTTGATACCGAAAAACCTATGATTACTTCTGGTATTCGTTTAGGGACGCCAGCTGGAACCACGCGTGGTTTTGGCACTGAAGAATTCAAACTCATCGGTGAGTGGATTGGCGATGTTCTTGACGGTCTGGTAGAAAACCCAGAGGGTAACCCAGAAGTCGAACAACGCGTTCGTAAAGAAGTGAAGGCACTGTGTGCACGCTTCCCACTTTACACTTAAAGAATAAAACATCCTTAATATTGGAGATAAAGCAATGGATAACACTTTGAAGTTTTCTGACAGCCACGAATGGGTACGTGACAACGGTGACGGTACTGTGACTATCGGTATTTCAGAGCACGCTCAAGAAATGTTAGGTGACGTAGTGTTCGTTGACCTACCAGAAGTCGAAGATGAAATCGAAGCGGGCGAAAGCTTCTCTCTAGTCGAGTCAGTAAAAGCAGCTTCCGACATTTACGCGCCAGTTTCAGGTGAAATCGTTGAAATCAACGAAGAGCTTGAAGACAGCCCAGAGCTTATCAACGAAGAGTCGTACGAAGGCGGCTGGATTGTTAAGGTGAAAATGTCTGACGCCTCTGAGCTTGAAAACCTTAAGAGTGCAGAAGAGTACCAAGCTTCTATCGAAGACGAGTAAGCATCATACAGACGTTGCTCGTCAGCTTTAGTGTCGCCTAACTTGAATCAGCGTATTCGTAAAAACGTCGCCATCCCTGCGTAGGCAGGGATCTTATGTTAGTTGGGCACATGCTTTTTGTAGATTCCTGCCTGCGCAGGAATGACATAAAAAGCGGGAATGACGTATAAGATTCGAGCAACGATTTTAAAGATCTCGCAGAGGATCTTTGAGAAGGTAAAGGAATCATGACTGAATTACTTCAAAGCCTAAGTACGCAAAATGAATTTGTTGCACGCCACAATGGGCCAAACAAATCTGACCAACAAAAGATGCTGGACGCGATTAACGTATTGAATCTAGATACGCTAATTAAAGAGACTGTCCCAGCACAAATCCGCCTTGAAACACCAATGACGCTAGATGCTCCAATGAGCGAAGCGGACATGTTGATTGAAATGAAAAAGTTTGCGGATTTGAACCAAGTTAAACGCACATTCATCGGTCAGGGTTACTACAACACCTTCACGCCAAACGTGATTCTGCGAAATGTTCTTGAAAACCCAGGCTGGTACACCGCCTACACACCTTATCAGCCTGAAATCTCTCAAGGTCGTCTTGAATCACTTTTAAACTACCAACAAATGGTCATGGACCTAACTGGTATGGAAATCGCGAACGCTTCCTTGCTTGATGAAGCAACTGCGGCAGCAGAAGCGATGACGCTGTGCAAGCGCGCAGGTAAGAGCAAGAGTAGTGTTTTCTTCGTCGCTGACGATGTTCACCCGCAAACACTTGAAGTCGTAAAAACTCGTGCAAAGTTCATTGGCTTCGACGTTCAAGTAGGTTCTCTAGAGTCACTGCCTGAACAAGACGTATTCGGTGCCCTTGTCCAATACCCTGGCACAACAGGCGAAGTACGTGACCTCACTGATATCATTGCCAAAGCTCAAGCAAACAAAACGCTAGTCACAGTGGCAACTGACCTTCTTGCTTCTGCCTTACTTAAGCCTGCGGGTGAAATGGGCGCTGATGTGGTTATCGGCTCTGCACAACGCTTTGGTGTACCAATGGGCTACGGCGGTCCACACGCCGCGTTTATGGCGACAAAAGATAAGCACAAGCGTACTATGCCTGGTCGTGTTATCGGTGTGTCTATCGATACTAATGGTAACCAAGCTCTTCGTATGGCAATGCAAACTCGCGAGCAACACATCCGCCGCGAGAAAGCGACATCAAACATCTGTACTGCACAGGCACTGCTTGCCAACATGGCTTCGTTTTATGCGGTTTACCACGGTGAAAAAGGCCTTAAAACCATCGCTCGTCGTACACACCACATAACAGCAATCCTCGCCGCGGGACTGACTAAATCTGGCTACGAACTGGCTCACAACAGCTTCTTTGACACCATCACCGTCAATACTGGCGAAAACACAGATAAACTGCTTCAAAAAGCAGTCGCGTCTGACATCAACCTACGTAAACTCGATGGTCAAATCGGTATCAGCTTTGATGAGACAACGACAGTTGAAGACATTAACGTTCTGTTTGCTGTCTTCGAAGTGAAAGAGAAAGTAGAAACTCTATCGGCTGAAATCGCGGATAATGAGTTTGCTGCAATTCCAGAGAACTGCCGTCGTACTTCTCGTTACCTAACTCACTCTGTGTTCAACACGCACCACAGCGAAACACAGATGATGCGCTACTTAAAACAGCTTGAGAACAAAGACTTCTCACTGACGCACGGTATGATTCCACTGGGCAGCTGCACCATGAAGCTAAACGCAGCGGCTGAAATGATTCCAGTGACTTGGCCAGAGTTTGGTTCTATTCACCCGTTCGCACCAATTGAGCAAGCGACGGGCTACACAGCGCTTGCGAACGATCTGAAGAAAAAGCTATGTGAAATCACTGGCTACGATGAATTCTCGCTACAACCTAACTCAGGTGCATCGGGCGAATATGCAGGTCTAATTGCGATTCAACGCTATCATGAAAGCCGCGGCGAAGGTCACCGTAACGTTTGTTTGATTCCAAGCTCTGCTCACGGTACTAACCCAGCAACAGCATCAATGGTGTCAATGAAAGTAGTCGTAGTGAAGTGTGACGACAACGGTAACATCGACACTGATGACCTAGCAGCGAAGATTGAAAAACATCGCGAAAACCTATCAAGCATCATGATCACCTACCCTTCTACACACGGCGTGTACGAAGAGCATGTGAAAGAAGTGTGCGAGATGGTTCACGAAGCTGGCGGTCAGGTTTATCTTGATGGCGCGAACATGAACGCACAGGTTGGTCTGACTAACCCTGGTTTCATCGGCTCTGACGTTTCTCACCTGAACCTTCACAAAACCTTCTGTATTCCACACGGTGGTGGCGGTCCGGGCATGGGGCCTATCGGTGTTAAATCGCACCTAGCGCCTTTCCTTCCGGGTCACATCGAAAATGGTGTTGAAGGGAACGATTACGCAGTATCTGCAGCAGATTTAGGTAGTGCATCTATCCTACCTATCTCTTGGGCATACATTGCAATGATGGGCGAAGCAGGCCTAACTGACGCAACGAAAGTCGCGATTTTAAACGCGAACTATGTCATGGAACGTCTACTTCCGCACTACCCTATTCTTTACCGTGGCACTAATGGCCGTGTAGCGCACGAATGTATTATCGACATTCGTCCACTTAAAGAAGAAACAGGCATCAGTGAAGAAGACATTGCCAAGCGTCTCATGGACTATGGCTTTCACGCACCAACGATGTCATTCCCGGTTGCTGGCACGCTAATGGTCGAGCCAACAGAGTCTGAAGACCTTCAAGAGCTAGACCGATTCTGTGACGCAATGATTGCTATCCGCAACGAAATGACACAAGTGAGAGAAGGGGTTTGGCCGCTCGATAACAACCCGCTTGTTAACGCGCCGCATACGCAAGTAGACCTATCAAAAGAAGAATGGGATCGCCCATACTCTCGCGAACTAGGTTGCTTCCCGTCAACGCATCAAAGAACCTGGAAATACTGGCCAACAGTAAACCGCGTCGATAATGTGTACGGTGATCGCAACCTGATCTGTTCTTGCCCTGGTATCGAGAACTACGAAGACTAGGCAGTTCTGTTGAGGATAACTAATTAAGTTGGTTAACGATTTAATGAAGATGGTTATCTTAATGGAGTTGGTTAATTCCTAATAATTCAAAAGCGAACCCTTACAAGGTTCGCTTTTTGCTTTGTGGACTAAACTATCTGGCGTTAATCAAATTAGAGGCTCTCTAACTCGAAAATGGACAGAAATCATTTTCGGAAAACCATACATTAGCAAATCATGAATAACTATAGGTATGACAGGATGAAAAAAAGCCCACTGTCAAACTGGATGAGAGTGGGTAAAGTAGGTATTACTACTATTTCAAGCAAAGTATGCATAGCCAATAATACTCAACATGTGTCATACTGACAACTGTCATTCTAAAAAAATGGTCAAAGTTTCATCAAAACATATGTAAGTTAAGGGTTTATATTTAAAAAGTTTGCATTTACCAAGTTTAATGCCTATCTAATAATTGATGCTGGTTCACAAATGAGGAGTGATACATGAATAAATCTCAGCTGGTTGAGCATATTGCAAAAAACGCTGAATTATCAAAATCAGATGCTGAAAGGGCTTTAAGTTCTACAATAAATGCAATTGTCGGAGCCCTGTCTGATGGAGGTGAGGTATCATTAGTAGGATTCGGGACGTTCAAAGTAAATGACCGTTCTGCTCGTATTGGTAGAAATCCAAAAACTGGCGAGGAGTTAAATATTCCCGCCGCAAAAGTCCCCGCTTTTAAAGCAGGCAAAGCTTTAAAGGAAGCCTGTAATCATTAAGATATTCACTTGGCACTATTAAGATAAATAACCACCTAAGTAAAACCCACAACTAAAGGTGGGTTTTTCCTTGGTAATACAGCTAACATCAATCGATAGTAAGCACTCAACGAATATCTCAGCTTCATCTAGGGAAACACGTGAGGCCGTCAATTGGACACCTTCAATATATTTGCGGAGATCACAATTTGCGGAGATCACAATTTGCGGAGATCACAATTTGCGGAGATCACAATTTGCGGAGATCGGCGTCAGCACGTCTTTGGACAAAAATGCGTTTCGGAAAATCGAACATTAGTAAACCATGAATAAATACAGGTGTAGCAAATAGCAAAACTGACGTGCAGAACGCACCGGATGATGTGTCGAAATCTCTGCCTTTCCAAGATCGCCTTGAGAAAAGCATCAAGGCCGCCACCCTTCTAGAGCAGATCGCACAATTTATATAAATGCTCGGGCTTGTTCAACACTTGGGATTTAATGTTGGCTACGCAACGCTTAATTCTTATTTGTTATGTTGTGATGCTCGCAAGGACACAAACCAGGAATGCAGGAACCCCAGCTATAAGCAGTTTGATACAAAAGGCTGTATTTTCTGATAACCGCTCATCATCGATTTCGTCCGCAACACTACGGTCAACCATTGAGTCTGTAACTCTATCAACCTTGTCGTCAGACTGCCCCATACCACCCAGAGGTGGATACAAGAAAAATAAGGCTGTTGTACCCCATAAAAATAGAACGATGAAAAATGCGTAGTCCGAAACAAACTTAATTCCAAAGAAGCCTGTAGACATCTCAAGCGCAACAACTATTCCGGCTGCTATTACATTTGCAACCACTACAAATCGTACTAAACTAAGCATTTATACTCCATTCCTGACCTAGCTAAATAACGCCAAATTAAGTAGTGAGCAACGCTGCCTACTACCTAAAGCATTGTGCTGTAAACACTAAAGCTGATTCAAACCGAAAGTGCCAAGCACTGCGAATCTGCTTAAATTTATTGTTGTTATAAGGTTCTTGTAATGTAACTAGTTATTAACGTTCATTTCTTTTGCACGGTCATAGCAAGCACCGCATAGTAGTGTTACGCCAGCAAACGCTTCAGATTCATCATTCCACTCACCACCATCGCTATTTACCTTGTCTTCACAAGCATTGCACCAAGAATCCGGGCGTTCATTACCAGACTCCGACTCTGCCGACCAAAACCCTCTCGGCTTTCCGTCGCGAAGACTTTCTACGACATGCTGACATACATACGTAGCCTGATGCTTTCCGTGAGTACAACACTCAACATATTGTTCTTCTTCACTCATACCTTTGAAACCTTAAACGTTATGCTTGTGGTTCTGAAACCACAACAATGTCATTTGCCCTAATGTACATCAAATGCTTGTCGTAAAAGCCGTTTCTCGCACAACCATGTTGCAACGCTTTTTTGTAGATTGAAGCCACAAATATATCGGCTACGCTAAAGTCGTTACCTACTGCAAATCCTGACTCACAACAGATCGATATACTTAACTTTTCTAAGCAACGCATAATCCAGTCCCCACGAAGTCCTCGCTTTGAACTCTCATCTAACTCTGGACGCATAAACCTTAATACTGTTCTGTTTTGGGGAGAGTGAATACTGGAGTTCACATACTCACAAACTCTGCGGATGTGAGTTTTTTCATTGAGGCTTTTGCCAAATAAGTTTGGATTAGGAAAGCGTTCTTCCAAATACTCAATAATTGCCATTGATTCAGAAAATACCGAGCCATCAACACAAAGAGATGGGACATAGCCAAAAGGATTTATATCTAGGTATGTTGTCGTTAGTTCGTCAGAGCTGATCTCAATTCTATCGTAACGTATACCCTTAAAATTGAGTACCCACTCCACCCTTTCAGAACTATTCGAGCCTTTTGCGCTATAGAGCGAAACTTCCATACATCCTCCCGAAAAGCATAACGCTTATTAGACGATAAATTGTCGTCTTTCATCCTTCCATAATGCAGCCTTTTTCATATTGACTCAACTAATAATCAATAAGTTATGCCACATGAAGGGAAAATTAGGCTGCAAGATGTCGCCTAAAACGGGAATGCTAAGTTATCAAGTTAATCGGATAAGTTTTAGTAGGTCAAACGCACGCCCCAAAAATGAGTAGAGTATGTGATCTAACAAGCTTTGGGGCGTGCGACGTGAAGTCGTATGAAGCGCTGTTCACCGCTTAACGAGTGAACCATCTGTATCACCAGATGAACCTAGGAGCCTGAATAAAGTAGCGGCTCTGACAATGTAACGAAGGTTGGCATTTGCCAATCGGGATCTAAATCGTGAGAGGACGATCCTCCTGATAACCACAAAATCGGGTGAGTGCTAGGTAGTCAGCATG
>NZ_OANU01000024.1 GCF_900089835.1 Vibrio thalassae | reverse complement strand
AAGTGCGAACGGTGTTTCTAGATACACCTAAATCACGCGCGATGCGGCGGATACTTTGTCCTTGCTGATGTAAAACGTGTATTTCCACTAGTTGCTCCTGATTGATCATAATCCGCCGCTTTGTCCATTTTACGAACGGATAGTTTGCCTCAGGTGGGTCAATTTTAAATCGACGTTAGTGGGTCATTTTTACATCGGCGCTGACAGTATTGCTCAAAGAGAGCTTGCCATTCTTGGTTAGAACGTCGTTTTGCCATTATAAAATCTCCTTTTGGTTGGAGACTTGATCTTATTATTCGTACTTGGCGATTAGAATGCGGGGTTTATGGCGCGCTTACGATCAACATTTGTGATTTCTCTAATTAAATCTGTAAGAAAAATTATGTCCTATAGACATGATTTTTTCTTACAGATTCACACAAACTGCGTAGACGCAGTGCAGTGTACTTCTTATAGATCTGATCTTATTTATACTTACGTATAAATAAGATCTATAGAGGCATGGTTGTTAACCGTAGATTAAATGAAATTTACGGTTAACAAGCGTAAATTGGTTTAAATTAACCGTAAAATCCTTTGAGACAACCGTAAATTTAAAGGTATTTTTGGTTGGTTAAGGGAAAATCTCTTTAAATCAACCCAAAATTTAGCAAAATTTACGGTTGGTTTAGGCATGGATTCTACGGATTCTCATCATTCATAAAGACCAGATCAAATATATCAAGGTTAACAGCCGTTGGTTTTTTTGAAGCCTCTGTAAGAACGTTATTCATTACTTCCTTATCAACTTCTACATCACCAACCTCATCCTGCATCCTGCTTACGAACTTCTCACGCTGCTTGGTTTTGCTCGCTAAAGATGGTTCTATGATCTTTTCGTTTTTCCCGAAAACAGCGGCATTAATTAGTAAGTTATCATGTCTACTGATAGTTATTGGGTTAGCTGACGTAAATGCTTGATCTGGTTTGATATAGTTGTGTTTTGTATGCTTAATACAAAGTCGCTCCTTTTTGTCCTGAGCTTTTGGTCTGTCTGTGTACAAAAATATATGGAATTTAGATTCTGATTGAGATGTAGATAGTCCAGAGCCGCCAGTAGAATTAACGTCATCTAGTTTCCCTGACTGAACTTTCGTTAAGTGGTGATTGATCAGTATGGCAACATCAGCTTTTGAAGCTATATCGTTCATTGTTTGACGGAACAAAGAATCACCTTTTACTTCATCCCATGCTCCTAAAAGACCACGCGCAGTATCAAGAACCACTAAGTCGAAATTTTTCGCGGCTTCGATCAAATCTTTTACTGGTTGGTAAAGTTCTTCAGAATGAGATTGATTAGCAAAAATATGCAATAACGGAGAAAAATTATTGTAATATGCGAAGTTTTCTTCAATAAGCTGGCATTGGTGCTCTGTTAAGACGGAACTATGTGAAATGATTCTAGTGTTCGTGTTCGCTAATTTATCCTCATAAGGCACATAAAGAACCTTCTTGGGCTTAGCATGATCAGGAATCAAACCAATAAATTTGGTAGCGGTCACGGCCTCGTAACATAATGAAAGACTTAAATTCGACTTACCCAAGTTAGGAGGACCGAGCAAAAAGCCGAATTCGCCTTTGCCTAAACCGACAAATACCTCTTCAATTACTTTGTCCCGAGTGTGCTCTTTTGCTTTTGCAAATGAGAAAGGAACTACAAAGGGGCTAGTCATTTAAAACTCCAAATTGCTCTTTTGGTACTAAGCTAACATCGATGACCTTAGTACCACGATCGTTGTAGATAAGCTTGACTCGACAATTCAAGCAATCCTCAATAATCTCTTTCGTGCCAGGCGCAGCGAACTCACGCAAAGTCCCATTTACTTTACTAGTTATATATTCAGTGCCTTGGTAAGCCTTTGTTTGGTAGTATTCTTTTATGAACGTTTTTATAGATTTCTTCACAATAAAAGAAGTTTTATTACTGTGCAGCCATTTCACAAAGTCAAGTAAGTTTCCTTTGTTGGTTAGTCCTGCAAAAGTACTGATAAATTTTTTACGGTTAACCGTTGAGTCCATACGTAACGATTTGATATACCCTGCCCCAACACCAACGATTAAATGTGTGTAGAAATCACTTTTCAATTGGTTTCTCTGTCTCTCACGACCTGCCAAATTGGTGAACGGATAGTAAAAATTTTCCAAAAGCTTAAATTTTGGTTCGGTGCCAGGATAAGCATCCTCTCCATCTTCATTCAAAAATTTCAAACGGAACTCTGTTAATCCAAGACGATTCAGTCTTTTTCGGAATGTTGATCTGTTTGGGTTGTTATTAGCTATTGGTATGAGTGGGAATAACTTATCTATGTTTACGCAGTAGTAAAAATAGTTGTTGCTAAACACGTATTCATTGAATTTAGCCTTGGTTTCTGTGCATGAGAAAGAGTTATCAAAATTGAAGGAGCCAGGATTGCGCTTGTTTTCCAAAGTTGCGTAATACTCGATGATGTTCCCAAGAGTTTGGTTTCGAACCAATTCTTGTGGAAGCATTTTGCCAATCGCAATGATACTATCTAGTACATGCCGATCACTGGTATCTACTATTGAACCATAAACATCAGCTGCAATAGATGCAAAAGGCCGATTGGCGTTAAACCAAGGCTTCTGAATTTCTGTGCCGTAAATCGCACCACCAGTGATTACATCTGTCACCTTGTCATGGTTAGTAAGATCTTGTGCAATTTTCTTGTTGACGTTACCGTCAAGAAACAGGGCATCGAAAAGTGTGCTAACAACCTTGATCGGTAAGCATTTACTAGAAACACTGATATCGAGGCTCATTTCCTCATCTTCTGTGTCTACAAGCATCCACTCGCCAATGTCGGGTACTGGATATTTACTCATTATTGATCCTCAAAAAGCTATGTTACTTTAGCGAACTCTTATCACTCAGATTAATAACAACGCTAATGCACATCGCAATATGAATGAATAGCAAGTATTCGTTTATGCGTTGCTGAACAAAACAACAATCAGGCAAAAACATTTTTGCTATTTGTACCTGAACATGGGTGCGTCTTCCTCACTTTGTGCTGTCATTCCAGAATAATAGTACTAGACTACTATGTGTTAACCGTAAATTTTTTTAAATTTATTGTCATTCAACTGTTTCTAACCGTTAATTTAGCAAAATTTACGGTTAGTCGCTATCTTTTAACCATAAATTAAATGTAATTTACGGTTGTTAGCGCGTAATAACCATAAATCTTAAATGTAAGAAATCTGAATGTTTCATTACAGGGATTGTAGCGCCTTAATTCATGTCAAAATGAGGGATTCCGTCTGACCATTCCTATGACTAAGATAATCAAACGTCACTAAGCTTCCCTGAAAATCATGTCGCAACCTAGACGCTGATATGGGCGGCCGCTTTAGATATCGACCGAGGTAAGTCATGGTGGGCGTCACGTTAGCCGTTTTCTTTGCAAAGTGCAGCTTCCATCGGCGGCAATATTGGCTGGTTAAAAATCGGGACCAATCTAGATTATTGCGAATAAAAGGGCAGTCCTCTCCACTAAAATCTAACTCTGCGTAATGGGAGGTGAGAAGTTGAGTGATGGTGGTACGCCAATACTTCTCAGTGGTCTTAGCTTTAAAGAAAATAGGTTTCCACAGGCCAGTTCTCTTACATAAGCCCTCGCGCGTGACAGATGAGTGGATGTGTATATTCCAATTCAGCTTTCTGCCGTAGGTATGAAGTGCACAGAACACTCCAATATCGATATCCAGTTGCTTTGTCCATCCTAAGAAGATTTTGGCTGCACAGCTAAAGAGATGATTGAGAAGAAAGCGATTATCCCGAAAGATTGGCCATAGCGTATGTGGAGGCGTTAACGTAACGTGTTGATACTCACACTCAGGAAAGACATGTTGTTGCTTTCGTATCCACCGCTCTGTCGCGTTAATACCACAGCTGCTGCAAAAGTGAGATTTACACGTCTGGTGAATGTATTTGTGATGGGTGCATTCAGCATGACTGCATCGATATTCTTTAGAGCCAAAAGCAGCGGTACTTGGGGTCTAAGATGCAACGGAACGATAAACTATGATAAGGGTTCGGCAGTGTTCCGATGTTGATTGAGATAGTTTAGCCAATTATCGTTGGCATTGAAGAGTTGTTTGATGGGCTTATTCGGAAACATGGCCTATAGGATAAACGATTCCTGTAAAGCACCCTAGTCGGTTGAGTCTCTTTGTTTTCGGTCGTAGGCCGCTCAGGCGACACCGTCGCCGGTTCTTGACGTTTAATATCTCAATCAATGACAGCATGAAGAAGCCAGTTAACCAAAGTTGGACATTCATTGCATCGATGGCAGCGTAGTTACTTTTACTACCGTCAATCACCATCTTGTCGGGGAGACTATGTTGAGCTATCGCCTTATCCAGAAAGGCTTTCGCAGCAGTCTCATCGCGATTATAACTGAGGTCGTAATCAATGACTTCGCCAAATTTATCGAAAGCTCGATAGTAGTAGATCCATCCTCCTTTTACTTTGATATAGGTCTCGTCCATACGCCATGAGCTAGATACTGGCTTCTTTATACGTCTTGCCTTGTGCTCTAGGATTAGGGCAAATCTTAACCGATAACGCACGTTTTTGCGACAGAACCCCAAGTTGCTTGATATCTCGTCAAGTACCTTGAGCGATTACATTCGACGTCATGACTTGCGAAATGTGGTTTCTAATAAAGACCTTAAATAGAGTGCGCTTCCATTGTAGGTGTTTAAAAAGGTGTACTTTACGGACACCTATCAAAAAATAATGGCCGAGGAAGGGCCGATGGGGTTAAAACGAATCAATAAGCCTTTCAAACGAAGTAAAAACCACATACCAGAGCACGCAGAAGATAAGATTATCGAACTGACATTGCAGAATCCTCACCTCACATTGATGCAACTGATGGTGGCATTAAAAGAACACAATATCACAGTGAGTATCGGTACGATTAAAAAATCTGGAAGGAAGAAAAACTCAACACCAGAGAGTTGAGGATTAAAAGATCACAGTCCCTGAACATCGAGGTGTAAGGTAAAAAGCATTAATCTTAACTATAATGTAAGAGCATGACAGAATCGGTTGGTACTTATCCCGTCATGTTCCCTCAATAATGACATTCAGGAGCTCTTTCTATAAATTAACTTTGGCTGACAGGGCTGAGCTACACAAGTACAACCCCCATTGTCCCCAGCTAAACTCTGCAAACCAGACCTCATACTAACTTTCTCTTAAACCAATTTAACGCATATTTACCCATTAAAGGTTTAATTACTCATTTGGTTGTTATATAGTTAAAGGAAGCGATTAAGGCACTAAGGACACTTCATGACCACCATCATCGATTCATTGGAACTTGTATGCGAACGTATGCTACAAGAACAGGCCGATCTCAAGGCTGTCATTAAAGAGCGTATGCAAATCAAAGTAACCGACAAGGAAGTTGAAGGCAGCGTTGATCGCTTGATCTACAACCATTCACTAAAGAAGAAAGAGCTTCAAGAGCTGTTTGGTTTATCGCGTGTGACGTTCAATACTCGAATCGATGAAGCGACAAGGCAGGGCGTGATTGGCGCACCGATTATTCAAGGCCGCACTCATCTATATAACCGATTTGATGTGGCGAGCATGATGGACTTCATGGACTTCCCCAAGTACAGCCAACGCTTTGAGCCGACCACTGTGGTGGTCGAAAATCATAAAGGTGGTACGGGAAAATCGACAACAACCGTCACCTTAGCGACCGCTGCTGCTCTCGACCTTAGCCTCAACGCGCGCTGCCTAGTGATCGATTTAGACCCACAAGGCTCAACTGGGCAAAACCTCATTCACCAAGCCGATGATGAATCGGTGTACATGACAGCGGTCGATATTGCGCTGGCTGATTTAGAACCAGAAGGGGATTTCTCGCAGTACCTTAATGATTTTGGTTACGAAGAACTGGTTAAAGCGATTCCATTCAAAACGCACTTGCCAAACCTCGATGTAATTCCAGCGTTCCCATCGGACGAACGTTTTGTGGATAGTTATTGGGGACAAGATGAGGCAGGGCAGCGGCAACTTGTGAGCGTATTGCGCGGAAAAATCTTGCCAGTACTGAAAGAAGAGTACGACCTGATTTTCATTGATACGCCGCCTCAAAATTCGCCAATCCTATGGGCGGTGAATGAAGCTGCTGATGCCGTGCTCATTCCTGTCACGCCACGAGAGTTCGATTTTTCATCGACCAGTAATTACATGGCCACCATGCCTGGTACGTTCAGAGCGTTGCCATCTCAAGGTGAAAACCTAAAGTGGGTGAAACTTCTTCCGGTGAACTTTGATGAAAAGAGTGCTCACGAGGTGAAAGTGTTCGACAAGCTACTGCGTGCAGCGCAAGGGCACTTACTGTCTACCGCAATTCGACACTCTGAAGCGTTTGTCGCGTCTGCAGAGAGTAGCCGAACTGTACTGGATATTCGCAAGTCAGAGCAAGTCTGCAGCGGTAAACAGTTCGATTTGGCGATGACGTCTGTTAATGCGGTCTATCACCAATTCATCACCGAAATTAAGCAGCTAGCAACGAAGGGGGTATAACATGTTACGACCACAAGATAAGCGCACCGGTTTTAACCAAGGCAATCAACTGGGAAAACGTATAAAGTCCGAAAGCCCCAAAAAAGTCTTCACTTTCGCCAGCGGAAAAACCACAACTGCTGAGCGTGTGATTGTCAAAGCCAATGAACTGGAAAGTAAAACGGCGATTCACCCGCTGAACCCACGTTGCCAAGAATCTCTTACTTTAGACTCCGTGCGTGACATTTGGCCGAGCATTCAAGAAGAGGGCGTACATACTGAAGGTGTCGCCACCAAAGATGAGCAGGGCACTTATCTGCTCCTCGATAGCTCACGGCGCCGCTTCACCTGTCTCCAGGCTAAGAAAGACTTACCATTATGGGTGATTGAAGGGGATGTTGATAAGGCCGATCTAACCTCTTTCATTAGTACAACTCAGTCTGTTAAACGCCTGTCTTACCGCGAGTTAGGAGCAGATTACTCAAGCATTATGCAAGAGCAAGGTTTCACTAAGATTGATGAGCTTGCCGCACACCTCAACATTGGTCGCGAAACGTGTCGCAAGCGCTTCAGTGCAGCAGCAATTGACCAACGCATGATCGAGGTCTTCCCAGATTGTGAAGGTATTCCAAATGGCTACTATGCCAAGCTTGCTAAAGCTGAAAAGCAATTAGTGAAAGAGAATACCGCTGTTTCGCGCTTTATCAACTCACTTAAATTTAATCTTGATGATGCAGAGAACGTGGAAGATAAACAGAAGCTCGTACTCGCAGCGATAGAAGCTAAGCTTGCGAAGAAAGAAGCTAAGACTTCTTGGAAAACCGAAGCTATTGCGAAATTTGAGGATAAGAACCAATACGCGAAGGTTTCTCGTAGCAGCGACAAGCGTGGTTTGAAGATTGAGCTGAGTCGGTTGCCCGCTGAGATGTACGATGAAATCGTTCAATTTGTCGCGGAAAAAATTAATCAGAATTGATACTTAACGGCATTATAGGCTGGAGCGTTTTTTTTGGGGACAACGGGGGTTGTCCCGCGATGAGACTGCAGCGAAAGCCTTTCTGAATAAGGCGATAGCTCAACATGGTCTCCCCGACAAGGTAGTGATTGACGGTGATAAAAGTAACTACGCTGCCATCGATGCAATGAATGTCCAACTTTGGTTAACTGGCTTCTTCATGCGGCTTTGTTGGCGTAATTCATTTCTGAAGTAGATCAGACGCATTTCGTTTGTTCGTTAGCCAACACGGCAAGTTTTAGGCATACCAAGCCCTGTAAGCTTGTTCAATACTTTGATCATCGCGTAAGTTTCACCAACTTGTGCGTTGTAATTTCTTAGACTTATACCCTTTCAACTTGAAGATGCAGGCTTGAGAACCTGAAAATTATCATTAATTCGAGATGTCAAAGTAACTGCGATCTCTGGAAGAGTCTGCGCCCGAGCAATAGAGCCACATAAAACATTGTTTATCTTCCTTGAGGACATTGAGCGGCGTTTCATCCGCCTGAACCACCACTTGTTGAAGTAAGTGCCCAGTCAGACTGGAGCAGATCAGTTTTCACATTTCAAATCTCCTCACGGTTGGAGACTTGTGTAAAACGCCAAAGCCAGAGTAAGCTTAACAAGAGTAGCAGTTCATTGCTCCCCCCCCCACCTTTGGTGTTTATATTCTCTTGATATGTAAAGTCAACTGATGACACTCTAATATCCATATCTACAGTACCAACTACTCCCCCTCTCTCAAAAATCACTCGACCCAAATAGTTTTTATCCCGATTATCAACCTGAAGATGAATAACAGTCCCTTCAACGTTATGATCTAACAGCAAGTCCGTCTCAATAGAAAGTATTGAAATATCACAACTATCTAGCTGGATATAATTACATAAATCAAACGATACTTCATGATTTGTCTGAATATTACTAGAATAATAATGAGAGTACACAATAATCCCTGCTAGTTTTAACGGCCGTTGCGCATAAACGATGTAGCCAGGATCATCAATCGAACCATTACGCACTCCGTCACCATCATAGACACCACCATCACGAATTGTCACCTCTAAACAATTCGCACCTAAAAGAACCTCTTCTTGATACAATTTTGAATTAGGGGGAGGACAAAAACCCAACTCTCCTTGTGCGTAGCGTAAATTGTTTCCCTCTTCTGACGTATCAAAGTCGAACCACCCTCTTGCTTCTGTATACTTTCTAAACGAACCACCGCTACTTAGTGGTCTCATTAGTGGTAATACTATCGAGATACTCTCATCCTGAACATTTGTTACCAAGAAGTTACTGAGTACACTGTTATTAAACTCTTCCTCATAAGATACATCTATTGGAATGCTGGCAATAGATAAGGCTTTTGAACCTTCCACATAAGGACTATATGTATCATATGCTTCCGATAGATAGCCTAGCTTGAGGCAACTACCAGAAGAAGATTGCAATACAAAACCGCCTGTTTGAGCTCGCTCATTGTCGATTACCTGAGTTTCACATCCATTGACTGCATCAATGTAATCAGGAATGAGGTCACCGTCGTTGTCTAACAAACCTTCAGCTAAATCTGGAATACCATCATTATCACTATCTTTATCCATCGTTAAAACAATTGTATCTGTAACTCGAAGGTCAACACTAGCATCTATTGATCGCTCCTCTCCTAAATCACTCGCTTCCACAAAAAATCTATAGCGGCCAACTTTTAAAGGAAGATCAAACAATAGTTGTTGAGTATGATCTACTTCCCCGATAGTCGTTTTTTCTTCAGAATCGTAAGCATAAGACCATAAAACCTTAGTGGGAGTATCTAAGTTATCTATGGATGCTATTAAATATAGCGCCTCAGAATTGGAAACGGGAACAATACTTCTGGGCTCACTATTCTCATTCTCAATATGAGCGGTAATAATAGGTTCAGGTTCAGATTCTTGAATAAGCAGGGTTAGTTCATTTGTCGGCCCTGCATTTACTTCACTACTTAGTTTAAGTACCAAACGTTCCTCATTTTCTACCAACTCATCAGCTATCACATCAAATACAAGGTCGCCTTCTAACCCTGAGGTAATAACAACATTTTTTGTTTGAGGTAATGAGTGATCACTAGAGTTAGTTGTAGATAGTGTTTCATCAACTAGCACAGGAACTGTGACCGGATAATCTGGAGAAGGACCATTTAGGTGCACTTTCACTGAAGCTTGATGACCTTCATAGATATACTTGCCTTGACCTAGCGTCACAAGAGGTTGAACTCTAAATAATTGCCCTACTAGTTGGCTTTGTCCTGTATTCACATCGTCACTCTGCCAATACACGACATGCTTACCAGGGCGTAAACGAGGTTGATTGCTGGCAATTGATACAGGCAATGGATTACCAAGAATATCTGTTGCTTTAGGTGACAGCCCGATAATAGGGGTAAATAGCTCTGTAGCTAATATATCGACGGGTTCTATGTCGATAAATCTAGGACTACTTTCAGGTAGGCTTTCTGCATTAACAAGCAATATCACATATTTTCTTATATCGCCACTTGGTGAAGTGACTTCATATTCAATGTACAATTGCTGTGGCAAGTCTTCTGGAGCCTTATAGATCAATGTATTCTCTACGTTGCTAATACTGCCCAAGAATACGGATGCATCCGTAATTAATCCACCATTCGCAAGAGTTGAAGGAATGAATTGGTAAACTTGACCTCCAACAACTTCAGTAAAGCCACCTTCTGTAAACTCTATAACGTTAAGATCGAAATTATTTTTGTCGTCTGCAATACCATCCCCATCAATATCAAATGCTTTCAGAGGATCAAGTGGATACATATCATTTTCATTGATGACGCCATCTCCATCAATGTCCTCATCCCACTCGTTTAGAATGCCATCACCGTCCATGTCTCTCGCGACTTTAATACCCGTTCGACTTAATTCAAATACAACTTCTGAAACAGAATTAGTAATGGCAGTATGTGTTGTTAAACCACTCTCTCCAATCGCGCTATTTATAAAATCTATGTTATCCATATCTACGGAATAGATACCAACATTTCTATAGTCCATGACTGCAGGCTCTAGATTTGTATTATCGAGCACAAAAGCCAAAATTGTATTAAAGCTTGTGACTAGTTTTAGAATGTCATTGACTGTGGTCAGCGATTGACTGTCCACTCGTCCATTCACTTCACTCACATTATTAGCATCAACATCAGTAACGCCCACTACCGCATAATCAATCACGCTTGGTGCGGTTTGGGTATTATCAGCAGCATAACTTTGAATAACATTGACACTATCAGTTAACGTCTGAATATCAGACACAGTGGTTAATGATTGGCTTTCCACTTGCCCGTTGACTTCACCGAGGTTATTGGCATCGACACCAGTAACGCCCACTACTGCGTAATCAGTCACGCTTGGCGCGGTTTGGGTATTATCTACCGCGTAGTTTTGGATCACTGTTAGGCTATCGATAAGTGTTTGTATCGAGGCAACACTGGTTAGTGACTGGCTGTCAACTTGTGCATTCATTTCCGCTAAATTGTTGGCATCCACACCAGTCACGCCAAAGTCGGCATAATCACTCACTGATGGTGCTGGCTGCGTATTATCAGCAGCATAACTTTGAATTACATTGACACTATCAGTTAGCGTCTGAATATCAGACACCGTGGTCAGCGATTGACTGTCCACTTGTCCATTCACTTCACTCACATTATTAGCATCAACATCAGTAACGCCCACTACCGCGTAATCAGTCACGCTTGGTGCTGTTTGGGTATTATCAGCTGCGTAACTTTGAATAACATTGACACTATCAGTTAGCGTCTGAATATTAGACACAGTGGTCAATAATTGGCTGTCCACTTGCCCGTTGACTTCACCGAGGTTATTGGCATCGACACCAGTAACGCCCACTACTGCGTAATCAGTCACGCTTGGCGAAGTTTGAGTGTTATCGGCAGCGTAAGTTTGAATCACATTAACGCTATCGGTTAAGGTCTGAATCGCAGCCACTGTAATCAGTGATTGACTGTCCACCTGACCATTCACTTCATTAAGATTAGTGGCATCAACACCAGTCACACCGATGTCAGCATAGTTGGTCACCGTTGGTGCGGTTTGGGTATTATCAGCGGCATAGCTTTGAACGATCGCTAAGCTATCAACCACTGTTTGAATACCTGCTACTGTGGACAATGACTGGCTGTCAACTTGTGCATTCATTTCCGCTAAATTGTTGGCATCAACACCAGTAACGCCTACCACCGTATAGTCGATCACGCTTGGCGCCGTTTGGGTATTATCTACCGCGTAGTGTTGGATCACTGTGAGGCTATCGATAAGTGTTTGTATCGAGGTAACACTGGTTAGTGACTGGCTGTCAACCTGTGCATTAATTTCCGCTAAATTGTTGGCATCCACACCGGTAACGCCAAAGTCGGTATAATCACTCACCGATGGTACTGGCTGCGTATTATCGGCCCCGTAGCTTTGAATCACGTTGACGCTGTCA
>NZ_OANU01000025.1 GCF_900089835.1 Vibrio thalassae | reverse complement strand
AGATGAGAAAGCGATTTAACATCTCGATTAGTCACTCAACAGTAAGGAGCATCTGGCTTGAAGAAAAGCTGAATACAAGAGAGTTACGGCAAGCTCGTGCCGAGGCATCAATTATCGAATAAGAGCAGAACTGTCAAGGTTGACTACTATTAATAAGACTATGACAGAGTCCTTCGGTAATTAGACCGTCAACCTCCCTCGGTAATCACAACTGGTTGGCCTGACACGAGTTTGGACAGAAACGCTCTACATCCCTTCATGTCTAACATACTTCATATAGCCGTCATCCTCACGAAAGTGAGGATCTCATACCAAGTGTAGGCAACTGAAAATATTAGATTAAGTCACGTAATTTAACTTCTCAACGCGCTGAATGAGATCCCCTTTTTCAAGGGGATGACGGTGATTTTTGGTATAGTTTGAAACTCCGAAAGGGGCAGAAGTGAGATAACTCGTGTCTAGCTGATTACGAATTTAAAGCCAAAAATTGATCAAACTTTATTGTATCTGGACAATCTTTATTAGAATCGATCAAACTATTTTGTCATCTGACAAGAACCAACTACAATAACGACTTCACACTGTTTCTTACCACCAGCGTTGGTTCTAGCTGAACAACATCAGGAACTTCATTAGTTTTATCTATCTTAGCTAACAAGGTCTCAACCGCCGCCTTACCTAAACGATATTTCGGCTGATGGATGGTAGTTAAGGCGGGCGTCATATACTTCGCTATATGAATATCGTCATAACCAATAATTGATAGCTCTTCCGGTACTTTTACACCTTTGTTATGAGCAATATTGATAGCGCCCATCGCCATCATGTCATTGCATACAAATAGCGAGCTCGGTAATGCCCCGCGAGACATCAAAGCCTCTAAAGACTTAGCCCCGCCATCACATTCAAAATCTGACTCAATGATCCAGTCTGGATTTATCCGCAGTGAATGTTCTTTCAAGGCTTTCTTGTAACCTTCATAGCGCATCAAGGCCTGATGGCGATTCAATGGTCCAGTAATGCAACCAATCTCATTATGCCCACATTCTATCAAGTGCTTCGTCGCCAAATAGCCGCCCAGATAGGAGTTATCCTGAATCTTGTCACTTTCAAAATGGATAGGCCCCCAATCCATGACTACAACAGGGATACTTGGGTACTGGTCAAAGATATCCAGTTTCTCACCTTCTAGAGTGGAACACATAAGAATCAACCCATCGACACGCTTTTGCAAAAGTGTATCAATGGATGCTCGCATGCGCTCCGTATCCCCTTCTGTATTGCACAGAATAAGATTGTAGTTTTGATGATAGCAACTACGTTCTACCCCTTTCACCACCTCACCAAAGAATGGGTTGGTTGAGGTGGTCACTAACATTCCAATGGTTCGCGTACGATTCATTTTAAGGCTACGAGCCAAAGCTGAAGGGGCATAGTTAAGTTCTTTCGCTGCGTTGTTGACTCGCTCCGAAATCTCTTCACTCACAAACCGTGTTTTGTTGATGACATGACTTACCGTTGATGTGGATACTCCGGCCAGTCTTGCAATGTCCTTCATCGTTGCCATTGGGCAATGCTCTCCGCTACTGCTTCTTTGTTATCGTCACCTGATTTAGGCTTTTATTAAGCTTTTTGCTCTATAAAGTCTTTTACTTCATCTAACGAAGGAATGGAAGTCTGAGCACCGAATCGAGTCACTGAAATAGCGGCAGCAGCATGAGCGAAAACGATAGCCTCTTCAATGGATTTTCCTTCGATTAATCCGGTGACCAAAGCACCATTAAAAGTATCACCCGCAGCAGTGGTATCGGTCGCGTCAACTTTAAATCCGGCAATACGCTCACCCCGACCATTTTGACTTAACCAAACGCCTTTCGAACCAAGTGTAATGATGACGATTTCAATGCCTTTGCGATGCAATTCATTAGCAGCTTGTTGTGCTGACTCATCATCGTTAACCGTAATGCCCGTTAGAACTTCTACTTCTGTCTCATTTGGTGTAATAACATCAATGCACTCAAGAAGAGAGTCTGGCAACATCATTGCGGGCGCTGGGTTCAACACAACGTTCGTTTTCGACTGCTTCGCAAGTTTAGCGGCATATTCGATGCCTTCAAGCGGCGTTTCTAGTTGTGTTAATAAGTAGTTTGCGCTCTCGATCATCGCTTTGTGAGGCTCGATACGAGCCGTAGTGAGTTTGGCGTTTGCTTCCGCAGAAATACAAATACTATTTTCACCACTTTCAGCGACTTGAATCATCGCAATACCAGTTGGCGTGCCCGGTTCTAGCTGAACACCCTCGATATTAATGCCATCAGCTTTGAATGCTTCGCGAATGTTAATGCCAAACGCATCATCACCTACACAGGCAATAAAGCCAGTATCTCCACCAAGGCGCGCCGCGGCTACCGCTTGGTTTGCCCCTTTACCACCGGGAATGACTTGGTAATTCATACCGTGTAAGGTTTCACCGGGCCTAGGGAAAGAAGGAACCTGCAGCACATGATCTGCATTCACACTACCCAATACGATGAGTTTATTCATATATTGTTCCTTTTAACTCGAATAAATTAACTTGGGGTTGCCTCTCAATGACAAGCCGAAACTAACTCTAAAAAAGTGGTTCTTGTCCATCTAAAGCTCTCCTTTGCTAAAAGGAGAGCTTTACTACTTTTTGTAGATAGATTGCTACTCGGAAAGTAATTAGTTAGTGATCACTTTGAGAGGAACTGGGATGTACTCTTCGACCTTTTCACCTTTTAGCAATTTATCCGCAGTTTCAACACCAAGTGCACCGATCATGTCAGGCTGTTGAGCGATTGTTGCTGCCAGTTTGCCACGCTTGACCGCAGCCATACCGTCCTCTGTGCCGTCAAAACCGACAATCATTACGTCTTTACCTGCGGCCTCAACAGCGCGAAGTGCGCCCAATGCCATTTCATCGTTTTGTGCAAAGACCGCTTGAACGTCAGGGTTCGCTGCTAGCAGGTTTTCCATTACGTTCAAACCTTTAGTGCGGTCGAAGTCTGCAGGCTGACTCGCTAATAAATCCATTTGAGACCCCTTTGCTGCGGTCATGAAGCCTTCACCACGCTCACGAGCCGCCGACGTACCCGCGATACCCTCTAGTTGGATGACTTTTGCTTTCTCACCGACTTTTTCCATGATGTAGTGACCCGCCATTTCACCACCCACAACGTTGTCAGAAGCAATATGGCTGACCACATCGCCACGGCTTGCACCACGGTCAAGAGTGAGTACTGGGATATTAGAGCGGTTCGCCATGCGGATTGCATTAGATACGGCATCCGAGTCTGTTGGATTGATCAGAATCGCTTTAACGCCGCGAACGGTTAAATCTTCGATGTTAGACAGCTCTTTACTTGGGTCATTCTGAGAGTCCAAAACGATCAGGTTATAACCCAAATCTTTTGCTTTCGCCTCCGCGCCCTCTTTCATGGTTACAAAGAATGGATTGTTAAGTGTCGATACTACAATTGCCATCGTATCTTGTGCCGATGCCGCTGCAGACATCGAAGCAGAAAGCACCGCAGCAGAGATAAGAGTTGCTAATTTTTTCATCGTTTTAGTCCTTTGTGTAGGGTTTGGATCAACTCATTGTCGAGCCAGTTATTGTTAAAGTGTATCTACGAGTTATTACTTATTTTTGTTGTCTACCAATACTGCCAGCAGGATAACCACTGCTTTAGCAATCATTTGGTAGTAGGAGGAAACATCTAATAAATTCAATGCATTGTTAAGGAAGCCGATGATAAGAGCACCAATCAAGGTTCCCATGATTCGACCTTTACCACCCATCAAGCTAGTGCCTCCAAGGACAACAGCAGCGATAGCATCTAACTCATAGCCCATACCTGCCGTAGGTTGCGCTGATGATAAGCGGGAAGTCACTATGATACCGGCTAGTGCTGCTAACAAACCACAGATGGCGTACACACCGATTTTTACTTTGTCGACATTAATACCAGACAAACGTGTCGCTGATTCATTGCCGCCTAGTGCGTAAACATAACGACCAAATCGTGTATGGTTAAGTAGATACCATGCTGCGGCAAAAACAATTACCATAATCCAGACTGGTACCGGAATGCCCATAGCGTAGCCTGTACCAAACCATGCGAACGCATCAGCGGTATCCGTAAAGCCCGTTGAAATAGGACGACCATCGGTATAAACCATAGTGACACCGCGTAACAAGGTCATCGTTACCAATGTTGCTATAAAAGCTTGCACCTTACCTTTCGCGATAATGATGCCACTGATCGCACCCAATGCAGCACCAGCAAGTAAAGCAGTAGGAACGGCGATTAATACCGGCACTTCCATGGCAATCAAACTCGCTGCAAACGCACCGCAAAGTGCTAATACCGAGCCAACACTCAAGTCAATGCCCGCAGTCAAAATGACCAAGGTCATACCAACCGCGATAATAGCGTTAACAGACGTTTGACGTAGAATATTCAGAATATTGTCTACGGTGAAAAAGTTAGGGTTAAGGAATGACACCACAACAATCAAGAAGATCAAAGCGATCAGTGACTTCTGCTCGATGAACCACTCTTTGTTAAAAAGAGGCTTCTTTTTTTCGGTATCAACACTCATTGTTTTATTGCTCATGCTGCTTCCTCACTTACATTTTTGCCGACAGCGCATGCTAATAGTTTTTCTTGATTTGCTTCGTGTGCCATAAACTCTCCGCTTATGTGCCCCTCATGCATAACCAAAATGCGATCACTCATACCCAATACTTCAGGCATTTCTGATGATACGAGAATGATGCTCATACCATCTGCTTTAAATTTGTTGATAAGCTGATAGATTTCTTTTTTTGCACCAACATCAACGCCACGGGTGGGTTCGTCCAGAATCAGAACTTTTGGTTTGGTCATCAGCCCTTTGGCAATAGCTACCTTCTGCTGGTTACCACCAGATAAGTTACCAATGATCTGATCACGAGACGGCGTCTTGATGTTAAACAGTTTGATAAAATCCTCGACCGCAATCACTTCTTCGCTATGTTGAATCTGAACGCCTTTAGATAGCTGTTCAAGGGCACAAAGCGACATGTTCTCTTTAACAGACAAACCCAGCACCAACCCATCGCCTTTACGGTCTTCAGAGATATACGCGATACCATTGGCCAAGCCGTCCTGTGGACTACTTGGGTTGATAGTTTTGCCATTGAGAATCACAGATCCAGACTCACGTTTGCGAGCGCCATAGATAATTTTCATCAGCTCTGTTCGCCCTGCTCCCATGAGTCCAGAGATCCCAAGAATCTCTCCCTGATCTAAGGTAAAGCTGACATCATTGACGCCAGGACCTGACAGGTTTTTCACCTCTAAGCTGGTTTTGCCATGAACGGCATCGATACGCGGATATTGTTCATCGAGTTTACGACCCACCATCATTTCGATAAGCAGATCTTCGTCGGTTTCAGCAACCGTGCGTTGCCCGATAAACTTACCATCACGTAACACCGTAATGTCATCACAAATCTCAAAGATCTCTTTTAAGCGATGGGAAATATAGACGATGCCACAGCCCTGCTCGCGTAGTTCGTTGATCACACTAAATAGTGACTCTGTTTCAGTATCGGTCAAGGCATCAGTAGGCTCATCCATAATGATGACTTTGGATTTAAATGATAGTGCCTTGGCTATCTCCACCATTTGTTGCTCACCGAGGCTCAGCTCACCCAATAATGTTTTTGAGCTGTGTTTTACATTTAAGCGCGCCAACAAGCGATCCGCTTCCGCGTACATGTCAATCCACAAAATTCGCCCAAACGCGTTGGTTTTCTCACGACCTAAAAAGATATTTTCTGCGATAGTCAGTTCGGGAATCAGGTTTAATTCCTGATGGATAATGCTAATGCCCGCTTGCTGAGAGTCTCGTGGCCCCTGAAACGAAGTTTCAGCGCCCTGATAACGTAGCTCACCTGAATCTTTGGAGTAAATGCCAGTTAACACTTTCATCATTGTCGATTTGCCAGCGCCATTCTCACCTAGCAAAGCCATGACCTTGCCTGGATACACATTCAAACTGGCTTTATCCAGCGCTTTTACGCCAGGGAAAGCTTTTTCAATATCGCTCAATTGTAATATTGGTTGCAGCATGTTGGTTGTCCTGTACTGTCTTGCTTTGCCGGGCTAAAAGACGACGCCCGCTTGAAAGATCACGTTAGCATAAGGCGTACATTCACCTGTTCTCACTACCGCTTTTGATTCGTGTGTTCTTACTTTGAACTCTTCATGTGAAACGTATGCAACTGAAATTGCTTTACCTGTCGCTTGTTTTTCCTCTTCAATAATATCGATCAAAGCATTATGAAGTTCTGGGCTAACCCGTTTGAATTCCTCAGCCATTAATACGCCTTCAATTTGTGCTTCCCCGAGATACACTTTCACGGTATCTAAGAACGCGGGAACGCCATGAGTTAGCGCAAGATCGATGCGCTGCACGTGGTCTGCTATAGGTAACCCTGCATCACAAATAGTCACTTCATCAGTGTGACCTAATGTGGACACTAAAAAGGAGAGTTCAGAGTTAATTAGAGCACTTTTTTTCATGTCTTATACCTGCTTCATGCGGCTTTATCGAGACTGTATTGCTAGATAAATATTTTTGATAATTTTGTCATCGAAACGTTTCGATGACAATCCTAACGCAGTGCGTCAAAAGATCGAGGGACTGAATAGGCAAGTGTGAGCCAGATCGGACTATCGAAACGTTTCGATTAGTTTTTCGTGAATGATTTCAAACTGTGACAAATTGAATTAAATGAGGAAAATAAGTGGATTAACTGCCTTGTTGCCTACGATATGAAATGTATGGTCCTGAAGCAAAATGACAGCCTATCGCTTTTAACGATTGAAGCTGTTCTTCTGTCGTTACCCCTTCAGCAATAGTTTCAATATTTAAAACATTCGCGAAGCCGACAATGGCTTTTGCTACCTGCTCTACTGAGATATCTTGAGCAATTTCTTCGGTTAACTGTGCCCCAACTTTTAGCTTTTGGATTGGTAAAGCACGTAACTCAGAAATAGAAATATGCCCCATACCAAAGTCGGCAACGGTAATTTGACAACCAAACTCAACCAATTGGTATAGCTCGTCCACACAGCGCTTCTTGGATAGCATGTCTTCAAACACTTCTAGCTCCAAACACTGAGGAGGCAATTTGGAACGGTGGAGGATCTCCATGACTTCTTGTACGAACAAACCATGCCCGAAGTTTTTTGAAGAGACTTTCACCGCTACAGTTTTCAGTACCCCGACCGTGGCGTATTTACAGGCTTGCTCGATGGTAAATAAATTGAGTTTACGAATTAATTGAGATTCTTCTGCAATAGGGATAAATTCAAATCGATCCACATTGCCCAATACTTGGTCTACCCATTCAAGTCGACTTTTGTATGCCACCACTTCATTTTTGTGTAAATCGATGACGGGCATAAAACTCACTTCAAGTTTATGCAGCTCTATAGCCTCAGCTAGCCGCTGCGCTAGAGCTTTTTTTCGTCCCCATTGTGTTCCCATCTCTTCGTTGTAACTTACCCACATAGTTTGGCATTGCTTAGCTCTATACATAGCGAGGTCAGCTTGTTTGAGAAGCAAACTGGTTGGAATCCTTTTGCTGTTATTCGTGGTAATACCTACCGCAGCGGAACCACGCTCGGATTTGTTTCCAATCTCAATATAAGCAATAGCATCTAGTAAATTTTGAGCCATGTTTTCAGCCAAATTGGCGTCACAATTGGGCAGCAAAACAACAAATTCATCTCCACCTAAACGGGCTACAACGCCCTGTTCTGCAATGACATCCCGAAAACATCGAGCGACGTTTTGTAAAAACAGATCGCCGTAATCATGCCCTTTACTATCATTGATCGATTTAAACTCATTTAAGTCGATAAGTAATAATGAATAAGGTTCGGTGGAATCTTGATGCTCAACCAAAAAATCTTGAAGATGATCAAAAAAGGAAGTCCTATTTGGTAGTCGAGTAAGTGCATCAAAATAGGCTAACTCACTTAGCTTTTCGGTTAGGTTCTTTTCAGATGTGACGTCTCGTTTGACCGCAATATAGAAATGCTGGCCTTGATATTCGAACGGGCTAATGTGCGCTTGTTCGACAAATAACGTGCCATTCTTTTTTCTATTTATAAGTTCACCATACCAATCCTGGCCCGAAAGAAGTTTCGACCACATATCATGATAGGTTTTCACTGTTGTTTTGCCAGAACGAAGAAAGTTTGGATTCTTACCAATCACTTCTTGTTCACAATAACCGGTAAGATTATAGAATTGTTTATTCGCGTATTGGATATGTGCATTGGCGTCTGTAATTAGGACAGCAGCAGATGCGCTTTCCAACGCTTTTTCCAGCAAACCCAATGACAACTCAAAATCTGAATACTGCAACGCCAAATCCACTACAAATAGACACTTTTAGAACTAACGCCGCTATAATAAATTTTTATGTAATGGACATCAAACAAAACGTCAAAAAATCGTTGTCTACTCAACAATTTTTTGACGCAAAGTTAAGTTGCTGTTTTCGATTTATTTTATTCTTGCTTTAGTAACAGAAATCGGCAGTTATTGAACAAATCATTGGCCATTATCGATTTCTTTAATAACCCTACACGGATTACCAACCGCTAAGCTATTCGCAGGAATATCTTTGGTGACGACGCTACCCGCACCGATAACGGCATTATCACCAATAGTGACACCAGGACACACTATCACACCACCACCTAGCCAAACGTTGTGGCCGATCTTTATCGGCAACCCGAACTCAACTTCCTCATCAACACGTCCTTTCACGTCTAGTGGATGTCCCGCAGTATATATCTGCACATTAGGAGCAAAAAGTACGTTATCACCGATCTCAACGACATTGACATCTAATATCACGCAATTGAAGTTGGCATAAAAGTTATTTCCAACGTGGATATTCTCCCCATAATCACAACGAAATGGTGGCTCGATATATAAATTTCCACTTCGATTAGGAATGAGTGCTTCTTGAGCTTGTTTCCATTGGTCGGTATTAGGAATACTGTCATTGAGCAGCTTAAGTGTTTTTCGACAATTCAGACGCGCTTTAACCAGTTCTTCATCCCACGCTTTATAGGCTTCACCGGCAAGCATTTTTTCACGTTCGGTTTTTGTAGTCATTATAAGTGTCATTAGAGTAATTAATGAAAATAGATTGCTCTAATTGACTCTATTGTACTATTTGCTTTGTCAATAAAACGTCAGATATAACCAGAACAACACAAACAATCTCGCCACCGTCACACTTTGTAGCGTGTCTTGCTTACAATAAAAAACCGACATTATTTGGATTGTCCTTCTACCTCGCATTTAGGTAGTCTACTAGCGCTTGCGCTACCGCGGAGGAACTTGCTGGGTTTTGTCCGGTAATGAGCTGTCCATCGATTTCGATGTGACTACTCCAATCTTCTGCTTTACGATAAAGTCCTCCACGATTGGTCAATTCTTCTTCGACGAGATAAGGAACCACGTCACTTAAACCCACGGCTTGTTCTTCACTATTACTAAATCCCGTTACTCGTTTACCGTTGACGATCGGCTCTTCATCCTCGCCAACAACGTTGATCAACACACCAGAAGCGTGGCATACCGCACCCACGGGTTTTCCTTGGACAAAAAAATCGTCTATCAGCGATACCGAGTCAGGGTCGCAAGTTAGATCCCAAAGAGGCCCATGACCTCCGGGATAAAAGACCGCATCATAATCAGAAGCTTGTACCTCAACGAGTCTTAATGTTTGCGCAAGGTGAGTACGGGCGACAGGATCTTGGTTAAATTTTGTCGTGGCCTCAGTCTGAAACTCAGGCAGAGCACTTTTAGGATCGATGGGAGGTTGCCCTCCTTTGGGAGAGCATAACGTAATGTGCAATCCTGCCGCTTTGAATACGTAATAAGGCGAGGCAAATTCTTCAAGCCAAAAACCTGTCTTTTCATTGCCGTCCCCCAAACGATCATGAGAGGTGATTACCATCAGTATTTTCTTTCGACTCACTAAGAAGTCTCCTATCCGAGCTTTCTTATAAACCTAGTGAGTTTGCGAGAATTTTCAAATCCAAACGCAAATCCAGCCACATGCTTGGCTTCCCTTTCTCGACATAAGAGAAGCCAAGTGGTCTTTATTAAGCTTGCATCGCCGGACGAGATGACACCCTGTCAAACCAGCGCTTTATATGTGGGTATGGCTCTAGCGCCTCAATGTTTAACGCATTTATCGCCACTACGACCAATATGTAGGCACTGATATCCGCAATAGTGTAACTTTCTGTTGCGACGTATTCAGATTCCGATAATTGTTTATCCAATTTAGGTAAAAACAGTTCTACTCGATGCTTAGCTTCCACACCCCAAGCTTCCACGCAGTTTTCTCGATCCTTATAAAGTCCGGTAGAGTTACGAAACGCCTGAAAAGCATTTTGAATGCCGTCTATTTCAACGATACGGTTCCACATTTCTACTTTTGCACGTTCCAAGATAGTGCCGCCGAATAAATTCAGGCTATTGGGCTGTATTTCGTCAAAGTAGCGGCTAATGGCTACGGTTTCACTTAAATACGTGCCATCGTCAAGCTCAAGAAGCGGTACCTTTCCATTTGCGCTTTTCGCTTTATAGTCGTCACTTAAGTTGTCTCCTTCACGCACATTGATTTCTACACGCTCAAAACCCTGAGCGTTAATCTCACGCAAAAAAAGTTCAGTCGTTTGCAGCTTACCGTTGCCGCTTGTTCATATAACTTCATTGTCATCCCTTTTATCTAACTGATCGTTCCGTTATAACCTACGCAATAGTATGAGCGGTCTCATTGCCCGCCTTGTAACTACAAAGTGAGATTGTCAGTACGGACTGAGAAATTACCTCAGGAGAAGTCGTGCTCAGTTGAATGATTTCGGTGAAGGGTTTTGGTCTGTTTCAGCGCTGTAGCCCTAAGTTGTCATCAACTAGGGAATACAGCACCACATTTAGGCTTTAGTCAGAGACTCTTCGAAACAGCTTACATAAGAATACCCATAAAGTAAGGGATGATCACTGCATTCGCGAGGTCGATAAAAAACGCGCAAACTAATGGAACCACGATAAAAGCTTGATGCGAATTACCATACTTTTGCGCGACCGCTGACATATTTGCCATCGCTGTTGGTGTCGATCCCAGCGAGATCCCTCCAAAACCTGAACAAATCACGGCAGCGTCATAGTTTTTACCCATAGCAGGGAAAATAACAAAAAGATTAACCAATATAGCCACGACAAATTGAGCCGCCAATATGGCAAATATTGGTCCAGCCAAATCAACCAGCGTCCACAATTGCATACTCATCAGCGACATCGCAAGGAAAGCACCAAGTGACATATCGGCGATCAAAGCCACCGCTGGCTTGTTGGCCGGCCATGAGGTCCCTGTAATTCTTGGATAGTTATGAGGCACTAGGTTAGAAAGAATGATACCAGCGAATAAACACGTAACGAACAATGGAAGCTGCAATCCTAAATGCTCGATACCTTCATTCAAGAACACACCCACGATAATACAGGTGTGGATTGCCAACATAGCATCAAGAAAATCGTAGGAAGTAATTTTAGGCTCAGGTTGGTTTTCAGAAACACCAACGTCCAATGACTGCTGTTCTTGAGGTTTAAGGTCGTAACGTTTGATGAGAAACTTGGCAATTGGCCCTCCCATAATACTCGCTAGAATAAGACCAAACGTAGCACTTGCAATACCCAGTTCCATGGCAGAATTTAAACCAAACTGCTCTTGAATTTTAGGCGCCCAGGCTATCGCCGTTCCGTGCCCACCAATCAGTGATACTGTTCCACTTAGCAGCCCTGCTACTGGCTCTAAACCAAACGCGGTCGCAACGGTAATACCCGTCAAGTTCTGAACTATCATGTAAGCAATGGTCACCGCAAGTAAGATCACCAAAGGTTTCCCACCTTTTCTCAGATCTCCTAAACTCGCATTGATACCGATAGTCGTGAAAAAGTAGACGAGCAAGACATCACGAGCCATCAGATCGAAACTGACTTCTATGGATGTCGCCATGTAGAACAGAGCAAAAAGAACCGAAAAGACGATTCCTCCGGAGACCGGTTCAGGAATGCTGAATTCTTTGAGGAATCCAACAACCTGATTCAGTCTTCGACCAACAAAGAGAACGACAATACCCAGAGTTACCGCTAAAAAAGAATCAATATGGACAGCGCCATCTTCAATAATCATGTGTTCCACATCCTGTTAGAAAACGATACCGAACAGAATGCCTTTATTCTCTATGCTATCCAACTCTTTATTAAGAAAATTTTAACTTTGGTAACTTATATTTACCGGTTTACTTTAATTATTGCTTACTTTTTCTTGAGTTCTTCAATAACGTAGGGAGGGGCTACTTTTTGCAGTTCGGCCAAACACACGTCTGCTTTTGCGTGTCCAGTTCGTACATAAATATCGCAAACCGCGTAGAGCTGTTCTGGCGCACCAGAAATCAGATACGCCTTTTCAAATGAGTTCGTCGCTTTCGCGACATCAATGGGTTCTTGAAGTACGCCGTTTAAGTACCAATAATAGCTATTGTCAGGCGCATACTTCGTCGCCTTTTCGATAGCATTAGCCGCCTCATTCTTGTTCCCTATTCTAACTAGGGTTAGCGCTTTTGAATAATATAGTTGAGCCGACATACTATCGTTTTCAATAGCACGATTTAGCACTTCTAGCGCCTTCTCATCTCGTTGTTGCGCTCGATAATTATCCGATAGACTCAGAGAGACCTGCGTCGCCATTGCAGGGTTCGTTATCAACTGTTGATAGATTAGTTCAGCGCTGCTGAAGTCTTGATGCCAACGGTAAACATCCGCTAGAAGTAACTGCTTTTCACTGCCAGAATGCTGCTTCAACTGCTGAATAGCGCTTGGGTAAATCTTATCAAGCTGTTGTTGCTGCTGCTCATTCATATTGGTGTAATCAGGGATCAAATTTACTAAAGCTGCCAACTGCACGTCACTACTTTCATCGTTTAACAATGGAGCTACCAACTTCCATCGATATTCAAACTGATAAGGCTTGGCACCTACGATGGCTGCTTGTCGAATATCAGAGTTTGCGTCTTTAAGCGCTCTTGAAACTGCAACCAGTGCATTCTGATTTGGAAACTGACTAAGCTGATGCAAAGCATCAACGCGACATTGTACGTTCTCTGACTGATTCTGCGCCGTATAAGAAAGGCGCTGAATTTGTTGCGCCGTACTTTCTTGAGCTGAAGCAGCGACGCTTTGTGGTTTGGTTTTGGTCACTTGATCTTTCTGTGGTTCGGCACTGACTGCCAAAAGACTAAAGATCGTTGCCATCGCACCTAACGCGAACAGATGTCTATTTTTCATTGGTCGGCTCCTAGAACTTGGTTGCAAATCCAACATTGCGAATGGCTTGGTCGCTGTAATTTCCATGAGCTACCGGATTGCCGGTGGCACGTAAGATATAGGCAATCGCTTTATCTGCGTGCGAGAAGAACTTTTTCCACCCTGCACAAAGGTAGTTGAGCCCAGGCTCACCGGTACGGGTTTTAATAAATCGGTTTTTGGGACATTCGCCATAGCATGCAAACTGATAGTCACACTGCTGACACTGCGCCGTTAGCGTCTTAGATTTAGCAAATCCGAAATTTTGTTGTACTTGGCTATAAGCCATTGTTTCCAATTTAGTTTCGTTAATATTGCCAATTTTGTACTCGGGGTATACATAATGGTCACAACTATAAACATCGCCATTAGGCTCCATTGCTAAGCCTTTGCCACACAATTGACCAAGCGTACATAACGGATTTTTTCGTCCCATCCAAGTTTCCACACTCGCTTCAAAATACTGAACAAACACACGGCCAATATCTCGCTGAATCCACTCATCGAAGATGGCAATAAGGAAGTTACCCCAAGCCTCATCAGAGACACACCATGATTCCATAATCGAGTTGGCGTTTCCGGGGATGAGTCTTTTGTCTCCTTGCTTGAGCTGCTCATTTGATTTCCATGTTTGCGGTGCGGTAGTTCGGAACGACTTCTGCTCAACAATTGGAATAAACTGCATTTGTGGTGAACGCACTTCATCACGCAAAAAACGATACACTTCTAAAGGATTCTTGCTCGTGAGGTTATTAACGCAGGTCAAAGTGGCAAAGCTCACCTTGTGTTTGTGCAGCAGTTCAACTGCCTTCATCACTTGCTTATGCGTGCCACGCCCTGCTCGGTTGGTTCGGTAAGCATCGTGTAGCATCTGTGGGCCATCAATACTCAGTCCAACAAGGAATTGGTTCTTAGCAAGAAACTCACACCATTTGTCATCAAGCAGAGTACCGTTCGTTTGCAGATCATTTGAAATCTTAATCCCGACAGGCTGATATTTCTTTTGTAGCTCAACCACTTTTTCGAAATAACTCAGCCCAAGCATAGTTGGCTCCCCCCCCTGCCACGAGAAGATAATTTCCGGCGTATTCTGTCCTTCAATGTAGTTTTTGATGTACTGCTCGAGAAGCCCTTCGTCCATCTCTGGCGAACAGCCTTTTTTGTATTCCAGCAGGTCTTGTTTACTCAGGTAATAGCAGTAGTTGCAATCAATGTTGCACACCGCGCCAATGGGTTTCGCCATCACATGCATTCTTTTGGAAGCTTTCCCTTGAAATTGGGGACCTTGCGATAAGTGGATTGGCTGTGAGGACTCTGTCTTTTGAGAACCGCCTAACGACTGAGCTGAATTCACACTGAATACCATAAACCATGCACCTTTTGTGTTGAGACTCATCGCATTTTATATCAGGGCGACACATGCGGGCGTTATAGTGCTTATAACCAAAAAGAAAGTGGGCAGTCGTTAAAATTGAGGAGATGTTTCTTAACACTACAGAGCCAAACTATGACTGATTACTCAGAGGAAAAAAGGGCATGGAATACAACAAAACTACTTGTTGTTTTAGCCATCATTGCGCTACCTATACTACTTTCTGGCTGCGTGAGTCCGTCCAACCATCCTATCGCTATGAGTATCAACCAAGATATGGTTCTCGTTGAAGGTGGTGAGTTTACTATGGGGTCCGACTCCAACACCGCAGCAAAGTCAGAGCGTCCCGCCCATCCTGTCCGAGTCGATAGCTTTTATCTGTCCAAGTTTGAAGTCACCCAAGAGCTGTTCGAGTCCGTTATGGGTTCATCGATGAGTTACTTCGCAGCGCCTGATGTACCCGTGAATAATTTAAGCTGGCAACAAGCCAACTACTTCGTTGAGAAACTTAATGAAATGACCGGTGAAAAATATCGCTTACCGACAGAAGCTGAGTGGGAGTTTGCAGCGAAAGGTGGTATCCACTCTAAAGGCTATCTCTACGCTGGCTCTGACAGCATCAATGATGTCGCTTGGTACTCAGAGAACGCTAAGAATCGCGCTCACCCAGTTGGAATGAAACAGCCGAATGAACTCGGTTTGTATGATATGACAGGAAACGTAGGTGAGTTTGTCCAAGATGCTTTCGACGACGGCTTCTATCGTTTTTCTCCTGTTGATAACCCAAATAACGCTAAACATTCAGATTCAGGGCTTTCACATAAATCCGTAAGAGGTGGCAGTTTCTCTTACGACGCGAACGAATCTGAAAACTTCCGACGCGACTTTGCGAGTCAATCAATCATTATGTCGGATATGGGCCTTAGACTCGCGAAAGACAAATAACCTTTTATCGTCATGGCAAGGACATACTATGCATAATAACAAATTCTCCAAACCAATAGTGACGGCGTCACTATTGGTCGCACTGTGCTTGAACACCAGCGCTGCGCTAGCCGCAGAAGCAAAACCCAACCTTGTGCTACAAATAACCGTGGATGGATTGCGAGCAGACCTTATAGAACGTTACAAACACAATTTCTCTGACAATGGTTTTAAATACCTTATGGATCAAGGCGTTTACTATAAAAATGCCAATTACCAGCATGCCAACACAGAAACCATTGTCGGTCATGTTTCCCTCGCAACAGGAGCACCACCAGCCGTTCATGGTATGGTAGGTAATGTTTGGTTTGACCGTAGCTTAGATAGACTGGTCTACAATGTCGAAGACCCGAGCTATTCCATGTTAACGTCTGGGGCTGGCGTTGATAAATCCACGGAGATCGATCCAACACAAAAAGCAGCGGCTGGTGACGGTCGTTCACCAGAACCTATTCTTTCCACTACATTTAGTGATGAGCTCGTTATTAGCAATAATGGACAATCACGCGTTTTCTCTGTGTCAGTGAAAGACCGCGGCGCTATTTCTCTTGCTGGACATGGTGGTAAAGCCTTTTGGTTCTCAAAAGCACAGTCTCAATTTGTCACCAGTGATTATTATTATAACCGTAACCCTTTCTGGGTTGACCGATGGAATGAGAAAGCTATTCCTGCCAAGTATTCAGGCAAGCGCTGGGAGTTATCACTGCCGAGAGAACAATACTCTCTGCAAGAAAACAGTAAAGAACATAAAGTGGATTTAGGCGGCTTTGCTCGCACCTTTCCTCACCCTTACGGCCCCGCATCTTATAAGTACTACTCAACAATGTTGACAGTAAGCCCAGCTGGCGATGAGATCACGGCTGACTTCGCCAAGACGCTGCTGGCTCAAGAAAAGTTAGGAACCGGAAACGCGACAGACTATCTCGCTATCAGTTTTTCTTCCAATGATTACGTTGTTCACCTTTATGGGGCATCGAGCCTAGAAACCGAAGACAACTTAATTCGCCTAGACAACACTCTTGCCAAGCTATTCAAGTATGTTGACGATTCTATCGGTCTAGAGAATACCCTTATCGTGCTCTCTGCTGATCACGGCGTGCCCGAGGCGTCTCCAACTGTCAATACACTGGGCTTTCGACAGCCGTTCTACTTTAACAAGGGTGCGTTGCTAACGGACGCACTTATGACACGACTTAGCAGTGAATTTGGTTTGGGAAAGGAAGTGATTAAGCTTTATGCCCAACCCTATATTTACCTCGATCACCAACTCATTTCAGCGAGCAAAGCATCCCTCAGTGATGTGCAAAAAGTGATTGCGGAAGAAGTAATGAAAGTAAAAGGTGTGGCGACTGCAGTAACCAGTGAAGATATTGCGAACAATCGAGTGGCGAACTCACGGGTAAATGAACTGATTCGCAACAACTACCACCCTCTTCGCTCGGGTGACGTGTATATGGTGTTTGGTCCTCGTACTTATATCAATGACATGGATGGACTTACTATTGCGTCCACGCACGGTTCACCATGGCGCTACGATACCCATGTTCCGGTGATATTTGCCGGCCACAACCTCAAGCCCAGAACTGTCACTCGCCCGATTACCCCTTACGATATCGCTCCCACACTGTCAGGCTATCTAAGCGTGAGTGCCCCAAGTGGTGCAACTGGCGAGATGTTGCCAGAAGTGATTCAAAACTAGCCTTTAGCCCAACCAAGAGAGTAGACACTCTCTTGGTTGCACATCAATTCCTACGCTACTACTCACAATTTGTGTAAGAAAAGGGGAAGTTACCACTGAATCAAGGATACAGCACCCTAGTATCATTTTGAATAAACCACACATAACCTTATGATTTGATGATAATTTAGTAAATTTAGGCTAACTCGAGCTTTTTCACTCTGGTTATTTTCGATACCATCAGGCTCCTCTTGTCATCACAGATAGTCCAATGATGCCTAGCAATCAAATAGAACTGTTTCCTTGGAACACCAACTTCGAAACCGGAATTCCCGTTATCGACGAGCAACACCGAAACCTGTTCTCGTTGATCAACAAACTGGCTAATGCGTTGGTTTACGATAACCAACTCCAAGTTTCCACCATTTTCGACGAATTGGCTGATTACGCTCGCTATCACTTCTCTGAAGAGGAACATGTATGGCAGCAATACTTTGAGCATGATAGTTGGTGTCAACTTCACAAAGCGAACCATGAGTCATTTTTACCAGAGATTCTCAACCTGCAAAGCAGGACTAAAGAGAGTGGTTGGCATGAAGCAACAGAGCAGATACTCCACTTCCTGATTCGTTGGCTACTGTTACACATTCTCCATGAAGACAAAAAAATGGGATTGGTACTCAGTGCTCTTTCCGATGGAGCAATCGACTTACAACAAGCGAAAATCGCGGCGGAAGCTAAGTTGATAGACGAACATGGCACGCTAACCGATACCATACTAAATATGTACTTTGAGCTTTCTTCTCATGCTATCGAACTGATTCGTGAAAAGAATCGTCGCATCATTGCAGAAAAAGAACTAAAAGCGCTAAACGACAAGTTGCAAAAACTTGCCGTAACGGACGAACTATCGGGGCTGTTCAATCGTCGCTACTTTATGATGATGACACCAGAAACTCTACTTCGAGCTAAAGTCGAAAATAGTAAATTAAGCTTTATCTCCCTCGATCTCGATAACTTCAAACACCTCAACGATACATTAGGACATGTCAAAGGTGATGAAGCGATTGTCCAGTTCAGTCGTGTGTTATCTTCGAAATTTTGTCGAGAGAGCGACTATATTTTCCGCATGGGCGGTGACGAATTTTTAGTTGTCGTTTGCGGTTCAGAGCATAAACAAGTCATGGAGATTGCCGAGCAAGTCCGCAGTGCTATTGAGTCCTTGACCTCAAATGACGCTGCAGAGATAAGTGCAATCACTACTTCAATCGGCGTCTTTACCCATATTCCCGAAGGATATGAGGATTTCATGTACTTTATGGAACGCGCTGACCAATTGCTTTATCAAGCTAAAGAACAAGGGCGAAATCGTATTCTTTCGGTTGAAGAGTGATTCACCAGACGATAGAAATACTCGGTCGCTTCCAATCTGGAAACGACTCCACTAGTATAAAAACGGTCTTCCACAAAGAATTTGAGTAACATGTCAATCACTCACCAACTTCGACTCTTTGTTGATGTTGTTCAACAAGGTTCGTTTGCCAAAGCTGCAACCCTCAACAATATGGATAACTCCTCACTCTCTAAGCAAATAAAAAAACTTGAGGAGACGTTGGGCGTACAGTTACTCAATCGTTCTACTCGGTCATTTTTTCTCACCTCGGCAGGTGAGGATATTCTTGCTGAGGCTCACGTTTTATTAGCGTCTTTAGACAATATTAAAGGTATCGCAGACTCCTACCAATCCGAACCCAAAGGCATCATCCGAATTGTATCTGCTGTGTTTCTAGGTCAACAATATGTCCAACCCGTCATTAGCTGTTTTATGCAAAAATACCCAAATGTACAAGTCACCTTGCACTTAGATGACCGCAAGACGGATATCATTGCCGACCATTTCGATTTAGCCATTCGTATGGGAAAACTGACTGACTCCAACCTTATCGCAAAAAAATTGGCTAAAACCAATTTTGCTATTGTTGCATCAAAAGAATTTCTCACCCAGCATGGTACGCCGAAGACGCCCGAGGAATTAGTGACCCTACCTGCTGTTATCTACAATAACGGTGATGTCTGTCTTGATAGCTTTAAAATGAGTCGAACGCCTCATTGTCAGGAAATGAATCATTATAAGATGCAGGGCAATTACAAGGTTAATGATGTTCGAACCATGATGTCGGCAACTCAAAATGGCATCGGATATTGTGTGATCGACCTATTCAACCTCGAAAGGCCAATTGATGAACTCGGCTTGGTGCCTCTGCTAACTGATTACACGCTTTCAACTCAAGACACGGGTATTTATGCAATATACCCTCACCGGAAACAAACCTTGCTTGTTTCCGAGTTTATTAATCAATTGAAGAGCTATATTGGAGAGCCTGCTCGTTGGGAAGCCCATATTCCAGATTATCAGCACATGTATAAGCAGTAACTGAATTCTAGGCTACCTGAGCTGCAACTTTTACGATTTGTTGCCTCAACCATTGGTGAGCAGAATCCGAATTTCGACTTGGATGCCACACCATGCTCAGACCGTAATCCGACGCCCCGAATGGCATGCTTAGTGCTTTGACGTCTAACCCATTCGCAAATTTATGAAAAGTGGAGTGAGTGATAATTCCGATTGCGTCAGTCTGGCTAATCGCTGGCAGCATATCAACCTCACCAGCCGCTCGATACATAATTTTACGCTTACCAAACTCCGGAAAATCTTTCTCGTTGAAAAAGCTCTTACGAGTTTGCCATTGAGACATCACAACATGCTGTTCAGCAAGATATTGCTCTGTGGTGATGGTATTGCCAGTGATACGAGGATGGTCTTTTGCGACCACTACATAGAGTTTTTCACGGAAAATTTCTTTCACTTTGAGTGTGGACGTCTCATCCCGAGTTCTATCGATCACTAAATCATATCGTTGCAACCGCAGATCCGATTCGTGGTCTTCTGTAAATAGAGGATGAACTTCCAGCGAAACTTTCGGTGCGATTTTAGCAATGCGAACGAGTAACTCTGGCAATATCGCATAATTGGCAGCGGATACTGAGGCTATTGAGAAGGTCTTGGTTGATGTCTTCGGGTTAAAATCTCGTGAAGCTTCTAGCGTTGATGTGAAGTTTTTCAACGAAGTGGCTAACGCCGGATAGATATCATTGGCAAATGTGGTCGGCTCCACACCGCTCGCATTTCGATGAAATAACGAATCATCGTAGATTTCTCTTAACCGCTTTAAAGCCTTACTAACGGCAGGCTGACTAATTCCCAACCTTGAAGCGGCACTAGAAAGGCTTTGCTCTTCATAGATTGCAACGAATACAGGAATTAGGTTTAGCTCAGTATTTTTCATTATTACCTTAACTTAACGCACGGTGCTCAGCGCCATTTATCAAGGCCTTTTAAGTCACTTACGCACTGTTGTTCTTTGCTACTTTTCAAATGACGCCAAAGCCAATAGCTGTTTTCTTTGGTTGGCGTCTGCCTTTGAACATGCTCACTTGCCTCTCGCCACTTATCACCATCATGCATTCGCTTTAGCTCTAGATTGCCAGTGCGCTTTCGACCTTTTAGATAAAGTAATGTTCTTACCTTAGGCCAGTCTTGTCGTCTTACAGCTTGTTGGAACAGCCACCAAGGCGGTTTAGGATGATACTTATAGTAACGACTTACAAATATCATCAAGCTAATCAATACAATAGAGGTACTGATTAGTATAGCTATCTGCGACCAATAGGTATTCAATAAAGATCGCCAAGTGTGAGCAACGGTTACTTTTTTAGTCGCTAGTGTAACTTCTTTGACAGACTGTGACTCGCTATCCCACCAACGAATCGTCTGCTTAGGAAACGTGACCTCACCACCTGTTGTCAGTATATAAACAGTCTCATCGGTTCGGGTCGATTGATAGTTTCCACGAGTCTGACTATCTGTCAACGCACTTGGTTTGGGATAAGATTTCGTGCCACCGATGGATTGTTCACTGTCTAACGGAGGCAACAGTATCGATAACGTGTCATCAGCCGTAATAGTGACTTTTCTTGTCAGGCTATCTCCTGCTTCCAACTTCTCAGATGACTGCTGCCACTGTTCCGAAATCTTGACCTTACTAGCAACAAACCAAGGCTTATTTGGAGTAAAGGAAGCATCTGGAAGTTGAGTAAAAAGCGACATCGGTTTGGTATAGAGTGTACCTTGCACGTTAGTCCCATCAGGTGCTGACACTTGAACTCTAACTGGAACTTTAGGTAAACGATATTCACCACTTTGCTGAGGGTAAAGCGTAATCTCCCAACGCTGACGTGACCATGTTTGGCCATTTTTTCTCTCAGTATAATTGGTCGCAAGCTGATTTCGCTGTTTGACAATAAGATCGGGCATACCAAAAGCCGAAATGCGAGTACCTCCTGTAAACCAACGGGGTGTCGATACCTCAATGTACAATATCACCTGTTCTCTAATGGCAGCAGGTTCAGACGCGGTTGCTCCTTTACTGAGCCAAGATTTGATTTCTACGCCTCCTATACGTTCAAGCTCGTTTATGGACATAGCCGCATTAGATTGTACAGAGAACATCATTAAGAAAGTGCTAACAAGCAGTAAGCTCAATTGTTTTACATTGCCAAATCGAAAAATCATTGAGTTTGACCTCTCTGAGTGTCACGCAGTTGAATCTGGAATTTATTGCGTAAGAAGTGTTTAGGATCGGCTTCCACTCGGCTTAGCCATTTATCAGCCAGTTCTTCACTCCCTAGAATTTCCCGTGCATTGAGCGTCTCTTTTAGCATCATTTCCCATGTCGTCGTTTCATCAGCGCCATCTGCCGTTTGAGGATTATCACCAAGCTCTGTAGATTCTTCCGGCCCATCTGTGGTCCCTTTTTGGCTTTCACTGAATTGGTTTATTTCGTCAACCAGCGATTGCATCACCTGGTAGTTATGGGTCGCTTTTTCTGCAATATCCACGGATTGCGTGTCCTTAGCAAGCGCGCGATAGAGGTTTCTTGCTGCCAAGTATTCTCGTTGCCTTGCTAATGCATTGCCTAAATATAGAGTACCTAGTTCGCTATTCTGAACTTGCAAAAACTGCGCTTGTGCTGACTTAAAATCGCGCCCGTAGTAATAGGTAATGCCTTTATTCATGGGCTCTTGATAATGCTTTGCCGCTTTTAGAAACTCTCCACGCTCAAAATACCACTGACCTTGTTGATCGGGAGTCAGCCAAAGATTCATCCACGCTTGTTTCGCAAAGATCCAGAGTTGATCCACTTGGGACATAGGTTGTGCCGTTGTCTCGGTTTTTGCCACCGACGACACCGTTTTTGCGTGTGCTTCTGAAACCAAAATATTTGGACTTAACAAGGTTGCGATGAACATCCATTGCACCAACCACCCCTTTCTGAACCAAAGCAAGGCCAGCAGCATAATCGGAAAGACCAGATAGTAGCCCATATCACGCCAAGGCATAGCTGACTCTCCCGAGATTTGCATATGCCTTTCAACATCAGTAGCAATTTGTTCAACATCGGCGTTGTCGATACTCAACGCGTAGTACCTTCCACCTGTGTCATTGGCAAGCTGCTTTAGGCTGTCCCAGTCTGTTGCTGCGCTTGATTGGTTGCGTTCACTGCCTACCGCCATCACCATGACAAGCACGTTTGAGTCTTCAAACGCCGTCTTATACTGGTCAATCGCCTCTGATGCTACGCCATCTGAAATAATGAGCACTGAACCCGATGAGCTGCCTTTAAGCTGCGACTGTATTTGAGGGATAGCGGCTTGGGCACTTTTACCCTGAACAGGAATCACTTCTGGTGAAATAGCGTTTAAGAACGGCAAGAACACCTGATTATCTTCTGTCATTGGCATCGCGGTGTGAGCGCTGCCAGCAAAGACAATAAGCGATGTTTTTCCTCCTTGACGAGCTTGCAGTAAGTCGCGGATTTTATACTTGGCACGCTCGAGTCGAGAAGGCGGTAGATCACTTTGCATCATCGATTGGCTGGTATCGAGTACTATCACTAACTCGCCTTGGTCCTCACCAAATGGCGAGGCCTCACGTTGCCAAGTCGGCCCTGCGCAAACAATAATAGCTAATCCAAGAATCGCACTAAGGAGTTTAAGTGGCAGCTGGCTTTTCCACCCTTGCTCGCCAATTACCAACGCCTTTTGCAGATGCTCAGGAATGATGGTTTTCCAAGCAGCAGATGATTCTCTGCGCAAACGAAGTAACAACAGCAAGGCTAATGGCACAAAAGCAAGCAACCAATAGGGACGCATAAAATGGAACTGAGAACTAATTTGCTCGACGACTAGGGAGTTCATTAGAGGTTTCTCCCTGTTTGATTGGTCTCGTTAAGTTCGCGAGGTTGACCATACCGACGGCGTAGCGTTGCGGTTGAAAAGGCAATCAAATACAAGATGACGACTACCATCAAAAAATACTGGTGCACAGTTTGTTTAGGTCGGTATTGATTACTTTCGTACAACTTCGGCTCTAACTCACCAATCGTTTGGTACGCTTGTTGAAGTGCTTCTTGGTCTAGGGCCTGAAATGCCTGACCACCTGATTGGCTAGCAATATTATCGATCGTTGCCATATCCAGAGCCTGCTCACCGATGGTGGCGGGATCACCCATCGCAATCACGTGAATACGCACTCCTTTTGCCGCCGCGACAATAGCGGCATCTTTAGGCTCTACAAAACTGCCTGTGTCATTACCATCGGTCAGTACCACGACGACTTTCTCTTTGTCTTTTGACGATTCAGATTGTTCAAATACCTTAATCGCGAGACCTATCGCATCCCCTAGATGTGTGCTCTGTCCTGCCATCGCCACTTCAGTCTGATCAAGTAACGCAAGCCAGACATCGTGATCCGCGGTGAAAGGCGTTTGAAGATAAGCCGCATCACCAAACAGTATCAGACCAAGTCGATCACCTTCTCGCGTTGCAACGAACTCATGCAAGACACTTTTGACAGCATCAAGCCTTGAGACCGCTTGACCATCTGACGAAGAGAAGTCCATCTCAGACATAGAGCCCGATAAATCAACCGCGACCATCACATCTCGACCAAGCTTCTCTCTCGTTTGTGGCTCGCCCAATACCGTAGGTTTGGTCATTGCAATAACCAATAAGCACCATGAAACGATCAGTATTCCACGTTGCCACCAAGACGGCTGCAATTGGCTGGCACCAAGTTCTGGCTGCTCACCCAAAATATCCAGCAACTTATTAAAGAAAGGGACTTTGATGGCACTTTGTTTGGTCTTGTATGCAGGTACAAATCGATAGACAACCACTGGCAGCGGC
Source organism: Vibrio thalassae (assembly GCF_900089835.1). GTDB lineage: Bacteria > Pseudomonadota > Gammaproteobacteria > Enterobacterales > Vibrionaceae > Vibrio > Vibrio thalassae. The sequence continues at coordinate 41,467 of NZ_OANU01000025.1, read as the reverse complement.
AAAAGCAAAAGCCACAGCGGATACGTCAATGTTAAGGTAGACCAACTCATCGCTGACCTCCTTGAATACCCATTCTACTGAGACTGCGAGCAATCACTTGTTTTGCCTGCCAATACTGTTTAAGCCAATTAGGTACGGGGTGATGTTCAATCCACCTATGTACTTGTTGATAAATATGTTCTGATTCCGAAGCGTCTAGTGTCACTTTTGAACTCAGTAAAGTGCGTAACCATTTTCCACCCAACTCAACATTAAATTGAGCATCAGGACTGACATAGCGGTTCAATTGCTCTATCCATGCTGTTCCATATTGCTGAGATTGAGAGATTTTAAGGTACTGCGTGACACTTTTTAGTACGTCGTAACACATCTGGTCGCGTTGTGGTGATGTTTTGTTGCTTTGCAGAATAGCGAGTGCTTCTCTTCGGTAACGAAGCATAGAATGGCGACAATAGCCGCGAAAAAGTTTAACGCCAATGAGTAGAACGATAAGTAATCCGATAAGTTGCCATCCAATGGTTTGTGGCAACCAACTAACAGAATCAGGATTAGGAACTTCGAGCATGTTACGCAAAATGTAAGAGCTAGGTGCAGGTTGAGTCATGAGCTAAACCCTCCTACAGCTCGTTTAAACCTGGCAATGTGGTCACCATCGGTCGTCAGTTCAATCACAGGTAATTTTTTTATCGACATAAGCTGGCGTAAGCTTTCCAGTTTGCTTTGAGATTGGGCAGCCAAACCAGCATTGGCGGCATTGAGTTTATGTTTCTCTGTCACACTTAGCTGATACTTACCATCGCCAAATACTAACGTTGACGCATCAAGAATCTCGTCAGGTAGCCGACGTTCTAGTGGGTCCGAGATAATTACGCTGAGGATATCATTGTGCTGTTGTAGGTATTTCAGTCGGTCAATATCATGCTCTGTTGCGTCTGACCAATCCGATATGAAAACTAAGGTGGCGTTTTTTAACCCCAGATTACCAAGCATAGATATGGTCGCTGCAAAGCCTACGCTGTCACTGTCTTCACTGTGTAAGCCAAGGGATTGATTTGCGTGACACAAGCGCTTAAGTCCATGTAGCAGATGATTTTGCGAGCGCTGTGGTTTTATGTACTCGATGTGGTCACTATGATTAATGATAAAACCCACACGGTCGTTGTCTTTTATGATTCGCCAAGCAGCCAGTGCGCCAACTTCAGCTGCAACGACCGATTTCATCGTATCGACTGACGAAAAATACATCCCGCTTCGCTGGTCAATACACAGAATAAAGTTACGATCTTTCTCTTCGGTATAGGTTCTGACATGCGGTTTACCAGTACGCATCGTGACCTTCCAATCGAGATTACGAATGTCATCACCAAGCTGATAATGTCGCAATTCTTCGAAGTTAAGACCACGACCGCGAAACGGAGAACTGTGTCTGCCAGACATTGCCGACTGCGCCATCAAGTGTGGCAATAGTGATAAAGCTTGAACTTGCGATTGCAGTTTCAGCAATCGGGCGTATGGAGTATAAATGCGAGTATCGAGCGATGCCTCGGTATTGTGAGCCATATTATCTACCTCTGCGGTTAGCCAATAGCCACAACATCCAATAGACGGTCGACGACATCCTTCTGAGTGATTTGCTCTGCGAGCGCGTTGTATGACAGCGCTACCCGATGACCCAAAACCATATGAGCCACGGCGCGCACATCATCTGGCTCTACGTGAGAGCGGCCTTGTAACCACGCATAGGCTCGACTGCATTTATCCAGAGCGATAGACGCACGAGGCGAAGCGCCCACTAAAATCCAATCTTGTAGCGAGGAATCTGGATAACGGTGTGGCTGCCTCGTCGCCATCACTAATCCGACAATGTAGTTTTCAACGATGTCAGATACTTCTATCTTGGCCATTTGTTCACGAGCAACAAACACCGACTCCGGTGAGATGGACGATTCAGAGCTATTGCGCTTTGTTGTACTCGAACGCGCTCCCGGCTCTTCATCACGAACTAGGCGAATAATGTCTTTCTCGGCTTCGTCTTCTGGATAATCCACCATCACTTTCATGATAAAGCGATCCATTTGCGCTTCTGGTAATGGATAAGTCCCTTCTTGCTCAATAGGGTTTTGTGTCGCTAACACCATAAAGAGCTCCGGGAGAGAGTGGCTTTCACCACCTACGGTGACCGTGCCTTCTGCCATTGCTTCCAACAAGGCGGCTTGAACCTTAGCAGGAGCTCGATTGATCTCATCCGCCAATACGATGCTGTTGAAGATAGGTCCGGATTGGAAATGTAGCTGAGGTTTCCCATCCACATCTTGATAGATTTCGGTGCCTGTCACGTCGGAAGGCAACAAATCGGGGGTAAACTGAATACGACCAAAACTTGTGTGTAGACAGCCCGCTAACGCTTTGATAGAGCGCGTTTTGGCCGTACCTGGCAAGCCTTCTAGAAGAATATGACCATTAGTAATAAGCCCAACCACCAGTGCCGTGACCACATGCTGTTGTCCGATCACTGACTCACCAACTTCAGATATTAGGCGATTAAGCTCTGTTTGTGCTTGATTCATTCGTTTACCCTTCCCGCTACACATAATTTAGGCGATAACACATATCCTTCATACTATCTTTAGCGGTCATAACTTTTAGTTATATTGATAATGCTCATCGCACTTTAAGATACTCGGTAATAGCCAGCTTGGTGTTACCTTGAGCGACATATACGTTACCTAGATTGGTACGACTGAAATCGACATTCACTAACGTAAATCAAACCCGTATCACCACACCTATTTAGATCCCTTTTCAATACATGCCGATTATTGTTATTGAGATAAAAAAACAGAGTAGTTGTTGGTAAGAGCCAGAAAGAGACACCAACTAGGTATCAGGTAACGGATGGTTGAGCTGGGTAACATAGATAGCGCTCACCGACTAATTAGCAGTGATTTGGGTGATTCTCCAGTCCAACGCTTAAACGCTCTTGAAAACGAACTTAGGTCTTTGAAACCAATTTCTAGAGCGATTTGGGTCAAGTTAGTGCTTGGATTAGCAGATAGGGAAATAGCCTTTTCTAATTTGTATCGGTCAAGCAACGTCCGAAAGGATAGCGATTGTGCACTGAGTTTTCTCGTCAACGTTCTACTGCTCATATGAAAATGCTGAGATACCGTGTCTATGGTGATGTCTGTAACGTCATATTGCTTGAACACAGAAAACACTTGCTCCGCCAAGCTCGAATCCATAGTACTTTCAGCGCTATAATGCATCGGCGCTACCAATGTGGCATTGAGCTCTGGATTCGCGTAGGTACACGGTTTGTTGACGTACCAACTTGGAAGCGTGATACGCCGAATTTTATGCCCGTAAAAAATATGGCAATTAAATCGTTGCTCTAATGATTCAATCACATCTTCGTCTAAAGGATCGCGTTCAAAGAAAAATTCAACAGAGCAAGATTCTTTTTGAGTCGACCGAATAAAAGTAATCAGTGCGATGCAGTAATAGCTGAAACCCAAGTTCGAAAAGGTTGGCATCCCTTTGTCGTTATCGTGCCTGAGCATCCACAGTTCGGATTTTTCATTTAGTCGATGAATAAACACCAGCTTTACTGCGGGACAAAACACTAGCGAAAACAGCTCAAAGAACTTCAACATAACATCAACGCTTGGAGAGCTGTACAAAAACGCCCCCAAAATACCAAGGTGATTCGCCGTAATGTTGGTCCCCGCATCGATAACAATATCAAACGCAGACGGATGAGCCTCCAATAACGTAATGGCTTCTTCTAGCGCATCAAGGGAGACCTTAGTTCTTTCCATCTGCTCATGCCAATCCTTGATACCGCCTCTATAAGACGCGATATCAACACCATAACGTTTGGCAGCCTCATCAAGCGCACACAGCCACTGAACGTCGATAATCCGTCGAGTAGATGCCGTTTCTAGGAGTTCATTTGAATCCATATATTAACGTAAGCCACACAACTCAAGCAGCACTGACTCCAGCTGATCCCATGGAAGCAGCTCACTGTCTATTACTTCAACTCTTGATTCATAACCTTCTAAAGACATTTGGTTTACCGAAACAACCCGATTGGCGACATTAAAGGCATAACATCCTTTGTCAGTATTGACGACCGCCTTAACCCGTTCAGCGTTGAGGTCACTCAACATTGAGAATAATTGGTCAAAATCGAAACTATGCTCTGCGCCAACAATCCAACCACAGCTGAAATGACCTTGACCTTTATTCTCACGTCGAACAAATGGAAGCTCGGGAGATAGTTCAAATACCGGCTCTAAATCACTGTGGTCATGAAATTCATGTGATTGCGCCTGTGAAGTGGTCTGATTGGGAATGCGCCGCTCAATATCCAATACTTCTATTGGTAGATTTCCATTTTTCACCAACTTATGGAAAATTTTCGCTGGGCTTTGATCAGTGAGCCAGTCATTAAAAACATCAATATCTTCAGCGCTACATTGGTCTACTTTGTTGCCAACAACCACTTCAGCAACACTTAATTGATCAATAAAGTTAGCATTTGATAAATGTCGTTCATCGGACAAATTACGTGGATCAACCAGAGCGATTGTCGCTTTGAGATCAATGTAGTTAGTGTATTGTTCCGATGTTAAGGTTTTCATCACTTGTTTTGGATGACCTAACCCTGTGGGTTCAATAATCAAGCGATCGGGCTTTTGTCTCAACAGAACATTAATCCCAACAGACATCGGAACGCCAGCAGTACAGCACATGCAGCCGCCGGGTACTTCTTTAATTAACGCCCCACCCTCAGCCATCATGGCACCATCAATACCGACTTCGCCAAATTCATTGACCAAGACCGCCCAGTTTTCATTCTCGGGTTTCGCTTTAAGTAGATTGAGGATTGTTGTGGTTTTACCCACACCCAGAAATCCCGTTATGATGTTGGTAGGCACTTGATGTGACATGATGAACTCTCTAAACATTATTTTAGTAGGAGTATATACCTAACCGACTTTGAGGTTCTAGATTGAATATATCAAGTAGTGAGCGCTTTAGAGTAAAGAAGCTAAGTAGGCAGAAAGACAAAAGGCGCACTTTGCGCGCGCCTTAATCCCCCGTTACTCAATCGTGAGTTTGCGAATCTCTGAACCCTATTAACGCGGCTGAGATTATGGACGGGGCAGTAGTATGTGTTTGTTGCACATCCAAATTGTATGTAGGGTTTTCAAATCCTCCACGCTAGTCGAATACCATCCCTACGTTTTAAATATGGTACAGATTCCAATTAATGCAAGGAAATAAAATTGACGTATCTCACAAAATCATGCAAAAAAAGCAACATTAAATTTGAAATACTACTTTTCATCTTTGCCACTGTTGCCAATTGTTCTAAGTCGTATAATTTTACTTATACATTCCTATCATTAGAACCTAAGGTCTTTAAATACAATGACAAAGAGAGAAAGAATCAAACAATCGTTACTTGCCTATGTGCCACGTGGAACGATTAATCAGTTTCTCTCGAGAGATACGACACCTATCTCAGTGCTTTTGCTATCTTGTGTTGTGGGTGTGCTTGCAGGTTTGGTAGGCACATTGTTTGAGCTTGGTGTTCACTTCGTGACTGAGACGCGTACAGAGTGGCTTCGCGACGAAATCGGTTCAGTCCTGCCTCTGTGGCTTTCCGCCTTTCTAATTAGTGCACTACTCGCCTTCATTGGCTATTTTTTAGTCCATAAATTTGCACCTGAGGCGGCAGGGTCAGGTATTCCTGAAATTGAGGGGGCGATGGATAATATGCGACCAGTTCGTTGGTGGCGCGTGTTACCCGTTAAGTTCTTTGGTGGCTTAGGAGCTCTCGGTTCAGGTATGGTACTAGGTCGAGAAGGTCCAACGGTACAAATGGGCGGCAACTTAGCTCGGATGGTGACAGATCTCTTCCGAGTAAAAAACGATGACAGTCGCCATACTTTGCTTGCGTCCGGTGCTGCAGGCGGTCTCGCAGCTGCTTTTAACGCCCCTCTTGCCGGTATCATGTTTGTTATCGAAGAGATGCGTCCGCATTTTCGCTACTCTCTTATTTCTATTAAAGCCGTACTTATCTCAGCAGTAACCGCGACTTTGGTTTTTCGCTATATTAATGGTCAAAGCGCCGTCATCTCCATCCCACAATATGGCTCACCAGAACTCAATGTGTTGTGGCTATTTCTAGTTTTAGGTGCACTTTTCGGTGTATTTGGCGTTGCTTTCAATAAACTTGTTACCGTGTTTCAAGATCTGTTTGTACGCATTCATAAAAACGACCTTAAGCGTTTCCTGTTTACGGGTTCTATTATTGGCGGATGTTTCGGGCTACTCCTCCTCTATGTACCAGAATTAACTGGTGGCGGTATCGGTATAATTCCTGATATTACAAATGGCAGTTTTAGCGCTTCCATCTTGGTATTGCTGTTTATCGGTAGAGTACTTACTACCCTTATTTGCTTTGGCTCTGGTGCGCCTGGCGGTATTTTTGCACCTATGCTGGCACTGGGAACGTCCTTCGGTTATGCTTTCGGATTAACAGCGAAAGCACTATTTCCTAACTTACCAATAGAACCCGCTGTCTTTGCAATCGCAGGGATGGGTGCTCTCTTCTCTGCAACGGTACGAGCACCGATTACTGGAATTTTACTGGTCATTGAAATGACCAATAACTACCACTTAATCTTACCACTTATCATCACAGCGTTGGGTGCAACAGTAATTGCTCAAGCAATGGGGGGACAACCTATTTATAGCCAACTCCTCCACCGAACCATCAAAAACGAAAAACTACGACAAGAAGATCTACCACGAAAGGAAAACTGAGCGCGTTTTCTATCCAAACTGTGTATAATTAGACGGCTAGACTGCTGGTTCTCCAAGAAGAGCTAGCAGATAATAATAAGGATATTAAAGAGAGCTCTCCTCGTGACAACAAGTCTTGCTGCCCTAAAACGACTGACACAGTTTCACAGTGTCCCCACATCTCAAGCCTCGCTGGCTTTAGGAATGATCGGCCTCGGCCACGCTTGGGCAATGTACGTACCAGAACTTGGTAAGACTATTCAGCCAGTCTTAGCCACTATCGGGGCCTTACTGCTAATTCCCGTACTGTTAAAATATCTACTCAATCGTCATATATTTTCGGCTGATATAAAGCACCCATTAACAGGTAGCTTAATGGCCCCAATGAGTATGGCATTATTAATCCTGTGTGATTATTTAGCCGTTATAAGGCCACTCATCGCCTATCCTCTTTGGTTTGCTGCGTTGATGTTGCATATACTCATGGCGATATTATTCTTTTTCTATCAAATTAAGAATTTTAAAATAGCCAATATAGTTCCAAGCTGGTTTCTTTATCCTGTTGGCCTTATTAGTAGTTCGTTAGCAGGAACTCAATTTGGCCATACGGTATATTCTGAAACCATTGCTAGTGTGTGCATAGCAATATATTTCTTTATGCTACCACTGGTTCTATATCGATTGGTGTTTGAAGGTATGCTTCGCAAACGTGCCAGGCCTACTATCGCTATTATGGCAGCGCCGATCAACCTCACATTATCAGCATACTTAGTCAATTTTCCTGAACCTGATCCTATACTGACGGGTGCGCTAGCTGGTATTGCCATCACGATGACGTTACTTATCTATTTGTGTTACTTCAGATTATTAAGACTTAAATTTCAACCATCTATCGCTGCGATTACCTTTCCCTCAGTCATCAGTTCGATAGCGATGTACAGGTTAACGGATTTCTTCGAGGGCGAGTACCCACATTGGCATTGGCTTCACAACTTCGGTTTTTTGGAGTTATCTGTAGCAACTTTGGCGGTTATCTGGGTGAGTTTTGGTTTTATCAAAATGTATTGGCCAGAGTTAGCACAAGAAAAATAACCTTTTGTGACACAAATATCAATAAACATCAGTTGAGTACAGAAATGATATTGCTGAGACCCCGTACAGGTATAAACAAAATTAATAAATTCACAGAGACTATAGTTCATTTTGCAAAGATAACCAAAGAAATAAATATACACTAGTGACAGTTATTCTTTATTCGGCAATAAATTAATGCATCGGCCGACATATGACTTCAATTACATAGAGAATAACTGTTATGCACTTAACAAAAATCAAGAAGGCTCTCCCAGACTTTATTTCACAGAAGCATGACTTCTTCATCGCTGACAGAATTAGTTCTAATTCGGACCAGAGGCCAGTTGTTTGCGGTGGTCGCCCATCAAAGGGTGACGTTGTGATGCAAACAAATGATTATTTGAATCTCAATAGTCATAGTGAAATCAAGGAAGCTCATATCCAAGGAATCATGGAGAATGATGAAAGCTTACTGATGTCTGGCGTTTACTTACTCGGAGCCGAAAAAGAAACCGACTTCGAAACTAAGTTAGCAACTTTGACGGGGTTTGATAGTTGCTTAGTTACTCAGTCAGGTTGGACAGCAAACGTTAATTTGCTTCAAGCAATATGCGATAAAGACACCAATGTATACGTAGATTTCTTTGCCCACGCCTCACTTTGGGAAGGTGCCCGTATCGCAGGTGCCAACGTTCACATGTTTATGCATAACAATGTGCGTCATTTAAAGAAACAACTGAACAAACATGGTAGCGGCATTATTCTTGTTGATTCTATCTACAGTACAAGTGGAACTATTGCCCCATTGGTCGATCTGGTCTCTCTTGCTTATGAATACGACTGCGCACTCGTCGTTGATGAATCACATTCATTAGGTACTCATGGACCAAATGGTGCAGGTCTCGTTGCTGAGCTAGGCCTCACCGAGCATGTCGACTATATCACTGCTAGTCTAGCGAAGACCTTTGCGTACCGAGCAGGTGCTATACTTGCAAACAACAAGACAAATTATTGTGTCCCAATGGTCGCGTTTCCCGCTATTTTTAGCTCCGCAATGTTACCTTATGAACTAAAAAGGCTGAGTAAAACGTTTGATGTCATCGTCGCTGCCGATGAGAAGAGAAAGACATTGGCGAAAAATGCAGATTACCTCAATCACAAGTTACGTGAAATAGGGTTTAGCATTCCGAGTGAGTCCCAGATTATTGGCATTGACACTGGTGATGTTGAAAACACTATAAGAGCGAGAGAGTTTTTCGAAGACAACGGCATCTTTGGCTCTGTTTTTGCTCCACCAGCTACTCCAAACGGTAGGCATATTCTCCGTTTATCCATAAATGCAGATCATACAATTGAAGAGCTTGCGAGAGTCGTAAATGTTTGTCAAAAAGCTTGGGACAATGAAGAGATAGCGTTTAAGTAAGTATATTAAAAAGCCCACATCAATTGGTGGGCTTTTTTAAATCCATGTAGCAACCTTATCAATTAGCTCGTCTTTTGGTGTTGGCTTAACAATAAAATCATTCATACCATATTCGTTGATTTTAGTGACCGTCTCTTCACTCTTATCGCCAGTATAACCAACGATAGGAATCGATGCGTAGGATGCGTTTGATTCACGAATCATTTTAGTTGTTGTCAATCCATCGAGAACTGGCATTTCAATATCCATTAGAATCAAGTCAACATCTTCCTGTTCCAGTGTCGACAGTGCCACCTTGCCATTTTCTGCTTGGATGACATGTAACCCCTGCTTTTCTAGCATAATACTAGTAATAGACCGCAACGAATGATTATCGTCTACGATCATAACGGTACGTTTAGTCGAAATTTCGTTGTATGACTGAATTGGCATATCCACTTTCAGTTCATCAAACATTAAGTAGTCGAGCGCATCTCTAGGGGAGTTGATAAAATCTTGGTGACTGTACAATTCAATGTCAACATATCTCTGGAAATAGAGATTACGAGTCGCATTCTCGTCATGGATGAACGCAATTCTAGCCTCGGTAAAACCCAATTTACCTTCTAATCTCGACATCAGAGACCAGCCATGGCGATCTAGCTCCCCATCGATGATAATCAAGTTAAACTCAAACTGATGCTCTTCACGAGCAGCCGCTTTGGATAAAGTTATAGACGTGAGATTCATATCCGCTTCAAGGCTAATTCTCTTAATGACAGCCCCAACACGTGAGTCCTCATCACCAATGTAAAGTAGTGTTTTCGCTTTCATTAGATCAAACTTGATATTACTGATTTTATTAGAACTGTAATCCGGAAACTTGAGTTCGAACTCAGTCCACTCACCATAAACAGAACGACACTCAATATTACCGCCAAACGACATCATAACCTTTCGACAAAAAGACAAACCTAAGCCAAACGTTCCATTTTTGCCTGTCGTATAAAAATCTTCAAAGATGTTTTTGATAAGATCAGGTTCAATACCCTGCCCCGTATCACGAACTAGAATACTATTTCCATCCGCCGTTCTCTTAGCCTTAAGTGAAATTGTAAATTTAGAAGTTCCACGATGACGAAATGCATTCTTCAAAAGGTTATAGATGACATACTTCAGTAATGTGTCACTACCCAAATACTCAAAGTCACTCTCAATATCAACCTGCACTAATCTAGATTCTGAAGCATTTTTATAACCAAAGCTGTTAACTGCATTCTCTACCACTTTGTGGGCGTGATGCTTGCAAAACGTCGAGGTGGAAACGCGGTTCTGGTCAATCGACGTAAGCAACAAGTCGATTGTCTCATTACCTGTCCAAATAACTTTCATTGAATCGTCTACTAAATCGTTGAGTATTTGAATTTCCTGCGCATTTAGTTGGTATGTATTTCGGTAGGATGAGTTGCCATTTGGAATAATTCCTTTGATGACTTCGAAAGAAGACAATAATGCGCTTAGAGGGTTACGCATTTCATGGGCAATGCCAGCACCAAACGACTTAGCGATTGAGAACTTAGCTTCATGCTCCGTTTGGTTTCTGAAGTAAAAGAGGTTACCAAACAGGTAGGTGAAGGCGAAGATTGGCAAATAGACCACATGTTCAGCAAGTTGGATTCCGCCCTCCAATTGAAGGTGGGCAATTAAACCAGCAGCTACCACACAAATAAAAGCATGTAGAAGCATTACCCTTGTGTCATACACCAAAAGAATATGGAGAAAGATAGAGGACATGAATGACAATACCCATACATCACTCCAGTTGTTCATGAGCATCATGTATGAGAAGAAAAACGGCAAACAAAATCCAATGGCAAAAAGGTAGTAGTGTGGCAGAAACTTTTTTAGCTTGTTAGACATCACGTCTCTAAAAGCTAAAACAAACACTAATAGAGAACAAAGTAATCTGAGCCACAGATTTTCATAAGGTTGGGTAAACAAATATTGCCAAACCCAATAGTACACAGGGTAACCAAGTCCTCCCATGACAACCACTAATGTGGTATTTGGTTCAGCATAACTATAAATTTTCTGAAGTCTATTCATCTACCTAATCCAACTGAAAGAGACTTCAGACTCTAGAGCACTCTGTTCTAGTCGTATTGCGCCCATCAATTTTATCCTGCTCTTTCGGAGTAAATCCTTTATGTAATCAATAGTATGAACGAAAAGCAGTTGTAAATACAATAACGCCTTCGAAATTCGAAGGCGTTGAATAGAGACATGCATTCAATAGTCGACGGTTATCGCAATCCATGCAAAAACTCATGTCGAGTCGCTGGTTTGGATTTAAAGATGCCACCCAATGCTGTAGTCGTCGTTTCGCTGGTAGCATCCATGACACCGCGAGACTTCACACAGTAATGTACTGCATCAATCGTTACTGCGACATCGTCCGTTTCAAGCAATGCTTGTAGAGCAACCAGAATTTGTTGCGTCATACGTTCTTGAACTTGTGGACGCTGTGCGAAGAACCTGACGATACGATTAATTTTAGACAAACCGATGATTTTACCTCGAGGGATATAGGCGACTGCCGCTTTACCATCAATGGTAACAAGGTGGTGTTCACAAGTGCTCGTTACCGTGATGTCTTTAACACGAACCATCTCACTAACGTCCATCTTGTTTTCGATTACGGTGATTTTAGGGAAGTTCTCATAGTCCAAGCCAGAGAAAATTTCATCCACATACATCTTGGCAATGCGATGCGGCGTCTCCATCAAACTATCGTCTTGTAGATCAAGCTGTAACAACGTAAGAATTTCACGCATATGATGTTCAATACGCTCTTTCTTTTCTTCACGGCTGACTTCATTTGGCAGCATCGGTGTTTCTAGCCCTCGCTCTGACAACGCGGCTTTCACCAATTTTGCTGATTCACTTAATCCTGACATCTTACTTCCTCGCACTAACACCCGTAAGGGGGCACAAGGATACTCGGAATTTTCATCAATTACACCCACAAATTCTGTATTGCTTTGTAGTCACTATGATTTGAAGCATGTTTTTGGCTATTTTATCCATAGGAGTCAGCCTTTCCCCCGTAAAAATGTGTTACATTCCGGAGACTTTATTGAATTTCATTAGTTCCACTGAATCAATTAGGATGGCTTATCTTATGGGTTGCTGCGATGCACCAGGCTTGATGCCTATAGAAGAAGCATTGGATAAAATGCTCACACCAATTACTCCTGTTACCGAGACTCTCACGCTGCCATTGCCTGATGCACTAGGATATGTGTTGGCAGAAGATATTCTTTCTCCAATTAACGTCCCGCCATTTGATAACTCAGCAATGGACGGTTATGCCATTCGCCTCAGTGATTTAGAGCAAAACCCAACCTTACCGATGATTGGTAAGTCATTCGCTGGTGCACCATTTGAAGGTGATTGGCCTGCGATGACCACAGTTAGAATTATGACTGGGGCAAAAATCCCTGAAGGTTGTGATGCGGTCATCATGCAAGAAAACACGACAGTCGATGGCGATAACATTACGTTTAATCAGCTCTCTTTGCGACCTAATATGAATATCCGCCCTACTGGTGATGATATTAAGGTCAACGATGTTGTATTAAAGCAAGGAGCGCGTTTAACCGCTCGCGATATTCCAATGATCGCTACACTCGGAATTAGTCACATCAAGGTATTCCGTAAACCTGTTATAGCTTTCTTTTCGACTGGTGATGAGTTACGTCCGCTGGGCACGGAACTTCAAGACGGCCAAATCTATGACAGCAACCGTTACGGTATTAAACCTCTTATCGAAAATTTTGGTTGTGAAGCCATTGATTTGGGGATTATCCCTGATTGCCCTGCGACGCTAAAATCCACCTTCGAGAGAGCCCAGCAGCAAGCTGACGTGGTAATTACCTCCGGTGGGGTGAGTGTGGGCGAAGCAGACTATACCAAAGACATTTTGGAACAGCTGGGGCAAATCGGATTCTGGAAGCTGGCGATAAAACCTGGCAAACCTTTTGCGTTTGGAGCACTTGATAACGCATGGTTCTGTGGTTTACCGGGCAACCCTGTGTCGGCAGTCTTGACGATGTACGTGCTGGTACAACCTCTTGTTGCTAAACTATCAGGGCATAGCGAGTGGAAAGCACCAGAATCCATTCCAGCAACGACTCGCAGCGCGTTCAAAAAAGTACCGGGAAGAACCGATTATCAACGAGGTATCTATTCGATCGAAAATGGACAGTTCGTGGTCGAGAGTACCGGAAACCAAAGTTCTGGTGCTTTTAGATCGATGAGTCTAGCCAATTGTTTCGTCGTCTTAGAGAGAGAGCGCGCTTCAATAGAGGTTGGTGAGACGGTTCAGATACAATTGTTTAATCCAACGCTATTCTAACGAGGTCACTGTGGACATACTGTCTGATCAAGAGATGCTTCGCTATAACCGTCAAATTATCCTAAAGAATTTCGATTTTGACGGGCAAGAAGCACTCAAAAAATCGTCTATTTTAATCATCGGGGCCGGTGGTTTAGGGTGTGCGTCCAGCCAATATCTTGTTGCAGCTGGAATTGGTACGATCACCCTTGTCGATGACGATAAAGTTGAATTGTCCAACCTTCAACGACAAGTCCTTCACAACGATGAATCTATTGGTATCGATAAGGTAGAGTCTGCTCGCCAAGCGTTAGTTAAGATCAATCCAAACGTTACCATCAAAACGATCAATCGTCGCTTAGATGAAGAGGCGTTAGAAAAACAAATCATCAATCACGACCTTGTTTTGGATGCTACAGACAACGTTGAAACTCGTAATCAACTGAATCGTCTTTGTTATCGACATAAAAAGCCATTGGTCTGCGGTGCTGCGATCAGAATGGAAGGTCAGGTTTCTGTCTTCACTTATGAAGATGATACCCTGCCTTGTTATGCGTGCCTAAGTGCGCTGTTTGGCGATACGACGTTGAGCTGTGTTGAAGCGGGAGTGATGTCACCAGTTGTAGGTATCATTGGCGCTACTCAGGCTCTTGAAGCAATCAAAGTACTGGCAAACTATGGACAACCTAAAATTGGCAAGCTTTTGATTTTCGATGGATTGACGTTAAGCTGGCGTGAAATGGGTTTGCCAAAATCAAAACAGTGTAAGGTCTGTAGCTAAGCAACATAATCTAAGGGGCAGCTTTTATGAAACCACTAACCATCGCTTTTAGTCTTCTCGCTTTGGGTGTGGGTGTATTATTGCTTCTCCTTTATTCATCCGAAACAGACACGCAATCATCTACGACAGCGAAAGTTATCAGCCATGTTGTTACCCAGTCTTTAGATGGTAACCGCTATTACCTTATCGTAGAACACTTGGATGGGAGCAGTAGTCGTGTCCCCACCGACAAAACAACGTTGTGCCCCGTAGACACAGACGTCATGCTTAATACGCAGCGAAGCGCTATTTCTAATACTAAAACCTATCGCCTTCAACATTGCCTCAACAGACAAGGAAATCATTGATGACTCAACCTCTCGTTACTCCAACGTGGCTTAAACAGCAACTAGATGCGAATAAAGACATCATTATTCTTGACGCCAGTATTGAATTTCAAATTCCATTAGAGCCTGAAAAAGACAAAGATGGTGTCATTCCCAAAGCACAACGGTTTGATTATGATACCGTTTTTTGCGACCCCGACAGTTCGCTTCCTCATATGATGCCAACCGAAGCACGCTTCAACACCTTGGCATCGACATTAGGCATTACTCAAGAAAGTACCATTGTTGTCTACGATAATTCAGGAACTTACGCCTCACCTAGAGCATGGTGGATGCTAAAAGCAATGGGCATCAGCAATGTTTACGTTCTTTCCGGCGGCTTACCCGCATGGAAAGCCGCAGGTTACGAGTGCATTGATCATTACACTAGCCACGTGCCGAGCTCAGCGTCTCTATTGCTAGACCCACATTTTTTCTTGTCGGCAGAGCAAGTGCTATCCCACTCAGTGAAACACAATGCCCATATTGTCGACGCTCGCTCCTTAGCTCGCTTTAAAGGCGAAGTGAAAGAGCCAAGACAAGGAGTCAGAAGTGGTCATATCCCCCACTCTGTTTGCTTACCCTTTGCTGAGCTCATCGATAGTGGCACGATGAAACCATTCGAAGATCTCGCGCCGTTGTTCTCGGCTATCTCGGCAAGTAAGCGAGAGCATCTCGTCTTTAGCTGTGGCTCTGGCGTCACCGCATGTATTTTGGCACTTGGCGCTTATATATGTGGTTATCACAACCTGTCTGTCTACGACGGTTCATGGACAGAATGGGGCCAACGTGTTGACTTACCGATTGAAAAATAGGTCAGGACTGAGCCGGTCTTCATGACCGGCGTGGTTTAGCCGCGGCGAAATAGCACTGAGAAATACACAGTGAAGTCGCGGTGGCTATTTCAGGATAGTCATCTCACAGTAGCTTAACCAATCGTTATCCTATAACCTAAAAACAATAATCAATTGTTATCTATGAGACGACCATCGTCATGATCAATACTACTTGGCTCAATACGTTTAAAACGCTTGTCGAAATCGGACATTTTACTCAAACCGCCGACAAGCTGTTCATGACACAACCTGGCGTCAGTCAACACATCAAGAAATTAGAAACCAGTCTCCATGTTGAGCTGCTGACTCGCGAAGGCAAAAGCTTTGAGTTAACAGAACAAGGGCGTTTAGTTTACGAATACGCCCTTGAGCTAGCAAATAGAGAGAACGTATTACTTGAATGTCTTCGATATGATGACCCTGAGGCTGGTCACATTAGTTTTTCCGCTTCTGGAGCTATCATCACAGCACTTTACCCGAGCTTGTTGTCACTGCAGCAACAGTATCCAAACTTGAGAGTCAATGTCGAAGCAGCGCCAAACCGCAGGATTATTGAGAGTATTAGTCAAGGTCATATCGACTCTGGTATGGTTACCGCAACCATTCAGAATCCAGAATTAACCGCCCAGTACATTGGGCAGCTTGAATTGTGTTTGATTGGGAGTAAAGAGGCCGTATCAACACTATCAGCGATAGATGCGATTAAACAGCTTGGCGTTGTTGACCACCCTGATGCTCAATACTACCTACAGAAGTACATTGAAGACAGCCATCTTAATGAGCTCAAAGACGCTGCGTGGCAAGATTTTCGCAAAGTCACTTATATCAATCAGCATAGTCAGATTCTCCAACCAGTCTCGATGGGGATTGGCGTGACTGTTCTACCTAAAGTTGCTATTGAGTATTCTGGCTATAAAGACAAGGTCGACGTTTGGTCCACTGAACACTCGGTCAGTGAACCACTTTATTTTGTGAAGAAGAAAAGAAAGAAGCTTGCCGCAAGATACGAGTTCTTACTTGATTTGATTAAGGCCACAGAGTTCGCCTAACGACCTTAATTCGATAGATTTTTCATTTGTTCATCAAGGTTTAGGACCGTCAAGGCGTTACTGACACTCGTTGCTACGACATCAATCACACCCGTTCGTAATGCGCCTAGCAGTGCCATCGGTTTGCTATTTTCAGACGCAATCGCTATCACTTCTGATATCATACGAAACTCTTCAAGTCCCAAACCTATTACGCGGTCGCTCATGACCGTATTTGCTACTAGCCCTTGAATATCGAAAAAATCATAGCCAGCAAAGTCTCCAACGACACCTTGATTCAATCGAGATTGAACGACCTCGTCAGGTGTGAACCAACCAAGGTCCACCATGTAACTATTTTCACTCATATCGCCGACGCCCACGATAGCCATATCCGCTTTACGGGCCAAATCAAGTGTCTGCTTTACGGTCGCATTCTGCATAAACGCTTGTTTTTGATCCCTGTTTTCCGCATAAGCAGGGGCATATAGGGTTTCCGAACTGCCTCCGTACTTCTTCGCTAGTTGGCGGCAAATGTGGTCCGCATTAAAACGACCACCTCTTGGGTGAATGCCACCAATGCCACAAACAAATTTGCAGTCCCTTGGCGTAATCACCCCCATATGATGAGCGACAGCTGAAACGTTTCGGCCTTGCCCAACCGTCACCACCATACCTCCTTTTAGGGTTTGCGCTAAGTAGTTAGACACTAGTCCACCTACCTGCATTCGTTGTGCGTCTTCATCGACTTGGTCCAGCGCAATCAACGCTCGTTTGACACCAAAGCGCTCAATTAATCGCTGTTCTATCTTAGCGCTGTATACTGGATGATATTTAACTGTAATCTCAACAATGCCTTCATCTCTTGCCTGTTTAAGCAGTCGACCAATTTTGGCGCGAGACACACCAAACTTCTTGGAGATCTCTTCTTGTGTCGCGCCGTCTTGATAATAAGCCACCGCTATTTCTGTCAGTAGATCATTGCCTGTTTCGCTAATTTCATTGTTCATCATCACTTACCTAGTTACGCAAAAATAATGGTGCTCATTGGCTCACACCGAAAACATATGCTCAATCATAAACAGAACTAAGCATTCGCTCAATAGCATTACATTTTCTCAGGTCAAAACTTCAACAACAAAAGCGTACTGCAGACCTTATTAAACCTAGAATCCGCAACGAAGTACGCTTGCGTTATCAAAAAACAAAAATAACCCTAGTAATCGCCGTTTTCATACCAGTAATTGATTGACATTATTTCTACATAGAGTAAATATGGGTTCAACATTTACTCATAAGTGATACATATGCTCACGCATATTTGTTCACTAACACGGAAACAGTTAACGAGTTAAATCGTCACTAAGTTGAAACTTTGGCTCGTAACATAACATTTGTCGTATGAGGCCATTCCTCACAAATTTATGCCTCAAGAATAGGAACGTACCGATGAGCAACAAATTAGAGCAACTTCGTAAATTAACTACTGTAGTAGCAGACACTGGTGATATCGAAGCCATTCGTAAGTACCAACCAGAAGACGCGACCACTAACCCATCTCTGATTTTAAAAGCCGCACAAATTGCTGACTATGCGCCGCTTATCGACCAAGCGATTGAATACGCTAAGGCTCAAAGTAACGATAAGGCTCAACAAATCCAAGATACTTGCGACATGTTAGCGGTAAACATCGGTAAAGAGATCCTTAAAACCATTCCAGGTCGTATCTCTACAGAAGTAGATGCTCGCCTTTCATACAATACCGAAGGCAGCGTTGCTAAAGCTCGCCAGCTAATCAAAATGTACAATGATGCTGGTATCGCGAATGATCGTATCCTGATCAAACTTGCTTCTACTTGGGAAGGTATCCGTGCCGCTGAGATCCTAGAGAAAGAAGGCATCAACTGTAACCTAACACTGTTATTCTCATTCGCTCAGGCTCGCGCATGTGCTGAAGCGGATGTTTACCTGATTTCACCGTTTGTTGGTCGCATTATGGACTGGTACAAAGCGAAAGAAGGTCGTGACTTTGAAGCAGCAGAAGACCCAGGTGTAGTGTCGGTATCCAACATTTACAACTATTACAAAGACCACGGATACAATACCGTTGTGATGGGCGCAAGCTTCCGTAACATCGGTGAGATTTTAGAACTTGCTGGCTGTGATCGCCTAACTATCGCTCCACAGCTTCTTGCTGAGCTTGAAGCCGCAGAAGGTGAAGTGGTTGCAAAACTTGTTGACTCTAAAGGCTCTAAGCCTCGTCCAGCTACGATGACCCACGCCGAGTTCCTATGGGAGCACAACCAAGATCCAATGGCAGTAGAGAAACTGGCTGAAGGTATCCGCAACTTTGCCGTAGACCAAGGCAAACTAGAAGCGATGATTGAAGCTAAGCTTTAATTCACACGATTAATAAGAGGGGAACGTTTGCGTTCCCCTCTCTAATTCCCCCCTTTCCAATATCAAATTTATTCGGTGTTTATTATGGAACGTAAAAACCTAGCAAATGCTATCCGTGCGCTGAGCATGGACGGTGTTCAACAAGCTAACTCTGGCCACCCTGGTGCTCCTATGGGCATGGCTGATATCGCTGAAGTACTTTGGCGCTCTCACTTAAACCACAACCCATCAAACCCTGAATGGGCTGACCGTGACCGTTTTGTACTGTCTAACGGCCATGGTTCAATGTTGATTTACTCACTACTTCACCTTTCTGGTTACGAGCTTTCCATTGATGACCTCAAAAATTTCCGCCAACTGCACTCAAAAACACCAGGTCACCCAGAGTATGGCTACGCACCAGGTGTTGAAACTACAACCGGTCCACTAGGCCAAGGTATCACTAACGCTGTGGGTATGGCGTTAGCAGAGAAGACACTTGCTGCACAATTTAACAAAGAAGGTCATAACATCGTTGATCACTTCACTTATGCGTTTATGGGTGATGGCTGTTTGATGGAAGGCATTTCTCATGAAGCTTGTTCTCTTGCCGGTACATTAGGCCTTGGTAAACTTATTGCTTTCTGGGATGACAACGGTATTTCTATCGATGGTGAAGTAGAAGGTTGGTTCTCAGACGATACTCCAAAACGTTTTGAAGCGTATGGCTGGCATGTTATCCCAGCCGTAGACGGTCACGATTTTGAAGCAATCAATGCAGCGATCATCGCTGCAAAAGCAGACCCTCGCCCTACTCTTATTTGTACTAAAACGATTATCGGTTTCGGCTCTCCAAACAAATCTGGCTCTCATGACTGCCACGGTGCACCACTAGGCGCCGATGAGATCGCAGCAACACGTAAACAATTAGGTTGGGAATACGGCCCGTTTGAAATTCCGACAGAAATTTACGCAGCATGGGACGCTAAAGAAGCAGGTGCCGCTAAAGAAGCGGCATGGAACGAAAAGCTAGCCGCCTATGAAGCCGCTTATCCAGCGTTAGCCGCTGAATTCAAGCGTCGTGTAAACGGTGAACTTCCGGCAGAGTGGGAAGAAAAGACAAGTCAAATCATCGCTGATCTTCAAGCAAACCCAGCGAACATCGCATCACGCAAAGCATCCCAAAATGCATTAGAAGCGTTTGGTGCTATGTTACCTGAATTCCTAGGCGGCTCTGCTGACCTTGCACCATCGAACCTAACCATGTGGTCTGGTTCTAAGTCACTCACTGCTGACGACGCGTCTGGCAACTACATCCATTACGGTGTACGTGAGTTTGGTATGACCGCTATCATGAACGGTATCGCACTGCACGGTGGTTTTGTTCCTTATGGTGCAACTTTCCTAATGTTTATGGAATACGCTCGCAACGCAATGCGTATGGCAGCATTAATGAAAGTACAAAACATCCAAGTCTACACTCACGATTCCATCGGTCTAGGTGAAGATGGTCCAACACACCAACCTGTTGAGCAAATGGCGTCTCTACGTCTAACACCAAACATGAGCACATGGCGCCCATGTGACCAAGTCGAGTCTGCGGTGGCTTGGAAATTTGCTGTCGAGCGCAAAGACGGACCAACGTCACTGATTTTCTCTCGTCAAAATCTCGCTCAGCAAGAGCGCAGCACTCAACAAGTGGCCGATATCGCTAAAGGCGCCTACGTGCTTAAAGATTGCGAAGGCAAACCTGAGTTAATCCTGATTGCAACAGGCTCTGAAGTTGAGTTAGCGGTAATTGCAGCTCAACAATTGCATGAAGCAGGCCATAAAGTGCGTGTTGTTTCAATGCCAGCAACAGACGTATTTGATAAGCAAGATGAAGCGTATCGCGAGTCAGTGCTTCCTTCCGATGTGGCAGCAAGAATCGCTATCGAAGCGGGCATTGCTGACTTCTGGTACAAGTATGTTGGCTTTGGAGGCAAGATCATCGGCATGACAACATTCGGTGAATCGGCACCTGCAGATGAGCTATTCAAGATGTTTGGCTTTACCACAGAAAATGTCGTCAATACAGCGAAAGAACTACTCGCTTAACACTCACGCTAGTTAAGTACTATTAAAGCCGAGCATTGCTCGGCTTTTTTGTGTAACACCATTTCAACAATAAAAGAGCAAAGCTCAATATTGAGAGTGGCTACGGTTGGGTATCCGCCTTTTGCTCAGGAATCGGTAGCGTTTCAAGCTCGGACACACCTGTCACCATGTTTATTTTAAACAAATATAGATTTTGTGGGTCCCCATAGTGCCTAAACGTAAATTGATAACTATGAGCGGGATAAAAAATTGGCAGGTCTTCGACAAGCTCTATACCGTAGCCATCTTGAACTACAACCTCTTGCACTTCGAGCGTCTGTTTCGCTGTCTCTTTTTCACGTTCACGACTATATTCGGGTTCAACCGATGGATTACTCGGATAGGATTTACCATCGAAGCTCATAACACGTAAAGAGCCATTGCTCCAAACGTAAAAATCTCTCCAGCCATTGGTTATTCGATCGGAAACTAGAATAGGTTTTCTCGTCACCGTCATCCTTGTAATGACATCTCCTACGGAAGAAAAGAGATAGGCAGTACAGCCACCGGAACCACAGAAATAGGAGTCTTGCATTAACACCAATAACTCTTCGCTACCATCATTGTTTAGGTCAGTAGCGCCGACTAGGTATTTGTAGTCCTTCTCGCTGGGATCGAGCTGTTCTGGCTTTAAAATGTCTTCTTTGACCAAACGTTCCACGTTTTCCAATGTGAACTCACTGGGTCTTGGTTCGTCTGATGCACTATGTAAACAGCCAGACAGGCCAATGGTCAGTGAAGAGAGAATCAATAACTTTGTTAATTTCAATTTGTGGTCCTAACGTAGTCCATAATTATCTTAAGTGTAAGAAGTTAAATGACATCTCTCAAGTTATTGATTCAACTATCCTAGTCTGACAGAAATCGAGTTAGAGAGTAAAGACGACTCGTATTGCCAATAGGATCAGCACCGCTCCCGATAACTGGTCGATAAACTTCGCTCGTGACTTCAATGAATCGAGCAGTCTTGGCGAAGAAAGCATAAAGGTGATGAATGTATACCAAAGCCCGTCGATAATAAGTGGCGTAGCGACAATAATGGTCTTATCAGACATCTCACTGCCTACCGCTACGAATTGACTGAATAATGCCGTGAAGAAAAGCGCAATTTTAGGGCTTAATAGCGAGATAAACAGCCCCTCTTTAGCAGCAGAAATGACCGACACCTGTTTTCCTGATTCTAATCTCTCAACGATGCCTCCTTTCGAGCGAATGGCATTAAAGCCAAGCCAAGCCAAATAGAGCGCACCAAGTAACGAAATCGTTTTGAAAATAACAGGGAATTGATGCAGTAGCACCGACAGACCTAATACAGTGACCAGCGCATACACACCTATCCCACAAGCATGTGCCCACGCAGTAGCCAGACCATGATTTCTTCCACCAGCCAGACTGTGCTTTGCAACAATGGCCAAACTAGGTCCCGGTGACATCGCCCCAAGAAGACATATCGCTACTAGCGATAACCAAATAGTAAAAGTCATAACAGCTCCTCAAATAACTGCAATGACTGTATCACCCGCCAATCATGATTTGAAATCACCATTTTTCATTATCGTAATGAGATGAAATCATACTAAGACAATTTAAGACGTATTACTCGGTGACGTTCAGTTTTTGAACTGAGTACATGGAACTACGCATGATCGACAACACATGCTCTCTGGTCCAGCGATGAGAAGGTTCGTGGTCATATTTGGGGTGCCACAGCAGCCAGTATTTATGTGTTGGAACGTTAAATGGAATATCAATGACGTGCAGCTTTTGGGTGCTCTTGAGGTTAACGGCAATATGCAAAGGCACGGTCAATAAGGCATCGGTTTGCTGCAACAAGGCGAAAGCAGATGAGAAAAACGGCGTCGACACCAAGATTTTACGTTTTAAGTGACGCAGCCGCATTTCTTTATCAAGAAAACTGTCTTTGTCACCGCCACCGGAAATTCGAATATGGGGATAATCAGTCAATTGCTGCTCTGTGATACTTTTTGACTCGGATAGTGGATGCTTGTCTCGAGTAACGATAACCGGAATGTCCTCTCCTATTTGATGGGAGCTCAACCCCAAGGGTGCTTCTGGCAACATCGTCGATGCAAGTTGCACATTAATTTCGCCAAGCTTGATCAAATTATCAGGTTCCCACAATCGATAGGCAAATTGCATCGCTGGTGCCATATTGGTCAATTTATCCACCAGTTCCGGCAAAATGAACTGAGCCACATAATCGGAAGAAGAGAATGTGAACGTTTCATCAAAATGTTGTGGGTCAAAATCTGTGTGTCCGAGAACCTTGGTAATATTATGGAATAAACCTTCTAACTCTTCGCCAAGTCTTTGCGCTCGCGGTGTTAAGACGTAGTGATTTCCATTTCTAACCAATAAAGGATCACGATAGATGTCGCGCAGATGGCTTAGTTGGCGACTCACCGCGGACTGGGTCAAATTAAGCCGCTCTGCGGCTCGACTGACGTGCTTTTCTGCCAAAAGCACTTCCAATGTATAGAGTAAATTCAGATTAGGTTTTTGATTCATTTCGTCCGACATCGCTGTAAAAAAAGAGATGCCATTTCTAATCGATGACTGACATCCTCTTCTCTCGTGACGACAGTAGTTCTACCACCGCCCGGTTTTTTCCTTGCTTTTTAGCAGCATACATAAGTTTGTCTGCTTCATACAGTGTTTCAAACTCCGTAGCAGCCTCATAAATCGCGCAACCTACACTAACGGTCACTGGTGAAGTGCAGGCATCATTTACTTTTGCTTCTCGTACCGAGCGACAAATATTCTGCGACAGTTGATAGGAATATTCAAATCCCTGGTAAACGTAAGCTAGGGCGAATTCTTCCCCCCCAATACGGGCTAACACATAGTCATTATTCAACAAAGACCGTAAGGTATTCGCTACGACTTTAATGACTTTATCACCTTGAATATGTCCATAGGTGTCATTGATATTCTTGAAGTCATCAATGTCTATAATAATCACCGTGAGAGAACCTTCAGCTATTTTTCTAAAGCAAACGCTACTGCTGCCTCACTGTGTATTTGTGTTGTATCGTAAAGAGGAACAGTGGTGTATTTCTGTTCCACCAACATCGCTATTTCAGTACAGCCAAGAATAATCGCTTGTGCGCCTTGCGCTTGAAGGTCCTCGATAATCTCTAGGTAGCGTTGTCGAGAAACATCATTAACCTGCCCTTTCACGAGTTCTCCATAAATAACATCGTGTACGATGCCTCTTTGGATTGAATCAGGCACAATGACTTCTATCTCATACTTTTGCTCAAGGCGACCTTTATAAAACGCCTGCTCCATGGTAAATGCCGTCCCTAACAAACCTACTTTTGTTATGTTGTCTCGTTTCAGGCGCTCAGCTGTCGCATCGGCAATGTGGAGCAAAGGAATAGAAATCGCGCTAGCTATAACAGGGGCTACTTTATGCATCGTATTGGTACAAATTAGTAAGCATTCTGCACCTGCTGACTCAATGGCTCTTGCTGCTCCACTCAATGCAACTGCCGCACCTTGCCAGTCACCTTGACGTTGTAAAACTTCGATCTCAGCAAAATCCACACTGTACAGCGCTATTCTAGCGGAGTGAAACCCTCCAAGCTCGGCTTTCACACCCTCGTTAATCGCTTTGTAGTAGTTCGCCGTTGATTCCCAGCTCATACCACCTAATAAACCAATCGTTTTCATCACGGCCTCATATCAAATCACACAGTGGAATAAAGAGCGATGAGAGCCTTTGCTTCTCAACGTTCTTGCCTTTGTTTTATCACGGTCTTCTCGTGTCTTAACAGCACCTATATCAACCTTTGATATATCAAAGCACCGACCAGTGAAATTAGATCATATAAAGGCTAAAGTATTGCGGTTATCCACCGATAACATTAAGAGTCATACAAGATAGTGTTCTTATTAACTCACAAAATAATGATAAATATCAATAAAGTACTGGCTAGCCCAAAGGCTATAGGTTTAAGCCAATCTAGGACGTAGTATGAAATTTAGTCACAAAATTGTTTCGGCCTCAGCAGCTTTGCTGCTTACAGCCGTTTCCACCCTTACAATTACCCAACTTGTTACTGTTCGCTCAGAACTGCAAAGTCATAT
This sequence comes from Vibrio thalassae, assembly GCF_900089835.1. GTDB lineage: Bacteria > Pseudomonadota > Gammaproteobacteria > Enterobacterales > Vibrionaceae > Vibrio > Vibrio thalassae. The sequence continues at coordinate 16,138 of NZ_OANU01000025.1, read as the reverse complement.
CAACAGTAGTATTCACGAGCTAATTACCGGTGTAAAAAACACCATTACTTATGACCTCAACTCCAAGCGCGACTTAGCCAGTGCCGTCACTGAATCTCTAGAGATTGCCCCTACGGACAGCAACTTTGTTGAAAATATCATTACAACGCCAACCCTAAAATCCAGCTTTCAGGCAGTTGGCGTTGGCTACGAAACCGACGGATCATTAGTGAGCAATGATGGCTGGATTCCCGATTCCTCCTATGATTCACGCTCTCGTCCTTGGTACCAAGAAGCGAAAAGCTCGGGTAGTACCATCATCACGGATCCCTATGTCGACTCTTCCACTAAGAGCGTAATCATATCGTTAGGTTCAGCGCTTAATGATGAAACTGGTCGTTTTATTGGTAGCGTTGTATTTGACGTAACGCTAACCACCCTTACGGATCTCGTTAACCAAACCGATTTATTCAACGCGGGTTATCTGTTTGTCGTGACTGAGAAAGGAATGACTATCGCCCACCCGAACAGCACTCTAAATGGCGAACCGATCAATAAATTCCTGCCCGGCATTGCACTTTTTGAAGGTGTTCAAGAGTTGAAGCTTGACGGCAAATATTATCAGGTGAACTTAGTCCAAGTACCGGATGAAAAATGGTACGTAGGTGCGATTATCGATAAAGACATCGCATTTTCTGCGATTAACGAACTGCGAAACCAGTCTATTTTCTTTACTCTAATGGGCTTGGTTGTCAGCGTTATTGCTTTAACGCTATTAATTCGCTTCCTCATGCGCCCGCTCAATGACCTCAATGCTGCTATACAAGATGTCGCGAACGGAGACGGTGACCTCACCCATCGTTTAGATACCGAAACAGATGCCGAATTTGCCGAACTGGCTAAAGGGTTTAATACCTTCACAGCCAACCTACAACAACAAATCATTCAGTCGAAGCAAATTTCAACCAAGATCTTGGCTCTTACCCAACAAACCACTGAAGGCTCAAAGCAATCTGCATCTGCAATGAATATACAACTGCAAGAGTTAGAGCAACTTGCCACCGCAATGAATGAAATGGCAAGTACATCAGCAGAAGTGGCAAATAACGCTCAAGGTGCAGCAAGCGCTGCACAAGCGGCTGATAACGCAACCCAAGAAGGCTCCTCTGTCGTGCTCGATACCACCACGGCAATCACTAATCTGTCACATAGTATCGAAGATGCGGTAATCGAAGTTCAAGGACTGGAAACAGCAACAGACAATATTGAAACTATCTTAAAAGTTATTAATGACATTGCAGACCAAACTAACTTACTTGCCTTAAACGCTGCTATCGAGGCCGCTCGGGCTGGTGAATCTGGACGTGGTTTTGCCGTCGTTGCCGATGAAGTACGTACACTTGCACAACGTACTCAGCAATCTACTACTGAAATCCGAAATATGATTGAGCAACTGCAAAGCGGTGCACACTCTGTTTCTAGCGCGATGACCCAAAGTAAAGAGAGTGCTAACCTTGCTGTGGAAAGAGCACAAAGCGCGAACGATGCGTTGGAACGTATTCGTCAATCCATCGCACAAATTTCTGACATGAATATGCAAATCGCTGCTGCCGCAGAAGAGCAAAGCTTAGTTGCAGAGGAAATTAATGCCAATACCATCAAAATTAAAGACCTCAGTGAACAAGTGGCAGACTCGGCTCAGAATGCCAACATTGCTATGACAGAACAGTCTGATAACGTTCATCAACAAGAAAATATTCTCAACCGATTCAAAGTGTAACTGCAACAAAATCGAAAAAGCTCTGCCAGATTGGCGGAGCTTTTTTATGCTTATCTCATTATGATTATTTCAGTACCCGTTTCACTATCTGCAATATGCCTCAAAATGACTATAATTAAAGTAATCAACTAGATTTAGTCAGATTAATAACACAACCATCTAAATTGAACACATTACTCAAACTCATACGCCAAAAATAGTGCAAACTATATTGTACATCATCTAAAGATGCTTTTATAAGAAAGACATATTGACAAGTTCATTTTGACATAAAAACTCTTTAAAGCCACCCCATTTGTTAGCGATTTGTATTGCATTTTTAGTCATATTTGATGAAATTTTTATCGAATTGTAATTCTCGAATTTCACGAAACAATATCCTCTTTTTTCATAAAGAGATGCTAAAAATCATACTGGCATCAGAACAAACCGCTGCTTTATGCAACAAACTGATTATTGAAATTCTATAAACTTGGCATTTCGGTCAAGCAAATTTGGAAAATCAAACAATTAATGTTTAAAAAATCAGCAGTTGACAACAATTTGATGACAAAAGTTAGAAAAAAACACCTTTTAGACTTCCAACTCAAATCATAAACTGTTTTACTTGTCACTGTTAGAGCGCCTCTACAAATTTTAGAAAGTGTATAAAAATAAATACACATACTTTTCGGCGCCAAAGTTACGGACAAACACAACAGATTATCGGAGTTATCGTGGCAACGAGTAATACAAACACAACACCCCGTGAAAATTGGGGTTCGAAGCTAGGCTTCGTAATGGCCGCTGCAGGATCTGCAGTTGGTCTTGGTAATATTTGGAAATTCCCTTACACAGCAGGTGAAAATGGCGGTGGTGCATTTATCGTTATCTATCTTGCATTTGTAATCTTTATTGGCTTTAGCGTCATGCTTACTGAATTTGCAGTTGGTCGTAAGACTGGTCGCAGTGCAGTAGGTGCGTTTAAGTCGACAGACGGTCGCTGGACTTTCGTAGGTGTCATCGGCGTTCTGAGTGGTCTACTTATTATGGGTTTCTACCCTGTTGTAGGTGGTTGGGCTCTAGCGTACGTTCAAAAAGTGTCTACTGGTCTTCTCAGTAACCCTGAAGCTATCGGCGATAGTTTTGGTGGCTTCATCACTAACCCAATTCAGCCATTGATGTGGATGGGTATCTACTTGCTAATGAACGTAATCATCGTTAGCCGCGGTATTTCTGGCGGTATTGAAAAAGCAGGTAAGATACTAATGCCAATCCTATTCCTGATTCTTATCATTGTTTCAGTGAAAGGTTTATCTCTACCAGGTGCAATGGCTGGCCTTGAGTTCTTATTTAGCCCTGACTTCTCCAAAGTAGACAGTGGTGTTGTGCTTGCTGCACTAGGCCAAGCATTCTTCTCTCTAAGTTTAGGTATGGGCTGTATGATCACATACGGTAGTTACCTGAAGAAGAAAGAGAACCTTGTTCAAACTACAGGTATGGTTACGGCAATGGACACGGGTGTGGCAATCCTAGCCGGTGTTGCAATGTTCCCTGCCATGTTTGCTCTAGGTATGGAACCAGCAGCGGGCCCGGGTCTTGTCTTCGTTGTTGTACCTCAATTGTTCGCAGAAATGGGCGGCATTGGTCTTATCTTCGCACTACTTTTCTTCGTAGGTCTAACTGTTGCAGCGCTAACGTCTTCAGTTTCTCTACTTGAAGTTGTAGTGTCTTACCTAATTGATGAAAAAGGGTTCAAGCGTACAACCGCAGTACTAACTGCTGCTGCAGTAATGGCAGTACTATGTATCTTTGCTTCTCTGTCTCTAGGTGGCGTTGGTCCAACACTGTTTGATACGGGTGCGTTCGACATCTTCGACCTGATGACAGATAAGATCTTCCTAGCTGTTGGTGGTATGTTGGTATGTATCTTCGCAGGTTGGAGATTAAGCCGCGAAGAACTAGAGAAAGAAGTCACAAATAACGGTGAAGTGAAATTCCCACTATTCGGTCTTTGGTACAACCTAGTTAAATTCGTTATTCCTGTAGCAGTCGCCATCGTTGCGTTTGCAGGCATCTCAAGCGGTTTCGACAGTGGTAAAGGTCCGATCATGTTGATGGGTATCGGTATCATCGTGTTGACAGGTATTCTTTCGAAGAAACTCTAATACTAAACAATATTGAACAAGAGGAATCCTAGGATTCCTCTTTTTTTTGCGTCATACAACCCTGTTTAATGTTCCCCTTCGTATGACTTCGCGTTAGACTCTGCGCCCCAAGTAAAATACGAGATTCTATTGATGTCTGCCTCCGCTAAAACCGTCGTTGTACTCGACTTTGAAACTACCGGGCTTTCTCCAAATCAAGGCGATAGAGCGATTGAGATTGGTGCCGTCAAACTCGAAAACGGCAAAATAGTCGACCGCTTCCAATCGCTGATGAATCCAGGGTTTCGAGTCAGTGGATTCATTGAAAACTACACTGGCATTAGCAACGCTATGTTGGCTAATGCTCCAAGTTGTCATGAGGTGATGAGTCGGTTCTCTTCATTTATTGATAACAGCAATCTCGTCGCTCACAACGCATCATTTGATAAGCGTTTCTTGGATGCCGAGTTGGAACTTATTAATGCGGGTTACACGGGTGAGTTTGCCTGTTCGTTATTGGTGTCACGCCGATTGAACCAGGAAACCCACTCGCACAAACTCGGAGACTTGGTCAAATATCACGGTATCGATAACGACGGTGTATTTCACCGTGCTTTAGCCGATGCTGAAGTCACGGCGTCACTATGGTTACTATTGGTTCAGTCAATTACTGATAATTTTCAGATCCAAGACCCGAGCTTTGAACTGATGCAAAAGCTTTCCAAACAACCCAAAGCCTCAGTACAGCAGTTTCTCCTCAAGCAGAAACGATAACTAAACCACTTATGGATTTTTTCTATATATAAATTGAATCATAGTGTGAAATGACTCCCGCGGTATGATGTAATACAGACTCTGCCACTCGCCAATTAGAGTCTCAAATGAATGTAAGCTTTGACCAACTAGTGCCCGTTGGCGTCCGATATATGGTGCTGTCTGCACTTGGGTTCGCTTTGATGTCCGCATCGGTAAAATACGTCAGCACTTATGGAATACCTGTGTTTGAAATAGTAGCCGCGCGGGCATTAGTCTCATTGATACTGAGCTATGTTGATGTGAAAAGGAAAGGTATTTCGATATGGGGAAATAACAGAAAGCTATTATTAGCTCGAGGTGTGATGGGCTCACTAGCACTAATTTGTGTCTACTATGCCGTAACCACACTACCGTTAGCCGAAGCAACCATCTTGCAATATATCCACCCTGTCTTCACCGCATTGCTGGCTTTCGTGTTCTTAAAAGAACGCGTTCAATTTTCGACATTCATTTGTATCTTTTTAAGCCTGTTAGGCTTATATACTATGGTCAGCCCCACTTTAGGTGCTAATAGTACAGAACATCTGCCGCTATTTAGTGTTGGTGTTGCCTTACTCGGTGCTTTGGGTAGTTCAATCGCTTATGTGATCGTCAGAAAGCTGAGTCAAACCGAAGACAGTTCCGTTATCATATTCTACTTCCCATTAGTGGCCCTGCCTTTGTCTCTATTACTCATCGGTGATGACTTTGTCATGCCCGATGCGCACTTAACGACCATGCTAGTACTTATCGGCGTATTTACTCAAATCGGGCAACTAGGCTTAACCAAAGCGATGCAAACACAAGCGGCAGGGAAAGCCTCGGCCTATTCTTATATTCAGATCGTATTTTCGATATTGCTCGGTCTTATTTTGTTCAACGAGTTACCATCCATTTGGACCTATCTCGGAGGCACGCTAATCGTCGTCGGCGCACTGATTAATGTACTAGGCAAAGATTTGCGATTTCCATTTAAACGGCATAGTTAAACGCTCGTTCTGCTTTGTTTTGGCTTAGGGCGGTTATCTCGAAACGACTGATTTAATAGCCATAACGTAGACAAAATAATCACAGCAGCCACAAGAGCGCGCAGCCAATAAATCAGACTGCGCTTCACTAGGGTATGGTAGTCTGCAAATGCCGTAACAGAATACGAATACTGAGATGAGCTAACTTCATAGCTCATCCCTTTGTCATCAGCTTCAAGTGGCGCTCTGAAGTAGTTTGGTTGAAGATCGCTTTCTAGTTTGAATGCATAATTGGCATAAGGTAGTGTTGGTTCCAACCAGTGTCCTACTAGGCGACGTGGGTTAACATAAGCAAAAAATCGTCTATCTCCCTCGTCCACACCAACAACAAATGATGTTTCAGGAAAATAATCGGTGAGCAGCGACCAACCAATAAACACATCCCCACCAAGTGCGCCTCGCCAGTATTTTTGGTGCAATGAGGTTTTTCCTAGCATGCTGCAAACAAACGTCCCTTCCTCAGACTCTCTGATATAACCCACCGCTCTTATACGCTCATTTTCGTACGCTAAATTTGCGTAGCCATGCATCAAAGATTCTGGGCACGATTCATCATAAGGTAACTGCCTAATTTCGGTGACGATCTCTTTAATACTGTCATCTATATTCTGTACCGATTGCTTTGCACTCGTTTTTATCTCATCCGTTATATGTTGATAAGCTAATGTAGCGCTAAACATCAAAGCAACGGTAAGCGTAAGCGTTAATTTTGCCCAAGGTGAATTAAAAGTGTTCATAAACACCTCGTTCATTGCGCAATCGTGAGTAGATATCAAAGGCGAAGACAGCCCCAAAAACAATCAGCCCTAAGACGGATAAGCGAATAAAAAAAGTTTTGATTCGGTTAGTCAGCAACCCCACAGTTTTGGTTACTTTAATCTCGACAGGATAACGCTCTGAGGCAACGGAAATCGACAGTTCTTTGCCACTAAAAGCGGTTTGATTTCGATCCAGGATGATGTTGGATGAACCAGGGAAAGACATAGTAACACGCGCATCATTGTTATAAGGCTCTATCCACCAGCCGAGGATAACTCTGGGATTAATCGTTCCGATTACGATTTTTTCTCCACGATAAACCGCCAAGGCAAAGGAAAGATCTCGACGAAACTCTGTAACATGGAGACGGGCAAATATCACATCATCGACTTGTCTAGCGTCCCAAAATGCTTCATCAATTAGGCGTTCGTGTTGACCGAAATTGCTGCAGTAATTTGGATCCTCATTCACCGTATTAGCCATCACAATGCCTCGAATGCCCACGCTGTTGAAAACATGGTGAGCCAATGCAGTCTGGGTTTCAGGTGGACATTTTTTATCGATAGGTATGGAGCGCAGCTCTGTCTCGATCATCGATAACTGTTTGTCGATACGCTCGATAATCAGTTCAGCATCGCAACTTAGTTCTTCGCGAAAGGTCATCATTTGATAGACGCAGCCAATCAGCAGAGTGTAAAGAAAAATCAGAGAGAGGTTTTGCCAAGTCCGTCTGGTTATCATAAGTATCGATAAAAAGGATATGAAGACGGAGAATCATAACATTTGACTAATGTCGGTTTCTTTATCTCAACTCAATATTGCACCCTCACGTTTCTCAACTATCGAGAATTTTTACGAATTTCTTCAATTTCTTGGCTACTAATATTGAGTGACTCGAGAAATTCTTGGTGAGCGTCAGGCTGCATTTTTTCAAATTGGCGATGCCAGTTCGCCATATCTTGTTCGTCAAACCCTGAATTTCTCATGATGTCTAACCACTGAGTCTTGTTCATGGAGTTGGTTTCCAACAGATTCGGCTCCTCTAATGCCGTCAGAATCGCTCTTTGCTGATGGCGTAATGCGGTTATCTCGCGTTCTAAAGCGTCAAACTGTTCTCTTAACGTTTGCTCTTGAACTTGCTCACTTTGTTTATCAAGCAACAACCCGATTTCTTGAATAGGCAACCCAAAAGAGCGGTATGAAAGAATATTTTTTAAACGCGTAATCTGTTTATCACCGTACCATCGATACCCATTATCAGAGCGGTGAGCGGGTGATAACAACCCAGCCCGCTCATAATAAAGAACCGTGGTTCTAGACACATGGCATTCACGTGTAAGTTGTGTAACGGTTAGCATGGTTGTTTAGCCCTCTTCACGATGAATCTCGGAACCAATACGCTCAAGAACAACAAAGCAACACCAATGAGCGCAAGTTGGTTTGGCACTTCTGAAAATAGTAGATAACCAATAGCCATAGCGTAAACGATTTTTATGTATTCGACGCTAGAAACAACATTGGCTTCGCCATATTTATACGCGCTGACGCCGACGCTTAATAACAACAAACAAACCTGAATGAAGCCTAAACCCTATACCTATAGACGGGTCAAACCTTTGACACTCCAATTTAGTGTGAAGCGCTACGAACTCGCGGTTCGTTTCTGCATTCTCTCAGCACGCTCAGCTTCTTGTTCCACCAAGATTTTTTCATGCGCTTTAAAGAAAGGTAGGTAGATAAAATACGAATTGAGCATCGCAAAACCGACCATTAACGCGTTAATCACGCTGCCATTAGCGGCCCACGCGGCACCGATAGGCGCAGGAACTGACCAGGGAATCATCAACACAACGCGATCAAGAATCTCAGCCGACGTAAGAAACCAAGCTAAGGTTGCGTTGATCATAGGCACCACTACAAACGGCACCAAAAACAATGGATTCATTATGATGGGAAAACCAAAGAGAATGGGCTCATTAATATTAAAGATCGCGGGAATCGCACCAACTTTACCTACGGACTTCAATTGGTTAGAGCGGCTTTTGATGGCTAGATAGACCAATGGCAAAGTAGACCCAACCCCACCAACTAGCAAGAAGAAATCCCAAAAGGCTGGCAGATAAATATGCGGTAATACCGCCTCTCCCGCTTCCAAAGCCGTTTGATTTTCGAGTAAATTCGACATCCAAAATGGATTCATGATGCCTGTGATAATCAACGCCCCATGGATACCCATAAACCACAGAAGCTGACAAATTAATATTGATACCAATACTGCTGCTAGGCTATCTGAAGCTAGCACCAATGGCCTAAATAACTCTTCAATCAATTGAGGAAAATGAACACCAAACTGGGCTTCTAATGCAACGTTAAACGTTGAAATAGTGCTCAAAATAACAAAAATCGGTATCATCAATTTGAAGCTTTGAATGGTCAAAATTGGGACATCTTCAGGCATATTGATGTACCAACCTTTACGAATGAAAAGCCTCACCACTTCAATAGAGTAAATACTAGCGATCAGTGCGGTAAATAGCCCAGCGCCACCTAAATACCGTACGTCCTCTTGGCCATTCAAATAAAACCCAGCGAGCATGAGAAACGCCATACAGCCTGTAAGTCCTGATAACCGTTCTGGTAACTGATAACTTTTGGCCAGGCTGGCTGATACCCCAAACGATACAATAAGTCCGACCACACCAAGGGTTAACTGGTAAGTAGGCAGCAAAATCGGTCTCAATGTATAAGACAAATCTAGCCACGCCACGGACATCCATGATTCTGGATTAGCAAAAGGAGGAAAAATTATGGGTACAAACATGCACCCAACAAAAATAAACGGCATAGCCAGCTGAAAACCATCACGCATTGCCATCAAATGCTGACTGCGCATAAGCAACTTAGCGATAGGATTCATGAACTGTTCAACCTGATTAGCAAACAGTCGCATTACGGAGTGGTTCATTTGAGTTACCGGATATCGAGACGCGAGCAAGAATAACGTAATACTCAATAAGGCGGAAACTCAGCATCCAATTCTGATGAGTGCTGCACACTTTTTATTACCATTTGATCAAGTCACACTTGTTACCTTCAACTGACACCACCCATCAAACGAATGTTCTTTAGTATTCCCTAGGGAAACTGGAGTATTTCATTGAACGTTTCCAAACATCTTATAGTTCGTTAACTGAGTCACGAAATCTTTCTTTGTTAATCCTTTTCTAGTGATCGTTTTCACACTTGACTGGAAAACATTTGGAAACCGGTTTCCAAATGTTTTCCAAAAGAGCATAGTAAAAAGGAATTCAAGATTCTGGAGAACTAAAAATGAAAAAAATTATGCTTTGTTGCTCTGCTGGTATGTCTACTTCTTTACTAGTTAAAAAAATGGAGGCGTCAGCTCAAGAACGTGGTATCGCGGCTGAGATTAAAGCATTCGGCGCAAGTGAATTTGATATGCAAGTTGGTAACTACGAAGTGGTTCTACTTGGCCCGCAAGTGAAATACATGCAAGCCGATTTCCAAAAGAAAGCCGATGCTCACGGCATCAAAGTTGAGCCTATCAACATGATGGATTACGGCATGCAGAAAGGCGACAAAGTTCTTGATTTCGCTCTAGAACTTATTGGCTAGGTTTTCAGCTCGGTGTCCCCCCTTAGTCATATTCCGACACCGAGCTCTCTTTTTCTTAACATCCAAACGAGAGCTTCAACATGGGCGCTATGTACGACAAAATGGTCAATGTTATCGAGCAAAAGGTCACTCCTATTGCTGGTAAAATCGGCCAACAAAAATATATCACCTCTATCCGCGACGGCTTTATCGCGGCACTACCTTTTATGATTGTTGGTTCATTCATGCTGGTGTTTATCTTCCCTCCATTTTCTTCGGAAACTACGTGGGGTTTTGCACGAGCATGGCTAAACTTTTCTGATACTTACCGTGAACAACTGATGTTGCCGTTTAACCTAAGTATGGGGATTATGACGATATTCATCTCTGTGGGTATCGCCTCAAGCTTGGCACGTCATCATAATCTCGACCCTGTCACCACTGGTCTACTGTCATTGATGAGTTTCCTTTTGGTTGCTGCACCAGTACAAGACGGTATGCTGTCTATGCAGTACTTCTCAGGCCAAGGGATCTTTACTGCGATTATTACCGCTATTTACTCAACAGAAGTTTACGCTTACCTAAAACGCAACAACATCACCATTAAACTTCCACCAGAAGTACCAACCGGTGTTGCTCGTTCGTTCGAAATCCTAATCCCAGTGTTAGTCATCATCATGACCCTGCATCCATTGAACCTATTCATTGAAGCACAAACAGGCATGATCATTCCTGAAGCAATTATGGCGCTTGTACAGCCACTAGTATCAGCTTCCGATACTCTACCAGCGGTACTTCTTGCGGTTCTTGTCTGTCAAATTCTTTGGTTTGCTGGCATTCATGGTGCGCTTATCGTGACAGGTATTATGAACCCGTTCTGGATGGCAAACCTTTCGGTAAACCAAGCGGCAATGGCAGCAGGTGAAGCGATCCCACATATCTTTGTTCAAGGTTTCTGGGATCACTACCTACTGATCGGTGGTGTAGGTTCGACGCTTCCACTTGCGTTCCTACTACTACGTAGTAAAGCCGTTCATCTTCGTACTATCGGTAAAATGGGAGCAGTTCCAGGCATGTTCAACATTAACGAGCCTATCCTATTCGGTGCACCAATCATCATGAACCCTGTGTTCTTCCTACCATTCATTTTGGTTCCTATGGTTAACGCAACATTAGGTTGGTTCGCTCTTGATTGGGGACTAGTTGAGCGCGTTGTTTCTCTAACACCTTGGACAACTCCAGGTCCTATCGGCGCTTCATGGGCAGCCAACTGGGCTTTCAGTCCTGTCATCATGTGCTTTATCTGTATGGCTATGTCAGCAATGATGTACCTACCATTTTTGAAAGCCTATGAGAAACAGCTTCTTGACCAAGAAGCGGCGGAAGAGAAGAAACAACAAGAAGCTGCAGGACAACCTGTCACAGCGTAATCCCCCAGAGCATCACATTTCACACCGTCGCCCCCTCAGTCTTAGTTGGGAATAAGCAAAGGGGCGGCACCTATCTTTGAGATAGAGTCATTTAGAATTAAGAGGTATCAAATGGACACAATGGATTTAGAAGAGCAAGTAATGGGCATCATCATCAACGCAGGCCAGTCTCGTAGCCTATGTTACGAAGCACTACGCCACGCTAAAAATGGCGAATTTGATGAAGCAGAAGGCTTGATGAAAGAAGCTCAAGAATTTGCAAACCAAGCACACCTTGTGCAAACACAGCTCATTGAAGCCGATGAAGGCACTGGCAAAATGAAGATGACCCTAGTCATGGTTCATGCACAAGACCACCTTATGACTTCCATGTTAGCGAAAGAGCTTGTAGCGGAAATGATTGAACTTCATAAGCGCACCGCAAAATAAGCGGCTAAAACCTTTCATTTTTTCACAGTTGTCGATCATTCAGGGAACGAGTCAGAGGGAAGGTGTTTTCTAGGAGCATCTTACATTTGGTCGAAGCAGCTTTCTTGTGCTCCTACTTTCGAGAGCTGCTTTTTTCAACCGCTATTCACTTTTACTTATTTATCTCAGTTTTAACGACACACCTACCTTCATCAAGCTTGAGCTACGTGCTAGTAAAAGAGTACAATATTGGAAATTTCGGGAATCGGTTTCCCAACATCAAAAATTCTGCAAATGAAATAAGGTTGTTTTCATGGCTACTATTACAGACGTATCTTTGCTTGCAAACGTGTCGAAAGCCACGGTATCGCGTGTAATGAGCGGTAGTCGTGGAGTCAAGCCGGAGAGTCGTGAAGCGGTACTTCGCGCCGCTGAAGAGCTCAATTACCGCCCAAACGCGGCCGCGCAAACATTGGCAAATCAGCGTTCTGACTATATCGGCGTGATCCTATCTTCTACCGATGCAGGCCAAGTTTCCAGCTACCTGCCCTTGTTAGCAAAGGCACTAAAGGCCAAAGGTAAACACATGCTGGTACAGTTTGCGGAAACCCCAGCCGAGCAAGTCCGTATGGTGGAGGATCTTAATCAAAGACATTGCGACGCAATTATTTCTCTCGGTGGAACGGTCGAAGAGCTGAAAAATGACAACATCATTGCTATCGATAGCTTAGCCGATGTTTCTCATGCCATTGGCTACGACTACAAATTTGCCGCAGAAAGCGCGTGTCGATTTTTATCAAGCAAAGGACATTCCAGCATTGCCATTGTCGTCGATGATGACAGCTTCGCCTCGAGCCAAGTCATTGACGGCTATAAAACATCATTACAAAACTCAGCAATGCCTGTAAATCGCCAGTTGATTGTGACCGCCAACGGCAACAGCGAACAAGCCATCATGTCATTACTCAATAGCTATCATCCTTTTACCGCGCTTGTGGTTATGCGTGATAGCCAAGCTGCGGTAGCCATGAATTTGTTTCGAGACTTTAACCTTGCAACCCCGCAAGAGGTGTCCATCGTGTCACTCGAAGACTCTCAATTGGCAAGCCAGCTCAATCCACCGCTTACCTGTATCAGCTACCCATCGCAACAAATTGTCGATTTTGCAATGGAACAATTGGATGCCATTTTGGATGACAAACCTATGAGCCCAAGACCTCTAATTACCGGACGTTTAGTCACGCGAGAGTCCGTAACCAACCGCGGTTAGTCTTCAAAAAACAAAAAAGGAGTATGTTACATACTCCTTTTTTGAACTTGCTTGTCGTCTCATTTCAATCACTCCTGAAGCAGTTTGTTCTTGTACTGCTCCGGAGTTTGGCGCGAATACTTCTTAAACATGGCAATAAAGGGGCTAGCTTGGTTATAGCCCAAGGTAAACGCCACTTCTTTAACAGAATGACCGCCGCGAAGTAAATCCATGGAATACAAGTAACGTACTCTTAATCGCCACTCAGTAAAGCTCATCCCTAGTTCACTTTGGCAATAGCGCGCCAACGTTCTTTCGGTGGTGTGCACCCGACTCGCCCACTCCTTTAAACTGATGTCATTGGTTGGATCCTCTTCGATAGCTGACAGAATTGGCGCGAGATACTTATTGTTACTAGAAGGCAAAAAGTGATGTTGCTCTTGCTGATCGCTCAGTTGATCCAATAAAACTTGCACTAAACGTTTGTCTTTGTCTGATTGAGCCACGTTGATATGTCGATGGCGAAAGTCCTCAATAATAGAAGAGACAATTGGCGTCACCTTAATTAAGCTAGTTTTTTCTGGGAAAGTGGATGTGAGCTCATGTGCAATATTCAGTGAACAATATTCCAGTGGTTTACGATTATAACTGCAATGCATGACACCAGCAGGTACCCAAATCGCCAAATGAGGGGGAGCAAGAAAGCGGGTATCCTGTGCTTCCATTTCAAGGATCCCACCACTAATTAGCTGAATTTGCCCCCAAGGGTGGCAATGAACCCGAGTCTCTGTATTGGAAAGAAACGCATCGAAATTCATAAACACATCAGATGGCATTCTATCAATAGAAAGCGATGGATGAAGGTTACGTGACTTTTTTTTCAACTTGTCTTCCTATCGCGCTGAATGTCTTAGTGGAGATATTTATAATTATAACGACCTGTCACACTATGCATCAATCCACAAAACGCGACGAGGCTCACAATGGTTTACTTACTCCCTTTCCTAACCGTACTTATTTGGGGCGGGAATGCCATTGTGAATAAAATCGCGTCATCGATCATCGAACCAAGTGCAATGAGCTTTTATCGCTGGGCGCTTGCGATGCTAATCATGACCCCGTTTTGCTTACCTAAGCTAAAACGTTATTGGCCAGAAATTCGTCGCAACATTAGCAAACTCGCTTTTCTCGCCTTTTTGGGCATGGTACTCAATCAGTCTCTGGGCTACTACGCCGCGTTGACGACGACCGCTTCTAATATGGCACTTATCACCTCTTTGGTGCCACTTATCAGCGTATTTATGTCGGTGCCTCTGCTGGGCAAGAAAATCTCGATGCTCAGTATTGCTGGCGGCGTTATTTCCTTAGCTGGTCTGGCTTTCATGTTAGGTCAAGGCGACCTTGCTTTCTTTATGCAACAAACGGTTGCCCAAGGCGACATTTTAATGGTGATTGCTGCTTTTGTTTATGCTACTTACTGCGTGCTTCTAAAACGCTGGAAAATGCAATTATCTAGTTGGATGCTTATTTACACGCAAGGCGTATTTGCCGTGATTATGCTGTTCCCTCTGCTGTTGACCAGCGAAACAATACTGCCAACACCGGCTTCATGGCCTCTTATTGCCTATGCGGGCTTATTGGCGTCACTCGTTGCACCACTTTGTTGGGTTAAAGCTATTGACGTTATTGGTGCTGACAACAGCGCAATGTTCATGAACCTCTTACCTGTCATCGCGGTGGCTCTTGCTGCGGCCTTACTAGGTGAAACTATCACTCAATTCCACGTTATTGGCGGGCTTATGGTCATCTCGGGCGTTATTCTTTCTCAAGTTAAGATAAAACGTCGCAAAGTAGCCACGAATGCGGTGGAACAGAGCCTAACCATAGATAAACAATAACGACGATTGGTCTTCAATCCTTGTAGCCTACTGTTAACAATTTTGTCATACTCATCGAAGTCTCAAATAACAATAAGGACATGTTCAAATGAGTCGTGGCAAAAGAGACATCACCCTGCGTTTTCTTGCTGAACCGGGTGATGTAAATTTCGGCGGAAAAGTGCACGGTGGTGCGGTCATGAAGTGGATCGACTTAGCCGCTTATGCTTGCTCGGCAGCGTGGAGTGGCAAATACTGCATTACCGCTTACGCTGGCGGAATTCGGTTTGTTCAACCGATACACGTTGGCAACCTCGTCGAAGTCAGCGCCAAAGTTATCTACACCGGACGCTCGTCAATGCATATCGCCATTGGCGTGCAAGCCAGTGACCCTAAAGAACTTAAAAACCGTCTTACCACTCACTGCATTGTCATTATGGTGGCGGTTGATGAAGATGGTAAACCCACTTCCGTCCCTGAATGGATTCCTGAAACTGAAGAAGACGTTAAGTTACGTGATTCTGCCATCAAACTGATGAACATGCGCAAAGAGATCGGCGAAGAGATGGAAGCACACGTTAAATATCTTAAATAACCCACTCGTCTAGCTAAAAAGCACATCGACTTAACCGATGCAGGCAATGACCTCGCCATTGTCTGCATTTGCCACACACCTCACACCTACGCCCCTATTTTCCACCCAAAAGGATGAGTTTTTTGTCTCGGCCTTACTCTACACTCCAACCATATAATAGATTTTTTCTATATCAAGACCTCTAACTTGACTGTGAGATGACTATGAACCACCAATCTAAAATCCATCTTTATCAAATTTTCACAAGACTCTATGGCAACAAAAACTCAAACAATAAACCCTGGGGTGTGCGACGTGAAGTCGTATGAAGCGCTGTTCACCGCTTAACGAGTGAACCATCTGTATCACCAGATGAACCTAGGAGCCTGAATAAAGTAGCGGCTCTGACAATGTAACGAAGGTTGGCATTTGCCAATCGGGATCTAAATCGTGAGAGGACGATCCTCCTGATAACCACAAAATCGGGTGAGTGCTAGGTAGTCAGCATGATGAACATA
>NZ_OANU01000103.1 GCF_900089835.1 Vibrio thalassae | reverse complement strand
GCTACCGTCCACAGTTCTACTTCCGTACAACTGACGTAACTGGTGACATCTCTCTACCAGAAGGCGTAGAAATGGTAATGCCAGGTGACAACATCCAAATGCAAGTTGAGCTAATCGCTCCAATCGCAATGGACGAAGGTCTACGTTTCGCTATCCGTGAAGGTGGCCGTACAGTAGGTGCTGGTGTTGTTGCTAAGATCTTCGACTAATTCTTAGAATTGTCGCAAGCTCTGGGAAAATCTTTGAATAAGATTTGACTAAGCAATGCTAAAAAGGGCATCATTTGATGCCCTTTTTCTGCGCTACTATATATAGAGGCGCAAAATTTATGCAATGACTGCTCATTGTATGAATTTAGAAAGGATTTTAAGGGTTGAGTTGGAAAGTTATTTCTACCTGAGCCTTTGGCTAATATGTTGGTTTGACTGAAATTTAATCAGCATTAAAGGAATAAGCCCTGCAGCAGCGGGGTTGTTGTCGTCTAATTAGACTTGTCACAGGTTGGTTTTATGAAAGCAAACGCTGAAACTCCTGATAGCTCAAATGCAGCAGATATAATGAAGTGGATTGTCGCTTTTGCTCTGCTAGCCGCCGCTGTTGTGGGTAATTACCTGTATGGGGAACTCTCTGTGGTTCTTCGCGCTGCAGGTGTGGTTGTATTGATTGCTGCGGCACTTGGTGTAGCAGCTACAACAACAAAAGGTAAGGCAGCAATCACGTTCGCACGTGAAGCTCGCGTAGAAGTGCGCAAAGTGGTTTGGCCTACACGCCAAGAAACAATGCAAACTACGCTGATTGTCCTTGCAGTAAGTATTGTAATGGCGCTTGCGTTATGGGGTATCGACGGCATTATGGTCCGTCTTGTTGCGTTCATAACCGGGTTATAGAGGGTGTTAATTCATGAGTGAAGCTCCGAAAAAACGCTGGTACGTAGTTCAAGCCTTTTCTGGTTTTGAAGGACGTGTGGCTCAGTCTCTTCGCGAACATATCAAAATGCACGCAATGGAAGAGTACTTTGGCGAAGTGCTAGTACCGACTGAAGAAGTTGTGGAAATGCGCGCAGGCCAACGCCGTAAAAGCGAGCGTAAGTTCTTCCCAGGCTACGTTCTTGTTCAGATGATCATGAACGATGAGTCTTGGCACTTAGTACGCAGTGTGCCACGTGTCATGGGCTTCATTGGTGGTACCTCTGACCGTCCTGCACCTATCACTGATAAAGAAGCAGACGCTATTCTGAATCGTTTAGAGAAAGCTAGCGAAGCTCCTCGCCCAAGAACCATGTTCGAAGCGGGTGAAGTGGTACGTGTTAATGAAGGTCCATTTGCTGACTTCAACGGTACTGTTGAAGAAGTGGATTACGATAAGAGCCGCGTGAAAGTGTCGGTATCGATCTTTGGTCGTGCAACACCAGTTGAGCTTGAATTCGGTCAAGTCGATAAGCTTGATTAATACTCGATTTTAACGAGTATAAAAAATCGCCTTTTTAGGGTTGAATAGGGCGCGAATTATGCTTATAATTTCGCGCCTTTTTACAGCACTGGCTGTAGAAAGTTTTATCAAAACACGGGGAGCTTTCCACACGGATAGCGTTTGAACCCAAACTTAGGAAATATCATGGCTAAGAAAGTTGAAGCTTATATCAAACTGCAAGTTGCAGCTGGTATGGCAAACCCAAGTCCACCGGTTGGTCCTGCACTAGGTCAACACGGTGTGAACATCATGGAATTCTGTAAAGCGTTCAACGCAAAAACAGAATCTCTTGAGAAAGGTCTACCGACTCCAGTAGTTATCACTGTTTACAACGACCGTTCTTTCACGTTCGTAACTAAGACTCCACCTGCTGCAACTCTTCTTCTGAAAGCTGCTGGCATTAAGTCTGGTTCAGGTCGTCCTAACACTGAAAAAGTGGGTACAGTGACTGACGCTCAAATCCAAGAAATAGCAGAAGCTAAAGCTGCTGATATGACTGGTGCTGACATTGAAGCGATGAAACGTTCTATTGCGGGTACTGCTCGTTCAATGGGCCTAGTGGTAGAGGGTTAAGATCATGGCAAAACTTACTAAGCGTATGCGCGTTATCCGCGAAAAAGTTGACGTAACTAAAGAATACGAAATCAACGAAGCTGTAGCTCTTCTTAAAGAACTAGCAACTGCTAAATTCGTTGAGTCTGTAGACGTTGCTGTTAACCTAGGCATCGATGCTCGTAAATCTGACCAGAACGTACGTGGTGCAACTGTACTACCTCACGGTACTGGCCGCGAAATCCGCGTTGCAGTGTTCACTCAAGGTGCAAACGCTGAAGCAGCTAAAGAAGCTGGCGCAGACATCGTTGGTATGGAAGATCTAGCTGAGCTAGTTAAGAAAGGCGAAATGAACTTTGACGTAGTTGTTGCTTCTCCAGATGCAATGCGCGTTGTTGGTCAACTAGGTACAATCCTAGGTCCTCGCGGTCTTATGCCAAACCCTAAAGTTGGTACTGTAACTCCTAACGTTGCTGAAGCAGTTAAGAACGCTAAAGCTGGTCAGGTTCGTTACCGTAACGACAAAAACGGCATCATTCACACTACCATCGGTAAAGTGACTTTCGAAGCAAACCAACTACAAGAGAACCTAGAAGCTCTACTAGTTGCGCTTAAGAAAGCGAAGCCGTCTTCAGCGAAAGGTACTTTCCTGAAGAAAGTAAGCATCTCTACTACTATGGGTGCTGGTGTTGCTGTAGATCAATCTACACTAAACACTCAAGCTTAATTGCTTGCATAGGCGCAATAATTATGTATAATTTTGCGCCTATCAAATTTGTGGTTGGGGCTGAAAATCCTTAGTGAATTTAGCCTCCGTCCAAGACCGTAGGCGTTCTGTAAAGAACTTAATACTACCTACGTAGATGGTGCCAGATAGAAAGAAAGTTGAGCGTACGTTTATCTTTCTTCTGGAAAGCACCGTATGAACTCCCAAAATCGCGAAGATTTCGGGTGGTGTAAAAACAACCAGGAGTAAATCCAAGATGGCTTTAAACCTTCAAGACAAAAAAGCAATTGTTGCTGAAGTCAACGAAGCAGCCAGTGGTGCACTTTCTGCAGTTGTAGCTGACTCTCGTGGCGTTGAAGTTGGCGCAATGACTTCTCTACGTAAACAAGCGCGTGAAGCGGGCGTTTACCTGAAAGTTGTGCGTAACACTCTAGCACGCCGTGCGGTTCAGGGTACTGACTATGAGTGTCTAACTGACACTTTCACTGGTCCTACTCTAATCGCGTTCTCTAACGAGCACCCAGGTGCTGCAGCGCGTCTTTTCAAAGACTTCGCTAAAGAGAACAAAGAATTCGAGATCAAAGCTGCTGCATTTGAAGGCGCGGTTACTGATGCTGAAGTACTAGCGACACTACCAACTTACGACGAAGCAATCGCACGCCTAATGATGTGCATGAAAGAAGCTTCTGCTGGCAAGCTGGTACGTACTATCGCTGCACTACGCGACCAGAAGCAAGAAGAAGCTGCTTAATCAGCTTGCTTTTTACTGGTTGCAAAATAAACTTATTGTTGACTTAAAAGAGAATTGTTATGTCTATTACTAACGAGCAAATCCTAGACGCAGTTGCAGAAATGTCTGTAATGCAAGTTGTTGAGCTTATCGAAGCTATGGAAGAGAAATTCGGCGTATCTGCTGCAGCTGCTGTTGTAGCTGGCGGTGCTGCTGGTGGCGAAGCTGCTGCTGAGCAAACTGAATTCGACGTAATCCTAACTGCTGCTGGCGCTAACAAAGTTGCTGTTATCAAAGCAGTACGTGGCGCAACAGGTCTAGGCCTTAAAGAAGCTAAAGGTCTTGTAGACTCAGCTCCAGCACCTCTAAAAGAAGGCGTTGACAAAGCTGAAGCTGAAGCTCTTAAAGCTCAGCTAGAAGAAGCTGGTGCTTCTGTTGAAATCAAGTAATTATTACTTAATTTCTTAGCCTAACAGGCTAATGGCTGGTGGTTTATTGACCACCGGCCTTTTTGCGCTGTAGGGCGTAGATGAATTTTCCTGCTGTTTAAGCATCTACGTACCATGCAAAAAACGTTGCTCGACGCTTGAGTTAACGTCACTACAGTAAACAGTTGTTAGTCACTGCCCCATACTCCACCTTAAGTAACTAGGATGGACGGGCGGTTTGGGTCACTTATCAGCGAGCTGAGGAACCCCATGGTTTACTCTTATACCGAGAAAAAGCGCATCCGTAAGGACTTTGGTACTCGTCCACAAGTACTGGACATTCCATACCTGCTATCGATCCAGCTCGATTCGTTCGACAAATTTATCGAACAGGATCCTGAAGGACAATATGGACTTGAAGCTGCTTTTCGTTCTGTATTTCCGATTCAGAGCTACAACGGCAATTCTGAGCTGCAATACGTTAGCTACCGTCTTGGTGAGCCAGTATTTGATGTTAAAGAATGTCAAATTCGTGGCGTTACCTATTCAAAACCACTACGCGTAAAACTACGCCTAGTTATCTTTGATAGAGACGCACCGGCAGGTACTGTAAAAGACATTAAAGAACAAGAAGTCTACATGGGCGAAATTCCGCTTATGACTGACAATGGTACCTTCGTAATTAATGGTACCGAGAGGGTTATCGTATCCCAGCTGCACCGAAGCCCAGGCGTGTTCTTCGACAGCGATAAGGGTAAGACTCACTCTTCAGGTAAAGTTCTTTATAACGCACGTGTTATTCCTTACCGTGGTTCATGGCTCGACTTCGAGTTTGACCCGAAAGATAACCTATACGTACGTATTGACCGTCGTCGTAAATTACCAGCATCGATCATTCTTCGTGCACTAGGTAAGACGTCGGAAGAAATCCTCGATATCTTCTTCGAAAAAGTAAACTTCGAAGTGAAAGACCAAACTCTACTTATGGAGTTGGTACCAGAGCGTCTACGTGGTGAGACCGCTTCATTTGATATCGAAGCCAATGGCACGACTTATGTTGAGACAGGTCGTCGCGTTACAGCTCGTCATATCCGTCAACTTGAAAAAGATGGCGTTGAGTTCATTGAAGTACCTGTCGAGTACATCGTAGGTAAAGTAGCGTCTAAAGACTACATCAATGAAGCGACAGGTGAGATCATCGTTGGTGCAAACCAAGAGATCAGCCTAGAAGCTCTAGCGAACCTATCTCAAGCTGGCGTTAAGAAACTAGAAGTTCTATTTACGAACGATCTAGACCACGGTCCGTTCATGTCTGACACACTACGTGTCGACAGCACGGTAGACCGCATCTCTGCATTGGTAGAAATCTACCGCATGATGCGCCCTGGTGAGCCGCCAACAAAAGAAGCTGCAGAAGCACTATTCGAAAGCCTATTCTTCTCTGAAGAGCGTTATGACCTATCGACTGTTGGTCGTATGAAGTTTAATAGCTCTATCGGTCGTGAAGATGGCCTAGAGCAGGGTACGCTTGATGAGCAAGACATCATCGAAGTGATGAAGAAGCTTATCGCGATCCGTAACGGTATTGGTGAAGTTGATGATATCGACCACCTAGGTAACCGTCGTATCCGTTCTGTAGGTGAAATGGCTGAAAACCAATTCCGTGTTGGTCTTGTGCGTGTTGAACGTGCAGTAAAAGAGCGTTTGAGCCTAGGTGACCTTGATGCAATCATGCCTCAAGACCTAATCAATGCTAAGCCTATTTCTGCGGCAGTTAAAGAATTCTTCGGTTCTTCACAGCTATCTCAGTTTATGGACCAGAACAACCCGCTTTCAGAAGTAACGCACAAGCGTCGTATTTCTGCATTGGGTCCTGGCGGTCTAACTCGTGAGCGTGCTGGCTTCGAAGTACGTGACGTACACGTAACTCACTACGGTCGTCTATGTCCTATCGAAACACCTGAAGGTCCGAACATCGGTCTAATTAACTCTCTATCTGCGTTTGCGCGTTGTAACGAGTACGGCTTCCTAGAGACGCCATATCGTCGCGTTGTAGATGGTGTAGTAACTGACGAAGTGGATTACCTATCAGCAATCGAAGAAGGTCAATTCGTTATCGCACAGGCTAACGCTGCGCTAACTGAAGAAAGCACATTTGCTGACGAGCTAATCACTGCACGTCAAAAAGGTGAATCTGGTCTTCACCCACGCGACCATGTTAACTACATGGACGTTGCAACAAACCAAGTAGTATCTATCGCTGCATCGCTTATCCCGTTCCTAGAACACGATGATGCGAACCGTGCATTGATGGGTGCGAACATGCAACGTCAGGCTGTTCCAACACTTAAGGCTGATAAGCCTCTAGTTGGTACTGGTATCGAGCGCAATGTAGCGGTTGACTCTGGTGTTACAGCAGTAGCTAAACGTGGTGGCAGCGTTCAGTCTGTAGATGCTTCTCGTATCGTTATCAAAGTTAACGAAGACGAGTTGATCCCTGGCGAAGCCGGTATCGATATCTACAACCTGACTAAGTACACGCGTTCTAACCAGAACACTTGTATTAACCAGCGCCCAACTGTACTACCTGGTGAGCCAGTAGCACGTGGTGACGTTCTTGCTGATGGTCCTTCAACAGACCTTGGTGAACTCGCGCTTGGTCAAAACATGCGTATTGCGTTCATGCCTTGGAACGGTTACAACTTCGAAGACTCGATCTTAGTATCTGAGCGCGTAGTTCAAGAAGACCGCTTCACGACAATCCACATTCAAGAACTATCTTGTGTGGCACGTGATACTAAGCTGGGTTCTGAAGAGATCACAGCGGATATTCCAAACGTAGGTGAATCTGCTCTGTCTAAACTAGACGAGTCAGGTATCGTTTACATCGGTGCTGAAGTTAAGGGTGGTGACATCCTAGTTGGTAAAGTAACGCCGAAAGGTGAAACTCAGCTAACGCCTGAAGAGAAGCTACTACGTGCGATCTTCGGTGAGAAAGCATCTGACGTTAAAGATACTTCACTACGTGTACCTAACTCTGTTTCAGGTACCATCATTGACGTTCAAGTCTTCACTCGCGATGGCGTAGAGAAAGACAAACGTGCTCTAGAAATTGAGCAAATGCAGCTGAAAGAAGCGAAGAAAGACCTAACTGAAGAATTCCAGATTCTTGAGGGTGGCCTTCTAAACCGTGTGAAAGCTGTACTACTTCAAGGTGGTTACTCTGACGCTAAACTAGATACTATCGATCGTAAGAAGTGGCTAGAACTAACGCTAGAAGACGATGCGCTGCAATCTCAACTTGAGCAACTTGCAGAGCAGTACGACGAGCTACGTGCAGACTTTGATAAGAAGTTTGAAACTAAGCGTCGTAAGATCACTCAAGGTGATGACCTAGCGCCTGGCGTTCTTAAGATTGTTAAAGTTTACCTAGCGGTTAAACGTCGTATCCAGCCTGGTGATAAGATGGCGGGTCGTCACGGTAACAAGGGTGTTATCTCTAAGATCAACCCTGTTGAAGACATGCCTTACGATGAAAAAGGTCAGCCTGTAGACATCGTACTTAACCCACTGGGTGTACCTTCGCGTATGAACATCGGTCAGATCCTTGAGGTTCACTTAGGTCTGGCAGCGAAAGGTATCGGTGACAAGATCAACCAGATGGTGAAAGAGCAGCAAGAACTAGCGAAATTCCGCGAATTCTTGCAGAAGGTTTACGATCTAGGTGGTACTCGTCAGAACGTTGATATTGCATCACTGTCTGATGACGAAGTACGTACTTTGGTTAACAACCTACGTGGCGGTCTACCGATTGCTACACCTGTCTTTGACGGTGCGTCTGAGAAGTCTATTAAAGAACTTCTAAAACTGGGTGACCTACCAGAATCTGGTCAGCTAACTCTGTTTGACGGTCGCACTGGTGATGCGTTTGAGCGTCCTGTAACTGTTGGTTACATGTACATGCTGAAACTAAACCACCTTGTTGATGACAAGATGCACGCTCGTTCAACTGGTTCGTACAGCCTAGTAACTCAGCAACCACTTGGTGGTAAAGCTCAGTTCGGTGGTCAGCGTTTCGGTGAGATGGAAGTATGGGCACTAGAAGCATACGGTGCTGCATATACGCTTCAAGAAATGCTAACGGTTAAGTCTGATGACGTTAACGGCCGTACGAAGATGTATAAGAACATCGTCGATGGTAACCACAGCATGGAACCTGGCATGCCAGAATCGTTCAACGTATTGTTGAAAGAGATCCGCTCGCTAGGTATCAACATCGAGCTAGAAGACGAATAATCCATCTGGATTATCTGGTAGAAAAGGGGCTCGCGCTGGTTTGCTGACCAAGCGAGCACCTTTTTAAACTCCTTACAGGAGCTGATTGTGAAAGACTTATTAAACTTTCTAAAAGCACAGCATAAGACCGAAGAATTTGATGCAATCAAAATCGGTCTATCTTCACCAGACATGATTCGTTCATGGTCTTTTGGTGAAGTTAAAAAACCAGAGACAATCAACTATCGTACGTTCAAGCCTGAGCGCGATGGTCTGTTCTGTGCGCGTATTTTTGGTCCAGTTAAAGACTACGAATGTCTTTGTGGCAAATACAAGCGTCTGAAACACCGTGGTGTTATCTGTGAGAAGTGTGGCGTTGAAGTAACGCAAACTAAAGTTCGTCGTGACCGCATGGGCCACATCGATCTTGCGTCTCCTGTTGCTCACATCTGGTTCCTAAAATCGCTACCATCTCGTATCGGTTTGCTAATGGACATCCCGCTACGTGATATCGAGCGTGTTCTTTACTTCGAAATGTACGTAGTAACTGAACCAGGTATGACAGATCTAGAAAAAGGTCAGATGCTTACTGAAGAAGAGTATCTTGACCGTCTAGAAGAATGGGGTGATGAGTTCACTGCTAAGATGGGTGCAGAAGCGATCAAAGATCTGCTTGCCACTATGGACATGCACGCTGAAGCAGAGATGATGCGCGAAGAGCTTGAGTCTACAAACTCAGAAACTAAGCGTAAGAAAATCACTAAGCGTCTGAAGCTAGTTGAAGCGTTTATTCAATCAGGTAACAACCCTGAGTGGATGATCCTAACTGTGCTTCCGGTACTTCCGCCAGATCTACGTCCTCTAGTACCACTAGATGGCGGCCGTTTCGCAACGTCTGATCTGAACGACCTATACCGTCGCGTAATCAACCGTAACAACCGTTTGAAGCGTCTTCTAGAGCTAGCGGCTCCAGACATCATCGTACGTAACGAAAAGCGTATGCTGCAAGAGTCTGTTGATGCCCTTCTAGATAACGGTCGTCGCGGTCGTGCGATCACAGGTTCGAACAAGCGTCCTCTGAAATCTCTTGCTGATATGATCAAGGGTAAACAAGGTCGTTTCCGTCAGAACCTACTAGGTAAGCGTGTAGACTACTCTGGTCGTTCTGTAATCACAGTAGGTCCATACCTTCGTCTGCACCAGTGTGGTCTTCCGAAGAAGATGGCACTAGAGCTATTCAAACCATTTATCTACAGCAAGCTAGAGACTCGTGGCATGGCGACGACAATCAAAGCGGCTAAGAAGATGGTAGAGCGCGAAGAAGCGATCGTTTGGGATATCCTAGACGAAGTAATCCGCGAGCACCCAGTACTATTGAACCGTGCACCAACACTTCACCGTCTTGGTATCCAGGCGTTCGAACCAGTACTAATCGAAGGTAAAGCGATTCAGCTACACCCACTAGTGTGTGCGGCGTATAACGCGGACTTCGATGGTGACCAAATGGCGGTTCACGTGCCTCTAACTCTAGAAGCACAGCTTGAAGCTCGTACCCTGATGATGTCGACAAACAACATTCTGTCGCCAGCGTCAGGTGATCCGATCATCGTACCTTCTCAGGACGTTGTATTGGGTCTTTACTATATGACTCGTGAAAAGATTAACGTGAAAGGTGAAGGTATGTACCTTGCTGGCCCTGAAGAGGCTGAGAAGGCATACCGTACTAAGAGCGCAGAGCTACACGCTCGCGTTAAAGTACGTATCACTGAAACGGTAGTGGACGAAGATGGCAACAGCACAACAGAAACGAAGATGGTCGATACGACTATCGGTCGTGCGATGCTGTGGCAAATCGTTCCTGCAGGTCTTCCATATAGCTTGGTAAACCAAAAGCTAGGTAAGAAGCAAATCTCTAACCTACTTAACGAGGCTTACCGTAAGCTGGGTCTGAAAGATACCGTAATCTTTGCTGACCAAGTGATGTACGCTGGTTTTGCATACGCTGCACTTTCTGGTGTATCAGTTGGTATCGATGACATGGTTGTACCTCAAGCGAAGTACGACGAAATCGAATCAGCGGAAGAAGAAGTTCGCGAAATTCAAGAACAGTTCCAATCTGGTCTTGTAACTGCGGGTGAGCGCTACAACAAAGTGATCGATATTTGGGCATCGACCAACGATCGCGTAGCGAAAGCGATGATGGATAACCTTTCATCTGAAACGGTAATTAACCGTGACGGTGAAGAAGAACAGCAAGAGTCGTTTAACAGCATCTACATGATGGCTGACTCGGGCGCTCGTGGTTCTGCAGCTCAGATTCGTCAGCTAGCAGGTATGCGTGGTCTGATGGCTCGTCCAGATGGTTCAATCATCGAGACGCCAATCACTGCGAACTTTAAAGAAGGTCTAAACGTACTTCAGTACTTTATCTCAACGCACGGTGCTCGTAAGGGTCTTGCGGATACGGCACTGAAGACAGCGAACTCGGGTTACCTAACTCGTCGTCTAGTAGACGTTGCTCAGGACGTAGTTGTTCACGAGCACGACTGTGGTACGCACGAAGGTATCGACATGATGCCTCACATCGAAGGTGGTGACGTTAAAGTTGCACTTTCTGAGCTAGCGCTTGGTCGTGTTGTTGCTGAAGACGTTCTTAAGCCAGGTACTGAAGATGTTCTGATCCCACGTAACACTCTAATCGATGAGAAGTGGTGTCAGATTATGGAAGACAACTCTGTAGATAGCATGAAAGTGCGCTCAGTAGTTACCTGTGATGCGGACTTCGGTTGTTGTGCACAGTGTTACGGTCGTGACCTAGCACGTGGTCACCTAGTGAACCAAGGTGAAGCAGTGGGCGTTATCGCTGCTCAGTCTATCGGTGAGCCGGGTACACAGCTTACGATGCGTACGTTCCACATCGGTGGTGCGGCATCTACTGCTGCGGCAGAGAACAGCATCCAAGCGAAGAACACAGGTTCTGTGAAGCTTCATAATGCTAAGTTTGTAATCAACAAAGACAATAAACTGGTTATCACCTCTCGTGCGTCAGAAATGACAATTATCGATGAGTTTGGTCGTACTAAAGAGAAGCACAAACTTCCTTACGGTTCGATGCTAACTAAAGGTGACAACGATGCAGTTCAAGCTGGTGAAACAGTAGCGAACTGGGAAGCGCACACACTGCCAATCATTACTGAAGTGGCTGGTCGCATCCAATTTGTTGATATGATCGATGGTGTAACAGTATCTCGCCAAACGGATGACCTAACAGGTCTATCTTCAAGCGAAGTGACTGAAGCAGCCGCTCGCCCAGCAGCAGGTAAAGATATGCGTCCAGCTATCAAACTTGTTGATGAGGCAGGTAAAGACGTAATGATCGCTGGTACTGATATGCCTGCACTTTACTTCCTACCTGGTAAAGCGATTGTAAACATCGAAGATGGTGCTGAAGTAGGCGTGGGTGATACGTTAGCACGTATTCCTCAAAAATCTGGCGGTAACAAAGATATCACTGGTGGTCTACCTCGCGTTGCTGACCTATTTGAAGCTCGTAAACCTAAAGAGCCTGCAATTCTTGCTGAGCACTCTGGTACAGTTTCATTCGGTAAAGAAACGAAAGGTAAGCGTCGTCTGATCATCACTCGTGATGGTGGTGACAACTACGAAGAGATGATTCCTAAGCATCGTCAGCTTAACGTGTTCGAAGGTGAGCGCGTAGAGCGTGGTGACGTCATTGCTGATGGTCCAGAAACTCCGCATGACATTCTACGTCTGCGTGGTATTCACGCTGTGACTCAATACATCGCGAACGAAGTTCAAGAAGTATACCGTCTACAGGGTGTTAAGATTAACGATAAGCACATTGAGACTATCGTTCGTCAGATGCTACGTAAGTGTATAATTACTCATGCTGGTGATTCTGAGTTCCTACCTGGTGAGCAAGTTGAGTACTCTCAAGTTAAGATTGCAAACCGTGCTCTAGAAGCAGAAGGTAAAGAGCTTGTTCGCTTCGAGCGCGACCTACTAGGTATCACTAAGGCATCTCTAGCAACAGAATCGTTCATCTCTGCGGCATCGTTCCAAGAAACGACGCGCGTACTAACAGAGGCAGCGGTATCTGGTAAGCGTGATGACCTACGTGGTCTGAAAGAGAACGTTATCGTGGGTCGTCTGATCCCAGCGGGTACTGGTTTTGCGTATCACCAAGACCGTCAAGCTAAGCGTGACGAAGCTCAGGAAGGTCCATCTGCTGAACAAGCGACGGATAACCTAGCTGCGCTACTAAACGCAGGCTTCTCTTCTGACGAGTAATCGTAGAAAGAAATGAAAAAGGCGCCGAAAGGCGCCTTTTTTGTATCTGAATTTTCGATCTATTGCCATTCCTGTGTAGATAGGAATCAAGCAGAGGTTCGGCGCTCTATATTGAGTAGCCGCGTGCCTTCGTAGGGGAGACGATGGCTTCTGGTGAGGGTATTTTTAGCTAGGCTAGTTCATAGCTACCGTCATTCCTGTGTAGACAGGAATCCAGCTGTGGTTTGTCGACTCGTGCTGAGTAGACCCCTGACTTCCCAGCGGGGATGACGATGGTATAGAAAGCAAATACGCAACAGATCAGACCCACCTTTCGGGTCTGTCAAAGTCAAAGCCTATTGCTGCCTAAAAGAGCGCTTTCTACGCCCCTGGCGGAATCGCTAAACTATCGGCAATCAGCTGAATCAGCTTATCTTCTACTGCAAAGCGTAGCTCTAAGATTTCGCCAACTTTTGACATGTCCTGTTCGAAACTAGGCATCTCGTCGTCCACTTTCTTGTATTTATCGTTGAACTCAAGCAGCGGGTCTGTGGTTAGGACAATCTTAGCGTAAGCCGTATCAATCTCGTCGTTGGTCTTGAAGCCGGTAGCTTTCCACTTATCCATGACCATATCGTAGATTTTAAAATGACCTTCAGATATGTAATCGACGAGGTGGTCGCAAAACGAACCGATGTCTTTAGGAGAAGGAAGTTCGACGACGTGAGATTGAGCTTGGGAAGGTTGTAGGGAACCAAGCTTACAGTACTCTACGATAAGTGCTTGACGGGTTTCTAACCAGTGGTCGATAACCTCACTGGAACCGCCCCATTGTTCTTGTACTTGTTTGAATTTATTTAACATGACCATGTCCTCATGATCGGGACCGCAACAGGCAGTCGCTTGCTTTGTAATGACAAAGAGTTACTGAGAAATCGATTCTTATGGTACCAGAATTAGAATTTCGTTTTTCTAGCTGGTATGAATTTAGATTGCCAGTAAAATGGACGAACTGCAAGCAATGAGGATTCATGATGTTAAAAAAAAGTGAAAACCACATTCACCAAGCCTATTGGTGTGTTGTGTCAGGGAGTGAACTATGGCTTGTAGATGGCGAGGTGCCTTTAGGGTCGGCAGAGCAATTTCAACTACCCGAACAGCGAGCCGTTCAAGTAGGCGAATTTGAGTGTATCCCAGTTATGTGGCTAAACTATGCAGAGCTAGACGGCGAGCGACCACTTACTTCACTGCGCGATCTATTGCATTTGCCGCAAGCGCTTTTTTATCAATTGTCCAAAGCTGTCCAATATGGACACATGAGCCAGTCAATGCGTTTTTGTCCTCAGTGCGGCGGGCGAAATCATTTGAATCACAATCAATTGGCGATGCAGTGCCAAGATTGTCGTACTCTGCATTATCCGCGCATCTTCCCATGCATTATTGTCGCCGTACGCAAGGGCACTCAAATTTTACTGGCTCAACATAACCGTCACGTGGGTGGCATGTATACTGTAATTGCTGGGTTTCTAGAAGTTGGAGAAACCCTAGAAACCTGTGTTGCTCGTGAGGTAGAAGAAGAAACGGGTATCAAAGTGAAAAATATTCGTTACTTTGGTAGTCAGCCTTGGGCATTTCCGTCGAGTATGATGATGGCATTCTTAGCCGATTACGAGAGTGGTGAAATTCGGCCTGATTTTTCTGAGTTGAAAGATGCCCAATGGTTTGAAACTAGCCAATTACCTTTGGTTGCGCCAAAAGGTACCATTGCCAGAGCATTAATTTGTGCGACTGCAGAGCAAGCGCAATAGATAAAAAAACCCTCCGCAAGCGGAGGGGGTAAGTAAGATGTCGTTATGAGATGCTGAGTGCGATACTCAGTTGTATTATTGTAATTTTCGCTAGCAAACAAACTTTTAACATTCCTAGTGGTGGGTTGCAAATTCACCTTAAGATCGGTCATTAATAATATGATCTGGCTTGCAAAGTGACTCTTTTTTGAGCGTTAAAACAGAAGACGGGTTTGTCCTCAAATTTTGGTAAAAGAATTGTTATCTATGGCTGCACACGGTTGCCAATTAGCGTTAAACTAACGCCTTTCGAATTGGAGAAAAAAGAATGACGGAATTAAAGAACGATCGCTATCTTCGAGCGTTGTTAAAGCAACCTGTAGATTACACACCAGTCTGGATGATGCGCCAAGCAGGGCGTTACCTACCAGAGTATCGCGAAACTCGTGCTGTGGCTGGTGACTTTATGTCTTTGTGTAAGAACGCCGAGTTAGCATCTGAAGTGACGCTACAGCCGCTTCGTCGTTTCCCGCTCGACGCTGCCATTCTGTTTTCTGACATCCTGACGATTCCAGATGCAATGGGCCTAGGTTTACACTTTGAAGCGGGTGAAGGTCCTAAGTTTGAACGTCCTATTACTTGCAAAGCGGACGTTGACAAAATTGGCTTACCAGATCCGGAAGGTGAGCTGCAATATGTTATGAATGCAGTACGTCAAATTCGTAAAGATCTCAAGGGTGAAGTACCGCTTATCGGTTTCTCTGGCAGTCCTTGGACACTCGCCACATACATGGTTGAAGGGGGCAGCTCTAAAGCCTTTACTAAGATCAAAAAGATGATGTACGCAGAGCCACAAATTCTGCACGCACTATTAGATAAGTTAGCCGACAGTGTGATTGAGTACCTTAACGCGCAAATTAAAGCGGGTGCGCAATCGGTCATGGTATTTGATACATGGGGTGGCGTACTGACGCCTCGCGATTACCACTTATTTTCACTGCAGTACATGCATAAAATCGTTGATGGGTTGATTCGTGAAAACGAGGGTCGCCGCGTTCCAGTGACACTATTTACTAAAAATGGTGGCATGTGGCTTGAGCAAATTGCCGCAACAGGTTGTGATGCAGTGGGTCTAGACTGGACTATTAATATTGCGGACGCGAAAGCACGTATCGGTGACAAAGTAGCGCTGCAAGGCAACATGGACCCATCCATGCTTTATGCTCAACCGGAGCGCATTCGTGAAGAAGTGGAGACTATTCTGGAAGGGTTCGGCGATGGTGGTACAGGGCATGTGTTCAATTTAGGGCATGGTATTCACCTCGATGTGCCGCCTGAGAACGCGGGCGTGTTTGTTGAGGCGGTACACCAGTTATCTAAACCGTATCATAAGTAAATCGAGTTACTTTTTATGAAGCCGTTATCTCATGTTGATGACGGCTTTTTTGTATTTTTGATTGAGCTCGACAGAGAGTTTTGTCGATGGCGTTTGGTGTCACAACATCAATTAATGGAAACCAGAGCCTAATACCCACGATCAAAATCCACCAAATTCTGCAACTGAAACCCATCACGCCAGCGCAAGTAGTTTTCTGCAAAAATCTCGACCACCTGTTCTGGAAAACTGATAGCAGCAATGTGTGGAGTCACGGTGACATTTGGGTTGTGCCAGTACGGACATTCTTGGGAGATAGGTTCGTTAATAAAGACGTCTAAGAAAGCATGCACTAGGTGGCCTTTATCCAGAGCCCTAAGTAGAGCGTTACTGTCGACAGTTTGACCCCGGCCAACATTGAAGAACAAAGCATGTCGACAAGCTGAAAACAGCGGTTCGTTGAACAGTCCGTCCGTTGTCGGTGTATTGGGCAGAGTATTGACGATAATCTCCGCGCTCTGCAATGCCTTTTCAGCTTCATTAATGTGGAAGGTTTCAGAAAATGCGCTTTGGCGAGGAGGAATGCCAGTACGATTGATACCGATAGGGACAATGCCCAGCCCTTTGACTGTATTCGCCAGATGACTGCCAATCGCTCCAGTACCAAAAATCACCATACGCTTACCAATCAGCGATTGATAGCTGTGTGGTTGCCAATCACGTTTCTGTTGTTGCTGTTTGTAGAGCTCGAAATGACGGAAGTAATTGATAGTGTAACCCAGCACATACTCACTGATCTGCTGACCGAAAATGCCTTTTACATTGGTGAGTTTATAATCTTTACGTAGGGAATGACCAAGTAACGCATCAATCCCAGCATAGGTGGATTGAACCCACTGAAGCTGATCTGCCATATCGAGATCAGGCGCAAGTTTTGGCGGCGCTGCCAGTACGATGTTGGCTTCACTCAGTGTAGAGACCAGCTCTAAATCAGGTAACTGTTTTGCTTCGATCAGTGCGAGGTAGCGGTCGTTGTTGTCCGTCACAAGTGCTAGGCGATGCTTTTGCGTCGTCATTTCTGGCTATTCCCTATCCGTTTGGTTACACTTCCGCAAACTATATTCACTACGGCAGAGCGACCATGTTAAAGAACCCTATTCAGGTACGTATCGAAAAATTTGAGCCTTGGCAGCATATCACTTTTATGACCTGTTTGTGCGAACGTATGTACCCCAACTTCGCGATGTTTTGTGAAAGCACAGAGTTTGCTGAAGCACGCGTGTACCGCAACATCTTAGATGCGGTATGGGAGCTCTTAACGGTCAAAACCGCAAAAATCAATTTTGAGAAACAGCTCGAGAAACTAGAAGAGATCATTCCAAACTCTGATGAGTTTGACTTCTATGGTGTCTATCCTGCGATTGATGCTTGTTACGCACTCTCAACCTTGCTTCATGGCCTTTTGGACAGGGATTACCTGTTGGAATCAACGTTGAAGATCAGTCAGCAATCGGTTGTGACGGTAGCGCAATTAGAAGAAGCGCAAACTGGCATCGAAATCACCAACGATAATCAAAAAGAAAACAAAGCAGTGTGTGAAGAGTGGGACGTACAATGGGCAATCTTCCGTCCTTTACGTGACTGTACTGAGCGCGATATTGAACTGATTAAAGATTTACGAGCAGAGCTTAAAGAGCAGGGCGTGAGCAATATAGGTGTAGAAGTTTAAGTGTTATTAAAGGCCCCGAATGGGGCCTTTAATTGTAATTTATATCGCGGTATAGCTTATCTTATTGACGAACCATTCCTTTAATCCATCAGGCGTTTTCACTGCGAAGTCATCATCCACTTGTTTCTTTAAAATGGCTCGGGCCATGGGTGAATCAATGGAAATATAGCCTTTTGAGCCCCCATAAATCTCATCGGGGCCGACGATACGAAAGATCATGATGTCACCATCATCGTTTTCAATTTCTACCCACGCACCAAAAAACACCTTTCCTTCTTGTTGAGGTGAGTAATCAACGACGGTCACTTGTTCTAATCTCTTTCTAAGATAACGAACGCGACGGTCGATTTCTCGTAATCGCTTCTTGTTGTACTGATAGTCAGCGTTCTCAGAGCGATCGCCTAACGATGCTGCCCATGTCACTTTCTTCGTCACCTCTGGACGCTCTTCACGCCAGAGAAAATCGAGTTCTTTTTTCAGTTTGTCGAACCCTTCACGGGTAATTAGGTTGGTTTTCATCGCAATATCGTCATAACCGAGTTCTAGCGATTATATTGCCACGAATTCAAAAAAGCTCAATCTAGGCGTAACAATTACCGGGTGAGGCCGAGATGGCTCTGCGATGGCGCTGAATCTTTTGATGATGACTAAGCAGAGTTAGGATTCGCCCCTCATCATGAATTTGGTCAAAAAACGGATTGGCGGCTAAAGTATCAACCTGGCACTCATAGACCGTGATGTGACCATGGTGATACTTTTCAGGGATATAGATATCAGAGATAAGCGTTTTAGCATAAGGCTTTATGGCAGTGATCAGTAATGTCTTGCCCTCAAATAACTCGCATGTGTAGTTGTGAACCAGTCGATGGAGGTCTTTATTAACGGCGACATAACTAAGAAGACAGTGTTGTCCATTGCTATCTTTACCATGAACGATATGGCCCACAACAGCATCTCGGTGTTTCGCCAATACCACCGTCATCTCCTGAATTGACATAGCACTGATCAGTTGTTGAAAAGTAGCAAAACGGTAGTGTTCTTGAGCATAAACGATTTGCTCTCGATAGATCTCTGGTAGGTTATCCCAACGATAGGTTTCGTAAGTATCTATGGTATATGGGTAGAGCGTATCAAACCCTCTGAAGAAATCGTCGTATTTCTCCACACCTTGAATGATGCGTTGCTCATCCTCACTGTAGTGGTAGCTTTGTTGAAAGAACGTTGCGACACCAACGCGACGCATGAGGGATGGTTGTCCGTTGTTGTGCTCCCATTTGCTGAGCATTGGTTGATTGATGCCTTGAAATGCTCGGTGGGAAAGACTGAGCGCCTCAACCAACTCCAACTGAGACATGCCATTAAAACGACGCCAATATTTCAATGCTTGGGCGAAATTATCGCGTGAAAACGGACTCTCTGATTGTGCTTCAAATGTCATAATCGCTCCTGAGTTCGAAAACTAGTGGATAGTCTACTTAGGTTATATGACACAGGCTTGCTGGGGCGCACAAAAGCATATTTTAAAACGTTACAAAGGGTTAGTAGACGTTGAAAATTTAGCGTACAGGTTAACGAGGTTGCAACAGGTAAAATTAAGCAACATTAGATATACATCACTTATATCACCTAGGGTAATGACGAATGTGTCTGACATGAGCCATAATTAATAAACGTTAACAATTCTCTGCGCAATTATTGGCCATGAAATGTTACATTTAGTGCAGATACTCTTCTGACACACTTTTCGCTGACGGAGGGGTCGGTAAATTGCTTTTTAGTGGTGGAATCGAATATGCAAGAAAATCACAAGATTTTAGTTGTTGATGATGATGCACGTCTACGTGCATTACTAGAGCGTTACTTATCAGAGCAAGGATTCCAAGTACGCAGTGTTGCTAACAGTGAGCAGATGGACCGCCTGTTAACCCGTGAAAACTTTCACCTAATGGTATTGGATTTAATGCTACCAGGTGAAGATGGCTTGTCGATTTGTCGTCGTTTACGTAACGCCAACAACATGTTGCCGATTCTGATGCTGACAGCCAAAGGTGATGAAGTTGACCGTATTGTCGGCCTTGAGGTCGGAGCGGATGACTATCTACCAAAACCGTTCAATCCTCGTGAGCTACTTGCTCGCATCAAAGCGGTATTACGTCGCCAAACTATTGAAGCTCCTGGTGCACCAAGCCAAGAGGAGTCCGTGGTTGAGTTCGGTGATTTCCGTTTGAATCTTGGTACACGTGAAATGTTCCGTGGTGAAGAGACAATGCCTTTAACATCGGGTGAATTTGCGGTACTGAAAGCGTTGGTGACCAATGCGCGTGAACCAATGTCTCGCGATAAACTGATGAACATGGCGCGTGGCCGTGAATATTCAGCAATGGAACGTTCTATCGACGTACAGATTTCTCGTCTACGTCGTATGCTAGAAATTGACCCAAGCAAACCTCGCTACATTCAAACCGTGTGGGGTCTAGGTTATGTATTTGTGCCAGACGGCAAAGAAGCATAATCAGAAATATCGATAAGGCTCTGGATGGATTCAGGGCCTTTTGTTTATCATCTACCTCAGATTCCTCTTATCTTCGCTCTCTAAGGAAAACCTATGCGATTTCGTAGCTCCTTCACGCAATCCATTCTGCTGTTTTTTACACTCTTGATTGCTAGCCAAGTTTTTTCTTATTACGCCGTATACAACTACGCTCTTGTCCCTAGTTTGCAGCAGTTCAATAAAATACTGGCGCATGAATTGTCGTTTTTCTTGGAAGACAACGAAGCAGTTGATGAGCAGCTTGAAATGGATGCCCCGTTACGCCGACGTGTCTTGGAGCAGTTAGGCGTCACTATTCATGCTGACGACAGCGCGATGGCGAACGAGTTTAACCATGCGATGCCTATCGACCTGATGAGCGAGGAGATGACGGATGAATTACACTCTAAAACAGAAGTGAGGCTGATTCTTGGCGCAGAAAGCTACATTTTGTGGATGAAGATAGACGCGTTGCCCAACTCGCTGATACGTATTCCGCTGTCAGAATTACAAGAAGAAGACTTTGCCCCGCTATTTAGAAACAGTTTGATTATGGCGCTCTTAGTGATTGCGGGTGGTTGGCTATTCATCCGCTTGCAAAACCGGCCACTTACCGCACTCGAAAATGCCGCCAATTTGGTGGGTAAAGGGGAAATCCCACCACCTTTACCTGAGAAGGGGGCATCTGAGATTCGCTCGGTTACGCGTGCCTTTAACCAAATGGCAAAAGGTATTCAAGAGCTTGAGCAAGACCGAACGTTATTAATGGCGGGTATCAGCCATGATATTCGTACTCCCTTAACACGAATTCGTCTTGCGACAGAAATGATGTCGCCGGAAGACAGTTACTTAGCAGAGGGGATTATCAGCGATACCGAAGAGTGTAACGAAATCATTGGTCAGTTTATGGATTACCTAAAACCAGTGAATACTCAGTCGTTTGAACCGATGAGCTTGAATGATATTTCGTCTGATATTGTCTCATCTGAAGGTGGATATGAGATCCAGATTGAATATGCCCCAATGGCAACCATCAAAGATATTGAAGGCAGTCCAATTGCGATTAAGCGTGCGATTACCAACTTAGTGGTTAATGCGGTTCGTTATGGCAATGGCTGGGTAAAAGTCACTACAGGTATGACGGTGGATAACAAACTGGCCTGGGTCACCATTGAAGATAACGGTCCAGGTATCGAGCAGAGCCAAATAGGCCGGTTATTCGAACCTTTCACGCGAGGTGATACTGCGCGAGGCAGTGAAGGTACAGGTCTGGGGCTGGCGATTGTGAAACGGATTATTAGTCAGCATCACGGCTCAGTGAGTATTTCGAATCGCAGCGAGGGTGGGCTGAAGGCACAAGTGAGCTTCCCTGTGGCTAAGAATGGTTTGAGGTAGGGACTTATGATTGTGCATAAGGTTTGCTTTGCGTAAGCGGCGCGCTGGAGAAGATCCCCTTTTGCAAGGGGATGACGGCGTTATTCTGTAGAGTGGTGATGATATAGATAGAGCAGACCTCTTATGCCTTGGCGTAAAACTCTCTATCGCCTAGCCAACGGTCAATAATCTTCTTGGCGTTCTCTGGGTACTGTTCGTGCACATGTCGCGCAATTCGTTGAACTTCTGGTACTAATCTTTGGTCCCGCACTAAATCAGCAATCTTAAAGTCAGCCAGTCCAGTTTGTTTGGTACCAAGAAGCTCACCAGGACCACGAATCTCCAGGTCTTTTTGCGCAATAACAAACCCATCATTGCTCTCTCTCAGTACGCCTAAGCGCTTCTGAGCGGTTTTAGACAGCGGGGAGTGATACAACAGCACACAATGACTTGCCACGCTACCGCGGCCAACACGGCCCCGTAGCTGATGCAATTGAGCCAGACCAAGGCGCTCTGGGTTTTCGATGATCATTAAACTGGAGTTAGGGACATCCACACCAACCTCAATGACGGTGGTTGCAACCAGAAGGTGAAGCTCGTTATTTTTAAACTGCTTCATCACTTGTTGTTTTTCAGCCGGCTTCATTCGGCCATGAACTAAACCGATTTTCAGATCAGGCAGCTTACGTTGCAGATCTTCGGCGGTCTCAGCGGCGGCTTGTGCTTCCAATACCTCTGATTCGTCGATCAATGTACAAACCCAATACGCTTGTTTGCCCTCGTGTAAGCACGCATTTTTGACACGCTCAATGATGTCGTCGCGTTTGGTGTCTGGAATGGCAACGGTTTGAATTGGGGTTCTTCCCGGTGGCAGTTCGTCGATTACCGAGGTTTCCAAGTCGGCATATGCCGTCATGGCTAAGGTTCTTGGGATTGGCGTGGCAGTCATAATCAATTGATGAGGGTAGAAACCTTGTTTAGCACCTTTTTCACGCAGCTCTAAGCGCTGGTGGACACCAAAACGATGTTGCTCATCAATAATCACCAGTGCAAGGTTGTGAAAATCAACCGACTCTTGGAATAGGGCATGCGTCCCTACGACCATTTGAGCTTCTCCGCTGGCAATACGCGCCAACTCTGCTTCCTTAGCTTTGCCTTTTTGTTTTCCTGATAACCAACCAACTTGTATCCCCATGGCTTCAAACCAACCTGCAAAGTTGATGGCATGCTGCTCGGCAAGTAATTCGGTTGGTGCCATCATCGCGACTTGATAGCCATGTTCTATCGCCCGAACAGCCGCGAGCGCAGCGACCAAGGTTTTACCAGAACCCACATCGCCCTGAACCAGGCGCATCATAGGAATAGGTTTAGCAAGGTCAGTTTCGATTTCTTGCACCACTCGTGATTGCGCACCTGTAGGGGAAAAAGGTAGTTGCTCAAGTAGCTGATTTTTTAGCTTTTCAACGGGCGCTAAGCCAATAGCTGCATCTTGTTGACCTTTACTGCGCACCGCTAACATAGAAAGGTTTTGCGCCATCAGCTCTTCAATAATCAGTCGCTGTTGAGCCGGGTGCTTACCTTCATCAAAGTCGTCCAAATTAATCGTTGGTGGTGGACGATGGATGGTGTGTAGCGCCTCCGCAAGGGTAATTTGTTGGTTATACAGTCCGCTTGGAAGCAACTCGTCTACGGCTGCTTTGTCCATGAGCTCAAGCGCTTGGTCTGTGAGGTTACGCAGTGTGAGCTGCCTTAATCCTTCTGTGGTTGGGTAAACCGGGGTTAAGGTTTGCTCTAGCTTTGGCGCTTTACCTTCGGTTTGAAATTTGTACTCTGGATGGATGATTTCAAGACCATGGTTGCCACGCTTCACTTCACCATAAGCGACAATAAGGCGACCTTCAGAGAAGTTGTTCTTCATCGCTGCGGTAAAATTGAAGAAGCGTAGTGTAATAGTACCGTTGCCATCGCTCACTTTAACCGTCAACATCTTGCGACGCCCGAAAGCCACATCACTACTCATGACTTTCCCTTGCACTGAGCCCCAGAGGCCAGGGTGCAAGCGAACGATCGGGTAGATACGAGTACGATCTTCATAACGGTGAGGTAAGTGAAACAGTAAATCTTGAACCGAGTGTAAGCCGACTTTCGCCAGTTTTTCAGCGACTTTAGCTCCTACGCCAGAAAGCGAAGAAAGAGAAATTGCCGATAACAGCTGAGCCATATTTACCATCCATCAAAATGTTATATGCCGATATTCAAGCATTTTACTGTCTTTTTGTACAGTTTTTCGCGCAGCTGGAGTGTTATTGTCGAAGTGCTTCAAAGGAATAACAAAATCAGCCTCAAACCATACTCAGTGCTATTTTTTCTGCATTTCTTGCCACCACTCTTCTGTCGCCACAATTTGGCCTTGGTCATCGAGTGGTGGATAAGGGAGGCGTTTTTTCTTGGCAACTTTCGCCAGTACGGGGTGGCCGCGTTCGAATAGAATTCGATGAATGGTGTCTTCGGGCAGAGCGCTGACCTCTCGGTCGTACATACCAGCATTTTGGCGCTGCCTTTGAGCTTCAAACAAAATCAGTGCACTGGCGACTGAGACGTTCAAAGATTGCACCATGCCTACCATAGGAATAATGATGTCTTGATCCGCTTCGGTGAGCGCATCTTGGGTGATGCCATGCTTCTCGCCACCAAGAATGATCGCGGTTGGCTTGGTGTAGTCGATGTCACGGAAGTCGACAGCATTTTCGGAAAGGTTGGTTGCTAGTACCTGCATACCTTGAGATTTTAAAGCGCGAACGGCGTCCGCGACAGTATCGTGAGTGTCAACTTCCACCCAGTTTCTAGCGCCCGCAGAGGTATGACTTAAAGTACGCATTTTCTCATCAGGCCAAACGGCATGCACTTTATGTACACCTGCTGCATCGGCAGTGCGAATGACCGCTGAGACATTATTGGGCTTATGGACTTGTTCTAGTAGTACTGTCAGATCCGGCTGACGCGCCTTTAGCACTTGTTGGATACGATTGTAGCGTTCTAAGTTCATCAATAGATTCCAAATAAAACGGGCTCGATAATTATCGAACCCGTATTAGATCAAGCAGTGGTGTTAGTTCTTACGACGTCTAACACGCAATGCATGTGGCATTACGCGAATGCGCTTCATGATTCCAGCAAGGTGAACACGATCTTTGGTCGTTAACAGGACAGTGACTGTGTACAAACGGCCATCGCGTTCTTCCGTTGAGATACCGTGAATATTTGAGCCTGTTTTAGCAATCACATTGGTCAGCTCTGCGAGCGCACCTTGGTGATTCTGCAGGTCAACTTTTAGCTCAGCAGTAAACTCTTGCTCGTAATCGTCACTCCATTCAACCGCCATGTACTTATCAGGCTCTTTCTGGTGACCACGAACGTTCGGACAAGTTTCTCGGTGTACCACTAAGCCGCGGCCTGGAGAAACGTGTGCAATGATGTGATCATCTGGAATAGGGTGACAGCAGTTGGCAAATGTCAGCAAGATGCCTTCAGCCCCACGAATCGGTAAGCGTTTACCCGATGTTGGAACTGAACTGGTTTGCGTCAGTTCATCGGTATCGCCAAGTAGACGACGAGCAATAACAATACTCATCAACTCACCTAGGCCGATAGCTGCTAGTAAGTCGTCAACACTGCCCAGTTTGAGGTCTGTCAGTACTTCGTTGATATTTTCAGGGTAGATAGTATCAACAGAGTGGCGGCCTAAAGCATGGTTCAGCAAGCGGCGTCCGAGTACGACAGATTCTTCACGGCGCATTGTTTTCAGCACTTGACGAATCTTAGTGCGGGCACGTGATGTCACGACATAGTTAAGCCATGCCGCATTCGGTCTTGCGCCAGGTGCACTGATGATTTCGACGGTTTGACCGTTTTTCAGCGCTTTGCTTAGCGGGTATGGATGGCGATCTACGCGCGCACCCACACAGGTGTTACCCACATCGGTATGGACGGCGTAAGCAAAGTCGACGGCGGTTGCACCAAGTGGCAGTTCGACAATACGACCTTTTGGTGTGAACACGTAAATTTCGTCTGGGAATAGATCCGATTTTACGTTTTCAATGAATTCAAAGGAGTTACCAGCACTTTGTTGTAGTTCAAGTAGGCTTTGCATCCAGCGCTGCGCTTTAATTTGTGCAGTGGTGCCAGTACGGTCGCCATTCCCCTTGTATGCCCAGTGTGCAGCAACACCTTTGTCCGCCATTTGATCCATGTCTTCAGTACGAATTTGTACTTCTACTGGAACACCATGAGGACCCACCATGGAGGTGTGTAAGGACTGATAGCCGTTCGCTTTGGGTACCGCGATGTAATCTTTCATGCGACCAGGGCGTGGCTTGTACAGGCTGTGGACTTGACCAAGGACTCGATAACAAGTGTCAGCAGTATCTACGATGACGCGAAAAGCATAGATATCCATGATGGTATGGAATCGCTGCTCTTTGGTTTTCATCTTGTTGTAGATAGAGAAGAGGTTTTTTTCTCGCCCCAATACACGAACGTTGAGACCGACTTCATTAAGTCGCCCTTCAATCTCGCTATGGATGCGCTGAATCATCTCTTTACGATTACCACGTGCCGATTTCACGACTTCTTTTAGTACGCGATAACGGTTTGGGTAAAGCGCTTCAAAGCCAAGCTCTTCAAGCTCGGTTTTGATGTTGTGAATACCTAATCGGTGCGCAAGTGGCGCATAGATCTCTAAGGTTTCACGAGCGATACGACGCTTTTTGTCTGGGCGAAGAGCCCCAAGCGTGCGCATGTTGTGGGTACGGTCACTCAGCTTGATAAGAATGACGCGGATGTCCTGCACCATGGCGAGAACCATTTTACGGAAGTTCTCGGCTTGGGCTTCTTTACGATCGCGGAATTTAAGTTTATCGAGCTTCGATACGCCGTCGACGAGTTCCGCCACGGATGTACCAAATTGTTCTTCAAGCTCTTCTTTGGTGACTTCCGTATCTTCAATAACATCATGCAGCAGTGCAGCTTGCAGTGTTTCAATATCCAGACGCATTTCTGCGAGGATACGAGCTACAGCAACAGGGTGGATGATGTATGGTTCACCGCTAGAGCGGGTCTGCCCTTCATGGGCATCTCTTGCTACCACATAAGATTGACGCAGAGCCTCTACTTGAGGCTCTGTTAGGTATTCTTGGGCAACGTCTTTAAGGCTATCGAATAGGTACAAATTTTAGGCCCGAAAGTCGATGGAGCTCTGATTAGGTACTAGGAATTAACGGTTGTGAGCAATGCTGCTTACTGCCGCTAGTTCTGCAGCTTCTTGCTCTTGCTGCTCTTGACGCTCACGTGCATCTAGTACTTCTTTCGTGATCAAGCCTTCTTCGATTTCGCGCAGTGCGATAACCGTTGGCTTATCATTTTCTTCTGGCACTAGTGCATCTTTACCACCGATTTGCATCTGACGTGCGCGGCGAGCCGAAATAAGAACTAGGTCGAAACGGTTACCAACTTTTTCAACAGCGTCTTGAACAGTTACGCGTGCCATAAGAACTCCAATAGTTAACTAAATTTTTGATGACGAGAAAGTATACAGGCTATTACGTTTAGATTCTAGATCACAAATGATCCTATTAGCTACTGTTACTTAGATTTTAATTGTGCGCTACATTCGAGGTAGCACTCTCGTCATCCCCTTGAAAAAGGGGATCTCGTGCGGCGAGTGACTTACATTATTTGAACGCAATACTCGCTGACAAAGACCCTTACTTTCGTGAGGATGACGCTATAGTTTATTTTTTCGTGTACGCTACATTCGAAGCAGCACTCTCGTCATCCCCTTGAAAAAGGGGATCTCGTACGGCGAGTGACTCACATTATTTGAACGCAATACTCGCTGACAAAGGTCCTCACTTTCGTAAGGATGACGGTATAGTTTATTTTTTCGTGTACGCTACATTCGAAGCCGCACACTTGTCATCCCCTTGAAAAAGGGGATCTCGTACGGCGAGTGACTCACATTATTTGAACGCAATACTCGCTGACAAAGATCCTCACTTTCGTGAGGATGACGGTATAGTTTATTTTTTAGTGTACGCTACATTTGAAGCCGCACACTTGTTATCCCCTTGAAAAAGGCGATCTCGTGCGGCGAGTGACTCACATTATTTGAACACAATACTCGCTGACAAAGATCCTCACTTTCGTGAGGATGACGGTAAATTTTGTTTTTAGTGTACGCTGCATTTGAAGCAGTACACTTGTCATCCCCTTGAAAAAGGGGATCTCGTGCGGCGAGTGACTCACATTATTTGAACGCAATACTCGCTGACAAAGGTCCTCACTTTTGTGAGGGTGACGGTGTTTTACTCAGCTAGCAAAGCATCTAGCATGCCTTTATATTTCACCGCTTGCTTGTCTTGTTTAAGACGCTCAGCGCGTAAAATTGCTTTGAAATCAACGAGTGCGCCATCAAAGTCATCGTTGACGATAACATAGTCGTACTCGTTGTAATGTGACATTTCTGATTTTGCTTCGCTCATGCGCTTGGCAATGACTTCATCGCTGTCTTGACCACGTACGTTCAAACGACGCTCTAACTCACTGTTAGAGGGTGGAAGGATAAAGACGCTTTTCGCTTCTGGCATTTGCTCACGGATTTGACGCGCGCCTTGCCAGTCGATATCGAGGAAAACATCGATGCCTTTTTCCAACGTTTCTTCAATCCAAAGACGAGACGTACCGTAGTAGTTTCCGAATACTTCGGCGTATTCCAAAAACGCGCCTTGTTCAATCAAGGATTCAAAATCGGTTTTATCAACAAAGTGATAATGAATACCAT
The DNA here is from genome assembly GCF_900089835.1 of Vibrio thalassae. GTDB lineage: Bacteria > Pseudomonadota > Gammaproteobacteria > Enterobacterales > Vibrionaceae > Vibrio > Vibrio thalassae. Next base: position 2,623 of record NZ_OANU01000103.1, on the reverse strand, counting down.
CTTCTTCGCCAGGACGCATATCACGAGTCGTGTGAGACACTGATACTTTCATTGCGTATGTCGGGTTTTTTTCCAACATTGCTGAAATTAAGCTCGATTTACCAGCGCCGCTTGGTGCTGACACGATATAAAGCGTACCTTTACCTATCATTTTTCAGAGTCCACATCTTGGGTTGAAGGAGTAGAGAATATCGTTATTTGATACTTCTATTCTATACGTTCACTGACCAAAGCGTTTAAAAATCGGCCAGAAAAATGGAGGCGAAGAGTATCATGTTTGTTAGGAGCTCGACAAGTGATCCGGTAAGCACTTCCTTGGTAAGTCATGCGCTCAAAAAGCAGATCCTATTGTGCGGAATCAAACAGAATGTTTAACCTAGAAGAGCAAACGTTTGCTTAAATATCAAGATGTTGTTTTTTAAGAGATAAAAATAGTTCACAAAAACATTGATTTATTCCTGAGTCTGATTAGAATTCGCGCCATTATTTTTGTTACGCATGAGTTTGCGTTCTCTATTTTATTGCTATAGGTCTTATTGTGAGTGCAGAATTAATCGGGCAGCGTCAAGCCAGCCCCTCTATTGTTGAATCCATCTTTAAAGTCAGTGAACGCAAGTCCACAATTGGGACGGAAGTGTACGCTGGGTTCATTACATTCCTCGCAATGAGCTATATTTTGGCAGTGAACCCAGCGATTTTAGGCGATATCCCTGGTATGGAAAGAGGCGCGGTATTCACTGCGACCGCGTTAGCGGCGGCCTTTGCTACATTAATTATGGGTATTTTTGGTAATTATCCTGTCATGCTAGCCCCAGGAATGAGCATGAATGGCTTTTTTAAAGGCATGCTGTTAAGTAGCTCAGTGGCATTGGTTTGGCATGAAGCGTTGTTAGGTATCTTTTTTTCCGGCGTGCTGTATCTCATCCTATCGCTTACTAATGTTCGTAAGGCGATGATTGAATCGATTCCAGAAGACCTAAAGCTGGCAATTACCGTCTCGCTTGGTTTGTTTATTGCGTTTCTTGGACTAAAGAACGCCGGTATTATCGTTTCTAATCCTATTATCCTAGTCAGCATGGGCGATATTTCTGACCCTAAAGTGATCATCGCTTACATCAGTATTTTTATCGCCTTGGGATGCATGGTTCGCGATATAAAACTAGCGACATTTATCTCTTTCGTTTCGGCTATCGTGCTTACGGTTTTAGCGGATACGTTTATGGGCACCAACAATGCTCCAATCCCAGACCATTTAGTCGCTATGCCGCCGAGCATCGCAAGCAGCTTTGGTGCTATTTTTGATTTTTCTGGCATTACCGCTGAGAAGATGTTTGATTTGCTCTTTATTATGATCATCTTCCTCATTGTGGACTTTTTTGATGGTCTCAGCACAATCGTTGGTGTAGGGCGTGATGCTGGCATTATTGATAAAGACGGCAAAGTCCCTAATGCGCGTTCAGCCTTGATTGCAGATGCAGGTGGTACGGTGATGGGTTCTGTGTTGGGAACCACTTCCGTGACGGCATTTTCAGAATCGGGTATTGCGTCATCACAAGGTGCAAAAACAGGTCTAGCGGCAGTGATTGTTGCAGGTTTATTCCTGTTGTCACTGTTCCTGTACCCGCTGTTCTCATTATTTTCTGCGGCGATGGTCGCACCAGCTATGGTCGTTGTTGGCATCTACATGATCGGTCGCTTGGGCGATATTAAATGGGATAAGAAAGAGTCTCGCATCGCCGCCTTCTTCACCATTATGTTCACCGTATTAAGCTTCTCACCAGCCAACGGTATGGCAATGGGCTTTATCAGCTACGCATTCAGTATGGTTGTAGCAGGAAAAGGTAAACAAGTTCACCCCGTAATTTACGTGTTGTCTGTGGTATTTATGGCGTATTTGTTGATGCTGTAATTTTTGAGAATTGTTGAGCGTAAAAAAAGCAGGCGAGTTCGCCTGCTTTTTTGCTTTGTAAAACTTAAATGTAGTAATGGTTACTCAAATACGATCTCAGAGTTTTCGTCATCGTTGTTTTTTATTTTAAGGAATCCGTTGTCGCCAGTTAATCGTGACCCAGCCACATAGCCTTGTGAACACGTTGAGGTATCAGGGTAATGATAACCTAACATCTCAGTTAGGTAGTGCGACAGTTGAATTTGAAATACTCGATCGCATTTGCCCAAAGTGGCTTCAGCTAATTCAATATTGCTGTGCTTGTCTGAAGAAATATAGACAGGAACCTTGTAGTTAGACTCGTGATTGAAATTACCATGTCCAGCAGTATTCTTCGTCACATATTGCCCGTGATCGGACGTCATAATTAGAACCCAATCTTGGGGCGCAGTTTGCTCTACGCGAGTTTGAATCTGTTTTATGAGATCATCCGTGTAGTGGACGCTGTTCATATACTCCGCATAGTCCCCCTGTGTCAGGATAGTTGTCGCCCTTAATCCTCAATAAAAGTAAAACAGGGAGCGGTAAGTTTAATTAAGTGAAGCGTTATTCAGAAGAGCATAAGAAAGCAACTATTCGCAGGTTTGTTGAAAGTGGTTTATCCTTGCGGGAGTTTGCAGATAATGAAGGTATGCATATCTCTACTCTGCACGATTGGAAGAATAAGTATTTAGA
>NZ_OANU01000106.1 GCF_900089835.1 Vibrio thalassae | reverse complement strand
TTATTAATAGTAGTCAACCTTGACAGTTCTGCTCTTATTCGATAATTGATGCCTCGGCACGAGCTTGCCGTAACTCTCTTGTATTCAGCTTTTCTTCAAGCCAGATGCTCCTTACTGTTGAGTGACTAATCGAGATGTTAAATCGCTTTCTCATCTCACCACTGATCCTGATCGATGTTAGATGAGGTAATTTGAGCGTTAATGAGATGACGACATTTCGAGTCTTCTCATCGATGCGGTTACTGTGCCTTGGTTGGCCATACATACGTTTCAAAGCTAATGGACCGTGTGCTTCGAGAAGTTGACGGTTGTTGTGAATGCTTTTGACAGAGCAACCGCTTTGCCGAGCAGCTTCTCTCACATTGCCTAACTCCTTGGCAAGTTCAATCGCATCGAGCTTTTTCTGAACTTCTTCCCCGTATTCTTTCCTAGAGCTAGGCTCAACAAGCTCTTTAATGGACAGCTCTCGGTCAGCAAAGTAAGCGGTGAAGTTACCATCAAGTTGCTTACGTAGCTCAACTTGTTGACTCACGATAGAGTGCCTTAACGGAGAGGTAATTTGGTACATTGCATTACCATAACTGAAGGTATGGTCCCGACGGATTTTTCGATATTCTTTTTGGATACATATCGCATCGAGGTTTAGGTGTTTCGGAACGGGCCTATGTTCCGAGCGCACCTGCTTAGCGTTGACCGTGAGGGTTGTCGCCCAATAGTCAGGGATGAAAGTGTTTTGCAGGTAGTCATTTGCGCTATTCATATCGGAGACCCCCGCCAGTCTTAATTCAGGGACGAGACGATCTTGGAACGTATCGAAGGCGCGTTCGATACGACCTTTTCCTTGGGGGGAGTTGGCAAAAATAATT
>NZ_OANU01000117.1 GCF_900089835.1 Vibrio thalassae | reverse complement strand
GTAAAACGTAACTTTACTGGGAGAAAATTCTGGGCAAGAGGTTACTGTGTTAGCACAGTAGGACTCGATGAACAGATGATTCGTGAATACATACGTAATCAGGAGTCGGAAGAAAAACGCCAAGAGCAGTTGCGACTCTCGGGCTTATAAAACATAGCCCCTTCTAGGGGCTTTCATCATACTACCGGTTTCACCGGTAGTTTTGATTGCACCGCAACAGTTCCAACTCGCCTTAGTGGTGTCCATGATGGGATATTTGTGTGTCTGGGGAGTGGAGAAAGCAAAGTTCTCCACTACAGGGTCGATATTCCCGTCTCAATACTCAACGTTACGTAATCATTTAACTCTGGGGGTGCTTGTGTCTCATATTATCGTACTCGCAGGGAGTTAGTCCGCCTCTTCGCTTACTGGCTTTTTATTTGACTGCCACGCTTCGGGCTTTCTCGGCACTTCCTTGCGTTCATGCAATAGATGGCGAATTGACAATATAGGATGTGGCAGCAGCATTCGTGGACCAGCATAGACCATGACCGCTTTCATCTGAGCTTTCGGCTCAGGTTTGTAACAATGAATTGGGCATTTGTTGCACGTTGGTTTTGATTCACCATACGGACATCGATCAAGCTTGGTTTCAGCATAACCCAATAGCGCTTGGCAACTCTCGCACAACGTCTCACTTGAATGATGCTTTTTACAGTAGATACGCATCATCGCTTCAACGGTTCTAAACTCTGTTGCTAACGCCCCTTTAAGGATGTCACTCGCCATGTTGATGCCCTATCAACAGTTGAGAATCTATCTCAACATAATCATCAGCGGCTTGAATCAAGTTATTAGCCGTTAAAGAGCGAACCCCAACAACCGTCACTTTAGTGCCAAACCTCTGCTGAATACGTTCAACCAATACTTGGAAATCACCGTCTCCCGACACTAGCACGATCCGGTCAACACTGTTGGCGATTTCGTAGACATCCAGCGCCAAACCGACGTCCCAATCTCCTTTAGCACTGCCATCTAGTCGCTGAATAAAAGGTTTCAACAGAACATTAAAACCAATCCCTCTTAGAATATGATGAAACTGTCTTTGTTTCGGATCCACTGACGAAATCGCATAAGCTCTCGCTATTTCAATTCGGTAGTTATTGCTGAGTGTCGCCCACAGCGCGTTGTAGTCGAAACGGCGCCCAAACGCTTGTCGAGTGGTGTAGTAGACATTTTGAACATCTACAAAAATAGCTATTGATTCCATAGTAAACATCTTTATCCGTTTGTCGCCAATAATATCAGATATCGGCCTCGTTTAGTTTAGCAACAGAGAACTCAATGGCTAAACTTAACGTATGAACAGTCAGTATTGTAATTGGAAACATCGATGAAAAGCATTGGGATTATTACCTTATTCACTCTGATTGGCATTACGGCCTGCAAAGATTCGGACCACAGCTCTCGATATCCAAACGACAGCTATCACGGTATGTCTCATCGCAGCGTTATGTATTTTGCTCCAAGCCACGACGAAAAAGTAAAAGAATTTTTGTTAGGTGTCTTGACGAACGAGTGCGCTCTACAAGAGAGAGATGTGGTTACCTTGGTCATCACAGAAGATGGATTTTCCTTCCCTGGATGGGCAAAAGACATGTTCGATTATTCCGCGCTCATCAAAACGTACGGTATAAACCGAGACGAACATGCCGCAGTACTTATCGGCAAAGACGGCTCTGAAAAACTTCGTTGGGGGGCAGAGACAGATTGGAACTTGGTGACGAAAACGATTGATGCTATGCCGATGAGGCAAGCTGAAATGAAAAGAGCAGCCAGTCGCTGCTCCATCTAATCATGCGGTCAACTTGTCTCTTTTTGGGAAAGATGACTGCTTACCAAACTCGCTACCATGATAGCTAAATAGAAGCTTCCCGTTATTGATTCCAAGAACACAAAAAATTTGGGGATAGCCAGCACCGGAGAGATGTCACCATAACCAACAGTTGTCAGCGTGATAAAGCTGAAATAGATCACTTCAAACAGGTTGTCGAGCCAAGGCTTTGACTCTAATCCATTAAAAGGGGCCACAAATAACTCAAGCTGTATCAAATAGATGAACGCAAACGACAATCCAAAAAGAAGATAGACGCATATCGAACCGACAATTTGATTCAACGTTACTTTCCTTGGCATCATAACTTGCTTAAGTGCCGAAAATGTCTGAGCTAGTACGAAAAACAGCATAGCGAACATAGTAACGAGCGATAAGTCATAGTCTTCGAACACAGAAATACTGCCAGAAATCACGACCACCGTTATCATTACCGCATACCATGAGCGATAAAATGTCTGTTTACGATGAACGCCAACAATTGATGTACTCATGCAGAGTACAAGAAGCGCCAGTACGTAGTCTTGAGCGTCGTCTTTAAATTGATGAACGACAGCACTTAGGAAAAACAACACCAGCAGCGAACCCAATAAGAAAAAGAAATTGTCATCTTTGGTCATCAATTTCATGGCATCATGCCCTCTTCAAAGCAATTCTTTAGCAATTAAGTGCAGCAAGTGAGTTTCTCTCTCAATACTCATACCCTTTTTGTCACTTTCTGCGATGGTCTTCTCATTGAAGGCTATCGCTTCATGAATATTGATCCATACCGCCTTCATACCATTTTTAATTTCGTAATCTTCGTAAGAAGTGGTGCCTAACTCTCGATCAACTTTGCAGGAATAGTAGTAAGAAATCATATGCATAATATCCGCATCGTCCTTATACCAAGGGCGAAACTCTTCATAGATACCAAATGGTTTGATCGCATGGATATTTTTAGCACCCGTTTCTTCTTCCAGTTCTCTTACCATACCAGCAATGACATCTTCACCATCATCTAATCCACCACCAGGGAGTGAATAATCATGATAGCGCTCAGTAAATAGTAACAAAATATCTTCACCATCAACGGCTATAGCACGTGTAGCGTTACGCTTTATGATCTTCTTATCGTCTAGGTGTTTTATATCTGGGTGAACCGCTGTCGTAATTTGTCTCACGTTTGACCTACTAACCAAGTGAATAATGCGAGAAGTCTATCACAAAATTCAGCTTACACTTAGACACAGTTTTCTGCCTAGCAATTAAGCGACTAACATTAATGAACGCTGTATTATTGCTCCCTCGCTTAAAGGGATCTTAAGCAACTAATATTATAAATTCGTTTGCCAAGCTCCTGTTACATTATGAAATTTAAAAAATCGTTAGCCTATTTATCACTCGTTATTATGATTCCGCACAGTTATGCGAATAGTGAATCGTCACCAATCGAGCATCCTCATTCTACCGTTTCACAACAAGACTTCTTACAACAAGCGATTGCACAAGATCAGCGACTATCCAATTCCGAATTCAACACGACGCAATCGGAGCAACTAAACAGCCTTGGCTATCGGTCTATGTCTTCCAATAGCAGCTTTGAAGAATTACGGATATTAGGCGAAGCTGACAGCCCAACCAATTTTTACGATTCGCCATATCGAATTTCTCTTTTTGACCCACAAAATGGCGAAGATAGTGAAAGACTCTGGTCTCAAACCAAATCGATTTTTGCTTATGGTGTTGGTGTCGCTGGCGTGCTAGCTCTGATGCCAGAATCCATTACCAACTGGGAAAAAAGTGATATCAAGCTGATGAATAAATGGTTGGACAATGTAAGATCTGGTCCTGTATGGGACCGTGACGATCATGTTATCAACTACATTGGACACCCTTATTTTGGAGGCGTTTACTATCAAGCGGCTCGTAAATCAGGTTATCGGCAGTGGGATGCGTTTATGTACTCCACGTTGATGTCCACTTTTTATTGGGAATATGGCATTGAAGCCTTTGCTGAAATTCCATCGATTCAAGACTTAGTTGTGACCCCTACCCTTGGTTGGGTCTATGGAGAATGGGCTTTTAACAAAGAGAAGGAAATACGGTTAAGGGGCGGCACTGTATGGGGTTCTGACACACTGGGCTCGACCGCTCTGTTCTTTCTAGATCCTGTTGACAGCCTAGGTCGCGGTGTTAACAACATTGCGGGCAGAGAAATTGTCAAAGCCGGAACGGGGTTTGTTGGCGTCCATTCAAATGTATTACGAAATGGTGATATTGAAACCAAATATCAAATGCAAGTTAACTACGCATTTGGCGCAGGCGAAACCGATGACAGCCTCAAACGTAGACAAAGAAAAAGCTATCACCAATACACTGATGACCCAGTAACTTATGGAATCGTGGGTATCAGCGCTGGGTTTGCGTACCCACAATTAGACGAAGCACGCAATCTTAAAAATGGTTTTGCTCCTGCTTTCACATTGGGCTTGTATTTCACAGAGAGTTTATCGACTCGTCTTGGCTATATGCAAGGTAACTATGAATCGACAGTGAGCAATGAAAAACATGTTTACGAAAATTATAGCTTGGATGTTCAGTATTACTTTATGCCGGGCAGCGCTTTCAAACCTTATCTAAACGCTGGTGTTGGTGAAGCCATGCTTGATAAAGATAGAGAGACGAAAAAGCTGCAATGGAATATAGGAACTGGCGTTCACTACTCTTTGAATGCCAATTGGTCGTTACAAGCCGATTGGAAGTACGCTTATCATCGCAATTCAGGCGCTCGTGATCAGCTTTGGGGCACGAGGCTTATTTACCGCTTTGGTGAAGGCAACAAGTATATTTAATCAAGGGTGTATAAAAGGTGAGTCGAGGCTCAGCTTTGTAAACGCTGACGCGCTTGTAGGAATTTTGGGAGTCACAGTACAACCGAGCCATATTTCGCATAAAATGTTGAATAATTTGACCAAATCAAAACACTTTTCTTTCGAAATCTCCTACACTTAACTCAAAGCGTGAATTCCAACTAGGAGAAAGAATGAGAAAGTTACAATGGGTGATTGGCGCAATGGCAATAGGTATTTTATCTGGCTGTGCCAGTGAGCCAGATAAATACGATGTAGATGAAATTACAGTGGAAAGTGATCCTGCTTACGTTTACTGCGTTGAGCAAGGTCATAAGCTAGAAAGATTCACCGAAGGTGGCAAGCGTGTACCTTACTGTGTTCTGTCGAAAAACGAACGTTATACAGTATGGGACTACTACGAGAATCGTACTAAAGAGCAAGAACAACAGTAGTTGTTGCTTTAAGCCATTCCATAAGAAAGCCAGAGAAGCTCAATTTCTCTGGCTTTTAGATTGATGACCGGATTATTTTTCTGGCTTATTTTGACAGTGCTCAATCGCCGTTTTCATCAGATCTAGTGCCGATTTTTCACATGGAGGTAATGCCGCATCACTCGTACCGACGGGCGTAACTCTATCACCCCACTTAATATGACCAGCACCCCAAGTAAGGCCCGCTCCAAATGCAGCAAGTAGAAGATCATCACCCGGTTTAACTCGACCTTGCTCCATCGCTTCACACAACGCAATTGGCACCGTGGCTGCTGATGTGTTTCCATAGTTCTGGATATTAACGAACGCTTTGTCTTGATCGATACCAGACAAGTCACACAAGGTTTGAATAATTCGAATATTTGCTTGGTGCGGAATCACTACATCAATATCTTCTTTGGTAAGATTAGAACGAGAAAGTACGGTGTTCGCCGCTGCGCCCATACCTTTTACAGCACGCTTGAAGATCTCTTTACCAATGAAATTGAATTCAAAGTAACCGTTGTCCGCAGCAAAGCGTTGCATCGATGTGCCAAACTCAGGCACAGCGAGAATATCGCGACCTTTCGCATCACACCCAATTTGCGCATCTTGCAGACCTACTTTGCTCTCTGTACGAGACAGGACTGCGGCACCCGCGCCATCTCCAAATAAAACGGCGGTGTCACGTTCGCTCCAGTCGATGAAGAAGGATAAACGCTCTGCTCCGATTACGATGGCATTACGGTAATTACCAGATTGAATCAGCTTAGTCGCGGTTTCTAGACCATAAACGAATCCCGTACAGGCGGCATTCAAATCAAACGCAGCTGCGGATGGAACACCTAAGTTTTGTTGAACACGCGATGCAGTGTTAGGAATAAGTGAATCTGGAGAACAAGTTGCGACGATAATAAGGTCAACTTCATCCGCAGTAATACCGGCGCATGCCATAGCATGTTTAGCAGCAACCGTAGCCATTTCAGAAGTATTTACATGGCTGATGCGACGATTTTCTATGCCAGTACGGGATCTAATCCACTCATCCGATGTTTCCATAATAGTGCTAAGATCGTAATTAGATAATATCGCTGGTGGAAGGCACTTACCCCAACCAGTAATTTCGGCGTAAAATGTTGTCATTCTGTACCTATTTTTTTATAGTTTTCATCAATCGAGATAGACAAATATTATCAATAAATACGCTCTAATAAGCGTCGATAATAACTTATCTATCCCGACTCTAAGAGCTTCGAGTATACTCATAATCTAGGGCTCAAAGAAGCCTAAATTACAAATTCAATTCACGGTTGGGAGAGACCATGTCGACTATTAATACACGTTGCCCGTCATGCAATGGACTAAATCGTTTACCAGCAGCAAGAGTTACAGAATCACCAAAATGTGGTCGCTGCAAAGCATTACTTTTAGACGGAAGCCCTATTGAAGGAACTGAAGAGAATTTTTCTGTCCTCCTCAATAGTACGCAACCTATCGTTATCGATTTCTGGGCCACGTGGTGCAACCCGTGCGTAGGGTTTGCCCCCGTCTTTCAGCAAGCCGCCGAAGAGCGCACCGGTGCAGTCCGATTCGTTAAAATTGACACTGAACAGCAACAACAGCTCGCAGCACAATTCCAAATCCGGAGTATTCCGACCATTATGGTGTTCAAAAACGGCCAACGTATGGACATGATTAATGGCGCATTACCGAAAGGACAATTTGACCAATGGCTAAATCAAGCCATCAACAAATGATCAACGTAGGGCGCAAACGCGCTCTACCTTTCATCGTTTAGCTGCATGACCTGCTTACGATAGGCGCTAGGCGAACAACCCACGTGCTTTGTGAATCGATGCGTAAAGTTAAATGGGTCTCGATAGCCTAGGCGCTCAGCTATCATTACAATAGACCAGTCATTATTTCTTAGTAAGTCACACGCTTTTTCCATACGTAAATTGATTAAACGCGCTCGAGGCGAAACGTTATAGAGCTGCTTGCAGATACGCGCTAACTGCTCTTCACTCAAAAATGTCTTATTCGCCATTGTTTTTACCGTCCATGGCAAATGAAGTTGCCCTTCTATTTGACTAAATAAGGCTTGTACCCGAACCGTAGAATCTGTAGGTTGGCTTTCAAACCCGGTGATGATTCTACATACTTCACCCACCAATAACTTGCGATAGCTGGTCCTGCCACCAATCTCTAAGTACAACAGTGTCATTAGCGCCCAAATGCGTTCACAACCATGAAACGGCAACACTTTTTGGCCAAGATCAGACAAAGCCTGCCACCTCGGTCTGTCTTTAGGTAAAAACCAGATCATTCGCCAATGTTTATACTGAGGATTAATCTCAAACCTATATGGCGTGTGTGCTGGTAAAACAACAATAGAATACGGTTCAATGGCCTTAACATATTCCTCCGTAATGAGCACCCCTCCACCTTCAATAGTAAACAAAATAGTGTGAACGTCGATCCCCTTCCGCTCGACATGATAGCCATCAATCAGGTTCGCCATCCCGGCCATAAAAATATCCTCGGGGACAAACTCTGGAATATCACTTGACGAAAGAAAGCGCTCTTCGCATGCGTCCGATAAAAAGACTTCATCTATCCATTGGGACTTGATGCTAAATTCATCAATGACGGATTCGCACAGGTTTTGTCTATTTTTGAACATGGTTTTGGCGTTCCAATTTTCTTATATTAGCCCCGTTTATATGATTCCAATCACACTTTTCAGGAGGGCTGTTATGACAACGAAAACCTATATTAAGTCATCTAATCAGGCTTCTCAAAACCATCTGCTCTCTTCTGTGGTAAAGCTTGGTTTTCCGGTCGCAATTCAAAGTGCATTGGTCGCTATTTTAGCGCTCGCTGATGTTCTTATGGTTAGCGATTTTGGTAAGGAAGCAACCGCAGCGGTAGGTATTGCCTCTAAATGGCATTTTGTTGCCATTATGATCATGGCAGGTATGGCATCGGCGAACGGTGTGTTGGTTGCACAATACTGGGGTAGAAACGATAAACGAAGCGCTAAAACCATCACACAGCTTTCCATGGAGTTTGGCGCTAAACTATTGGTTCCTGTAACGCTAGGGATTACGCTGTTTTCTAGCTTCATCATGATGCTACAAACAAACGACGCGACCGTCATTGAACTAGGGGCTACCTACTTATGGTACGCTTTTCCTGTGCTTATCCTAACTCACATCGTGATCGTAGCAGAGTCAGCAATGCGCTCATCTGGTGACGCTGTCACACCTCTTCTCCTTGGTGCAATAACCATCTTTATCAATATTGCGCTTAATTTTTGGCTGATCAAAGGAGGGATGGGTGTCCCACCGATGGGCGTAGCTGGTGCGGCATTGGCGACGACGATTTCTCGACTATGCCAAGTAGTTTTCATCTGGGCCTATCTTAATTATCGCAATCACTGGCTACTGATTGAGACCAAACTAGAGAATAGCGAACGACTATGGGGCTCTTATAAAAAGCTCGCGGTCCCGACGACCTTGAATGCGATCTTGTGGGCAATGGGCACACTCATGTATCAAGTGATCTTTGGTCATATGGGCACAACTGAGCTAGCAGTCTTTAGCATGATGGGACCATTTGAGTCATTATGTTATTCGTTATTTTTCGGAATCTCGGTCGCCTGCTCTGTACTACTCGGGCAATCTTTAGGCAGAGACGAATTTGAACAGGCATTCAATATGTCTAAATTCTTTATCAAAGCAGTGTTTCTATTTGGCCTTGCCACAGGTGTCATATTGCTATTTGGACGAGAAGTTATTTTAGAGTGGTTAAACCTAACCACCGAAGAACTCTATCCTCTGGCGGCACCCGCCATGTTTATTCTGTGTTGTGCGATTTGGTTACGCATGCTGAACCTAATTATTATCAACGGGATTTTGCGCGCTGGTGGCGATAATAAGTTCTGTTTAAGAATGGACTTTATTGCTATGTGGACAGTGGGACTGCCACTAACCGCCACAGCAGCGTTTATATTCGGTCTTGAATTCCAAGTGGTTTACGCCTGCATGCTGTTTGAAGAAGTCATCAAATTTGGGCTGTGTTTCCATCGTTATTTAAAACGTTATTGGATGAACAACTTAACCGTTGTCAACGCGTAGCGTCCGTTCTTTATAAACAAAAAGGGCTTCACCTTATCGGTGAAGCCCTTTTTTGCGTTTGCGATGCCTCAACATTGTGAGCTGTTTATTCGGTGTTTTCCCCTGCCAGCTGCATCAAATACGTTGTCGTCGGCTCTATCTTAGTTACCAATTGCTCTACTTGTAAAATCTCCTCAAGAGAGGTGCTGTTCTTACGATAACTTATAAATAGCGGTCGAGACCACACCTCTGAACCCTCAACTTGATATAGCTGCCCAGATTCCAAAAACGGTTCCACTAATGAAGAAGGCAAATACGCGCTACCACCCTTCTCAAGGATAAAGTCGAGCGCAATTCGACCTGTCGATGTGCGTAAATACGGTGCCGGAATATTTGGATGACGATCGGCGTGTTCGAAAGCAAACTGAGTGCCCCAATCGACGTATACGTATTTATCTTTAAATGCTTCTTCAAGTTCACGCTTTTCAGTTGAGACCAATACCAAGGTCAGTTCCGAAATCTGATGACTCTTAAATTCTTCAACTTTAAATGGGTCAAACGAAAAAGCCAGATCTAACGTACGTTCTAGTAGCTTTCTATTAAGTTGTTCCCGCCCAAGCGATTCAGCAACGAAACCATAACCTGTCAGTGAGTCAGTAACAATACTAAGACAGTTTTGTAAATAGGCATCCCATATGTTGGGTGTGCCACCAATTGTCAATTGCAATGCCTTGTTGCTTTCTAATGACAAATCGAAAGTCGCTTGCTTAAGGGTCGAGACCATGACTTCTGCATACCCAACTAACCTTTGACCCGCTGACGTTAACTGGATATTGTTCCTGTGCCGAGTAAACAGCCTAGTATCAAAGTATTCCTCTAATTGTTTAATGCGAGCACTCACAGCGGCCTGAGTAATATAGAGATTTTCAGATGCGCGGCCAAAGTGCTTTTCCTTCGCGACTTCGAGGAAAGTTTGAAATACTTTTACGTCCATAAAATGACTCTTAAACAGATTCTAAGTAGTTGAGCTAGCGAAAAAGTTAGCCCAGTATTCTTACACAGTTATGCTTGCTTAAGCATAAATAAATTTTGTGATTTCGACAAAAAAATTTCGTTTCCTTTATTACCCTTTTCACACTATTTTCAGCATCGAACCAACACGGGATTCAACGGTTTAGTCGACATTCATTAATTGTTACGGACCCACCTGAATTACCTTGCTTTACTATCTATTTGCTTTGAGGTCTCTATGACTGAAACTCAATTTCGCCACGGCAAGAAACGCTTTTATGATGCAGTAAAGTTTCCACGCGGATTCGCTAAATCGGGAGATTTTACACTTTTAGAAGAAGACATCTTAGTAACTTTTGGTGAAACTATGCTTGCGCTTGAGCGCGGTGATATTACTCCAGAAAATGCGGAAGAAAAACACTTCACTAAAGTGATCGTTAACCCGAGCAAGGCGAAATCTAAATTGGAACACACCTGGCTTAAATACGTTCGCTTAGCACGCGGAAGACGAGCGTTTCACACTTTAAACAGCAGATCGAAGTATCATGAAGCTTCGAAAGACTATGATTATGAAGTGGATAACGACGACGTTTTAGACCCAGCATAAGTATTGTGATCTTTCATCCTAAACGTGAAAGTAGAGTCTTGTACTCTACTTTTTTTTGTTTGATGTTTAGCTTGTGAAAATAGGTATAAAAAAAACCGCCCGAAGGCGGTTTTTTTAGTCAATCAGAAACGCTTTACTTGGGTCTACATAAACTTTGTCAGCCATCGCTTCGCGTCCTAACAACATCATATATGACATATCCTGACGATTGCTTAGCGTAATTTCGATTGGCCACTCTCTATCCCCCAAACGGAATAAAGTTTGAATCACACAACGTTGCTCTGAGTCACCGTTAGATGACTTGATACGTCTTGAGTCATGAATAAGTGACTCACAATGTACGATTTCTTCTAAGTGGTAAATATCTGGGTGTAGGTCGTACTGAACATACATGCGACCATCACGCTTAAAGCGTTGAAGATTATCAACGTGCAGCGACGATGTTTTTGCGCCTGTATCAATACGAACTTCTAAGTCAAAGATACCTAACTCTGGAAGACTACAGACTTCCAAATTACCAATAATCATTCTGTCATTATATGTGTTTGGCATAGTATTACATGCTCGGTTCTACAGGAACAATCGACTCTTGCATGATTTCGATGTGTTCAAATACCTCTTCTGCGCTATCTCCAAAATACGCAATGTGATACATGGCTTCGCCTTCCTGTACTAAAGGAATGTTCTGCTTACCAATGATAATACCAGTACGATTTGATTTAACTTGACTGATATTGTTGCCCAGAGGACCGTTGATGTCAGCTAATGTTTCGCCTTTTTCAACCATTGACCCTAACTGAACGTACTCTTTTACAAAACCACTTGCATCTGCGCGAGTCCAATCACTGCGGTTGGCGATGAAAGGTTCTGTTTTGGCTTTTGATACGCGTTTACGAACCATACCAAGCGCTTTAAGTACTCGAAGAACACCTTTAACACCAGTTTGGATCGAAAGCTCATCAAAACGCAGTGCTTCGCCTGCTTCATAAAGAAGAACTCGTGCACCATGGTTTACAGCAGCTTCACGCAATGACCCATCTCGAATGTTTGCATTCAGAAGTACAGGTACTGCAAAGGCTTCCGCCAATCGCTTAGTCTCTTCATCTTCAAGGTTCGCACGAATTTGTGGTAAGTTTGAACGATGAATTGCACCAGTGTGCAGATCAATACCGTAATCACAATGTGCAACGATACTCTCAAGGAAAGTATGTGCTAATCGACCTGCTAGTGAGCCTTTCTTAGAGCCTGGGAAACAGCGGTTTAGATCTCTACGGTCAGGCATATAGCGACTTTGGTTAAGTACGCCGTACACATTCACCATAGGTACATAAATCAGAGTACCGTTCTGAAGCTTTAAGTTTTCTGCAATGAGACGACTGATAATTTCAATACCATTGAGTTCGTCACCATGCACCGCAGCACTGACAAATACCACAGGTCCTTCTTTCTTAGAACGAATGACTTGCACTGGTATTGACACTTCCGCATCGGTGTATAGCTTAGCTACCGGTATATCTATTTCTTTACGCTCTCCCGGGCGTACTTCTACGCCCGCAATGACAAGCTCTTTTGCCATTTAACCACGTCCTTTTGTTTTGTTGTTGTTAGGCTTGGCGTTTTTCTCGATAAATTCGTAAATTAGGCCCGCCACATCTTTACCTGTCGCGTTTTCAATCCCTTCTAGGCCTGGTGATGAGTTAACTTCCATCACAACTGGACCATTTTTCGATTGCAGAATATCAACACCACATAGGTTCAGTCCCATCGCTTTAGCTGCTGCTACAGCTGTCACGCGCTCTTCTTTAGACAGCTTGATAAGCTGAGCGCTACCACCGCGATGTAGATTAGAGCGAAACTCACCTTCAGCCGCTTGACGCTTCATAGCCGCAATGACTTTACCGCCGACTACGAAACAACGGATATCAGCACCGTTCGCTTCTTCAATGAACTCTTGTACAAGAATGTTAGCTTTAAGGCCCATAAATGCTTCAATAACACTTTCAGCCGCTTTGTGCGTTTCGGCAAGTACAACACCGATACCTTGCGTACCTTCTAACAGTTTAATCACAAGTGGCGCACCGCCAACATTCTTGATTAGATCTGGAATATCGTCCGGCTTGCTTGCAAAGCCAGTTCTTGGTAGACCAATCCCTTTACGAGATAGTAGCTGTAATGAGCGAAGCTTGTCACGTGAACGGCTAATTGCTACCGACTCGTTTACGCAGAAAGTACCCATCATTTCAAACTGGCGAACTACTGCTGTTCCGTAGAACGTAATAGATGAACCAATTCTTGGAATTACAGCATCGTATTGAGGTAACTCCTCACCCATATAACGGACTTTAGAGTTACTACTAGTAATATCCATATAGCAATGCAGGGTATCAATGATATCCACTTGATGTCCCCTCGCTTCCCCAGCTTCTTTTAGGCGGCGAGTTGAGTACAAGTTTTCGTTGCGAGATAGAATCGCAATGCGCATGGCAGTATCCTCTTATAGATGTTTGTTTTATGAGTGTGAAACCCCGGTATCGGACGACCGGAAAGAGCGTGCACCTTAAGAGTTTAGACGATAAAAATACAACGATTGTTTTTATTCGTGACGACAATAAATTCTTATCGTTAATTACGCAGATTTTAGACATAAAAAAACCGGCTACTGCCGGTTTTTATTAATAAATTCATTCAGATAAAAGGTTTGTAATCAAAATGTTAGAATGAATATTACTTATTAGCCATTTCTTTCTTAACCATTACTACTGCTGCTACTACGAAAGTAATGATGAGTGCTAACTCCATTGAGTTCCCCTTAGATAAAAAGTTATTTCACATGTAAAATTAAGTACTCATTCCATTTTATCAAAATCACAACAATTTCATACTTTTTATTCACTGTCGAAAGAGATCCAGATCAAAAAAGAGCGCATTACGCGCTCATTTGTGACGAATAATGACAAAATGTTAATAAAACATTATTCCGGATAGCCTTCTGGATTCAGAGATTGCCATTTCCAACCGTCGGTCGTCATATCTTGCAAAGAACGTGTAGCCGCCCAACCTAAGTCTTTATTGGCTTTACTTGGATCGGCCCAGCACTCTGCAATATCGCCCGGACGACGATCAACAATCTTGTAAGGAATTTGTTTTCCTGAAGCTAACTCAAACGCCTTAACCATATCCAATACGCTTGAGCCATTGCCCGTACCGAGGTTATAGATATGCAGCCCTTTTCGATGGTTTAGCCTCTTCAAAGCTGCAATATGTCCATCGGCAAGATCCATAACATGAATGTAGTCACGAACTCCTGTGCCATCTGGTGTTGGATAGTCGTTTCCAAATATCGACAGAAAATCACGACGGCCCACGGCTACCTGTGACACAAATGGCATTAAATTATTGGGGATCCCTTGGGGATCTTCGCCCATCTCCCCTGTCGGGTGCGACCCTACTGGGTTGAAATAACGTAGCAGGGTTATCGTCCATTCAGGGTTGGCTTTTTGAAAGTCTGTTAAACACTCTTCAACCATGAGTTTGCTGCGACCATAAGGGTTAGTAGCACTTGTAGGAAAACTTTCCGTGATCGGAACGGAGGCGGGATCACCATAAACCGTTGCTGATGAACTAAACACAAGGTGCTTAACGCCCACCGCTCTCATAGCATCGACTAATACCAAGGTTCCGTTTACGTTATTATCGTAATACTCAAGTGGTTTTTCTACTGACTCGCCAACCGCTTTTAGCCCTGCAAAATGAATAACCGAATGAATATCATGTGTTTTCAGAGCTGCTACTAATGCTGATTTATCACGCACATCACCTTGAATAAATTCAGGTCGCTTCCCTGCCACTTTTTCGATTCTATCAAGCACCGCGGCTTTTGCATTGTATAGGTTGTCGAAGATGACAGGCGTCATCCCTGCCTCTATTAACTGTACACAGGTGTGGCTACCTATGTAACCTGCACCACCCGTCACTAAAACGTTCATTTGCCAACTCCATGTTTACTTTACCAAGGATTATATGCAATCAAGATAGAATTACGACTATCAATGATGAGACTGACTGAAACTTGTCGTCACTCGCATGATTAATAGGCAATTGCAAGCTCTTCGGGATACCCACGGCTCACTGCAATCTGTTTTGCAAGCGATTCAATAGCACGGACTTCTTCTTTAGTTGACTCTGTTTGGTTAAGTGTAGAATCTTTGAGATCAAACCATTGCTTAGCTATTTTCTTTCCTGCCAGTAATGCAGAGGATGCTTTGACAATTTCTAGCCGAGCGTAATGCTCTCCCTCAAAGCTCACATCAGCTGCACGAAGACTCGGGTCGTTGCCGGGGATTTGCTGCGCACCATACAAAGGGGTTCCGGCAGGCTCGGCAGTTTCAAAACAGGGAATGAATTGGCTGAGGTGTTGTATCGCATTGCAAGCTCGTTGAGTTTGCACTTCCAACGACCACCCCTTATCGACCTTGGCGATTAAGTTTGAGGGCAATTGAGGCTGGGCACTTTTTGATGTGGACTGAACCAAACCTTCATCAAATAACGTAATGTTCATAGTCATTCCATGAAGTTGAAAGTACCCTCCGGGGTAAGGCGTTAACTGAGCCATACCTTGCGGAGTACCACGTTTGCCATGAAAGATAACTTCTGGCCATTTCTCATTTTTATAACTTTGCCATTGAGTCACATAAGCAGCTTTGAACTCCACAAGTCGTTCTCTTGCTAAGTGCAATTGATCATCAATGACGCCCGTTCTAAAACCACAGGCATTAATAACAAAATCAAAATTGTCCTCGTGGCCATTTTCAAATTGTAATGTGTACCCTTCACCTACTCGAGAAACATGCTTGATGCAATGGCCAGTTTTTATGTCCAAATTTGCTAGTTTTAGAGCCGCGAGTTCAACCGATGCGGCCACACGAAATAAACTTAACCCATATTCCTGAACGACATAGACTGGATATTTGAGCTTGCTCAAATCCGTGTGTTTCGCAAAAGGGATTAACCATTCATCAATTGATGAAGGTTTTCTTGGTACCTCTAATAACGCCAACGTTTTCAGCTGTTCGTAATAGTATTCATGGAAGTAGTCGGCTGGATCGCCCAGAACTTCGTTAGCAGAATCCGCCTCTACTAGGCTCTGATAACTTTTTTGAAGTAGCTCTAAACGAGGCAATAATGATTCGGGCGTACCATTATCATTGTTCGGTATGGCAATAACGGTTGGGCGCTTATTGACAGTCGCAGGAAAGAACTTCACAAAATCTATCGACTGTACAAGTAAGTCGAGACATTGCTGCTGGGAAAGTTCGCGATACAGATTTCCACCAGCATGTAAATGGCAGATAGGCGGCCCACTAACCAAACTGCTGTTTTTTTCAAACAGTGCAACGTTTAGCCCTTGTTTTGCCAAATACAGTGCGACAGTAGAACCGGCCACTCCACCACCAATGATTGCAACTCTTTTACCGCTGGTTGCCACCGCTAAATCTTTTTTCATCGCTTATTTATTGGCGTTATAAAGGAGATCAATTTTAGCCACTTAGACTATTAAAAAAAATCACTATTTTTGTGATGTTTTTCTTGACAGTAACTAAGTGCATAACTCAACCCCCTCGTAATCAGAGCTTGGAATACGCGCCATTACTGATAAATCAATGGTTACCGTTTTCTGCCTGTCATTTTACTCTTGAGTTATCCAAAACTTTATCCACCGATTTTGTGGATAACTCCTAAAAATCGGTGGCTAACTATTAAGCAAACTGCTTTTGACTTGTAGTAAGCATCTGTCGTATCAGAGAAAATAACACTAGAGCTAAGGTAACGAAAGCGATTGCGGGGACCACCATCCACGTGGATAAATGCCAACTCCACGGCAGCTCGAAGCCAAATTTCATGATCGAGCCTACAACGACCTCTGCGCCCAGTGTGGCGACTAACCCCGATATTATCGCCATAATCCCGTATTCAGCCCATATCGTTCTGACAATCCGCCTACGACTTGCGCCCAAAGTTCGGTACAAGCGAATTTCAGCTTGACGTTGAGATAAACTTAGACGCAACAAGGTAAAGATAAGTAGGACACCGGATAGCACGCCAAGTGCTGCTAAAACGGTGATCGACCAAACTATTTGGCTCAGTAGACCTTGTATCTTCTCTCCCATCAATCGTATGTCCATCAGACTGACGGTTGGATGATTACGTGACAGCTCCCCAATCAATTGATTATCTTTGTCTTCAAGCCTAAAGCTCACTAGCCAGGCACTTGGGATGTTGGCCAATACATCCGGAGTAAAGATAAAATAGAAGTTTGGCTTCATGTCACGCCACTCTACAAATCGAATGGAGTTAACGTTTGCGCTGATTTTCTGACCATTTATAGTAAAACCCAATTTGTCACCTATTTTAAGGTTTAGGTTCTCTGCCACATCTTTTTCAACCGATACACCATTTGTCTTCGTCCATTCACCTTCAATAACATCGTTATAGCTTGGTAATGTCTCCGCGTAGGTGAAGTTAAGCTCTCTTGTTAATGCGTCTTCTTGTTCCAGTCCTTGTTTTTGACGCAGTTGAGCATCTTCTCCATTTATCTCAGTGAGTCTGCCTCTTGAAATGGGAAACGCTTCTGAACGCTGAATGTTATTGCCATCGAGTGCCTCGAGATAGCTTTGTTTTTCATGCTCACCAATATTAAGTGCAAAGGCATTCGGCGCATCAACCGGAAGTGTGCGTTGCCAATCACTGAGTAAATCGCTGCGCACCAACCATATGGTCGTCAATAGCATTAAAGACAGCCCTAACGCACCGTATTGAAGTCCGGTATGACGTTTACTTCTATTGATTCGACTGACCGCAAGTTTCATCGAAACCGGTAGTGATACCTTCGACAGCAACCACGTAAAAATGACACTGATCGCCCCTAAAACCACAAATAACCCAATAATACCTGCAAGGACGATCCAGACTAGGTTGTTATCACGATAAACAACAAGCAAAGGAGTCAGCGGGACAAGAATCAGAAAATAGATAAAACCACCACGATTTTCATCGGCGCTTTGGAGTACCTCTACCGATGATACCGAAATGAGCTTATAAAGTGGAATACCCAAAGCAGGTACGCCGATACACAAACTCGATACGACGGCAATCACGGCAGGCGTCAGGCCATACCCGGGTAGTGGGTCTGGCAATAAATCCGTGAGCGGTAACCGTAATAACGTTTCAAGTAGCACGCCTAGCACTAAACCTGCAACGATGGCCAATACAACCAAAAGCAAGGTTTGAATACTCAACCATCGAACCAACCAAGATTTGCTCGCCCCTAAGCTTTTCAGCATGGCGACTGTCTGTCTTCGGCTTTGAACGTAGTTTTGACAAGTTAGAACAAGCGTTGTCGCCGCCATAATAATAATGATGGCGACCGTCAACGATAGGTATTGGGTCGTCCGATCGAATATTTCATTGGTTCGACTACCCGAACTTTGGTCTCGCCAGCGATCGCTCGGCGTTAACTCAATCTGTTGTTTAAGTTGAGTGATGGCAGCCTCTTCTCCAGTAAGATAGGCTCGAAACTGAACTCGACTACCTAATTGAATCGCACCAGTTTCGTCCACCGATTCCTGGTGAATGTAAGCCGTTGGCATTTGCTGAAACGGGTTGAAACTGATACCCGGCTCTTCGAGGATAACGCCACTCACCGTCAAGTCAGCGTCGCCCACAGTGACAACGTCACCCTGAGTGACACCAAGTTGTTCTGCTATTCTGCTATCAAGCCACAACTCACCGGGTTTAACGTGATGTTGTGTCCCAGTATCTGTCGCTAATGTTAAAGTGCCTCTAAGAGGAAAATGATCATCGACCGCTTTGACCGTAATCAGCTGCATCCCATTGTCGCTAAACGACATCGTCGCAAAGCGCGTATAAAAGGACGAGTTGAGCCCTGAAGCCTCGATATATTGTAGGTTAGTGTCTGTTATTGGATTTGCGGTGATATACACCGTATCGGCAGTCAGTGCATCTTTGCCCTGCTTAACAATAACCTGCTCCATTCGCTCAGCGAGAGCGGATAAGCCAAAAATGCACGCTATGATCAACGAGAGAGAGATAGCAATAGGCCAAAGCTGCCCTTGCCTGATCTCGTCGATACTCCAACTGATCAGTCGCTTGTTGAGTCCTCCTTGAGCCATCTCTTATTCCTCTTCTAGCTTTCCGGCATTCATATGGAAAATACGGTCACAACGTTTCGCTAACGATAGATCGTGAGTCACTAACACCAGTGTTGTTCCATGTTCCTTGTTGAGATTGAACAGCAGTTCAACGATCTTATGTGCGGTGTTTTGGTCCAAGTTTCCGGTAGGCTCATCAGCAAACAAAATTTTCGGGCTGGTCATAAAGGCTCTTGCGATGGCAACTCGTTGCTGCTCACCTCCCGATAATTGAGAAGGTAAATGATCGATTCTGTGGCCCAAACCTACCGACTCTAGCAGCGCTTTAGCTTTGTCTGTGTCTTCATTTTCTCCTTTAAGCAGACATGGTAACGTCACATTTCCCAGTGCCGATAAACTTGGGATCAATAAAAAACTTTGAAATACGAAACCTACATGATCACTGCGTATCTTTGCGCGTGCTTCATCATCAAGGTCTGAAATTTGCTGTTCTAGTAGTTGGATTGAACCTTGAGAAGGAACGTCCAAACCGGCCAGTAAAGTCATCAATGTCGATTTTCCTGCACCTGATGTTCCTACGATAGCAATACTTTCACCCTCCTCGATTGACAGATTTACACCCTCGAGGATTGTTAAATGTTCCGTTTTCGTAGACACTACTTTGGACACTGATTCAGCTTTGATTATGGAAGAACTCATGATTCGGCAACTTTCCTTTTTCGTTTTAATTGTTTTATCCTTGGCCTCTTTAAATGCAAAAGCGGCGACGTTACTTATTCTTGGAGACAGCTTAAGTGCAGGCTACAACATGCGTGTAGAGCAGAGCTGGCCATCCATGCTATCTGACAAATTGTCATCAGACACAACCCCGATTGAGGTCGTTAACGGCAGTGTTTCCGGTGATACAACAAGTAATGGCCTTGCCAAGCTCCCTGGCCTTCTCAAGCAGCACTCCCCAGATTATCTACTGATTGAGTTGGGGGCTAACGACGGTTTGAGAGGATTCCAGCCTAACATCATTAAAAAAAATTTGGCGTCGTTAATCGAAATGGGACAAAAAGCCGGTTCAAAAGTGCTGCTGATGCAGATTCGAATCCCACCCAATTACGGAAAACGTTATGCTTCTATGTTTGAGGGAATCTACCCTGCACTAGCAAAAGAAACCAACGTACCGTTGCTGCCATTCTTCTTGGAGCAGATCATCATCAAGCCAGAATGGATGATGGAAGACGGATTACATCCAAAGCCAGAAGCTCAACCTTTTATTGCTCAATTCATTGCTGACAGTATGCAACCTCACCTTTAGCCCTTACTACAACTTTTTTAAAGTTTCCACGAATTTAGAGCATCAGATTCACCTTTTTGATGCCCTAGCTCAATATAATTTACAACACTTTACGTTATTCTGTGTCTTTATCATCGTCTTAGATAGGTTGTATAAATGATAATTGAACCGATTATCAGCGGTGTCGTCGCACGGTCAGCCCACCCAGAGGGCTGTAAAAAGGCGGTCGATAACCAAATTGATTACGTAAAGTCGGCAAATCCGATCAAGAATGGTCCAAAACGTGTGCTTATTATCGGCGCCTCTTCCGGTTTTGGACTTGCAGCACGCATCGCTCTCACTTTTGGCGGTGCCGAAGCTGACACCATAGGCGTTTCGTTCGAGCGAGGACCATCAGACAAGGGCATTGGTTCGGCAGGATGGTACAACAATATTTTCTTCAAAAAACGCGCTGAACAGGCGGGTCGTCGCGCTATCAATATTGTTGGCGACGCTTTTTCCAAGGATGTCAGAGAACAAGTCATTGAAGCTATTGAGACCTACTTCGAAGGTGAAGTGGATTTGGTCATCTATAGTCTAGCGACTGGTTTAAGACCTGATGGCAACGGTGGTTTCTGGCGCTCTGCAATTAAACCAATTGGAGAATCAGTCTCTGGCGCTACGATCAATCTGGAAACTGAACAATGGGAAGAAGCCACGCTTAGCCCAGCAACCGACGAAGAAATTCAAGGCACGCTAAAAGTGATGGGCGGTGAAGATTGGGAAAGCTGGATAGATACCCTCATCAACTCTGATTCCGTTGCAGACGGTTTTAAAACCATTGCTTTTTCGTATATCGGTCCAGCGGTCACCCACCCAATCTACCTTGATGGTACATTAGGGCGTGCAAAAGTTGATTTGCACCAAACTAGCCATGCCTTGAATCTTGAACTCTCAAACTTTAATGGCAATGCGTATGCGACAGTGTGTAAAGCTCTTGTTACCAAAGCAAGTGTGTTTATTCCTGGTCTAAGTCCCTACTTACTCGCACTATATAAAACTATGAAAGCGCAAGGCACTCACGAAGAATGTATTGAGCAAATGCAGCGCCTGTTTTCAACCAAACTATACGGTCAAGACAAGATCCCGCTCGATGGCGAACGATTAATTCGTATGGATGATTGGGAACTCAACCCTGATACTCAAAACCAAGTAGGCAAACTGCTCGAGCAAATGAATGCGGAGAACTTTAAAACCATCGGTGATTTTGAAGGGTTCCAAAACACATTCTTAAACCTTAATGGCTTTGCCCTCGATGATGTTGATTACACTAAAGAAATTGATGTAGAACGATTACAGAAATTAAGACCTTAGTGTATAACGCGATGTAGTCGTAGTTTCTTTGTTGAGACTGCGACTATTTTTCCTCTTTCTCCTACGATGAACTATTGCGCTAAGCTAGTGATGCTTGCATTAGAATCCCTCCTCTTTTAAGCGATGTGTTTAAACCGGATAACCATTGATTTTATAGGTTAGCGCTTTACCCACAGCAGAGAGGCTCCTATAATCGCGCACCAACCTCAAGAAATTCGAGACATTCGACATGGATCTATTAATCGCTAAACTTAAAAAAATCGAAAAGCAAAATTATCTTGCTTACCAACAAATAAAAGGTAGTTACGATTTCTCTGATTTTGATTTTCATATAGACCATGTTCAATCTGACCCATACGCAGCAGCCTCACGTGTCCGCGCTTTTAGACAGTGGGCACCAAGTGGACTTGAGTGGTTAAAAGATCAATCCCCTGCTTATCAAATAGCTGCTCGCGACTATATTGCTCGCCAATTTGCAGCCTTTGCAAAACAAGAGAACAACATCTCGATATCGCTGACGGGGCAAACCGTCATGGACTCAACGGCTGTCATCTTCACTGATGAAGGTATCGAACTTCGCTTTCGCGTCAACCTACCTGCAGAGGGTCGCAGCATCTTGGCAAAAAAAGCCATCAATA
This sequence comes from Vibrio thalassae, assembly GCF_900089835.1. GTDB lineage: Bacteria > Pseudomonadota > Gammaproteobacteria > Enterobacterales > Vibrionaceae > Vibrio > Vibrio thalassae. The sequence continues at coordinate 18,618 of NZ_OANU01000117.1, read as the reverse complement.
TGCTAACTTTCCATCTTCCTAAGTATATTCGCAAAGCCACCTTAGAGCGCGAATTGAATCTGCAAGAACTTAAACAGCATTGTGAAGTCGTCGAAGATCAAGTAGCCCTGCGTGAGCAGCTTGCTGCCAATAACTTAATCGCTTTTGTTGCTAACGGCAGTATTTTACCGCGTATCGCTGGTAACTGTGATCTACCGATGAAGGACGCCATTCCATTTATCTCACCAGAATCATTGGAAGTGACTCTTCATCGTCCAAATCAAGGCTATATCAAAGGTATGGGTATCAACAAAGGGGTTACTCTTATCGTTGGTGGTGGTTTCCATGGAAAATCTACCCTTCTCAATGCTCTAGAGCGTTCGATTTATGATCATATACCAGGAGATGGACGCGAAGGAATCGTGACAGACGTAGACTGCTGTAAAATCAAAGCTGAAGATGGTCGTTCGATTCATAACTTGAATTTAAGTAATTACATCAATCACTTGCCATTTGGAAAGCAAACCACTGACTTCAGCTCACAAGATGCTTCCGGTTCGACTTCTCAAGCCGCATGGTTACAAGAGTCCATTGAAGCTGGCGCGAGTGCAATTATGATCGATGAAGACACCTCCGCAACAAACTTCATGATTCGTGATGAACGTATGCAAGCGTTAGTGTCAAAAGGTGATGAACCTATCACCCCTTTTGTTGACCGCGTTGGGCAACTAAGAGATGAACTCGATATCTCTACAATCATTGTTATGGGTGGTTCCGGGGATTACCTAGACGTTGCTGACACCGTCATTCAAATGCATGATTATCAGGCGCTCGACGTTACCGAAAAAGCGCAACAAGTCATTGCGATGCATCCGACCGAGCGACAAAACGAAAGTGAGAAAGCTCTAGAGCTCATTCCACCTCGCCACGTTGATTGCGCTCATTTACAACAACTGTTAATTGACGGCAAGTTCAAAGTTTCTGGTAAAGGAGCAAACAGCTTGCGTTTTGGTAAAGAGTCTATTGACCTGCAAGCGCTTGAGCAGTTGGAGTCAAACGCAGAATTGAATGCGATTGGTTGGCTATTGTTCCAACTCGCACAACAACCAGGTTGGTCGACACACCCACCAAAAGCGCTCGCAGCACTTCTTGAAGGCGATTGGAGCGCCACAATGCCAAATTCAGGAGACCTAGCAAAACCAAGATTAGTTGATACATTAGCCACACTCAATCGTCTCAGAGCGGCAAAAATGCGTCAACCTCGATAAGACCATCATACCCGCAGTAGTGAGTCATCAGACTCACTACTCTTTCAATAGTGACCATGCTTCACAGCAATTTCTAAACTTTTCAGCATCACCCCCTTCACGATCTGGATGCCACCGAAGAGCCAGTCTTCGCCAAGCTTGTCGAATCTCCTTTTGTGTCGCCCACTCATTTAATCCAAAACTTTTTAGCGCAGTGGTACGTGACACTGTCACCTTAGAAGCGCCGACAAAATATGCGTAGCGCTGCCAAAAGTCTTCCAGCAGCCGTCTTACCTCTCCGACTTCGGCTTCATAATGTGACCAGTCTAGGTAGTATTCTCGCAAAGGATCACTGTCGATTATCTGGTGTTCGCGAGGGTTGTAAGGCAAGAGTTGAATATCCATTGCTTCGACTTGTAACCATTGCTCAGGTAATAGCAGCTCTTGCAGTTGAAACAATGCGTTCATTAGAAGGAAGTTTCGTTTAAACAAGTCTTTTTCTGGAGAGTCATCAAATGAAGGCATGAGATCTGCCTCGATAAGCCGAGCAGCCAAAGTGTGGATTTTAAATCCATCAGCACGATGCTGTAACACATGCAGTACTGACCAGAGAAGCGGATTGTCAGCCTGGCGAGTGGATTGAATTATATCATTTGTCGATTCTGTCAATCATCCTCTCCCGTTGACGGTCATGACTGTCTATGAGCTTAGCAGTTGTCAATAATAACTACAAAAAGGTCAGCACTAGGCTGACCTTAAAATCGTCGCTTAGATAACGCCCAACTCTCTGAGTCTTTCCATCAGATAACTGTCCGCAGTGTATTTTTCTGATAACACAACTTCAGGGTTTGGGTGCAAAAACAGGGGTAAAGAAATACGTGATTTTTCCTGTTTCTCACCCGATGGATTGATAACACGATGCGTCGTTGACGGGAAATAACCACCACTCGCCTCTTGAAGCATGTCACCAATGTTGATTATTAGATTCCCAAAATCACAAGGGACATCCAACCACGTGTCATCTTTAGTCATTACCTGAAGGCCAGGCTCATTCGCAGCAGGTAGTATCGTTAACAGGTTAATGTCCTCGTGAGCGGCGGCACGAATGGCCCCCGGCTCTTCATCCCCTGTCATTGGTGGGTAATGTAACACGCGCAACAATGTTTTTTCACTGTTGTTAATCATCTCAGACAACATGATAGAAAACTTGTCACTGACTTCCTTTGGAGCATGCATTTCTACCCAGCCTAGTAGCTCAGCAGCAAAGTCATTGGCTCTTTGGTAGTAGTCCAAGATTTCCTCTTTAAGCTCTTCGGGAATTTGTCCCCACGGATAAACATGGAAATACTCTTTAATGTCTTTAACCGTATGTCCTTTGGCAACTTCAGAGACACTAGGCGGAAAGTAGCCGTCTTGAGTCTGCACATTGAAATGAAACTCATTCTTTCTTTCCGAGGTAAAAAACGTGTACCAATTAGAATATATAGATTCTACAAGCTCTTGAGGAATTGGATGGTTTTTTAGAACACCAAATCCTGTTTCTCTCAACGAACGTACAAATTGCTCCGCAGCATCTGGTGCTAAATAATCAACCGTTTCTAGTTTCATGGCTTTACTTTCTTGTCGTTATGATTTGACGCAGATGTTAGAAAAAAGTTGGTATATTTTCAAAGTATCTATTGTATTGCTGTGTAAACCTTGCTGAATTTTGTGCGTTTGGTCACCAAATAGAGTCATCACATAATTGAACGGTGTTTTATTGTGGTTATACTACGTTTATTAAAAAGACACGAATTCACTATGATTATGAATGACTGCAAATCAAAGCGTTACTGCCCAGTTTTAATCGGCCTCACCGGTTTCTATTGTCTAGTGTTTGTTTTCTCTGCTATTGCACCAAGCTCTCGTGCCGTTTGGGTGGCAGAAATTATTCCAGCATTAGCCATTTTACTGATCATATGGCTCGTTTCGTCGAAGTTTCAATTTTCCAGAACAGCTTATGTACTAATGTTTATGTGGCTGATATTGCACACTATCGGCGCGAAATACACCTTCGCAAACGTCCCTTTCGATTGGTTTAATCAGTTGATTGGCTCGCAACGAAATAATTTTGACCGAGTCGCGCACTTCTCTATCGGTCTTTATGCTTTCTCGATCGCAGAGTATGTCTATCGAAACTACATGATGGATAAGCGATCAGCTATGATGTTTGCTCTATTTGCAATCATGAGCCTTGCCGCTGCATATGAAATTATCGAGTGGTGGTATGCTGCTGTAGCGGGCGGGGATGAGGGTATCGCGTTTTTGGGCTCTCAAGGTGACATATGGGACGCACAAAAGGATATGTTGTGCGATACCGTTGGAGCCCTCACCGCATTAACACTTTTCGTGTTAAATACTCCGTCTAGGGAGTAACGTTTTGTTTTAACCAATTGAGGTAAGGCCGATATCCTGCCTCAATGGGCAGCGCGACGATTTGCGGTACCTCATACTCATGATTAGCAATGATAGTGCGTTCTAGACGTGAGTACGCTTCATTCGTCGATTTGATGATGAGCAGTACTTCTTCATCATGACAAATTGCACCGTCCCAAACATAATGACTACCGATATTCTGTGTTTGTATACATGCAGCAAGACGACTTTCAAAGAGCAACTTGATAAGGGCGTTCGCCTGTTGTTCGTTTGCTACCGTGGTGAGCACGGCGATGGCATTAGACTTCATCCGCTGCGTTCCTATTTCATGCGGACTTTACCACCAGCAATTTTTATTGCTGGCGTGCCGCGAATTAATGTCTCTCTGCCAAATAGACTTGAACAGTCGGGACAGAGACCTAATTGTTGTGTCAGATCTTCAACAATTCTTTCCTTAAAACACTTTACCAACGCACCTTTGCCACCTTTTCGATATCGGTAAAGCTTGGCACCACACTTTGAGCAAAAAATGTCGACGGTCTTCACTGGGCCTTTTTTATTGGGTTTTGCCATTGTATTACTTGCTTATCTCTAGATTATCTGGCTTAACCCACACTTTACTGAAATCAAACCAACCTAATGCGTTACATTTAGCATTTTGTAAGCTGCCGCAATGATCTTTACTAATCCCCAGCCAACAATGAAACATCGGAATGATTTGATAGCTCTGAACCAGTTTTTTCCCTAAATCCTGTGCCGGAAACTTTTCATTTGCCTTGCTACGCCAGTCTTCGACAAGTTTTGACCAAATGCGAAAATCTTCAGGTTTTGACATGTTCTCGATATCACTATGACCCAATAGCCACCCCGCCAACGCATCTTCTCGTTTACTCGCAATACCCATAGGACGGATCCAAATATCAATATCTTCAAAGTCAGGAGAATCAATACCGTAACGCACGAGTTTCGTTCTAATGCCGTCTTGTCTCAACAGCTCTTCGATTCCTTTTGCGATCTCAGGAAACGTAGGATGTTCGGCGTAATAGGCAATGCGAATTTCTTTGTCCGCTAGAAAGTCACGCTCTTGTTGTCGCAATGTTTCGGGCTCTGAAGAAGGATGATGATACCAACCTGGTTTGAGTCCATGAGCGGGGATCATACCCAGCTCTTCTATGGTCTTTTCAGGGATTTTACGAAATATAGCAAGTGAATTGATTTTCCGACTTAAATAACGCGCCCAAAGATCATCTTTTGCTATACCACTTACTCGATTCAGCAACAAATAAGTACACCCAGGATCCAGTTCAATATCATCTTGTACTTCAGAGCGAGCACCCGCGATTGGGTCTGCCAGCGTGGGGAATACTAACGTAGAGTGTGTTTCGTCAATAACCCATACCTCTACTGTATCCAGTAGCGGTCGATAGCCAAAATAGCCATCAAAAGCGGACAGGATTAGGCGTTTATCATTGTTGGTGGTAACGCAATATGGGCCTGTTCCTATTGGGTAACGGTCGAAGTCTTCACCGCGCATATTTTCAGGTGGTAATACTTTGGCCATATTCTCGGCAAAAAGCATCGGGGCTTGAAAATCAGGTTGGGTAAAATAGACATCGATAACCCAATCCGAAGGCGAAGTCACTTTATCGAGATGTTTATAGAGATTGGCACCTCTTAAGGTTTCTATACTTTGAATCACATGCTCAAGTTTGAGAAGTTCACCATTGTGAAACCGTATTCCGGGACGGATATAGAAGCGCCATTGGGTATCAGAGATTTGCTGCCAATGATGAGCAATATCAGGTTGCAACACGTCATTCTCATCGAACTTAGTCAAGCCGCTGAATACTTGTCGAGCAATATGGATTTCCGAGCGACGCATTGGCTTAGTAGGATTAAGCATTGATAGCGCTCGGTAGTAAGGGAGTCGAATAACTTGTTTGCCATCAGACTGTGTTACTCCCAAGTAGCTTTGAATAACGTTTGATAAGCGACTGGCATCTTTATCGAGCACGTTCAGAGCATGCCCAATGCGCCCTTCTTCCAAATAGCGCCGAGCGAGTGATTCACTGACATCATTACGGTTTTGTTTGAAAATCAATTGAGACAGCTTCCCACGTCCGGCCGCAGGATGCCATTCAATCCAGCCCTCTTCTTCCAATTTATTCAGTACAATACGAGCATTTCGTCGAGTACAAAACAAAATGCCCGTTACATCTTCTAATTGCGTTTCCGCATCTTGGCCTGAAAAGTGCTCAAATAAAATCTCAAATTGCTTTCTAAGGCGGGGACTGCTCATAAAGAGGAAATACCATTCGTTAAGTTAGAAATAAGTTTCCTCTTTATCGACATATTTAGCAAGTCACAGTGACAAGATCGCTATCCCTGTCTCATCAGAAATAGTCCGAACTTGTTCTTCGTTATCCAACTTAATAGACCATTTGCATTCTGCGCCATTAGCCGACAACACACACGCAGGTAAAATGAGTTGTAACGCATCGACCTGTACTTGCAGCGTGGCACTGCTGGAAGATAGCCTCACTAGTATTTCATGGGGAGTAACAATGACTTTTCCATCTGAAAAATGAACGATCATCGATTAACCTTTTTGTGTTTTTTCACCGCAATGGTCAAACGACTCGTGCACACCAATCGTTGTTTCTCATCAGTAATGTCGATTTGCCAAACTTGAGTTGATACGCCTAGATGTAAAGGTTTGGCTGTACCAATAACGTGGCCAGAGCGCATTGCTCGAACATGGTTGGCATTAATATCTAAGCCGACACAATAATGAGCATCATCAACACAGTAATTCGCAGCCAATGAACCTAGCGTCTCAGCCAACACCACAGAGGCTCCCCCATGGAGCATGCCTAGCGGTTGATGAGTAATATGAGTTACTGGCATTGTTGCACTCAACGAGTCGTCAGTGAATGCCGTGTATTCGATCTGCAAGTGTTCAATTAAGGTGTTTTTAGACGTGCGATTTAACGCCTCCAATGAGAGATTCTTCTTCCAAATACTCATCGATAAATCCTATACTTAGGTGAAGTAATTATAAGAATGATGCCTGTCGTTAACGCGAATGGCAAATATCAAAATGTCGGTAACACGTTTACCCATCCTCGAACTAACGGGATGGATAACATTGAAAGGAGTCTCCCATATGAAGACTTGGACAAAGGCTTGCTGCATAGCAGTGATCACTTCTGCTATTGCAGCATGTTCATCGTCTCCTACTGGACGAAATCAACTGATTCTGTTTTCAGATGCACAAATGAGTCAACTAGGTGCTCAATCTTTTGAACAAATGAAGAAAGAGCAGAAAGTCAGCACAGATAAAGCGGTAAACGCTTATGTTCAATGTGTGGCAAAAGCGATTACAGATCACGTGCCACCCCAGCCTGAATTCAGCGAATGGGAAGTGGTTGTATTCGATTCCGATCAGGTCAATGCTTTCGCACTACCCGGTGGAAAAATCGGGGTTTATACCGGTTTATTGAATGTCGCCGTAACACCAGACCAGCTCGCTACGGTGATAGGCCATGAAGTGGCTCACGTTTTGGCTGACCACAGCAACGAACGTTTATCCCAATCACAATTAGCCAACACGGGACTGCAAATTACTAATGCCGCACTAGGTGGCTATCAGTATCGAGATGTAACAATGGCAGCGTTGGGCGTTGGGGTTCAATATGGCGTGATATTGCCTTATGGCCGAACTCAAGAATCAGAAGCAGATATCGTTGGTTTGGAATTAATGGCGAGAAGTGGGTTTGATCCTAATCAGAGTGTTGAACTATGGAAGAACATGGCAAAAGCTTCTGGGGGAAATCAACCACCTGAACTTCTCTCCACTCACCCGTCTCATGATACTCGTATTTCAGACTTACGTGCAAAAACTGCCACGCTAACCAAGTACGATACGTTTAAACCTGACTGTAAGTGATCCCGTTTCGCCACCTCTAACAAATAAATACTGTAGAGGTGGCTTGCTTCGCTTTGCCCATGTGAATGCCGCCCCATCTCTCTCAAAATACCAAGTGAGGGTGTGAAGAATCATATTACCCTCGTACAAATACATGTCGCGAAACTAAATCCGTTCAAAATCACAACTCACCTCGAAGACCTGACCCTATACACAAGTTAATAAATTTTAACTTGCCTTAACACCTTGTTTACATAAAGCTAACAGTCGGTCTACTGAGACCACTATGCCGATACAACTATAAAAATGAACTTCTAGCTTTCCGAAAGGACATAAAGATATGAAACAAAAAGCTCTCCTAATCCCACTTGTCTGGGGAATAACCCCTGCTGTCTTGGCCGCAGGATTTCAAGTGAACGAACACTCTGCGTCAGGCTTAGGTCGCGCATTTTCTGGAGAAGGTGCCGTTACCGATAATGCATCTGTGCTTGCACGCAACCCTGCAGCCATGACTATGTTTAGCCACGCCCAATTTTCTGGTGCCATTTCCGTCGTCGATCCTGACATTAACATCACCGATACAACTAATAACCAAGAGATGAAAGACGTCGCACCGATGCAGTTCGTTCCCGGCGCTTATTATCTCTCTCCCATTAATGATCAGTGGGCATGGGGAATCGGACTATTTAGTAATTACGGCGTAGCTACAGATTATCCAGATGCGAGTTACTCAGGTGACCTTGCTGGTGACACATCTTTAGTCTCAGTGTCATTGAACCCTAATGTTGCCTACCGTATTAACGATTCATTCTCAATTGGGGTTGGGGTCAATGCTGTCTATGCCCACGCCAAGCTGAATCGTCACAAAGGGATATTAGCGGATGCGGTATTTGGTGGTTCTCCAAGTGATAAGCTTGTCTCTATGGAAGGTACCACCTACGCATTTGGCTGGAACCTTGGTGCGATGTATGAAATCAATGAAAACAACCGTTTTGGTTTTTCTTATCGAAGTGCGATAGATCTGGCATTTAAAGATGGTGACTTCTCTAGCTATGACACGGGAATCTCTACCCCTGCCGATACCAAAGCCGACTTAGATGTCACACTGCCTGCCATTTGGGAGTTCTCGGGCTATCATCAATTTGCTAGCCGCTGGGCGGTACATTATGGCATTCAACGCACTGAATGGAGTGATTTTAAAGAACTTAAAGCCACATCATCAACATGTACTGGAGGTACGCCTCCGGGAGTATGTTTCTATAAACAGGAAGACTACCAAGACAGCAACCGCTATTCACTTGGGTTTACTCACTTCTTAAATTCAGATTGGACTCTGCGTGCTGGTTTTGCCTACGACGAACAGGCCGGAAAAGCGACGTTAAGTATTCCGGATTCAGACCGTTACTGGTACTCAGCGGGTTTGACTTATCGCATCAATGACAAGATGACATTGGATGCAGGTTTTACCTACATCGATGCTAAATCGGGATCTTTTACTGAGAAGAACAAGTTGGATGAAGAACTCGTGTTCACTGGTAAATCAGCCGCTTATATAAGCGCGATTCAGTTCAACTACCAGTTTAATTAATTCCAGGAGAATAACGATGAAAAAGCTACCACTGGCACTGATCATTTCAGCTTCATTACTCCTCTCTGCTTGCGGAGATGAAGGTGAACTCGTTGGCACTCCGACGACACCAAACTATGAGTCTTACATCCAACAATCACTTGCACAACCAACTAAATTAGTCTTTACGTTACAAGGCAGCAATGCAGACGTTCCGTTTCCTACATTTGCGTTAATGAACCAAACTGATGGAACATTAGAATTACCCACTGGCGGAGATGAGTCACTTACCAACCCAATAGCTGCCATGGGCCAGATGGATGGTTGGTCGACGACTTCCCCTATTTCGATTAAATTTGCAGCCCCACTAACGCCGTCACCTGATCCTTCATCTGTCACTCTCATCAAGTTGACCGAAGGTTTAACATCAGCATCGCCAGCACCAGAAACTGTACTAACTTATGGTACCGACTATGTGGTTAGTACTTCAGGTAATAACCTCGTCATTGCTTTACTCAAAGCCCTCGAACCATCAAGTGAATATATCATCGCAGTAAACGACAAGCTTCTTGATATGAATGGTGAAGCGGTCGGTACATCACAGGGCTATGCCGCTCTGAAATCAAGTGCGAAAATCTACACCGAAGGCACGTTAGCAAGTGCACAAAAAGTAGTACAAGGGACTGAACAGCTCATCGCTGCCGGCACTTCTAACACAGTAAATACCACGAATATTGTCTATTCCACTTGGTTTTCTACTCAATCTGTTGGACAAACTTTGTTTGCGACTAAGTCTATGATTGCGGCTACTTTGCTGCCAGAGTATTCACCAAGTGATATTTGGAAAGGTGTCGCAAACCCCAACAATGTGGCGATTGATGACTTGGGTGAAATGACATTTGGAGTACCTGAAGATTATGCACAGGCTCTCGCAAACGATAGTAACTTTATTCGTTACATCAACACCGAGGACGCACGCAACACGCTCTTAAGTGTCTATGCAAATGCGGGTACTGTTAACGTGACAAAAGGTTCTGTCAAACTGCCTTATTACTTAGAAACTGGTACGAACTGGAACACCCAACCGTTTGAATCAGGCTCACCTAGCTTAGCCGTTATTAACAGTATCATTAGTAACGATGATGAAAAGGCAAACTTTGTAGCGCAGTTGGTTGCCAAGGGGATTGACCCTAGTGCTTTTGAGTCTGACCCGGCATCGCAACTACCCAAGCTAATGGGTACTACATTTACTAAGTTAGATGGTTCAAGGTATGACGAAGAGCGTATCATCACTCGCTATGCACCAGTGCCAGCGGTAAAATCGTTACCGGACGTCAACTTTTTATTATTTACTCCGACATCCGGTAGTATTTCTGGTTTGGTAATTTACCAACACGGTATTACTTCTGCTAAAGAGAACGCGTATGCTTTTGCCAAGAATTTTACTGATGCAGGTTTAGCTCTCATTGCTATTGATGCTCCTATTCATGGTGAACGTAGCCTTGATGCCCAACGTTCGGCCAATGAAAGTGTATTAGCTTACATGAACTTGAGCGTCTTACCCGTCGCTAGAGACAACATCCGCCAATCCATACTGGACTTGATGACATTACGATATGCTATATCAGCCAATCAAGCCGCTGGGGCATTGGCAACAACCCCCTTGGCTACCTTACCAAATACCACGACTACGCAACCTAGTTTCTTAGGACACTCCTTAGGTGGCGTTTTGGGCGTCCCCGCCGTAGCTCAAGCTAACGCGCCAATGGGTAACGCAGCAGATGCTATGTTTGGTTTTTCAAGAGCAGCGTTCGTTAACTCAGGGGGGCAAATAGCGAATTTACTCTTCGGCTCTGACTTTTACGGCCCGTACATCACACACAATATTGCACTTCAGGGTAGTACTGGCTACGGTTCTTACGCGAGTGCTAATTGCGGTGGAGAATCAGAGGCACAATGTTTAACAGAGTTTGAAAGTACATCAGCCAGCAACTTACCTGCTCTACTAGCGGAGAACTTACAGTTTATTTACGCGACTCAAACCGTTGTAGACACTGCTGATCCCTATACCAATGCTGATGCATTGATTGCAGAGGGAACGCCCGTCTATATGGCGCAAGTCAAAGATGATAACACTGTGCCCAACAACGTTCTCAGTGCTAAATATGTCACGCCATCACCAATGGCAGGCACTGAACCTCTTGCGACAAAATTTAACTTAGCCGTTTTTGATAGTGCAACAGGGAGTGGTAACAGTGCTTCACCATTTGTACGTTTTAGTGATATTGGCAAGCACTCTACCTTCATTTCGGTTCAAGACACCGATAATTTCAGTGATTTGGCGTCTCATGAAGAGATGCAGTCGGAAGTTGTTAGCTTTTTAGCCACTGGAAGTAGTGCAGTTTCTAACGCTAATTCAGTGTTAGAATAGACGTTAATTAAGAGATATAAAGCGAGTTGTAAACTCGCTTTTTTCATTTTATTACGTCAAGAGACACTAACGCCCCTGGTACCATCATCGTCTTGGTAACATGTTCATTTCTCCTCAAGCGTTTCTATGTCGAGACTCATCGCCACTCTTTGAGAAAGCAGCTCTTTGTAGGCCTCCATGCGTAAGCCCAACGCAACACAAATGGCTTTATCGATGAGTTATCGATTAGTTGTAAAACAGCAGCTACAAGGAATGTTGCTTGTCCAAACTTGACCATTTAGTCATAAAAGGTAAGACCATTAACTTTGGCTGTTGCAACGATGCTGCAAAGTCGAACTTTTTGCAAATGTTAGATTTAGTTAACACTTTTGTTACTTCGCTCTTTTAGTATGAGGGTATTTTCTATAACTTACTCACCCACTATTAATAGATTTGTCATTTATGAGTATTTCTATGTCTGAAAGTAGCTTCACTTCAAATACTAGGTATCGTTTTATTTCAAAGAGTAATTCATCGTTTAAAGTCCGCATTCAAACCTTGGAAGGTAAGGTATTGCACCGCTCGCTAGGATTCATTCGGCTTGGAGAGGAAAAAGCCCTTGAGAAAGCAGTCCAGCTACGTGATGAGCTTGGGGTAGAAATTTGGGGACAATTTTGGTTTCGCTTGTTGAGTGAGCCATACATATTGAAAAGACTTCCCAAAAGTGTCGAGCCTAAAATTATCCATAAACCAAAACCAACGAAGGACGACCCAAATAACCGATACTCTTGTTATATTGCTAAATGGCGTGAGTACAACATGACTGGGGAGTATAAAAACAAAACGATGGTTCGCTCCATTAACAAGTACGGCAAACTTACAGCTTACTTAGAGACAAAAAAAGCATTGCTCGATGCCTACCAAGATAGACTCGATTTATTATCTTTTAAAGGACGCTTAGAATAGCTCGGAGGCGCGCTATTCGGTGTAGATGAGCTTGATGACCAACGATGGGAAATGGAGGGTGGTCATAGAGAAATAAAGTCATCACTGCTTAAGAAAAAAATCCTCTAGCCCACTACAAAGGCAGAGATGCCCGTCAGAGTTACGGGGAGAGCTTGAGCTACTATACCATCTGTTATCACACGATAAATATGGCGAAACAAAAACGGAGTTACATCCAAATCCATGGAGCCTCTGACAACCTACAGCCAGTTTTGATTCCAATCGCTATCGCTTCTTCATCAATCCAAGAGGTCAGAGAGCCGCGGTTGTTCAAGGGCTTCATTATACTGCTTCCAGTTAGTTGTTTTGTAACGAGGTTTAGGCATGAGGTTACGACGATTGATGAGGATGGCCGATCAGATCGTAGCTTCTTGATTTAGTGCCATCGATTTAAGCAACAAAGCCCACCAGCATCTAAAACTTCTCGCTCGAGTTGGCTGACACACGATACAGAAAATAATAAATCCTTAGCTTGAAGACGACGCTCCCAACCATATTCTCTCTGTTAAGCAGGAGACAGGATCTACCTTAGAACTATAAAGAAGCAGAGCTCAAAAGTACACCCAATAATGAGAATGCCAGTCAGCTAAGCTAACTGGCACTCTCTATATTGGGGTCGCTTTTCAGTATTTAGTAGCAGGTTAAATTACAAAAGTTCTACCGACTGCTGAGCGATAACAAACTCTTCGTTAGTTGGAAATATATTAGTACAACACATGCGCATTTTAAAGATCATCTTCGCAATCGCTACTTATGATTGTGACCAAACAGCAGCCCGCCTGGGCTGCATTGGATTTGATATGACAGAAGAAGCAAAGCTTGAGCTCGTTAAGTCTCGTTTTGAAAATATTGACGACGATGATCTGATGGATGGAGACGAGTTCTTTGATTCTCTCGACAATAGTGAAAGCAACTGGTCACACTGCCGCGAAGCGGGCCAGTCTCAATGCTAATCCGTGGCAGCCCATATACGTTTTTACTCATCCGCGGGGTGGCAGTGACAAAGTCGCTTGGTAATTAAGGTACGACAGAATCGCTTGATGATCACACATTTGTTACATGCCCCGTCAGCACACCTTTGGACAGAACCTTGTCAGTGACTTTCCTAATTTAGCAACTAATGGATAACTACAGGTATAGAAAGTCGTTAGCTTTAAATCCGATATCAATAGTGCTGTCCAGTCGGTTGTAATCCATCAACAGTGCAACGAAAAAAGCAACCAAACTCAAATAATTAAGTAATGCTATTTCGTTGATCAACAGATAGAAACTACAATGCTTCCATATTCATTGGAGGTCATATGACAGTAAGATTAGAAAAATTATTAGTGAGCAATTTTCGCTCAATTGGCTCCACACCTGTCGAGATTGAATTAGACGATATAGTCATTTTGGTTGGTGGGAATAATTTTGGCAAAAGTACAATACTAAAGGCTTATCATTCAGCAGTTAACAGCGAAAAACTTGGTTTAGATGATTTTCATAATCGAGTTTTTGATAAAAATACCTTACCAACGGTAGAGATACACACACGTTGCTCAGGAACTGATAAACCGAGTGAGCATTTCTACACACCAGAAGAGAATGAAACCGAAGAAACTTCTTATCTAATTAAAGAACGCTTCATTTGGAAACAGAAAGACAAAGCGCCTACTAGATATGGGTACTTAGTGAAGGAAGGCCGTTTTGCAGAAGATACTGATAAACCAAGAATGCCATGGTCTAATGATGGCGCTTCTAAAAAGAATAGACCTAAGGCACATTTAGTAGGCACATTTAGCAATCCAGAAGAACAATCTGAAGCGATTCAAAGCATTTTAGTTGATGTGTTCTTAGAAGAACAAGTTAGGAACTTCAAACCAAAAGAGCAAGATGCAGATTACTCTTCTCTGTATGATCAAATGTCGTCCTTAAAAAAAGAGTTCGTAGAACAAAGTACCGAAACTCTGGAAACCTTGGCTGAAGAAATCTCTCAATATGCTTCCAAAATCATCCCTAGCCATAAACTAAAAATAAGCATTAGTGAAAAAGATATTGCCAGTTCTAACCTGAAGATTTTTGATTCATCAGAAGTAGATGTGCGATTTGGTAAAGGAGAACAAGTGTTCCCAATTAGCCATCATGGTAGCGGTGCTAGAAGAACGTTACTCTGGTCTGTTCTGAAACAAATTGCTGAAATGGGATACGAATCCTCTGGAAAGAAAACAAGTAAATATAATAAGTTAGAGGATTTCAAGTCACACTTACTACTACTAGATGAACCTGAATTAAGTTTACATCCTTCAGCCTGTAGAGAGACAAGGGACATGCTATATAACCTTGCCGAAAATAATGAAAACTGGCAAGTAATGATAACAACTCACTCCCCAAGTTTTATCGACTTAACCCGTGATCATACTAAGATTATTCGAGTAGAAAATAACTCGAATGATGAAGTTGAAGCGACAACAATTTTTCGACCAGATCAAATCAACTTTACTGAAGATGAAACAGAATCATTGAAATTATTTAACCTACTAAACCCAGATGTAATGGAGTTTTTCTTTGGTGGTAAGGTTTTCTTAGTTGAAGGCGATACTGAATACACTGCATTTGGTAAAGTAATCAAAGATTACAAAGAAAAAGATGATACAACTTTTGATGACTTATTCATTCTTCGCTGTGGAGGAAAAGTGCAAGTTTCAATGTTCATGAAAATTCTCAATCACTTCAAAAAAAGTTACTTCGTACTTCATGATATTGACACTAAGGAAATCCTTAAATACCGACAAATGAAAGACGATGTGACAGGTAAAAAGGAAAGAAGACCTAATATCGAAAAAAATCCTGCATGGACTAACAACAGTAAAATTCTTGAACAAATGTCAGAATACAGCCAAGTGTTTGGCTCAATTATTGATTTCGAAACGGCTTATTTCAATGAGCCAGTTTCAGCAGGCAAACCTGAGAATGCTGTTGCTAAAATGAAAGATAAAAAGATTTACAATACGATTGAAAATTTGTTGTTAGCTATTGTTACACAAGACAAAACTAAACTTCCTTCAGGAGCCATTGAATGGGATGCAATAGAACAGATAAGCGATAAGTTTGACTCATTCGCAAACTCATTCCCAGATGTTATCCCCCTCTGGCAGGATAGTTGTCACTGTTAAAATTTAGCCAGTTTGGGTGGTAATGAGTGAGTTTTGAATCGCATTCCAACAGAAAGAAAAGAAGCCATATTGAAGAAGCTACTGCCTCCTTATTCAATGTCTGTAAGCCAAGTAGCAAAAGAGGAAGGTATTAGCACAGCAACCCTGTATCATTGGCGGCAGCAACTTAGACGTTCAGGAGCCGCTGTGCCAAATAGTAATACTTCATCAGAGCAGTGGTCTGCTCAAACTAAACTCGCCATTGTCGCTGAAACTTACTCGATGACGGAGAATGAACTCAGTCAGTATTGTCGCGAGAAAGGCTTGTTCCCTGAACAAGTGCAAGGTTGGCGAAGTGAGTGTATGCAAGGGTTTATGTCTGCTAAAGAGCGTGAGGCTGAAGCCAAGAAACAAGCTAAAGCTGACAAGCTTGAAATTAAAGAGCTGAAAAAAGAGTTACGCTTTAAAGAAAAAGCGTTAGCGGAAACCGCAGCACTCTTGGTTCTGCGAAAAAAGCTGAGAGCCTTTTACGGGGAAGAGCCAGAGGACGACTAACCTCAACCGATGAAAGGCACTACTTGGTTACTCTTATCCACGATGCTAAGCGAAGTGGCTGCCGTCTAGAGTACGCCTGCAATGAAGTTCAAATCGACTTGAGAACGTATCGACGCTGGTATCAGCGAGGTGAAATACAGACAGACAAAAGACCGACCTGCGTTAGGCCTGTGCCTGCTAACAAGCTATCACCGCAAGAGCGCAATGCGATTATTGAGGTGTGCAACCGCCCTGAATACGCAAGTTTACCACCAACTCAAATTGTCCCGACGTTGCTTGATAACGGTGAGTATATTGCTTCAGAGTCGAGCTACTATCGGGTTTTGAAAGCAGAAGGTCAGCTTCATACCCGAGGTCGTCAGCGAAGTCGACAAAGGCAGGCTAAACCAACAAGTTATACGGCAACAGGTCCCAATCAAGTGTACACATGGGACATAACTTACTTGCCATCTAGGGTTCGCGGTCAGCACTACTATCTCTACGTGATTGAAGATATTTATAGCCGAAAAATCGTTGGTTACGATGTTTATGAATGTGAATGCGGTGAGTTAGCATCACAGCTATTACAGCGGACGCTGATGCGTGAGCAATGCTTTAATCAGCCACTGGTACTTCACTCGGACAATGGTGCGCCAATGAAGTCACTGACGTTCAGAGCGAAAATGGATGAGCTTGGTATTACTTCATCATACAGTCGCCCGAGAGTCAGTGATGATAACCCGTATGTTGAGTCGCTGTTCCGCACAGTGAAGTACATGCCTAGCTGGCCAACAAAAGGCTTTAAACAACTCGATGCTAGTCGTAGTTGGGTTGAGGCGTTCGTGCGTTGGTACAACACCGAGCATAAGCACAGTAAGTTAAATTACGTTACGCCATCAGAGCGTCACAGTGGTAAAGATAGTGAGATTTTAAGACGTCGTTCTGATGTGTTGTCGGTAGCAAGAGAGCGACACCCAGAGCGTTGGTCAAGCAAGATTAGGAACTGTGAACCCGTTGGTGAGGTTCATCTAAATCCAGAAAGAAAAGCCGCTTAATAACTAAGCGAATGATGACAACTACCTTGAAAAACGCCGTTATTCCTAAACTGCCAAACTAACTTCAGGAGGCTATACCGCCTCCTTTAAAATACGAATTCTAACGTATTCACATTCTAAATGAGTGATATCTGCCCCAATTAAATCAGATTAGATTTAATTGGGGAAATGCACGTCCCTAAATTTTGTAGAGTATTTAGTTTAACGCATAACGGGGCAAAGGTGTGTTTTCCGCGATCGGCTTCAGCACACCTTTGGACAAAAGCGTACTAGACCTGATGCTTTAGAACGGCGGTGTCTACTTAGAAAAAGTATGTTGAGACTTTGATCATTTGTTAGCAATATTTAGAATGGCGGCCTGCTTATAGGGCGGTCTCTGTATAAGAAATACCTTAATTGGTCAGCATTTAGTCTTCTAAAATTATAATACCTTACCTGAGGATCGTAATTATTTAGTTTTTCAGGGTCATAAAACGAAACGTTTTTCTCTGACAAAAATGAAAAACCAATGGACTCATCTAGGTAATTCTGACCTCCAACTGGAGCAAGCCACCCTTTCTTAAGGGCTTCGTAAGCTAGCAGCCAATTGTTACCTTTTAGCTCTTGTGGGGTCATTAGACTTCCCCATAATTCAAACGTTTCTTCGCCTAAAATCAAACCACGCTGCTGTGCATCCAAAGTTAAGAGAGCTACGAATGAATTTTCAATACTCTTTATTGTTGCGACCACTTCTGAAGTAAACTCAATGTTGAGTAGCATCATTCCCCATATAGCCCAGCAAATTTCGCTAGTGTGGTTCTGTCTAGAGTTTTCAGTAATAATAAATTCTAGAGTTTCTTTAATCTCTTCAATATCGACTTGGATACCCGCATTTTTATAGAACGCAATAAAATCAATCACGATTGGTAATGTTGATGGTTCTGCGGTAGCCCATTGTAAAAGTATTCTCTGGTACAGTGCATAATTTGAACTTTGAACGATATGGGAAGATGTTCGAACTACTGCATACTTTAAAATAGGCTCAAAAGGTTCTTTTGAAAGGTAATCCATTGTCATATCGAAAAATGACAACAACGTTCTTCTTTGAACGCCAGCAGTTGCCATACTAATATCAAATTTTTGAAGTTCATGTAACCACTCAGGGCGGGATTCCACTTTGAATAAATATTAGCCAAATATTATTTTTGAGCGATATTCACCAGACCAACCTGACTTTCTACGTTTGGCAGCCAAGCTATCTTTGTCACTCTCATCCTGCTTTATCGTGTTCAACGCAGCACGATTAAATGCCGCTAAGTGAGCAGCTCCATCTGGGTCTTTTACTTTTAGTTCATCTTCTCTGAATAC
>NZ_OANU01000128.1 GCF_900089835.1 Vibrio thalassae | reverse complement strand
GTAAGCGCGTCATAAACCCCGCATTCTAATCACCTAGCACGAATAATAAGATCAAATCTCCAACCATGAGGAGATTTGAAATGGGAAAACGACACACTAATCAAGAATGGCAAATGCTCATCGAGCAATCTGAATCGAGTTCATTGTCAACGCGTGCATTTTGTAAGCTCAATGAACTCAATCCCTCAACGTTTTATGCCAAGCGCCAGCAACTCAAAAAAGTGGATGTCTCTCTGGGCTTTGTCCGAGCTGAAGTTGTCGAAAAGACGACGAAGTATCAAGTTCAGAGTGCAACCGCTCACATGACTCTTCTCATAAATGATGTTGAGCTGAGCATTCCACAAGGCACGCCAGCGACCTATCTGGCAGAGCTTATCGGTGCTTTGTCATGAAACGCATGCTCAGCGCCCCAGAGATTTATCTGTATCGTGAGAGTGTCGATTTTAGAAAGTCTATCAACGGCCTCGCGGCGATTATCGAAAGTGACACCGACTTATCTTTGGGCAGCGGTGCACTGTTCCTGTTCACCAACAAACAGCGTGACAAAATCAAAGTGCTGTACTGGGATAAAACAGGCTTCGCTCTCTGGTATAAACGTCTTGAGAAAGCCAAGTACAAATGGCCCTCAAAAGAGAAAAATGAGGTGTTTATCCTGACTCAATTTGAGCTTGATAGACTGCTTGCTGGCTTCACGATTATCGGCCATAAACCCGTACGAATAAACGATTTTACAATGACTTAATCGATAATTTAGCCTTATCCACCAAGCGTTAACGGCATGATTTTAGTATAATAAATGCCATGAAAAAGACGCCAAATATCAACCCAGAAAGCCAAGATGTTGCCGAGCTACAAGCGATGGTGAAAACACTGATGGCGTCAGAAATCCAATTGAAACAAGAGCGCCAGTCTCTACTTGAACAGCTCAAGCTTGCCTTCGACCGTCAGTTCGCTAGACGCTCGGAGGCATTAAAGCCTTACAATGAGTCGCAAGGTGACCTCTTCAACGAAGTGGAATGTGAAGCCACTAAAGATGAAGAAGTTGAGGTCACGACCACCACCACAACGAAGAAGCGTGGAAAACGTAAGCCACTTCCACAGACCTTGCCTCGAGAAGTTATTGAACTTGATTTAGACGACCATGAAAAGCAGTGTTCATGCTGTAATCACACTCTGCACAAAATCGGCGAAGACCGCAGTGAAAAGCTAGAGTTCTCGCCAGCGGTACTCAAAGTGCTGGAATATGTTCGTCCTAAATATGCTTGTCGTCAGTGCGAACAAACAGAAGACAAAAGCCACATCGTTCAAAAGCCAGCGCCACAAAGCATTATTCCCAAGAGCTTCGCCACAGAAAGCTTGCTTGCCAATATCATCCTTGGCAAATACCAATACGCAATGCCACTTTATCGACAAGAGTCGTTGTTTACCCAATCGGGTATCGAACTATCGCGCACGACTATGGCTAGATGGGTTATACAAGTCAGTGAGAAGTTCGAACCCCTTTATGCCGCCCTAAAAGAGCACTTACTTCAACAAGTGGTGGTTCAGGCGGATGAAACGCCGCTCAATGTGCTCAAGGAAGATAAACAATGTTACATGTGGCTCTACTGCTCGGGCGCAGACTCACCAGATGCCGCACTACCCAATGTGAAAAATATCGCCTTGTACGACTATCAAAACAGTCGCGCTAGGGCATGCCCTGTTGCCTTCTTGGGGGATTACCGTGGTTATCTGCAAACTGATGGCTATGGTGCCTATGATGGGCTCCACCAAGTGACCAATGTTGGCTGCATGGCGCATGCACGGCGTAAGTTCATGGACGCGAAAAAGCTGCAAGGTAAAGGCAAGTCAGGCAAAGCAGACAATGCCTTGGCTAAAATCCAAAAACTTTATGGCATTGAGTCGAGGTTAAAAGGCGCATCGGCGAATGAAAAGAGAGCCGAACGACAAACCCATGCTAAACCGATACTCGATGAGCTTTATGAGTGGATGACGACTCAGCGAGTGATAGAGTCAAGTCCGTTAGGCAAAGCGATAAAATACACGCTTGGTCAGTGGCCGAAACTTATCCGTTACATCGATGATGGTCACTTATCTATCGACAATAATCGCGCTGAACGCGCAATTAAACCGCTGGTTATTGGCAGAAAAAATTGGCTTTTTTCAACCAATCCAAAGGGAGCTGATGCGAGCGCGATGCTTTATAGCATCGTCGAGACAGCGAAGGTCAACGGTCTCATCCTCTACGATTACATGGTTAAATGCATGCAAGAGCTGGCGAAAGCAGAGCCAAATATCGATGCGCTCCTGCCCTGGAACTTCAAACACTAACAATATCGCCCCGTGGGTTTATGGGGCGGATAC
>NZ_OANU01000028.1:60262-81977 GCF_900089835.1 Vibrio thalassae | reverse complement strand
CGCCTTTTGATCCTCAATACCAAGAATACTTGGCTAAGAGAAAATCAAAGAAGCAATGTCGTAACTCTTGGCACGAGCCTGCTCTCACTGCTTTATAAGTTGCTGGGTGCCAATCGGTGCCTTCGTGAAGGCTTGAGCCTAGTGCGGTGAAAGTTGCATGCTGGGTTCTTAGAGGGACGACACTTGGTAACAGGTGTCGTCTACTCGACACTATCCAAGAAAACGGTGTGGGTAAATTCAGTGACATCACCTCGAAGGCATTAGACTCAATTAAAAACCTCGGCATGACCCATGTTTGGTACACGGGGATCCCACATCATGCGTTGGTCGCTGACTACACTGAGTTTGGCATTACTAACGACCACCCTGCTGTTGTCAAAGGCAGGGCTGGCTCTCCCTACGCAGTAAAAGACTATTATTCGGTTAACCCTGATCTTGCCGATAACCCGAGTAACCGTAATCAAGAATTTCAGTCTCTTATCCAAAGAACGCATGACGCAGGCTTAAAGGTCATCATCGACATTGTCCCCAATCACGTGGCAAGACAATACCGAGGCTTGAACAATCCAGCCGGAATTTGTGATTTTGGTGCGAGTGACGATGTGAATGTAGAGTACGCGGTCGATAACAACTTCTACTATATTCCTGATCAAGCCTTTCAACTACCCGATATTCCAGCGCACCTGCAACCACTTGGTGGAGAACAACATCCTCTGCTTCGTGAGCTATATCAGGAGTTTCCTGCTAAGTGGACGGGTAATGGATCTCGATTAGCCAAGCCCAATTCGGACGATTGGTACGAAACTGTCAAAGTAAACTACGGTGTTCGTCCCGATGGTAGCAAAGACTTTCCGATACTACCCGAAGACTACCGCGACAAGTCGCACCAAGCGCATTTTGAATTTTGGCAACATAAACAGGTACCGAACTCATGGACCAAGTTTCGCGATATCGCTCTATATTGGCTATCTCAAGGCGTCGATGGGTTTCGATATGATATGGCGGAGATGGTGCCGGTAGAGTTTTGGAGCTTTATGAACTCATCAATAAAGGCAATGAACCCAGATGCTTTTTTGGTTGCAGAAGTGTATCAACCACATTTATATCGAGATTATATCCAGCTCGGTAAAATGGACGCTTTATACGATAAAGTTGATCTTTATGACACCCTAAAAGATATCATTCGGGGCCACGGAGACACGCAGAATATCACTCGAATTCAACAAGAATTATATGATATTGCGCCCCATATGCTTCATTTCTTAGACAATCATGATGAGCAACGTATACCGTGCAGCGAGTTTGCGTCCAACGCACACTCCGCCTTACCTGCCATGGTGGTCTCGGCGACGATTAGTAATGCTCCTACGATGATTTACTTTGGTCAAGAAGTCGGAGAAGCTGGCGTAGAACTCGCCGGTTTTGGACAGCCTACTCGAACATCTATTTTTGATTATATTGGCGTTCCCAGCCACCAACGCTGGATGAATAATGGTGCTTTTGACGGAGGGCAATCAACACCCGAAGAATTGGCACTGCGTCAGTACTATCAAAAACTGATGAATGTTACGCTCACCTGTCCTGCATTAACTGGAGATATGCAGCCATTTGGAACAGATGCCGATGTGGCGCACGGTGATCTAGCCAGTAAGCTCTACTGTTATGCTCGATATACTCACCAAGAGCACGCTCTTGTGTTACTAAACTTTGATTCTCACCGCAGCACCACTCAACCTATTGCGTTGCCTGCTGAGTTAGTTTCTAACCTGAAGTTAGCCGATGGATGTTACATTTATCGTGATCTTTTAAACTCAAACGCACAATTTGAAGTTGAGATTCGAGACGGTCTAGGACGTATAGCACACCCATTAAAACCACTCACGTCACATATTTTGCAGCTTACAGAAAACACGCAAAACTAAGTCGCGAAAACCAAAGTAGCTAAGCTCCAACCTTTTTGTTGGCGCTTTTTTATTCGTCTCAACCAAAATCACACTTAACCACCATGAAATAGATAAAAACTATACCTAGTGACAAAAAGGCTATTTTGCTGCAATTGGAATTCGGTTTATTCTAATGCCATTACAAATAGTCAGGATCGTAACAATGAAAAATCTAAAACTATCCTTGTCAGCTGTGGCACTAGCGACGTTAATGGCAGCACCCGCATTTGCGGTTACCGAAGGCGAACTACTCATCTGGATCAACAGTGACAAAGGTTATGAAGGCTTAGCCGAAGTGGGTCGCCAGTTTGAAGAAGACACTGGCGTTAAAGTCAGCGTTCAGTTTCCTGAATCATTAGAGTCTCGCTTTCAACAAGTTGCGGCAACTGGCGATGGCCCAGATATTATTTTCTGGGCACACGACCGCTTTGGTGGCTACGCAGAGGCAGGTTTGCTTAGAGAAGTAAAACCAAGCAAAGAGTTTCAAGATAAACTGGTTGATTTCAGTTGGGACGCGGTTAATTACAACGGCAAGTTAATTGGCTACCCTCTAGCAATCGAAGCCATCTCTCTGATTTATAACAAAGACTTATTACCAGAGCCACCAAAAACATGGGAAGAGCTTCCCGCTATCCAAGCCAATATGAAAGCGCAAGGCAAACAGACCATCATGTGGGATGTGAAGAACGCCTATTTCACGTGGCCAATCGTTTCAGCTGGCAGCTACTCATTTAAGAAAACCGAAAATGGTCACGATGCAGCGGACCTAGGTATCAACAACGAACAAGCACATAAAAACCTAGCGTTCTTACTTGATATGAAAAAACAGGGCATTGTCGACCCTGGTATGGATTACGCAAATGCGGAATCATCGTTCGCAAAAGGTGATGTCGCGATGACTATCAACGGCCCTTGGTCTTGGGGCAACCTTGATAAAGCCGGAGTAAATTATGGCGTTGCGACATTCCCTACTCTCGACGGCAATAAATCCAATCCGTTTGTTGGCATTTTAAGTGCTGGTATTAGCTCAGCAAGCCCAAATGAAGATCTTGCGGTTGAGTTTATCGAGAACTATCTGTTTACCGATGAGGCACTGGAAACGATAAACAATGATAAACCATTGGGTGCAGTAACGCTTAAAACCTATCAGAATTCTCTAGAGTCAGATGCTCGCATTAAATCGACAATGCTCAACGCAGAAAACGGTGAAATTATGCCTGCTATCCCACAAATGATGACGTATTGGATTTCAGAAGGTGCTGCTATTGAAAATGCTCTCAATGGACGCCAAACCGTTGAAGATGCCCTGACAACGGCTGAAAACCAAATTTTAAGATAGTCACAACCGATTTGATCGTAGGTCAAGCCCGTCGTAAAAAGCGGGCTTTTTTGATCGCTCTGTCTCATCCGGCTTCGGCGTCATCACTTGCTGATTTTGTTCTCCATCGATTCGGCACCATTTAGGATAATCGCTTTTATATCTGACCGTTAGCCACTATAGAACTACGCTAGCTCACCGCTTCTATGCTAAGGTAGAGGTTAACCAGTTATTATCGAAGAAATTTCATGCCTTCCCATTTACCAAAATCATTCAGTAAGCCTTTTTTAAAGGTATTCCATATTCTTGAGGCTGTCTTGTTGGTCGCCATCACGCTCGCGACACTGTATGCGATGATTGAAGAGTTCATGCACGTATTTACTGAGCGCCGAGTTCTATTGACCGATATTCTTTTAATGTTCATCTATTTAGAAGTACTGGCAATGGTTCAGCAGTTTGTGATGAATGGTAAAATTCCGGTACGCTACCCCATCTATATTGCCATGATGGCTATCGCGCGTTATATCACTCTAGGGATGAAAGAATTAGACGCTGTACCTATCGTTTGGCTATCTCTTGCGGCCTTTGTTTTGGCGGCGGCAACCATTCTGATCAGAGTCGGCCATCATTACTGGCCCTACGTGGATGATAAAACCAATCAGCCCGACGAGTAAGCTTACTTGACCTATTAATTACTGTGAGAAAATATTTCAACGAATTTTGACTTATTTGGGCTTTTTCATGACCAGGTTCGAAAAAGCCCCTCAAATTCAATCTGCTATTGATGCAACGAACTTTTGTCATTATTAACGCGGGTTCACACTCTCTACCTCATTCAAAAATGTGCTCTTGAATTCATCTATATGGCTGTCTATACCTTTCAAGGTAGCAAGAAGATCTTTTTAGATCATACAACGCAGTTAAGGCAGCCGTTAAACGATAAACATGCAGCGGCATAGACTTCACAACATCACGTCAGGTGACTATAGGAGATAGAAAATGGATCGTACTTGCCCTATGTGTAACACCCCAATGATAGAGAGAAACACTGAGCATGTGTGTCCTAGGAATGATATTGGCGATTGCACCTATGACCCATACTTTTACGAATTAGACGTGGATAGAGAGCGCGACACTGAGAATAATCAGCCCTATTGAGCTGATTGATCCATTGGCACAAAAAGGCGAGAACTTGAGTTCTCGCCTTTTCGGTTCTTGACTACATGGCTGCGCTAAAGACGCAATACAGCCGCATCATAAGGCTGTAAACTGAGATGATTCAGATCTGAGAAATCAATGTTTGTATTTGATAACAAGGTTGAATGCTTATCTGGCGTCTCGATACCTAAATCGATATCGACACTTTCGTCACTGAAGTTCGCTACAACGAGCAAGGTTTGCTCGCCGCGCTGACGAAGGTAGGCAAAGACCTTGTCATGTTCCTCAACCAAAGGAGTAAAATCGCCGTACACCACGGCTTCATATTCACGACGAAGAGCTATGAGTGCCTTGTAGTACTCATAAATTGACTCATCAGAAGCTCTATCAAGCTCGGTATTCACTGCAGTGTAGTTAGGGTTCACCTCAATCCAAGGTTCGCCTGTAGAAAACCCTGCATTGGCTTCATTTGACCATTGCATTGGCGTGCGAGCATTATCACGACTATTTTCAGCCAATGCCGCCATCATCTCTTCATGGCTAACACCCGCTTCGGTTCTCACCTTATAAAAGTTTAACGTTTCAATATCTTTGTATTGCTCAAGATGGTCAAACTTCACATTCGTCATGCCGATCTCTTCGCCTTGATAAATGTAAGGTGTCCCTTTTAAGCAATGTAAGACTGTCGCCAACATTTTTGCCGATTTCACCCTATGTTGTCCGTCATTTCCATATTTTGATACAGCACGTGGCAAATCGTGATTATTCCAAAATAGTGAGTTCCAACCTGTTTCCTTAAGTTCTAGTTGCCACTTGGTTAGAACCTGTTTGAATGCTTTTAGATCTAACGCTGCTGGCTTCCATTTATCACCATTGGTCCAAGTCAACGTAATATGCTCAAACTGGAATACCATCGATAGCTCTTCACGACCTTCTGCACTATACAGTTTGGCGATCTCTGGCGTTGCGTCCCAGGTCTCTCCTACCGTCAACAGATCTTTATCACCAAATGTGGCATTGTTCATTTGTTTGAGCAGCGGGTGCAAACGAGGTCCATTCCCCGTAATACCGTTATCAATTTCTTTGCCAATTAAGTCAATCACATCTAATCGGAAGCCGCCAATCCCTCTATCTATCCACCAGTTCATCATTGCATGAACTTCATCATGGACTTTTGGGTTTTCCCAATTTAAATCTGGCTGTTTTTTTGAGAACAGGTGCAGGTAATATTGTTGTGTTAGTTCGTGCCATTCCCAAGCACTACCGCCAAAAATGGATCCCAAGTCACTTGGCGCACTACCATCAGGCTTGGCATCACGCCAGACATAGTAATCACGATAAGGCGATGTTCTTGACTCACAAGCGCGTTTAAACCACTCGTGCTCATCAGAAGTATGGTTGACAACCAAATCCATAACGATTTTGATGCCTTTTTCTTTGGCCTCAGCCAATAAAGCCTCCATGTCTTCCATCGTACCGAACTCAGGTGCAATCGCTTTATAGTCTGAGATATCGTAACCATTGTCGTCCATTGGCGACTGATAGACTGGCGATAACCAAATCACATCCACACCCAGTTCGGCCAAATAGTCCAGTTTGGAACGAATACCGTTTAGATCGCCAATACCATCACCATTAGAGTCACAAAAACTACGCGGGTAAATCTGATAGACAACGGAGTTATGCCACCATCTTTTTTCCATGTTCAAATCCTTCATTACACTTACTATATTTCGTCACTCTACGCATTGCTCAGTAGGAAAGAAAATAGAATATACGTATAATCATATAGATTTTTCATATAACACTTTGGTTTTCACCATGGCTATCAACAAATCACTAAAATACTTCTTGGCCGTTGCTAAGCATGGCAACATCAAACGCGCCTCAGATGAGCTTTTTATTAGTCAACCTTCATTGACCTCTGCGATTAAGAAACTGGAGTCCGAAATGGGAGCACCGTTATTTAATCGACTCTCAAAAGGTGTTGAACTTACCCCATACGGCCATAAATTTCGAGCCTTTGCACAAGAACAGCAAGAACAATATTTCTCACTCAAGCATCAGTTTAACGACATGCAACAGCGCCAGTTTGGTAAGATAAAAATAGGCACAGGAGAAGTATGGTGGGAGCGATTTGTGCGTCAGTCTGTTGAAGATTATCAATCACTTAACCCTGCCAATTCTTTCCATCTAGAGTTTGGCAATAATCTATCACTGTTAAGCCATCTCACACGCGGTGATATAGATTTATTTATAGGTCATGAAGTTCTAGAGTTATCGGAAGATTGCCGTGTCGCATTCCACC
Source organism: Vibrio thalassae (assembly GCF_900089835.1). Lineage (GTDB taxonomy): Bacteria > Pseudomonadota > Gammaproteobacteria > Enterobacterales > Vibrionaceae > Vibrio > Vibrio thalassae. The sequence continues at coordinate 75,250 of NZ_OANU01000028.1, read as the reverse complement.
CCCTTTTTCAAGACTACGAAGCGATCTACGTGTCTCAACAACACCCGTTGGCAACGACACCAACTGATGTAAAACAGATAGACCAATACCCTTTACTGCGGGTAACACCGAATCACCCAAGACATCAATCTGTCTTATCAAACGGGTTACCTCATGATAGCTCATTAGAAGAGCGGGTCGTGTACGATGTAGATTCGGTGTTAGCAAGTATTGATATGCTCCACATGACTCAAGCTGTCATGCCATACAGTCACAGAGCCGAACAATGGCTAGCGGGTTTAGGTTTAACAGCATGTCACATTGATAAAAACAAAGTAGGAAACATTGGTATTTATACTAAGCTTGGTGAGCACAAGCACAGCGTTCACGAACTCATGTATCTTTTTAAACAGAATGTTGAATCAATAGTCTAGTTTGTTAATTCACTGTCAAGTCACGCAACTGTCATTTTTCTTTCATTAAAGTTTGATGTAATCGCCAAACTTTAATGCCAGAAGAGATAGGAGCTCGGCTTGACCCTCAACAACATCACGTTAACTGAATCAACACTTACCAACTTAAAATCAGTCGAGTATCAATGGATCAGAACGATGTATGTGGAAGGTTATCAAAGAAACGAGATCAATCACTATATTAAAACGTGCTTTGGTGGTGACGATGTGTTTGCTGATCTGTTGCAACGTGTCGCGCTGGAGCAAGAAAGTCTTTATGTCCTGCTCCAGTACGTCGGATGTGCGCCTTCTAGTCGTGAGCTTACTTAGCGGCATTCACAGCGGTGGGCGAGCGCTTAAGGATAACGTCGACCTCTGTCATAGCGTATGGTTTATCAACCTTACTTCTCAAGTCATCAACGAAACGCTCGTAGCTTTTAAAAGTCATCGACTCACGCTTAGGGTCAACATAAACCGATACCCATGTCTTTCTACCTAACTTAGATATAAAGATATCGACAATCTCGATGTCATAGTCTCGTGCCAAGCCCTTCAATCCTTGATAGATAGGCTTAGTATGTTCAATCGGCGGCATGGCTAAAGTCAGTTCACGCATACCATTTTTTATCAGCTTAATTGGGTCACTAATAAATGCCAAACTGAATAACACCACTAAGATCTGGTCGATATAGCGCGCCACCCATCCAAATGACGTACCTTGAATCAGTATCACTAGAATCAGCGCTACTCCAATCGCTCCCGAAATAATGCCGTTAATCAACCATGCATTTTTTTCGGCTTTTAAAATATCGGAATGAGACTGCTTATGTCCCAAATGACACACCCAGTAAAGAAGTGCACATAATGCCACAGCAGGAAAAACGTAAATGGCCATTAAGCCTAACGCCGGTTCACGACCACCAGCAAGAATAACCGGAAGATTACTACCCACAGCGAACGCGATAAGAATGAGTATCGTAATACCTTTGATAACCACAATGAGTGGCTCGAAGGCGAAAAAGCCCATTGGGTAATTACGTGATGTCCCTGATTCAGTTAACTTTGCAATGCGTAGAGAGGCGAAAGATACTACCGCGGACAAGAGGTTAAACGAAGCATCAAGTAAGATGGCACTTGAGCCCGAAATCATTGCCATAAGACCACCCCACAGCGCCAATATGCCCGCGCCGACGGCTGAATAGATTAACGCTTTCGATTCCGTGATTTTTGTCATCTACTTCTTCCTTTTAAGACAAACTCGCTACCTATTTCAGGTTTGTTAAAACTTATAACACAACAAACACACACTGCCTATGACAACCCGTCTCAACTGATGCTTTTAACAGCAGTAATTGTCAATGATAACAATCGGTAATGTACTGTTGTACGGCTATTCCTATGAGGTCATGGTTTGATGGTAACATACATTGAGGGGCCGAAAAGAAAACGCCCGAGGCAACGCTCGGGCAACGGTTACAAGAAACTGTTATTCGTGATAGTAAGGAATCCTGGTAACAGCCAGCTATGCGTAACACCAGCAATCTTATCTGACTTGTCGGCGGCCAAACCAATTGAGTGTCAAACAAGATAAAAAAATGGGTGACCTTACGGCCACCCTTATCGTTATTATCCTTTAACACCACCAGCGGTGAGGCCACCCACTAACCAGCGCTGCGCAAGTAAAAATACGATTGTGATAGGTAATGCTGACAATACCGCCGCTGCTGCGAAGTCACCCCATAAGTAGTTCTGAGGATATAGATATTGCTGCATACCAACCGCTAATGTGTATGAGTTTACATCAGAAAGCAGTAGTGATGCTACCGGTACTTCGCCCACAACCCCAATAAACGATAGGATAAAGACTACCGCTAGAATTGGCACAGACAGTGGCAATAGTACCAAGCGGAACGCCTGCCAAGGCGTCGCTCCATCTAATGCAGCGGCTTCTTCTAGCGAGTTATCAATCGTTTCAAAGTAGCCTTTAATGGTCCATACGTGAAGTGCTATGCCGCCCAAGTAAGAGAAGATTAGACCACCATGCGTGTTCAATCCTAAGAAAGGAATATACTGACCAAGTTTGTCGAATAACGCATATAATGCAACCAGCGCCAATACCGCAGGGAACATTTGGAAGATCATCATCGCTTTAAGGATGGTGCTCTTTCCAGGAAAACGCATTCGAGCAAAAGCATACGCCGAGGTTGTTGATAGCGCCACAATCAAAATAGATGAAATGCCTGCAACTTTTACCGAGTTCCACAGCCAGGTGAGTACTGGGAATGGCGGTGGGGTGACTGAGCCATCTGCATTGGTCACAGATAACCCTAACGCCAGTTTCCAGTGTTCAAGCGATGGATTATCTGGAATCAGACTGCCCGTCGCAAAGTTACCTTCACGGAAAGAGATTGCGATTACCATCAGTAGTGGGAAGATGATAAGTGATAGGAATACCCAAAGCGCAATATGGGTTGCCCACACTCGGTATTTTAATGATTTACCTTGTACCATTGCCATCGTGATATTCCTTAATCTTGCTCAAGTTTAGTGAAACGTAAGTTGAGTAGAGCTAACGCACCAACCAATAGGAAGATAAGCGTTGCAATCGCACTTGCTAGACCGAAGTCTTGACCACCAGAACCTTCAAATGCAATACGGTAGGTGTAGCTTACAAGCAGATCGGTATAACCAGCAGGCTCAGAGGTGCCGATCATATTAGGACCACCTTGAGTCAATAGCTGAATCATTACGAAGTTATTGAAGTTGAAAGCAAAACTTGCGATCAATAGTGGCGTAAGCGGCTTAATCATCAACGGTAGCGTAACTCGTGTGAAGTTGTGAATAAAGTTCGCACCATCAATCGCCGATGCTTCATACAAATCATCAGGAATCGCTTTTAATAGACCCATACATAGGATCATCATGTAAGGGAAACCAAGCCATGTGTTGACGATTAATACCATGGTTTTCGCAAGAATCGGATCAGAGAACCAACTTGGGCTAATACCAAAGATGCTCTGCAACACCATGTTGATTTCACCAAAGCTTTGGTTAAATAGACCTTTAAAAATAAGGATCGAAATAAACGCTGGTACCGCATATGGGAGGATAAGTAGCACACGATAGACAGCACGACCTTTTAGTTCTTCCCACTGCACAACACTTGCCAGTACCATACCAATCACCAATGTGAACACAACGGTCAGTACTGAGAAAACCACAGTCCAAATAAAGATGCTGATGAACGGTTCTTTAATGCCATCGTCTTTCCAAACACGTTCAAAGTTGTGCGTGCCAATATCAACGATAAAACCTGGAGACACCGTATTGCCAGTAAACTCTCCGTTCGCATCGATAGGCTGATAGAAACCAACTTCCATGTTCGGGCGGAACGTCTCACCCGTTTTGTTGTTCAGCAGATCGTTTGTGCCTTCAATCTTGCTAAACAGCGGTTGTACTGACGCAAATTTGCGCAGACCACTCATACGAATATCTGACCCGTCGGGCATATGAAGGTCAATCGCGCTCAATGCTGAACGGTTTTGAATGATCGCTTTAATTTTCTCTTTATCACCTGCCTGAGATTGAACCTCCGACAAATCGTATTCTGCTTTAGGGCTCGAGATATCAAACTCTGGTGTTACCAGCAACTGACTACCATCTTTAACGTAAATACGATGTCCATTATTGGTTTTATACAGTTCAAAAGAGAAGCTTTCACCGCTCTGGAATGTGCGCTGCGTTAAAACACTTTGCGCCCTGTCCAAGGAGAGTTGGTTTTTCGCACTGTAGTTAGTGAAAGCGAGTCCGACGGTATACGCTAATGGAAAAAGGATAAAAAGAATCATCCCCGCAATACCTGGATAGATATAACGGTGCGCGTAAGTTTTCTTACTGCCGAAAATATAGAGTGCCAGAGCGGTTAAGATCACAGTAAGCATAGCAAAGGCAAGCTCACCGCGTGAATACATAAGAATGGTCGCGTAACCGTTCACTAGACCTACTGAGCCAAGAAGTCCCCACTTAATGAATACTTTCTTGCTACTTGGAACTGTAGCGGCGGCTGCTGACATGGCATCTGTACCTTGAACTGACTGCATAAACGGACCTGCTAGCGATAATACAAAAATAGAAATGAAGGAGGGGTCGCCCCCTCCTTAAAAGGGTAGAGCTAAAGTTATGGTTACTTCGTCATTTGATTTTCTGCGTCAGTTAGCGCAGCATCAACAGTTTGACGTCCATCAACCACGTTAATGATTGCGTTTTTAGCCGATGCCCAGAACGAGCTCATTTGTGGAATATTTGGCATGATTTCACCGTTCATCGCATTATCCATAGTGGCAGCAATGCGCTCATCAGTACCAAGTTCTTCTTGGAATGAAGTAAGTGCTACAGCGCCAAGTGGTTTATCGTTATTTACTTCACGTAAACCGTCGTTGGTTAGTAGATAGTTCTCTAGGAACTCAACCGCTAGGTCACGGTTAGGTGACGCTGTACTGATACCCGCGGTTAGTACACCCACGAAAGGCTTAGAAGCTTGACCATTGAATTTAGGAAGCGTCGCAACACCATAGCTGATACCTGACTTCTCAATGTTTGCCCAAGCCCAAGGGCCGTTAATCGTCATCGCAGTCTTACCTTGGTTGAATGCAGACTCTGATACAGAGTAATCCATATCTGCCGAGATAACGCCTTTATCCACAAGACCTTTGACGAACGATAGTGACTCTTTCACACCTTCTTTCGCAATACCGGCATCTTTAACATCGTAAGAGCCACCGTTATATTTGAATGCGTATCCACCATCCGCAGCCATTAGTGGCCAAGTGAAGTACGGTTCTTTTAGGTTCCACATGATTGCTGTCTTGCCTTCTTTAGCAAGTTTCGCGTTCAATGCTTCCATCTCTTCCCATGTTTTAGGTGGGTTAGGAACTAGGTCTTTGTTGTAAATGAGGGAAAGGGATTCAACCGCAACTGGATAACCGATGATTTTGCCATCGTACTTCACTGCATCCCATGCAAAATCAATAATGCCTTCTTTAACTTCTTTCGAAGGTTTGATTTCAGCAAGCAAACCCGCTTGAGCGTACTCACCAAAACGGTCGTGAGCCCAGAACACGATATCAGGACCGTCACCCGTCGCTGCAACTTGAGGGAAGCGGCTTTCAAGACCATCAGGGTGAGCAACTGTCACTTTAATGCCTGTGTCTTCTTCAAACTTCTTACCTACTTCTGCAAGGCCGTTATAACCTTTATCACCATTGATCCAAATAGTGAGTTGTCCTTCTTCGATAGCAGCATTTGCACCAAAAGAACCAAGAGCAACTAGAGTACCTAGCGCGACAGTGCTTAGGGCTTTTTTCATGTTCATATCCTTTTTATAGTTTTGATCGCAGGGTTATCCAGAGGATTTTCCTGAATTTCGAACAGTATCATCTAAAAAATACAGCCTAGTCTCATCCTCCTACTCTCTACGCCCTTTGGAGTAGCGGTGATTTCCGTGATCTCAATCGCCAAAGACTATAGATCAACATCACAAAACAATCTTCTGTTGTGACATGTTTCACCATTATCAGACGTAATTATTTGAACTAGATCTCATATGCCATTTCTACTCCCCCAACCCCTCCTCCTTTCCTACTCCCCCCACATTTATTTTTATCGGGAGGATGTACGATGCACATCAATCTAGGAAACTGCAGTCATCCAAGAGTGGATGGTAAGAACCCTTTACCAGTAAGAGCTGTGTGCTCCTTGCGTTTCATACGAAACACATGCTGGATTTGCATCGCCAGACTCGCCAAGTAGCCATAAATTGAAATACTAGTGGTAATGAATGTTACGGGGGAGAATTTCAATTTTTGGCGGGGGATACTAGCGAAGTTTTGGCTTTGAGGGTGGCGCCATATCGTACTGCGCCGCCCTTTTTTCTTTCCATAAAAGGGCAAGATCGATAATCAAAGGGCGAGGCCTTTACACAAAGTCGTGCAATACCCTAATCACTTACCAATTTCCTACTATTATTAGCTGTCGACTTATCTCTATAATGTTCGGCAGAAAGATATAAAAATGAATCGAGGACGAGCTACATGGCGAGTGTCACGTTAAAAAATGTTAGTAAAGCGTACGGCGACGTACTGATCTCCAAGAATGTCGACTTAGAAATCAATGAAGGCGAGTTCGTTGTCTTCGTGGGTCCATCAGGTTGTGGTAAATCAACTCTACTACGCTGTATCGCAGGTTTAGAAGACATCACGTCCGGTGATTTGTATATCGGTGACGAGCGCATGAATGACGTTGAACCGTCTAAGCGCGGCGTAGGTATGGTATTCCAATCTTATGCTCTCTACCCTCACCTTAATCTATATGACAACATGTCGTTTGGTCTTAAGCTGGCAAAAGCCGATAAAGCAGAAATCGATCGCCGTGTTGAACATGCTGCCGAAATTCTTCAATTAGGTCATCTGCTTGAACGTCAACCTAAAGCACTTTCTGGTGGTCAACGTCAACGTGTGGCCATCGGTCGTACTCTGGTTTCTCAACCAAATGTATTCTTGTTAGACGAACCGTTGTCTAACCTTGATGCTGCACTGCGCGTCAATATGCGCTCACAAATCACTAAACTGCAACGTCAACTGGGCTGCACCATGATTTACGTAACGCATGATCAGGTGGAAGCGATGACGATGGCAGACAAGATCGTGGTTCTGGACGCAGGCTATGTGGCACAGGTGGGTAAACCACTAGAGCTTTATCATTACCCTGATAACCGTTTTGTTGCTGGGTTTATCGGCTCGCCAAAAATGAACTTCATCAGTGTATTCATCGAAGAAGTCGAAGCAGAACGTGTGAAAGTGCAACTTTCTGATGGTGATTCTTTCTGGATCCCTGTGGATGGCACAACAGTTATCAAGGGCGATCGTATGTCTATGGGTATACGTCCAGAACACTTAGTCGCTGAAGAAGATGGTGATGCAAAAGTCGAAGGCGAAGTCATGATCGTTGAGAAGTTAGGCAACGAAACACAGGTTTATCTAAACCTAGAAAGCGCTGACGCCGACGTTATTTACCGCCAGCCAGATACTCTAGACGTAGAAGTTGGAGAACGCATCAAGATTGGTATTCCTGCGCATCGCTGCCACTTGTTCCATAGTGACGGTAAGGCATGTCGTCGTTTGTATCAAGAAGCTGGTGTGTAACCCTCTGGCTATCCAGCATACCCACCTCTAATGACTAGCAATCCCCCTACTCAATAAGATAGGGGGATTTTTTATCCCCATTAACCATCATTAACAACAAAGCCAACAGCAAACACGTCAGCCCAAACATAAAGAAGGGTAAGCACACTAAAGGATGATAACAATAGTGGTAGGCGGTACAAATACACGCCACACCTAACAAGTTAAACCCAATAACCCAAAAACGGCTTAACCTGTTCCAGCTCAGAAGCATAGGTGCCACAAAAATCAACGCACTTAATAAAGCGATAGACGTATCTTGTGCCATTAACTTGTCAACTCAACAATCAGACGTTCCAGCTCTTCTAAATTACTCAATTGATGCAATACGATTTGTTGATTACCGTTGACAACTATCGTAGGTGTAGCGCGAATCCTATATTCTTTTATTAAGCTATTAAAATCTTCCACTTTATCTTGTATTTGATTACAACGTTGTTCAAAGGATTGAGAGTTAACACCGCACACCTCGAGAACATCAGCAATATCGCTGCGAAACTTCGGTGTTTGATCTCGTCTGAAGTGAATTCTATGAATCAATTCTTCAATGAAGGCCTGTTCAGTGCCCTGCCCTTGAGCGACTACAAAGGCTTCTTGAACATCGCGTCCAACAGGTCCCATACCAACTACAATTTCGTTAAAAATTAAACCATGCTTTTGTACCATCTCCACTAATGGCCTGTGTACCATCGCGCAAGGACCACAGTAAGGAGAGTGAAATAACATGACCTGAGCGTCTATTGTGGGTGAATGAGGTAACGTAACGTAGTGCTTACCTTTCTCAAACTGAATAGAAAAGACTGCCGTAGAGAAAAGGCTTAAAGCTAGATATAACAGGATGTTTTTCATAGTGTGCCAAGCTCAAAATAGTGAAATACGCACACATTACGTCGTTATCTAATTCGAGTGAAATCAAAGGTGGCTAGAGAAGATTTAAATTGAACGGGAAGAGATTACTCCATTTTTATAACAATCCTTTCCTAGACTCCACATTGTTATTTCGACCAAGATACAAATTATATTAGACCAACATCCACAGCAACCAAGCTAAATATTGACTTTCATTAGATTCATATCGCCAACCCGCCAATTCAGGCGGGTTAACGTTTAACGTAAGAAAAGAATAACTATGCGAGTTCGCGGGGGGTAATGTTACCTTTCGCCCAAATACGAGCTTGCAGACGATTATTCACCTTTATCTTTTTCAAAGCATTATGCAAATGTGCCTTGACTGTATTCTCACTAACAAATAGCGTTTGTGCTATTTGTGTGTTTGAAGCCCCATGGCCCAAAAGCTTAATAATTTCTTGTTCTTGTCTAGTTAATTGGGTGTAGTAAGGGTTGGGCGTACGGCTGTGTTTACCTAGATAGAGTTTAATATACTCGTACACTAGCTTTCGGCTCATCCACATCTCACCATTAAGTATGCATTTAAAGCCGGTAATAAGCCTTTCCAAATTGTCGGTAGCATAAAACACTCCAACCAGACGCTGCCAGCGAAGCATTTCGGATTGACGAATACCCGGAGAAGTATTGATTAATACTTCTTGGGCTTCTATTGGAAACACATCCCTTACCTCATGATATTGCCGCACAGTCCAATGTCCCATCGTTGGATAATTGATAATAATGAGGTCGACACGATTGTCGTTTGTGGTTCGTCGAAGTTGACCGATACGTTCAGGGGAAATAAGCCGAATTTCAATATTAAGCTGTTGTTCAATCGACTCTATTAATAAACTCGACTGTAAGTTATTTTCTGCCAACAGAACCGCTCGTTGGTTTCCTTCTACCGAGGTCGCCATAAGTCACTCCATGTGAATATTTTTGTTTTGAAAAGTAAATCCAAAGTTAATATTCAATTCTATGCACACTCATTCGTCAATAGTTCAAAAACCGAATGAAATCGATTGCATAGCACCAACCTGCCATCAAAACAACAGCTTGCATATAAAGTCTCAATTTTGAGAAAAGCAGCAGTTTTAGCTATGCCTAATGGGATATATTAAGTTTTGAGATATCGGTCTCAATTACTAATTAAAAAGTTCGGTGGGAAGGAAGATAAAATGGGGGATTAGAAAATAACAACCCCCGTAAGATATTTCTGTACAGGGGCTAATGGATAGCTTAGTGAATTGGAGTCTGGCTCTTTTGGTTAAATTGACCAAAGTACTTTTCAAGAACTTCTGGAGTTAATTTACCTTCTGCTTCAAGTTTTTTCAGCTCCGCGGCAATTTCACGCTGTTCTTCAATGCTAGGGAGAGCCACTTCAGATTCAGACTCCGCTTGAGAAGACATCAATTCTAGTTCTTTCTCAAAATCACTCATAACACATTACCTATTTAAATGCTAAATCTTGCCGACAGTTTACTTGTTTTGCTTGATTCATGCCATATCCTAGCTGCAATTTGCTTCCCTTCCAATACAAGGCTTTCCGCTTGGTATAGGGAATGTGTTCCGAATTCTGCTATACAATAAGGTATCCGTTTTGATTGCAATGACAAAACAATGACATTACTAACGGAACTTTTATGCTAGTTATCCATCTATCTATTTATCTCAATGCTCGCTATAAGGAATCACCATCATGCCAGCACAGTCTTTCCAACAACTTCAACGCTACCTAGAATCTCAGGTTATTGGTCAGGACAACCTTGTAAAGCAGCTTCTGGTTGCTTTGCTCGCTGATGGACATATATTGGTAGAAGGCCCTCCGGGGCTTGCAAAAACACGTGCTGTTAAGTCTCTTGCCGATTGCATCGAAGGCAGTTTCCACCGGGTTCAGTTTACCCCAGACCTACTCCCTTCGGATTTAACCGGAACGGACATCTATCGCCCCGAAACTGGCGAGTTCCAATTTAAATCTGGCCCCATTTTTCACTCACTTATCTTGGCAGACGAAGTCAATCGAGCGCCTGCAAAAGTGCAGGCAGCGATGCTCGAAGCAATGGCTGAGAAACAGATTAGTGTAGGTCAAACCACCTACCCTCTACCGGAGCTGTTTCTGGTTATGGCGACACAAAACCCGATTGAGCAAGAAGGTACTTATCCCTTACCAGAAGCTCAACTGGACCGTTTTTTACTTCATCTAGAAGTTAACTATCCGGACGCTGAGAGCGAACTGGCTATCTTGCGACTTAATCGTGGAGAGGCGCTGGGTGAAACCCACCACTTCGACAGTCGAATTTCTCAACGAGAGATTTTTGAAGCCCGACGCCAAGTACTCTCGATTCATATGGCGGAATCGATAGAGAAGTATATTGTCCGCCTAATTATGGCGACACGCTCTCCAAATACCTATAGTGACAAACTCGCCAACTGGATAGAAATGGGTGTCAGCCCACGAGCGACAATAGCTCTAGATAGGGCTGCGCGAGCTCACGCCTGGTTGTCTGGACGCGATTTTGTTAGCCCAGAAGATGTTCATGAAGTGATTTACCCAGTACTTCGCCACCGTCTTTTACTCTCTTACCAAGCTCAAGCAGAAGGGATCAATGGCAATAGAATTATTGACGAATTATTGAAAACAGTCGCTTCAGCATAGGTGGATTAACGTATGTTTGCGAAATTTAACTTCGCTAATCGGTTTCGAAAAAATACAGTAAACGATCGCATACTCGAGGACGCCATTGCAAAGGGTGACCTTCCCACTCAATGTAACGGCGCTTTCGTCTCATTACCGGAACTCTGTTTTTATCAAACCCATGGCAAACGTTGGCAACCTCCTGCAAAAAGCCTCTGGTCGCAACTAAATGGTCAGCATACCAGTCCACGAAAAGGACGGGGAATGACATTCTCCGAGGTTCGTCAATATCAGCCAGGTGACGATGTTCGTCAAATTGATTGGCGAGTCACGGCTCGTACTGGAAAAGTGCACACGAAATTGTTTACCGAGGAGCGTGAGCGACCTGTCGTACTGTTTATCGATCTTACGTCTAGTATGTATACAGGAACGCAATTACTCCTTAAATCCGTGCAGCTCTGCCATTTAGCAAGCTTGTTAAGCTGGGTCGCCATTAATAGTAAAGATCGTGTTGGTGCCGTGATTCGTAGCCATCATGGTGTGATAGAAATTCGCCCATCGAACTCGAAGGCGTCGCTTTATCAAATGCTGAATCGCCTTGTGGAAGCTCACAACAAAGGTTTGCACCCTAGCGACACTATAAGCTCTGGCGAGCAGTCTTTCAGCCGTTCGGAACTAAGCAAAGACCCGTATAAGATTCTGTCTAATCTGTGTAATAAAGGGAGTGAAGTTATCTTGTTAAGTGACTTCTCTTCTATTTCGGATCATGATATCAACGCTATTACTAAGTTAGCTAGACATAATCGAGTCCGCGCGATCCAAGTCTACGATCCAATTGAACTTGGCGAAACAAAAGCACAAGGAATTCAAAGTGTGATGGGGAGAAATGAGCTTTTATCTATCAACTTTTCAGACAAAGAGGCAAAAAATGCCATTGGCTCCATGTTTAGACATCAGCAATCTCTGCTTGCCACAAAACTAAGCCAATATGGGATTGCGTTATCTCAAATATCGAGTGGTACGCCTCTTCTACAACAGTTATCTATGTCGAATCTTAAGTAGTGAATTATGAGTCAGCTAAGTCAGCCTCAAACTTTACCGTTAAAGCCCTTACATTTACCCGCTGAGCCTGTTGCGTGGCCTCTCCCTTGGGGGTATTGGCTTGTCATATGTATTATTTTACTTTCCATTATTTTGGTCGTTATATATGTCGTTAAGACGCGACAGCGTCAGCGTGCGAAAGCAGTAGCGCTAAAAATGCTAAAAAGTAATACCGAAACACTGACGCCTTCTATTGCTAACGAGATCCTACGTCAAGCTGTGCTCAGCTATTACCCACGTAAAGAAGTAGCGCACCTTACAGGAACATCATGGTGGCGCTTTTTAGATTCTCAGCTCACATCTCCGAGATTCTTACCTAAAGAGATGGCGTGGCAAGCTGCATTGTATACTCATACTGAGGTTACCGAAGAAGACCGTCGCGACTTGGTTGCAGACTGTGCCTTTTGGATTCACCACGCCTTGCCGCCAAAAAAACAATATCTAAATTGGAAGGCAGCATCATGAGTGCGTTTACATTTGAATGGTGGTGGCTATTTTTGCTGTTACCTTTACCTTATATCGCTTACCGGTTACTAAAGGCTAAGCGCCCTCACGCTGCGGTCACTCTGCCCCACCTTTCTGGACTCCCTGCAGCCAGTAGAAAAAAAGAGCAGCTCATCAGGCTCACCGCCATTTTGGCTTGGGTGAGCTTAATCTGTGCTGCGGCTAGACCTGTTTGGTATGGAGAACCGATTGAAATTCAGCCTAAGCATAGAGACATGATGCTGGTCATTGACCTCTCTTACTCTATGAGTCAGAGAGATATGGCCTACAACAATGATTATATTGACAGGCTTAGCGCTGTTAAGCATGTGGTGTCTGATTTCGTCGACCGGCGTAAAGGCGATCGCGTTGGTCTGGTTTATTTTGCCGATCATGCTTATTTGCAGACACCCTTGACCTTTGATAGAGAAACGGTCAAAGCTCAACTGAATCAAACCGTCTTAAAACTCATTGGTACGCAAACCGCTATCGGTGACGGTATTGGTTTGGCAACAAAAACGTTTGTCGACAGCAATGCGCCTCAAAGGGTGATGGTGTTGCTCAGCGACGGTAGTAATAACGCCGGCGTTCTTGACCCAATTCAAGCCGCAGAAATAGCAAAAAAATATGGGACGATTATTTACACCGTTGGGGTGGGTGCAGGTGAAATGCAAGTTCAAGATTTTTTTATGACTCGCACGGTAAATACCGCTGAAGATTTGGATGAAAAAACATTGATCAAAATCGCCAATATGACCGGCGGTCAGTATTTCAGGGCTCGCAACGCGAGTGAACTTGCGACCATTTACGACACAATCAACTCACTGCAACCGGTTCAGCAAGCCACTCAGTCTTGGCGACCTCAAACCGAGTGGTTTATGCTCCCTGCAACACTAAGCCTGTTACTCGTTATGTTGATCGTGGTGTTAAGGAGAGAAAGCGATGAGTTTTGAATTCCTCTATCCACAGGTCTTTTGGTCCCTGTTACCCATTGCTATCGTTGCTGGCATTAAATTCAAACGCCAATCAAACTCGCCAATTATTGCCAGTCACTTAACAAAAGCGATGCATCAACAGGCAAATACACGCAAGTCGTCCTCATGGCTGTTCGTGCTGCTTTGTTTCGTCTTGGTAACGGCCATCGCAGGGCCTAGTTTTGAGACTCAAACACGACCTGCCCTTCAGTCGTCACACGCGCGGGTTTTGGTGCTGGACATGTCTCGCTCAGTCTATGCCAATGACATAAAACCCAATCGTTTAGCTCAGATAAAATATAAAGCTCAGGATTTACTGCCGCTGCTTGCCGACGGACAAACTGGACTGGTCGCGTATGCGGGCGATGCCTATACCTTAAGCCCTCTGACCACAGACTCCGCAACCTTAAGCAACTTAATAGCGAACCTCTCCCCTGACATCATGCCAATTCAAGGGGCAAGAGCAGACCTAGGTGTAAAACAAGCGATAGACATGATGACACAAGCAGGTTTATCAGACGGGGAGATCATTCTGTTCGCCGATGACTTAGACCAAAGCGAACTAAACGCCATCGAAAAGTTACTTGATAGCGGTCACTGGAAACTCTCTGTTCTCGCATTTGGCACAACCGGAGGAGCGCCCATCACGGTTCCAGATGGCTCAATGTTAACCGATAGTGATAACAATACCATTGTTGCCAAACCTCAGTTTACTCACCTCAAGCAGGCTGCGAAGGTTGGACATGGGCAATACACAACGTATCGAAGCGACAATCAGGATATAAGCCGTTTAGTGCCAAGCCCTGGTTTGAATTCGGTCAGTAATACAAAAAGCGGACAAAGTGTCGAAGTGAGAGTAAACAATGGCTATTGGTTGCTTCCTTTCGCTTTATTGCTACTTCTACCCCTGTTTCGCAAGGGTGTTGTTTTTGTCGCTCCTGTGGTGGCGCTTCTATTAGGTTTTAATCCGAATGACGCTCAAGCCTCTATTCTGAATAGTGCATTCCAGAACCAAAACCAACAGGGCTATACCGCCTTTAAAGATAAAGATTATGCGACTGCAATAGACAAGTTCAGCAACAACAAACCGTGGTTGGCAGCGTCACAATATGAGAGTGGTGATTACCAAGGAGCGATCAATAACTTACAAGGAGAAAAGGACATCAATTCTCTGTATAACCTTGGCAACGCTTTGGCTCAATATGGTGATTTGGACAAAGCCGCAGAAACGTATCAAC
>NZ_OANU01000028.1:0-59616 GCF_900089835.1 Vibrio thalassae | reverse complement strand
CAACAGCAACAGCAACAGCAACAGCAACAGCAACAGCAACAGCAACAGCAACAGCAACAGCAACAGCAACAGCAACAGCAACAGCAACAGCAACAGCAACAGCAACAGCAACAGCAACAGCAACAGCAACAAAATGCTGACGCTGGTTCGGGTGCAAGTCAACAACAATCGCAACCTAAATCCGACGACAACAAAGATAATTCAGCTGACAAAAACAGTTCGTCAGACTCTGAACAGTCGTCGAATCAAACGAAACAAGAGCGTGGCGATAGCAATAAAGAAGCTCAATCTCAGTCGTCAAAGCCATCCCAGGAGCATGACAATGCGACTGCGGAAAAAAACTCAAGTGCGGAATCCAAAGGCCAACCGTCACAATCACCTATTGAGTATCCGCAAACTCAACAAGCTCAGGAAACCAACCAACAAAATGTCTACCCTGATCTGAGAAAGCTTGAGCAAATTGAAAGCGTACGTGACCCTAGTTATTTACTACGAGCACAAATGTTGCTGCAATCGAAAAATAAAGAAGCCCCTACTTCAACAGGGAAAAATTGGTAACCGCAATGAAGAACATAAAATCATTTACCTTAGCGCTACTCGTCATTGTTAGTGCTGTGACCAGCTTCCCATCCTGGGCACTGAATGTAACGGCAAGCGTGAACAAGACCCAAGTCACTAAGGATGAAGTCATTCAACTAAAGATCGTTGCCGACCAAAAGCTTGACGGTAACGAGGTGGACTTCAGTCAGCTTTCAAAAGATTTCTATCTTGGTCGACCGAATTTTAGCTCTTCCGTCAATATCTTGAATGGCACTCGCTCTGATAGCAGTATTTGGACAGTGGCCATCGCCCCACAACAAATTGGCAAATTGGTGATTCCTAGTTTTGATGTCGATGGAGTTGCCACCGCCCCTATCACATTGAATGTAACGATCGATGAGCAGACGCCGACAACCAAAGACATGATTGAGGTTCGTACCCAGTTAAGTAAGTCCGATTTATATCCGAAAGAAAGTGCGTTACTCGACACTCGTATTATTGTTAAAGTCGACCCGCGTTTGCTTCAGAACCCTAACTTGACCTCACCTCAAGCAACGGGATTAGAGATTCAAGCACTAGGAGAGCCTAAGCAATATCAGGCAGTGGTTGATGGCATGGAAGTGATGATCATCGACCAGTCATTCAGAGTCACCGCCACTCATAGTGGTCAGTTCGTCATTAAGGCACCAACACTTACCGGTGGCGTTCTTTATGGGAATAACCGAAATGGAACAACAAGAATCCTCACATTAGATACCAATTCACCGACGATTGATTTAAAAGTAAACCCTATTCCGGATGGCTATACCGGAACTTGGTTACCTACGTCAAAACTCTCTCTATCACAAACGTGGCAGTTAGACGATGGTAAAACTGTCGACTCAACATCCGTTTCCATCAACAGTGGCGATTCATTAACGCGCACCGTTGAACTGACGGCTATCGGGTTAACCTCTGAACAGCTACCTAATATCACCATCAACAACCCTAAAGCATTTCGCGTCTATTCTGAAAAGCCGTCGTTCAAAGATAATGATGACGGCAGTGTTACCATGACGACCAAACAAGTGCTCATCGCTCAACACGGTGGCAGTTTTACCTTGCCTGCGATTCGTGTGAATTGGTGGGATTCAGCCAACAAGAAAGCTGCCGAAACAACATTAGAAGGCTTGAATGTTACTGTAGCGGCAAGTGAGACACTAAATCCCGAACCATCTGCTTCACCAACAGCTTCAAATACAACCACCACCGCAAAGATTGTGAAAGACCCTGGTATGTGGCCATTTATTGCGGCTGTATTTGCGGCTTTGTGGGCAGTGACAAGTGTAATGTGGTATCGCAGTCGTCGTTCCAATTTGTCTGACCAAGCTAAGTTATCGGTTAAGGCGGGAGCGGATCAAACGCCAAAACAAAACTTGATTAACGCGATCAACAGTAAAAATACCATTGCAGCTCAAATAGCATATAAACGTTGGAGGCCTACTGTCTGGTTGTCAAACGAAGACGACATAGCATTACAATGTGAACTAGACAAAATGACTAAAGCAATATTAGGACACCATACCGATATTACATGGGATGATAAAACCATCTTGAAGCTGATTGCGAAAGCAAAGAGCGAGCAGCCGAAGTCTGAGACATCGCTTGCACACCTTTAAGGTGTTGCGGAAACGACAAAAAGCACTTCTTTATCAAGGAAGTGCTTTTTAACTTTTAGGCTGTCAACGCATTATAAGTAGAAACGAGTACCGATAATGAACTGGTTGTCTTTGCGCTTACGGTAGTCAACCGTGCCTGTTTCGCCCTGATTATCAAAGTTATAGCCAGTGTAAGCTCTTAGGCGTGGGGACAGTGTGTATTCTGCTTGAATCGATGTACCAGATTTAACGCGCAGGTTATTTTTAGTATCTTGCATTTCTTCATGCTTAAGAATCAGGTTCAAGCCCATATCTAAACCATAAGCAAGAATAGAGTCGAACGCCTCCGTTTGATCAATGAGCTTGCTATCAAACGAGTTCATATTCTTGTTACTTGCCAACGTTGCCGCAATGTATAACCCTGAACCAAAGTTACCGTATTTACCTGAAACCACGTGAGAATCAGCAACCTTGGTATTGCCTTGTTGATGGTCAGTCACGTGACCACTGTTAAATGCATAGTTCACATTGAAGCCAGCGATGGTGTAACCAGCTGCAATTTGGCCACGGTTGGTAGAGCTCAACCATGTCTTCGTGGAATCCTTCGGATCCATCACTGAGTTTGCTCCCTGCCAGCCCGCACCAATGGTTAGTGCACCGGCATCGTCAAAATCAATAGTGTTATAGTAGGCCGCTAGTTTATCTGCACGCGCGGTACCAAATAAGCCTTGGTTGTCGTAAAGGAAGTCGTTTGACCAACCAATGGGTGTATCAACTACGCCAGCGGCGATATAGTATGGTGACCACTGGGTACCAGCAGCAATTCGACCATATGTTTCATGCCCTAGCCCAATATAACCTAGACGAGTTGTAAATGTGTTTTTACCACCTTCTAGCATATTCATTGCCCACTCACCCTTGAAGTCGGCTTTAAACCCGTTACCAATATCTTGGATTACTTCTAGGTTAATACGTGGTGACTTCTCTTCAACGCGAGCGTCTTTATTAGCGTGCGCACTAGTCAGACCGATTGTAGCGTGACCACCGATTGACATCTGTGTGCCTTCTTTATTGTAGATTTCTAATGCGTTAGCTTGAGTGCCGATAGCTGCTGAAGTCACTGCTAGAGCAAGTAGTGTTTTGTTCATTATGATTTCCATACATGACAGTTAGGTACTTTTGCTTGCGTTACAAAACAGAAAGTACTCGGGTGTTAATACTGTATTGCTCACTATGTTGTGCGTAACACTTATGCGCAATTCGTTAAAAACATGAAACTTGTAATATGGAGA
The DNA here is from genome assembly GCF_900089835.1 of Vibrio thalassae. Taxonomy (GTDB): domain Bacteria; phylum Pseudomonadota; class Gammaproteobacteria; order Enterobacterales; family Vibrionaceae; genus Vibrio; species Vibrio thalassae. Next base: position 56,147 of record NZ_OANU01000028.1, on the reverse strand, counting down.
TACTTTAAAGAGAGAGTTCCCAGAAGTGATGTGAAATGAAGTGAAGTTTTAGAAGGGACTATTATAGCTATAATTTATTTATGAAATCATAAAGTTAAAGGAATTTAAATTATAAACTTGGATAGCTATGGATATTTTATTTTTTATTTTTACCTTCAACTCATTTTTGCTGAAAATAGTGCGAAAATGTTATATACCGTCAATAAATTAATTACAAAAAAACCTGCTCTAGTGAGCAGGTTTTCAAATTTAAGTCGTTAACTTTCTATTATAGGAAGAAACGTACGCCAGCTGCGTATTGGTTGTCTTTCGCTTTTTTGTATTCACCAGTACCTTGAAGGTCGAACTGGTAAGCTACGAAAGCACGTACGCGTGGGTTAATGTCATATTCAGCTTGGATAGCAGAAGTTGAGTATACCGTATCACTTGCTTTGCTATCTTGAACCTGCTCATAGTTAACACTCAGGTTTAAGCTGTTTGATAAACCGTAAGCTAGGATTGCTTCATACGCTTTGCTGTCTTCCAGAAGACCTTTAGAAGAGGTATTTCCAGTAGCGACTGTTGCAAAGTTCATGTATTTGTTATCAGCATATACACCGGCTACATACAGACCTTTGCCGTATGTACCATAGTTAGCAGAAACTACGTGAGATTGAGCTTTCTCTTTAATAGCACCGTCTGTGATATCACCGCCAGTGTATGCGTAGTTTAGACCTAGGCCAACAATTTCATAGCCTAGAGCTACCTGGAAGCGGTCTTCAACATTTACAGTTTCTTTGTCAAAAGAGTTGCCGTCAGCATCAAAATCTTCTCTTAAAGTAGCTTTTGAATCCCCCTGCCATCCTAGACCGAAGTTAAATGCACCAGCGTTACCAAAATCAAAACCATTGGTGTAAGCAACCATGCTGTTAGCACGGCCAGTACCGAACGCACCGTGGTTGTCATAAAGGAAATCGTTAGCAAAAGCGATTGGAAGGTCAGCAACGCCCGCAGCAGCATAGTATGGAGACCACTGAGTACCAGCTGCTAGACGACCATATTCATCATGAGAAACACCGATGTAACCTAGACGAGTCGTGAATGTGTTATCACCACCGTTTAGCATGTTCATTGCCCACTCAGCTTTAACATCAGCAGTAAAACCGTTACCTAGGTCTTGAGTTGCTTCCATGTTAATACGTGGAGATTTCTCTTCGACTGCAAAGTGCTCAGATTCGCCACCAGCAACACCAACTGTTGCGTGACCGCCGATAGAGAAAGTAGAACCGTCTTTGTTATAAAGTTCAAATGCTTGTGCAGATGTACCGAAAGCCGCAGCAGCAACTGCTAATGCAATAAATTTTTTGTTCATTGGGATTTCCATATTTCAAGTTTTATGAGTCACTCCAGTGAGTGACATAACGCACATAAAGCTGTTACGCACACAGACATAACACCCATGCATGTAACCCGTCTTGATGTAACGCTGGATTAACATGACGGGAATCACTCTACCCCTAAAGTTCCCAAAGGTTTCATAAAAAGACGTAAAAGATTAAAAACACCGTTTTCTATTTAAATAAACCACCTTTTATCAAACACTTAAAAATAAGAATAAAAAACATAAACTATTATAAAACCATTATTCAGATGAGGGTTTTTGATGTTTTTTGGCTTTTTTGAGTGATTAAATTCACATTTTTAAACACTTATTGGTCACTTATCACACAATGAAGCACGTAGAATTCAACAACTTACAAGACATACTTCACAGAAATAGGTAGATAAAACACATCATATTTCTCAACAAACGCCCCCATTTCCGGCAAATGTCCAAACCAACAAGCCCTGTAGATCAGAGATAAGTTACATAACAGCCAATGAAGCACGTTATTAATGAGCGATAGATCACAAAAGAGTAATAGGAAGGGAACTATTAGGCATTTTAAAGGGCAGGCTCAGAAAGGCGTTCTATCCTTGCCTTAGATCAATTATGTCATAAGGCATCAATGGTCTCGCAGTGGAAACATTGCAGTGGTTAATAATAATCAAAGGATAGAATTATGAAAATGGCAGCCATCGCTACGGCGATTACAACAACACTCGTCTCTGGTTCAGCACTTGCAGCAGAGGTCTATAGTTCAGATGGCACTTCACTTAATATTGGTGGTCGTGTTGAATTTCGTGGTGACTTTTTAGGGGAGTCATCGGGAGCAGAACTCGAAGGCTCTATGGATAATAAGTCTCGCTTTCGTGTCAACGTAGGGGGAAATACTCAAATAACCAACGAACTGTCGGGCTTCGGCTTCTATGAAGCAGAGCAAGCGGTCATTTCGTCTGGCGATAATGATCCCAATACTTCCTTTACGCAACGTTACTTGTATGCGGGACTCTCTGGTAATTTTGGTGCAGTTTCCTTTGGTCGCCAAGATACCGCCCTTGTACAGCTATCACAAATGTCTGATATCGGGACATATACGGGCGCGCAAAAAAGCTTTATCGATGCTGGTAACGAGCAAATCAACAATAACATCGTATATGCTGGTATGTTTGCTGGCGATGCCCTGTCACTAAAAGCGAATGCTATTTTAAGTAGCCAGAAAGACCAAAATAGTTACGGCCTATCAGGTATTTACACGTTACCTATGGGCCTTGGTATTGGTTTAGGCTATGCCGCAGGTGACCAATGGTTATTTGCACCTGCAGCTGAAACAAGTCAGTTTATGGGTGGTTTAAATTACACTGTTGGGCAATTTTATGTAGCAGGTACCTATACTCAAGGTAAGATTAAAGTGTCTACTGGAGATGTAAACTTCACTGGTTACGAATTCGCAGGCCAGTACAAGTTTGATCGCGGTTTCGTGGCTCAGGCGGCATATGGTAAGCAGCAAGCTGATGAATCTCCTACTAACTCTTCAGATGAAGAATTCAATAACTATGTAGAGTTGACTGGCAAATACTATTTCAACAGCTCAATCCAATCGTATCTCAGCTATAAGTACAATATGTTGAAAGATGCCGACAACTCACTCCGTCTAGGTCTTCGTTACGACTTCTAAACTCACTCACGATCTTTTAAGGGCGTTAATACGCCCTTTTTTAACCCTTTAGCGAATTAAACGAACCACCAACCCTCCCGGTTCCCTCAAGCTATCAACGTTATAACTCAAGACGGTTGCAGCTTTTGGGGCACAATAGTCACACATAAAGCGGCCAAAACTATCATATTGTTTTGCCAGTAGTTGTCCTTGATTGACACGCTCTAGAAGATTGACTGTAGGGATAACAAACCCGCCTTGGGTTGCCCTTACACTGATAATCTCCTCACCTTCAATGTCGCACTTAACGACTTTGGGCATTTCACCTTTTACCACACCCTGTTGTGTAAGAATCCTTTGAACCCCCTCCACCGTTCTTTGAATCAGTTCAGGCTGAGTAATTTTCCCCATCCCCACTTCTACAGTGATACAGGGTACGCCAGAATTGTTCCACACCGTTTCTAGTACACCGCTGTCGCCAGGGTCATTAAGGATGACATCAGGTTCTATTAAACGAGCCATCAACAGCGATTGTTTCAATCTAAAGTCGGCAAACACATACAAAGGATACGTCGCCCCTTGAGTTTGTGTATGAAGATCGATAGCAATATCTGCATTTCGCTTAAGTAATTGAGTCCATATCGTGTGAAGATAGCGATTAGCAGCATCACCCTCGGCATTGCCAGGGAAGAATCGATTCAAGTTAGCGGAAGACGAATCGGGATCAGACGAATGAAAGTCTCGACTATGACGCAACACACCAGAAGGGTTGATCGAAGGCACTATGGTCACGGTTCCCGCTGTCAGTTTTTCAGGTAAACGCCTTACCAATTCGTGGGAAGTGAGTACTCCATTCAGTTCGTCGCCATGTACGCCAGCGGTAATCATTACTTTGGGACCAGGAGCTTCAGCTTTAATGACTACCACAGGGAGCTGGATAGCCATACCCATAGCATTAGTGGCGGCGCTAAACCAGAAATGGTGTTGACCTGACGCTAGAGTGTCTACATCTAGTGAATGGATAATTGGATAATTTTCTGACTCAAACACGTATTTGGTTTCTCTTTGGACAAATTAAAAAGCGGGCTTTTGCCCGCTTAATCACAGTAAATCAATGCTGGAATTTAGGCAAATCCCATTAAGTGTGCTCCCACGACCACACAACTTGCCAATACAAACAAGAGTAAAATAAAACGCCAGCAGAACCTTGCCCAGTCTCCCCAGTCGATACGACAAACACCTAAAGTCGCCATCAACGAAGCTGAGGTAGGTACGATAACGTTAGTAAACCCGTCGCCAAGTTGGAAAGCTAGAACCGCAACTTGACGAGTAACGCCTGCAATATCCGCTAACGGCGCTAATAGTGGCATCGTTAATGCGGCTTGCCCTGAGCCAGAAGTAACAAAGAAGTTAAAGATGGACTGGAAAACGTACATTAGCCAAGCAGCCGCCACGTCAGGTAACCCACTGATCATTCCACCAGCACTGTTTAAGATTGAGTTCAGTACGCTAGATTCATCTGTAGTGCCACCACCGAGAATAAGTAATACCCCTTTCGCGCAACCGACTAAAAGTGCTGGCGCTAACATGATGCCAGCCCCTTCTTTAAACGCATCGGCCATATCGTTGAGTGTCATGCCATTTAAGCGGAATATGACGCCAATTAGACCTGCTACAAAGCCCATGGTAAAAAACTGCGAGGCAATTTCAGGGATGTACCATGCATGAGCCACCACGCCCCACACAACCCAAATCGTTGTTGCTACCACTGTCGTTAGGACTAGCGTATCACCAAGATTCCAACGGGATTCTTGTACCGTATCGGTTTGCTTTCTAAAAAAGATATCTGTCCTGTAACTATGGGATAACTCAGGGGTAGCTTTAATTCGTGATGCGTAGACCATAGTAAAGACAATACCAACTATGGTAAATGCGAGCCACATAACGATTCTCATCGTCATACCGGATAGAACGGGAATACCAGCAATACCCTGAGCGACGGCGACTGAAAATGGGTTCATCCACGATGTCGCAAAGCCTATTTGCGTTGCGACATAGGTCACCATGACGGTGGTAATACCATCATAGCCAAGCCTAACCATCAGAGGGGCAATAATGATAGCGAAAGCTACCGCTTCCTCTCCCATGCCGAACACCGCGCCACCCAAAGAAAACAAAGCAAAAAGAACAGGAATAAAGAGTGCTTCGCTTCCCTTTGTTTTATCAATCAAGCGCAGGATACCGTTATCAATAGTGCCAGTGCGCATTACAATACCGAACGCACCGCCAATCACCAGCATAAACATGATTACGCCGATGGCTGAGCCCCACTTAGAACCAGAAACCAGGCCTTCAAACGCAAAGTTCATTAACCCAATGCCACCACCAGATGCAAACAGTCCTACCGATTGGTACACCAGGTCGCCATTTTCATCTGTCGCATATTGAAATGAATGCGGGTCGATAACCGTACGTGATTTCTCTGCACCATCCACCAAATAAGTCACTTGTTGACTATCAAAGTGTCCGGCAGGAATGAAGTAAGTCATGATTGTCGCAAGAATACCGACAATAAAAATCAAAATAAGCGTATCCGGCATTTGCCATGTTTTCGTGCCATCAGCAACATGCGCATGCTCTTTAGTATGAGTGTTCATAATTATGTAATAGCCAAGCATAAAATTTGGCATAAATATGCTTTATTTGGCATAAAAAATCAACACTCCATAGGATAACATTTAAACACTCGAACCAATACTTGATCTGCGGCAGAATTAAATACTCTATTGGCCTATTTGGTGCTTGATAAAATTCGTAGTAATATTGAGAAAAAATAAAGAAGTCAATTATGAGCTTACAACACCACCCTATTCAGGGCGCAGCATCGATGCTAGCAGCAGGCGCTTCCTTCGCTCTCGTCAACAATATTGCCCAAATCGTCAGTATTAACCATGGAATGTCTTCGACCATGGTGGCACTGATTCAATACGCCATCGCTTTTGTCGTTATTATTCCTTACTTAAGAACTCTGGGTTTTCGACGGTCACTACGAACATCAAATTTTCCTGCACACTTATTCCGTGTTTTCCTATCAGTGATCGGTATCCAGCTTTGGATGTGGGCGCTCGCCTACCCAGTCCCAATCTGGCAGGGTATCGCATTGCTAATGACTTCCCCTCTTTTCGCCACATTAGGCTCTGGATTGCTACTTAAAGAGAACGTAGGTCCCGCTCGCTGGTTTGCCACTCTCTGTGGCTTTGTCGGCGCAATGATTATCTTGGAACCTTGGTCTGATAATTTTAACTGGGCATCATTGCTTCCTGTCGGTGCCGCCTTTTTCTGGGCTTGTTATTCACTTATGGTGAAAAAGTTGTCCGCGGACGATTCTCCCTCAACGATGGTCGTCTACCTACTGTTGCTAATTACGCCATTTAACCTTTTCTTGGCATTACCCGAGTGGTCTGTTCCCTCTTCTGGGATAGTTTGGGTTTTCTTGATCATAGCGGGATCCTTAACGGCGTTAGCTCAATGGGCAATAGTCAAAGCATATGCGGTTGCTGACGCATCGTTTGTTCAGCCGTTCGATCATGCAAAACTTCCTATGAACGTACTCGCAGGTTGGCTCGTTTTTGGATGGGCTCCTCCAGGACGGTTATGGTTAGGAGCAGCTATAATAATAGCTTCGGTGGCGTTTATTACACAGTGGGAAACAAGAAAGCGAAAAAGTATGCCGACCTTGAAATAAAAGTCTGAGTTAGCGGTTCTTATTGTTAAACGGAATCTTAAAGAGGCAAACACAATGGCAGAACCTATCAAAATCACCCTTTATCGCTGGGCTGGAAGCTGGGGACCATTTAAAGTCAACATTCCTTGTGGCGAATGTACACTGACCAAAGATATTCTCAATGATACCTTCGCTAATGAGTTGAACGGTATCCCCATTGAATTGGAAGTCAAAGATTGGTTGTCACATTGGTGGGAACCGTTACAGAAAGGAGTTTGGCATGCTCCGATTTTGATGGTTGAAGGTAAAGTTATCAGTCAAGGTGAAGCCTTAAACCGAGGTGTCTTGGTACAATCTGTCATCCAAGAGTGGACCAAACGTGACACATTGTCAGGAAATATTGTCTACGGTAAGGCAACCTGTCCCTACTGTGTCAAAGCAAAAAAAATGCTCGATGATGCTGGTATCCTATACACCTATGCAGACGTGGTAAAAGACAGTGCCGCTTTGTATAGAATGATCCCCGAGGTGAAAGCACACATCGGTCTAAAAACGCCAGTAACCGTACCTCAGATATGGCTCGAAGGAGAATACATTGGCGGTGCCGATAATCTAGAAAAGTGGCTAAGCCGCCGTGATTTGGATGATTCACCTGATAATGTTTTGGAATTCGGAGACAAGCACTTCTCTTAATTATCTACAACACGCCAAATATCAAAAAGCCCGCGACTTGGTCGCGGGCTTTTTGTAAACAATCTATTATTTCGCTAGTTTTTTCATCATTCGCTTGATGAAAGACACTTTTTTAGGCTGCGGTTTACCGTATAGCATTTCTTCGATCATTTTCTTAGCGGCAACTTGACCAATGTATACTGCACCTAGTTCATAACCCATATATTTTCTCCGGCAAGAATATGTAATTAAATTACTTGAGGCGTGATTATATACGTTAAACAACTAAAAACAAGATTTACATCACACTTTTTTGTAATTATTTTACAAAAAACAACTATAAACCAAAACCTTAGTAAGCCATTGATTAGTATATAAAAATACATGCTATGTGCGTTACCACTGGTTTTGCGTTATCGCAAAAAGAATGTAACAACTGCCAATGTTCAACTTTAACTTTTTTTCCTATCGATAAAAACCAGTTCATATCTGAAGGTTATCAATTGTTTTTATTAGAAAAATCCATAATTCTAACATTATTCCAAACTGGAATTTTTGTCATTCCACACTTTCACGGCATTGTTTTCTATACTTTCACACTTCGTTAATTCGACACTAAAAATGAATCTTAACGTTTATACTTAAATGACAAATGATAGCGGTCCTTTCCGATTCCCATTTCGCCAATCATTTGTATAGCAAGGTAAAGTGAATGTTCTATCCAAACACGAAAGACTGCCTCATCGTTGATAACTACCCGCTAGTTAGGGAAGCACTAGCTCAGATCGTGTCTAGTATTGATGATATCGATTTGGTTCATCAGACAGGCAATATTCAAACAGCTTTGAACCTCGTAAAAAACGGCAATATCGAACTGATTATTCTAGATGTTAACCTTGCGGAAGCGGATGGATTTGAGTTCATGCGTCGAGCTTATGCTTGTGGTTATGATGGTAAAGCTATCTTTGTGTCAAGTTACGGTTACCCTGTTTACTCTGAGACAGCTTATAAACTAGGCGTTAACGGATACATTAGTAAGTCAGAAGACAGCCCACTGATACGCGACGCCATCAGTGGTGTGATGCGCGGCTACAACCTCTTTAAGACAGACTACAAAGAGAGAAGTAGAAATATCGTGCTTTCTCAAAGAGAAACGGTGGTATTCAACTACCTAAAGAAAGGCTACACCAACAAACAAATCTCAGAATTCCTATCGTTAAGTGCCAAAACTATCAGTACTTATAAGTCACGAATTCTCGATAAATACGAAGCCAACTCCATTGTCGAATTGATCAATTCGCACGATGTTCATGAGAACAAAAAAACCGCTTTGGTGAGCTAAACTTATCAATAAGGAGAGGACTACCCCTCTCCTTTTCTATCCACAACGCTTTTGATGATCTCGTGCAGTTTTCGATGCAAAGGATTCTGTCTATTACTCTGTTTAATACATGTCACAACAGGCGTAAACGTTTGCATATAGTCTGGAAATGGCACAAATCTAAAACCATGTTCTGGTACTAAGTGCTTTGAAAAGACAACCGAGTAATTCTCTTTTTTAATCATAGACAAGGCAACGCCCAAGTTATCTAACTTAACTTGATAGTCAAATGACAAATTGTATTTCGCCATTTGTCTAATAAGCCTATGATTCGTTTCATTCCAGCCACGAATTTCAAAAAATACGCATGGGTTTTCGAATACTTGCTCCCAACTGTTAATAGGACTTTCGTTTGCGACAAGCGCACCAATTTCCACATTGATTAGGCTACTCTGATAAATGGCTTTTGAACAGTCCTCATTGAAAAATTGGATGCCAATGTCCGTCTTGCCTTCGATTATGGATTGGTAAGTATCCGTACGCCAAGTTCTTAACTCTACTCTGGAACGGCAAAACACAGACTTGAGAGCGATAAGCAATTCGCTACCAAAACACTCTACCGACAAATTATCCAGTGCGACAACAACTGGCTTCTCGTAGAGTTTTTCATCAAAAGCCTCTCCACGTTTTAACGCTTGTTCAACAGAACGCAGTCCACTTTCAATACCGGGAATAATTCGCTCTAAATAATGCGTAGGCTCAAGGCCTATAGACGATCGAACAAACAGTGGGTCGCCCAATTGCTCTCTCAGTTTTGATAAGTGCTTACTAATCGCACTTTCTGTTTTTCCTAATACGGTAGCCACTGTGGTTAAACTACGATATTGATATATTAAAACTAAAACTTTCAATAAATTATAGTCATGTTCTTTGTGCATTACTCTACCTATACCACTCTATTCACCGGCTGGGATTTATTTCGTTTAACCTGATACAAGGCAGCATCTGCACGCTTGATTGCTGACGAAAGTGATTCGTTATCTAGAACCACAGCGACGCCATAACTGATGCCCAGTCTCGATTCTTTCAGCCCAAATGTTTTTGAACGTACAATATGACTCAACTTTACCGCCAATCGTTCTGCGGTTTGTAATCCGCAACCGGGTAGCAACGCAAGAAACTCATCACCGCCACTGCGTATTAGATAATCACTTTCTCGAAAGCACTTACGCATACATTGAGCAATATAGACAATTGCTTCATCACCAGCATGATGTCCGTAGTTATCATTAATTGATTTCAACCGATCGCCATCGATGGCAATAACCGCTAAGCCCTTTTTCTCAACCGCATACTTGACGCCACTGTCTCGTAAAATTGCTCGGTTATAAAGTCCCGTCAACTCATCCAACTTAACCGCCAATTCAGCCACTTTGAGTTTTTCTTTTTTAACTTTAAGCTCATCCAAGCGGATCAAAACATAGAGAAATACCACCACCATCGCAAGATAGACCCAAAGAGAATCCACCACTATCTTGCTGTAAGGTATTTTATAGACTATGGTTAACCCGGTATCGACATCTGTCCTCTGCGAATGAGCTGAGTGAGCAAATGGATAACGCCTGTCTTCAATAATGATCTCTCGACCAGCTTCAGTCCTACGACTAACATATTGTTTATTTGACAAAAATGGAAACTTATCCAAATAAACATCTGCATTGAGATCCCCAACCATCCTCGAGCCATCATAAACAGGACTAGAGATGGTGATCACCGCTTTATTAGTCACATTGTCACGATAGATATCAGAGACAACGATTCGGTTATCCAGGTCTTCTTGAGACGCATACTTAGAACACTTAAATGATTCCACACAGACTTTTTGCGAAAAAACTTCAGTAACATCGAGGTTGACGCCACCAAACGCATGACTCGCGAGGATCTTCATCCCTTCATATGATCGGTAATACAATAGGTATTCTTTCGCTAGCGCCAGTTCAGGCATGCTATAAAACATCTTCTGCGCCGTCATAATCACAACCCGCTCATTGTGGGCCAGTAACTCGCCGGGATTGAGCAAATATACACGCCCCTTGTCAAAAAGAGGGTAGCCGACTTGTGTGCTTTTATTCGCTGCGATTTGAGCTTCGAAAAGAAACCCTAATATGTAGACCGTCGATTTGTAGTCTTGGATGGACTTAGTGACGAGATGAAATTGAGCGACTTCGTTTTTGACAAGCTTGTCTAGCGATTGGAAAACCGCAAAACCGTAAATCACAGACGAAACCAATGCCGATTTAAGTAATAACAGGGCGTATTTCTTTGTCAGCTTTTGCATCTAGATTTCGCTACGCGTAGTGAACATAAATAGCGCATAATTATCACTGATGGCGCAACCATTATCAATACAAATTGATGAAGTTAGGCCAGGTGTAGGGAGAGAGACAACGGTTCGTGGACAACGACCGACGTAAAAAGAAAGACCCTGCAACCCCTTAAGCCACCTAGCCTTAGGGTCATTCTATATTCTCTGCTGAATCGATTGTTCAAACGTTGTTAGTGGGGTTCACAGGATCTAGTCACTGTTATACGCTTGTATTCAAAATAAGATACTGCAGAAACTGACAGGTTGACTTTTTTGGATTTTTTAAATGTTCAAGCTGACTAAACTGTCAGTTATTCTATAAAACTTGCGGGGCTAACCTATGCATGAAACTGTATAGGAGGAAATCCCATGGAACCTGTTGTCTATATCCGAAAATATGCCGAGCTATCTGAAAAACAAAAATATGAAATGCACACATTGAGATATGATGTATTCGTTCGCAGGCTAGGCTGGTCATTAAATACTGAGAACCAATTAGATATTGATGAATATGACCGCCCCGATGCGACGTTCATTGTGATTGAATATCAAAATAGAGTAGTCGCATGCTGGAGGCTTCTGCATGCCGATACGCCCTATATGTTAAAGCATACCTTCCCCGAATTGCTTCAGGGAGAGAGCTTTGATAGCCACCAGACTATTGAGCTCTCTCGATTTGCCGTAGACCGAAAAGTGTCTAAGCAGGCACCCCATATTAACTTTACTGAACTGTTGTTCTATCTCGTTGTTCAATACGGCTTTGAGAAGGGTTATAGCGACTTTATAACACCAACAACGACGGGAATAGAAAGGATCATGCGTCACGTTGGTATCCCAAACCAACGAATTGGAGATGGGAAAATTAGAATGTTGGAGCACACCAAAAGTGTGGCGTTACGCGTACCTATTAATGAAGCCTTACGGAACTGGTTTACCAACACTTCCATAAACCAACATAGGCTCGATAGAGCCAGTTAATAAAGCTTTGGAAACAGCTTGAGTGCGAGAGAAGGCGTTGAGTTTTTCGCTCGCATTCTGAATATGAAAATTCACGGTACGTTCTGAGCAACCTATGATCTGAGCGACTTCCCAAGAGCTTTTGCCCTCTGCGACCCACGCTAAGCATATTTGCTCTCTAAGGGTTAAGCTTGATTTGACTTGTCCAAATTGTTTCTCACATACGTGATTCCTAATATCGTTGATATAGTCCGCGACTAAACTGCTCACATAAGTAGATAGAATAGTAGACTCATGACTTATTTTCTTAGCGCCTTTTCTATTTGAAAAGCTAATCAGCCCCAAACATCCATGGTTAGCTCTTAAAGGAATCGTTATACCATCACCTAGACCAAAATCCGAAGCTAGCTTTATCACGTTTTTGTCATCGGGGATCTCATTCGCTAACAACGATTGCCATTGAAGTGGCAACATACTATTTCGGCAATGCAGTACAACTTGGTCAAAATACATGACTTCATTATCTTCATAAAATTGTCGCCAAGCCAAAGGTTGGTTTGTCAACACGACATTTTCTGCTCTCATAACTGTGACCGGAACAGACACGGCAAAAAGGAAATGTTCGAAGCCAATAATATCCGTTACTTCAGCAAGTTTTTTACTTAGAGCATCAAAATCAAACTCTCTAGGTTGCTCTATGTCTTTAATCAATATCGCGTTTATTTTATCTATTAATTGCACAACTGGTTCTACTCTCTGACATGCACCATAAGGCTATGCACTCTATTGAACAAGATAACGATACTAAATCTAGATTACAAACATTAAGCGCTAAAGCAGGCAATCAGATGTTGAATACACTCCCTGATCTTGCGCGGCTGGTACTTATCCCTGTGGTAGATAACTGAAAGTGGCACTAATTCGATTCCCCACTCTTCAAAGACGGGTTTTAGAATTCCTAATTGTAACTCCTGCTCACAATATAACGTCGGCACGCGAATTAAGCCTAAGCCACATTTAGCCGCATTTATTAATACCCGCCCATTTTTACACTTTAGCGCTCCGTTAATAGAAGTTTCGAACACTTCTTGACTGGTTCTATTTACAAATCGCCATTTAGTCACCGAACCGGTAATGCATTTATGTTGCTTCAATTCCCTAGGGTGAGTGAGCTTTGGTTGTTGTTCGAGATAATCAGGACTTGCAAGTGTCTGCATCTCAATATCAGTGAGATGCCTCGCTATGTAGTTTGAATCGGGGAGCTCCCCCATACGAATGGCTAAGTCGAACTCATCTTCCAGCAAATCAACGCGATGACTGGAAAAATCAAGCTCAACATGCACCTCTGGATATTTCAGCAAGAACTGCGCCAAGTAGTTTGCCACCAACTCTTCGCCTATATAACCACCAACACAGTTTATCTTGATACTGCCTCGAACTTCTTCAACATCATCGATAGCAGCATAGACGGCTTGGTCTATCGATTGCAACGCAACATCACATGAGCTTAACAACGCTTTTCCTGCCTCTGTTAACTTCATTGTTCGAGTAGTTCTTATAAGTAGACTCACCCCCATTTGCTTTTCTAAGGATTGTATTTGCCTAGACACATGGGATCTCGACACATCCAATGCCTCTGCAGCTTTAGTAAAATTCCCAAGATTAGCCACTAAGACGAACGCGCGAACATCTAGGAGATTAATAGACGAGTGATACATAACGAAACTCTCAAACAGGCGGTGTAATTATTCTGTCGTTAATCAAAGAAATTGCAATAGAGAGCAGTCAATTAACCTATCACCGTTCGACATTGATACCACAACTTTCTAGCCATACTGCGTTCTATATAAGTAGTAAAAATAACCGTTAAAAGGCAATATTTATCCCAAATAGCACTCATCGCAAGAATGTCATTCCTTATCGAACAAATATTCACCAACGTGATCTAAGTAATACTTTTGTGGTATCGGATTAATTGATTATTAACAGCCAAAAAACATTTAACACACAGCGACATTACTCATAATTTTCAATTGGAATAATTGTTTGTTTCAGATCATTACATCGTCATGTAGTTGTCGTGCCACAATGTAATATTCTGTACAGTTTCTGACATATTTTGAAATAGATGTATTAGATATTTAACAGTTTCAAAGGAGAATTATGTTAGAACTATTAATTGGTCTAGTCGTAACAATCGCCGTCGGCTACTTTATTGTAAATGGTTATCGACCAGCTGGCGTTCTGCTTACCGCTGGTATTGCGCTACTACTATTAACAGGTATTTTAGGCCATACCGTGCTGCCTGCGAAGATAACGTCAACGGGTAATATCGTTACCGATTCACTAGAGTATGTTAAGTACATGCTACAGTATCGAGGTGGCGGCTTGGGTATGCAGATTATGTTGCTCTGTGGCTTTGCCTCTTACATGACCCATATTGGCGCGAATAACGTTGTCGTCAAACAGTTCTCTAAACCACTTTCTTTTATTAAGTCTCCTTACATTCTGCTTGTTGCCGCTTATATTGTCGCTTGTTTGATGTCTCTAGCCGTTAGTTCTGCAACGGGTCTTGGTGTGCTCCTCATGGCTACCCTGTTCCCTATGATGACGGCAATGGGTATCTCGCGACCAGCCGCTGTCGCGGTTTGTGCATCTCCAGCCGCGAGCATTCTATCGCCTACTTCTGGTGATGTCGTTATCGCCGCAGAGAAATCGGGCCTAGCTTTAGATGTTTTTGCAGTACAAACCGTACTACCAGTCTCTATTTGTGCCATTATCGTTATGGCCGCTGCCGCATTCTTTTGGAATAAGTACCTTGACAACAAAGACAATACTCCGATGGAACGAGTGGATGTCTCTGAAATAAAAGTCGATGCACCTGCATTCTATTGCGTTCTACCTTTCTTACCGATTATTGGTGTTTTCCTCTTCAATGGCCGCACAATTCCAGGTCTTAGCCTTGATATCTACACCATTGTTGTTGGCTCAATTTTCTTAGGGGCTGTAGTCAACTTTGTTGTTGAGCGCTTTAACGGTAAAAAAACGCTGGAAGATCTAGAGTCTTGTTATCAAGGAATGGCTGATGCCTTCAAAGGTGTGGTAATGCTCTTAGTTGCTGCAGGGGTATTCGCACAAGGTTTGATGTCTATTGGTGCTATCGATAACCTCCTCCATCTTGCAGATAAAGCAGGGGCTGGCGGTGTCGCTTTGATGCTTATTTTAACGGGTCTTACCGTTGCAGCTGCAATCGCCACAGGTTCGGGCAATGCGCCTTTCTACGCGTTTGTAGAACTTGCCCCGTCCTTAGCTGCAAAAATGGGTCTAAACCCAGCATTCCTAATCATACCGATGCTTCAAGCTTCTAACCTAGGACGCACCATATCTCCAGTTTCTGGCGTTATCGTTGCGACATCAGGTATGGGTAATATCTCTCCATTTGAGGTAGTAAAGCGCACATCTGTTCCTGTTTTAGCGGGTTTGATTACTGTGATTGTTGGCACCATGGTTCTTGTTCCAATGACGGCATAACCTCCAAAACAACCAACAAAAGGGAAGCATTCGCTTCCCTTTTTACTTTGCTAAAAAGCCTCTCCGACAGAAAGATACAGTGCGCTCTCTTTTGGGCCTCGCACCACATCAACACGAATATTCATTTTCTTTTGTTCTAATGGTTGCCATCTGACCCCAACCCCCTTTGTCACAATTGTGGTCTGACGTAAAATGTCCTGCTCTGCTTCTGCGGTTTCTCCTAACCCCACAAAAGCCACTAAGCCAAAGCGGGGTAAAAATGTCCAACGTCCCTCAAATTGCCCTTGAAGTATATTGTCGTTACGATAACGCCCGTGATTAAAACCACGCATTTGCAAAGTAGGCTTCTCATCAAAAGGCACATCTCCACCACTGGTTTGTACAGTAACTTTCGAAGCTAGCACTAGATTATCTTTAATGCTCCAATAATTACTGGCGGCAAACTTACCGATATTGTAATCGCCATCCCCACCCCACATTTCGCCGTAATCCATCTAGCTTAGTTGAGCATACCAACCTGTCGTTGGGTAATAATTATCGTCTCGAGTATCGTAATGTAACACTACCCCAATACCACCCGACTTAACCGTTTCTGCCTCGGGCCAAAAGTCATTAAACTGGTTGAAGGTGATTTCAGTTTGCATGTAGTTATACTGCGGGCCGACATACCAGTGTGAATCGCCTAATTGAAATAGACTTCTCAGCATGATGCCAATTATTGTCATGTCATAATTGAGCGGATCATCAGCAAATATAGGATCATTGCCATCTCCATAATACTTGAGCTTCAGATCGCCATGAAAAATCCTACCAGTATAGCGGACTGAATCATCCTTCAAGGCTCAATCATGAAAGCCGCCAATTAGCCAACTCTCTGTCGACGTGTACATCCCAACCACTCCAGATGTGTCGTTATGCGCCTTAGAATCGGGCTCTTTAGCATGCATATACAGCCCAACTAATTGCATTCCCGTGCCTAACGTTGGGTTAGACATGCCTTTACCGTGTTTGATTCCAAGAACTATCGCGAAGACGCGGATAAAAAGTCCTGGAAAGCGTTCTCTGAATTCCTAGTTGCTAAAACGGGACAGTAACTCCCTATCTATCCGCGCTCTGAGTTCGCACCAATAAAAAAGGTCAGACACAGGGTCTGACCTTTACTTTGTTTAATAACGATTAGGCTGGATTTTTAGCCTTAAACAAGATGGCATACATTACCGGGATAAAGACCAAAGTTAAGATGGTTGCGAATCCTAAACCAAACATAACCGTGATGGACATGTTGACGAAGAAGACGTCCCCTAGCAACGGAATCATACCCAAGATAGTCGTACATGCTGCAAGCATTACAGGCCTCATACGAGAGATCGAAGAATCAATAATCGCATCATAAAGCGGCTTTTCTTCTGCTTGCATATCAATCTCTTCCAGCAAGACTATCGCGTTCTTGATCAACAGACCTATCAAACTCAATGCACCTAACAAGGCCATAAAGTCAAAGGCGCCATCAAGCAGTAATAGACCGGCTGTAATACCGATGATTGCTAACGGTACTGTAATCCAAATGATGAGCGGTTGACGAACCTTACCAAACAACAAGACAACAACAATAATCATCATAATGAACGAAACAGGGATGGCACTAAACAGAGCGCCTTGGGCTTCCGCTGAATCTTCATATTCACCACCCCAGTCCATAGAATAACCTGGTGGCAGTTCGATAGCCTCAATTTGTGGCTTGAGTCGTTCGAACAATGGGGCAGCCAACTCACCTTTCGGGTTAGCCGACGCAATTATAGTCGTTAAACGGTCACGTCCACGAATCATCGCATCTTCCCATACGGTCTCAAACCCCACCACTACTTGTGCAATAGGCACCGTTCTTTGCAGTACAGGACTATAGACTTGCGCATCCATCAGCTGAGCAACGTTTTGTCGTTCACTCGCATCGGAACGGAAATAGATCGGCAACAGTCTTACGCCATCACGATAGATACCAACTTGTGTCCCCTCACTCGCGGCCTTTAGCGAAGCGGTGAGTTCGGTACGAGTAATACCTAGCTGACGAGCCACTTGTTCGTTGAAGATCGGCTTGATCAATTTAACCGGTTGACGCCAGTCGTTACGCACTTCTTTGGTCTCAGGATCAGCATGCATAATAGCTTCCGCTTGAGACGCAAGGTTGCGTAGCACCTCTGGATCTGGACCTGCAAAACGAGCTTCAATCTTCGAGTCACGTCCAGGACCAATACGCAGACCTTTGATCTTCGGTTCGATGTTATCGATATTTTCTGTCATGAAGGTATCGATTTTCTTCTGAAGCGGCGCGATTTGCTCACGGGTTTCCGTTCGAACAATGATTTGACCATACGCTTTGGTTGAGTCTTGCGGTGTATACACCAATGAGAATCGTGATGCACCACCACCAATGAAGCTAGCCGTCCACTCTACGCCATCTTGCTTACGGATAAACTCAGCAATTTTTAGAGTATCGTCGCGAGTTTGACGAATATCTGTACCTTCAACTTCCCACACATCCACGAAGAACATTGGCGTATTGGCATTAGGGAAGAAGGCGTTTTTGACAAAACCAAATCCCCAAACTGCAGCAACGAACATCGCTAATATCACGCCGATAGTTAACGCACGTTGTCTAAGAGCGAACTGCAGGACACTTTTGTAGATAACGAAACCAGCACCAGCGTAAGGATCTTTTTCTTCTTCTCCCTCTTTTTTGTCATCTTTTTTAAGCAGAAGCGCACACAGCAGAGGTGTGGTCGACACCGCAGTGACCCAGCTTAACGACAAGGAAATAAGAATTACGTAAAACAATGAACGCGTAAATTCACCCGTATTACTTTGCGACATACCAATGGCGGCAAATGCAAGAATACCTACAGCGGTACCACCCAGTAGTGCCCAACCATTAGCGCCAACCACTTCACCCGCCGCTTTCATCGCTGGTACGCCACGCTTAATTCGTATCATCATACCTTCAGCGACAACGATGGCGTTATCAACTAACATCCCGAGCGCAATGATCAAAGCCCCCAAAGAAATACGCTGAAGCTCGATACCATACATATGCATGAGCGCTAATGTACCTGCTACTGTAATCATCAAAACAGCGCCGATAATCAGACCAACTCGCAGCCCCATAAAGGCAAGCAGTACCACCACTACGATGATCAGTGCTTCTACCGTATTGGTGACAAAACCAGCTACCGACTGATCCACTTCAGACGGCTGATCATAGATAATATCTAGGTTCATTCCTAAAGGGATTTGGTTCTCAAGGCTCTCAATCTTATCCGCAATAAGCCCACCTACTTCAACAACGTTTTTGCCCGGAAGCATAGAAATCCCCAGTGTAAGCGAAGGTTTTCCGTTGAAGTAGATCAGTTTGCTTGGTTCCTCTACATATTCACGTGTAACTTCAGCAATATCCCCTAAACGAATAAGCTTTTTGCTGTCACTAGAAATCAAAAGATCTTCAATTTCACTCACGTGCTTGAAGCTGCCAGTCGGTTCAATTCTGATAAATTCAGGACCAACGCGGAAACGACCAGAGTCAGACACTAGGTTTTGAGAACTCAGTAAGTTCTCGATAGTTGCCATATCGACACCGAGTTCCGCCATTTTTGCTCTAGACATCTGAACATAAACGACTTCCTTTTGGTCGCCATCTATAGAAACTTTACGCACCCCAGGTACCAAGACCAGCTGTTTCTTAAGGTTGTCGGCAACATCTTTAAGCTCGCGATAGGTATAACCATCGCCATTTAACGCAAGGAACCCACCATAAACGTCAGCAAAATCGTCAATAATCTGTGGCTCGCCAGCCCCTGGTGGCAATTTATGTTTGTTGTCGGCGATTTTACGTCTCAATTCATCGTAGATACCTGGCATCTCTGCTGACGTATACTCATCTTTGAACTCAATCGTAATGTCCGACAACCCTTCACGGGTTACCGAGCGTTTAATTCGTTTAACTTGCCCAAGCAGACGCACAGCATCTTCGATATGATAAGTGACCTCATCATAGACTTCTTGCGGAGAAGCCCCTGGATAAGCCGTGATAATTTTTGCTTCTTTGATTGTGAATGCAGGGTCTTCAAGCTTACCCATTTCAAAGTAAGCCAACACGCCCCCAATGGTCATTAGCAAGACTAAAAGCCAGCTATTCACCTTATTCTTTACTGAATACTCACCTAAATTCATAAAACATCTCTTCTTGCTGAGTTACAGTTATTGCGCTTGATCGATTTCTGGCATTAAGCTGACTTCCATACCATCGATTAAGAATGGAACGCCTACAGTCACAATACGTTCACCCATTTCTAACCCAGACAGGACCGTAATACGATCGCCAGACATGGTTGAGACTTCAATCTGCTTTGGAGACACCGTATTGTTATCACCCACGACCCAAACTGTCGCATTATGTGCGTTGTCACTGATCACGGCCGTTGCTGGCACTTGAATTGAACCCTTCTTCGCTTGAAGCTTTGAGAAGTCGGCGGTGACATAACCTGTCATGCCAGGAAGGATATTTTGGTCAGATGGCGCTTCGAGCGTCACGGTAACTTCAAATGTTTGAGTATCTGCATCTGCTTTAGAGGAAACTTCAGTAATCGTTACCGGGTATGGCTTTTCACGAGCAGTATCGAAGTAGGCGAAAACCGGAATATCAACTGGCTCTTGTGCCTCTTCATCATGAATTTGTCTTACCAGCTTTTCAGGTACGTTGAACTTCATTTCCAACGTATTTAGGTTCTGGAATGTGAAGACAACTTGTTTTGCTTCGACGTTCTCAAAATTTTGAATATCTCGTTGTGCCACAAAACCATCAAAAGGTGCTAAAAGTTTGGTATAGCCAAGTTCTGTGTTTGCTTTGTCGTACGCGGCTTGTGCTCTCGTCAAGTTCGCACGTAACTGCTCGAAGTCTTTCTTAGAAATAAAATTATCTTTAATTAACTCTTGAGCACGTTTAAAGTCTGCTTGCGTGCGCTGCAACGTTGCGCGAGTATCACGAACTGCGAGTTTAAAACTCGTGTCGTCCAGTGTCGCAAGCACTGTGCCTTTCTTCACATTGTCGCCTTCCTTCACCGGAACGCTATCTACCTTTCCTGCCACACGAAATGCCATATCAGCACGATTAGACGCAAGAACGCGTGCGGGGAATTCACGAATCATACTTTGGTTTTCTAAACCTATAACCATTGTTTTAACAGGACGAACAACAGGCGCTTCTGCCTTTTGCTCAGGTTCAGGACTGCATCCCGATAAAGCAACACCGATTACCGTTGCTAAAGTTAGCGCACGTAAATGAGTTTTCATAACAACCACCCAACAAAAAAATTTATAAAAACCAAGACAATAATAGGTCTAAGAAATCAATTACACGTTATTGGTACAAGTTACATTAAGCGCAGCAAAAAGCAACAAACCACAAACAAAAACACAACCTTGAAAAAATCACTCTCGTCAGCATAATTTACTCAGCCTAGGAATAGCAGTATCTAAGACCCTAAATTAACAACGAGTTCATTATTTTTTTGTTTTTTTATCTTTGATTAAAACCGCAAATAAGTATCTCATAATGATACATGCGATCAATATCACATATACATTGTATGGATGACACTCTCATTAGGTGACCATCCGCTCTATTCGCTATCTTAATCCTTGTTCCGTAGTTGCTTTTGAATTTTGACTCTCTCTTAACACTCAAGCTGCTAGCTCACTAGCGGCATCATTCTCAGCCCCCAACAAGACTGTGCCGACACTCATTTTTTTGACCCAGTCGTACCTACTAAATTTTAAGGAAATGAGAAAAATAAGGCAAAGTTGGGTCTTCAGTTGTTCCTTGATCCAATCTATCTTCCAACCAACAAGTTCGTTGCACGTCATGTCACCATATTGTTGATAATGGCGCGAAATATTTCCGGGTTTCACGAGGTGTAAATAGAAAAGGGTTAGGAATTCTCCTACAGTTTTCAATGTTACCTATAACACTCATGTTGTTTGGGATAGATGTGCTTCTCGCTTAGAAGCCCAGATGGATGGTCCTGTTCACCTCCCTCTCGAAATGAACACTAATTAGAGGAATATCGCTGAATATGTGCAATCGGCTCAATACTATCGATCGCAATTTGTGACGATTTCGGGAACGTCATTACCGAGCGAGCTAGTAAATAGACACTGGTCGCATTGATGGGTGCACTTAAACACACTAGATTCGCCCTTTGACCAATTTCTCCAAAGACAATCCGATGCTTTGGAGACTGTTGCTCAGCAAGGTTGGAAAAAGTTCCAATCTTTGGGTTGTGTAATCTGTCTTTAGGGAACCAATATAAGTGGTCATCTTTTCCTGGACTTCGGTAATGTTAGTAACACACCATCTTGAGAAAGCGCACTTTGCGTGACAGCGTCACTTAATTAAATGTAGATAAAATTGTATTTCGTGTTCGTTCCCATTACTTCACTGATAATTCCAACCAGCGTTTAGACACTGCTCTAACGCTATGCTATTTCTCGTCAATCTATTCGAAGGTGAATATTCACGAAACCATTCGAGTATCAGAAAACAATCAAGATAATCAGAACCGATATATAACGTTTCATTAGGTCAATTAACTTTAGTTAACGTGTTAAAGCAAAGGTACATTATCATTACTATAGGTCTTCAATTGGTAGAGCGAGTGTCGTCGATGCTAAAAGCTATAGTGTTTGATCTGGATAATACATTGGTTTCATGTTCGCTAAATTTTTCTCGGCTTCGCGAAGTGTTAGGCTGTCCTGACGACATGGATTTACTTGAGCACGCTTCAAGTCATCCAAGTGTTACCGAGCGAAAGCGCCTTCACGCTATTATTATTGAACACGAAATTGAAGACGCTAAATCGAGCTCTCTTATGAAAGGCGCGTCTGAACTTTTATTGTGGATGACCTTGGCCAAGCTCTACTCTGGCGTGATTACTCGCAATTGCCATCAAGCTGCCCAAGCCAAACTTGACGCGAATGAACTTAAAATAGAAGTTTTGATAACGAGAGAGGATTTTCCGGCTAAACCCGATCCCACAGCTTTGTTTCATTTGATGGAATGCTGGCATTTAGCGTCTAAAGAGGTGCTTTATGTTGGTGACCATGAATACGACGTGTTAACGGCGAAAAATGCAGGGTGTTTAAGCTGCCTGATTACCAATGGAGATCACGTCGCCCCTGAGCAAACACAAGCCGATTTAATCTTCTCATCGCTTGAGGAACTGCATCAGCATATTATAAATTCAGGCTATTACTGACATAACGTTCAATTGCATATTGCAAAATATCTACATGATGCAATTGCATAATAGAAATTTCATTCACTTCTAGGCACTTAATATACGCCAAACCCAACGATTTTATGTTAATAAATATTGGCACGCTAAATGCATTTTATTAATTGACCTCAATTTGTTGAGGTCACCTAGCCAACTGACGTTGTTAGTGAACCTATTTGTTCACACTGTTTTAGGCCGATTGAGTAGTCAATCGGTTTTTTTTACCTACTTTTCATTGAGCGCACTTTTAGCGCGCAAAACAAGGGCGTCTGGTTAGCTCGCATCGGAAAGATGCTCATCCTGTTGTGCTTCCATATCGGCCAGTTTTTGTTCTAATTCTTTAATGCGAATTTGTGCCTCGAGCTCATCGGCGCGCATCTCTGCCTCACTGCGATGATCTTGTTTGATTCCGTCGGCCAAGATTTCAGTGCGCTTGGTTTCGCGTGAATCTTCTAGATCTTTCATCGATCCGGCCACCCCACCAGTCACCCCACCAGCTACCGCCCCCTTAACCGCCAACTCAGGTTCACCGGTCAACACTCCCAAGGTGGCACCTAATAATGCGCCTCCCGCTGCTCCACGGTTTCGAGCGGAATTTTCATTCTCTGCATCAAATGCGGGCGAAGAGCATCCGGCTAATAACGTGAGGGTAGAAATGGTAACAATAGATTTGAGATGAGATGTAGTCAGTGTCATAGGATGCTCTCGACGTTATGTGTTTACTTGTCGCTAGATTACCCCTCTAAATGCAATGACTGAATTCACTTGTCGTTATGACGCTGATAAGCCATGGTTATCAACCAACCAAGTAAAACGCCCTCATAATAATTGAGGGCGTTTGCTACTAATGTTAATGAGCTACGTTACTTTGATAATGTCCACAGCAGCATCTCTGTCGGCTTTGTCGTCGCGACAATCGTTTCGTCGATGATCTTCGCTGAATTATCGATCATAGATTGATACTCACGAGCATCCGCTGAAGAGACCACTTCCCCCGCTTGTGCTTTGGCAATAAGCGTAAGGCCAAGCTGCGCGATTTTTTGAGACGCCTCAGCGAGAGCGACAGTGTCTACTGAAGCCACATTGTTTGCAAAGACATCAGTCGCTTGCGTAGAAGCGCTGAGCAGTTGTTCGTAATGTTGTTTCAGTGGTGTCAACGCTTGCATGTTTCCACTCGCAAATTCTGTGACCAAGTCACGCATTTCATACACAGCATAGCTTTCCACCGGAAGTGCATCCGCAAAGCGATTCAAACGTTCATGCTGGTTATAAAGGTCACCATGATTCTCTGTTTGAATCCATTTTTCCCAGTTTCGTGCGTAGTATTGCGCTGGCTCGGTATACTTCGCGAGCGTGATCAACGGAGTAATGTCACGGCCATTTGCAAGTCGTTGCATCATTACTCGAGCATCAGCGTGATGTCTCATACCCAATGAGATTTCTGACCAATTATCGATAGCACGCATACGTTTATACATGCTGGCTTCATTAGTCAAATCTTCACTTGACCAAAAACGTTCTGCGATAGCATAACTACGAGGCCAAATTCTGTTCTCCATCGTCATTGAATTGATGTTCTCACCCCAAACAGTAATTTCACCGCCCAAGATCAGTTCTTTTTCTTGATCATTAAGCTCAGCGGGATAACCGCCTGTTGGCTCGGGGATTGATGCATCTGGTTGCGCCGACGATGCGACCAACTCTCCTGTGGTTGGCCATCTAACGTTACCAATTAGCTGATAGCTTCCATCAGCCAGTTGGTCGCCTGAGAATTGAAGGTTGAATTCGGTGTAAGACATAAAGTTATCGAAATGACCTCGGAATAATTTACCGGGTTCGTATTCAAGGATTTCAACTTCCGCACGTGATTTGCCATTGTAGTCGGTGAACGCTCGAACGGTACCATCTTTCGCTTGAATAATGGTGAGTAGCCCTTTACGTGGGCCACCCTTAGTGCGCGGCTTCTCCCATTGATAGCTAACAAAACGCTCTCCGTCATGGAGCTGATCATCCACCGTAAGTCCACTAGGCATTGGGTCATTGCGGTAGTGATAACTCGTCGGTTGTGGCTGATCAAGATAATAGCCTGTCGATAGCAGCCCTTGATAACCTTCTTGTGCTGCTCTACCAATACTGTCATGACCTCGCCAGCTCTGAATAACAATCGACTTTGGAAGATCTTTATGCCAGATCTCATCCCAACCAGTCATCTTCTTGCCGCGTTCTTCAAGCATGTTTTCCACTTTCGCGTTTAGGTACGACTGAAGTCCTCGTTCACCATCTAAGCCTTTTTCTTTGATAAACGCTTGGATTTCTGGGTTTTCTTGCCACTGTTTGTAGTTAGGCTCATCACCGCCGATATGGAAGTATTCATCCGGGAACAGTTCAACCACTTCATCAAATACGCTTTCTAGCATCACATAAAGATCCGGATTGGTCGGATCCATAAGCGGCTCAAATACTCCCCACTCTCTTTGCTGTGGATAGCTCTGTTCTCCAACACCCGACATCAATTCAGGATAAGCATGTGCAACGGCTGAAGCGTGCCCCGGTAAAGAGATTTCTGGAACCACACGAATGCCTAACTTGCGCGCATAATCAACGACATAACGGATTTGATCTTTAGTGTAATAGTCTCCATCTGTGGTTTTTTCCCACAGCTTGGTGTAGTTGTCTAGTTGGATACGAATACCCTGATCGTCCCAAATATGCCAATGGAAAACGTTCATTTTCGCCGATGCCATTGCGTCAAGCTGGCGTAAGATGACCTCCATCTCTATGAAATGTCGTGACGTATCATAAGAGACGCCACGCCATCTAAAGCGGGGCTCATCAACAATACTGACGGCTGGTACCGAGTAACCATTAGCGTCGGTTTGGACCAGTTGGAGAAGGGTCTCAATACCACGAATAGCACCATAGGGACGATTCGACTCCAGAACTATTTTGCCGTTACCACTGGTTAAAGTGTACGACTCATCCGCATCAATATCTTGTACGTCGCTCTTTGCTGCTGATTGAATGTCGATCACTAACGTCGCGTCATCTTCAGATTCTGCTCGCCAGTTTAACGTTGGTAGTCCCGTCTGACGCTCTAAACGCTCTATAAATCGTTTAGCGGTATAGTCGACTCGATCAGAGTTAAATCCTTTTATATAAATACTAAAGTCTTGGTCTAGTATTACGTTTCCTTGACCCAATTCCACAGACTGTGGATAAGGCATTAAGTTTAGATCGGTATTTGGTGCCTTAGCCCACACTGCCGTTGTTGTTAATGATCCGGCTACCAATAAAGATAAGATACTTTTTTTCATTATTATTTCCTTAGAATACAAAGTTCAGACCAATACGATAGCGCCACTCAGTTTCGCCTTTATTTGGTCCGGGGATATAAATGTTTTTGTCTGCATCAACGATTTCTGCGTATGGCCTCATAAAATCTGAGTACTTGTAGAGAAATTTAACGGTATGCTCACGTGCGGTTTGCTGACCATTAGCCAACTCCCCCGGATGATTAGTAATCTGGTCAAAATACGTATAGGCATATGACAACATAAAGCTGTCTGAGTTATACCCAGTCCAGACGTCATACCGGTTACGTCGTATCGTCTCCATATCCCCTTCGGCAGTGAGTGCTTCTGAACTTGAGAAATCGTATCGGTAGCGTCCGTGAATAAAGAAACCGCTATCAAAGTTATAATTAAGTTTTAAATACGGCATATAAAACGTATTACTACTTAAAAAGTTCAGCGTTAAACCAGGGTTAACAACGAAATTATCGTTGACTGCATAGGTGTAATAATTTGTTACTTCCGTATTAGAAAGTCGCAAATTACTACCAAAGCTATCTCCATACGTTCCGTGATTAACGTTGGTTAACATTTCAATACCGTAGCCATTGTCAAAATGATGGCCGAGAATAATTCGGCTACGATGTCGATCAGAGGGATCACGGTATTCATGGCGCAAATCTAAATAGGTTGTCGCCGAATATGCAGAGGAAGAAATCAGTGTTAATAAGCTTATTGATATGATTTTTTTCATTAATAATTATCTATTTTAGGGTTGTCAAAGGGCTACCCAACTAAATGGGCATAAAAAATAAAATAACTGGATTAAAAAGTGGTCAGCCTAATTACTGACCAAATAACAACAGAGAATGAGTTATTGCGTGACCGCAACGGCTTCTCGAACAAGCTCGCCAATTTGCTCCCACTGTTCATTTTCGATCAGTGATGTGGCAACCATCCAAGTTCCACCACAACATAAGACTCGGTCTAGTGTTAGGTAGTTATTGATATTCGCTTTGCTGATTCCACCCGTTGGCATAAACGCAACGTCGCCATAAGGTGCGAGCAAAGACTTGATCATATTCACACCACCTGATGCTTCTGCTGGAAAAAACTTTAGCAACGTCAAACCCAGCTCTAATGCTTGTTCAACTTGGCTCGGATTGTTGACACCTGGAATAATAGCGATGTTTTTATCCTGGCAATATTTAACTGTATTAGGGTTCAGCCCTGGCGCAACAATGAACTCTGCTCCAGCTTCAATAGCAAGGTCTACTTGTTGAGCGTTCAAGACCGTACCCGCACCAATACAAAGCTCAGGATAGGCTTCTCTCATCGCTTTGATAGACGCAGCCGCTGCGTCTGTTCTGAAGGTCACTTCTGCCACAGGAAGACCGTTATCCACTAGCGCTTTGGCAAGAGGAATAGCATGATCGACGTTATTAATCTGAATGACAGGAATCACTTTGAATTGTTGAAGTTTTTTAACGAGTGACATGTTGTTCTCTTTCTAAAGTAAATGGTCCATCGCACCAAGTGGGACAATTGCGCCCGAGTGTTGAATAACAACAGCGGCAACAGAGTGGGCAAATTTTGCCGAGGATTCATTCGTGTCTCCACTTAATCGCGCAGCAAGATAACCGGCAGCAAAAGAATCCCCCGCTGCGCATGTATCAACCACATTCATAACTCGAGTAGCGAAAACGAAAGATGTGTGATATTTCCCCTTATCTCGAGTCAGCAACTTACAAGGTTCGCCTCCTCGCTTAATCACTACCTCGTTTATTCCAAATCGTTCACAACGAGACTCTATTGTTTCTGTATCGCCCCATACTTCAATATCATCATCTTCCGTAAGCAGCGCAATATCGACGAAAGGCAATAACATTTCATACCAACCACGAGCTTGGGATTTATTCCATAGCTGAGGTCGAAAATTATTGTCAAAGATGACTTTTTTGCCACTAGCATGGTGGTTCTTCGCCATCTCTACCACACGTTGTTTTGCGCTGTCGTTCAATATGGCTAAGCTAATACCACTGAGATAAAGCGCATCAAACTGATTGGCAGCTAGCGCTACTTCCAATTTGCTTACTGCATTATCAAAGTAATATTTCGCCGCGCTGTCACTGCGCCAATACAGAAAGGTGCGTTCGCCCGTTGCATCGGTTTCGACTAAGTACAAGCCAGGTTGCTTACCTGAGATCGTTTCAATTAATTGGATCTCGATATATTCATCATTCCAAGCCTGCTTCATTTCATTTGATAGCGGATCGTCACCTAAACCGGTCGCATACGACACTTGTATATCGCGAGTTCCACCAAGCCTTGCCAAATAGAGGGCCGTGTTAAGAGTATCGCCGCCAAAAGTTCTTCTTAGTGGATCACCACTAAGCTCAACCATACACTCACCAAAGAATGCTACTTTCATCATAGCCTCGTAAATATAACGTTGTTGAAACAAGGAGCGCGGTTAACACTCCTGATTTATCTTTGATTATTCCGTAACTGGTGTTGGTTTTGCAGAGTTCTCTTGAGAGGCCGAGCCTAACTCCATTTGAGCTCGCTCAGCATCAAGAATGGCTTGAGCTTGTTCTGGAGATACCTTGTTTGCGGGAGTAACAAGACTCACCATAACACCTGCAATTGTCGCTATTGTTACTGACGGGATAACTGGGTTGCCCCAGAATGAGGTTAGGTCGGCACTCAACATGACTGTGAATGATGCCGCTGACGCGCCTACCAGTGTCGCAATCGCACCTTGCCAGGTATAACACTTCCAAAAACGTCCCAACATCCCGCATACGAACATGCCTGACATCACCGTCGAGATCATCTTGGTGATATAGCCAATAATATCATTCGATGTCAGTGCAAATAGCAACGCAAAGCCGATGACAACAACCAGAGCTAGACGAGAGTAATTCAGCATCGATTCTTTGTTTGGTACGCGGCCCGTAAACATCACGTATACGTCGCGAAGAAGGATTGAAACGCCCGCAATCGCATCTGAACTCGCACTAGACATGGTCGCTGATAAGCCTGCAATAAGAACGATCATTCCGACACCAACCGGTAAAACTGTCGCGGCAATATAAGGGAAAGCAAAGTTAGCGTTATCCAAACCTGGCTCTATTGCGTGAGCCGCCATACCGATGATGGCTGGAATAATCGAGAAAAATAGATATAGAACACCTGATAGAACAAACGAACGGCGAATGGTTGAAACATTTTTACCCGAGTAGATTCTCTGACGGAAGGACGGTGTTGCCAGAACACCTACACCGATAACAACGGCAAGAGACACCGCTGGAATAAGACCCAGTTTCTCAATCGCAAGGAAGCTGGTTGCTGCTGGATCCATTGCTTCGTATAAGTTATCCATACCACCAATGTGTTGTACCGACAGCACTGCCATCAAGATAAAGCCAACGAATAGGATAATTGCCTGAATGGTGTCAGTCCAAACTACAGCGGTATAACCGCCAATGACGACGTAAATGGTGAATGCAGCAGCGATAACCACTTTAGCCACGTTGAGGTCAATATCAGCGATCCACGCCAAGTACATACCACCACCAAGAATGTGCGCTCCAAGCCACCCAATAGAAGCTATAAAGATGAGTACACCAACCAGGTTTTTGACTACACGGTTTGCACCAACGTAGTAGGCGAGTTCTTCACTCATT
This sequence comes from Vibrio thalassae, assembly GCF_900089835.1. Taxonomy (GTDB): domain Bacteria; phylum Pseudomonadota; class Gammaproteobacteria; order Enterobacterales; family Vibrionaceae; genus Vibrio; species Vibrio thalassae. The sequence goes on along the minus strand of NZ_OANU01000028.1, from coordinate 26,256 downwards.
GTCATAAAATTGAGCTTACGAACCGGCGCAAACCAAAGTGCCAAAAGCAAAATACCTAAGGCACCACCGATACCATAAAGTGCACCCGCCCAACCATTTGCGTAACCAAAGCCAACTGCGCCCATACTCGAGCCAGTACCAACCATAGTTGCTACCGTTGTACCAAGCACAAGGAACAGAGGTAAACCACGTCCACCCAACAAAAAGTCTTCGCCAGACTTTTGGTTTCGTGATACGAACCATCCTAGCCAAATAAGAAAACACACATATATTCCGAAGCCGGATAAAAATAGTGTACTGTTCATTGAACACCTCCAGAGATATAAGTAGCTTATTAAGCGACTTACCGTTTTACGTTATTTAGTACTCAAAAGTAAGGTCTACCTTTGAGTTAATTCCATTTAGATTGTAAATATTTATATTTTTGTGAAGGGTATTGCGATGAATACCCTTATATTTTTTTAACTAATCATTTTATTCGGTACAATTAACGGCGATCTTCACGATAACATGTCACATCAACTTCAACTTTCACATCGACAACAAGGTCGCAAACCATACAGATGCGAGCTGGTGGATTTGCACCAAAGAACTCTTTAAACACTTTATTGAACGACTGGAAGTAGCGCGAATCCGTAAGTACCACTTTGACGTGTACTACATCCTCTAAGCCATAGCCGGCCTCTTGCATAATGTCTACGCAGTTTTGAATTGCTAGTCGAGATTGGTCAACAATCCCGCCTTCAACGACTTCGCCGTCTGTCATTGGCGTTTGACCTGAAACGTAGAGAAAGCCTCCCGCTTCAGTTGCGCGAGCGAATGGTAAATGTTGACCACCTGTTCCGACACCACCTTCTACACCATAGCGCTTAATCGTCATTTTAATTCTCCAATTATCTATTTTCTTAATTAATTTTATATATTCTAATTCGAATATTGCTCAGTAAAATATTACTTCTCTTGACGATAAATAAATCGCCCAAATCTATTATTAGCCACCTCTTTATTGGCGTAGCTAATATTTCCGTTAACAAGTACACACTCGATTCCCTCTGCCACTGAAATAGGGCTTTCGAATGTTGCGGTATCTTTTATTTTCTGCCTATCAAAAATAACAATATCGGCAAACGCTCCCTCTTTAATCACACCACGATTCAAAAGGTTATATCGAATTGCAGACATACCTGTCATTTTGTGAACCGCTTCTTCTAGTGGAAACAGTTCGCGCTCTCGGCAATAGTGACTGAGTACTTTGGGGAATGTTCCCCATAAGCGCGGATGTGGGTGCGGATCATTTGGTAATCCGTCAGATCCCACCATAGTAAGTCGATACTTGAGTACTCGTTCAACATCGGCCTCATCCATACAATGGTAAACAGCGCCTGCTGGCTGCAGTGCCTTTGCCGCTTCGAGCAGGGGTAATCCCATCTGCGTGGCGATATCCGCTAACACTTGCCCCGCGTATTCTGGCTTGGCCTCGGACCAAGTAATGAAAATGTCAAAGTCTTCCGTTACCTGTTTTAAATCGAGCGTAGAAGAACTCGCAGAATATGGATAACAATCACAAGACACATCTTGGTGTTGAGACGTTGTTTCCATTAAATCAAGCACTTCAACCGTTCTACCCCAGTTACCTGCTCCAGCACATTTTAAGTGCGATATGACCACAGGGACTCTAGCGTGTTTTCCTGTCTCAAATGCTTCTTCCATCGCTTGTAAAATAGCTTCGAACTCTGTTCTCATGTGCGTGGTATAAATACCATCATGCTCGGCAAGCACTTCAGCCAATCGCATAACCTCACTGGCGGTCGCTTGCTTCGCACTGGCATAGGCTAACCCTGAACTCAAGCCTAACGCCCCTTGCTGCATAGCAAGTTCCAGGGAAGCTCTCATCGACGCTAACTCGTCTTCGCTCGCTTCCCTTAATAGATCATCCATTACGTTATTACGTAATGTAGTATGGCCGACTAACGCTGCTACATTGACAGCTGGTTGGGCTCTTGATACCGCCTCGGCATACTGTGCAAATGTGGGATACTTAAAGTCTTCTTGCTTTCCCAACAGATTCATAGGATCAGGAGGCGCGCACTCTAAAACCGCAGGTGAGGCACTAATACCGCAGTTGCCAACAATGACCGTTGTCACACCTTGACTGATCTTTGGTAAACAATCCGGGTAACGAATTACGTTAGTATCGTCGTGAGTATGTACGTCAATAAAACCGGGACTAACAACCAAGCCATCAGCATCAATCACCGCTTTTGCTTGCTGTTTTGCTAGATCTCCGATTTTTACTATTCGGTCTTCAATTAACCCCAAGTCCGCTGAGTATGCTGGAGCATTGGTACCATCGACGATTTCTGCGTTTCTAATAATAATGTCGAACAACATGACCTTCTCTCTCAGTTCGTGCATTTCACGTAAACAATCATAATTATTTACCCACACAAACACAGTGACTAATTACACACTTTCTCCATCGAAGTTTGATATTTTCTAACATTGATATTATTATAGCTAGCTTAAAACATTAAATATCAACAACTTAGCCCATGTTAGAAAGAGAGTTATCAATGATAGATTTTGATAGAAATGATAGAAACAAACAGAAACTTAACTCTTTAGCATTTGCGAGAGGAATGAAAGGTGTTGCGGTGACTCCAAAACCCAAAGCCAAGTACAGCCTGATAGATGAAGAGATTAGCCTTCCTGTCGCCGTGATAAACAAGCAGGCACTGACGAACAACATGGATTGGATGCAAACGTTCGCGAACTATCATGGCGTTAAATTGTGCCCGCATGGTAAAACCACAATGACGCCAGAATTTTTCGCGATGCAAAAGGCTAAAGGCGCCTGGGGTATCACCGTTGCTACCGCCCCACAAGCGGAAACAGCAGCCTGTGCAGGTCTAACTAACATCATGATCGCCAACCAACTTGTGGGACGAGCAAACATGGCAATGGTGGCGCGCATAAAACAGGAGTCCCAAGCTAGAGTGATCGTATGTGTTGACTCTAAGCTCAATGCCGATCAGCTTAACCAGTTCTTTTCGACCACTGGCTCAAACATTGAAGTATTAATTGAATACGGTGTCGTAGGCGGGCGATGCGGTTGTCGTTCGCGACAAGAAGTCATTGAACTTGCCAAACACATCAGCACGTTGCGTCATGTTTCCTTGGTCGGGATTGAAGTCTACGAAGGCGTGATTCATGGCGGTGATGAAGAGTCACTGGTTAGGGCCTTTTTAACCAACACCATTGCGCTTGGACGCGAGTTAATTGAGCAAGAGTTATTACCTTCTAACCCCATCCTAACCGGAGCGGGATCGGCTTGGTACGATGTTGTAGCAGAAACCTTTGCCCATTTACCGGACTTTGAAGCGATCATTCGCCCAGGGTGTTACGTTATACATGACACAGGTATCTATCTAGAAGCACAAGAAAAGGTAATGGCGAGAGCCACTAAGAATGGCGGCTATGCCTGTGATCTAGGCGGTGACCTCTCCTCTTCTCTCGAAGTATGGGCTTACGTCATTTCTCGACCAGAACCCACCAAAGCCATTGTCGGTCTTGGCAAAAGAGATGTCGCGTTTGATGCAGGCTTACCGATCCCTGAACGGATTTATCGCGCTGGCAACGAAATCCAAGAAAGCGACATCGTCGCCACTGATGTGATGGATCAACATACGTTTTTATCTATATCAGCCGAGTCCTCTCTTCAAGTTGGTGATATGATTGCGTTCTCAACGTCACACCCGTGTCTCACGTTTGATAAGTGGCGTCTTATCGCAATCAGCGACGACGAATATTTCGTTGACCAATGGGTAGAAACGGCTTTTTAGAAGGGAAAGTTTTGACCGTAGAAGTAGACATTATTTCTCAGATCACGGAGCGCTACAGTGCGCTTCGTGATGCTGAAAAAAAAGTAGCGGATTTAATTACCGATGATATTCATTCCGCAGCGAATGCAAGTATTACCGAGTTAGCACAACAAGCTAACGTTAGTGAGGCAACGATCACACGATTTGCAAAAGCGGTCGGCTGTATCAATGTTAGAGATCTAAAAATCAAGCTTGCACAATCACTAGCCGTTGGACAGCGCTTCATTATCGAGCCACCCGATCAAACCAGTCATCAGGGTATTTATGAATCGATCAAACAAGCTCTAGACATCAATCGAGCCCTGATCAATGAAGCGGATATTCGCCAAGCGGTAACCTTGCTCCATTCAGCTAGACAAATCATCGCCATTGGCGTGGGTGGCGGTTCAACCATCACATCTCAAGAGCTTCAGCATCGCCTGTTCCGTCTTGGTTACCCTGTAGTCTCCTACAATGATGGGCTGCTGACCAGAATGGTCGCAGCGACGGCAGATGCTAATGATGTCATGGTCGTCATCTCCGCTACTGGACATACTCCCGTGATCGTCGAAACTGCCGAAATTGCGCAACAATATGGGGTAAAACTCATCGCTATCACGCCTACTGACTCTCCATTAGCCAAGCTTAGTGATGTAGTGCTTCCAATTGTTCATAAAGAGACTGACTTTATATACAAACCGTCTGCATCTCGATATGCCATGCTCGCGCTTGTCGACGTTTTGTCAATGGAGCTTGCTGTCAATCACAAGCGTCGCTCTCGCGATCGCCTAAGGCGCCTCAAACTTGCTTTAGATACTCACCGAACAGGAAGTGATCGCCAACCTCTGGGTGATTAAAAATAGTCAAACATGAACGTTTTAGTGAACTAGCGTTCATGTTTGGTTCATATTGATTGCTCTATTATCTCATCATCAAGGAGCGATACACATAAAGACTGATCCATTTTCCAACGCTGTTTATCACGAGAGGTCATTATGAAAAAAGCACTCCTAACCGTTAGCGCACTATTTATTGGATTTTTCGCTATGATGTTCAGTTTAGTTATGGCAATCCCACTAGCTATTGCTGCCTACATCACGGGTAATCGTATTAAAAAACAGCTCGACAGAGAGCTTGCCCAGCAAAAACAGAACATGCACGGCAATACTATTGAAGGTGAATATGAAGAAGTCTCGTCTAAGTAAATCTGTTATGCGCGAAGCACGTTCGCGACATAAAAGAAAACTAGTCGCACTCGTCTTCTATATTTCTGTCTTTATTACCGCAGGTGTATTTGGTTGTTCCACCAAGAACACAGACCCAGCGTACCTAAAAGCACAGGCACTTCCGGCCTATCAGCAAGCCTCATTTGAGCAATATATCCAAGACACTCAACAGTGGCTTGCTGACAACCGCGTGTTTAAATCCAATAATCACCAGCAAGAAATCTTACTCAATAGCCCATTCGAGTTGATTCCTAACACTCCGAACGGACAAGCCGTTTTGCTCGTACACGGGCTAGGCGACTCACCATATTCATTTCATGACATCGCCGCCCATCTTGTCGAGCAAGGCTACCTAGTCCGCGCAGTATTACTTCCAGGTCATGGCAGCAAAGCAGGTGATTTGCTGCTACCAAGCTTTGCCGATTGGGAAAACCTTGTTTCTCATCACGCGCAACTGCTGCTCAATGATTATCCCAATATTTGGTTAGGTGGCTATTCTACAGGCGCCAACCTTGTAACCTCTTATGCGCTCAATGATGAGCGAGTATCAGGCTTACTGTTATTCTCGCCTGCCTTTCAGCCTAAATCTGGGGCAGTAAAATACGCTCGTTTTGCCAGTTATTTCATGGATTGGGCTGACCAAGACCCAGAAAACAATGTTCTACGTTACAACTCTTTGCCAATGAACGGTGCCGCTGTTTACTACCAAACATCAAAAGTTGTCCAAGATGAACTGAAGATGCATGCTTTTAACAAGCCTTCGTTATTAGTTTTGAGTGAAACCGATAGTGTGGTAGATACTCAAGCAGCGTACCAAACGTTTGAACACCGTTTTACCAACGAAAATAGTCGACTGATCTGGCAAGGTGAGCATCCTCCTCAGGGTAAGAGAGTATTGTCCCAAACCATGGTATTGCCCGACTACCGAGTATCTAACGGCTCCCACATGGGCATGTTATTCAGTCCTAACAACCCCTACTACGGACAAGAAGGCAGCATCACCATTTGCGACAACGGTCAACGTGAAGTGGACTTTGAGAACTGCGAATTGCGAGACACCGTTTGGTACTCTGCATACGGTTATCAGGAGCCAGGTAAGATCCATGCACGGTTAACCTTCAATCCGTATTTTAGTCAGCTCATGCAATCTATTGACTTAGTAATGAAACCTAAATCTTAACGTAGCACCACTTAGATTGTTTTTTGACCACCCAACACAGTCATTACAACATTTTTATTGATATCAGTTCCAAAAATGATAATTTGACGATGACAATTTAAACATTTACAATACGACGTACTTATTGCTTCGTATGTCATCTCAGTGCTAATCGTTATCCGACTGTGTTTCTTATTAACCATTGTTTTATTTGCGTTGAGCTCAAGGACCGCTTTTGCCCATTTTTCTCCGCTTAATTTAGTGGAGAATAAACCATACAAAGACACCGCAATTGCTTTAAGCACGACGCGTTTCTCCAACTCCTCCGATGGCGCACACCTTATAGAACAACTTTACCGTACCTCGCTCATCGGCAAAGACCCTATTACTGCCTACTATTATTATCTCGCTAAGTTCAAATATTATCGCGCTCAGAAGCGGCCATCAGACGCTCGCAACATGTTAAAAGCGCTACGCAAAGTAGGCACAAACAATGATCTGGTTTGGGTCGTTGCAGAAAGCGATATGTGGTTAGCGACGTTTGACATTACAGATGGTCGTTATGATGTAGCCTTACAACGCGCGCACAATGCACTGGTGGTGGCTAAGGACATTGACTATTTGCATTTAGAAGCGCGAATTCACAACCTTATTGCGGTGATCCATTCGAGCCAAAATCGCCAGCTTCAAGCCAAGAAAAGCTATACCACCGCATTAGAACTGTTTCGAACCTTAAATGATGCCGCTTACGTAGTAAAAGTGATCTCTAACATCTCTCTCATTTACGCTGACTTAGAAGAGTGGGATAAGGCGCTAAAATATAACCAAGAAGGTTATTTCTGGCTGTTGAAAAACCAGAAAACCATGTTAGAGCAAGAAGCGATCTTGGCTATCAATCGTTCAATTATCGAAGGCAATCTCGGTCATCTTCAACAACAAGCCGAGTATTTAGACCTTGCAGAAATCAAAGCTGAGCAACTCGGTGAAGTAAGCTTAATCGCCAATGTAACAAGCAATAAGGCTTATAACTTACTAAAAAAAGGAAACTATCAACAGGCGAAGTTGGCGGCAAAAGAGTGTCTAGCAATCGCCGAACGACACCAGCTCAAGACCCAAGTCCCTCATTGTATGACTCACCTAGGGCAAGCGCTTAGTTTTCTTGGACAGAACCAAGAGGCCGAGTCGCTTCTCATTAGTGCGACAGAGCAATTTCTCGCCCTTAAAGATCCGTTAAATACAGCAAAAGCTTACAATCAACTCGCAGAGTTTTATGCTCACACACAGCAGTTTGAGGAGGCTTATAAAAATGCTCGACGTTATCAGGAAGAGAACGAAATATTATTGTTTGATAAACGACAAAAAGCACTGTTTGAACTTGAGCAGGTACACGCAGATTCAGAGAATGAACATAAAATTACTCAACTTCATACAGAGAATAAACTCAAACAAAGCCTTATCGAGAACCAAGACTCTCGTGAAAAGATGTGGGCGGCCATCTTGGTAGCAGGCATGTTTGGTTTTTTGTTGTTGTTCAAAAGTAAAAATACCCTTCAGCAACAAAATATCTCTCTATTGTCCACCAACCATTCGTTGCGCGAACAGAGCATGATTGATCCTTTGACTCGGGTTCCAAATCGTCGATTCGCTGAGCACTACTTAAGTGGCGATAGAACCCTGCCGGGTAATGGACACATTGCCATCGGCCTGATTGATATTGACCACTTTAAAGCCATTAATGACAAACTGGGGCATGCCGCAGGCGATATTGTACTGCAAGAGATTGCGCAGACACTCAATAACCTTTTGACTGATAGCGAGTTGTTGGCACGATGGGGTGGCGAAGAGTTTCTTATTCTTGTTCGTGCTGCAACTATTTCGAAACTGCAAGAGCGATTGGCAACGTTGAGAACCGCCGTCGAGTCCATCAATTTGTATTTCGATGAAGGGAGTTTGATAGTAACAACGTCTATTGGAGCGACTCTGTTAGGCCCAACTAATTATCAAAAGCATTGGCGAAATAAGCTCGACATTGCCGATAAGAATCTCTATCGAGCGAAATCTGAAGGGCGTAATAAAGTGGTATTTTCTTAACCTTAGCTCAGTATGTAGATACGCTCAGTATGCAGATAAATAGTTTGTTAAGTACTGTCTTGGCGTGATACCACGGTACTATTTAAACATCCGGCTAAAGCTTGTCATGTTCGTATACCCAAGGCTTGCTGTAATTTCTTCCATTGGGGTGCCAAGTACAATTTGTTTGACAGCCTCTCCAGATAAAACAAAGCCAACTATTGACGTAAAATTCAATCCAGATGCCTGCAACCGTCTCTGCAGTTGCTGCTCCGACAAGCCTAACAGTTCTGACACTTTAGCTAACGTAGGAATACCAAAGTGACGCGAATAATTGACCACCTCGTACAACACTTTCATGTGTTCTTGAGAATCAGGCATATTCAGATAATGATTAAGGTCAGCAAAGCTCATAGAAAGCTTTTCTGCCGCTAAAGAAGGAATGTTGTTCCCTTGCAAACGAAGTTTATTCGGCAACCAGACCTCGGTTTGGTTATGGCCCCACTCAATCGGGCAACCGAAGTAGGATTCATATTTATCTCTGTTGACCTTAGTTCCTGGGAGGCATACTCGATCTGGCACAAACTCGTCACCTAGATAACGCTTCAACACGTTACACATGAAATTCACAACTCGAACACCGTCGTCTGCTTTCGCCGCAGCAGAAATTGAGTTGTTGTAATACGTCCATTTAACGATAGGCCCTGCAACCTCACCACTGAGAAAAGCGCCCGACTGAATACATGTGATACCAACATTGATGCGACGAATCGTTGAGGCAAGATCATGCCCTGAGAAAAACCATCGACTCATTGAACCCAATCGATCAATCGACATTTGACTGACTAGGTTTAGCACGGCATCAGAGTCGCCAGTGACTAATTCAATGTTCTCATAAAACTGATTTAGCACTTAGACCGGGATTAAGGTCATCGGAAATTCTAGTGCTTTAGCAGGAATACCCAGCTCCTCAGGTTTTACCCCATAGGTACTATGAAGATTGGCAACTAGACCTGCGATGCCCATCACTCTTACAAAGTGTACATTTTCAAACATAACGTCACCTAATGATACTAAATGCCTCAAAACATGTTGATTCTTGATGAAATCTATCATTTTGTAAATGTTTATTTCTATGTCGAATAGACTCTCGTCTCTTCTAAATTGAATAAGGTATATCCATGAGCCTACTGAGTGTTCCTTTCGTTGGAACGAGCGCTGACACCGCCTTGCACGTGGTGTCTGGGATCGTATTAGTGGCTAGCGTCGTTGCTGCTGTCTATGGATTTTGGCGTATTCACGAACTCCCCATCAACAAAGCACATAGTAAAGACCATCACCAGTTGGGACTGATCACCGCACTCACTTGGATAGGTTTTATCTGGCATTGGGTATGGGTGTTAGCGGTCATTATTGCCTTCGTTGATATGGAGAAAGCGATCATTCGACTGAGAGATATTTGGCATGGTGATAAAAACAAAACGGAGAACACTTCATGTTAGAAGGCTTAGCTATTTGGGCTCTGTTTATTTATTTGCTCCGATTAATCGGTATGCCATGGAACAAGTTTTCCAAAGGATTCGCCTATATCGGTGGTGTAGGTTGGCTGATGTTTGTCTGGGTTGGCTTAATCAATTATACCCCAATGGATCTGTCTGGCGGTTCTCTGGTGCAAGCGCCACATATTCAACTTCGCCCAGACTCCTTTAATGTCACGGGTAAGGTGATCAAGCTTCATATCAAGCCGAATCAACAAATAGAAAAAGGTCAACTAATCTATGAAATTGATCCTAAACCTTATCAGATAGCATTGGACCAAGCTGCGATTCAACGCGATGCAGCGCAAGTGGCACTCCACAGTGCGATACAGGACGTCGAGATCTCTAAATCTGCCTACCTATCAGCACAGAAAAGTGTAGAAACAATAGAAAGTCAGCTTCGCTCTGCTCAAGTAGATTATGCGCTACAACGTAAGATGCTAAAACGCTTTCAAGAGCAAAACGCGGCGGTGAGAAACACCATTACAGAAAGCGATATCGACAAGCAAGTAAGTGCCGTGGAAGTCGCCAAACACAAGGTAAAAACCACAGAGGCTCAGCTTGATAAGCGACATGTGGACGCAAACAAAGCGCTACCATCAATTAACAAATCCGAACTGACCGTCGACAGCAGGAAGAATGATCTTAGAAACGCAGCACAATCTCTAGAAAGAGCAAAGTGGGATCTCGATAGCACCAAAGTGTATGCCCCCAGTGATGGCTTTGTCACCAACTTCATTCTTCGTGAAGGACAGCTATTATCTCGAGTGCCTAGGTTGCAAATGTACACGAATGAGAAATATGTCCTGATGCGAGTCAATCATCAAGCTATTCGCAATATTAAAGCAGGTCAACCCGCAGAGTTTTCAACCTCTGTGTATCCGGGACATGTCTTTGCTGCCGAAGTAGAAGGTATTGTCGAGGCAACCGGCGAATCTCAAGGCACACTGCTCGCCATGGATCAATCTGTGCGCACAACAACAGGAAAGAACCTCAACAACAAGCATCATTTTGTTCGTCTTAAAATACAAGAGACTGATGGTTATGATATTCCTGTTGGTGCGGTGGGGTTGGCTTGGGTTAGTGGTGAAAAGCCCGTAGGCTTTCTCGCATTCTTAGACATCATTCGAGGCATCATTTTAAGAATGAAATCACAATTGTATTTCTTTTACTCAATCTAAACCGATATGTCGATGGCGGCAAAAGCGCACCATCGACACTTCTGTAAAGGCTCTACTCACCACCTAAAAGTAGGTGGTGTTTTCTCCGACTAAAAATAACTGATTTTTTTGTGGGATTGCAAGCAGACAACGTGTCTCATTTTGTCCTAAAGTCATAGAGTCATGACAACTAGGAGAAGTGATTAACATGAAGAAGATAGCGGTTATTCTGAGTGGTTCAGGTGTATTCGACGGTGCGGAAATACACGAATCGGTGCTTGCCTTGCACGCCATTGAAAAAGCTCATGCCACTTGGCACTGTTTTGCTCCCAACGTTGAACAATTACACGTTATTAACCACTTAACTGGTGAAGTGACGAATGAGAGCCGTAATGTTCTCGTTGAATCAGCACGTATTGCTAGAGGCAATATTAAAGATGTCGAAAAGCTTGATGTGAATGACTTCGATGCATTATTGCTGCCAGGAGGGTTTGGCGCAGCTAAAAACCTTACCGACTTCGCGATTAATGGTGCGCAATGCTCTGTCAACACTCATGTTGCCGCTGCATGCCGAGCCTTCGCTGAAGCCGGGAAGCCCGCCGGTTATTTATGTATCGCACCCACTATCATTCCTTTGATTTACCCCGAAGCAGTCAAAGGCACAATTGGCACAGATACTGACACAGCATCTGGTTTTAATGCGCTTGGCGGCGAACATATCGATTGCCCAGTAGACGAGATCGTCTACGACGAAAAGCACAATGTGCTGTCAACGCCAGCGTATATGCTCGCCTCAACAATTTCACAAGCAAACAGCGGCATCGAAAAACTCGTCAATAAACTGGTTTCTCTCGCTTAACCCATAAGCTAGCCCTGCGTAAATAACGCCGGGCTAGTCCTTCAGCGTTTAACGGTTTGTTCTCAATAACAGCTCTACCGCTCCTGCTTGCACAGTAACTGAAGCTTGCTTACCTTTTACTGATTGCTCAGTCAAAACGGAATCAAATTGACCCTCAAGATCAAGCAAGACCGACTTAATACGGGTTGACTTGTTGATTAATACGATGCCCTTTTCACCACGTTTGAATACTAACAAATCGTCATTCGCTTCTTGCAATTTGAATACTTCACCATGAACTGAGTGACTAAAATGTATCGCTTGCGACAATTTTGAATCTCTCCAGCCCTCACCCCATCTTGGCTCTCCTTTGGCATTGGTAATACCACTAGGGTCAAGATCCGAGTAAATAAGAGCGACTCCACCATCACGGGTTAGGATGTACACCGTTGCCAGCCATTCGTTAGTTTCACTCATAACAAGGTTGCGAAACACATCATTATTTGGAATATCGTGCGTTACTGCGAACGTTATCGAGCGCTCGTTCGTTAGTGCTTGTCCGAAGCAATATGGATCAATTAATGCCGTCAAACTCCCATTTTGAGCTTCGAGTGCGTCATATATGGTTTTAAACAGCGGGAAATCATAGGCTGCTAGGCGAGTTTCTTCCAGATAAGGTTGCAAGAAAAGCTCATACTCTTCCTCCGTGGCCCCGCCATCAGTGATAATTTCACCAAAAACGTGCATGTCTCGCGTGATTTCGTCAGTAAACACTTGTTTTATGTGCTCAATCGTTAGGTGTTTAGCTGCATCTATCCGAAAGCCACGGACTCCTAGGTCTTTCATAGCAAGAAGATAAGCTTGTTGCTGCTGGATAACATGGGAACTGGTTCGCAACGTTGGTAAACCCGGATCGAGCGGGCCTCCCGTTAGTCGCCCGTTTTGCACTTCCCAGCGATCTTTCCAATTCTCTATCCCAAATGCCTCAACAAAATCCTGCTCTTCAAATAGTGGCTTGTCCAAGTCACCGAAAAGTTTTTGTTGTTCAAAGTAGACACGATGCTTAGCGTAACATTGCATGTCACTCTTACTTGGATATTGTAAATCGAGCCTAGCTGCCGATTCATTAGCCATATGATTAAACACCACATCGATATAGACCCAGACGCCTACGTCGTTAAGTGCCAGCATCATTGCTTTAAAATCTTCTGTATTGCCTAATTTGTTATCAATAACTCGATAGTCTTGAGGTTGATAAAGCTGCCACCACTGTATCGATTTAGCGGTGCGAAATGATTTCATTGGTGGTGAAACTAATACCGTCTGATACCCAAGGTCTTTGATTTCTTTTGCTCGCTCAGCCACCAGCGCATAAGGCCAATCAAAGGCGTGTAAAATCACATTGCTTTGATTATTGGTTGTGTTTGTCATTGGTCCATCCCCTCTAATCGGGTTCACTACTAATGGACAAAATTATAAAGCGCGTACTAATTAACAACTCATCCTAAACCGACTTTCTATTGGTTGAGAGGTTAGGCGTAGCTAAAAAGGAGCTAGCGGTCTTGGGAACCGTTGATCGTTAGCCTACGGAAAGATAGTAATAACCCATTGATAGTTAACAATAAAAAATCAAGACATCAGCATCCACGTTCTCTAGTGATGGCTGCGTGTTTGTAACACAATGATTGCCCGTATAGAAACTCTCTACAAAGCCGTGAGCTTGCTCACAGCTTGTAGTGACCTTAAACAATAGATGCCATGAAAAATCAGTGCTCTATGACCTTCAACCACTTAATATCGTAGGCATCAAACATGATATTCTGATGATAAGGTTTACGTTCACCATTTAGTATGTCTTCCACCTCTCTTGAACCCAATACATCACATATGGACGTTGGAATCGTTTGGCGATGCTCGCTGAAATTAGCTATCACTAATAAACGGTCACCATTCGCCGATTTTCTGACATAAGCAAAGAGATGAGGACGGTAGGTCTCTAGAATTTCTGTCTCCGCTACGCCTAACACTGGCAAAAACTGACGAAGTCGAATCATATCTGTTAACTGCTGATGGATACGGCCTCGCGGATCGGATTGGTCATGAGCGATTGCAACGTCTTTTTCCGAAATAGCAGGACGGTTGACCCAGCGAGTATCGTCCATTTTATGTGGGTCGTTAAGGTATTGATAATCATTGAACAGCCCAAGTTCATCACCTTGATAAATTAACGGCACACCGCCAATGCTCAAATTGACACTATTTAGCAATCTCACTCGTTTTACTGCAAGTTCAATATCTTGCTGATGTCCAGATTGCATTGCCGCCTCCAAACCGCATAGCGATGCTAGAGATCCACAAACTCGACAATCTCCTGTCTCTGGGTTTGCTTGGAATGGCACACCATTGGCGAACGACCCCGCAAATTGACCCGTGTAGAATTGATTAAGAAACTGACGGTGGTCATGTCCTTTGATGCCGACTTGATTCGCTACTGCATCATCAAACGTCCAACCAATGTCGTCATGACAACGTATGTAGTTCACCCAACTGCAATCCGGTGAGATAGCAAAACTTTTCTTTAACGAAGCCGTGAGTAACTTGGTTTCTCTGGTTGCCAAACTTTCCCACATTAACGCCATCATGAGTGGGTTATAGGACAATTGACATTCCTCTTTATCAATATATTGAGCAACCTCATCGGGGTGAACGATGGCCTCACTCTTAAACAGCACCGCTGGCGCTGTGATCTGTAAACAAAGGTTAAACGCTTGAATCAAAGTATGCGCTTTTGGCAAGCTTTCACACTGAGTCCCCTTCTCTTTCCATATAAACGCCAACGCATCGAGACGTAAGCCATCACACCCCAAGTTGGCCAGAAACAGCATTTCATCAGTGATCGCGTTAAAGACTGCCGGATTACTGTAGTTTAAATCCCATTGAAAGCTGTTAAAGGTCGTCCATACCCATTTTTCAACATCCTCCAGCCAAGTGAAGCTACCACGCCTAACCGATGGGAAAATTTCTCGGCATGTGGCGTTGTAATCATCAACGTCGCGTTTATCGTCAAAGAAGTAGTAGAACTCTTGATATTGCTCGTCGCCAGACCGAGCTTTCTGCGCCCATAGGTGTTCATCAGAGGTATGATTGAAAACGAAGTCTAAAACCAATGCGATGCCCGCCTCGTTAAAAGCATTAGCTAAGGACTTTAACTGTTTTTCCGTCCCTAACTTAGGATCGACCTTACGATAGTCAGAGACAGCATAACCTCCGTCACTGTTCCCTTCTGGCGCTAAATACAGAGGCATCAAGTGTACATAGTTAACACCCAACTGCACAAAATAAGGGATCTTTTCTTTCAGTTTACTCAAGTCACCTGCAAACAAATCAACATAGACCGCCATGCCCAGTACACTTTCGCTACGAAACCAATTAGGTGTCTCAAGTCGAATTGAATCTTTGTTTTTTAGCTTACGATTACGCGCTGCAAAGCCTTCGCAAAGCACTCTCACCAATTTCTGTAGATGCAGAAAAAAATCATAACGGCTGCCATACAAAGCGTAATAGCGCTCGAATAAAGCCGGAAAGTGCTGTTCCAGTCTTCTGTGAAGCTCTTTCTCATCTTTTTTAGTCAACTTAGGTAAAGTAATCGAGTCGATTACCTGTTTAAGTGCTCTCTGACTTGTCGTGGTTCCTTGCATGACCAACCTTAATCGATTAAGTTTTGCCTTAGACAATTATAAGCTATGTTAATGTATGATATTTTAGTTTTTGTGTGACCAATATCTTAAACGATTAAGTCTCATCAAACAGAAATAAAAAAAGCGCATCAAACGATGCGCTTTTTAAAGAAGCTCAATAGAGGCTTAGAACTCTTTCGGAGCAAAACCTGTCATCACTTTCAGCTTTAGCTCTTGACCAATTTTTGTCATTGGATGAACAACAACCAAGCCTTTTACTGACTTTTTCAGCTTACCCATGTCCGCCTGCTCTGCCTTGGTAATCTCACGAGAAAATGGCATATCAAGTAAACTTTTACGTTCTTTATTCATGTCGTAGTTCTGCTTGTGCTTAAGCTGAGCTACCTTTTTTGTCAGTTTATCGATTTCATCAGTAAAACGAGAAATCAGCTCGTTGTCGCCACGCGATTTGGCACCAGCCAATTTGTGCTTGCACTTATCGAGGCGGTTGTTCAGTTTTTGTAGTTCTTGTTTCATGCTCATGGCTGGAACGTTTCCTGTTAATTATTAGCGAGTAGCGGTGTTGCGAACTAAGTGCGATACAGTACTTTGACGACATGCCAACCAAACTTAGTCTTCACTAAATGGGGAACAAGCGTTTCACCACTAAAACAAACTTTGTCAAATTGAGGTACCATCTGCCCCTTGCGAAATTCGCCTAGGTCGCCGCCTTTTTTACCCGATGGGCAAGTGGAGTACTTTTTAGCAAGGATCTGAAACTTAGCGCCTTTTTTTAGCTGTTTGATGATATCTTCAGCTTGTTCTTTGTGTTTCACTAAAATGTGAAGTGCTGCCGCAGTTCTTGCCATTAGTTGTCTACCCTTTTTAGCGTCTATGGGATGATGGAATGCGCAGAGTGTAATAGAAAATGAGATACAAATCACGTTTACTTTTCAAGCGACTAAACTTTTTTCTTTCCTAGCCGCATTAACTTTTAATTACAACCTTTATAAAATCAGTCAATTGGCATTTAGAGTAACAACGTAAATGAATACTAGCATCAGTAAAGCAAACCAATCACAGGGCATGTTACTGTTTACCCTTAATTTGCAGAAGCAACGCTTTGCCATTGGCACGCTCAAAGTGCGAGAGATCGTTCCTTTCTTACCGACAACTCAAATTCCCTATTCTCATCAGCATGTTATTGGCACCGTCAGCATTCGCGGTCTCACAGTCCCAGTTATAGATATGGCTGCGGCGATCGGCTTTAGACCTATCGCTCCGCAAGAGTATAGCAACACCTACTTAGTGGTGACCGATTGTCTGAGAACGGTTGTGGCATTCATGGTGCGCGATATTGATAAGATCATTGAATGTGATTGGAAGTCCATCGAACCAGCACCCGATAGTGCGGGCAGAAATGTGTTTGTTACTGGTGTCACTCGATTTGAGGATCATATCGTTCAGTTATTGGACGTCGAACTGCTACTCTCAAAAATCTACCCACAGTATGCCGATACCAAGATCCCAATGTTAACCGATGTCCAACGTGAGAGAATCAAGTCACTGAATATTCTGCTGGTTGACGATTCTTCTATCGCGCGCAAACAGCTCGGTGATGCATTAAACAACATCAATATTCCTTTCGACATCTGTCGAGACGGCAATAGTGCGCTTGAATTTATGCGCAGTAAAGCGAAGCAAAATGATGCTATCGATATCTTAGTCAGCGACATTGAAATGCCGGGACTTGATGGTTACGAACTGGCGTTCGAAGTTCAAAATGACCAAACACTTCGTCACGCCTATCGCATTTTACATACTTCCCTTTCAAGCGAAATGTGCACTGAACGTGCTCATCAAGTTGGCGCTCATGAAGCGCTGGTCAAGTTCAATGCCGGTGAACTGATTGAAGCCATGTTAAGGGGAGCGGAAAGCCTAACCGCACATTGAGATTCCCTTTCAACCCATGTTTAAGTTAAAAGGGACACACTCTTTATTTACCGTCGTAATTGTTGTTCGGCGCAAACGAGAACCCTTGACCACCAATAGAGGCTTCATACATCAGACCGCCTTTAGTCATAGTAAACACTGCCATGCCATTAATGTAATTGGCTTTCGTTTGGTTGTCTCCAGCCTGCGCACCCACGCCAGTCGAGCCTGCTTGTGCGCTTGCGCCTACGGTTAACGCAACAGCAGATGCCTGAGCACCAAATTCAAAACTGCCGCTGGTAAATGAGTAGTAGTCCGCTTTGCTTTCAAAGAATATAATTTCGCTATACGCCTGCGCGCCTAATTGAAGACCGATACTAAGCTGCGCTAACGTTGAATCACCAACATGAACGCCTTGGCGATACACTTGCCCCTCCCCGTAGGAGCCACCAATTCCAAAGCCCCCCTTACCAACGGTTGGAAAAACAGCATAACCGTAAGCACCTTTAAAAAATGGGCGGGTTTCATCTGCTTGCTTAAATTTATTAAGTGTTGCTTCGTATTTGCTACTGTCTTCTGAAGTAGCGGCTTCCTGACCTGCATCTTGCGAGGGCTCTGAGGCTGAGACATAAGGGACAGCGGTGAGACACGCAGCCAGTAGATACGGCTTAATTCTAACTAACATACTCTTTCCTTTCTCGAGTAAGATTTTGAGGTTTAGACGACTGAATCTATCGTAAGTTCACACTATATTGCTGATGCCAATAGGTCAATTCCTCGCAACAGGTTTTGCGCCTGAGGCAAATAGAATCTACACTGAAGCCATATCGAATCGCGGAATAACTCAATAAAACCAATGATAAAGAAGCTTCTTATTAATCTCATTTTGATATTAATCGGCGTTCCGATTCTGTTAGTCATCTTTCTTAAGTTTGTTAACCCTCCGATTTGGGGCTGGAAAATCGCTCGGACACTATCTCCTCCAGAGGGGTATCCTGCTCATACCACTCATACATGGGTACCTCTGTCTCAAATTAACCCTAATATGCCACTTGCAGTTATTGCGTCTGAGGACCAAAATTTTACTTATCATTTTGGTGTTGATTTCAATGCGTTATTTAGTGTGTTGTCAGAAAAAGGCGCCCCGTCACGAGGAGCAAGTACCATAACTCAACAGACGGCAAAAAATGTATTTCTGTTTCCTAGCCACACCTATGTCCGCAAAGCTTATGAGTTGTATCTTGCATTGCTTCTAGAACTCATTTGGGGGAAAGAACGTATTATGGAAGTGTATTTGAACGTTATCGAATTTGGACCAGGGTTGTACGGTGTCGAAGCCGCCAGTGAACACTATTATGGCCATTCAGCAAAACACCTCACCAGAACCCAAGCGGCACGATTAGCGGTAGTACTCCCAAATCCTTATCGCATAAAACCTGTTCCTCTAACCGAATATGTTCGTCAGCGAAGCCAATGGATTTTAACGCAAATGAACAACTTAGGAACGATTACGTTTTGACTCCCTATTACTTGTCCATCGACTCCATGCTCACCGGCTTATTGGCGTAACGTCGTATTTGCCCCATTAGCAGTACCGCAGACATCATCAATGCCGATGCCATGTAGAAACTCCCAAGTGTCATTTGACTTGTCACCCATCGTTCGACAAGGTATCCACCAAATACACCCGCAATAACCATTTGAATTGACCCTGATAATGCCGAGACCGAACCAGCATTTTCCTTATGTGGTCCAAGTAGCAGCGCAATCGAAATTGGAAACGACAGCCCTTGAGCGATGGTGAGCCATGTAAACGCGAATACAAGGTTGAACACCGTCATATCTGTCATCAGCAGCCACAGACCCGATAATGACTTAATGATAATAGCTAGGAACAAAATCCAGTTGCTCGAAAAATATCGGTTGAGGATATTGAGCGAGACACTCCCTACCATAAGACCAGCTGACGGGATGATCATCACGATCCCATACTCAGCAGCCGTTAAACCGAGTTGATTTTGCATTAAGAATGGGAACAAACTTAGGGAAACGACCACAGCTAGATAGCTAATCCAGTTGTAACTTGCACTACCTATCACCTGAGGGTTAACAATAAGCTTTGAATAACCGTTAATCACTTCAGTCATTTTAAACTTGCGTGGAGCATAGGGCAGGGTTTCAGGTAAGATAAACCAGCCCAACGTGAAGATGGCCGCCAAATAAATTAGGACAAAAACAAACACTGCTTCCCAACTTAAGTGAAAGGCAATCCAGCCACCAAAGACAGGTGCAATAATAGGCATCACTGAAGCCGTCACAGAAATATATGACAGCGCTTTGGTAAGTTGCCCGCCATCATAACTGTCTCTGAGCACGCTTCGTCCTAATACCGAAGCGCTTCCTGCACCCAGTCCCTGTAATAATCGACCTATTTCAAGCGCGGTAAAATGTTCGTTTAACGCTATGCACAATAACGTACCGACTAAATAAACACCCTGTCCTAGGATAAACACCGGGCGTCGGCCAATCGCATCAGACAAAGGTCCATAAAAAAGTTGAGAGAGACCGAAGCCCACCAAAAACAGCGTCACCAGCATTTGCGCATCGGCAGCGCCAATAGAAAGCGCTTCACTAATCAAGGGAAGTGCAGGTAAGTAAATGCTCACGCCAACTTGTCCGGTTGCAATGATCATCATTGCCAGAAGCATGGGGGCTTTATTAAAGGGTTTATGGTCATTTATGTTCATACACACATTCTATATTGCGTATGAATCATTGATAATACACTATAAAGGAAACAGAATACGTCCCAATAGGAAATAATCTAGGAGCATCTATGGACTGGATGTCATGCATAAATACTTACATTCGAGTGGTAGAAGAAGGCAGCTTTAATGGCGCAGCAAGAAGGCTTAATACTACCAGTTCAGCCGTTAGCAAACGCATCCATTGGCTCGAAGACCGTATCGGCGTTCAGCTTCTGAAAAGAACCACTCGCTCCGTCACTCAAACAGAGGCAGGGGCACTCTTCTATCAACGTTCAAAAGATTCCCTAGATAGGTTTCAATCCATTATTGATGAAACTCGTTCGGTGAATGAAACCCCTGCAGGTTTGTTGAAAATCGGGGCTACCGTCGCGGTGGGTTCGAAATTTCTGGTTCAGTATTTAAACGATTTCCTAACACAATATCCCGATATTCGAATTCAGTTAACGACCACCATTCCCGGTCAATTGCCTGACACTAACCTCGATGTCTTTATTAGTCGTGAACTCGATAGTTTTAACAGCCTGAGTATGAGACAAACGCCACTGTTTGAGCAGCGAATCGGCTTTTATGCCGCTCCCTGTTACATCGCTGAATTTGGTGCCCCCCAATCCATAGATGAACTTAGAAAACATAACATTCTTATTTGGGGCGAACGTCCCCAACGAGAATACCGAATATCCAAAACACAACGCGTATTGCTATCCGGCAATTTTGCTACTACCAACCCTGAAGCGTTATTTTATGCCGCCAAAAGTGGCATGGGCGTACTGATTAGTAATGACATTATGATCAAAGAAGATGTCAAAGCCGGAGCATTAGTCAGGGTGCTTCCTGAAATACAAACCATGGATTCCACCGTTTACGCCTACTACCCTAAATTGGATTATGAACACACTCGAACCAAGTTATTTTTGGATTACATAAAAATGCGCTTAGCCTAAACCGAGAAAAAGTAGTTGATGCCACATGCTGTCATGCGCGGTAAAAAAAGGACGCGATAATGAACTACTCGAGTTCTTTATTCAAAGAATTCGAACTCGCGTGCCTCTGCATTAGAGGCGCTTAAAGGCGTCATGTAACTGAATTTGGTGAGTCAATGGTTCAATAGTAAAAACCAAACTCACCAATTTTATTGCCACCCTTCATTTCGGGCCTTCCATACAAACCCAAGACACTTCTCCCACAGATATAACTATACGCCTGTGCAATAATTTAATTATCAAGAAATTGGGGGGAGCCACGTTGGTCGTTTTTTTCTGCTTTTGTTTGAGCGCATACTACTTATTCGCCTTTCCTGGGGGCATTCATGCTTACCGTAGGGGCTCATTAAGTTGGGGTGATGCGTTCTTACCGCTGATGGTCTTTGCGGTATGGTCTGTGCTGGCCGTACTTGGCATCGGTGCACAAAGTTTAGGAAACTTGATTGAGGTCGTGTTACTTCTCATTGTGGCTGTATGTGTATTCTACATTCGCCTCGTTTATTTACATCAATACCCCAATAAACGCCTTACCTCTCTCAATATCATGTATTTGGTCATTGTTTTACTGGTTGTTGTGACACGTATTTCATTCCCTCATATAGCGGAATAATGGCGACAACAAATTAGTGCGGATTAGTACTGAAGTTCCTATAGTACTAGACATGCCACGCCCTACCTATATGATCAAAAAGACGTTTAGATTGAAATTACAAGCCCAAGAGTTATTTTGACACACACCAAACTGTAAGAATATAAACACAACCATGTCAAATTAACACAAACTGTTACTCAATCAAAACTACCGGTGAAACCGGTAGTATGATGAAAGCCCCTAGAAGGGGCTATGTTTTATAAGCCCGAGAGTCGCAACTGCTCTTGGCGTTTTTCTTCCGACTCCTGATTACGTATGTATTCACGAATCATCTGTTCATCGAGTCCTACTGTGCTAACACAGTAACCTCTTGCCCAGAATTTTCTCCCAGTAAAGTTACGTTTTACCTGCATATAGTCGCGGAAAATTCTTATTGCTGATTTTCCTTTCAAAAAGCCAACAGTATTGGCCACGCTATACTTTGGTGGAATCATCAAGAGCATATGGATGTGATCTTTCATCGCATAACCCTCAACCAATACTACCCCTTGCTGTCTACATAACTCTCTTAAGATTTTTCCGATATCTCTACGCAATGAACCATAAATCGCTTTCTTTCGATATTTTGGAACAATCACAACGTGATATTTGCAATAATGTTTAACGTGAGCTTGGCTCTGCCAGTCTCTCATATGACCTCCTTTGAACTTGCCGGTTCTATAAAGGAGGTCATTTTCCCATCGATGCACGCTGTTACGGCAGAGCCTTTTCGAGTCACACCGCCAGAGGCGGTGGTTTACCAAGTTTCAATTAATCATACTGTACTTCATCGTTAAATGAGCGTTATCAATTACTTGTTATAGCGTAACGATATTGCTAGTGTAGACGCATATAACAAAAACAATGGGTTCCAAGTGAACGCTGTCAGCTTTAACAACGTCGATAAATGGTTTGGAGAATTCCAAGCCCTCTCAGCAATTAACCTCGAAGTTCAACAAGGTGAAATTGTCGTAATCTGTGGTCCATCAGGGTCAGGCAAATCTACATTAATCCGCTGCATCAATGGATTGGAGCAATACAACAACGGTGACATTAGAGTATTTGGACACCCCCTGAACTCTAATGAAATCAAGCCTGGGCAAGTGGGTATGGTTTTTCAGCACTTCAATTTATTCCCACACCTCACTGTTTTGGAAAACCTTACGTTATCACCCGTTCGTACGCTTAAGTTAACAAAGCAAGAGGCCAACACTCGCGCATTAGAAATGCTTGAACGAGTAAAAATTGCCGAGCAAGCCAACAAGTATCCCTCTCAGTTGTCTGGTGGTCAGCAACAACGAGTCGCCATCGCTCGTTCTCTGTGTATGAAGCCCGACATTTTACTGTTCGATGAACCGACTTCAGCACTCGATCCTGAGATGATCAGTGAAGTACTCAACGTAATGGTTGAACTGGCAGAGGAAGGAATGACTATGCTCTGCGTCACTCATGAAATGGGTTTCGCTAAACGTGTTGCTGACCGCGTCATTTTTATGGACGAAGGACAAATTCTTGAATCTGCTCCACCGAACCAGATTTTTGATAATCCTCAGCACCCTAGAACAAGAGCTTTCTTGGATAAGATCTTAAATCACTGATGATAATGAAGATTATTAAGCCTGTTTTATCGGCACTGCTACAAATAGCTTTGGTCACAATAGCACTTGTTTGGCTGCTTGATAGCGGAGCCGAAGCAATGGCCTATCGCTGGCAGTGGGAACGTGTACCTGATTACCTTGCTTTCTATGAAGATGGTGAGTGGTGGCCTGCGGAACTGCTTGAAGGGTTGTTAGTCACGCTCAAGGTCAGTGGCTTAGCGTTAGTGTTCACTCTATTGTTCGGGCTTATTACAGCACTGCTTAAAACGTCAAATTCAGTGGTCGGTCGTGGTATTGCTCACTGCTATGTCGAAGGCATTCGAAATACACCACTACTCGTTCAAATCTACCTACTTTACTTTGTATTTGGCCCCATTATCGGCTTAGACCGCTTTTCAACTGCGGTTTTTGCACTGGCTTTATTTCAGGGGGCCTATACTGCTGAGATATTGCGAGCAGGTTTAAACAGTATCCCTAAAGGGCAGTTTGAAGCCTGCCGTTCTGTTGGCTTATCACGCTTCTATACCTATTATGATGTGATACTCCCTCAAGTAGTTAGACGTACTGTCCCACCACTGACCAACGAAATCGTATCGCTTATCAAGAACTCATCCATCGTCAGCGTTATGGCTATTTTTGACTTAACTACTGAGGGTCGCAATATTGTTTCAGAAACGGCTATGCCTTTTGAAATATGGTTCACCGTTGCTGCTATTTATTTAGTACTTACACTTACGTTGTCCGCTTTATCCGCTTGGTTAGAGCATCGCTTAAGTCAAGCACAATCGATTTAACTTAGATCGCAATCAAGGAGTCAGACTATGCAAGGAAAACTCAAAAATATAGTTAGAACCATTACTACCGTCGCTATTGGTATGGTTGTTTCGCTAGGTGTCGCTGCCAGCGACACACCTAATCTCGATAAAATCAATGAACGAGGTACGCTACGCGTTGGTATGTCTACCTTTGTTCCATGGGCCATGCGTGATAAACAAGGAGAGTTAATTGGGTTTGAAATCGACGTTGCCAAACGACTCGCTGAAGATTCTGGATGGAAAGTAGAGTTTGTTCCAACATCGTGGGATGGCATCATTCCCGCTCTGTTAGCGCAGAAATTTGATGTCATCATTGGTGGTATGTCAATCACACCAGAACGCTCAAAAAGTGTTCTTTTCACCGCACCTTACTCTCATTCTGGCGTACAAGTAGCTGCCAGCAAAAAGCTCGCTGAAGGTTTCTCGAGCGTTGAAGATTTCAACTCTCGCCGCGTGAAAATTGCAGCAAGACGTGGTGCATATACGGTTCAGGTGGCTCGTGAAACATTCCCGAAAGCCAAGGTGCTTCAATTTGATGATGATGCTCAAGCGTTCCAAGAAGTACTCAACGGGAATGCTCATGCCGTCATCGCCTCTAGTCCGAAACCAGAGCATGAAGCCATCAAGCACGCCAATGTGCTATTTATTCCATTTAGTGAGCGTTTGTCAAAAGGTAACGAAGCGTTCGCTGTCCGTTTGGGTGAAGAAGACAAAAAAGCGTTCTTTGATCAATGGATTCAAGCACGCACCGACGATGGTTGGCTAAAAGAGCGCTATGAATACTGGTTCTCTACTCTTGATTGGCAAGATCAAATCGCTGGCGGACAGTAATTACGATGACAAACACTAGCTCAACAGACCCGAGGCATCGCGATGGTGCGCGGAAAAAGAAGTGGCGTCTATCCACTTTAGATTTAGCTCTTATTGCCGTGCTGGTTG
Source organism: Vibrio thalassae (assembly GCF_900089835.1). Classification (GTDB taxonomy): domain Bacteria; phylum Pseudomonadota; class Gammaproteobacteria; order Enterobacterales; family Vibrionaceae; genus Vibrio; species Vibrio thalassae. Next base: position 1,065 of record NZ_OANU01000028.1, on the reverse strand, counting down.
TATTACTCACGTGGCTAGGCTACCGATCTTCCATCGGTATTAACTACCATTGGCGATGGGCTCAAGCTGTTGAGTTGGTGTTTACGCCCACAAGTAACGGTGGACTTCCTTACTTCATTCAAGGCCTACTTTCTACATTACGACTTAGCGTTTGGGGAATGGTATTAGCCCTTACTTTGGGAACCTTGCTTGGATTGGCGAAGCAGTCTAGTTCGGTGTTTTTGCGTACGCCAGCCAATATTTTCATTCAGTTGGTGAGAAACATTCCACCACTGGTGTTTATATTTATTTTCTATTTCTTTATTTCAAATCAGTTAATTCCTTTGCTCGGGTTATCTGAGTTACTGCGTGGCAGCAACAGTGAGCTCAGTGCTTGGCAATCGTTTTTATTCGGCCCTCAATCACTATGGGAGAATTTACTGTCCGGTGTCATATGCATAGGCCTACTCTCATCCGCTTATGTCGCCGAAATTGTGAGAGCTGGACTCAATTCAATACCAAAAGGTCAATGGGAAGCAGGTCAGTCTCTGGGTCTATCCAAGTGGCATCAATATCGAGATGTTATCGCTCCTCAGGTACTGACAGCAATTAGTCCAGCACTGGCCGGTCAAGCCATCTCTTTAGTGAAAGATACTTCTGTCGTTTCTCTCATATCAATACAAGAAATGACATTTGTTGGTACTGAAATCGCGAATTCTTCCGGATTAATATTTGAAATCTGGCTGATTGTAGGTTTGTGTTATTTTTTGCTGTGCTTTTCACTATCAATGCTATTTCGCAGATTAGAAGTGACCCAGCCCTAACACAGCGCTAACGTAAGCATCGCTTTCTGACAAAACGTTTAAATTATGGCCATAACAAATAAGGATTAAGCGTTGCGTAGCCAACGTTAAATCCCAAGTGTTGAACAAGCCCGAGCCTCTATATAAGTAAATTGTGCGATCTGCTCTAGAAGGGTGGCGGCCTTGATGCTTTTCTCAAGGCGAGCGCAGGTATTGTAAGGTGGAGAGTTCCGCCTTATCAATGGGTTAACTGGCTAATGTTGGTTCTTAGTGGCTGTTTCTC
>NZ_OANU01000075.1 GCF_900089835.1 Vibrio thalassae | reverse complement strand
GATATAGGTGCCAGCGACGGGATCAACCAGATCCAAGACTGGATTCTCAGCACCATCGCCCTTATCAACCACCACTACGGTATTGTGGGTGCTTGATGTATCAAGCGTGACGCCTGACATATCAGTGCCCACTGGCACCATTACAAGGTAAACATCCGATGTTAGCTGATTAAACTTGTAGTCAATAAAGACAAAATCATTGAGATCAAAGCTTGACTGTGCAATGTCGATGACTTTGCCATAAATCCAATCGTTATTCACACGCACCGCTTGGTACAGGATGTAATTTGCAGGTGTTGCTTTGATGTACATTTTGGTGGTTTTATTAGGACTGGATATCGGCGAATTCGCCGCAGGTGAAATACGATAATGCGGCAAGCCACTTAAATCCGGATTGACCGTGGTCGCTACGGTGTAATTGGTGTACGAATAATCCGCATTTTTATAGCACGTCTTTCCAAAAGTGCTGTCTGATTCGGCTTGGACCAGATAAATCGCCTCATGCTTGTCGTCTTCACTTGGCCCATCAAAACAATATTCACTCAGAACGGTACCACCCACACCACTCAAGACGGAACTTGAAAGCTCAGGGAAGGTGGTTTGCACAGCATCCTCGGTGCCATTGCCATCGAGATCCGTATCAATACCATTCACAATGCCATCGTTATCCGCGTCCAGATGACCGTGATAAACCGGGTCATTCGGGTCGTTTGCGACAGTACGATTATTCACCTCAGTGATATTCGTCATGCCATCACCATCGAGGTCTGTTTGGCTATCATCTACACCGACATTCAAGCCAAGCATGGTTTCTAAAATGTCCGCCATGCCGTCATTGTCAGTGTCGAGGTTAAGATCAACATCACTGCCATCGAGTGGATTTAATCCATATTGGGTTTCAACGATGTCGCTAATGGTGTCAAAATCACTGTCTGAGAACGGGTCGTTATCATCGACATCATAAATGCCAAGCACACCATCTAAATCCGCATCATAGGAATTTGCATCCAACGGATCGGTATTCGCGCCGATTTCCACCATGTTGATAAATCCATCACCGTCACTGTCAACGATGGCCCCATCACTGGCATCCGTTGGATTAAGGTTCCATGTCAATTCCAAGGAATCACGC
>NZ_OANU01000029.1 GCF_900089835.1 Vibrio thalassae | reverse complement strand
TAAATCGCTTTCTTTCGATATTTTGGAACAATCACAACGTGATATTTGCAATAATGTTTAACGTGAGCTTGGCTCTGCCAGTCTCTCATATGACCTCCTTTGAACTTGCCGGTTCTATAAAGGAGGTCATTTTCCCATCGATGCACGCTGTTACGGCAGAGCCTTTTCGAGTCACACCGCCAGAGGCGGTGGTTTACCAAGTTTCAATTATTGAACGACGTATTCGCAACAAACAGCACACCATTAAACACAAAGGTAATTGCTACATAAGTCGCAAATGCCGCCACAATCAGCGATGCATCACCGGTTAACGAGAACATGTTAATAATCGGCTGTTGGAGAAGATACAATAAAGCGCAAACCACTAATGTGTAGATGGTCGTCACGATGAGTGAGTTCTTTAGCGTTTCCTCTACACGATCAATTCTTACCGCTCCATAGTTTTGCCCTACGATAGGTCCAACAGCCCCGGACAGCGCAAAGATAAAGGCAAAACAAACTGGCGTCAGACGACCTATTACCGCAAAACCAGCAACAAAATCCTCACCATACTGGGCAATAGCAGTGGTCACAATCGCATTACCAATAGGCGTTGCGGTATTAGTAATAATGGCAGGAATCGCGATAGCCAACATCACTCTGGCATCACTAATGACATTCGAATACGTAGGTTTGGCTAGTAATTTGTGAACACGTAATAACGGTGCAAACGAGAAATAGAACACAGCAAATCGTGCGACCACCGAAGCGGCGGCGGCCCCTTCCACATTCCAGTTAAATCCGAAAATGAAAATAGGATCCAATATAGCGTTAACGATCCCACCCGCAAGTGTTGCCCACATCGATCGTTTTGCATCACCCGCTGCTCGCAGACCTGCACCACTAGCCATACCTAAAGCAATCAGAGGCGTACTCGGCAATAAGATCCAAAGATAGGCTTCTGCTCTCTCGAGTGCTCTCCCTTCTGCACCGATCGCCGTCAGCAGTTCTGGGATGTAGGCACACATTATTGCCGTTACAATCGCGCTAATGATAAATGCGATGACAAGAACACTAGAGCCTATCTGCCTTGCATAATCTACGTTCTTAGCTCCAATCGCTTTGGACATTAATGCGCCCATAGCGATGGAAGTTCCTATAGAAACGGAGGTTGCAAAAAAGGTTAACGTACCAGCAAAACCAACCGCTGCAGCCAGTTCAGCTTGACCCAACATACTGATGAACAACATATCGAGTAAGTCGACAATGAATATCGCCATGATGCCGACAGTAGAGGTTCCTGACATCACCAGGATGTGCCTCATGGTTGATCCTTCAACGAATTTAGCCGATTGGTCTGCCATACCAGTCCTTTTTTATTTACATGCAACAAACAATAAAGGGCGCCGAAGCGCCCATAGGGGAATATTGTTTAGTTTACACAGGATGTTTGAAGCACGCTTCAATATTTTTGCCGATGGCTCGAAGTACATCGCGACGAGTAATCGTTCCTAGCAATCTTCCACTGTCGATAACAGGATAAACTTTCGGTTTACCGACCTTCATCATATCTGCGAGTTCAATGATGGACGTTTCAGGCGTCACTGACAGCACCTCTTGATGCATACAATCTCCAACAGTATGCGTGTCTTGACAGTGATAGCTAACTTTAACCAACTTATCGAGCAAGTCTTGTTCTGAAATGAAGCCAATAACTTGTTCTCGTTCATCAATAACCGGACCACCAAGGTGGTTAGACTGCATGACTTTATCAAGTGCAGCACTCAATGACATGTCTTGTGTAAAGGTCACCGTTCTTTGGGTCATGTAGTCTTTAACTTTTAGCGATTCCATGGCGATCTCCTTCAGCCCCAATAACTTAATCGTAATAAGTTTATTGTTGTCCAAATTTTCAATATTGCTAAATGGGATTCTACGATTCTTGTAATAGACATTACCTATCAATCCTTGATGTTAAGTAAGAATTGTTTATCCCGTTTAAATTAAGCGTAAGACGAATTTTCTTGTTTTGCCTATCTTATTGTTAAGATTTTTGTAACAATCGGTCGCCTTATTGTCTGTTAACTCAATGCACTGAGTCATTTTCATGCTAAAAAAACTTCTCAATTCTCTCGCGAATGCGGTCGAATTTCGCTCTCGCATTTGGGTAGTCCATGTTTCCGAGTCCATACTCAAAGACCAGTCATATGTGGTTAATGAAGATCAGTTCTCGTCTTCTCTTTCCTGGATGAAAAGCAAAGGCTACGATCAGCAGATGCTGAGTAAAGTCGAGTCCATGAAGCGCTCACAAATCTTAGTGTTCGAACTTGGTCGCACTAAACATCAACTAATGCGCGTCAAATAAACAGCTATTAGATAAGTAATAACATCAACTCAATGGCGGCCAATAATGCGAGTAACGCTGTTGCTCCCTTCCAAAATAGCAATGGATGCTTTTTAATCAGCGGACTCGTCTCATACTGTTTCATTAACGCTTTATTCGGTTGGCTCAAATCCAACAAGAACTCTCCCAACGCTTGATAACGATGTTGCGGATTGGGATGACAAGCCTTCTTTAAGGCCATATCCAGCCAAAGGGGGAGTTCAGGATTGGTGATTTGAATACTCTGATATTTCCACTGTTGATGACGTGCATTGTCGACACTGCGCGCAATCATCGCTTTATAGGGAAGAGTGCCAGACAGCATTTCATACGTAATTACCGCAACCGAAAATAAATCGGATATGGTTGTCGCTTCGTTGCCATTCAGGTACTCAGGGGCAATATAATTTGCCGCACCTTTGGGCATTTGAGCACCTTGTTCTTGCCTTGCTTCGTCTAAGGCCTTCACCGAAACAGATCCCAAATCAATCAAGGTCACTTGCAGCGACTCTGATATCATCACATTTTCGGGCTTTAAGTCGCGATGTACCATATCTAACCGTTGCAGCACGCGTACCGCTTTCACTATCTCAGCAACAATGCTTCTCACAGTGTCTAAGCTCGGCGTCGGGTTATCAAGCATCCACTGCCTCAACGTGATCCCTTCTATCGGCTCACACAGTAAGTAAAGAAAGGGAGAATCGGCAGGTCGTGGATAAGTACGCATGATTCGATGACTATTCACATGCGTTCCCACCCAATATTCATTACTAATGTCGAGTAGAGCCTGTTTATCTTCCACATGCAGTAAAGAAGGCGCTTTGAGAATATACTTCCGCTCAGTCTGTTCTTGCGTCACCTCATAAACATGACTTCGAGTTCCAGCGTGAAGTACTTTTGTCACCGTGTAACTATCAATCCTGTTGTTCACTTTAAGCGGAGGAGGCACCACTTGGTTAAGTGATTGTTGTTGAAACTCATGCAATGTTAGGTTGGGAACATGATCGATGGAAACCAATAAGCTGGTGACATTGTCTTGGCTACCATTTTCTATGGCGAGTTCCGTCAATGCTTGGCTTCGTGTCTCAAAGCCTTGGTGTTGATTTTGGATAACGTTGACCAACTGTTGATCAGTGATGAAATCATGCACGCCGTCGGTTGAGAGCAAGAAAAGATCGCCAGTTTCGACGGCTAAGGTCTGAAAATCGACCTCCAATTTGCTATCCATGCCTAAAGCACGAGTTAGGTACGCCGCTTTACCGATGTTGGTCCGCTGATGGTCTCTGGTTAACAAACGGAGTTTACCTTGTCTAAGCAAATAGACTCGGCTATCACCCACATGAAATAGATACGCCGTATTGGATTTGACGACAACGGCACTAAAGGTGGTAACCAGTCCATTATGCTTCAGCGGTTGCTTTAGACTCTGCTCATATAGCCACGTATTCAATGACGTCAATACCTGAATTGCCGAACGCCGAACGCTCCAACTGTCCGGCGTCGCATAATAATCGGCGACAAACTGCATCACACTGGTGTGACTGGCTTTCTGCCCGTGTTCACTGCAACTCACACCATCGGCAATGCACGCAAGCATACCCTTGGTTTCCAACTCACTTTGCAGTCTTGGCTCTCGAACCACAAACGCATCTTGGTTTTCGCTTCGAGTACCTGCAGAAGACGCGCCGCCGTATGATGTGGTCAGCGTTTGTGGATGGTTAAGCGGTAATCCCATAATCACTCCTAATTAAACCTTCGGAGAACAAAAGCCCTGTGCAAATAGAGCTTTTGAACGAGTGAGCACGCTAAGTGCTCACTCCCCGATTACCATTAATGAGATACGTTGATTAACGTTACGCTACCATCTTCGTTTACCTCAGCTATTTGACCACTGGGTTCTTCCATAAACATCAAGGTTGCGAAACCAAGAACCGCTGTACCTGCGATAACATAGAAGAAGGTTTGATAGTCAACAAATGACAGAACCGTCAGGTAAACCACAGCACCGACATTCCCGTAAGCTCCTGTCATTCCAGCGATTTGACCTGTCATGCGGCGCTTGATCAATGGCACCGTCGCAAACACCGCACCTTCGCCAGCTTGAACAAAGAACGAACAAACCATGGCAGCACATACTGCAAGCCACAACGGCCACTCACTGTTGACTTGGCCCATCATGAAATAACCCACAGCCAAACCTGCCGTTAGAATTAACAATGTCGATTTACGACCAAACTTGTCTGAGATCCAACCGCCACCTGGACGCGACATTAAGTTCATAAAGGCATAAGCCGAAGCCACCATACCCGCTAAAACAGCCGTCAGTTCAAACGTTTCAGAGAAGAACAGAGGTAGCATCGAGACCACTGCCAACTCCGAGCCGAACGTGGCAAAATACAACACGTTCAGCACAGCTACTTGTTTAAACTTATATTGATGCATCTCCGGAACAGGCTTAAAGAAGATAGATTTGTTGACCTTCCAGACTTGAAACACTTCGTATCCGTATAGGACTACTAGGCCGACATAAAAGGCGTTAACCACAGTGTCACTCAACATACCAATATTCGATGGAGCAAGTTTCCAAGCAAGTAGAGCAAGCGCAGCATACATAGGGATCTTCATGATCAACAGCAAGACAAAGTCCCCTTTCGATGTCACTTCCATCGCTGCTAAATGTTTAGGTTTAAAGTAAGTCGACCCTTTTGGCGTATCTTGAACGTTACGATAAAAAATGACAGAGAACACCAAACTCATTAGGCCCGTCACACCAACGGCATAGCGCCATCCGTCTTCACCACCGAACATCAGAGCTAACGTTGGTAAGGTAAAGGCCGCCGCCGCTGAGCCAAAGTTGCCCCAACCACCATAAATACCTTCCGCAGTGCCCAGTTCATCATGTGGGAACCACTCAGATACTAAACGAATACCAATAACAAAACCTGCGCCAATAAAACCTAATAGGAAACGAGCGATGGCCGCTTGAATAAATGAATCTGACAACACAAAAACAAAACATGGAATGGAACATATCGCCAACAGTGCAGAGTAGACCAGACGTGGACCATATTTGTCAGTCAACATACCAATGATTACCCTCGCTGGTATCGTCAGCGCCACGTTGAGGATAAGTAAGGTTTTGATCTCTTGCGTTGATAAGCCTAATGACGTTTTTACCATTTGAAGTAATGGGGCAAAGTTAAACCACACCACAAAGGTAATAAAAAAGGCCATCCAGCTTAAGTGCAGTGTTTTCATCTTCCCTGAAAACGAAAACAAATTAAATTTAGTGCTTTCCATAACAAATTCCTTTTACTGATCAATGTGTTGATCAGAGTTCCTTGTACACGAAGAGTTAAGCTGCAAGTGGCAACTTGAGTTGAACATCATTACCACTGACTCGTACATCAAACCGAGTCAGTTGGACCTCTGGCTCTTCAATGCAGACACCCGTTTGTAAGTTAAAGTGCTGCTTGTAAAGCGGTGAAGCCACACAAGGTTGGCCATCTAGCGAGCCCATAATGCCGCGAGACATCACATAGGCATGGCCAAAAGGATCGTAATTGCAAAGCGCGTACAGTTGGTCGCTACGCTGACAATAGAAAATAGCGACCTGTTTATCTTCGACTTTAGCACACACTCCGGTATGGGGTACTAAGTCATCAGTTGAGCAAACAGTTAACCACTGACTCATATTCTTCTCCTTAACTATCAAATTTCATTCGCCTATAGCGAGGCAACGTCGTTAAACTTCAACAACATCAATACGTTGCTCCAAAACAAGCGCTTGTTTCTTATTATTAGTTGGGAATCTTTGTTGGCGAATATTGACAAACTGAAGATTACCATCCAGCTCATCGGTATTAATAAAGTGTTGGAATCGTTTTAGTTTCTCTGGATTTTCGAGTGTGGTTTTCCACTCACACTGATACTTACCGACATTGGTAGCCATGTCTTTTTCCAGCTCCTCGGCGAGTTGCAATTTGTCATCGACAATCACTTGTTTGAGGTATTCAATGCCGCCTTCTAGGTTTTCAAACCACACAGAAGTTCGTTGTAAACGGTCCGCAGTGCGGATGTAAAACATCAATAGACGGTCGATATAGCGAATCAGTGTCTGTTCATCAAGATCAGTGGCTAGCAAGTCGGCGTGACGAGGACGCATTCCGCCATTACCACACACATACAAGTTCCAACCTTTGTCGGAGGCAATCACACCAATGTCTTTCGACTGAGCTTCTGCACATTCACGAGTACAGCCTGAGACCGCGAACTTCAGTTTGTGAGGCGATCTTAGTCCTTTGTAACGATTTTCAATGTCGATAGCTAAGCCTACACTGTCACCGACACCATAACGGCACCATGTGCTCCCCACACACGATTTCACCGTACGTACCGATTTGCCGTAAGCGTGTCCGGTTTCAAATCCGGCTTCCACCAATCGTTTCCAAATCAAAGGCAACTCATTGAGTTGTGCCCCAAACAAGTCAACGCGTTGACCTCCGGTAATCTTGGTGTACAGGTCGAAATCTTTAGCTACCTGACCAAGTACAATCAATTTATCTGGTGTGATTTCACCACCAGCAATACGAGGAACCACCGAATATGTTCCATCTTTTTGCATATTACCCAAATAGATATCGTTGGTATCTTGAAGCTCTATGTGTTGCTCTTCTAGAATATAGTCATTCCAAAATGACGCTAAAATTGAGCCCACTGTTGGCTTGCAAATCTCACAGCCCAACCCAGAGCCATGGCTAGATAGTAATTCATCGAACGTCTTAATTTGGTTAACGCGAATAATGTTGCTGAGTTCTTGACGGGAATAGGCAAAGTGCTCACAAATATCGTTGTTCACTTCAACGCCGAGGTTCATCAACTCACTATCGAGTACTTGTTTTGCTAACGCTGAACAGCCACCACAACCTGTCGATGCATTAGTGGTATCTTTTAGCGCAGCCATCGTGTTACAACCGCTCGCCACCGCTTGTTTGATATCACCCTTTGTCACATCAAAACAGGAGCAGATCACCGCAGAGTCAGGCAGAACATCCACGCCGAGTCCTGCTGAGCTATCGTCAGCCACATTCGGCAGAATTAATACCGACGGGCTGTCTGGGAGAGCCATGTCGTTTTGTTTGAGTTGCAATAAACTACCGTAGGCGTCAGCATCCCCTACCAAAACAGCACCTACAATTTTACTGCCATCCTCAGACACAATTAGCCGCTTGTAGACTTGCTCAATTTCGTCATGGTAGGTGTATGACTGCGCACCAACTGTTTTTCCGTGAACCTCACCGATACTCGCAACATCAACGCCCAACAATTTAAGTTTGGTGCTCATATCTGCACCAGTAAATGCCAGTGGCTCCAATGAATCGATCATTTGGCTAGCTGCGACTTTTGCCATTTGATAACCCGGAGCAACAAGCCCGAAGATCTGATTTTGCCACAAAGCACATTCACCAATCGCATAGATATCCTCGACGCTGGTACGGCATTGATCATCAATTACGATTCCGCCGCGCGGCCCTATCTCAATATCCGCTTGACGCGCTAACTCATCTTGAGGACGAATGCCGGCCGAGAAGACAATAAGGTCGGTTTCAAGGTAAGTACCATCAGCAAAATTCATTCGATAGCGAGCCTGCTCACCTGCAATAATTTCAGTAGTCGCTTTATCGGTGTGCACCGATACGCCTAAATCTTCAATTTTCCTGCGCAGCAATGCGCCGCCACCTTCATCAAGCTGCACCGCCATAAGACGCGGGGCAAACTCCACCACATGCGTATCTAAACCAAGGTTTTTAATCGCGTTAGCGGCCTCCAAGCCGAGTAATCCACCTCCGACAACGACGCCCGTTTTACTGACTTTACTGCCCGACTCGATGGCATCTAGGTCTTCAATAGTGCGATAAACATAGCAATGCTCTTGGTCATTACCCGAAATGGGCGGTACAAAAGGAAATGAACCCGTGGCAAGTACCAACTTATCGTAACTCTCCCGACGCCCACTTTCGGTTGTCACCTGCTTTCGGTCCGTATCAATCGAGACAACTTTGTCGTTTAAGACATAGTTAATCCCATGATCTTGATAGTAAGTTTCATCGGTGAGTGCAAGGTGCTCAACACCTTTACCGTCATCAAAATAGCTTGTGAGCTGCACGCGGTCATAAGCAAGTCGTGGCTCTTCTGAAAATGTGATAATTTGCGACGACTCATCGTTTGCAGCAATCACGCTATCAATGAACTTGTGGCCTACCATTCCGTTACCGACCACCACAATCCTTTGTGTTTTCATAATGCTTCCTTTAATAATTAAGCTGTCAGCTGTAATTTGTGTTGTTGGTTTTGTTTTGATGCGTCCATCGATACTCGTTCGTTGAGTTGTGACAGCCACTGCATTTGCTCAGCAACTTTGACCACTTGGCCGATTACGATGAGAGCGGGCGACTGAATTTGGTGGTGATCTCTTAACTCGACAAGCTCATCCAATCTGCCAAGCACCGTTCTTTGTGTTGGGCAACAGCCGTTTTCAATTAACGCAACGGGAGTGGACGCCGATAAACCTGCACCTATAAGAGAGCTCGCAATCATCTCCGCTTTGCTTAACCCCATGTAGATAACGAGAGTTTGATTCAGGTCAGCCAGTGCTTTCCAATGTATGTCCAACTCTTTTTCGGCATGGGCGGTGATAAAAGTAAATCCCTGAGATAAACCGCGATGAGTGAGCGGGATATCAGAGTACGTGGTGCACCCCGAAGCAGCCGTGATGCCAGGAATAACATCAACATCAAAGCCTTGTTTTTTGAGCAATAGCATTTCTTCTCCGCCACGACCGAATATAAAGGCATCGCCCCCTTTAACTCGACAAACTCGTCCACCTCGATGGGCATAGTCGATTAAGGTTTGGTTAATTTGCTGCTGGGTATAGCTATGGCAACCCTTAGCTTTACCAACATAAACCTGCTCGCTGTTGGAGGGAAAAAGTGCCTTGATCTCTTGGCTAACGAGATTGTCAAAGATAATGACATCAGCGGATTGGATTGCTCGAAGAGCCTTAACCGTGAGCAAATCAGGATCGCCCGGTCCAGCACCCACCAATGAGATATGATTACTTCTCATACTATTTCCTTGCATGGCATTTCTCCTTATAGCCAGGCGAAATTTTTTATTCGCTTGCCAACTTAGAGGCAATAAGGATGCCAGCGATGATAATAGCCTTGTGATTTTTTCAATATTCCCTTTAAAAACAATTAAATAAAAATCAGAGCTTTATTTTAGAATGACAAGAACATCACCCACAAAAAACCAATTAGAGAAGATTTTGAGCACTTTTAGTGCGATAAACCCCAAAACGGTGCAAATAAACAACAAATGACTGATATTTTGCCAAAAAATCCCATATACCACTTTATTGGTATATAAGTTAACTAACTGTATTAGTTGACTATATTTTGGATAAATACATATTTAACCTCACAATCACGCGATGGTGCGCGTTTTGCTTTCAGTAACAATTAATGAAAATTATCAGCAAGGATAAAAGTTATGAGTAAAGAAGGCTGGATTAAGACAACATGTGCCTATTGCGGAGTCGGTTGCGGTGTTGAAGCGAGACCAAAAGCAAACGGTCTTCTGGAAATAAGAGGCGATAAACAGCATCCCTCCAATTATGGCAAACTGTGTACCAAAGGAATCGCACTTGGCGATACGGTCATTACCGACGGTCGCCTTTTATCACCAATCCATCGTACTCGCAGCATTGATGCTTTAGAGGAAAGGTCTATGACTTGGGATGAGGCAACGTCGCTTGTCGCTGAGCAATTCCAGAAGACCATTCAACAACATGGCCCTGATTCTGTCGCATTCTATGTCTCAGGTCAGTTGCTCACTGAGGACTACTATGTCGCCAACAAACTCATGAAAGGCTTTATCGGCAGCGCCAATATCGATAGTAATTCTAGGTTATGTATGGCCTCAAGCGTCGTCGGCCATAAACGTGCTTTCGGCAGCGATACTGTCCCCGTGGTCTATGAAGATGTCGAACTGGCTGACTTGGTTATCATTACTGGTTCTAACTTGGCGTGGTGCCATCCGGTCCTTTTTCAACGCCTAAAAATCGCTAAGCAGAATAATCCGAATATGAAAGTGGTGGTGATCGACCCTCGTGAAACCGCAACGTGTGAGCTTGCCGATCTACACCTCGCGATTCATTCTGGCAGTGATGTTGCTCTGTTCAACGGACTATTGAATCATCTCTCACTGACGGGACAGCTCAACGCAAACTACATAGAACACCATACGCAAGGGTTTGATGACGCGTTGGCCGTTGCGAAGCAGACGGTCGACGTTGGTTCCATCACAGGGCTAACTCAATCGCAACTTGAGACGTTTTATTCTCTGTTTGCTCACACCCCAAAAACCGTCACCGTCTATTCGCAAGGTGTTAATCAATCCAGCAGTGGCTCGAACAAAGTCAACAGCATTCTAAACTGTCATCTGGCTACTGGTCGCATCGGGAAACCGGGCATGGGGCCTTTCTCGGTCACAGGGCAGCCTAATGCGATGGGAGGAAGAGAGGTAGGTGCGCTGGCAAACACGTTAGCGAGTCACATGGAGTTTGATAATCCAGAGCATCACTCATTAATTAGTAAGTTTTGGCAAACCTCCACTCTTGCCACTAAGCCTGGCCTTAAAGCGATCGACCTGTTTGACGCAGTCGAAGCAGGAAAAATAAAAGCGATTTGGATCATGGCAACCAACCCCATGGTGAGTCTACCTAACTCAGAAAAAATAAAATCAGCGCTACAAAAGTGCGCGTTTGTGGTGGTCTCAGATTGTATTAAGGAGACCGAGACCGCCCAACTCGCGAACGTGCTTTTACCCGCGCAAGGCTGGAGCGAGAAATCAGGCACCGTCACCAATTCTGAGCGCCGTATTTCAAGACAACGTCGATTGCTTCCCAGCCCTGGCATGGCTAAACCAGATTGGTGGATAGTAAGCAAAGTGGCAATGAAAATGGGGTTCACCAATGCTTTTGATTATTTACACGAGGGGCAAATCTTCAACGAGTATGCTCGCATGACGACCTTAGGTAATGAGGGCGGTCAACAGCGTGATCTGACATTAAGTGGATTAACTCAGTTAGATGACAAAGGCTATAACACGCTGGTTCCGCAGCAATGGCCAGTGTTAACGTTACAAACCGATATCGTCAACCAGCGGCTGTTTAACCAACATCAGTTTTATACTGCTGACCAAAGAGCACACTTTGTCGCCACGGGTTATCAAGCCCCACAACAAACAACCAGCAATGCACTGCCTATCTTGCTTAACAGTGGCCGGGCGCGAGATCATTGGCATACAATGAGTCGCACTGGGCTTTCGCCTCAGCTTGCTCTTCACTCGCCAGAGCCTTACATCAGTTTGCATCCCGATACCGCACTGGAACTCGGACTGACTAATGGACAGATTGCTGACGTTAGCAATACTAAATTTACGCTTCAAATGCGAGTAGACATAAACTCAGGAATCAAACTTGGGGAGGGCTTCGTCCCAATTCATTGGAATAAAACAACGGCAAGCAACGCTAAATCTTGCCAACTTATTGCCACCAAGACAGATGCTTACTCTGGACAACCAGAATTCAAACACACACCTGTCTCAATAAAGTCTTGGTCAAAGGGCAGTGAGGCGTTAGTGATAAGTAGGACCGCTCTCAACTTAAGTAAATTTGATTATTGGGTCAAACAGAAAGTCGACTCTGGATATTTATATCGGATAGCAGCTAAGAGCGACACTATGGCGCTGATTCTTCAGCTCAATAATGAAATCATCGCGGCGAGTGATAAAACAATATCAGTCGACAGCTACGAGACCACATTGGAACACCGTAAAGCGGTGATTAATTCCGATATGGTGCATTGCGCCTTTATCGTGAAAAGTGACGTTACCCAAAAAGATTTGGATTGGCTTAATCGGTTATTTCAGGAACGGGTAATTCATAACCTTCGAAGCCGCTTTATGAATAAAAACGCTGTCCCTGAAATCTAGTGAGAAATAATCCTAAAGCAAAGATCATTCAGGGGTAACGTTTTTAATACCAATCTTCGCGGTGACTTAGCTTATAACTATAAATCGAAGGCCAATCCTAGACCATAAGCTTGTAGTTTAAAGTCGTAGTTTGAAATGGTGCTACCATACCCATTTTCGTATTTCGCGTATCCTTTGAGCCCCTGATAGATTGGAAACTCGAGCGTCAAGGAATAGTACGGGTTTTTAAACACATTCCTAGCCAACCCCTTCATTTTTAAAATATCATTGGGAAATAAGACCACCGTTAGCTCGCCATGGCCCAAATAATCAACAATATCTGGGTTGTAGTCGTTAGTATCGTCGAACCTAAACCACGGTTTAAGCCCAACCGTACCATAGCTAAAATGGTATTCAGCATTGATATAACCACGATTCCAACTTACTTCGTCCGTTCCACCAGTGCCATTTGATTGATGCTCAGCCCCAATGGCAATATCAAACTGCTCAGAAAAGGAATAGATATAAAACAACTCTGGGTTAAAGTCATTATCTCGAAAATAGGCCGACTTATCATAGGCTTCCCAATTTGATTTCTGGGTATAAGCCAAATAAAGATGACTATTATCTGTTGAAATTAAAGGATATTTTAGACTAATTTGGAATTGTATGAAGGTATTTTTTGTATCTCCTCCATTAGGATTTAGAGGCGCAAATCGCTGTTGGTTGACATTATCTTCGTGGTAATACGGCAAAAAATAGCTATCTTTATGGCTATCTAATGTCGCTTGAGCACCAAGTGGAGTCATCAAAATAGACACCACTAACAACTTTATCTTCATCAAGATGGTTCCTTCTCTCATGAACAGTTCTCTAAATGTAGTACGTTGTGTGTTAAACAGCATAATAGTTACTATTAGATTCAGAAATTTGTCCACATATCACAAGTCTGTAGCCTCTCGCTCTCGACACGCCTGGAATAGGTTTACATGACCTATTGTCAAACAACACTAAAATGTTTATCCGATAATTAATACTATATTTAAACGACAGCCGCCTAGCGTTAAGATCCAAATGCATAAAAACAAAGTAAGCAGGTAGATATTATGAAAGCAGTGACTAAACAATACGCCGTGATTGGTTTAGGGCGTTTTGGCATGAGCATCTGTAAAGAGTTATCTGAAGCCGGTGCTCAAGTTCTTGCTATCGACATCAATGAAGATCGTGTAAAGGAAGTGTCTAAAATCGTCGAACAAGGCATCGTTGCCAACTGTACGATAGAAGAAACCGTTGAAGAGCTCAGACTGAATGAGTTCGACATGGTGATGGTATCCATTGGTAATGACATCAATGCCAGTATTCTCACCACACTGGTGCTTAAAGAAGCCAAAGTGAAGAAAGTGTGGGTTAAGGCGAATGACAAGTTCCAGTACAAAATCTTGCAAAAGATAGGGGCGGATAAAATCATCATGCCTGAAAGAGATATGGGTATCCGAGTAGCGCAACGTATGATCGATAACCGAGTGATTGCTTTCAATGAGCTAGGAAGTGGCTTAGCGTTAACCGAAATCGTTGTTGGCAACAAGTTAATGGGTAAAACCTTGGCTGATATCGCTCTTTGCCAAGCGAGTAACATTAAAGTACTTGGGTTTAAGCGCGGACCGGAGCTAGACGCCAACCCTCAGATGAGTCAAACGTTAGAAATTGGTGATATGATCATTGTTGCTGGCCCGGAAAAAGACCTGCACGAAAAGATCAGATTGTCATGAACCGCCGTTTTCAAAAAGGTCTGATTTACCCGATAAAACTCAATAAGAAATCAGCCGTACCATCAGAGCCTTATCTTATTGTCGCTAGCTTTCTGGCGGTTTTAGTCCCTTCGGCTTTGCTGCTAACCTTGCCCGTCTTTTCTGTCACTGGTTTAAGCTTTAGCGATGCTTTCTTCACGGCAACGTCCGCAATCAGTGTAACTGGACTCGGCGTGGTTGATACGGGGCAGCATTTCACTACGTCAGGCAAAATTCTGCTGATGCTGTTGATGCAAATTGGCGGACTTGGGCAAATGACGCTGTCTGCGGTATTACTTTACATGTTTGGTGTTAGGTTAAGCCTAAAACAGCAAGCCTTGGCTCAAGATGCACTTGGTCAAGATCGCCGTGTTAACATCAAAGGGCTGGTAAAGAAGATCATCATTTTTGCTTTGATTGCCGAAGCTATCGGCGCAGCCATCTTAGCTATGCGTTGGGTCCCTGAGATGGGATGGTCACAAGGTGTGTTTTATTCAATATTTCATGCGATTTCCGCTTTTAATAACGCCGGTTTTGCCTTGTTTTCAGACAGTATGATGAGTTTCGCATCAGAGCCTGTGGTTCTGCTCGTTCTGTCCGGTTTATTCATCTTTGGCGGATTGGGCTTTACCGTGGTCAGTGATCTTGCTATCAACGGTAAGAAAGGCTTTTCTCGACTAGGGCTGCACACCAAAATCATGCTCACAGCCACCCCTATCTTATTATTAGGCGGCACGCTATTTTTCTTCTTGTTGGAACGCAATAACCCAGAGACTCTAGGAGCTCTGCCTCTTGGGGGGCAATGGCTCTCTGCATTTTTCCAGTCAGCGAGTGCTCGTACGGCTGGTTTTAATAGCGTTGATATTGCTCAATTTGGGCAACCTGCCTTGCTGATTATGATCATCTTAATGCTGATCGGGGCCGGCTCTACATCGACTGGTGGTGGTATTAAGGTATCAACATTTGCGGTTGCCTTTTATGCGACGTGGGCATTCTTGAGACAAAAGCAATACGTGGAAATCTTTAATCGAACTGTGAGTTGGCAAACCGTAACCAAATCACTGGCAATCATAGTGGTGAGTGGCGCTATTTTAACTGTCGCTATGTTCTTACTTATGGTCACCCAACAGGCCAAATTTGAACAAGTAGTGTTTGAAACCATATCGGCATTTGCTACCGTCGGATTGACAGCAGGCTTAACCGCTCAGCTAAACACTGAAGGCAAATGGATTATGATTGTCGTGATGATCATTGGTCGTGTCGGCCCACTGACTTTGGCGTATATGCTCGCCAGACCAAAACCAACGTTACTAAAATACCCTGAAGACAACGTCCTGACAGGTTAATAACGGTAAACTAAAACAGGCGCGGTCAATGACTGCGCCTGTTAGTTATTTAACAACTTAAGTGTGGAGTCTCGCAGTAACCATTCCAGTATTGATGTGCCTTCTCGGACGCCTGTCGCCAATCCCCACAAATTGAGAACAACGCAGCGGTCAAGGTAGAGACCACCGTATTTGCCATCAACTGCATTTCCTCTTGCGGTGTCTGTAATGGACAGCATGATGGAAGCACTAACTCGGCCATACTTTCTTCAACGTACTCAGAATGAATCGTATCGGATTCAACCCACCATACCGTTTGACTCACTTTCGGATTGTATTCCGTTTCACCGCCTTGACCTTTAAACGATAGCATTCGTTGATAGTCATTGTTATCTCGCCCATGTCGAGCAAGAAGATGTTCAACTTTGGCATGCAACTCTTGGAAACCCGGGTGAAAACTTCCACGCATACCAAAAGGTGCATTAGCAGGATTCAGGGCACGAATAACGGTATTAATGGGCGTTCTTAAACCGTAGCGATGCTTCCAATCCAACATTTTCTTGGCGATTGGACAGAAATGGTTCAACGGTAAGTAGGCGATATTATCACGATCTAGAAGCTGCTGTGCATGGGTTAAATCCTCCGCTTTGGAGATATTCAGTGCACTCAAACAGTCTTTTGCATGTAAGCGGTCACTCTCTTTATCTAAGTCGCCATGTAGCACCACCCGTACACCATGTTCTGCCAAAATGCTTGCAGCAACAAGGTGCCAAGGTTTCCCCGATGATTGCCCTACTCTTTTACCCGCATATAATGGCCAGTCAAAATCAGCGCTAATATCTGGATAATGAGGTTTCAAACCTTCCACAAAGCCGGCAATTTCTTCAGGAGTTTCATCGCGCACACGGATAAGCATCATCAACATTGCCATTTGATCATCGCCAATCTGTCCCTCAACAAACTCTTCCATCACTTGCTTAGCTTGTTCTTGAGTTAACGGACCACGTCCACGAGACCCACGACCAACCGTGCGAATACACTCTTTTATAATCGACAAACTTATTCCTTTTTATATGTACAGACTCACCCCATTGTAATCCAAGAATGAACCCTCGCCACGATATATCCTTGGCCTCCATAGAAAAAAGGTGCGCCTCAAATGAATGAGAACGCACCGTCGCCAACTGATTATTAGTGAGACACTTTAGGTCACGGTTTTTATTTGGAAGCATCCCTACTAAAGCAAGAACATTGCCAAAACACAAAGTCATAATAATATCAATTACTTAAAATCATTCCTTTGGGTTTTAACGCTATGTAATGCTCTATCATCAAGCAATTGCACCAATACTGTGATTGTTAATTTTGGGAGTAATGACGATAATTACCAGCTTCGTAATGCGTATACCCACTACCTTGATTTTGATGCCGCTGAGGCGATCCATACATTTAAAGTGGAATCACTAAGTTAAAACCGCGAGTTAACTTAGATTCCAGTTATTTACTTCACCACCGCGTCGATTTACGTATACTGCACACGTCTCTTACCATTTGAACAAGCGATAACATATGCACAGCACAATTAAGTTTATAGCAACGGACATGGATGGCACACTGCTAGACCCTAACGGTCAACTGACTCCGGATTTTTTCCCGCTCTATGAGCGTATTAAGAAGCAAGGTATTCACTTCGCTCCCGCTTCTGGTCGTCAGTACTACAGCCTTAAAGACATGTTTTCTCGTATTGAAAATGAACTGATTTTTATTGCTGAAAACGGTACGTTAGTGATGCAAAACGATGAGGAGCTTTATAGTTGTACGTTAGATACGGCTGCAGCGAAACAGATCATCAAAACCACTCGCGCTTTAGAGAATACCTATATGGTTCTGTGCGGCAAACGCTCCGCTTATATCGAAACTCAAGACCCTAAAGCGCTGGAGGAAATCCGTAAATACTACCATCGATGCGAATATGTTGAGGATCTACTCTCCGTCGAAGACGATTTTATCAAAGTGGCTATCTGTAACTTTGAAGGCGCGGAGGAGCATGTATTCCCGACCATCAATGCTCGCTTCGGCGCCGAATATCAAGTGGTTGTCAGCGCCAATATATGGTTGGATGTGATGAATAAGGAAGCGTCAAAAGGTGCTGCCATTCGTTTCTTACAACAGCATTTAGGATTTAAGTTTGAAGAAACGATGAGCTTTGGTGATTATTTTAATGACGTCGAAATGCTAAAAGAGAGTTATCACTCATACGCCATGGACAACGCTCACCCCGAGATAAAGAAACTGAGCCGCTTTATTGCTCCAAGTAATGATAAAGCAGGCGTGCTAACCGTGATCGACAACTATTTAGCGAGCATAGAGTAAGAGCAAAAGAGCATGTCATCGACATGCTCTTTTTATTCAGACTATTTTTGTTGCCAGCGCGCAGCGGCTTCAGCGTCAGAGTCTCTTGACTCGACCCAGCGAGTGGACTCTGTGGTTCGCTCTTTCTTCCAAAATGGCGCTTTGGTTTTAAGGTAATCCATGATGAATTCGCAAGCTTCAAACGCAGAGCCACGATGAGCACTGGACACACCTACGAATACGATTTGATCACCCGCATCCATATCACCCACACGATGAATGACACGAATACCGTTGAGCATCCAACGTTCTTCTGCTTCATCGCAGATCTTTTCTAACGAACGCTCTGTCATTCCAGGATAGTGTTCTAACGATAACCCTGTAACGTTGTCGCCTAGGTTCATATCGCGAACTTTGCCGGTAAACGTAACAATTGCGCCCGACGCAGTGCCTTGCGCTAATGCCTCGTACTCAGCACCCACCGAAAAGTCTTCGTGTTGAACGGATACTCTTAAAGTCATCTTAACCTCCCGTTACTGGCGGAAAGAAAGCCACTTCATCGCCGTCTTGAACTTTTTCACCCATAGCGACGATATTTTGATTAAGCGCAGCGAGTAACTTGCCACTCTCAAGTGCAAGTTCCCATTTACCTTGCTGCGCTGCCAGATGAGCGCGAATATCTTCAATAGTGGCAAATTCAGCGGCAAGCT
Organism: Vibrio thalassae; assembly: GCF_900089835.1. Classification (GTDB taxonomy): domain Bacteria; phylum Pseudomonadota; class Gammaproteobacteria; order Enterobacterales; family Vibrionaceae; genus Vibrio; species Vibrio thalassae. Next base: position 47,798 of record NZ_OANU01000029.1, on the reverse strand, counting down.
CAATACTGTCTTGACCAATCAATTCACGCGTTTGTGCAAAGAAAAGTACTTTAATCATGATTCCACCTTGAAGTGTCCTGATTTTCCGCCCGTTTTTTCAAGTAAGCGAACGTTTTCAATAACCATGTCTTTTTGGACCGCTTTACACATATCGTAAATGGTTAACGCTGCTACAGACGCCGCCGTCAGTGCTTCCATTTCTACGCCAGTTTTACCCGCTAGCTTACAAACAGACTCGATGCGTACTTTATTTTCCGCTTCCATCGCTTCCAGTTGTACTTCCACTTTAGACAGTAACAACGGATGGCACAAAGGAATAAGGTCCCATGTTTTCTTTGCCGCTTGAATGCCTGCAATACGAGCAGTAGCAAATACATCACCTTTGTGGTGATTACCCGACGTAATCATCTGCAGTGTTTCTGGTGCCATGTGAACAAAAGCTTCGGCTCTTGCTTCACGTACCGTCTCTGCTTTAGCCGACACATCGACCATGTTTGCTTCGCCAGAAGCGTTAATATGGGTAAATTCGGACATGACTTTCCCTAGATGATTACTTGCTTAGATGAGGCATGAAGTTACATGGGCGGTGGCTAGCATCAAGTTGCTGCTTGATGATTTTAGTCCAGCCAGTACGACATGCACCAGTCGAACCTGGCATCGCAAAAATAACCGTGTGGTTTGCAAAACCAGCGATTGCGCGAGATTGGATTGTAGAAGTACCAATTTCCTCGTAAGAAACGGCACGGAATAGCTCACCAAAACCTTCTACTTGCTTATCGAATAACGGAACAAGTGCTTCAGGTGTGCTATCACGAGAAGTAAAGCCTGTACCACCAGTGATCATTACCGCTTGCACACTCTCGTCTGCGATCCATTTCGATACGACCGCACGGATTTGGTAGATATCGTCAATCACGATTTGCTTATCCGCTAGTGTGTGACCTGCTTCTTGTAGGTTTTCTACTAAGAAGCGACCAGACGTGTCATTTTCTTCAGTACGTGTGTCAGATACGGTTAGCACTGCGATGTTCGCAGGCACGAATTTACTTTCTGCGTGACCCATGATTATTCACCCTATAAAATTTTTACGTATTTTTTTGCGGTCTGTTAGCCGCCGATAGATGCCAAATGCGGCGTCATACCTGAATTGCCGTCATGCAGGAAATGACTGACTGATTTGGTCTGCAATTGTGCTTGAATTCGTTCGATCAACGCGCTTTCTTGAGCGTCTTCTTGAAGTAAGTCGCGCAACTCTACACCGTGGTCACCGAACAGACAAAGATGCAGCTTGCCCATTGCTGAAACGCGAAGTCGGTTGCAACTTTCACAGAAGTTTTTCTCATATGGCATAATGAGGCCAATCTCGCCCTTGTAGTCTGCATGAACAAACACTTGAGCGGGGCCATCATTTTGACTACGCGCTTTTAAGATCCAACCGTTAGCAATCAGTTGGTTACGAATATCAGTGCCAGATACATGATGTTTGTTGAACAGCTCGTCCATTTCTCCCGTTTGCATCAACTCGATGAAACGCAGTTGGATTGGACGATCTTTGATCCAGTTAAGAAAGGCGGGTAACTCTTTGGCATTGAGGTCTTTCATCAATACCACATTGACTTTGACCTGCTCATAACCGATTTCAAATGCTCGATCGATACCAGACATGACTTCGGTAAATTTGTTCTCACCGGTAATTTGGTGGAACATTCTTGGATCGAGGCTATCTACACTCACATTGATATTAGTAAGGCCAGCTTGACGCCACGTATCCACTTGCTTCGTCATTCGATAACCATTGGTCGTCGTTGCGACTTTAGTAATACCACGAGTATTCGCCACCGTTTCAATGATCTGAGGGAAATCTTTGCGCAAACTTGGCTCACCACCAGTGATACGTACTTTGGACGTACCGCAATCCGCAAACGCCGTCACAACGCGTTTGATTTCTGGAAGCGTCAAAAAGGCAGGTCGTTTATGACCAGGCGGTTGGTAGCCATCAGGGAGGCAATATGTACACTTGAAGTTACATACATCTGTAACTGAAAGACGCAAGTAATAAAACTTGCGATTAAATTTATCTTCGAATTGTTGCGCCACGGAACACCTTTCCAAACACGGGAGGCATAATCATTTCCAATCATGCCCTTGTGACAATTTGTCACTGGCTCTAGAAGCTTATCTTTATTTCGACTTAGCGTGTAGAGCTCGGAGTTATGGCAGTTACCACATAATGAGTTGATAACAGCTTTTGAGTAAAATACTCAATAACGGTATGGTTTTCCAGCTTTCATGTCAAAAAACCTTACTTATTCGTCAATTTTACTATAGTTGAGTATCCAAAATGGACAATTTACCCTATGTTACAAAGTTCAGATAACTCCAAAGAAGTATAAGATGAGCATATATTCATCAAAGAAAGTTGTGGCCATTGGTGGTGGTCACGGGCTAGGTCGTATGCTAGCGGCTTTAAAAGAATTTGGCGGTAATGCCACTGGAATTGTAGCAACCACAGACAATGGAGGGTCCACTGGTCGAATTCGTGAATGTCAGGGCGGCATCGCGTGGGGTGATACTCGCAACTGTATCAATCAGCTTATTACTGACCCATCAATAGGCTCAATGATGTTTGAGTATCGCTTCAAAGGCTCTGGCGATCTCAACGGTCATAACCTTGGCAACTTAATGCTGACTGCGTTGGATAACCTCTCCGTTCGTCCCCTTGAAGCTATTCATCTAATTCGCAAACTGCTCGCGGTTGATGTCAACATCATCCCAATGTCGGAGCATCCATCCGACCTGACAGCACTTTCAGTCGACGGCAAATGGGTTACCGGCGAAACCTCAGTTGATGAGATGGAACAGGATTTACAAAGGCTCGACCTTGACCCAATCGTGCCAGCCACCAAAGAGGCCATAGAGGCAATCACCCAAGCTGATTGTATTATTCTTGGGCCAGGTAGCTTCTTAACCAGTATTATGCCACCATTACTGCTCGCTGATTTAAGCCAAGCGATCTGTCAAAATCAAACTGCCAAAGTCGTATTTGTGGAAAACTTATCGCCTGAATATGGTCCCGCAGGTCGAATGACATTGGAACAAAAGCTGTTGTGGTGTGAACGAGCCCTTCAGGGCAGAAAACTGGACGTTATTTTGGGAGAAGAAGCACACTCTGAGATTTGCAATCAATGGAATTGCGTCACTCTTCCTCTTGCTTCACCGAATAGAGATTGGCGTCACGATCGGGTAAAACTCAAACACGCTATCGAATCGTTGCTTTAACTATGAATCTTAAAACAAGGGCTCCAAATGGACCCCTTGTTTTACAGCGCAGTTACTTGATGGACTCTAAAAATTCGAGATAACAAGTGTGCGTCTCAGACAAATTCTCAAGCATACGGTCTACTTTTGATTGATCCTCTTGCAGCTTACCACCTTTGACCTGAGCGTCGATATCAATAGCAAACTCGCAAAGTGACTCTGCACCGAAACTGGCGGCGCTACTCTTTAGTGCATGACAGATTTCTTTCATGTATGTCATTTTTTCAGCGAGATCACCCTTACTTAACTGAGTCTGATAAGTCACTAGCTCTCCAGTGAAAATGCCCAAAAGAGTCGGAATATTATCTTGACCAATCTCACGAGTGAGCTGCTCTAATTTGTCTCGATTCATGAATTTCATGCTTTATTCTCACTTGCGTTCCATGCTTGTATTTTGCGGTAAAGTGTCGAGGGACTAACGTCCAAATATTTTGCCGCTTGCGGAATATTTCCATCGCACGCTTTGATGGCTTGCTCGATAGTGATCTTTTCCGTTTTCCACAACGGTTGAATATCTTGCGGGCCAAACGACACTGATATCACGTTAGCGATAGCGGTTGGCTTTACCACGGGTTCATTCAATGGAGGTGGCAACATGCTCAATTCAATTTCTTTTCCCTGATTTAACACCACTACGTTGCGCAACACATTCTGCAGTTGGCGAACATTACCCGGCCACTCATATTGAATAAAGCGATCAATCACATCTTGAGCAAAACGGACAAAACTCTTCCCTTCTTCATGTGACATAAAGCCTAACAGGGAATAGGCAATTTCAATCACGTCCTCTTCGCGGTCACGCAGCGGTGGTAGGTGGAGTGGAATGACGTACAACCGATAGTACAAATCTTCTCTAAATCGACCTTCTCGAACTTCTTTCCAAGGGTCACGGTTGGTTGCACACACAAACCGTACATCAACCTTTTTCATACGGGAAGACCCTACCTTTTGGAAAGTACCCGTTTGAATAAAACGTAATAGCTTGGTCTGCAGGTCCAAATCCATCTCACACAATTCGTCGAGAAATAGTGTACCGCCATCGGCAAGTTCCGCAGCGCCTTGACGATCGCTCGCCGCTCCCGTAAAGGCACCTTTGACGTGACCAAATAACTCACTTTCGATGAGATCTTTTGGTATTGCAGCACAGTTAATCGCAATAAATGGCTTATCACCACGTTTGCTCGCCGCGTGAATTGCCTCTGCACATACCTCTTTACCCGTCCCACTTTCTCCGGTGATAAAGATACTGGCTTTGCTGGAGGCCGCAGAGTCGATAGTGCGATACACCGCCTGCATCGGTTGGCTACTACCGATAAACCCTTGGTAGTTTTGGCTATTGGAATCGTTGGTTTCATTGCGAAGCTTCGAAGCTTTTCGAATGGCATTTGTTACCGTCACACGAAGTCGATCGGCTTCGCACGGTTTGATCAAGAAGTCCTGAGCGCCATGTTGCATCGCATCTACCGCAATATCGATAGAACCATGAGCAGTCATAAAGATGACCGGTACGTCCGGGTTGAAATCTTTTACTGCGTCCAATACATCCATCCCCGTCATGTCGGGAAGTCGTAAATCCAGTAAAATAAGGTCAGGCGTCCGGTGCGCTAAACTTTGAATTGCATCTCTACCGTTTCCAACGATATTAATATCTATACCCAGTGGGGATAGATATGAGCGATACAGCGCAGCAACGGAGGCCGTGTCTTCTACCATAAGTAAATAGCGAGACTTTGGCTCGTCGATTAGTTGTTGCATAAAACCTAGCTAACTGTTGTTTATTATTTGGCTCTTATAAGCATATTCGCATTTTGCAATATTTACCTAATAAAGACCATTATATTTTTGCTGTTTATGTTCACAGCAGGCTATCAAACTCCGTCATCACTGTTAACTATTAGCGATAAAATGTTGTCTAAGCTTTTCAATTTCATCACGTTTTTCTGCAGCTTGTTCAAATTCTAAGTTCTGAGCATGGTGATACATCTCTGCTTCAAGTTTTAGAATCTGTTTCTCGAGATCTTGAGGTGATAACGCTACATAAGCTTGGGAAGGCTCAGCCACTTTCGACAAAGGTACCTGCTTCCCTTTCTTCGGCTTACCACCTTTCGCCACACTGCCAATTTCCATAATATCTTTGATATTACGTTTCAAGGCCATCGGCACCATACCGTTTTCAACGTTATAAGCATGCTGCTTCTCGCGACGACGATTGGTTTCATCAATGGCCTTTTTCATGGAGTTGGTAATACGGTCCCCATACAGTATCGCTTTACCCTTTAAGTTACGTGCAGCACGACCTATGGTCTGGATGAGCGAACGCTCTGAACGCAAGAAGCCTTCTTTGTCAGCATCTAATATGGCGACCAGTGATACCTCCGGCATATCCAAACCTTCTCGTAGTAAGTTAATACCCACTAACACATCAAACTCGCCCAATCTCAAGTCGCGGATGATTTCAGTTCGTTCAACAGTATCAATGTCAGAGTGTAAGTAACGTACTTTTACGCCGTGTTCACTCAAGTATTCGGTGAGGTCTTCTGCCATACGTTTGGTTAATGTCGTTACCAACACTCGCTCATCAATCGCTGAACGTGCGCGCACTTCCGATAACAGATCATCAACTTGAGTCGCTACCGGACGCACTTCTATTTCTGGGTCCAACAAACCCGTTGGGCGAACAACTTGGTCAGCCACATCGCCACCCGACTTTTCCAATTCATAAGCACTTGGCGTCGCAGAGACAAAAATGGTTTGTGGCGCGATCATCTCAAATTCGTCAAACTTTAAAGGACGATTATCCAGTGCTGAAGGTAAACGGAATCCATACTCCACCAGCGTTTCTTTTCTTGAGCGATCACCTTTATACATTGCACCGATCTGAGGCACAGTGACGTGGGACTCATCAATAATCAATAAGCCGTCTGCAGGAAGATAATCAAACAATGTCGGAGGCGGCTCACCTTCACTTCTACCACTGAGATAACGTGAATAGTTTTCAATGCCAGAACAGAAACCGAGCTCATTCATCATCTCGATATCAAATTGAGTACGTTGAGAAATGCGCTGTTCTTCAAGTAATTTATTGTTATCTTTGAGATAAGTTTGGCGTGCTACTAACTCCACTTTGATATGTTCAATCGCATCTAAGATACGTTCTCTAGGCGTTACATAGTGCGTCTTAGGGTAGATTGTATAGCGAGCGATATCTCGTTCTGTAATCACGCCGGTAAGTGGATCAAAAAGGCTGATGCAGTCGATTTCATCATCAAACATTTCTAACCGAACTGCTTCTTGATCAGATTCTGCCGGGAAAATGTCAATGACCTCTCCTCGAACTCGAAATTGACCACGTTCAAAAGCAACATCATTGCGAGAATATTGCAGTTCAGCTAAGCGTAGTAAAATATCTCGCTGGTCGATAACCGCACCTCGAGTCACGTGCAACATCATTTTTAGATAAGAATCAGGGTCACCCAAACCATAAATGGCAGATACCGAAGCAACTATTATGGCGTCTTTTCTCTCTAGTAATGCTTTGGTCGCCGATAAGCGCATTTGTTCAATATGTGCGTTGACTGACGCGTCTTTCTCAATAAAAGTGTCAGTGGTAGGAACATATGCTTCTGGTTGGTAGTAGTCATAATAAGAGACAAAGTACTCGACCGCGTTATTTGGGAAAAAACCTTTCATTTCACCATAAAGTTGTGCCGCGAGCGTTTTGTTTGGGGCGAGCAGAATTGCCGGTCGCTGAGATTGCGCAATCACATTCGCAAGCGTAAACGTCTTACCTGACCCCGTCACACCCAACAATGTTTGGTGTGCTAGACCAGAATCCAGCCCATCGACCAGTTGCGCGATGGCCATAGGTTGGTCTCCTGATGGTTGATAATCCGAAACCAATTCGAAGTGTTTTGCCATATTGCGACTCCCTTATTAACGAACCTCATATTTCAACTCTAGCGGAGGTAATTTGCAACCGAAAGCTCGCTATCAGGCTAACTTTTTGATATAGTCTTCGTCCTGCTCGGCATCATCGCCACAAAATTGTCGTTAATTAATCCACTACTTTTCCCCAATCCTACGGCGAAAACACGTTATTCACATCAATCTCAATTCTGACATTAAATTCACACTTACATTTTATCTGTTATTAATCATTAGTTTAGAAAACAAAGCCAAAACTTATTCACACCCATGATAACGATCATTGTATTGGCGATGTATTTGATACCGTGTAATTAACACATTTATCCACAAATTTGGTGGATAAGTAAAAAGACCTTATATCCAGAAAGGCATGCAGAAAAGTAAAGTTATTTTTCTGCTTTTTTTTGAAGAAAATCGTTGACTCTGATAGATGGGATAGCTAAAATTCGCGGCGCTTAAAGCATTTCCCCCTTAGTTCAGTTGGTAGAACGGCGGACTGTTAATCCGTATGTCGCAGGTTCGAGTCCCGCAGGGGGAGCCAAATTCTAAAAAAGCCGTGTCGAAAGACGCGGCTTTTTGCATTTCAATGCGACGAAACTCGTACCGAGTTTTATGTTGCTGAGTTCGCCGCTCTCGTACAACCCTCGCTGGAGAGCCAACACTTCCCTTTCCTAGTTTTAGACTTAATACCTATACTTTTCGTATAAACAAACAAAACCTTATGTTTCACTGGTTGTTATTCATTACGCAAAGCAGGATAATAACGGGATCGGAGCTCTTTACACTTATTATTATGACCGAATATTTCTTATTGTTGGTGGGAACAGTCCTCGTCAACAATTTCGTACTGGTAAAATTCCTTGGGTTATGTCCCTTCATGGGCGTGTCAAAAAAACTCGAGACCGCAATAGGCATGGGGTTAGCGACGACCTTCGTGCTGACACTCGCATCGGTATGCGCTTACTTGGTAGAAAGCTACGTCTTGGTACCTTTGGGTATTCAATACTTGCGAACCATGAGTTTTATCTTGGTTATTGCCGTGGTGGTGCAGTTCACCGAGATGGTGGTTCATAAAACCAGCCCAACACTTTATCGTTTGCTAGGTATATTCCTACCTTTGATCACCACGAATTGCGCCGTGTTAGGCGTAGCGTTGCTAAACATTAACGAAAACCATAACTTTATTGAATCCATCATCTACGGTTTCGGGGCCGCAGTTGGTTTTTCTTTAGTTCTTATTCTATTTGCTTCAATGCGTGAACGTATTACCGCTGCTGACGTGCCAGCTCCCTTTAAAGGAGCCTCTATAGCCATGATCACCGCGGGGCTGATGTCTCTTGCGTTTATGGGGTTCACTGGTTTGGTGAAACTGTAATGACGACAATTCTTATCGCAATTATTGCTCTTGTTCTTTTAGCGGCCATTTTTGGGGCCGTTCTTGGGTTTGCTTCGATTAAATTCAAAGTAGAAGCGGACCCAATTGTTGACCAAATCGACGGTATTCTGCCGCAAACGCAGTGCGGACAATGCGGCTATCCAGGCTGTCGCCCTTATGCGGAAGCTATCGCCAACGGTGACGCAATAAACAAGTGCCCTCCCGGTGGGCAACCAACTATCGAGAAGCTCGCTGACCTAATGGGTGTTGAGGTCGAAGACTCCGCCCATGATGCTGAGAAATCAATAAAGAAAGTGGCTTTTATTCATGAGGACATGTGCATTGGTTGTACTAAGTGCATCCAAGCCTGCCCAGTAGACGCCATCGTTGGCGGAACAAAAGCACTGCATACTGTTATTAAAGACGAATGCACTGGTTGTGACCTATGCGTTGCACCATGCCCTACTGACTGTATTGAAATGATTCCTGTAAAAACAACCGCTGATACTTGGAAATGGCAGCTAGACGCTATTCCAGTCGTCAATATTTCCGAAACTCAAACACAAGCTAGCGGTGAGTAGGGAGCGTCATGTTATCACTTATTGAACAAATCAAATCTGGTTCTCTCTGGGATTTTCCAGGTGGCGTGCACCCGCAAGACAATAAGAAACAATCAAACCAAAGTGCTATCGTCAAAGCAAGCATTCCAAACGAGTTGATCATTCCACTCAAACAACACATTGGTAAGCCTGGTGATATTCTAGTCACAGTGGGTGAACGAGTCCTTAAGGGACAACCTATGAGCCAAGTCAATGCCGCCTTCATGTTGCCGATTCATGCGCCAACATCAGGAACAGTCACGGCCATAGAGCCGCGAACTATTGCTCATCCATCGGGTCTTAGCGATCTATGTATCGTCATCGAGGCCGATCAACACGATGAATGGTTCGAGCTCAACCCTTGTGTCAACTATCTCGATGAGACACCAGAATCTCTAATCGAGCGAGTTCGATTAGCGGGTATTTCTGGTATGGGCGGCGCAGGATTTCCGACCGCCAAGAAAATTCAGTCTGGCTTACAACGTACTGAGATTCTTATCCTCAATGCCGCGGAGTGTGAACCCTACATCACCGCAGATGACCGTCTGATGCAAGATAAGGCACAGGAAGTCATTGAAGGCATCAAGATCCTCAACCATATTCTCAAGCCAAAATTGACCATCATTGGTATTGAAGACAACAAACCTGATGCGATCAAAGCACTGGAGCTGGCTGCGAAAGATGAAGACATCGTCATTCGTGTCATTCCTACCAAATATCCATCGGGCGGTGAAAAGCAGCTCATCAAAATACTTACAAACTTAGAAGTCCCTGTTGGTGGCATTCCTGCTGATATCGGTTTGATGGTACAAAACGTGGGTTCTGCTTACGCGATAAAACGTGCAGTATGCGATGGTGAGCCTCTGATAGAGCGTGTTGTGACCTTGACTGGGAACACATTTAAACAACCTTGTAATGTTTGGGCCTTGATTGGCACACCTGTGCAATCTTTATTGGACCAATTTGGTTATAAGGCCGATAAAAAGTCCCCACGTCTGATCATGGGCGGCCCGATGATGGGCTTTACTTTGCCGCACGCAAATGTGCCAATTACCAAAACTTCCAACTGTATCTTGGCGCCAACTTATCGTGAGATTGATCCTCGTTCGTACGAAATGTCGTGCATTCGTTGCAGTCAATGTGCAGAAGCTTGCCCAGCTTCGTTGTTGCCTCAACAGCTGCAATGGTACGCAAAATCTCAAGAATACGATAAATGCGAAGAACTCAATCTTAAGGACTGCATAGAATGTGGCGCTTGTGCGTTCGTGTGCCCAAGTGAGATTCCACTGGTCCATTATTATCGTCAAGCAAAAGCAGAGATTCGCACCCGCAAGCAAGAATCTGAAGCAGCCGAACGCGCTAAAGTTAGATTCGAAGAAAAGAAAGCACGTCTTGAGCGAGACAAGGCAGAGCGTGAAAACCGCTTTAAGAAAGCAGCGGACGACCGCCGTCAGCAAATGAAATCATCTGGCGGTGACGATGCTATTGCTGCTGCTATAGAACGCGTTAAAGCTCAAAAATCCGCCGCAGCTTCCAACGAAGTCAAACCAGCAGTCGCTGCCGCTATTGCTCGTGCCAAGGCCAAACAAGCCGAAGCCGCACAACAAGGCCAAGCGGAACCAGACAATTCTGAAATGGCTAAGTTACGTGAAGAACGTAAGCGCCTAGCGAGAGAGCGCAAAGCAAACCGACTGACTGGCAACACTACGCCAATAGAGCCTAACGTTTCTGTTGAGCAAGATCCTAAAAAAGCGGCCATTGCTGCCGCTTTAGCGAGAGCAAAAGCGAAAAAAGCGGCGCAACAACCGTCAACGGAATCCGCGTCTGTTGAAAGCTCTCAACCATCGAAACAAGACGCGGTTGCAGCAGCAATTGCTCGAGCCAAAGCCAAAAAGCAAGCAATCTCAGAAGCCGGCTCCCAAGATAGCGATGCACCCGCTGAACGTGATCCGAAGAAAGCTGCTGTCGCCGCTGCCATTGCCCGGGCTAAAGCACGTAAGCAGGAAACGGTTGATACAGTAACTGACACTCAGGACGTAGATGTCCCTTCTGAAGACGACCCGAAGAAAGCTGCGGTCGCCGCTGCCATTGCCCGAGCTAAAGCACGTAAGCACGCAGCCGCTGAACCATCTACTGACACTCCGGACGTAAAGACGCCTTCTGAAGACGACCCGAAGAAAGCCGCGGTCGCCGCTGCCATTGCCCGAGCTAAAGCACGCAAGCAAGCAGCCGCTGAACCATCTACAGACACTCCGGACGTAGAGACGCCTTCTGAAGACGACCCGAAGAAAGCTGCGGTCGCCGCTGCCATTGCACGAGCTAAAGCACGCAAGCAAGCAGCCGCTGAACCATCTACTGACACTCCGGACGTAGAGACGCCTTCTGAAGACGACCCGAAGAAAGCTGCTGTCGCCGCTGCCATTGCACGAGCTAAAGCACGTAAGCAAGCAGCTACTGACACTCAGGACGCGGAGACGCCTGTGGTAGAAGATCCCAAAAAAGCGGCGGTTGCAGCAGCAATTGCACGCGCTAAAGCGAGAAAAATTGAAAACGAACAGAACAACAAGGAGAACAACTAGTGTCTTTCTTTATTGCTAGCTCTCCACATGCTCACAATCGTAAACGCACGCCAGACCTTATGAAGGGTGTGGCACTTTGTGCACTGCCAGGTCTGGCCGCGCAAACCTACTTTTTTGGCTGGGGTACCGCTATCCAACTGTGTTTAGCGATTGTTGTTGGTTTGCTGCTAGAAGCGATCGTCATGCTGTTTCGCAAGCGCTCTCCACTTTCGGCCCTTCGCGACTACAGTGTGCTGGTCACCGCTTGGTTATTAGCCATTGCCATACCGCCACTTTCTCCTTGGTGGGTCTTAGTCATTGGCTTGGTTTTCGCCATCATTATTGCTAAACATTTATATGGCGGTTTAGGACAAAACCCATTCAACCCCGCGATGGTCGCTTATGTTGTCTTATTAATTTCCTTCCCAGTTGAAATGACCAGTTGGATCACTCCTCACTCGCTTTCCAGTGAACCTGTGACGTTTTCCGACGCGTTGTCGCTGATTTTCTCTGGCTTTAATACCGATGGATATTCATTACAGCAAATTCGCACCGGTATTGATGGTATAACCATGGCAACGCCGCTTGATGCCTTCAAAACGGGTATTAAAAATGGCAATACCATTGCAGAGGTTGTTCAGCAGCCTATCTTTAGTGGTTTAGCTGGTATTGGTTGGGAGTCGGTAAATCTCGCCTATTTAGCTGGTGGGCTTATCTTACTTAAGCTACGAATCATTCAATGGCACATTCCTGTTGCAATTCTTGCCTCGTTAACCGTGATTAGCGGTCTGTTCATGCTGTTTACACCAGGCGCAACGGCATCACCAATCTTACATCTGTTGTCTGGCGCAACCATGTTAGGGGCATTCTTTATTGCTACTGATCCAGTATCAGCCTCAACAACGGTGAAAGGACGATTAATATTTGGTGCGTTCATCGGTGTGATGATCTTCGTAATCCGTACTTGGGGTGGCTTCCCTGACGGTGTCGCCTTCGCTGTTCTGCTAGCGAATATGTGCGTTCCGCTCATAGACTATTACACTAAACCACGAACTTATGGACATTAATCACCATGTTGAATGCAATTAGAAAAAATGGCTTAACCTTGGCTATCTTTGCCTGTGCATCAACAGGGGTAGTCGCTGTTACGCAATATCTGACTAAAGATCAGATCGTTCGCCAAGAACGAGCGCAGCTTCAAGCAACGCTAAACGAAGTTATCCCCCACGAACTGCATGACAATGAACTGTCTGCTTCGTGTACTTTGGTAAGTGACCCTGCCCTTGGGACATCACAGCCACAACCAGTCTATATTGCGACGATAAATAATCAGCCGCAAGCCATGGCTATCGAATCTGTCGCACCTGATGGCTACAATGGCGCCATTAAGATCATCGTAGGCATGGATATTGAAGGCACTATCCTCGGTACACGTGTTTTAGCTCACCAAGAGACTCCTGGACTTGGTGATAAAATTGACCTAAGGATTACCGATTGGGTACTTGGTTTTACCGGCAAACAAGTGACCGATGAAAATGAATCACAATGGGCTGTACGCAAAGATGGCGGTCAATTTGATTCATTTACAGGCGCGACCATCACGCCTCGCGCTGTTGTGAAAGCGGTCAAGAATACCGTAAGCTACGTGAACACCCATCGTAATGAGATATTAAACCAGCCACTAAACTGTGGAGGTGAAGAGTGACAACGTCTAAAGAACTGTTAAAAAATGGTTTATGGAATAATAACCCAGCCCTAGTCCAACTACTTGGCCTGTGCCCTCTTCTTGCAGTGTCATCAACAGTGACCAATGCATTAGGTCTTGGTCTTGCGACATTGGCGGTGCTAGTGGGTTCAAACGTAACAATTTCTGTTATCAGAGACTATGTGCCAAAAGAAGTCCGCATCCCTGTTTTTGTTATGATCATTGCGGCGTTAGTGACATGTGTGCAGTTATTAATGAACGCGTACGCTTATGGACTGTATCTTTCGCTGGGTATTTTTATCCCACTTATCGTTACTAACTGCATTATCATTGGACGAGCGGAAGCGTTCGCTTCCAAAAATGCGGTACTGCCCGCTGCCCTTGATGGTCTTTGGATGGGGCTTGGAATGACATCAGTATTGGTAATACTTGGAGCCATGCGAGAGCTTATCGGTAACGGGACTTTATTTGACGGCGCTGATTTGTTATTGGGACCATGGGCAGCAGCACTTCGCATTCAGGTATTCCAATTTGATAGTCAGTTCTTACTCGCCTTGTTACCTCCTGGCGCATTTATCGGTGTGGGCTTTCTCATCGCCCTGAAAAATGTTATTGATAAGCAAATAGAGCTTCGTCAGCCAAAGCAACAAAAACAACAGATTGAACGAGCTCGTGTAACCAACTAATCAAACCGCAATTAAAAACCCAAGACCTTATGCAGGATCTTGGGTTTTTGAACACTGGAAGCAGCCAATACGCTTGGGAAAAGCTAAGTCAGCCAATGAACAATATAAAAAGAAGAGAAATACTCGAACGACTTCGAGAAAACAACCCAAAACCAGAAACCGAGCTCAACTGGAACTCACCATTTGAGTTACTGATTGCTGTTTTACTGTCTGCTCAAGCAACCGATGTCAGCGTCAATAAAGCGACAGATAAGTTGTATCCCATCGCTAATACACCAGAAGCCATGCTTGCGTTGGGTGTCGATGGTGTCAAGGAGTACATCAAAACTATCGGTTTGTTCAACTCAAAAGCTGAGAATGTCATAAAGACTTGCCAAATACTGGTTGACCAGCATAACAGTGAAGTTCCAGAGAACCGCGAAGCACTAGAAGCGCTACCTGGCGTTGGGCGTAAAACGGCCAACGTCGTCCTCAACACAGCATTTGGTTGGCCAACCATCGCCGTCGACACTCATATTTATCGAGTATCAAACCGCACTAAGTTCGCGATAGGAAAAACGGTGGATGATGTGGAGCACAAATTACTTAAAGTGGTGCCAAAAGAGTTCAAACTCGATGTCCATCACTGGTTGATTCTTCATGGACGCTATACATGCATCGCCCGAAAACCAAGATGTGGCAGTTGCATCATCGAAGATCTTTGTGAGTTTAAAGAAAAAGTTTATCCAGAGAATTAAAACAAAGGAGCAATGTTATGTCTAATGGTCGTATCCTTCACACCATGTTACGCGTGGGTGATTTAGACAAGTCGATTTCTTTCTATACTGATGTGATTGGAATGAAATTACTGCGTAAAAACGAAAACACGGAATACAAATACACCTTAGCGTTTTTAGGATTTGGTGACGAGTCTGAAGGCGCGGTCATAGAATTAACGTACAATTGGGGCGTTACTGAATACGACCTGGGGAGCGCTTATGGCCATATTGCCATCGGTGTGGATGATATCTATACCACATGCGATGTCATTAAAGCAGCCGGCGGCAACGTTACTCGTGAACCAGGTCCAGTCAAAGGTGGAACCACTCAAATTGCCTTTGTTAAAGATCCTGACGGCTATATGATTGAGCTTATTCAGAACAAGCAGGCCAGTGCAGGTTTAGAGGGTTAAGCCAACGCCTCACTTGAAATCTAAACAAACGCCAGCATGTCATCATGTTGGCGTTTTTGTTTCATTGGCGACTAAACCTCGGTACGACCAAATGAGATGACAACACGTTGATTCTTCGCTTTGCCTATGGGTGAAGCATTCTCCGCAATAGGACGACGTTTGCCATAACCTTGCACTTGTATTCTATCTTTCGGTAAGCCAAGGGACTGAAAGTAATCTTGTAGAATCTGTGCTCGCTTGTCCGATAGTTGCTGGCTTTCACCTTTAGAGTCCGACGAGTCGGTGTAGGTCGACACGAGCACTAAATCAATATCTTGATTATATCTAACATACTCGGCGATTTGCTGAAGCCTATGCTGTGATGTTTTATTCAGTTGTTCACTGTTGCGGTCATAATGAAGAATTGTAAATGAGATGTCTTCGAAGCTGTAAGGCAACAAGTTAGCGATACAGTCGCTAAACACGTTGTATTTGGTTTGAAATAAAACAGAAGAGAGGGAAACTTCGATTCGCTCATCTCGACTTTGCCAGTCTTGATAACTGAATGTCGGATAACGCCCCTTCTCTAGCTCACTGAGGATACTCCAAGCCGCCTGTCCTCCAACATAGCCATCAAACTGTTTGAAAAACTGTAGATTGGTAATGCGGTCGGCGCTGTCTCCTGGTCGCCAAGGCGGTGGCAGGGAAACTAAGCTTACATTACGAGTTTCCCCCATTGAACGGCGCATTTTCAATTCAAAATCCAAATTCATCTTTTTACTTGCTCTAGCAACGAATTCAGCGTCGCCAAAATTAGGTATGGGATGAACCAACCTACATTCCAATGGCGTGTTACTGACCATTTCCCATTGCGACTGCGTTGGCGTTGCCACATAACGTTTCTCTATTGCCGCATTTGCCGCGGTAGCCGTCACAAAAGGCAATAGTGATAATGTCAGTAAGGCTTTTAAATTCATACGGTTAAGTAGCTCTTTTGCAATACACGTAACGGCACAGTTTTGCCGCTGCCCGTGCTAGATGGATCTCCGCACTGATCATTGCAAAAATCTCGCCATTTTTGCAATTGAACCGGATATAAATCACTTCAACAATCAGTTTAGGTCTCAAATATCAACAAAGCTTTCATATCGAATCTTTATTTATAGCCATGCATGATTATTCAACCATTGTCTGTAAAAATTAAATGGCTCGTCAGGTTTTTTATCGTCATATAATCTGCAATAATGCTGGCTTCGTCACACTAGAAAACTCTGAAATGACCGTAGAAAACGAAGCACTCACCCTAAAAAAGCGATTCCGTGGCTATTTTCCCGTCGTCGTTGACGTTGAGACCGCAGGTTTCAATGCTAACACTGATGCGTTATTAGAGATTTGCGCCATCACATTAACCATGGACGAACAAGGAAATCTGTTACCTGCTTCCGTCTTACATTTTCATATTGAGCCATTTGAAGGCGCTAATCTTGAAAAAGAAGCGCTCGAGTTCACTGGGATTCGCGACCCATTTAGTCCACTTCGTGGCGCAGTCCCTGAACAAGAAGCACTTAAAGAAATCTATAAAGTCATACGCAAAGAGCAAAAGCAACATGATTGCAGCCGAGCTATCATGGTAGCCCACAATGCCAACTTTGATCATAGTTTTGTTAGTGCAGCGAATGAGCGAGCTAAACTTAAGCGCGTTCCCTTCCACCCGTTCGCTACCTTCGATACTGCCACATTAAGTGGCCTAGCTTACGGGCAAACAGTATTGGCAAAAGCTTGTAAGGCCGCGGGGATGGAGTTTGATAATAAAGAGGCACATTCTGCTCTTTATGATACTCAAAAGACGGCTGAGCTGTTTTGCCGAATTGTCAACAAATGGAAAGCGCTTGGTGGCTGGCCGATTGTTGATGAACAAGCCCAAGAATAACTAAACACAACTTTTTAGAGATGATTATGAACCCTGTCGTTATTTCCGTTTGCATCATGCTGATTCTGGCCTTGATGCGAGTTAACGTTGTCGTTGCGTTAACATTCAGTGCCATCGTAGGTGGTGTCGTGTCTGGAATGTCGCTAACTGAAGCCGTAAGTGCTTTTGAAGGTGGCTTAGGTGGCGGTGCGACTATCGCATTAAGCTACGCCATGCTTGGCACTTTTGCTGTGGCTATTTCAAAGTCTGGTATTACTGACCTATTAGCTCAAAGTGTAATTAAGCGTATCCATGGCAAAGAAAACTCTGCCTCGACGACTGGCTTAAAATATGCGGTATTAGTGGCACTCATTCTTGTCACTATGTCTTCGCAGAACATAATCCCTGTTCACATCGCCTTTATCCCAATTTTGATTCCACCGTTATTGGGGGTATTTGCGAAACTCAAACTCGACCGCCGCTTAGTAGCTTGTGTACTCACATTCGGTCTTGTTACACCATACATGGTATTACCTGTAGGTTTTGGTGGTATCTTCCTCAACAATATTCTGCTTAAGAATTTGCATGAAAATGGTTTGGAATCTGTGACGGCAGCTCAAGTGCCAATGGCGATGCTGCTGCCAGCTGCGGGCATGGTAACGGGTCTTTTACTCGCGATCTTCTTTAGTTACCGTAAACCACGCGAGTATGCGGAAACAGAGATGACCCAAATTGATGAAGAACCAACCCACATCCACAAGAAAAACATCGTTGTCGCTATCGCAGGCATCGTTGCAGCGCTTGCCGTTCAGCTAACCTCTGGCTCTATGATCATCGGTGCACTAGCGGGTTTCATGGTATTCACCTTTGGTGGTGTTATTGCGTGGAAAGAAACACAAGACGTGTTTACTAAAGGCGTACACATGATGGCAATGATTGGTTTCATTATGATCTCGGCTGCTGGTTTTGCCGCGGTAATGAAACAAACAGGTGGCGTGGAGTCTCTGGTCGCTGCACTATCAACAAGCATTGGCGATAACAAGCCTTTGGCTGCATTACTTATGTTGGTCGTTGGTCTACTCGTTACCATGGGTATCGGTTCTTCATTCTCTACCATCCCAATTATCGCAACTATTTACGTACCTTTAGCGCTTGCTTTTGGCTTCTCGCCAATGGCCACTGTCGCTTTAGTTGGTACTGCGGCGGCGCTTGGGGATGCAGGTTCGCCAGCTTCGGACTCGACATTAGGCCCAACCTCTGGACTGAATGCCGATGGTCAGCATGAACACATTTGGGAAACCGTCGTCCCAACTTTTATTCACTACAACATTCCACTGATTATTTTTGGTTGGATTGCCGCAATGGTGCTGTAATCGCCTCCAAATACGAAAAAGGCTTGGTCAATGACCCAAGCCTTTTTTATTCCTTTCGCCCTTCGATAAAGAGACGAGAGTGAAACGTGTAGATTACGCTTCTTCTTCACCAGCGTTGCGAGCAGCGGCCTCTTTAATCAGAGGTTGTAGCTCGCCCTTCTGGAACATTTCCATGATGATATCACAACCACCAATCAACTCGCCTTCAACCCATAGCTGTGGGAAAGTCGGCCATTGTGCGTACTTAGGCAGCTCTGCACGGATATCTGGGTTCTGTAGAATATCTACATAAGCGAATTTTTCGCCACAACCCATTAGCGCTTGAGCCGCTTGAGATGAAAAGCCACAGCTAGGCAATTTAGGTGAACCCTTCATGTATAGAAGAATTGCGTTTTCTTCAATTTGTTGTTTGATTTTATCGATAGTTTCCATTGCTTCCTCGAAATGCTGTTACTGCGGATATCGTCACATTCTAGCGAATCGCCACAGAATATAAAGCACATTAATATTGTGGTTATACTATTGTAGCTATTATGTGATGTAAACGACTAAGATATCAACGGTTATTCAAGCCGCTTTACGTACATCATAACAATAATTTTTCATGCCGACCCTTTTAATAAAGTAAAAACTTGCTAAAATAGCACTCAGTCAGTCAAACTCGACTCAATAATAAATATCTCGGAAGCAACCAGGGTGAAAACCCTCTAATAATCAATGGAGAAGCGAGCAATGTCATTCGAACTACCAGCACTTCCTTATGCAAAAGATGCTCTAGAACCACATATCTCAGCAGAAACACTGGACTACCATCACGGTAAACACCACAACACTTACGTTGTAAAACTAAACGGTCTGAT
Source organism: Vibrio thalassae (assembly GCF_900089835.1). Classification (GTDB taxonomy): domain Bacteria; phylum Pseudomonadota; class Gammaproteobacteria; order Enterobacterales; family Vibrionaceae; genus Vibrio; species Vibrio thalassae. The sequence continues at coordinate 28,338 of NZ_OANU01000029.1, read as the reverse complement.
TCCAGGTACTGAGTTTGAAGGTAAAACACTAGAAGAGATCGTTAAGACTTCAACCGGCGGTGTTTTTAACAACGCAGCACAGATCTGGAACCATACGTTCTACTGGCACTGCCTAGCGCCTAACGCTGGCGGCGAACCAACAGGTGCCGTTGCTGATGCAATCAACGCTGCATTTGGCTCATTCGAAGAGTTCAAAGCTAAGTTCACTGATTCAGCTATCAACAACTTCGGTTCTTCATGGACTTGGTTGGTTAAGAAAGCTGACGGTTCTCTAGATATCGTGAACACTTCAAACGCAGCGACCCCACTAACAGAAGACGGAGTTACTCCACTGCTAACTGTAGACCTGTGGGAACACGCTTACTACATCGATTACCGTAACCTACGTCCAGACTACATGAACGGTTTCTGGGCTCTAGTTAACTGGGCATTCGTAGAAGAAAACCTAGCTAAGTAATCGTCTTATAAACGAATTACCTTAAAGGCCTGCTTTCGCAGGCCTTTTTTTATGGTAAACGTCAATTAGCGCTAAAGCCTCTTTTCTTTAGGCCGATATAAGGTGAGTCATGAGAGGTACATATGCAAATTCATAGCTTAGACAAAGCACATTTTATCAACGAACTACAATGTGGTACGTCGCTTAATCGTGCCGTAGAACAAGGTCGACGCGCGGATTTTGCATTAATGCTGTCGATGTTTAGCCATGATTGTCGAGAGACCTGTGTCGTTGAGGAAATAAATAGTGTAGTATCAGACGAAGCGGTATTGCGTCAGCGCTTCAATGTACCCAACGTACAAAAGCTACAAGGTGATCTCGATGACTACCAAACCTCTGCTACTATTGCCCATCAATTTCACCAAGGGGGAATGGCGAGTGCAAAGCTCCAGCATTACAGTACTCCAGAGCCTTTAGACTATCAGCCACAAAACACGCTTGGCTTTAGTGAAGAGATTTATCAAAACCTATCAGGGCATACTCGTCGACAATTGACCCAAGGTTCTATTGATAGACCTAATGTTGATTATTTATATAACCGCCTTTCTACTGCTTACCGCAAAGATACGTTATCCATTCACACTTAACCACAATCTATAAGTGGTTTCTAATGTAATCTTGTCCAATTTTTCCGTACACAATGTGACATGTAACAGAAATAACCCTTCCGATTACTACTTTTCTAAAAAATTTTGATCTTATTCACATTTGATTCACAGTTTTTCTACCAAGTTATTAATTCAGGGGAATGCCTTTAAGGCTAAATCTATCCGGAACCGACACTTTCGGGGTAACTATGATCATTAAAAATTCAGTCGTTCTTATCACTTCGGCAGGTACAAGTTTAGGAACAATGATTGCACTGCACTTTGCTAAGCTGGGTGCACAAGTCGTACTTTGCGATACAAACCCATCTTCGTTACTCGCCAGCTATCGGCGCTGTCGAGAGGTAACGGAGCTTGTGGATATGGTAGAGATTAAAGATATAACTTTGCCCTCCGTGGAGTCGTTATTCGATGCCATTGAGTCAAAGCTTGGTCGTTCCCCAAATGTATTAGTGAATCATTGGACCTCGCTTCCTTTACAATCGTTGACTGGTAACCTGTCAAGCTCCAACTTTATCCAACAGTTTTCTATGCTCGCTTCCAGCCTCTTCATGTTTGGCCAAGTCGCTGCAGAACGTATGGCGCAGCACCAATCCGGCGTTATTGTTAATGTAGTTGCCCAAGATCCCGACCAATACCAAAGCGATTTAGACAACACAACATCAATGGTCACTGGCTTTACTAAGAGCTGGGCCAAAGAGCTAAAGGCCCATAACGTCAGGGTGGGCGGCGTCATTCCTGTCACCACACATAGCTATCATGTTTCAGCCAATTGGTCGCAAATGCAAGATGAGCTGACAAGGACAACAGAATACATTGTTAGCAATGATTATTTTAGCGGCAGAGTAGTCAGTACTGAGGCCTAACGCAGACACACCTTTACAGACAAAATACCAAACAAAAAAAAGCCCCTTCATTTCTGAAGGGGCTTTGTCATTTTTCCCGATTTAGATTTCGTGCTAGCGAAAATCTACAACTGAATTAAGCTTCCGCTTTCTCTTTTTTAGCTTTAGCAGCAGGCTTAGCTTCTTGGTCTTCTTTCTTCTTGATTACAGTTGTACCTTCGAAAGTTTCACCTTCAACGAAAGCTTTACCGTAGTAAGAAGCTTTTAGCACTTCTTTTAGCTCAGCGATTAGAGGGTAACGTGGGTTCGCACCAGTACATTGGTCATCGAACGCTTCAACCGCTAGTTCGTCAAGCTTCGCTAGGAAGTCAGACTCTGCAACACCTGCAGCTTGGATAGAAGCTGGGATGTCTAGATCTTGCTTAAGCTCTTCCATCCATGCTAGTAGACGTTCAATCTTCTGAGCAGTACGGTCACCAGCTTGGCTTAGGCCTAGGTGGTCAGCGACTTCGGCGTAACGACGACGTGCTTGTGGACGGTCGTATTGAGAGAACGCAGTTTGCTTAGTTGGGTTGTCGTTCGCGTTGTAACGAACAACGTTAGAGATTAGTAGTGCGTTCGCCAGACCGTGTGGTAGGTGGAACTCAGCACCAATCTTGTGAGCCATTGAGTGACAAACACCTAGGAATGCGTTCGCAAATGCAACACCAGCGATAGTTGCCGCGTTGTGTACTTTTTCACGAGCGATTGGGTCGTTTGCACCGTTCGCGTAGCTTGAAGGTAGGTACTCTTTAAGCATCTTAAGTGCTTGTAGAGCCTGACCGTCAGAGTATTCGTTCGCTAGAACTGATACGTAAGCTTCTAGAGCGTGAGTTACTGCATCGTAACCACCGAATGCTGTTAGAGACTTAGGCATGTTCATAACAAGGTTCGCGTCAACGATAGCCATGTTAGGAGTTAGTTCGTAGTCCGCTAGTGGGTACTTAGCACCAGTCTCGTCGTCTGTAACAACTGCGAATGGAGTAACTTCAGAACCAGTACCAGATGTTGTAGTGATACATACAAGCTCAGCTTTTTGACCCATTTTAGGGAACTTGTAGATACGTTTACGGATGTCCATAAAGCGCATTGCAAGCTCTTCAAAGTGAGTTTCTGGGTGCTCGTACATTACCCACATGATCTTAGCAGCATCCATCGGAGAACCACCACCTAGAGCGATGATTACGTCTGGTTGGAAGCTTTGCATTGCTTCTGCACCTTTCTTAACAACAGATAGCGTTGGATCCGCTTCTACGTCGAAGAAAGTTTGAACTTCCATGCCTTGAGCTTTAAGAAGCTTCACTACTTCATCACTGTAACCGTTGTTGAATAGGAAACGGTCAGTTACTAGGAATACGCGCTTCTTACCTTCTAGGTCGCTAAGAGCGATTGGAAGGCTACCACGACGGAAGTAGATAGACTTAGGTAGTTTGTGCCACAACATGTTTTCAGCTCGCTTCGCTACAGTTTTCTTGTTGATTAGGTGTTTAGGACCTACGTTCTCAGAGATAGAGTTACCACCCCAAGAACCACAACCTAGAGTTAGAGAAGGCGCTACGTTGAAGTTGTAAAGGTCACCGATACCACCGTGAGTAGTTGGGATGTTTACAAGGATACGAGCAGTCTTCATCTTGTCACCGAAGTAACGGATGCGGTCAGCGTTAACGTCTTGGTTTGTGTACAGACCAGATGTGTGACCGATACCACCGATTTCAACCATAGTTACTGCTTGAGCAACAGCGTCTTCGAAATCGTCAGCGCGGAATAGACCTAGAGTTGGAGATAGTTTCTCGTGAGCAAATGCGTCATCGTAAGACACTTTACCTAGACCTTCACCAACTAGAACTTTAGTGTCAGCTGGAACTTTAACGCCTGCCATCTCAGCGATTGCTGGAGCTGGTTGACCTACGATCTTAGCGTTAAGGTTGCCGTCGATTAGAAGTACTTTACGTACTTTCTCAGCTTCAGCTTTGCTTAGAACGTATGCTTTGTGAGAAGCGAAACGCTCTTTAACTTCGTCGTATACAGAGTCAACAACGATTGCAGCCTGCTCAGAAGCACAAACTACGCCGTTATCGAATGTTTTAGACATGAGGATAGAAGCTACTGCACGTTTAACGTCAGCAGTTTCGTCGATAACTACAGGAACGTTACCTGCACCTACACCGATTGCTGGCTTACCAGAAGAGTAAGCTGCTTTAACCATGCCTGGACCACCAGTTGCAAGGATAAGAGCGATGTCGTCGTGCTTCATAAGAGCGTTGGAAAGCTCTACAGATGGTTGGTCGATCCAACCGATGATGTCTTTTGGAGCACCCGCTGCTACTGCTGCATCTAGAACTAGTTTCGCTGCATCGTTAGTAGAGTTCTTAGCGCGTGGGTGTGGCGAGAAGATGATGCCGTTACGAGTCTTCAAAGAAATTAGAGATTTGAAGATTGCAGTAGAAGTTGGGTTAGTTGTTGGTACGATACCGCAGATGATGCCTACAGGCTCAGCGATAGTCATTGTGCCTAGGTTGTCGTCTTCTTCAAGAATGCCACACGTCTTTTCATCTTTGTATTTGTTGTAAATAAACTCAGATGCAAAGTGGTTCTTGATTACTTTGTCTTCAACGATACCCATACCAGACTCTTCAACCGCTTGCTGTGCAAGTGGGATACGAGCTTGGTTAGCTGCTAGAGACGCTGCGCGGAAAATTTTGTCAACTTGCTCTTGAGAATAAGTTGCAAATTCTGCTTGTGCCGCTTTAACGCGAGCAACCATTGCATCTAGTTCAGCCATATTTGTTACAGGCATAATGAATCTCCTAAAATAAAAAAACTAAAAACTTTTTAGTAAGTCAGCTGTTTACTACTAACGGTCGTCCTTACAGTAACTCAACACAACTTAGTAAATTGCTTTCATGGCTGAGTATAATATTTCGAGACGTGAAAAAAATTGACTCAGATCAGTTATGAAAATTAATTTACCCACTTAGTAGTAACCATTAAGGGCGATGTGATTTAACCTGTTGTTTTACAACAACTAATTCATTCAAAACGCATAGCTCAAAAATGCAGCAAACAGACAAAATTCTTAAATAAACTACAAATTGCTGTAAAAAAGTTTCATTTTTGTACAGATAAATTACGTAAATCACCCCGCACGTGCTACAGCAAGTATATCCCTCGCTATCTTTAAAACCACCAGCGTCACACTTTTTTATCAAAAACGTGTTGACGATAACAAATATGAAACAAGGTCCAGTTCAGTTCGTTGTGAGTATTGAAATTTATTTTCACATACTATTCATAAGTGAGATCGCCGTCATTACCCATTAGATTTTTTGTGGTTATTGAGTGACATATCGTTAGATTTTTTCATTCGCTTCTAAGGAAATGTTAGCGTACATTAGCGTCCTAAAATTGGGCACCTCAGCCCATGTTATCCACCTCTTTCGCATAGAGTATCGAGAAATGAGTAGTATCGAATTCGCTATTTATTTACAATTTTTTTTGGGCTTAGTTGCTGCAGTTAACCCCGTTGGTATTATGCCGGTTTTTGTTTCACTAACCGGACACATGTCGCCTGAAGATAAACATAAGACAGCGGCAACAGCCAACATTGCTGTTGCTGTCATTTTGATCATTTCGTTATTGGCGGGACAAGTGCTTCTGGATATGTTTAGTATCTCACTTGACTCCTTTCGCGTAGCTGGCGGATTACTACTGCTAAGCATCGCTTTCTCTATGATGTCGGGAAAACTTGGTGAAGATAAGCAGAACAAGCAAGAAAAATCAGAGTATGTAAGCAAAGAACAGGTAGGCGTGGTGCCACTGGCAATGCCCCTAATGGCTGGGCCAGGTGCAATCAGCTCTACTATCGTTTACGGTGCGCGCTACCCAGGTATGTTAGAGACCGCAGGTATCATCATTACAATTATTGTTTTTGTATTGTGCTCATGGTTACTCTATCGTTCTGCACCATTAATCGTAAGATTCTTAGGACAAACCGGAATTAACGTTATCACTCGTATTATGGGCCTGATTCTAGGGGCTCTCGGTATTGAGTTTATGGCTAATGGCCTTAAAGCTCTGTTCCCAGGCTTAGCCTAATCAGTGTTCGGCCCTACTATTGGTATAGTGGGGCTTTTTCTAATGCCGTGCCCTTCTCCCCCTCACCTAAGACCTGCCGCTCACACCGACTTAGGTATATACTGACCTTTAGTCGTAAACGAAATGTATCTTGCTATGGAAAACAATCGGTTAAAGCATCAGCTTTACGTCATCATTTTTGGTCACAATACTCGCGCTGGTAAAGCGTTTGATATCGCGCTTATTGTTGCCATTCTTCTCTCGCTTACTGTGCTGATCCTTCACTCGATCGAAGGGCTTGCTACCGAGTGGGATCACGAGTTTCAAATACTCGAGTATGTGTTCACCGCGTTATTTACGGTTGAGTACTTACTGAGGCTCTATTGTTCCCCTAAACCAAAAGCCTACGCCACCAGCTTTTATGGCGTTGTCGACTTGTTGGCTATTCTGCCTACCTATCTGGCTCTATTATTCCCTTCTGCATCATTTATGGGAGTAATAAGGTTACTGCGCGTCATGCGGATTTTTCGAATCCTTAAATTGGTTCGCTACCTTCAAGACTCGAATATTTTGTTACGGTCGTTGCTCATGTCACGTCGTAAGATTTTTGTCTTTTTCAGTACTGTCGCTATCTTAGTGACCATCTTTGGCGCACTGATCTTTGTGATTGAAGGCCCTGAAAATGGATTCACCAGTATTCCACAGAGTATCTATTGGGCTATCGTGACCATCACTACTGTTGGTTACGGTGATTTAGTGCCTAGTACTCCGTTAGGGAAAGCACTGGCATCGTTAACTATGCTTCTTGGTTATTCGATTTTGGCCGTACCGACAGGCATTATCACCGCTGAACTTAATCAGGAAATGAAGACCCATAGAAATCTGGTCAAATGTCCAAATTGTTCAAAATCTGGACACGAGAGTGACGCCTTACACTGTAAGCATTGTGGTAGTGAACTAGCTCCCCCTGACGAAAGGATTACCGAGCAGTCAGACATCTGACTTTGTAGATGACAAAAGCCCTCAAAATGAGGGCTTTTTAGATTCAGTCTATTGCCTTTTACGAGAGCTTAAGAGGCTTTCTCTGCAAGAATAATGCGTAATGTACGACGCAATGGTTCCGCCGCTCCCCAAAGTAATTGGTCACCAACAGTAAACGCGTTTAGGAAGTCGTTACCCATTGCCATTTTTCTTAGACGGCCAACCGGGATAGACATCGTTCCTGTTACCTTAGCCGGGGTTAGCTCCGCTGCGGTAATATCACGCTCGTTAGGAATCACTTTAACCCAATCGTTATGGGTGGCTATGATCTCTTCAATCTCATCCATAGGCACATCCTGCTTAAGCTTAATTGTGAGTGCTTGAGCATGACAACGCATCGCACCGATACGCACACAGGTACCATCGATAGCGATTGGATTTCCATCAGTACCAAGGATCTTGTTAGCCTCAACACCAGCTTTCCACTCTTCCTTACTTTGACCATTATCGCGCTTTACATCGATCCACGGAATCAAAGAGCCAGCGAGAGGCACACCAAATTGGTCCGTAGGGAAAGAAGAAGAACGAATCGTCTCGGCAACCTTACGGTCAATATCGAGGATAGAACTTGCTGGATTCGCCAGCTCGGAGGACACAGCATCGTTTACAACGCCCATTTGTGAAATCAGCTCACGCATATTTTGTGCGCCTGCTCCTGAAGCTGCTTGATAGGTCATGGCACTCATCCATTCCACCAAACCTTTTTCATATAGACCGCCGAGTCCTAATAGCATCAAGCTAACGGTGCAGTTACCGCCAACAAAGGTGTTGGTTCCTTTGACTAAACCATCTTGAATTTGGCTCAAGTTCACAGGGTCTAAGGTAATGATGGAGTCCTTTTCCATGCGAAGAGTAGAAGCTGCATCAATCCAATAACCTTTCCAACCAGATTGGCGTAATGCTGGATAGACTTTCTCAGTGTAGCTACCGCCTTGACAGGTAATAACAGCATCAAGTTGTTTCAAACTTTCAATGTCAAAAGCATCTTGAAGCATACCGGCATCTTTGCCAAAGTTTGGGGCAGGAATACCTACTTGAGAGGTACTGTAAAATACTGGCTCAATGACGTCGAAGTCTTTTTCTTCAACCATACGCTGCATCAATACCGAACCTACCATGCCGCGCCAACCAACTAAACCTACTCTCATTGAATTACTCTCCGTGTGAATTTAAAAAAGGCTCCCCCATCTATAAATTTTTCCGAGGCATAACACAAGAGCTAAGTAACAATATGTGTGTCTTTTTTTAACTAACCCTACCAGTTTTGTATAAATCTCAATGTTAAGTTGTAAAAAAGCCCCAACTCGGGGCTTAATATTTTCTATGCGCTTGTTTTTATCTCTTTTCTCGCTTGAACCTTCTTACCAAGGATATAACCAAGCCCTAAAGGAGCAAAAAAGATCACTAAAATAAACAAGATAAAGTACACAATTGTACTCTTAACTAGCTGAATGAGCTTATCTATAGCTAGTGTCACAACATCTTGAGAAATCTTATCTAGGTCTTGAGCAAACAGTTCACGCTCTTGGTTGACAATTACGGCGATCTCTTTACGTTCGCGTTCCACCATCTTAACCAGCTCGTCTCGCTCTCGCGCTACCATGTCATCCAGAGCTTGTCTTTCAGCGCTTAGCTGGGTCAGTTTATCCTGTGTTTTGGCATCAAGATCATTCAACAATGGCTGTAACTCAATCGCCATTTGCTGTGCAAGATCACGCATATACTCAGGGTTATTCTTAACAAAGTCTTGGAACGCGTCTGCGCTCATTTGAAAGCTTTGGATAGCGCCTCTAATGTCCTCACCGTTTACATTACTATTTAACGCGATCAACTGCGCTTTCCATGTCATTAACTTCGGTGTTTGTTCTGACATTAAAGAAAGTCGATCCGAGACATCCGATAACGCCTCCGGCATAGTTCCTAGCGTTGTCGTCACTTCACTTTCATCAATTCCCTGCGCTTTTAGCCATTCACGATACGCCGGTGTTCGAGAAAAGGTAAGATTGTCAAATGGATGTAAAGCCGCAAACTTTTCAACAAACTCTTTACTGCTTTTATAGCGGTTACCTTTAAACAGTGACTTGGCCAATTGTTCGATCTCGTCATTGAGCTTCTGAGACACGTCCTTCGCTTCATCGCCTATAAACAAAGTCTGCCCTTTGCCGTCCTTAAAGAAGTTCTTCATTTGGACAGTAAACACCCAAGAGTCGATCAGCCCCGCTGTCGGTGATACTTGATACGCCGCTTGCTGCAACCCTTCTTCGGCATGAATCTTCCACAACAATACGTAGGATTGGTTTATCACATCAGTTTCTGGATATTGGGCTGAAATTGAATCGGCTGCCGATTCTACTTGGCTAAAAAACTCACGACTGTATTCGCGAGTCATTAAACGCATATTCAATTCTTGTTTGGTTAAAGGGATGGTTTGACTATCTAGTTGAACTTCAAGAAGGGAACAACCGGAAAGAACAACCGATACTGTCATTAAAAGGAAATTGCGAAAAGTGCGCAATGCGTTCATCAAGTAAGCCTCTGATATTAGGGTAATATGCATAACGACGTTATTATACTGCCAAAATCCAAACTTCTCTTTAACTGACTGTACATTCGCGGAAATCAACTCGTTCCTTTCTTAGAGCGCAGGACCGCGCTATTCTCATCCTTTAGCCAATATAACCCTAGCAGCAGTTCGTAGATGATTCTTCGAATTGAAGTACATTGCTTGGCGGCCTTTTCGATCAAAAAAGCGCTGTATTCGACAGCGCTTTTGTAATTTTATCGATTTCTAGTCAGCTGATCTCTGAGATTAGGAGGCGTTCCCTTAATCGTCAGCGTGTCGGTTTCTGGATCATAAAATACTCGCTCACCGAGCAACAAGCTGTCAAAGCTTAGGTTCAGCCCACCACCCGCGCCCACGTATTTTGTCAACTTACGAACCGTGGAGCGATCTGCAGGGAAACTCTCTTCAAGACCATAGCCTTGCTCTTGAGTGTAATCTAGAAAGCTGGTTCCTTCATTACTCGGTAACTCGCCAGAAAGTTCTCTAATTTGAACCTCATCACCGGATTTCAATTGGTCGCTACAGTAATCAAATACCTGCTTTTTGTAACTGACGGTTTCGTCTTTATCTAATTGGGCATCCGCACAGTAATCTTCAACCGCTTGCATCAATATCGTGTTTTGTTGTTTGGTATCAAGACCAACTTGTGCCTGCAAGAAATCGAGGAAAAAGTCAGAGACTTTACGGCCAACACGCCCTTTAATGTAAGTAAGGTAACGATTTGAACTCTTATCTATATCATAACTGGTTAAATCAATTCTTGCCGCGATGTCCATTTTGGCAATGTCTAGATAATCAATAGATCCAATATTTAACCCTTCAGTGATCTGTAGGCTATTGTACGAGGGTAGCAAACCGATGAAGAGATAGTCCGTTGCCAACGATTGATATTGCGCCATGACCAAAGTCCCAGCTTCCGCAAATGGGTACTTTGCCAGCTCGGTTTTTAGTCGCTCAGCGCTGTCTTGAGAAAAAGTGTAAAAGTCTTTGTCGCTTTTTAGCAATTCATTCAACCAAATCTGGAAGTCACTTTCTTGAGTAAAGGAACCAAACCCTTTTCCTGCTTTCGAATTAAAGACTCTATGGAGCTCAGCAACTAGGCTTTCCGTGGAATGATCGTTAGGTAATAGCGCCTCACGGTAATGAACAATCAGTTCTTCCTGCTCATTTATCGCTAACTGGTGTAAAATAACGTTAGATAGGTTCAAACTCATAGTGAAATTATTATCGTTGCTGTTTCGTTTGTGATGCAGAGTAGGGTATCATAAGCCGCTTTCATTATCATTAGCAGAGTCTTTATGCCAATTACATCTAAATATACCGATCAACAAGTTGAAGATATCCTTTCTGAAATTGCAGCAGTGCTAGACAAGCATGGCGCTGGAGCAGAACTTTCACTTATGATTGCAGGCAATATCGCAACCAATGTCTTAAATCAGAACGTTGCTCCTTCACAACGCCAAGCAATTGCGGAAAAATTCTCTAAGGCTCTGATTTCTTCACTAGAAACCAAAGACCAACACTAATCAACAACGGATAGAAAAAGCGGCAGATGGTAGATAGCGAAAATTCATATGGTGAACGAGTCTCACGGCTGGTTGGTTGGGGACATTGGTTTGCGTTCTTCAATATTATCGCAGCTATGTTGGTTGGCACACGTTATATTGCGGCATCACCTTGGCCAGATACCTTGTTGGGACAGCTCTATCTGCTCACCTCATGGATTGGTCATTTCGGTTTTTTGGTTTTCGCTTTGTACCTTCTGGTACTCTTCCCTCTGACCTTTATTGTCCCATCACGTAAGTTATTTCGCCTACTGGCCGTTTGTTTTGCGACATTTGGTCTCACGGTATTACTGATCGATGCGCAAGCCTATCAGTCTATCAACTTGCACTTGTCCCCTGTTGTCTGGGACTTACTCTTTAACGATGAAAGCACGACGGTCAGCGCCGATCTGCAACACTTATTTATCCTTTTACCTCCGATCTTTCTCGCCCAATTAGCGCTATCTGAATGGGTGTGGAAAAAACAGCGTAAACTTTCTCATAAACATGTGGGGCGACCACTAGCGGCCGTATTCTTCCTTTGTTTTATCTCTAGTCATCTGATCTTCATTTGGGCGGATGCTTATTTTTATAATCCAGTAACGGTACAGAAAGCGAATTTCCCGCTGTCATATCCAATGACAGCCAAGTCATTTATGGAAAAACATGGTCTTCTGGACCGCGAAGAATACCTAAAGAAACTGAAAGACAACGAAGGCGCCGTCGACCTGGTTAGCTATCCGTTAACTGAAATCGAATTTAATCGCCGCTCGGAAAACTTAAATGTACTGATTGTCAGCATTAATAATTTGCGAAGCGATATGCTAACGGCACAAACTATGCCTGTAAGCTATGGCTTTGCTTTAAATAATCTAAATTTCACAAACCACTATAGCTCAAGCAACGATGACTTTGGGGTATTCGGTTTGATGTATGGTCTCCCTAGTAGCTACGCTAGTAGCATCAAAGCACAAGGGACAAATCCACTGTTTATGTCAATTTTGCGAGACCAAGGTTATAGCTTCAAGCTATACAGTGGCGACAATTTCACAGATGACCTTTATAGCGACACTATTTTCCGTAACTACCCTATGGTGGATTTAACGGTCGCCGCTGAAGGTGAAACAGTGCCTACTGTCGTGTCGGACAACACCGCAATTGAACGCTGGCAAAAAGACATCCAGTCTGGCAAAGGACAACCATGGTTCAGCTATATTGAGCTAACGACCGTAGATAACTTTGATGCGTATCAGCCTAAAGGCTCAGACCTATCTGCCGAACAGCAGTTTGTAGCAGCCTACTCTGCGGCTGCGACAGCAGCCGATAGCGAGTTTGCCAAGATACTGCAAACTCTTGCTGATCAAGGTTTAATGAAAAATACCGTTGTTGTTCTTACATCAAACCACGGTATTGAGTTTAACGAGACTAAGACTCGCAGTTGGGGCTCGAATAGCAACTATAGCCAATATCAACTGCGCGTCCCTATGGTGATTCACTGGCCTGGCAAGTTAGCCGCTGACTATACACATATGACAAGCCATTTAGATCTGACCGGCACTATCATGCAAGACTTGAGTGGCGTATCAACCAATGTTAAAAGCTACAGTAGCGGCCGTAACCTCTTCGATGAGCGCAAGCGCCAATGGATTATCGCTGGTGATACGCGCGAGTTAGCCCTAATTACCACAACAGACACAACAGTAGTCGATAAGTTTGGTAACTACAGTTTGTATGATCATAACTATCGAATACTTGACGACAAAAATCCAAAACTACCGATACTTATGCAAGGTTTTACTGAACTGCAGCGTTTTTACGCAAAAAGTCAGTAAATCAAGTATTTAATGCTTAATAGCTCTTGACCTACAAAATCGACTGGTTTAGATTAATCCCATCGGACTGTAGCGCAGCTTGGTAGCGCACCGTCATGGGGTGTCGGGGGTCGCTGGTTCAAATCCAGTCAGTCCGACCATATTCAAGCCCCTAGTTACGACTAGGGGCTTTTTACTAAAGAAATGTTTAGTTTATAGACACCCAATCCTAATTTTTAATTCAAATGCTTATAATTGCAGCAAACAGTTAAAATAAGGGTTTACAAACAGTAAGATGCCCATTATTATGCGCATCAACACGGAGAGATGGCTGAGTGGTTGAAAGCACCGGTCTTGAAAACCGGCATACGTTAATAGCGTATCTAGGGTTCAAATCCCTATCTCTCCGCCACATTCAAAACAAAAAAGCCGTTGATTATCAACGGTTTTTTTGTATCTAGGTGCACTTGCTCAATCAAAATAGGATTGACTGAGACAATGTACTTACTCAAATCGCCATCCGGCACTTACTACACTCGTCTATGCTTCCCTAAATACTTAAGAAGCAAGGACTTCCCCTTTGACGTAAAAATATCTTTGTGTGCAAAAGAACGTGCTATTGCTGTCTCACGCAATGCTGCTTTAATCGCAAAACTACACCCTACCATCCACACTCTCCCCTCTACAGTTCACTTTAAGGATTTTAAGCCCACTCTTGATGATGTGATCATCGATGTTAGGGGGCAATTCAGCAAGAATACCTTTCAACCATTAAGTAGTTCTCCTAACTAGATAAAAATAACACTGAAACCACAAATAGTGACTACATCGCTTCTCGTTTAATATCATTATTCTGTTCTGTGTGAGAGGAATATTTAGGTAGAGGGGAATCTTTAAGCTAAAGGCAAGTATATTGGGATGAGCACATCATCAGGTTGGCTACCTAACGAATAAATCGCAGTGGCTTTTGAGGTAATGACAGTCACTCACCACTATGAATGACTGTTTAGGCTATCTGTGTTCAAGAGACTGAACTTTGCTCTGCAACCTCTAAGGTATCACTGCTCTGAATTTCCTGCTCCGCTTCCATCTTGGCACGTTCTGCTTTAGAAATATAACGCGGTTTATTCTTCCCTGCGCCATTCTTTTTAGCGTTCGCTTTTTTCATTCGCGCTTTATGGATCTGGTTGATTTTTTTCTTACGGTTCATCGCAGGTACTCGTCAGTCGTTGTGGCCGTGCATCATACAGAGGTTATTGCGTTTAATCTACGACAACTTATATTCAAATCTCTGGTCATTAAGGGCGCTATTCAATGCGTCCTTAATAACTTATCCACCACACAATCTCGTTCTTCACGTTGCGTTACATCTCACTCCGCTTTGTCATCACCAACTTTAGTCTAGATAGTTCACATCGTCATTGCTGCCTTGAACGTAGCTTCCTAGATGTGTCGCAAACTGCTCAGTTTTAATAAGTGGAAGTATCGTAGATGCAATATCGGCAGGAAAGACTTTGTATTGATTGAGCGCTTCAATATCTACCCAGGCGACTTGCTGAATATACTCCGAGTCATTTAGCCCTGCTAAGTTGTCTAAAGACAGTGTGCCACTCCATGACTCTAACAAATAAAACAGTTCAACATGGTAGCGATCAGTCGAGATTTCATGGAACTCCCGCACACACAGCAAAGGCCCGACAGTCACATCTAGCCCCGTTTCTTCGCGACATTCTCGCACTAACGCTTGTTTAGAAGACACATCCGAATCCTCAAGACCACCGCCGGGTGGTATCCAATATTCCCCTGAATATTGGTCGCGCACCCGAAGCATCAATATCTTATTATCTTGTAAGGCAATGCCCGCTGCTCTTATCCTGTGCTTCATTTTCCACTCCTTTGCTGATATGCCGCGTCGATAAGTGACATATGAATCGGAATCAAGTCACTATGCTCTGTTCGATATCCGCCACCAACGACGCATGCTAGAGGAACAGTTTCACTCTGGCAGTAGTCCAGCATCCATAAGTCTCGCTGGCGGACTCCATCCAAGCTCACGTTTAAATAGCCAAGTTCATCGTCTTCGTGAATATCTACACCCGCATCATAAATAATAAGATCGGGTTGATGCAGCCTCACTGCCAGTTCAACCACTTGTTTGAAACTTGCTAAGAACTCTTGGTCACCCGCACCGCGACTTAAAGGCACATCCATATCAGAAAACGGTTTGCGTGCTGGAAAGTTCTTATCGCAATGAAGTGATAGGGTCACTATTTGATCAGTACCTGAAGCTAGGGTCGCACTCCCATCACCATGATGAACGTCACTATCAACAATCAGTACTTTTTCTGCTCCCTGCTCTAGAGCATTTTGTGCGGCAATAATGAGGTCATTGAACAAGCAAAAACCGCTACCAAAATCGTAATGGGCATGGTGATAACCGCCACTTAGGTGAATCGCTAACCCATACTCCATTGCTTGCTGCACAGCTAAACACGTTCCACCCGCTGAGGTCAGTGTGCGTTGAATAAGCTGTTCTGTCCACGGAAAGCCTATTCTTCTTATCTTAGCAGCAGGTAAGTTGCCTGTGAGCAAACCTTCGACGTAGTCTTTACAGTGAACCTGCTGCACTTGCTCTACCGTTAACGGGCTAGGTGTTTTTATGACAAAAGGGGATTCAGCCAAGCGTAAATACTTTCGCTCAACCTCTTCATACAGCAAACGGTATTTGTTGATAGGATAACGATGTCCTTCCGGCAACGGTAACTCCGAATAGATAGGATGATAAATCAAAGGAACAACGTTGTTGTGCATCAGACACTCTGGTTTTCATTTATAATAGAGGCATCTTATCGTCAGGAAGCGCATATGAAAACCGTATTCATTACAGGGGCAAATCGAGGCATTGGGCTAGCTCTTACCAAAAGATACCTTCAATCAGGCTATCAAGTTCATGCGACTTATCGAAGTGCCAGCAGCGCGAGAGAGCTGTTGTTGTTAGAAGTCAGTGAATCAAATCTGACCACGTACTGCTTTGATGTCACCGACTATCAGACCTACCCACAACTCGTCGCACAACTACCAAACCTGGATATTGTGATCAATAACGCTGGCTATTATGGCCCTAAAGGCTACGGTTTCGGTAATACAGACATCAATGAATGGCGCAAAGTATTAGAGATAAACACCATCGCTCCACTTAAATTAGTAGAAGCGCTGTATCCCAAAATTCAACGCTCTGCGGTTAAGAAGGTCGCTTGTTTATCTTCTAAGGTCGGTAGCATGACAGAAAATACGTCTGGTGGCGGATACATCTATCGTTCCTCGAAAGCCGCCCTAAATTCAGTGGTTAAGAGTTTGAGTAACGATTTAAGCCAAGAAGGCATCATAGTGTTAGCCTTACATCCGGGTTGGGTGGAAACCGAAATGGGCGGGCCAAATGCGCTTATCTCAACCACAGAGTCAGCATCTGGCTTGTTCAAGGTTATCGAAAACGCCGACACGGCCCACTCTGGTCAGTTTATTAACTTCGACGGTCAACCTCTTCCTTGGTAGGTCAATCCTCGCCTGATGTTAACCGCGGCTTTTCGTTTTGCTCGGCGCTTTTTTGCCTTTACTAAAGCGTCGTTTCTTAAAGGCGGGCCTTTCAACTTTAGGTAAGTTCTTAAGAGAGTCAGGCACAGGCCCTGACTTCACTTGTTGCATCAGCTGTTCAAGGCGATGATTGAGCTCTGCCATAAACGGTGTATAGGATTGCGTTCTCTCGGCCATACCTTGCAGTTGAAATTCCCAATGAGCCGTCATATCCGGATAAGTCGATTCATCGGGTAGTGCATGAATTAACCCTCTCCCCGCAGACGTACTCATCACTGATTTCCCTTGACGATTAAGCAACTTGCGTTTAAATAAAGTGTCAAGAATACCAGCACGTGTCGCTTCGGTTCCAATACCATCAGTTTCACGTAAGATTTTCTTTAACGATTTGTCTTCAACGAAGCGACTGATTCCAGTCATCGCCTGTAATAATGTCGCCTCGGTAAAATGTCTTGGTGGTTCGGTTTTCTTCTCCGCAATCACACCTTCTCGGCAGATCAACTCTGTGCCGACCTCTAAAGGCGGAACAGCGTCTACGCCATCCTCTTGCTCATCGGCAGCGTTACCTAGTAACACTCGCCATCCCGGTTGCTGTAATCGCTTACCCTTAGCAATAAAGCAGCCACCTTGGATATCAAACTCTAACATGGCTTCGGCATAGACGGCGGCTGGATAAAACTGCATTAAATATTGTCGAGCAATCAAGCCATAGATTTTCTCTTCAAACCCGGAAAGCACGCTGCTGATTTTCTTTGGCGTCGGAATAATCGCGTGATGAGCATCCACTTTGCTGTCGTTCCATGCCTTAGATTTACGACTGCTATCCGCTCCATCAACGGCTCGCGCATGCTCTTTGCTGTTGTTCTTTATTGCGCTTAGCACATCATTCGCTTGATAAAAGTGGTCTTTAGGGAGATATCGGTTGTCAGAGCGTGGATAAGTAATCAGCTTGTGTTTCTCATACAAAGCCTGACACACATCCAACACCTGTTGAGCGCTCATGTTAAAACGCTTGGCTGCATCAATCTGTAATGCAGATAAAGAATAAGGCAGCGGCGCATTTTGCTTTGTCGACTTATGCTCTGATTTAGTGACTTTTGCAGGCTGTCCTTGAATACGACTGGCGACATTTTCCACCAGCTTTTTATTCAGTACTCTTCCCTCTTCATCTTGCCAAGGTTGACAGGCTTCACTTGGTTTCCATTTGGCGCGGATATCAAATGCAGCTTGCGAATCTTGATAAGGAATCAAGGCATGTAAGGTGTAATAGTCTTTGGCAACAAAGTTCTCGATTTCTTCATCACGGCGAACCACCAATCCTAAAACAGGAGTCTGTACCCGTCCAACCGACAGCACCCCTTGATAACCTGCTTTTTGTCCCAGAAGCGTGTAGGCCCGAGACATATTCATGCCATAAAGCCAATCTGCTCGCGAACGCGCCAGTGCTGATACCGAGAGGGGAATAAACTCTTGATTCATACGCATAGAGTTCAGTGCTTTTTTTACCGCAGGAAGGTTTAAATCACTGATCAACAAACGTTGTGCAGCGTCTTTCTTGGCTTTCGGAACCTTACAGTAATCGATCACTTCGTCTACCAGAAGTTGCCCTTCCCTATCTGGGTCGCCAGCATTAACGATATTGGTCGCTGTCTTTAGCAATTTTTTTACCGCGGTAAGCTGTTTGGAAGCGCTTTTTCGAGGTCTAAGCTGCCACTGATTTGGCACGATAGGCAGATCATTGAGGTTCCACTTTTTATAACGCTCATCATAGGCATCAGGCTCTACCTGTTCAAGCAAGTGACCAATACACCAAGTGACCACATCCCCGTTCCCACATTGGATGTATCCGTCGCCTTTCTTTTGAGGATTTGGCAGAGCGGCGGCAATGGCGCGCCCTAAACTGGGTTTTTCTGCAATAAAAAGACGAGTCATAGAGAAGAGTCACAGGTATCTAAAGAATAAAGGTAAGCTTAACTAAGCTTACCTTTAGGAATCAAGAAAAACTGTATAAATAGCCAGTTAAAAGTTTCGTTAGAGAAACTTAACGTATTTATTTAAATCACGCTCAGGTGCTTTCATCGGTGTACAACCCGGCGTGCCAACGTAGAGAAAACCCACGATTTGATCATCACCTTCAACGCCAAACGCTCGACGAACATGTTCATCAAACATCCATTTACCTGAACGCCAGAATGCTTGAAAACCTTGTGCCACTGCCGCCATTTGCATCGCTTGGACTGCGCAGCCAGCAGAAAGATGTTGTTCAATCGCTGGCACCTTGTCATGTTGCGTGACTTTCGCGATGACAGTGATCACCATCGGGGCGCGAAACGGCGCTTTCTTGGCTTTTTCAATCACTGCCTCATCACTACCGGCTCGGATCGCAGCATCGCTTAAGATGTCAGCTAATTTCTGCCTGCCATTGCCTTGCGCTAGAACAAACTGCCACGGAGTAAGCCCCGCATGATCGGGAGCACGCAGCCCCGCTCTAATTATGTTTTCTAGCGCTTCTCCTTCAGGAGCAGGCTCAGCAAGTCGAGCAATCGAACGTCTATTGAGTAACAGTTCTAGGGCATCCATAACACTTCCCTTTTTGTTTGTTGTAATAACGCTCATTATAACAAAACGTTAACGTCATGACAGCAAAAGCAAGAACCATTCTCAATGTGCATTATAATTTCGCGGCTAACTCGACACCTTGGCGGATCGCTCTAACGGCATCCAGTTCACCCGCATAGTCAGCACCACCAATCACATGCAATTTATCGCCAAAGCTTTGCCATTGGTCTTCAAACGGTTTCACTGATTCCTGCCCCGCACAGATAACGACTTTATCTGCCGGTATTAGCTGCTCTTTACCTTTAACAGTAATGTGCAAGCCTTGATCATCGATTTTGTTATAGGTCACACCGCCTAGCAGATGGACACCGCGTTTTTCTAAGGTTTTCTTATGAATCCAACCTGTCGTTTTACCAGGCCCTTTACCGACACGCCCCTCTTTACGCTGCATAACCCAGACATTGGTATCGGTCACTTCCTCTGGGAATGGGAACAATCCACCAGGATGTTCGATCGTTTTATCTATGCCCCACTCGTGCAACCAGTCATCAAGCGTTTGACCATGCGGTTCAGTAATCATGCTTGCCACATCAACACCAATACCACCAGCGCCCATAATCGCTACATTGTCGCCGACAGGCGTTTTATCCCGAATTAAGGTTTGATAGTCGATCACTTTATTTTGGTTATCAATACCTTCAAGTTTAGGCATTCGAGGTTGAACACCTGACGCCATAACGACTTCGTCATATTCATGTAAAAGGTCAGCGGTAGCTTCAGTATCAAGATGCAACTTAACGCCTGTTTCATCAATACGGTTAGCAAAGTAGCGGATAGTTTCTCTAAACTCTTGTTTACCCGGAATTTGCATCGCTAAACGGAACTGACCACCAATGCGGTCACTCTTTTCAAATAGGTCCACTGAATGGCCTTTCTCCGCTAACATAGTCGCACATGCCAATCCAGCCGGCCCTGCACCTACCACAGCAATGGTCTTGCTGTTTACCGCTTTCTTGACGATTAAATCCGTCTCATAACACGCTTGAGGATTGACCAAACAAGTGGCGCGCTTGCCTTTAAATGCATTATCTAAACAAGCTTGGTTACAACCAATACACGTATTGATAAGCTGCGACTTACCTTGCTCTGCCTTCGCGATAAAGTTTGGATCGGCCAAGAAAGGTCTTGCCATGGAAACCATGTCAGCCTGTCCAGAAGAGAGTATTCGCTCTGCTTCTTCTGGCGTGTTTATTCGGTTAGTCGTGATCACAGGCACATTCAGATAAGGACGGATTTTTTCGGTTACCCATGTAAACGCGCCGCGAGGCACTTGGGTAGCAATCGTCGGCACTTTGGCTTCATGCCAACCGATGCCTGTATTAATAATTGTCACACCCGCCTGCTCAAGCGCTTGCCCAAGCTGAACAACTTCTTCGAAAGTACTGCCTTGCTCAACAAGATCTAGCATTGAGAGTCGGAAAATAATAATGAACTCTTTACCCACTGCCGCTCTGACCGCTTTCACTATTTCTAGCGGTAAACGAATACGGTTCTCATAACTGCCACCCCACTCATCATAACGAACGTTGGTGCGCTTGCAGATGAATTGGTTAATGAGATACCCTTCCGAGCCCATGATTTCCACACCGTCATACCCAGCTTCTTGTGCCAGCGAAGCACTGTTAGCGTAGGCGTCGATAGTCTTCCAGATTTGGCGACTGCTCATGTCACTGGGCGCAAACGGTGAGATTGGCGATTTGATTTTTGAAGCACTCTGCGAAAACGGATGGTAACCATAACGACCAGCGTGAAGAATTTGCAATGCGATTTTGCCGCCATGTTTATGAACCGCCTCTGTCACGACCTTATGCGCTTTAGCATGTTTTGGTTTGCTAAATTCCGCTGCAAATGGGGCGAGACGTCCACGCAAATTTGGCGCAAAGCCACCGGTGACAATCAGTCCAACGCCACCTTTCGCTCGCTCTTCATAAAACGCAGCGAGCTTATGCAGTCCTTCCTTGTGTTCTTCAAGACCTGTGTGCATCGATCCCATTAACACACGATTACATAATTGGGTAAATCCTAAATCGAGAGGCTTCAGTAAGTTCGGGTACATAGCAGACTTCACTTCCGTTGTTATAGTTGTGGTCTGACCAGAATATTATGTAAAGGTTAAAAAATCAAACTGGCGTTTACATTTTCTCAACATTAAAGAAAATTTTTTCTGAATCTTTGAACTTAATCTAGTATGTTAAGTCTTTAATTTTTATTCACTTAAAACCTTGATTGAGTGATAGTGGCAACATACACGTACAATTACATTATTGATACAGTGAATCTGCCACGCCAACGCTACACTAGTAGTTGATGTTTAGGGACAAAAACACTCACCTTTTTGGTGATGTGGAGAGATGATGAAAAAAGTATTTCGGTTTATCGGTTTGATCTTCAAAGGCATCTGGAAAGTCATTAACTTTACCAGGCTCGCCATTATTAATTTGCTGTTCTTCGCTGTGCTCGCAATGTTCTATTTTGCCTTCACGCAAGTAGAACCAACACCAGAAGCGGCCCAAAAAGAGGCCGCGCTTGTCCTGAATATTTCTGGACCTATCGTTGAGCAAAGTAGCTATGTTAACCCTATGGACTCAGTCACGGGTTCACTATTTGGGCGTGATCTGCCAAAAGAAAACGTGTTGTTTGACATCGTAGACTCAATTCGTCACGCGTCCACCGACGATTCTGTTAAAGGATTGGTTCTGTCCCTAAGGGACATGCCAGAAACCAGTTTAACTAAGCTTCGCTACATCGCTAAAGCGTTGAACGAGTTCAAAGCGACAGGCAAGCCAATTTACGCTTACGGCGCTTTTTACAACCAAAGCCAATACTATATCGCCAGTTATGCCGACAAAGTTTATCTCGCTCCTGATGGCGCGGTACTCATCAAAGGTTACAGCGCTTACTCAATGTACTACAAGACGTTACTCGAGAAACTCGATGTGACAACGCACGTCTTTAGAGTTGGTACTTATAAATCAGCGGTAGAACCTTTCCTTCGTGATGATATGTCAGAGGCAGCAAAAGAATCCGCCACTCGCTGGGTTTCTCAGCTGTGGGGAGCCTACGTTGATGATGTTGCCTCTAACCGTCAAATCGAAACCAGTGTTTTGACGCCAACCATGGATGAATTCCTCAAAGAGCTTGAAGCTGCTGACGGCGATTTAGCTGCGCTATCCAAACGACTTGGGTTGGTCGACGAGCTTGTCACTAAACAGCAAGTAAATCAGGCGATGGTAGAAGCGTTCGGTAGCGACGGTGAGGGTGGTTTCAATGCAGTAGGCTACTATGAATATTTAGCCTCCATGCCTTACGATTTACCTGAACAATCAGACAACCAAGTCGCCGTCATCGTCGCAAGTGGCACCATCATGGATGGTGAGCAGCCACGAGGAACTATCGGCGGCGACAGTACTGCAGCCCTTCTCAAACAGGCACGTGAAGATGACTCAGTGAAGTCGGTTGTACTGCGTGTCGATAGCCCTGGGGGAAGTGCTTTTGCCTCAGAAGTGATTCGCAACGAAGTCCAAGCACTTCGCGACGCAGGTAAGCCTGTTGTGGTGTCTATGTCGAGTGTTGCTGCCTCCGGCGGTTATTGGATTTCTATGAACGCGAACAAGATTATGGCTCAGCCGACAACGATTACCGGCTCTATCGGAATCTTTAGTGTGGTGACAACGTTCGAGAAAGGGTTAAACAATATTGGGATTAATACCGATGGTGTGGGTACATCCCCATTCTCAGGCGTTGGCGTTACCACTGGCATCAGTGAAGGTGCTTCTAAAGCATTCCAAATGGGCATAGAAAATGGCTATAAGCGCTTTATTACGTTAGTTGCAAATAACCGCAACATGTCGGTCACGGATGTCGACTCTGTCGCTCAAGGGCGCGTTTGGACTGGTAAAGATGCGTTAGAACGTGGCCTTGTAGACAAGATTGGTGACTTTGACGATGCGGTCGCTCTTGCCGCTGAGCTCGGCGGAATGGAGAAATACGATATCTATTGGGTGGAAGAACCGCTCAGCCCAGCACAACAATTCGTGCAAGATATCATGCAGCAAGTAAAAGTGAGTCTTGGACTCGACCTATCCGCTTGGGTTCCACAGAGCTTACTGCCAGTTGCGACTCAATTGCAGCAACACGCTAGTTTGCTAGAAAGCTTCAACGATCCGAAAGGTCAATACGTGCTGTGTTTGACCTGTAACATCGAGTAAGTATCACGGGCTAACAAATTCCCTTATCCAGAGCCACCAATCGGTGGCTCTTTTGTTGGTTTTGGTTATAATCGCCAGCATCTGTTCCCTTTGATAACAAAGCGATTCCTGGCATGACAAGAAAACACATCTATATTGCATACACTGGTGGCACCATCGGCATGCAAAAGTCCGATCACGGCTATATTCCAGTCGCGGGTTTTATGGAAAAGCAACTGGCTAGTATGCCGGAATTCCATCGCCCCGAAATGCCAGAGTTCACGATTCACGAATACGAGCCGTTGATTGACTCTTCAGACATGACACCTGCGGATTGGCAGCAGATTGCGGACGATATTCGCGATAACTACAACCACTATGACGGTTTTGTGATTTTACATGGTACCGATACCATGGCTTATACCGCGTCGGCACTGTCGTTTATGCTAGAAAATCTAGGCAAACCTGTTATTGTCACTGGCTCGCAAATACCGTTGGCGGAGCTTCGCTCAGATGGACAAGCTAACCTTCTAAATGCCCTGCACATTGCCGCAAATTATCCCATTAATGAAGTAACGCTATTTTTCAACAACCAGCTCATGCGTGGTAACCGCAGTACCAAATCTCACGCCGATGGTTTTAACGCGTTTACCTCTCCAAACATGGCGCCGATCTTAGAAGCGGGTATCAATATTCAGTTAGGTAGTGGTGTAGAACTGAACAAAATGCCTGAGGGCAAGTTTAAAGTACACGACATTACACCACAGCCTATTGGGGTCATTACTATGTACCCAGGCATCTCACATGAAGTGATTCGTAACACGCTACTTCAACCTGTTAACGCTATGATATTGCTCACTTTTGGTGTTGGTAATGCCCCGCAAAACCCCGAACTTCTTGCACACCTAAAAGAAGCTTCTGAACGTGGCGTGATTGTGGTCAACCTCACCCAATGTCTAGCAGGTAAAGTCAATATGGGCGGTTATGCTACTGGCTGTGCCCTAGCCGATGCCGGAGTTATCAGCGGTTTTGACATGACCCCAGAAGCGGCTCTAGCCAAGCTACACTATCTACTTAGCCAAAACTTGGGCTACGAAGAAGTCAAAGCGAAAATGTTAGAAGTGCTACGTGGCGAAATGAGCAAATAAATCCTTACTATTGATCATTCTAAAAACGCAGTTAAGCTGCGTTTTTGCCATTAGACTTTGGCTAACACTGCATCGGCCGCTTCTTCAATGAGATCCAACACCAACTCAAAGCCCTGCTCTCCTCCATAATAAGGGTCTGGGATCTCACTATAGGATGAAGAGCCATGGCTAAGAAATAACGAAAGTTTGTACTTGAGATGTTGAGGACAACGTTGTTTAAGGTCGGCCAAGTTATCCTTATCTGCGGCTAGAATCACGTCAAAGATCTCAAAGTCTTCATCTGTCACTTGTCGCGCTTTTATTCCAGAAAACGAGTAACCACGAGCTTCGCCAGCGCCCTGAGCTCGCTTATCAGGGGCGTCACCTTGATGGTAGCCAATCGTCCCTGCTGAATCGATAAGGACCTCAACTCCTTGATTCGCGGCTCTAGAGCGTAATACCGCTTCGCCCGTTGGCGAGCGACAAATATTGCCCATGCATACAACTAGAATCGATGGTTTCTTTTTATTATTCATAGAGTTAACACCTAATTTTGGCAAATTTTCACGTCAAAGATACAAAAAATTTTAGTCGATAAATCAGGTACTTGTGAATAGTTTTGGAGGGATTTTGGAGCGAATTTGCCCTCAAAACGACCTTTCAGTATCGCTGTGAAAACCCTCCCAACAAACTCAATTTCACATAACTAATTGAAAAATAGTACATTATAAATTTCAACGCGTGCACAAGGCTGCTTGTCAGTTTTATTTATCTTGAAGAGCAAAAAGTAATCACCAAACGGACTCTTGGCGCTTGGCTGGGTGTTAGCATCAGCGATGAAAGGAGCAGAGTGTTCTCCAACTTATCTCAATCCAAGCAAGGGGAGGAAGTATGAGCGGCATTTTTACTTTACTGGCTTTAGTCATCTTTGGTTTGTTTTTGGTAACCAAAATGCGCAGTTACGAAGCTATCGGAAGCACCATCGAACCTGGCGTTAACACCAAGGAGTCAAACCATGAACCAAACTGGGTATTTTACCAAGACCAAACTCAAAGCTATCGGTTTCCACACTATCTCTAGCAAAAATCTAGCGGTAAAAGGTTAGAGGCTTTATGTCTTCGAAAACTATACGTGACCCAGTAACTCATACTTAGCCACCTATAACACCCTTGAAGCACACCAAAAACACTCTCACATTTTGGAGAACTTCCATTGGAGCAATTTTGGAAACGTAAGTTTACTTATATTTTTCAATCAGTTAATAGAACCAGCTGTGCTGCCCATGCACACAACTAGAATCGATGGTTTATTTTTATTATTCATATAGTTAACACCTAATTTTGGCCAATTATCACGTCAAGGATACAAAAATTTTAGTCTATAAAGCAGGTGCTTGTGAATAGTAAACAAGTTCGAGGTCTCTATATAACTAAATAACGATACCCACCCAGTTAACTTTGAACAGCAAAATGTCGCTTAATGAACTGTCCAGTCTGGCTGGAGTCCAATCATTCAACATTTGTGATCATTCAACATTTAACTTAAGTTTTATGCGCACTCAGATTTAGACGGAAAAACGGCTCTCGATTGGGAGCCGTTCTTCGTTACGGAGTCACGCGATTGAACATATCTCGTACAACGAACACTCCCGACACCGCAGCATGCACGGATTTATCTTGAATCTGATGGGAGTGCTCATTGCCTACTGCCTGATAGATGAAGCACCTCACTTGGCTCTAACAGCTCAAGAATTTGAGCTGTTAGAAAGTAATTACCTAGTGTTGGCTTAACCAGATCTGAGGTTAATAAGAAAGTTAAAAGTGGTGGTCTCAGGCTAGTGCTTCTTTCTCTCGCTCGAGGCTTTTCTCTTTATGGTGCTTGCGCTCGCCGACTAACGCATACAGCAGACAGATGATTGAGGCGACACAAGCGCTAACCAAGATAGAGAATCCACCATCCCAGCCGAAATGGTCAACCATGAAGCCAAGTACTGCGTTAGCTGCAACCGCACCGCCCAAGTAGCCGAACAAACCCGTTAAACCAGCCGCCGTACCCGCAGCTTTCTTAGGTGCTAGTTCAAGTGCGTACAGACCGATAAGCATTACTGGCCCATAAATTAGGAAGCCAATCGCAATAAGAGCTAACATATCAACGGTTGGGTTACCTGCAGGATTAAACCAGTAAACCAGAACTGCAATGGTGACCAGAACCATAAACAAGATACCAGCAGGAGCGCGGCGACCTTTGAATAACTTATCTGAGATCCAACCACACAATAACGTGCCCGGTATACCTGCCCACTCATACAAGAAGTAAGCCCAAGAAGATTTGTCCACTGAGAAATCTTTCGCTTCTTTTAGGTAAACAGGTGCCCAGTCAAGCACACCATAACGAATTAGGTAAACGAACGCGTTTGCAATAGCGATAGACCACAACAGTTTGTTATTGAATACATACTTAAAGAAGATCTCTTTCGCTGTCATCTCGGTTTCGTGAGATTTATTGTAATCATCTGGGTAGTCGTTTTTGTATTCTTCAATAGGTGGTAGACCACAGGATTGAGGGGTATCTCTTACCGTAAACCAGATGAAAATAGCGACGAGAATGGCAAAAAATGCAGGAACATAAAAGGCGGTGCGCCAATCGTCGTTAAAAGCCCACAGACCCAATATGAACATTGGACCAATCAATCCTCCACCCACATTGTGAGCAACGTTCCATACGGATACGATCTCGCCACGCTCTTTACGTGACCACCAATGCACCATAGTTCGTCCACATGCTGGCCAACCCATACCCTGGAACCAGCCGTTCAGGAAAAGAAGGATAAACATCGCGGTAATACTGCCGGTGGCCCAAGGCATGAAACCAAAGCAGAACATGACGAGCGCTGACATTAACAAGCCGCCACTTAAGAAATAACGTGGGTTAGAGCGGTCAGAAACGCTCCCCATCAAAAACTTAGATAAGCCATAAGCAATAGAAACAGCAGCCAAAGCCACCCCCAGCTCACCGCGACTGAAACCCTGTTCAATCATATAGGGCATTGCCAAACTAAAGTTTTTGCGGACTAGGTAATAACCCGCGTAGCCAACAAAAATACCGATGAACAGTTGCCATCGTAGTCGTGTGTAAGTGCTATCGATCTTATCTGAAGATAAACGGTCGATATGCGCCATAGGTTTAAATATCCCAAACATCGGAACCTCATAGTATTGGGCTAAGGAAAGAATAAATGCTCGAACGAAAAAATTGATGCACATTCGAAAGCTGGGATATTATATGCATTAGATGATATTTTATCGACAAATATTCTTAATATATAGCAAATATATACTATGAAACTCCACATTAATGATAAATTTTGACCATTTATTTTTCATTAAACCAGTTTTTTAGAAAAATAAACACTCATTTAATGTGTGAATTCGAACACCAAAATATAATACCTCATGTAATTCTGACTAAATAGATTGGGTATTAGAGCGTGTTTTTTACGAATTCGGGATAGTTTTGTGGCTTTGTCGTAATGGCGGACGCCATGACTCATCCAAGAAAGTATGGCACAAAGACAATAAGCAATACCTAATTAACCTGAACTCGGGATAAAAAAAGAAGGGAACTAAAAGCTGGTTCTGCGATCAGATCTTTCGACCAAGAGAGACTTATCACAAGGAACCAGCTATGCACAAATTAGTGGACTTATTTTGCCATGTCGATGACTTTTGTCAGGCTTTTCTACCCCAGTGGCAAAAACTTCAGCTTGAGAGCGGCGTACGGAAGCGTAATCGCAAAG